>JBGSTW010000026.1:0-88027 GCA_041753595.1 Bacteroidia bacterium | reverse complement strand
TTCAGAGTTCCGTACGGCTGTACTGACATTTTTTGATAAAATACAGGTCCACAAAAAAGCACTCGAATCCCTGTTGACCCTAAATTTTCATATCCGCTCAGCAGCTTGATTCAACGCAAACCTCTCAGTGAAGAGTATAGCGGTTCGTTGTTCTCGTCTGCCATTCTTCAAGTTGCTTTTTTGTGGCTAATCCTTTCCAACTCAATTCAAGTATTTCGGTCAATAATTTTTTGTCGTAATTATGTGTCCACATACAAATGTATGGGTATGCTTTAAAGTGGTCTGGCAAGTGAAATATTTCTGGATGGCTGTCTAAATATATATCTCTTATTTCAAAGTCAAGTCGGATTGGTATAAACTCTCCACTGTCATGCAGTCGGCACATTAGTTTCCCACGAACTTTAATTGAAGGTGTGTTCTCGTGTGATGTACTTTCCTCTGTCCCTGGAAATTTAAGGGCAATATCTTTTATAGGTTCAAAGTCTGCATAATTGAAATTGACTGTTTTCCTTTTCATATTCAAAAGTTAGTTTGTCTGTGTACTAACAGCCCAATAATTACCTGCAAAATCCATAAAAGCACCTCTGGTATCGGGGTCACCTTGTTTGTTTATTGGTTGCTCAATGATTTTGCAACCATTGTCCACCGCTAAATTAAATGTTTTAAAAACGTCAGGGACGTAGATATGCAGCATTGTCGTGGTCGCAGGATAATTGTCTGTGCTATTGCTAATCATAATTATTGTGTCGTCTAATTTTAGTTCGATGTGTGCAATAGTTTGGTTGTCGTGGTCAAACCTCCGCAGTTCTGTAACACTAAAAATAACTTTCAATAAGTCCACCAACTTTTGTGCATTGTCCACAATTAAATATGGTGAAAGTGAATTGTAATTGTCGGGTTTATATGTTGTCATTTCTTGTCTGTTGATGTTGAATGTTTGTAGGATATCTTTTTACAATGACCGCTAACGCGCTGTGGCTCTGCGAATTTCCGAAAAAAATCGAGCGAAGTGAATGTTTTATTGGAATTTTGCAAAACCGTAGTTGTGCGAAGGGCGACCGGAGGGAGAACTTCGTGCAACTGCGGTGCAGCCGCAGCGCGTTGTGCGGAAGGCGAGCGAAGCGAGCCTTTTGCACAACGTTTTGCCGCTTTGCGAAGGCGGGGATTTTCAGCACTAAACTTCATTAGATGCATAAAACTTGATTTTAGCACTTCACTGTCATAGATGCACGAAACCCCCGCTTTTGCAAAACCGTAGTTGTGCGAAGGGCGACCGGAGGGAGAACTTCGTGCAACTGCGGTGCAGCCGCAGCGCGTTGTGCAGAAGGTGAGCGAAGCGAGCCTTTTGCACAACTCATACATATACGCACCTTCCCCCAATCCTGCAAACCATCACTAAGATCAACCTGAAAAAATTTAATGGATTCATAATCAATTTGTTAAATATAGAATTTGCATGATCCAGACTGCCTGGCAATCCAGAATGCGTACTTCGCGTTTTGTATTGCTGTTTCAACTGCAATACAAAATGCGCACCTCCATTAACCCTCCTTTTTATCCAGCAGAATGATTTCTTCCCCGATGATTTCCGTCACATACCGTTTAACTCCCTGCTTATCGTCGTAAGTTCGGGTATGGATTTTCCCCTCTATATGCACCATGCTTCCTTTTTTCAGGTACTTCTCTGACAACTCAGCCAATCCCCGCCAAAGAACGATATTGTGCCACTCCGTTTGTGCATGCGCCTGGCCGTTTTCGTCTTTGAAGGTCTCCGTGGTAGCGAGTGTGAACTTAGCCACTTTGATGTTTCCTTCCAGGGTTACAACTTCGGGATCTTTGCCGAGGTTGCCGAGTAAGAGTACTTTGTTGAGTCCTTTCGTGTTTACGAAGTTAACTAGATATTGTCCAGTGGGCTTTTGATTTTTTTGATAGATTGATCGCTCACGTGGGGGTAACGTAAAGTGGTCTTTATGTCCTGGTGGCCAAGTAGCTCCTGAATGAAAGCAATGTCGGTCCCTGCTTCGAGGAGATGGGTTGCAAAGCTGTGTCGGAGACCGTGGATCCCTACTTCTTTGTTGATTTTCGCTTTTTCAAGGCATCCGAAAATACTTTCTGCACACTTCGGATACTGTATTTGTCCCCGTACTGGCCCTCGAACAGGTAGTTTTGGGGTTTAAATTCCAGAAAATAGGTTCTCAACTGCTCAAGTATAGATGCCGGAAGATTTGCATACCGGTCTTTTTTGCCTTTTGCTCTTTCAATAAACACCTGCATGTTTTTGCTGTCGATGTCTTTTATTTTCAGGTTCACTATTTCACTCACCCGGAGCCCCATGCCATAGCAAAGCTTCAGCATGGTATTGTGCTTAAGATTGGTCGTCACCTCCAGCAGCTTTTTGATGTCTTGTGCATGGATAACTTTCGGCAGTGTGCTTGGCTTCTTGGGTCGGGGTATTTCAAAAAAAAATTTCTCCCGCCTCAAAACCTGCTCAAAATAGAACTTCACCGCGTTGATGCGGCTGTGGAGGGTGTTTTCTGAGCGTTTTAGGGTATTGATACAATACAAAAAGTAACTGCGCAAACGGCCGGGGGTAAGGTCATCGACGGGGTGGTGCTTGAGAGTTTGAAGCAATTGAGCAAACTCGTTGCTGTACGTGCGGATCGTGTTGAGGCTGAAGGCCTTGAGCTGAAGGGTCTCTATCAGGGCCTGATAAGAGATATGATTCACCAGGTCGATATTGGACAAGGCGCTTTCCTTTACGGTATTTAGGCTGAGACCAAACTTTTGCCGGTATTGATCTAGGTCTCTCACATACCATGCCTTTTTCGAATGACTCCACTTTGCACCGGGCAAATGCTTCACACATGCTACAAGCGAAGCGTCGTAAGCAAAACGAATGAAAATGACTGCTTCTTTGTTGTGAAGAGCAGGTTCAAATTCGGCTTTTTGAAGCAATTCAGCGAAAGCAGCGGTTGAATCCATTATTTTATACGCGCCAAAACTTCATTTGTGCACGTTTACTTTTTACCCTCTCCTCATTTCCCCTAAGCGTCCGAAGCCTTAACCGCTAGCTATATCAAACACAAACTGGACAGGAAACGACGGCCATTTTACGGCTCCGCCCCACGCACTCCCATTTCGGGGTGACGCAGATGAAGCAATTTTAAGCAATCAGCCAGAGATTTTCTCATTTTTTGCAGAAAAAAAATATTTTTATTGTCCCTTTATGCCCACCTGACCCGGTCCTGGTCCATTTCTCGCATCCACCACGGGCAAATGCCCCAGCAACGCATACAGCACAATCCCTGCCGCCACCGATACATTGAGGCTGTGCTTGGTGCCCCACTGCGGAATTTCGGCCACGGCATCTGCCAGCGCCACGATGTCCTCCCGGACACCGGTTACTTCATTGCCTACCACGAGCACCACGGGTCCGGCGGGGGCGGCGAAGTCGGGCAGCAGCACCGAATCCGAGGTTTGCTCGACCACCACCACCTGGTAACCCGACGTTTGTGCAGCGGCAATGCGGGCGGTGAGGTCGCTTCTTTTTTCCCAGGCCACGCTGTTTTCAGCGCCGAGGGCGGTTTTTTGCACTTCGCGGTGGGTAGGTTCTGGCGAGAATCCGCCGAGCCAATACCGCTTCCACCCGAAAGGCATCGGCGCTCCGCAGGATCGCGCCCACGTTGTGCATCGAACGGATGTCGTCCAATGCCAGGACCAGTTTCGGATGTAAGTTCAATGGAAAACGCGTGCAGGAGAGGAATTGGCGTAACCTGAATGCGTCCATTTCTCAAGGTGGGATGCTCATTGTTGCCGGTTTAGGCGAAGAAGGTAATTTTACATTTAAGTTTCACAACGGCATTACTGGCCCCAAGGTCATTCCTATTACCCCGGGATGTGTTCGGGCTTTTGATTGGACCTGTATTATTTTTGTTTACGCGGATAATGGGGGACTGCCATGGTATGTGCCAGTAAATGACCCGCGCAACTACTTCGAAATCACTGAACTTAACCTCGAAAACGGGGGATTCGTGTCCGGTTTATTCGATTTTGTACTGGTGAACGAGGACGATGTTACTGATACGCTTTTTATTACCGATGGACGATTTGACATTGGTTTTTGAGGAGATCGCACACCTTTTGCTACCGGTAAAGATAACCCATCGGTAGAAAACCGATTGCCCAAAAAACAACGGTATGCCCATAGACGCGCGGGAATGACAGGTTTATCGTCCATGCTACCGATATTCCATCCCGCAGGGACGGACGCACAGGGCGTGTGCACTTTCAGCAAGTTATAGTTCCGTACAAGCGCTTACCGTTTACTGCACAAATATTCTAATGTTATTCTTTCGTCTGAATAAATCGTATTCTCTGCAATAACTTTCAGAAAATCCAAAGTCTCATCAAACGCCTGATTGGAAAATTGAGCAGTATTGACTCCGATAATAAAGTCTTTGTAGATAAAAGAAATGTAAAGCTGATTTTTTACTTCTTTAGATACACTTTCGGGCATTTCATAATACCATAGCAAACAGTCTTGTTGTCCTTTGATAGTGATTTTTTCGGTTTTGCATTTCAAATTTACTTTCAGGTAGTTCCCCATGTAGTCAATCTCAGACTTAGCGTGATTTTCCAAAGTTTCCTGGTTTGTCTTTCCAAGGTATGGGCTCATGTCTAGCGCCAGCACTTGTAAGGTCGTACCACCTACTTCAAAAAGGTTGTGTCTTTCGGTTGTTCTTATTGGTCCGCCTTTGTAGTCAATATAAAAGTATAAGTCAAGTTTGTTGAAGTTGTTAAAAATAAGCAGCCCACCTTCTTTTGTTTCAATGAGGGACTTATTGTCCACTGTCGCTGTTTTCTGAGCTTGAACAGAAGGGAAAGTCAGCAATATTGTTGCGAGAAGGAATATGAATCTTGTTGTCATTTTTTTTTGTTTATTTGTTCCGTTATCGTCGCTGTTAACGAAAAAGGCTTGGCGTTTGGGAATTAGAATTCCGGCTGCCCATAACCGAATTTGATAATTGCATAATTGATGAGGTTTTGTTCATAAGCCAAATTTATCAAGGCAAGCCTGTACTGAAGAGCAATAAAGAACAAACACTGAGTCTATATTCGTCAAGTCCCAATAATGCAAGAACTGATGTTAGCGGTAGGGTTTGTCAGTCGAATAATGTTGTCTTTTGTTTTCCAATGATTTTAGTTTGATTTTTCATTAGCTTTTCAAACTCTGCATAATCTTCTTTCGATTTTATTATTAAAATTTCAGATGTCTGAATTTTGTCTGTTTTATGGTCTGTAAACTTTGCTAAACCATTTTTTTTAGACAATACTATTTCTTTGTTAGCATTATAACTCGGCAAGTCAAAGTCTGATTGAATAGGGTTAATTATAGCTATTGGTCTTGTTAATTCGCAAAATGCTTTTGTAGCAAACTTTGAACCTCCGTCTAATGAACTTTGAACGATTAGCAAACCGTTTGATATGCCTGCTTGCAAACGACAGGACTTTACAACTGAAAATGTATCCTCTTTTTTGTCTAACTGCATTTCAGAAATTAATAACCCGCCATTCTGAAAAACTTGTTCTGCGTTTTCTGCCGTCTTTTTTAAAAGCGTTTTTTTCTTGTTGTAGTTCAGTCCTCCTGCTAAGATTCCAATTACATTAGTATGAACCTTGTCATTCAATTTGATGCTATAATTATCTACACCTTCGGCTAAACCATTGCAAATAGTCCATTGATTAGCTGAAAAATAATGCCCAACTCTTTCAGATATTTTTATCCCGTTTTCATTTGGTTCTCGTGTTCCGATAATACAAACTGAATTGCTATAAAGTAATTCAAGATTTCCTTTGCAATAGATAATTGGCGGTGGGTCTTTGATTTCTTTCAATTGTTCGGGATAGTCTTCGCTTATGATTGGAATTATTTCTATTCCTTCTTCTCTGCAACGAAATAGTATGTCCTTTGCTTTTTCTACTTCATTATAAATTTCTTCTTCATCTGTTTCTTTTTTAGATGAAGCAAGAATGTTTTTAATTTCAGAAGTTATACTCAAATTTGAAAACATATCTGCAGATGCCACTTTTTTGATAAAAGTTGGTCCAATTCCTTTAATGCCCGATAAAGCAATAAGGCCTATAATTTGGTTTGTTCTTTTCATTTTTTAAATTATGTTTTCAGTGTAACCACAGCCTTGTCCACCAAATTGTGGCGGCAAACAAGAATAAAATCTATTTCCATTATTCCTCCGTATCTTAATTTTCAGCGGCTTGTTACATCGAGGGCATGACTTACTTACAATCGGTAAAATTAAATAAAATAACGCAATAAATATGATGTTTTTAACACCTCTGTTTCGTAATTGATTGCATATTTCGTTTGCCGTAGCAGATGAAGTAAACTGGTCGTCTAAAACAATTATATTTTTATTATTTAAATCAATTCCGCCTTTTGTATGAAGATTGTTAGCTATAAATGTTCTTCTTGCTTCATAGTTAGGTTGATTTCTTAAACTTCCCGTTAAGTTTTCATTCCATTCAAATAATGAAATCTTAGGAAATGGAGATTCAAGCAAGTCAAATATTTCATTCATTTTATTTGCTGGAATAGTCGTTTTTTTGTCAGAAACATAAGTGAAATAATGCCAATGGAAATTTGGAAAACCTGCGACTTCCGCCAAATAATTTGATGTCGCTTGTGCTAAAGAAAATATAAATTCATAAGTTCGATTTGGGTTGTCAATTTGAAAATACTTGTCTGCTCTTGCATATTTGTCGCATTCCCCGTCTTCTTGCCTTGCCAAACATCTAAAAGTTGCAAAACCGTCTGCATAAGGCCTATGTAGAAACTTAACGGCTTTTGATGAATTTACATTTTGAAAAACTGCTTCAATTGCCAATAAGTTTTCAATTGGTCTTTGTATAATTTCAATAAGTTCCGCAAAGTTCTTGGCAATGTATGTTGGACCCATTTTTATGGGTTTCCAATCTTGTCCAATTCCGTCACGTTCTTCAATTGATGATGCTTTGAAAAATTGGGTTAACACAGTTCTAATATTAAGTCGTCTGCCTATTTCTATATCAAGCTAACTGTCACCAGCTATGATAAAATTGTCCTTGTCTGCAAATTGCTCTTTAATGTCAGGAGTTGAGTTTATATAGTTTAAAGTTTTTTCAACATTGGGTTTGTCCGTTAAACTAATTGCTGGAATTTGGAAAATATTCTGTGCTATTTTATTGACGTATTTCGGATGGCTATCTGATAAAATTATAGGTCTATGTCCTGCGTTTTGTAGGTCTACAATGAACTGCTTTGCTCCGTTAAAGACAGGAATTTCATTTATGTTAGCTTCTTGAATACCGTCTTTGAAAGGTTTAAACCTTTCGTGTGCTGTGTCCGTTAATGTTCCATCGAGGTCAAGAAAAACTATCATTTTGTGCAGGGTCATTTAAGCTTGCTGCTTACTCATCAATATACGACCTTCCCCCAATCCTACAAACAAAGAACAAGCTCAAGATGAAAAAAAATAACCGATTCAAAATCAACTTGTTAGAGAGTGAATCTTTATGATCCCGATTTCAACCTGACTTGTTTCTCACTCCGCCCCCAAATGCCCCAGCAACGCATACAGCACAATCCCCGCCGCAACCGATACATTGAGGCTGTGCTTCGTGCCCCACTGCGGAATTTCGACCACGGCATCTGCCAGCGCCACGATGTCCTCCCGGACGCCGGTCACTTCATTGCCTACCACGAGCACCACGGGTCCGGCGGGGGCGGTGAAGTCGGGCAGCAGCACCGAATCTGAGGTTTGCTCGACCACCACCACCTGGTAACCCGCCGTTTGCGCAGCGGCGATGCGGGCGGTGAGGTCGCTTATTTTTTCCCAGGCTACGCTGTTTTCAGCGCCGAGGGCGGTTTTTTGCACTTCGCGCTGGGTAGGTTCGGGCGAAAACCCGCCGAGCCACACGGCTTCCACCCGAAAGGCATCGGCACTCCGCAGGATCGCACCCACGTTGTGCATCGAACGGATGTCGTCCAGCGCGAGGATCAGGGGGTGCTTTTTTGCCTGCTGGTAGGCGGTGGTTTCGAGCCGGCCCAGCTCTTCCATGGATAATTTACGACGCATGGGGCAAAATTAGCACTAATGCCGGATCATGACCCGGTGTCCCGCAAACCCAGCCTTACTTTTGAGCAGATACAGCCCATCGGGCAGGTTGGATACGTCGAAGGTCAGCGAACCTGTGCCTTCCGTAAGTCCGGTAGCCACGGTTCGTCCGGCTACGTCGATCAGGGTCCATGCTTCGGCTTGCAGATTTTCGTCTGCTTGCACGGTCAGGAGGTCATGCGCCGGATTGGGGTAGATTTTTAAGCCCGGAAAAGTGAGCCTTTCATTTCCTACAGAAATTAGAAACGTCACGGTATCACGCGCTTCGCAACCAAAGGAGGAAGTAACGACTGCCCAAAGGGTATCTTGGCTATTCCCGCCATCGATGGGGAACCAGGCAAAAGCATTTCCAGTCGCCAAAAAACCGGCTCCGCTCGAAAACCAACGCACCGAATCGCCCGGCATGCCTGCTGTAAAATTTGCAGAGCCGCCTGTGGCTACCAGGCCATCGCTCCCCAGGTCAACCACCGGGTAAGGGGCAGCGGTGAGGGCAATGGCGTCCTGCCGGATGCAGCCGTTCGGGTCTTTGCCAAGGACAAAAATGGTTTTGCTCTGATCCAGAATAAAGCTAATGCCGCTGATGCCAGTGGCCAGGGTGTCGTTCGTGGCATTATACCAACTGCCGCCCGCGCCCGGAGGCAATGACAAGGACACGAGGCTACCGGTACAAAAGACGGAATCGCCCGTTTGGGTCCGGATGCCCAGCGGATCAGCAGTACACCGGAGCAGGACCACGGTTTTTGATTTTTTGGTGCAGCTCAGGCTATTGGTAATCGACACCTGATAGCTGCCAGCGGAAGACGCCCCGTAGCTGGAAGCCATGGCACCCGGCAGGTTTTGGCCGTTGAGCGACCAGGCGTATTGGTACGAGGGGTCGGCAGGTGCCTGAATCTGATACTGGGTGCCTGCGTTCAGGTAAACGGTATCGGGTGCCACGAGGTCAACGGTAAATCGGTTGCAACTGTCGGCAATCGGCCCGATCAACTGCAGGAGCGGAATGCGGAGGTCGTCAGGGTTGAACTCGAGGTTAGTGACATTGAATACATAGTAGAGGTTCAATTCAGGGCAATATTCGAGGTCAGAGCTGTTGAACAGGTTGCCGGTATGCCCTTCGAGGGTGAGGGGGCCAACGCTCCATTTTTGTAAGCCGAGCCCATATTCCGGGCTGTTAATTCCGGTTTGCAGAAAGCTGTCCATCTCCGCCTTCGAAGCAGCAGAAAGCACCATCCCTTTTTGAAGCGCCTCCCGCCAGGTGATCATGTCTCCCATGTTGGTAACCAAAAAGCCCGAGCCAAAAGTAGACGAAGGGTTGATGACTGAGTAGTCTTCCGGAATAGAGTTGCCGTCAAGGTCGGCGTAGTTCTTCATGTGCGGCACCAACAAAGAGTCGCTGGCAGGGACAAAGGTCCCGCTCAGGTTGAGGGGTTGCAAAAAATTACTTTGAATAAAATTCACGTAAGACTGGCTGGTAATCGACTCAATGACCAAAGCCGCAAGCACATAATTGGTATTGCTGTAAAAAAATCCGCTCCCGGGAGGAAAAGCAGCCCCTTGGTTGGTGGCGTACGTGATCAACTGTGTTGGGGTAAATGCTTGTCCCAATCCATTGATAATCACTGTCTGGATATAAGCGAGAGAGGTACTGAATTCTTTGATACCGCTGCGGTGATTCAGCAGCATCCGTACAGAAATCTGGCTTGCCTGGCTGATATTGGCCGTCACATTCGAAGGCAAATACAGGGTAATGGGGTCGTCGAGGTCGATGAGCTGCTGCTCCTGCAATTTGAGCAAAGACGCTGCTACAAAAGACTTGGAAAGGCTGGCAGCCCGGAAAGAGAAATAAGGCTGTGCCGTAGTGAGGGGAGAAATAGATGCGTTTCCGGTACCTCCCAACCAATACCATTGACCGGGGAAGCATACGGTAAGTATGCCGCCATACGCACCTCCGTTGGTCACGGACTGATCCAGCACGGCCTGTATCTGATTAGACAATGCGGTGCTGGGTGGTGGAATGAACTGAGCGGTTGAGGTAAAAGGAGTAAGGAATAAAAGTCCAAGGCAAAAATTTCTCCAGGTGGCGTGTTTCAGGGGGAAGTTAAAAGTCCACATGGAAAAGAAAAGTAAATGAAAAAGTATCCTGAATAACCATTCAATTTATTTCCGAACAATATCCGGCTGTCCCAATCGTCAGTATTGCCGCAGGAAATACGTAAATTGGCGCACCTGTCGAATACCATACCCATGAACATTACCCAGGACAGGACCGCCGAGCTCCTGAAAAAGGTCCGAAAAATTGAAATCAAGACCCGTGGTCTTTCCAATCAATTGTTTGCCGGAGGCTACCACAGTGCCTTTAAAGGGCGGGGCATGTCTTTTTCGGAGGTGCGCGGCTATCAATACGGCGACGATGTGCGCGCCATCGACTGGAATGTCTCCGCCCGGTTTGACGATACCTTTGTCAAGGTTTTTGAAGAAGAGCGCGAGCTCACCGTGATGCTCGTCGTGGACATCAGCCCTTCTACCTTTTTCGGCACGCAATACGACAAAGAGGGCACCGGTACTTTCAAGCAGGACATCATCACCGAAATATGCGCCCTCCTGGCTTTTTCAGCTATCAACAACAACGACAAGGTGGGGGCCATGCTTTTCAGCGACAAGGTGGAGCAGTTTCTGGTGCCCAAAAAAGGGCGCAACCACATCCTGCGCCTGATTCGTGAACTGGTAGAGCAGCGCTCCGAACGTCAGGGTTCTGATCTTGCAGATGCCCTGCGTCACCTCGCCAATGTGCTCAAGAAACGGAGCATTGTTTTCGTGGTATCTGATTTTATCCACTCAGGTGCTGATTACAAAGATGCCCTCAGTCTCCTCAAAAAGCGCCACGACGTCATCGGTGTTCAGGTGTACGACGAGCGCGAAACCCAATTGCCCAATGCGGGCCTGATGCGGGTGCGCGACGCCGAAACCGAAGAACTCGCCTGGATTGATACTTCCGACGAACAAACCCGCACCCATTACGCGGCCTGGTTCAGGCAAAATACCGCCCAGACCCGCGACCGCTTTCTGAGGGCAGGGGCCGATTTTCTCTCCATTTCCACGACCGCTTCTTATGTCCAGGCTTTTCTGGCGCTGTTTTCCCGCAGAGAAAAGCGCAGGTAAGCGCTGGAGCCTTTGATTATATTTGTCCAGAATTTCCTTACGCATATGCTCAGACCGCTTTTTTTGCGCAGGCTAATGGTTTTAATGGCCTTGCTTTTATCCGTACAAGGGGTATTCTCCCAGATAAGCGCAAAGTGGCAACCCGATACTTCGCGGATGCTCATGGGAGCACACCTCAACCTGCGCCTGGTGGTGACCAGCCAGATTGCCGGTCGGCCCGAAGCCGCCGTGGCGCTTGATACCCTCCGCAACTGGGAGGTACTTGCCATCGCCGACTGGGACAGCAGCCTCAGCGGTACGACCCGGGTTTATTCCCGCAACTACCTCGTAACCTGCTGGGAACCAGGTCAGTACCGGATACCTGCCGCTGTGGTTCGTTTTCAGCCAAAAAGCAATACCGCCCCCCTGGAAGCCGAGGCTGCTGCTTTTTCCATTGAAGTAGATGGGGTAGAAGTGGACGAAAACGCCGATTTCAAGCCCATTAAAGATCCCGCCGAAGTACCCTGGACCCTGGGAGAAATTCTCTCTTATGCATTGCCCATCCTGTTCGTACTCGGCTTACTGGTGTGGCTGGTGCTGATTTTCATTTCTGCCCGCAAACGCAAGGCACAGGAATTGGCTCCGCCTCCTGCAAAAGTATCCCTGGAGACCCTGGTGCTGCGAAAACTCGATGAAATTGACGCTGCGCAGCTTTGGCAGCAGGGCCAGTTAAAAGAATACTACGATCAGATCACCGACACCATCCGCGCCTACATCGAAAAGCGCTTTCGGGTACGTGCCCTGGAGTCGGTTACCTTCGACATTATCCGCGAATTGAATAAAAAGGGGCTTTCGCAGCCACAGCAAAAACAGCTGCAGGACCTGCTGGAAGCTGCCGACCTGGCCAAATTTGCCAAAGGCACCCCCGAAGCCGAAGACAACCTCCGGGCCCTCGAAATGGCCAGAGACTTCGTGCGAAATACCGCCCCTGAACAAGCGACTACCTGACATGCTCGATTTTCTCAAAAGCATAACCTTTGCCTTTCCCTGGGTGCTTATCCTGCTGGCTTTGCCCGTGGCGATGGTTGCCTGGCAATGGATACGATCACGCAAGCTCTACGCGGCCTTTCCGTTGCCAACTTTGGCGGGTCTGGCGGGTAAAAAGCGTCCATTCAGGGGATTGATTAAGCAATTTCTGTTTGTGCTGCGCGTGCTGGCCGTGGCCCTGCTCGTAGTAGTCCTGGCGCGCCCGCAGCTTTCGCTCAGCGAAGAAGAAGTAGACACCGAAGGCATCGACATCATTATCGCCCTCGACGTATCGGGTTCGATGCTCGCCCGCGACTTTCAGCCCGATCGCCTCGAAGCGGCCAAAGCGCAGGCGCAGGCTTTTATTGCCGGAAGGGAAAACGACCGCATCGGGTTGGTGGTTTTTGCCGGAGAAAGCTTTACCCAGGTACCTTTAACCATCGATTACCTGATGCTTTCGCGGCTGCTGACCGAGGTGCGCGACGGGCTGGTGGAAGACGGTACCGCCATCGGTATGGGACTGGCCACAAGTGTTATCCGCCTGAAAGACAGCAAAGTAAAAAGCAAAGTGGTGATCCTGCTTACCGACGGGGTCAACAACTCAGGGTCGGTGGACCCGCTCACCGCCGTGGATGCCGCCATCGAATACGGGGTGCGCGTGTACACCATCGGCGTGGGCCGCAGGGGCATGGCTCCTTATCCGGTTCAAACGCCCATGGGACTTACTTTTCAGAATGTAGAAGTAGAGATCGACGAAAAACTCCTGCAGGAAATTGCCGATCGCACCGGAGGGCAGTATTTCCGGGCTACCAATAACCAGGCCCTGTCTGAAATTTACAGCAAAATCGATTCTCTCGAAAAAACACGCATCGCCGTTACCCGTATTGCCCGTAAAAAAGAGGTGTTTTTCCCCTTCCTGCTGGCAGCGCTCGTTCTGCTGATTGTGGAAGCCCTGTTGCGATTCTTAGTTGTACGCCAAATTCCCTAAGCGCCATGATCAAGTTTCAAAATCCTGAAATGCTCTATGGGCTGGCGCTACTTCTGCCCTTTGTGCTGGCTTTCTGGCTGTTTATGCGTGGCCGTAGGCGTGCCCTCGCCCGCATGACCGTGCCGGAATTGCTTCCCCGCCTCGATACCGGAAAACCCAAGCTGAAGCATACCCTCAAATTTTTGTGGTGGAGCCTCGGATTTGCTGCCCTCGTGGTCGGCCTGGCCAATCCGCAGTTTGGCCGCTCGTTCGAAAAAGCAAAACGTCAGGGCGTGGACCTCATGATTGCGCTGGACATTTCCAACTCCATGCTCTCCGAAGATGTGCAGCCCAGCCGCCTGGAGCGTGCCCGCCAATATACCTACCGGCTGGTGGAAAAGCTGACCGGAGACCGCGTAGGCCTCATTTTATTTGCCGGAAACGCCTACCTCCAGATGCCGCTGACCACCGACTATTCCGCCGCAAAAACCTTTTTGAGCACCGCTAGTCCCGAGTTGGCCGCTACCCAGGGAACCGCCCTCGAAGAAGCGATTTCGATGGCCCGGCGCGCGACCGAAAACGGAGAAGCCGGCAACAAAACCCTGCTGATCATTTCTGACGGAGAAGAAACCAGCGAAGAGGAGCTGGAATCTGCCCTTCGGGTGGCGCGCGAAGCCCATGAAAAAGGCATGGTGATTCATACCATGGGCGTGGGTACCGCGAGCGGTGGTCCCATCCCGATCTACCGGGGCGGGCAGCAGGTCGATTACAAGCGCGACCGACAAGGCAGCATCGTGGTTACCCGGCTCAGCGAATCGTCGCTCCGGGAAATAGCCCAGGCCGGCGGAGGGAGCTATTTCCGCATCACCGGAGGCAGCCAGGAAGTGAGCGCTTTTATCCGCAAACTGGCTTCTCAGGAGAAAAAAGACTTCGAAGAATATGTATTTACCGACTACGAAGATCAGTTTCAATGGCTGGTAGGCCTGGGCTTGTTTTTCCTCTGTCTGGATTTTTTCCTTTCCGAAAAAAGCAGCCGTTGGTTTTCGGGTTGGCGTTTATTTGAAACAAAAAGACAAGCATGAAAAAGCAGACCATAAAAAGCGCCTGGCTGGCGCTACCCTTGCTTTTGACGATGGTATCCGTGCAAACAGCCCAGGCGCAGCCCCTGATCGGCAACCCCGAAAACCTGAACCTGCGCTCAGGCAATAAGCTGTACCAATCGGGCAATTTTACCGGCGCTGAAATCGACTACCGCACCGCCCTCGAAAACAACCCCAAGAGCTACCGCGCCAATTTCGGCATCGGCGACGCCATGTACCAGCAAAAGCAGTACGACCTGGCCGCCAAGCAATTTCAGTTAGCCGCGGAGCAAGCCAAAACCCTTCCCGAAAAATCGGCTGCCTTTCATAATCTGGGCAATTCCCTGCTCCAGAAACAGGACTACGCCCAGGCCGCCGAGGCATTTAAGCAGGCGCTGAAGCTCAATCCCGGCGATGCCGACAGCCGCTACAACCTGGCTTATGCCCAAAAGAAATTGCAGCAAAACCAGCAGCAACAGCAGCAGCAAAACCAAAACCAGGATCAGGACAAAAAAGACGACCAGCAGAAGCAGGACCAGCAGCAACAGGACAAACAGGACAAACAAAATCAGGACAAGGAGTCGAATCCCGAGGAGAATCCCGAAGGGCAGCAAAAGGACCAGCAGCCTTCCAAGCCCCGTATGAGCCAGGAAGAGATCGACCGGATGCTCAAAGCCCTTCAGTTTCAGGAAGAACAATTGCAAAAAGACCTGCAGAAACGAAAAGTTCAACCCAAAACTCCTGGGGTAAAGGACTGGTAAGCCGAAAATTCGTTCTTTTACCTTTGAAACAACATGAATAAGGACCAGGAGACCGTAGCACAGCACACCGTAAAGTTCGCACAAGCCGTGCGCGACTTTGGCAAACGCCTGCCGGTTACTGTGGCTAATGTCGAAGACATCAAGGAGCTGTTCAAGGCTTCGGGTGCCATTGGTGCCTCCTTTATTCAGGCACACGAAGCCAGCAGCAAGCACGATTTTCTCACACACCTGAAAATGTGCAGCCGCGAATCGAGCTCCACCAACTACTGGCTGCAACTTGTCGATACCATGGGCGACCAGGCCCTGGAGCACCAGCGCAATGTGCTGATGCAGGTTTCGGAAGAGCTGCACCAGGTATTTTTAACCATGATTCAAAGCACCATCAAAGGATGAAGCGTTTCCTTCTCTTTGCCCTCTGGATGCTTGCCGCCTCCTCCTTTTCCTGGGGCCAGGCATTTACGGCACTCGTAAGCAAAAAGCAGGTTCCCCTCGACGGCACCCTGCAGGTATCTTTTCGTCTTGACAATGCCGCAGGGCGCAATTTTCAGGCACCCGATTTCGCCGGATTTCAACTCCTCGGTGGCCCCTCCACCTCCCAAAGCATGGAGTTTATCAATGGTGTGATGCGCCAAAGCACCACCTGGACCTACGTCGTACGCCCCTCCGAAACGGGCAATAAGCGCATCGGCTCCGCCAAAGTCGAGGTAGAAGGCAAATCGCTGGCCACCGAGCCCATTACCGTAGAGGTAACCGCCGCCGGGTCGAACCCTTCGGCTTCGAATGCCGCTACTCCTCCATCGGACCCCGCCGAGGTTTCAGCCGATGTGCGGAAGCAAATTCAGGATAATTTCTTCGTAAAGACCTCCGTTTCGGACCAGGATGTATCTGTAGGTGAACAAGTTACCGTGACCTATAAGCTCTTTACCCGCCTGAATTTCAACGGTTTTTCGCCCAAGCCGCCCTCTTATCAGGGTTTCTGGACCGAAGAGCTCGACCCGGGTTCCCGCCAGTTGCAGCGCGAAAACTACAACGGCCAAGCATTCAACGCCACGGTGTTTAAAAAGGTAGTGCTGTTTCCCCAGCGCGCGGGCAAGCTCACCATTGACCCCATGAATATCGAAACGGGCGTGCAGGTGATGGTGCCCAAATCCGGCAACCGCACCAGCGTGTTCGACGATTTTTTTAATCAATACCGCACCATCGACTATACCCTCGTCACGGACAACATCACCGTGAACGTGCGCCCCTTGCCCGATGCCGGTAAACCCACCGGATTTAATGGAGCTGTGGGCCGTTACCGCCTCAGCGCTTCCCTCGACAAAGAAGAAGCCAAAACCGGCGACGCCATCACCCTGCACATCGAAGTAAGCGGAGAAGGAAATGTAAAGACCCTGCCGGACTTCGACCTCAATTTTCCGCCTGATTTTGAGGTGTACGACCCTAAAATGGCCGAATCTGTTTCCCGCGATGGCGGCATGCTCGGAGGCACCAAGACCTTTGACTTTCTGCTGATTCCGCGCAATCCCGGCGAATACCGCCTGCCTGACATTGTACTGGCCTACTTCGATCCCAAATCGCGGCAGTATGAGGTGAAAACCGTGAACCTGCCCGTGGTAAAAGTGACGGGTGCTCCGCTGGGAGCTGCGGCTTCCTCTCCCGGTAAAGAAGACATCAAACTCCTCAATCAGGACATCCGCTACCTGGCGCCGGTTTCGCGCCTCTATAAGCACGGTTATTCGTTTGCGGGATCGGTGGGGTTCTGGTTGCTGTACCTGCTACCCGTGCTGGGTTTTGTTTTGTTTTTGGGAATGCAGAAACGAAATGCCGACCAGCAAAAAGATCCTGTGGGACAACGCCGGAAAAAGGCCACCCTGCTCGCCCAGAAACGCCTGCAACAGGCCAAAACTTTGCTCGACAAACAGGACAAGCCCGCCTTTTATACCGAAGTCTCCCGCGCCATCTGGGGCTATCTTTCCGATAAGCTTTCGCTCAACCTCGCTGACCTGAGCCGCGCGGAAGTCCGCAAGCGCCTCACCGACCGCAAAGCCTCCGACGAGATGGTCAGCCGCCTCGAAGCCCTGCTGGACCGCAGCCAGATGGCCCTCTACGCCCCGGTAGCGCCCGGCGACATGACCGACCTCCTCCACGACGCCACTTCCCTAATTGCCGATTTCGATGAAACCCTGGAATAGCCTCTTTTTCGCTTTATCAGGGCTTTTATTGCTGATCAGCCCTGTGCAGCTTCGTGCTGAGTCGTCGCCGGAAACCGCGATGCAAACCGCCCTCGATGCCTACAAATCGGGTGATTTCGAAGGCAGCTACCGCCAGCTCGATTCGCTGTACCGCGCAGGCTACGAATCGGTGGCCTTGTGCTACAACCTCGGCAATGCTGCCTACAAGCTCGGCAAAATAGGACCTGCCGTGCTCTGGTATGAGCGCAGCCTGAAGCAGGACCCCAATTTTGAAGACGCATCCTTTAACCTCCGCCTCGCCAATGCGCGGGTGGTGGACCATGTGGTGACCCCGCCCGAATTTTTCCTGAAGCGCCTCTTCGCCAACGGCATCCGTGCCCGTGCTGCCGGGGGCTGGGCCTTGTTCGCCGTGATCGCCCTCTGGATAGCCATCGCCTGTGGGTTTGGCTTCTTTTGGGTAAAAACCGAAATGCTTCGCCGGGCAACCTTCTTTATCGGCATCGCCGGACTCGTCCTCTCCCTCGTTACGATGGGATTCAGCCTCTACCAGCGCAGTCGCCTGCGCCAGCCCCGCGAAGGGATCGTGATGGCGCAAAACGCCTATGTGAAAAGTGCCCCCGAAGCCGAAGGCACCGACCTGTTTATGGTGCACGAAGGCCTAAAAGTAAGCCTCGCCGGAAAGCAGGGCGACTGGGTGAAAATCACCCTTGGCGACGACAAAAGCGGCTGGATGCCCGTGGAGCAGGTGGCAGGGATTTGAGGGGGGGCTGATTATTAGCACAAAAACCAAGGGATAGGTCACCTTTAGCCTTCCCTAAACAAAAAAGCCGGAGCCCAAAGCCCCGGCGGTTCTATTCAGATACTTGCCAGAAAATCAGGCTTGGAAGGCACTGGCTACTTCAGCTGCTTCGGCATGTGCCTCGGTCATGGCGATCTGGGTTAGCGCGGGCGCGTAGTCGAGTGGCTGGCCATGGATGAAGGTAATGTCGTAGATGCCAGTGAATCCAAAGATGGCTCTCAGATAGGACTCCTGGCAATCATAGGCGTGGTAAGGGCTATCGGGCCGGAAATCGCTTCCACGGGTCGTAACGCAAAACATTTTCTTGCCGGTATTGAGCGGAACTACGCCTGTATCGGTGAATTGGATGAGAATGTTGGGTTGGACAATGATGTCGATGTAGTGCTTCAGTTTGTAGGGAATGCTGAAATTCCACATCGGACTGCTGATCAGGTAAACGTCGGCATCCTTGAACGCATGAGCATATTTCGAAATAACTTCCCAGCGTTGCTTCATAGCATCTTCCAGGGGAATGCCCATGATGGTCGCATACTTGGCGGCGGTAGAATCTTCAAAAATCTCCGGAAGGTCTTCCTTGAATAGGTCCAGCGTTTCAATTTCCAGGTCAGGATTCTTTTCCTTGAGTGCGTCCAGGAACTTTCCCGCGATTTCCAGGGTGCGGGATTTTTCGCCTCTTGGAGAGGCCATTACGTGAAGAAGTTTCATGAAAAAAAAAATTAGGGTGGTGAAAACAAAAAATAAATAACAATCTAAAGAAGTATTTCCACTATCGGTAATTATGTATTGTTTTTTATCGGAGATTTGGAAATATAGGAGAATTGAATTTTTTTGTTATTCCAATAAAGTTGTTTCAATGTTGAACTCCATTTAGCCTTCGATCCTTAATTTCCCCTGTAAATTGAACACCCATTTCATGCATCGGTGCGCGATATCCGGTTGTACAAACATCATCGGACAACCGAAGGTAAGGAGGGAAATGCCCCATCTTTCGGCTTCAGCTTCCACCCCTTCGGCATAACTTCCACTATCGACGGAGCGGTGGATCCACACGAGCTTTATGCCCCTTTCCCCACAGTTAGTGAGGGCTTTCAGGGTTTCGCCGGGAGGCGTGCAGAGCATGGCCGCTTCCACCGGAAAGGGAATATTTTCCACCAAGGTATACACCTTGATTTTGGGGAAATTCTCCTGAAAAGGATTTACCGCATAAACGGCGTAGCCTTTTTTCAGGAGTTTGTCATAAATGGCGTTGGCTGGGGCCTGTTTGTCTGAGCTGCTATACCCCAAAACGGCGATTCCCTTGCTTTGTAGAAAAGCTTGTACCCTGTTGCTGTATGCTGCTTGCATGATGCGGTTTTTCCTGCAAGGTAATTTCTCTGATAACCGCCATACATGACCCAGGTTTCAGCCCTGAATGACTCTTATCAGGGGAACTATTCCTCCAAAAGCACTTTGCCCGAAATCTCCGCTCCAGCCTGGTTAGCTAAACTATTTATTTGTAATCTGCTGAAAATGAGCAGGTTTTACCGCTAGAGGGGGCTGCACTATTTCGTTTCAATCCATACCCCCGAAACATCGTCGAACCACACAGGACCACCCGCCGGGGTGTTTTCCAGCCTGAAAATGAGCTCGTCGTCGGGTTGCAGGTCTTTGGGCAAATGGCAGTCCATGTACAGGGTATGCCATTGCCAGGCGTCGCCGGTCCATTGTACGCGCACGTTGTACACCTTTTTGTTTTCGCCGTTTCGCTGAAGCAGCACCACCAACCGCGAGTGGTCGTACTCGCCCCAAACCATTTGGGTAAAGAAAAATTTAGCTTCAAAACGCACCCAGGTATCCGCACCGCCGGGGAGGTCAGAGGCTTTAATTCGATAGGCTTCAAACACCTGATTGGGCTGAAGCAGGTAGCTTTTGGGGGCAGAGGCAGAAAATTCGGATGAAACCGGCGGCAGGGTATCCGCGTCGAAATTCAGGGCGAAGAGGGGAGAGGTCTTTTTGTTTGAAAGGTCGCCGAGGTCGTGGCGTACATCCAGGAATTTTTTGTCGGCGATTTTGGGGTGGGCATTCAGAAAAATGCGGCGGTAATAGGCCGGGGTCATTTGCTCCGCGTGCCAGCCCGATCCGGCCGAGTGGGCCTGCCAGGTCATAAAGAGGTTTACATCGACCCCAAACAACCAAAACGCGAGGATAGGCCAACGCCAAAAGCGGGTATTGGCCGCCCAGGTAAACAGCGCGCCGAGGCTCAGCGAAAGCGCAGCATACGTACCGATCAGGGCCCTGGCCCCGAATCCACCCCCGTACCACCAGTTGTCCCACGAAAAGACCACGTAAAAAATGAGCACGAAATAGGCGACAACCGCCCAAAAACGGTCGCGGTGTTTTTGAAAAAGGGGTATCAGGCCCAGCAGCGTAAGGAACATCACGGGCGTATAGGCCAGCCAGCCCTTGCGTGCGCTGATCAGCCCCTGCCACAGCTTCGGATGCGCGAAATGAAAACCTTCGTCGCCGTAGCTATAATACACCCAGTAGCCCGAGCTCCATTTCCAGTAGCCGAGCTGCAACATAAGCATGGCTGCCCCCGCCACGCACATCCCGATCACCTGCAAACGGTGCTTCCAGAGCAATTGCACTTTGGCGACCAGCGTTTTCCAGTTCGTTATGCCCCACAGAATCGGCAGCAGGGCGCCGAGCACCTCAATGGGGCGGATAATGGTCATCCAACCCAGCAAAACGCCGATCAGGACAGCTACCCAGGTTCGCGGGCGGTCGTGCCACTGGTCGGTCAGCCACAGCAGGCAGGCATAGGCAGCAAACAAGGGCGCGTGGGTCATGGCCCCGTCAAAGGAAATGTAGTTGAACAGGTTGGTGCCGATGCCAAGGGTTAGCAGCACCGCCGCCGTGACGCCGTCGCTGAAATACCGCAGCAGAAATTTGCGCAGCACCCAAAAACCGAACATCGCCAGCACGATCATCCATACCGAAAGAATGACCTGGTAGGGTTTCGAAAAGCCATCGGCGGGATAACCCAGCGGCTTGGCCAGTGCGTGTGCCGTAAAAAAAGCCGGGGCATACAGCACCGACATGCCCACGGGGTATTTCATCACATACAGGCCCTTGTCGGCGCGGGTAGCTGCATGAAAATCGCCTGCGGGGTGATATTGGTCCATGATCCCGGGCACAAAACCGAGGTTGCCGAGGTCGTGGTAGATAAAAGTGGCAGGCAGGTAGAGGTAGTAGCCAAACACGTCCCAGCTGATGGTGGCGTTGGCGGCGTCCATTTTGTAGCGGGGATAAAAAAACATGCCCCTCAGGAAAAAGAAGGCCAGCAAAATCCAGATCAGGAGGCTCCAGCGGATGGGGTGTTTCATGGGAAATGGGGTTCCGGGCAATGGCTTGGTACCACGAAATAGGGGAAAATAGCAACAACCCGCAATACCGCACCTCACAGCGCCGACCTTTGATCGCACTTACTTAAAGAAAAGCAGGAGCGCCGAAAGCACCGTGACCGTAATCACGAAGTACTTGTAGGCCTTTTCGGGGATTTGCTTCACAATCCAGAAGCCCACAAAAGCACCCAGCCCGATGACCGGCAAAAGCATCAGGTCGATCAGGAGCGCACCGGGGTGGATATTGCCCCAAACGCCGTATTGAAGCGGTACTTTGCACAAATTGATAATGAAGAAAAACCAGGCACCCGTGCCGATGAATACGTTTTTGGGCAGGCGCATGGCCAGCAGGTAAACCGACATCACGGGCCCGGCGCTGTTGCCTACCATGGTCGCAAATCCGCCGAGTAGTCCCGCGCCATACGCAAAAGCGGGGTGATCGGGTAGGGCACCGTCTCTTCGAAATTCAGACCAAAGCATGATCACGATGCTCAGCAATACGATGGACCCCAGCAGGAACCTGAATTGCGATTCGGGCATGCCGTCGCCGACCCATACCCCGATCAGGATGCCGACCAGTGCCGCGGGCAATACCTTCCAGATGTATTTCCAGGCGGCCGTGCGGCGGTAATAGATCACCGCAAACACATCGGCCATAATCAGCAGCGGCAGCACGATACCCGTCGATGCCTTGCTCCCAAACAGCCAGGCCATGATTAAAACCGAGACATTGGAAATGCCCGATACGCCCGTTTTGGACATGCCGATCATAAGCGCCACAAGGCCAAACAGGCCCCATTCAAACCACGAAAAATCCAATCTTACCACTTCGGCCCAGGCTGTTTGCATGGGATAAAGGTAGGGTAGGAGGAATAAAAAGCAATCCGTGGCCCGAAATTTCGCCCGTCATTTCAAGGGATATGCTGGCAAAAAACAGGGGTAAATCGGCTTTGGGGGTGGATTTGAAGGCTCGGGTCAAATTGATGGGTTTGGGATTGAGCTTCGTTTAAGCCTATATTTTCCCCACATCCTTTATACCGGAGGCTATTTTGGTTACGCACCTCGATTTCTGTATTTTGGATTCCGTGATGAGATTTATTTTGCCTTAATCTCACATAGATTCATAGAGATATGGTGAGTTTAGCGTGACGGACGAATCGTTTTCTAGTTATATGAATACCAGCCTCCAAGATATCCTCATCGCCTTTGAGCTTCACGACGCCCGGGGAATCCAGCATGGTTTTGATCAGGGAATTGACCCCAATCGACAAGTGGATGGAAAGCCCCTTATCTATGCCCTGATCGATATGTACAGTCGTGGGCCGGGGTTTAAGGAGTGTATCCGGGTGTTTGCGGAGCATGGATTGATATTCGAAGACCAGGTGCTTCTGGCTGTATTGTTAGATGACGCGGCTTCACTCGATGCATTTCTGCAAAAAGACAGGTCCTGTTTGTCGAAAAAATACACCTTCAACTGCACCTTTACTCCGCTGATCGAGGCGTCGTTACTCCATATTTGTGCCGAGTACAACCATGTTTCCTGCGCAGAAGTGCTCATTCATCATGGAGCAGACGTAAATTTTTGCGCTGGCCTGGACGAACATGGCTTTGGAGGACAAACCCCCGTTTTTCATACGGTGAACCAGGACGCCAATAAAAGTTTCGAAATGATGAAACTACTCGTCGCCAATCAGGCCGATCTCACGCTTACGGTCAAAGGGCTTATTTGGGGTAAGGGCTACGAATGGGAGACCTTTATTCCGGAGGTAAATCCTGTCAGCTATACTATGATGGGATTGCTGCCTCAGTTTCAACGCAAGGAAACAGATATTTACCAGGTGGTTTCTTTCCTCTTAAAAGCAAAATATGGAATAGCCTACCTGCCAGAAAATATCCCCAATCGCTATTTGAACAGCTGAGGGCGCTCCTTACTTCACTTCCCTTTTGAGTGAAACTAGTACGTGTCATTTCCTGTGGGTAAAAATCAGCTGCTTCCCCTGCACCTTTGATACAAACCCCTCATTTCTGCCCCCAATCATGGCTTTTCCCCCTTTTTCCTTAATTTGATGGAAATCCCCCATGAGCACTTCCGACAAACCGATCATCTTCCTTGCTTTCGCCAACGACAAGCAGGATACCGGCGCGGGCTACCTTCGCGGCCTCACCACCGAATGTAACGGCATCCGCGCAGCCCTCAAACCCGCCGAAGATGCCGGCCTTTGTCACGTGCATTACGAAACGGATGTGTCGATCGAGAAGATCTTCAGCATTTTCCAGGACCCGAAGTACAGCGACCGCATCGCCCTGTTTCACTACGGCGGCCATGCCGATAGCTACGAACTCCTCCTCGAAACCGAATCAGGTGCCACCTCCACGGCGCACAGCGAGGGGCTGGTTTCCTTTTTGTCTAACCAAAAAGGCCTGAAAATGGTCTTCCTCAACGGCTGTTCTTCCCAAAAGCAGTCGGAAGACCTCGTAAAGGCGGGCTTAAAAACCGTGGTGGGCACCTCCAAAGCCATCAACGACGACATCGCTACCGCGCTTTCGCTGCGCTTTTACAAGGGCCTGGCCAATGGCATCCCGGTGACGCGGGCTTGGAAGGAAGCCACCGATCAGATCAAAACCGAGAAGGGCATCGCCAACACCCGCGGGCTGTATTACCGCAAAGAGGAGCCGGTGGAAAGCACGGCACCCTTTCCCTGGGAGATGTATTTTGCCGACGAGGGCGCCGAAGCCTCGGAGTGGAACCTGCCGCTGGCGGCGGGCAATCCGCTGTTTGGCCTGGAGCTGAACCGTGCTTACCGCCGCAAGTTTCCGGTGCAGCCCTTTGTGGGCTTGCGCAGCTACCGGCGGGAGGAGGCCCAGGTGTTCTTTGGTCGTGGTCACGAAATCAGAAACCTCTACGAACACCTCGACGGGGTGCAACCCGTAATTTTGTTTACCGGAAAAGCCGGGGTAGGGAAGACCTCTCTCCTGGAAGCGGGCCTGATACCGCGTATCGACGATAAGTTCAGGGTAGTGTATGCCTGCGTCGATCCGGCAGGGATGATGGAAACCCTTAGAAAGGAAGTACGGTCGCTGGCGTCCGAGCTGGGCATCAACCCCTTGCTTCCGGCGGGCAACTCTGAGATGGAAGAAAAGGTCACTAACCTGCGGGAAAATATTGCGAAAACAGGTCCTGGATTTGCACGCGAACTGCTTGAAAATGAGCTACATAAGCTCACGGCTCCGGTTTTGAGCGACCTCGATATTCAGGGTTACTGGCGATTGCTGGAAGAAAAATCAGGGCAGCCCCTGTTGCTGATTGTCGATCAACTGGAGGATATTTTCGGACCGCTACAGCAGGGCGAAAATACCGAGGACTGGCACCAGTTCGTTGATTTGCTCAACCAGATTTTTGACGAAAAAAACGAGCCGCCCAAAGGGAAAATTATCCTCAGCTACCGCGTAGGGCACCACCAGACCATCGCCGCCAGCCTGGCGTCCGGCAATATCTCCACCCAGGAAATTTACCTCTCGGAGCTGAGTTACGACGGCATGGTCAATGCGGTAGCTGGCCTGGCCGACAACGTGGAAACCCGAAACAATTATCGGGTAGAAATTGAAAGAACACCCGACAACGATTTGCCCAAAATCATTGCCGATGACCTCTACGAAGGGGAAAAATCGCTGCTTGTGCCCGTGCTTCAGGTAATCGTAATGGCACTCTGGCAATCGGCGGTACAGCAAAATGCCCGGGCCCCCCTAATGACCGTGGAGATGTACCATGAGCTCAAGCAATCGGGCAAAATCATGGGCGGTTTCCTCTTCCAGCAATTGGATAAAATCAGGAACTGGAATGCTGATGTGTACCACAACGGCTTCCTGCTCGACTTCCTGTATCGCCACACGACCTCCATGGGCAACGCCAACCACGTGCCCATGGAAGTGCTTAAGCTGAAATACTGCGACCGCGAGGAGCTGTTTCTTCGTGTTTGGGAAAAATGCGAAGACCTCTACCTTGTCAGCGAGCATTTTCCGGGAAAAAGCAGCCTTTCGCACAATTTTCTCGCGCCGGTGGTGATCAAAGAGTACAGCGTATCGCTCCGGCCCGGTCAGCAGGGTGCCCGTATTTTGCAGGGGAAAATGTCCGAGCAAAGAGAATCGATGGAAGAAGCAGCTGCAAATCAGGAGGCTCAGTCGGCGAATGAAAAAGCGAAAAAGAACAGAGAAAAAGTAGTACTCGATGATGCCGACCTGGCCATGGTCGAAAAGGCCCGTTCGGGCATGCGGTGTCTCGACAGCGACGAAGAAGCCCTGATTCTGGAGAGCAAAAAAGCCAAAGCCATCCGCGATTCCGCCCGCAAGCGCAACTACCTCATCCGCGCGGTACTGGCTGCCTGCATTGCAGCGTTTGCGGTAGTAGCAGCTATTTTTGGGGTCATTTCTGAGCGAAATTTCAAGCAATCGCGCTCCGGACAAATGGCCTATATCGCACAAAAGGTGCTCCGTTTCGACCCCACCAAAGCCCTGCGCATTGTAGATGAAGCGTATGGTATTCTGGGTGTCAATTCCTCGGGCACCGTTACCCAGATGCTGAGCGATATTTTTCACGAGCAGGCGAAAAGGCCCATGTACGCCGCCCGTTTTGACCACACAAAAGCGGTAAATACCGCCGTTTTTTCACCCGATGGTCAAGGGGTACTTACTGCCTCGGAAGACGGTTGGGCAAAGCTGTGGAACCTTTCGGGCGAGCTAAGGCAAAGCTTTTTTCATGTAGTAGAAGTGAGAGAGGCTGTATTTTCGGCTGATGGCAGCCAGGTTTTGTGCCGAACAGCCGACAGCGTCATGCTTTGGAATATGGATGGTAAGCGATTGGATGCGAAGCCTTTACCGCAGGACAGGCCAGCCTCCTTGTCGTATTTTCAAACCAATGGGCTCTCCTTGCTGGACCTGAGCAGCCAACCCAAGGGGAGCTTTCAGGTGTTGAAAGACAGCCTCGAATCGGTAGAAAATTTCCTCGTTTTTACGGCTGCGGACAAAAGTGAAATGGTCATTATTGATGTCAATGACTCCGCCAGTGTAATCAATACCCAAGGCGATTTTCTTGCCAAAAATTTTGCCGCAAACGTCACTTTTGCCGCATTTTCGCCCAATAGCCAATATTTCATAACGGCTTCAAAGCAAGGGGCTGGTTCATTGATTCAGGTCTGGACCAAACAAGCAGCCCTGATCCGGAGCTTTATTTACGAGGGAGAGGTGGTTTCGGCTACCATTTCTGAGTCAGGAAAAAACATCCTTACGGCCAGTAAAGATCATTCTTCCCGACTCTGGGATTTTACCGATCCGGTTTTGTTTCGGCTAAAAAAACAGCCCGAAGGGGTGGTTGCCGCATTTTTTTTGCCGGAAAAACGAATACTTACCACCACATTCAACGATTATACCCTCAGGGTTTGGAACAGCAGCAACACCGTATTGGACAGCGTGGTATTGGAGGGTTATGTAAAGACAACCTCCTTGTCCCCAGACAGTACCACAGTGGGGTGCGTGTTTCTTGCCGGAGGTGCCTGTTTGTGGAGGCCGGGCTGGGCAAAGTCGATCTCCCTCATTGAATCCGCTGAAGCGACCGATATGGCCTTTTCGCCAGCCTCCGACAAGGTGGCAACCCTCTCTCCCGACGGATATTGTCGCATCTACAACCTCAAAGGCGATTTGCTCCGAAGCGAATTTTTTCCGGCTGAGCTTTCCAGGCTGGCTTTTTCTCCCAACGGCAAAGACCTTGCAGTTGCCTATGCCGATAGCCTGGCCATCCTAGAGTTAACCTCCAAAAAAATTATCCGGCTGGGAATTACAGACACCTTAAAAGGCTTTCAGGAAATCACGAGTATCTGCTTTTCTCCCCAGGATGCTCACGTGCTTTTGTCTGCCGCAAGTTCGGGCGATGTTCGCTTATGGGACCTTAACAGCAGAAAATCTCTGATTTTGCCCCATCAGGAAGCGATTTACCAGGTAGCATTTTCGCCGGACGGTAAAAAACTGGTAACTGCTGGCTCGCAACTAAAAATCTGGAGCCTCAAAGGTCAGCTGCTGGATAGCATCGCACACGCAGGCAGCATCGCCTATGTGGCATTTTCTCCGGATGGTAAGTACCTGCTCTCCAAACTTTCCTCTATGGAAGACCGCAAAGCGCGGCTTTGGAAACTCAATGGCACCCTGGTCGCGGTGTATGCAAGCACCGAGGGTGCACAAAATACCTGCCGGTTTTCGGCAGATGGACAGAAAGTTATCCTGTGTTCCGAAGGAGGGGAAACACGGATTTATTATACCCCCCGGTATATCGACACCTGGATGCGGACGGCTCCCTTGTATCGGCTTACCCCAGGCGATAACGAACTCTACAAAGTGGAGCTTTGATCAATAATAAGGGAAGTCGCTGAGCATGGCGCAAACCTCCATGAGGTAATACATGAGCCGTTCGTTTTTTTGGTCGTCGAGGGTGTCCCAATCGCTTATTTCAACCGATACGCCCAGGAAGTCGGAGTAATTGATCGTTTGGTTAGCGTAAAACTCAGAGGTCAGGATGTCGTCCTCGTCGTATATGACCATTCCGTATTGCCTGTTGTAATACGGATCAGGGTCATTGAGGTAGTTCTCGGTATATACCTCCATGTCTTCGTCTTGTACCCACGCACCGCCGTCACTTACCAGGTATTGATCAAAAGCTTCGATCATCTCGAAGGCATCCTGGGTGTCCTCCCCTTGATAAACCATGGCATACATGTGAATTCCTCCAAAGGGACTGGAAGCCTGGATCAACGAGAAGGGAAACCCATCTTCTTTCTCTACGTGGAGCTCAGCATTATAGGGAAAAGCGATCGTTGCCCCGGTGCGCTCTTCGAAATAGACGTCGATGTAGCTGTTGAAAAGATCTTCTACCGAAACCTGTTCATTTTCTTCAAAATACTGCTCATTGGATTCAAACAAATCCTGAATGTATTGCTGATCTTCTTCATCGAGCGATGCATATACATCTTCGAAGCTGTACCTGTCTTCAGCGGTGAAAATCAAGGCATTATCTCCACCATTGTTAGCCGTAAGCGGGTTTTCCCTTTTGGCCTCCATGGTGCGGGCGAGTTGTACCTGGTCAGCAGACAAGAAGGGGTTATCTGACCTGACTCCGCCGTAGAGCTTTTGGCTGATGCACGGCTGTGCAGGGTTGGAGGGTGCACGACCCTGCTCCAGCAGTTTCTTAAATTCCGTAGCCGGAATGGCCCATACCACCGAGTTAATGGTGCCGGGAAAATCGCCCCCATCTATCAGGCCCACCACTTTGTTGCTACTGCCTCCGGTAGTTACGGGAGAACCAGAGTGCGCTTTTTTGATATTGGGTTCTCCAAATTTGAGAATCAGCGTCTCTAGTTTGGGGTAAGGCTGCGAATTATCGGTGCAAAGCGCTTTTTGAAAGCCAGCCAGGTCTGCTGTTAACCTCGGGTCAATGCGGTTGAGGGGGGACACCTTGGTAATTTGGGTTGTTTTAGAACTGTTGGAGGAGGCTCCGGTCGGTTGCTCCCAATAGAGCAGATCCGTATTCAAAGGAGGAGAACTTTGGTATAATTCCGCCTGCGGAATACCCAGCGGGGTTTTTAGTGACAAAAGGGCAAGGTCAGATGCAGGGTACACCTTTTCTACCACCGCATCGGCTGATCTCCGGCCATAAACCACCCTGATCTGGGTTTTTCCATTCACTACATGGAGCGCAGTCACGATTTTGTCGGGGCCACCATAGGCGATCCCATAGCCGGAAGACGCCAGTTTGCTGTTAGCTGATCCGGTATGAATCACCACCACCGATTGATTTTGCCCCAAGCCGTAGAGGACAAAAGTGAAAGTTAGGAGGCAAACGGCGATTAAATTCCGTGTGAAATTTCGCATAAGGGTTCTTTATTTTGAAGGGTAGGTGTTTTCAAAGTAACGAAAATTATGGATAATCAGATAAAATTGAAGCAGGCTTCGCAGCCGCAGCGAATTGTGGGTCACTTCATCTGTTCAGAATTCACGTTGGCAACAAATCTTTTAGAGGCCATTTGGATAGGGATTAACGGATGCAAAATTTTTCATATTTTCCTATATTCATCCCATCAACCCGATCTCCAATGAAAAAGTTCTCCATCGAAATTAAATGGGCGTTGCTCTTCACCGCCATGATGTTGCTCTGGATGGTGCTCGAACGTTTGGCTGGTTTGCACGACAAAAACATCGAGATGCACCCCATTGTCACCAATTTTGTAGCCATACCTTCCATTTTGATTTACGTATTCGCGCTTCGCGAAAAGAAAAAGGTCAGCTATGGCGGCTCCATGACCTTCGTTCAGGGCCTCGTTTCCGGACTGATCATGACGGCCATTATCACGGCCCTGAGTCCACTTTCGCAGTGGATTACCCTCGAAGTCATTACCCCGTATTATTTCGAGAACATGATCAACTATGCCGTCAGCCACGGACAATCGACCCTGGAAGAGGCACAGGCATATTTTAACATGAAAAATTACCTCATCACGACCTTGATTTTTACCCCTACGGTAGGAGCCGTAACCACCCTGGTCGTGGCCGGTATACTAAGCCTTTTTAAGAAGAAATCGGCCTGAATTTACTTTCGCCTTAGCTCCTTCCACCAAAGCTTTACCACCGCAGCAGCCGCCGCCAGCACCAGAAACAGCGCCGGAAACCCGCCGAGCACCGAAGTCATTTTGATGCCATCGACCCCGGCGGCATTCACCATTACCCAGGCTACCAGCCCGATCAGCACCCCCCAAATAACCTTGATAAACATGGGCGACTCGGGTTTTTCGGGTGAAATGCCGTGGCTGCTGATGCCGCTCATGGCCGAGGTATTGGAGTCGGCGGCGGTAACGTAGGAGAGAAATACCACCAACAGGAAGAATCCGCTGGTGATTTTTCCGAGCGGTAATTGGTGCAACAAGGCATAAATCACGCTTTCGGGGCCTTTTTCTCCCAAAAGGGCAAACAAGCTTCCGCCACCTGACACATCTGCTTCGAGCGCAAATCCCCCGAAAATAATCATCCAGATTCCGCCAAATAGGGCGGGCAGCAACAGGTTGAAGTGGATAAAATCGCGCACGGTGTAGCCCAGGGCCAGCCTGCCCAGAAAAAGGGCGGTTACGGGTGTCCAGGCCAGCCAATTGGCCCAGTCAAAGAGGGTCCAGCTTTTCAGCCAATCGGTACTGAGCCGGGGATCGAGGCCCGCCGTTCGGGGCAGGAGGTTCAGGGTAAAATCGACCAACCCCTGACCCCCGATTTTCAACATAGAGAGGGTAGGACCGAAGATAAATACAAACACCGCCAGGGCGATAAATGCCCGCAGGTTGAGGTCAGAAAGCAGGGTAATGCCTTTCAGCAGGCCACTGGAGGCTGATATGACAAAGGTGGTGACTATGGCCAGGGCTATCGCTGCCAGCAACCAGGGCGAGGCTGCGATGCCAAATTCCGACTGAATGCCGCCCATGATCGTGAGCATGCCCACCCCCAGCGAAGCCGCCATGCCTGCCACGAGTCCGTAGAGCCCAACCACGTCGATGAGGGTTCCCAGCGTTTTGTGGGAACGATTTCCCAGCAAGGGCGACACCAGCGAACCCAGCGAAAAGGACTGCCCGGCGTTGTAGTAGCTCAGCGCGAAGCCCAACCCCGCCACGGTGTACATGGCGTAGGGAGCCAGGGTCCAGTGAAGCAGCAGCGCCGACATGGAAAAAGGAACGGCGGAGGCACTGCCCGGCGTAAGGCCTAGTCCGGCAGGTGGTTGGTGCAGGTGATAGAGTGGCTCAGCTGTGCCCCAAAACAAAATGCCGGTGGCGATGGTGGTGCACAGGGTAATGGCAAACCAGTTCCAGCGTTTCAGCAAGGGAGTGGCGTTGGGGCCGCCGATGCGTACTTTGGCTAAAGGAGAAAAATACACCCCGGCAAGAATCACCAGAAACGAAAGCGCGCCGAGCCCGAATAGCCACCCGAACCTGTTCAAAATCCAGGCATTTACCGCTTGCGCCCCCGTTAAAAAACCTTCCGGATTGCTAAAGCTAAAACCAACCGTGGCTAAGAGCAAAAGCACCGGCGGCAGAAATACTTTCCAGTTCAACGATTTCATGCCGCAGGATAAGGTTTTTTGCGGAAGGAAAAGGTCCGTTGGGGGGCTTTTATATCAGGATTTATATGATTTGCGGGATTTACAAGATTGACGCCCTCGATGATTATACACAGAATTATGCGTAGACCACTTTCATTTGGGTATTTTTAAAATACCCTCTGTTTCAGTCGATAATGATTGCTGATCAAGCGGGCAATTAAGTCCCGCTTTTGCTTTGAGTTTCAATAAAATCAACGATAATATTGCGGTACAAGCTGTGTTCTTCAAACGAAAGGTTGCGCCATAATCCGCCATGGTTGAGGTTATAGGCATAAACGACTTCGACCTCGCGAAAATCTGTTTCTCTGATTTTTTCCTCAAAAAGCCGGGTGTAGTTATACATATTGTTGTCGCTCATGAGTAGCATGGGGGTTTTTAGTCCATCCATGAAATGTATGGGCGATGCCATAGGAAAACGTGCGCTATCTTCCCCAAAAACGGCCATTACGTGAAGTTTGGCTAGTTCCGGCCTTCCGCTTTCGAGCATGGCACGGTAATAATCGGGGATGTCATAGGTACCTGAAATCGGAATAACCCCCTTGAATATTTGGTTGGAGAGCTGATGCCCGGCCAGGTAGGTACTATCCATGCTAATCAATGCCGATAAATGCCCTCCGGAGGAATAACCCCCAATAAAGAAATTGTCAGGGTCGTATCCATATTCACCCGCATGGTCATAAAGCCATTTTACCGATGAAGCTACATCCAGGATATGCATCGGGTGTTGAATGCCGGTATTCAGGCTGCTATCCCGCCAGGTTGCCGGGCTCAGTCTGTGCCCGATACTTGCAACCGCAATCCCAGACCGGGCAACCCTCCGGGCAAAATCCAGTTCCATGTTTCGGTCTCCGTACGACCAGGCCCCGCCACCGATCCAGATGAGTAACGGACACGAAGTTATACCCTGAGGCATGACAAGGCTCAACCGCTGCAGGCTGTCGTTTTGCACTTGATTGTCAGCCACATAGCGGATATCCTTATGCACCAGAACTTCAAACTGGCTGTCATGCTGGCTATACGCCTGATTGGCAATCAGCCATATGCTTATTAGAAAGAAAATGTACTTTTTCATAGCAGTAGGCTTTTTGTCAACGGGTTAATTCCCAATCAAAATCCGCTGCGAGCCAAAGCCCGATTCTGAGCTAAGTCGGATCTCATACAGCCCAGCGGCCATTCCTTGCAGGCTGATTTCTCCTTCAGATGCCTTTAACGCCATGTTACGGACCAACACCCCTTGCAGGTTGTAGATCGAAAGGGTGGCTGCATTTAATACATGGGGGGTATCGATCTGGTACTGGACCACTCCATTGGCAGGATTGGGGAAAACACGAAAGTTCATTTCTGCACGCATGTCCTCTACACCCAAAGCGCTGCAAATGGTATTCGGCTGAGTGGCAGAGAAAACGGTGAGGCTGTCGTACAGCACACCTATTTCAAACAAAGGCGTAAACCTGACCGCCGTATCGGTTCTGATCGTGGTCGTAAGTGGCACATCTATCAGCGGCAAACTGAGGGTGTCCAGCACAAAATCGGGATTAGGGGTATAGGTTCCGCCATTATCACCCTCGGGATTAATGCGCAGGTAATACCAGTCCGGGCCTCCCGACGAAGAGGAGTAGCCGCAGGCCAAGGTCTGACAATTGTCCAGCGGGAGCAGGTCATTGAAGCTGCCGCCCCGGTCACCGCCGTAGGTGTTTATCCATTGCAGCACGCCGCTTTGATCGATAGCGCCGATAAATGCCTGGTTGGTTTGGGTGCCGCTGCCGTGTACCCCGCTGAATACCAGTGCATCGTTTACCCCGCGAACGGCATCGGTGCCAGTGGCATAGACCCCACTTTTGCGTAGCCAGGCGAGGGCTGTTTTTTGCGCATTGGTTTTGAAAAATACGGTGCCCAGTTGCTTGTTGATGTTCGACTGGTTAATCATGCCTGAAACAGAGCCGTCGGAATTGGCATTGATGGCCACAAGGTCGTGGAAACCATCGATCGCAAATCGGCTGAGGTTATTGCCATCGAGGTCGTAGGCATACACGCCCGATACGAAAGAAGGCCCAAACCAGTCATACAAAGCCACCCCAACCTGAAGTTTTGATTCTGAATCGAGGTACATGTCCACAAAGCTCACGTCATAAGGCGGGTGAGAATAATATTTCAGCCACAGCTGGTTGCCGTTCATGTCCAGCTTCAGCAAAAAAGCCGTTTTATCTCCCACGTTGTACGAAAAGCCGCATACGTAGATGGCGTTGTTGTGTATCAGGATTTTAGTGGAGGTATGTGTTTCATCTATACCGTACATGCTGCACCAGCCCACATTTCCCAAAGTATCCAGCTTATACACCACGATGCGGTCGTTGCCAAAAGGCACTGGTTTCATTTTTCCGGCCATATAGGCATTGCCATTTGCATCAGCAGTACTACTATTCGGCGTGATGGCCTGTCCATTGCCGATACGGCGCGACCATTGATATTCCCCTTTTCCGTTTACGACCACCATGGCAGAAGCATGTGTGCAACTCGTTCCGGCACAGGCAATCGTGTAGCCGAACATATAGGTATTCCCTCCGAAAGTATGCGCGCAGATGGCCCTTTCGCGAAAAGAATAGGAGATGCGCAGTGCCCGCTCAGTGTTGTAGGCTGAAGTGGGTTGTTGGGCAAAAACGAGACTCAGGCTGAAGGCAAGGAGGAAGTAGATTTTTTTCATATCAATAATCAGGAAGGGTATGAGCTAAACAAGATAGCGGTCAGGGTTTTATGATGGAAATTTTATTGACAAACGGCGCGATACAGGGAGAGAAGAGTAAAGATGCCAGCCATAAGCTTTCGAATCAGGTTTTTATCAAGGGGAAAATGAGGTATAGATTCAGCTAATTTTTTTCGCATATACATGGAAAAAATTTGGTTTGCTTAAGGCGATTGCTAACATTTGTAGTAAAATTAACCTCATGCCAAGTATCAGCACCTACCTCAGCTTCGACGACTCGTGCGAGGCCGCCTTCAACTTTTACAAGTCCGTATTTGGGGGCGAATTCATCAGTTTCCAACGGTTTGGCGACATGCCTTCCGAAACCCCTTTGGCGCCCGAAGACGCAGCCAAGGTTATGCACGTGGCACTCCCCATTGGCAACGGCTCGGTATTGATGGGCAGCGACATCGGCCCCGGTTATCCCAAAGTGATCATGGGAACCCAGTTCTCGCTTTCCGTGAATACAGAGAGTGAGGAAGACGCCGACCGTCTGTTCAAGGGCTTGTCAGCAGAAGGAGTCGTTACCATGCCCCTTCAAAAAACGTTCTGGAATGCCTACTTCGGCATGTTTACCGATAGATTCGGCTTTCAATGGATGGTCAACTACGACTATCCACAGGTATAAATACCGCAACGTTAGTTGAATTTTATTGGACGATGACCTTTGCGAAACGCGTATCTGTCTTTTCAGATATGCGGATCAGGTACATGCCAGTAGTCAGACTTTCGATACTTGTTTTGGTCTCTGCTTTTCCATGAGCAACAGCTTTTCCACTCAGGTCATAAATTACGTAAGTAGCGCCTACAGGAGCTTCTATATGGAAAGTGCCTGAATTTGGATTAGGATAGACTTTGATGCCTTGGCGCTCTCCGTCAAAAGTGGCTAACTGAATATGGCTGTAGGAGAAGGATCCATCCATGTCCACATTTTTGAGCCGGTAATAATTCAAAGGTTCAGGAAGAATGTCTTTCCACTCATAGCGGGTGGAGGTTTGGGCGCTTCCTGATCCTTTTACTTCTCCCATGTTTATCCAATCGTGCGCATTCAGGCTTTTTTCGATTTCAAAATGGCTAAAATTTACTTCTAAACTTGTTTGCCACTGGAGTAATACAGCTTCTGTTGGGAGAATAAAAGCCGTGAAGTAGGACAATTCAATGGGTAGGAAGTTGTTGTCCCCGGCACCGATCCCCCAATCGCTCCATCCGGTTACCCCGGTGCGCATCAGGATGGCATAATCATCGGCGCCTGTTACGGCTACGTGGTTACCGACCTCTCCCCACGGTGATGACGCGTCAGCTCGCTTGAGGGCCGTAATCGAACACAGGTTGTTAACATCCAGCAGGTTGTCTGCAATGAGGGTAATGTCGTAAGTGCCATCTGTGAGCCCATCGGCTGCTGCTACCCGCCAAAATCCAGCTGTGTAGGTGCGGACAACGTCAAATGTAGGACAACTGCCGGCTGCTGCTACCCCGTTAATCGGAAGTCCCATATCGTCCATATTTTCACCCCGGTAGTGTGCCGTAAGGGTTCCTCCAGCTGAAGGAGCGCCCGTGTAGGCTACTGTCATAAATCGGTCGTGGGTGCCGTCGCCGAGGGGGAAAAGACCGCTTTCGTTGCCGGTATTGGTGCTGGCAACAAACCAGCGTTTAAGATTACCAATTACATGACCCGACGAATAGGTCAGGGTACCCGGTTCGGAAGTGGAATTGCCAAGGGTAAGCGTATAGCTCCCCGTGTTAATATTGCCCTCCATGACCAACGACAGCACGCTTACATCTGCAGCAAGCGTTGGGTAAAAGGAGCGCCCGGCTGGAATTTCTATTGCTACTCCCGGATCTGGTACCACCTGGTCGGCCCAATTCGTGGCCGTGCCCCAGTCAGTGCTGTTTCCGCCAGTCCAATAAGCACATTCGAGGGCAATTCCTTCCCAGTTCAGGTAGGGGTATCCGTTGTTGTCGGTTGTGTTTTTTCCCCAGTAATTATTGGTCCCATTGGCTATTTCACACTGAAAATCCCACCCCGCATTGACAAAGGTTGATTTGTCCTTGAGCTGCGCAGTGGTTTTTCCTGTCCCTTCCACCGAAGTAGAAATGCCTGAAGTTTCCGTATCCCAAAAGCAATTGGAAATTCTATTTGTTAGGGTAATGGTACCCACGAATCCGCCGGGACTTGTTCCGTTAACAGCACCGGTAACGGTACCTGTTGAGTAGCAATAGGTTATCACCGTATTTTGTTCCCTGCCAACAAACCCGCCAGCCTGTGCATCCGCCGATACATTGCCGGTCGCATAGCAATTGGTAACCGATCCACCTGTTTGCGCACGGCCCACCAGACCACCCGCTTCCGCAGTGCCTGAAACTGTACAGGAAGAATGGGATTGATTGATAATAGCCCAATAACTCCGGCCGATCAGGCCTCCAACCGAGGTGGTTCCGGTAACTGTGCCAGAAGAAAAGCAGTTGGTTATCGTTGCGTCATATTCCTGGTAGCCAATCATCGCTCCTGTTCTGATACCACCCGTAACATTGGCATTGACCACACCCAGATTGGAAATAGTACCTAAGCCGGTGCTGTTTACTACCCAGCCGAAAAGACCAACGTAATCGGTTGTTGTACGGTTAATGAACAGATTGGAAACAGTATGCCCTTGTCCATCATAGCTTCCGGAAAAATTGACTGTGGCATCACCTATGGGTTGCCAGCCCGAGCCACTGTTCCAGTTAGAGGTGCAGGAGGCATCTATGTCAGCAGTTTGGACAAAATATTTATCCCATTCGCTTGAATTTGCCGCGATCCAGTACAGGTTTTCGAGATCTGCAATCAGGTATGGGTCTACGGATGTTCCGGTGCCGCTGGGCGCAGTTGCTGTTGGACCCGGACAAGGCGGTGTAGCGTTGACCCTTACGATACTTACGAAAGCGATTAAAAATGCGGTGAGGAGGGCCCTGTTTTTTTGAAGATACATTCAGTTTTTCTATTTATGAAAATTTAAATTTTCGTATCAAATAAATTTAATTTATGAATGTGTACAGGTGGATATTATCCTAAAACATTACATATTTATAGGTGCTTGATAATCAATAATTTATGTTTTATTATCCGTTTAAATCCTGTTTCACAGTTCAGTTAATAAAATGGAGGAAATCAAAGAAACCGGAACCTACAGTCTGTGCGCCTGTCTGGTTTCCGGTTTCTATTAGAAAAGCCTTATGCAGAAAACATACCTGTCAGGGCGCAGCAGCCGGTATTAATGCAGGAACAACAGCCGGTGGGGTAATATCAAATGGCTCGGAAGAAGAGGATGGGACTGGCGCATTGGAGAATAAAAACAAGGGCAGGGCACCCACCGGATTGATACCGTGAACAATCACCCGCACCTTGGGAAGTGAACCAGAGGAACCATCTTCCCGCTTTATTACATCCACTACTTCCAACGCCACCAGGCCCAGGTTGTCACCTTTCAGGCTACCCAACAGGGGCGAATAGTTGATGCTGACCTCGCTGTCGTACACCACGGCCAAAATGGTGTGGCCGATGAGCATTTTTAGCCCGGTAGCCCGCAAAGGGGTCACATCCGGGATTTTATCTAACAATATTTCGCGGTCGTCGTCCTGATCAGGTGCGCCCAGTCCGGGGCCGGGAGTCAGGTAGTTTTGAACCCCACTTAGCGTAGGACCAGCCGAAATCCAGCTTGATGGAATCGTTTTTAAGGCAAACCAACCTTCGTCGCCTACCTCGCCAGTGTAAAACTCGATTTCCTTGCCCACATTTTTTTCAAAAAATTTCAAAGGAAGCCGCAAGCCTATATCTGCCAGTTGGTCGTTCACATCTTTTTCTGAAAAATTGTTAGGCTCATTGCCATTGTCGATGCTCTCTTCGTCAATCACGAGCACAATGGCCTCTGTAGCACTGGTTACGCTATCTGAGATTGTTTCTTCTGAAGCGTCGCAAGCATACAGCAGGGACACCGCAACCAAAGCGGTCACTATCCAGCGGAAAGGGAAAAAATGGGAAAAGTGCTTTTTCATAGTAATTTAAATTTAATCCAAAGTATTACTATTAACTTTATTCTAATTTATTTGTTGTTTAAGCTTCGAATTTCAAGTGTATTTCTAATAATAAGGTTGAATCCGAACCCCTGATTGAATCAATTTCACCCGTTCAAATGTCCATCCCACAGGAAACGAGTCCCTACCGCTTGTTCCTTTCCGGTAACAAGTTTCAGCTGCGCAATTCTCCCGGAAAGCACATATAATGCTTGATCACGGGCTCGGCCAGGGCGCGGATATTGGTAAGGTCGGCAGCCGAAGGAAGGTCGAGGATGTTTCCGTCGCGGAAAATAATCACGATCGGTTCTTCGGTTCCGGGGTAATAGGCCTGGTTATGCACCTCTCCCGAAAAAACAAAATAAGCGGCTTCCGCTTCGGTTAATCCGTGCAGGCTGGCATAGTGTTGCTGCAAAGCGGTTACCTCTGTTTCCGGAATCGGCTCCGCCTGAATGCGGGTTTTGAGCAGGTCGCGGGTAACGAGCATTTTACACAGGTTCGCCAATACGCGGTCTGTGCTACCGGTCCATTCTTTCAGGGCAAATTCCACATCGGTATCGTCGAGCGACAGGTAGCGACGGAGCACTTCCTCATTCAGGGCAGAAGGCGATACTTCGTGGTTGAAAAAGTACTTCAGGTTGTCGCTGAGCCAAACGGGCTGGTGGTTTTCGACGAGTTCCCGCACCCGCATCAGGATATGCACAAGCATTTGCTCGGCTGCCATCGCGGCTTTGTGCAGATATACCTGCCAATACATCAGCCGCCGGGCCACAATAAAGTTTTCGATCGAATAAATGCCCTTCGACTCGCAAACCAGTTGATCCTCATATACATTCAGCACCTTGATGATGCGGTCGGCACCCACCGAGCCCTCCACTACGCCCGTGAAAAAGCTGTCGCGCACGAGGTAATCGAGACGGTCCATGTCGAGCTGGCTGGAGACCAGTTGGTGTAGAAATTTGCGGGGATATTTTCCCTCAAAAATATCGATCGTGAGGCTGAGCTTTCCTTCAAAACGTTCATTCAGCCGGTGCATGAGGGCTAGGCTCATGTGCTCATGGTTCAGCCCGCGGATAATGACCTTTTCCAGCGCGTGCGAAAACGGACCATGCCCTACGTCGTGGAGGAGAATGGCTGCCTGGGTGGCCTCGTATTCTTCATCCGAAATTTCAACTCCTTTGCCCCGTAGCACGTCCAGTGCCTCTCCGGTAAGGAAAAAAGCGCCCAGCGCATGGCTGAAACGCGTATGCTGCGCCCCCGGATACACCAGCGAACCCATGCCCATCTGCTTGATGCGCCGCAGCCGCTGAAACTCAGGCGAATCGATGAGGTCGAGCAGCAAGCCCCTGGGCACCGTGATAAAACCGTGAACGGGGTCGTTGATGATCTTGGAAAGCTGGGGAGTTGGCGCCACTTTTAAAGGATTTATCCTACAAAGGAAAGCCCTCCGCAGCAAATCAGCAATCAAAGACGCCAGTTATACCCAAATGAAAGTTGTTTGCGAAAGATTCCGTGGGTAATCCTTTGAAAATCAAGGATATCAATCCTAGAATCTTATGAATACGGGTATATTTTCGGGAAATAGAGTGAAAGCGCTAAAACAAAAAAAAGCCCGCGTAAGCGAGCTTTTGTACACCTGCAGGGATTCGAACCCCGAACCTCCTGATTCGTAGTCAGGTGCTCTATCCAGTTGAGCTACAGGTGCGTACCTGAATTGGTGTGCAAATATACGGGGATTGGTTTCAATTGTACCAAATTTCTACCGAATATTTTTTCCACAAAATGGCCTTTACTCTTCGCAGGCCTCTACTATCTGGTGAAAACGGTCGTGTAGAGCAAACATCGCGGTCTTGATTTCGTCCTGAGATGCCTTTTTTACCACCAGTTTATTCACGCTTGCCGACTCCTTGGCCAGTTTGGAGATCAGTTTTTTGATTTCGGGCTTGGCGGCATAAGCTGCAGGCATAGGGGAGGTTTTGAGCTCCAAGGCGGCCTTAGCCAGTTCGCCTGATCGGGACATAAGCGGCTCAAAATTTCCTTCTTCAGCCGGGTGAAAGGTCTGCGACATCACGGTGTGGTAGGCTTCGAGCTCCTTCCAGCTGTCTTGGGCAAAACCAACAAAGGCCATGCAGGCAAACAAACAGGTGACCAATAATTTTTTCATGCGAATCAATTTAAGCCGCAAATCAGGGCAGGAACTTCGGTTTTGCCAAATTTCCCCACATGATTTTAGTCAGAGGGATTAGCAGAAGTAATCGCTGAAAAAAGAGCTACGACTATATTTCGACCGTTTTCAGGATCTGGCGCACACAATCGAGTGTGGAGGTTTCCTCGGCTTCGGCTTCGAAGGAGAGGATAATGCGGTGATTGAGCACATCCGGGGCAATGGCCTTGATGTCTTCCGGCAGGGTATAAGACCGGCCCTCCAGGAACGCATGCGCGCGGGCACCCAGGTTAAGGGCCAGGGAGGCGCGGGGAGAGGCACCGTATTCGATGTATTCGGCGAGCTGAGGCAGGCGATAACGCTCCGGGTGACGGGTGGCATCGACAATGTCCACGATATAGTCTTCGAGCTTGGCCGAGAGCTGTACTTCATCGATGAGGCTGCGGATTTCAAAAATCTCTTTTTTGGTCAGCACCGGGTTAAGCGCATAGCTGGGACTGGTGCGGGCCATCAGGCGCATGATGGTTTTTTCTTCCTCCTTGGATGGGTAATCCACGTGGATCTTCATCATAAAGCGGTCCATCTGCGCTTCGGGCAGCGGATAGGTACCCTCCTGGTCGATGGGGTTCTGGGTAGCCAGCACCAAAAACGGTTCCTCGATGGGGTAGGTATTTTCGCCGATGGTTACCTGGTGCTCCTGCATGGCTTCGAGCAGGGCGCTCTGTACCTTGGCGGGCGAGCGGTTTACTTCGTCGGCCAAAACAATATTGCTGAAAATCGGGCCCTTCTTCACCTCGAAATTGCCGCTCTGCTGGTTAAAGATGAGCGTACCGATGAGGTCAGCCGGCAACAGGTCGGGCGTAAACTGGATGCGTTTAAAATCCAGCTTCAACACCTTGCTCAGGCTGCTCACGGCCAGGGTCTTGGCCAGGCCGGGCACCCCTTCCAGCAGGATATGGCCGTTGGCAAAGAGGCCGATCATGAGGCGATGCACCATTTTGTGCTGGCCGATCACGACCTTTTCCATCTCCTCCTTCAACACCTGCAGGCGCAGTACTTTGGCGGCTATTTCCTTTTCGAGGTCGGAGCGGTTGCCAGGGCTTTTTTCGGTAAACAAGTTCATGCTGCGTGAAGGTCGTGATTGAAGCGGGAAGATTTGTTCGAAAGAAAAAAAATTACGGGACTTATTCCGTAGTTCTACGCATAAGGCGCAATTTTTTTTGCCTTATCGGCTGTAGGGCGTCTGTTTTGGGCAGTAGAGGGGAGGTTAGGCGCCCATGCTATCGCTTCGTTTTATTTCGTGACAATACCCTGTACCGCTTACTTCTAGCAGTCAGCTAACCGAAAGTCACCAACCGCAAGTCGGGGATTCCCCCACACCTCCCAACCTGAAACTCCATAGGAGTGAAAGGATTATAGATTATAGCAATCAATGCCCGATGCCATGAACCCTATCGGGGTGACATTTTTAAACAGGTCGTTGCCCATCCAGCCCAAACCCAAACTCACCAATCCAGCTTTTCGCCGTCCTTCCACACTTCCACCATCGGTGCATAAGCCGGAGATTGCGTCATCAGCACGATCATTGCATCGTTGAATGCCTGATCCAATGCCTTGCCTTCACCCAGACCGCTGTACAAGCCCTGGGCAAACTGGATGGCGGCAGCATCGCCGATGGGCAGGTTGTAGCCCACCACATAGGTATCGAATTTCGAGATTTCAATCGCCTGGGTAGAGGAATAACAGGCGTTGAGCAAGACCAGGTCTATTTTGCCCTTCAAGGGCTTAAACAAACGCTGAAGCACCGGTATGGGCAGCAACTGCGTAGTGTTGTTTTCGGTGGTGATAACGATGCCGCCCCTTTCGCCATGTCCGGAGAAATGGATGATTTCCGGTTCGTCGTTCAGCGCGCGGACCTACTCGCCAATGGTTACCGACAGCTGGGGCTGCAAAAAAGTAAAGCGGTCGCGGTGCAGGCCGCGTTCCATTTCGGCGTTGATCAGTCGGTACTCCTGGTTTACCGCCAGCCGGGTTTGGTCGCTGGGGTCGGCGGAAACAAACAGGATTTTCTTAGGAGCGCCGTGCGGGAGGGGTGTTGGAGAAGACATAGGCTCATCCCCAAACGATTCCAGGATTCCCAAGAGCCCAGCTACGACCTGGTTGCGCGTCAAATTCGCTTCACCCGGAGACAAAAGCCCCATCCTGTCTTTCCGCTCGAGGTCCTGAAACCGGCCGGAGAGCATCACCACCTGGTTGTGGAGGTCGCTGTCTTGGGTGCTGTTTTCGAGCATGAGCGCAATCGCCTGCTTTAGCTTATTGCCGGCAACGAGGGTGCGTATTTGTTCGGGAAGAGACATAGGGGTAGTTCTGTGGGGCAAACTAACATTTTTTGGGCAATGGCGGATTTGGTTACGCCAATAATCTGATTGTGTTTTGCTGTAGAAAGGAGCTGAGGGGAAGTCGGAGGCACAACCCGTACCGCCTGCTTCCAGCAGGCATCAAAAAAGCACCGACTGGAAGTCGGCCCAAGTACCGGCGAGCTTCAGTCGCCGCCCCCTGGCACAGCCTTCGGCTTACCGAAATCCCTGAGCGACTAAAGCTTGCCCCTACCCTTTGACGGCTGCGCCCTTCCATCGCGGCGGGTTTGATACCCGCCCCCGACAAAAAAGATATCCCACAACAAAAACCCGCTTGTATCTCCTCCTCCCTTCAAGCTTTGGTCTTTGCCACTAAAAAAGGAATAGCCGGCTAGGAAGCTCGATTCGCAATTCCTCTCAGGGGAAAAAGGGAATTTTGGATAAATTGGAGGACTAAAATGAAGATCATGAATATCATGAATATTCGCTTGATACTGACAGGGATAGGGTGTTTACTGCTACCGCTCGTGGGAAAGGCACAGAGCTATACCAATTACCGCACCGGAAGTCCGAATAACGTAGTCGCTACGCCCCAACCAGGCACTTGCCTCATGGGTGGGGCCACCGAGCAAGACGATGCCATGCGCTGGTTCCTGGAGCGGGCGGGCGGGGGCGATGTGGTGGTTATCCGCGCTACCGGCAGCGATGGCTACAACGATTACCTCTACACGGACCTCGGAGTGGCTGTCAACTCGGTTGAAACCCTCATCTTGCCTTCACGTGCAGCAGCCAACCATCCGTACGTGCGTATGCGGGTGCGGGAGGCTGAAGCCATCTGGATCGCAGGCGGCGATCAGAATACCTACGTTTCGGAATGGAAAGGTACCTCCCTCGATAGCGCACTGAACGATCACATAGCTGTCAAAAATGCGGTTATCGGAGGAACCAGTGCGGGTATGGCCATCTTGTGTGGCCGATATTTCCAAGCCACCAACGGGTCCATTACTTCTTCAGAGGCCCTGGCTAATCCTTTCGACGGGGCGGTTACCCTCGGCAATCAGGATTTTTTACATGTGCCTTTTTTAGACTACGTGGTGACCGACACCCACTACGACAGCCGCAACCGGAAAGGTCGTCATGTGGTTTTTCTAGCTCGCCTCGCGACCGACACCGGCAACCGCAGCTTCGGCATCGCCTGCGACGAGTACACCGCGGTATGCATCGACTCCAGCGGAAAGGCACGGGTGTTTGGCAACTACCCCGCCGAAGACGACAACGCCTATTTCCTCCAAACTACCTGCGATACTCCCTTCTTACCGGAAATATGCGCCCCAGGATCACCACTTACCTGGAACCTCGGCGGTCAAGCCGTGCGCGTCTATGCCGTTAAAGGCAAAACCAACGGATCAAATTTTTTAGAACTCTCAGACTGGAAAACGGGCAACGGCGGCGTTTGGGAGCATTGGTGGGCGGTAAACGGCACCTTGAGCATTAGCGGTGGGCAGGCTCCTGCTTGCGAAGCCAGTACCGGGTTCACACCGGAATCGCTTCGGGGCGTGAGGCTGTTTCCGAATCCCACCACCGGCTGGGTGAACCTGGATGGGCTGAACAATTCCCAGTTGAGTGAGGCAACCGTTTTTGATTTAGCCGGAAAAGAACTTTTCGTCCAGGTCAATAACCTGACTTCAGTTCGGGGAATAGATCTTTCCCGACTACCACAGGGGATATACCTGGTCCAGATTGCGGCCGGGGGCAAAACGGGAGGTTACCTGGTCCGGAAACAATAGTACTTCCTGCCATTTGGAAAGAGGTAATGGTATTATTTGCAGCGCTACGCTGTTACGGGTGTGGCATTTTTTAATTTGAAAATTCATTTACCGCGTTTCCTCCGCCTGGGAGCACGAATGTGGGGTATCCCGACAGTTCGGGTATTTCTTTCTTAAATGTGAGGCGATCCGGCATTGGGTTTGTGTTATTCAGGACAGATAACCACCTTTCACCCGGAAAACCACCCTTATGAAAACAGCATTACCCTTCGTTTTGGTTTGTTGGTTATGGTTGATGCTCACAACCGCAAGTGCGCAGCCCGACTTACAGCAGGCAGGCAACCAGCAGGTGCGCTGGGCCATCATGGACAAGGAGTACTGGCGGGCGAAGGCCCTTTGCGAGCAGGGACTCGGTACCCCCGCGGATTGCGCCCTCGCCGCTAAGAAATTTGCCCCACAGCAAGCCAAGGTGCGCAAAAGCCCCAAAAAGGACGCGAAGCTCTGGGACCAGATCCAGCGCGACAACGAGCCGATCGGCTACGCTTTTTATTACCATACGTTCCCCAAAGGGCGCTATGCCAAAGAGGCCTATACTCTGTGGGAAAAAGCCACCTACGAACAGGCGATTCGGCACCAGGACCTGGAAAAGCGGGTGAATGCCCTGAACGATTTTCTGAGGATATTTCCTTCCGGCACTTTTGCTACCGGGGCTGAACAACAGATCAACGATGCCCTCGACCAGATAGCCTGGTTGCGCATTCCGGCCGTGAAGGGGCAGCTGGAGCCCTACCGGCAATATGTGGCCAACTACCCGCAAAGCCGTTTTGTGTATGCCGCCCAGGATTCGATCCGTGCCTTCTTTCGCCACGAATCCGATTTATTTACCCAAATCAAACAAAACGCACGGGCAGCTAGCGTCGATTACCAGCGGCTGAACGCCCATGTGCAGGAGTTTGACCGATACTACGAGGAGGGCAGTCTGCTCGATTCGGTGGATTGGTTTTACACCCTGGCGGAGGATCGCCTCTGGGCTGAAGCCCGCTCCAACAAAGAAGCCCAGGGTTTCCGCGATTACCTCGGTTATTTTCCTTCGGGCAAAAATGCTACCCAGGCCCGGCAATTGCTAACGATCATTGAGCAGGAAGACGCAGCCTGGAAGCAAAGCCAGGACGCCTATACTTCGGCTGCTTTTGCCGGTTACCTCGCCCAATACCCCAGCGGTCGATACGCCTTTCAAGCCCGCGAAGCACAAGCCGAATGCGGGGTATGGGACCGCGCGGTTCGCTCCGGACGTTCGCAGGATTTTTCCCGCTACCTCGACCAGTACCCCAAAGGCTATTTCGCCGGATGGGCGCAGGAAGAGATGGATTTTGGGCAGGTACACGCCGGAAACCTCGGCGAAGTGCGCTGGTTTTTGGGAAATTATCCGCAAGGAAAATACACCACCGAAGTGCAAAACTGGTTCTCGAATCTCGAACAGCAGACCTGGAACAATGTCTCCCGAAGCGGAAATCCGCAGGGCTTTCAGCAATACCTGCAGGATTTTCCCGACGGTCCGCGGGTAGAAGAAGCGCAGTACAATTTGTACATGATCGAAATGGAGACCAACTGGCGGCTTGCAACGAACATGCACAACCCGGCGATGTACCAGGAGTTTTTGAACAACTTCCCCAACAGTCCGCACCAGCAGGAGGCGATTTTTTTCCTCAATAGCCTCATCGAAGAAAATGACTGGTCCCTGGCCCAGCAACAGCGCAGCGTAGAAGGCTACCGCAATTACCTCAACAGCTATCCGCAGGGGCGTTTTGCACGGAACGCTACCGAAAGCTTGCGCCAGATCGAAAACGAGCTTTGGAACCAGGCCAATCGCCGCAATACCCCTGAGGGTTTCGGCGAGTATCTGTCTAAATTCCCGAATGGAAACTGGGCCAGCGAAGCATTTAATCGCAAGAGCCAGCTGGAAGACGACCGCGCCTGGCAGCGCGTGGTTCAGGAAAATACGGCCAACGCCTACCGCGATTACCTCAATCGTTTTCCGCAGGGAAAGCAGCGGTCTGAAGCTCAACGCCTGTTGGATGCACTGAATGAGCAGCAGGAATGGGACAACGCCGTTCGTCAAAATACGCTGGCCGCTTTTGAAGGCTACGTATCGCGATTCCCCAACGGCACCCATGTGACCGAGGCTCAAACGCGCATTGCCCAAATGAAAGAACAGGCCGCATGGAACACCGCCCAGGCCCAAAATCAGCCGGGAGCTTACCGCACCTTTCTGTCTGTGTACCCCAACGGAACCTATGCCACCCAGGCCCTGCAGGCGCTTAATCGTTTGGAGACTGAGGCATGGACCCGTGCGCGCAACGTCAACACGCTTGAGGGCTACGATGCGTTTCTCCGCGATTTTCCAAACAGCTCCTTTGCCCAGCAAGCAACCCAGGCAAAAGCTGTTCTGATCGAAAAGCAGGCTTGGAACGCAGCGCAGGCACAAAACCAGGTGTCGGGCTACCAGCAATACCTCAACAACTATCCACAAGGCACTTACCGCGCACAGGCCCAGGCCGCGATCCTCACGCTTGACCGGGCCGCCTGGCAAACGGCCATCCTGGGCAATACCTACGCGGCCTTCCGGCAGTACCTGCTCGATTTTCCGAATGGGGAGCAATCCGCCCGCGCCCGTACGATCCTGCTGGAGATGGAAAACCGCGCCTGGACCCAGGTTGAGCAATCGGGCAAAGTGGATAGCCTGGAATGGTTTATCCGTGAATTTCCGCAGAGCAGTCGCCTGACCGACGCAAAGAAAATGCTACCGGAATGGAAGGAGTGGCGCAAGGCCCTGCAAACGAATACGCCTTTGGGGTATCAGGCTTTTCTGAACAAATACCCCGCCTCCCGTTTCCGTGCTGAAGCTGAAAAGTTGCTGGGAAAACAAACAACTCCTTCGGTTCCCGGCAAAGGAACGATCGAAACGCCGGGAGCTCCCGCAACGCCGGGTTCGCAGGAGAAGAAGGATGAATGAAAGGGTACTGACATGCGCTGTAGCACCTGCTGGAAGCAGGCATCCTGTAACGCCTGCTGGAAGCAGGCTCTAAAACACACCGACAGCAAGTCGGCGATTCCAATGAGCGGCGGCCTACAACCGCCGCTTTTTATTTCGCCCTTTCAGGGCTGTTGTCGAGCACACTCCATCGCGGCGGGTTTGATACCCGTCACCGAAAGAAAACCGGCCTGAAGTCGGCGGTAATGTGCTGTCCCACCTGCTTCCAGCAGGCTCTAAAAAACACCTACAGGAAGTCGGCGGTACCCCTCTCTTCAGTCGCCGCCCCGTGGCAAAGCCAGCGGCTTTTCAGCAAGGCATTTATTCGGGTGAAAAAAGTATGCAAACGGTATTTTCCCCCAACAATTCAGGACTAAATTTGATTTAAAATACCCGATAACCTGTTTCAATAGTTGCTTGCCATGTGTAAACGCATCCTCTCGTTTGTCCTGATTTTTCTTGTTTTTTCCTCAGAAATTTTTTGCCAGACTCTCCCCCTTAACCGCGATGCCGAACCCCTTGGTGGAATGATGGCAATGGATCGTGTATTCAACCGTATACGGTTCAATACCAGCCAATTATCTATTCTGAGTTCCCGTGAAATTTCTCTTGTTTTTCGGGTGGACACGGCAGGAAATGCGGCGTTGATTGAGGTCATCGGCGTCAGTGATTCGGTGATCATGGACAGCATAGCAGTGGCGGCGGAAAGCATTCCCCGCTTTCGTCCCACATTACGAGCGGGTAAGGCGATACCTTCGATCTATATTTTTCCCATGGAGTGGAGGATTGCCTCCTCTCCTGCCTTGGTCCCTCCCGTTACTGTCGTGCAGGTTCCACATGCCCTAGGCCTGGAGAATATAGAGAATATCATCTTCCGTTCGTTCAGGATGGATTATTTCGCGGTGGGCGTGGGTAACGCCTACGGGGGAAATGTAGCCGGCCATCTCCGGCCCGGAGGTGGGGTAAGCATCGGTGCGCTCGCGGTAAGCCACGTTGGGTTTGGGGCCGGAATGGTGCTTAACGCCTACGGCAATAAACTTTATACTCCTTATTCACTGGCCACCAGCCGTCCGCAATTCACTTATCCGGCTACAGTTATGTTGGGGGTGGTTGTGAGGCGAGAAATGATGCATAAACCTGGGGTTACCCTTGCCTGCGACCTGGAATTGTGCATGACCGTGCAAAGTCTTACCGAAAAGGTCACCGATCCTGATCCTGACTGGGTACAATTGCGGGGGTTTAGCCCGGGTGTGGTGCTGACTTTGGGAAAAACGCTGGGCAAAGAAGTCGTTGGTTTTTCAGCAGGCAAAACCACCCTTAGCCGGCGGGAGGTGTTGTTTACCGCTGGGGTACGTCCCCTTTTGTACGCCTTGGATGCGGCGAGAGGCATCTTGATTGAAGTGGGAGTGGGTCTTAATTTGTCTTCCAGGGGAATCATATATTATGATGAGAAACTGAATTGAGGTCAGTCAGACCCAAAAGGGAGATTGTAGAAAGACAGTAAGCTAGCACCCGCGTGGTTGGCTTGGATTGCAGATTCCTTTAAACGGGAGGGTTGTGTTTTCCATAATTCAGCTTTTGGCGCAAACACTTTGCGTTCCTTTCGCCTAAATTGCTGCGTTCCTTTTTTGCAACCTCACCCCCCTCGTTTATGCTTTCCCGAATGCTCCTCCAATGCCTGCTTATCGGCGCACTGGTTTTACCTCAACCGGGTTTTTCCCAGAAAAAACAGACCTGGAAAGCGGTGCCCACCACGTACTGCAACCCCATGAACCTGGACTATGCCTACGTGCCCTCCCGCCACACCTACTACGGCCAGGACGAATCGCACCGATCCACTGCCGATCCGGTAATCGTGAACTACAAGGGCGACCTTTTCCTCTTTTCCACCAACCAGCAAGGCTACTGGTGGTCGGACAACCACATGGCCACCTGGCATTTTGTGTCGCACAATTTCCGCATCAACCGCAGCAACGACGATGTATGCGCCCCTGCCGCCTGGGCTTTCGGCGATACGATGCTGTTTATGCCTTCGCACATGGACTACGACCGTATCCCCATGTACGTGAGCACCGACCCCAAAAGTGGAAAATGGGAAGCGTTACAGGACTCTTTCCCGCAGGCGCATAACTGGGATCCGGCCATTTTTAAAGACGACGACGACAGTGCTTATCTCTTCTGGGGCTCTTCGAATTTCTTTCCCCTCTACGGCGAAAAGCTTAATCCCGGCCAGCGATACGAACCCACCGGAAAGGTCGTAGAGACCTTGAGGTTGCACCCTGATACCCACGGATGGGAGCGATTCGGAGACGATAACCGCGATTCTACGATCATGCCTTATACCGAAGGTTCGTGGATGACGAAGCACAACGGCAAGTACTACCTGCAGTATGGCGCGCCCGGCACCGAATTTAACGTGTATGCCGATGGCGTTTACGAAGCTGATCAACCGCTGGGGCCGTACACCTACGCGCCTTACAACCCCTTTTCGCTGAAAACAGGCGGTTTTGCTACCGGGGCCGGTCACGGCAGCACCTTTCAGGATGCCTTTGGCAATTATTGGCATGTGGCCACGATGCTCAACTGGATCAAGTATAAATTTGAGCGGAGGTTAGGGGTTTTTCCGGCAGGTTTCGATGGCGATCAGCTCTATACACATACTGCTTTTGGCGATTACCCGCACTACCTGCCCACCAGCGCGCGCGACCACCGGGAGAGTACTTTTACGGGTTGGATGATGCTTTCGTGGAACAAGCCCTGCGTGGCGTCTTCTAGTCTGCCCGGAAAGCCGGTGACGCAGGCATTTGATGAAAATATCCGTTCGTACTGGAGTGCCGAAACCGCCAATCCGGGCGAATTTGTGCAGGTAGATTTGGGTCAGGTGTGCACGGTCCATGCCCTGCAAATCAATTATGCCGACGAGGATGCCCACCTCCGCGACAAGCAACCGGGCATTTACCATCAATACCGCATCTGGATGAGCGAAAACGGCAAGAAGTGGAAATTGCTCGTGGACAAAAGCACAAACACCACCGATGTGCCGCACGATTATGTGGAGTTTATTGCCCCGGCGCAGGCACGCTACCTCAAGCTCGAAAATGTACACATGGCCGATGGCAAATTTGCGGTAGCGGGTTTTCGGGTTTTTGGCAAAGCGCCGGGAGCGGTTCCTTCGCAAGTAGCTGATTTTCAGGCCAAAAGGGAGCCGGATACCCGCAATGTTCATTTTTCCTGGAAACCAGTGGAAGGCGCCTACGCCTACCAGATTTATTGGGGCATTACGCCGGATAAGCTGCATAATTGCCTATATGTCACGGGCGATGCCTACGAATACCGCGGCCTCACGGTCGGCCAGCCCTATTATGCGCGGATAGAGCCGTTGGGTGAAACCGGGGTAGGGGCCATGGGCGAGGTGGTGGCGTTTTGAGGGCGGTGTGGTAAATCTGTCGCGAAAATCTATAATCCCATAATCCTATAATCCTGTCACCCCTCTGGGGTTCAGGTTGCTGGTATGTTCGATAGCTATAATCCTGTCACCCCTCTGGGGTTCTGGTGGGTGTGGGGTTGGGTTTCGAAACCTTGTCATCCCGTTGTTCTTGAGTTAATTGTTTGATAGCTAGGCTATTGCACCCCTAAACTCCGTAGGAGTGACAGGATTATAGAAAAGGTATTTTCAGAAACCAGCGGTAACTCCGTAGGAGTGACAGGATTATAGAAAAGGATTATAGAAAATATTCAAGGACGACGGCGTCTATTCAATCCATTCGAACAGGTACCTTTCATCATAAGATATTTCAAATTTTTGCAGCAAATCGAGGTATTCGTCTTTAAACGTTTGCTGCTTATGGTGCGCTTCCTGGTTCAGGATATACTGATACACCCGATCCATATGTGAATGGGAATAGGAAAAAGCCCCGAACCCTTCCTGCCAGGAGAACTTGCCTGGCACCAGTTTTTTTTCATTGATAAAATTCGATGAATTGTTTTTGACGTCGCGGACGAGGTCGGAAATAGCCATGGAGGGCTTTATCCCTACAAAAACATGCACGTGGTCCGCTACTCCGTTAACAATAATCGCCTTCTGATCCTTTCCCCGGATAATGCCCGACATATACTTGAACAACTCCTGCCGCCAATCCGGGTGCAATAAGTTTTCCCGGCCTTTCACCGCAAAAACGCATTGGATATACAACTGAGAAAAGGTATTTGGCATAACGAAATGGTCTTTTCTACAACCTGAAATAGGAAGAAGATAAATATACCAAATGAAAGTGCTCAGAGAAGAGCCTGAGGGTAATCCTTTGAAAATCAAGGAAATAAATTTTAAAAATCGTATTAATCCTGATATTAAATGGCTTTTTTTTCAAAATTTTCATCCGAATCAAAGGGTCTGAATTTTGATTAACGGCCCTCAAACCTTTTCACCTCCTTTTTTCGCAAAAAAACCTAGTTTGCAGGTTCTAACCCCAACCCCATGCGCACGCTTTTCCTCGTCCTGTTTTCTGCTTCCCTCTTTGCCCAGGCCCAGCCCAAAAATCCTTACCTGATTGTGGGTACCTACACCGAAAAAGGCAGCGAAGGCATATATGTGTATCGTTTCGATTCCAAAACAGGTGCTTTGACCCCCACCAGCATTACTAAAGGCATCCAAAACCCTTCTTTTGTGACTACTTCTCCCGATGGGAAATACGTTTTTGTTGCGGAAGAAACGGATAAAGGGGCGGTGAAAGCCTATAGTTTTGACCAAACAACGGGTTCCCTGACCGAGCTCAATACCCAGCCTTCGGGTGGTGCTTACCCCTGCTACCTTACCGCTGATGCCACCGGAAAATGGCTCATGGTGGGCAATTACGGAGGAGGAAATTTTCGGATTTTCCCGATTGAAGCCAACGGTGCCCTCGGTGCTCCCGCACAGACCATTCAACACGAAGGCCACGGACCGAATACGGATCGGCAGGAAGCGCCCCACGTGCACAGCGTAAACCTCTCCGCCAATAACCGCGACCTCTTTGTGGCCGACCTCGGCACCGATAAGCTGATGGCTTATTCCCTCGATCCGGCTACGGGCAAAATCACCGCAGGCAATCCGCCTTTTATGGCTACCGCTCCCGGTTCCGGTCCGCGTCACTTCGCCTTTCATCCAAACGGAAAATTCGCCTACGCCATCCTGGAGCTCAATGCCACGATCGAAGCCTTCGATTACCAAAACGGTGCGCTGAAAGAAATTCAGACCGTACCGACCTTGCCGAAGTCGTACGAGGGGGCGAACAAATGCGCCGATATCCACATTTCGCCCGACGGCAAATTCCTGTACGGATCTAACCGCGGGCACAACAGCCTGGTTATTTACAAAATTGATCCTTCCACGGGTCGCCTTACTTTTGTAGGAGACCAATCGGTTATGGGCGCAACCCCCCGCAACTTTGCGATAGATCCCTCCGGTAAATTTATCCTCGTGGCTAACCAGGACAGCGACAATATCCAGGTGTTTAAGCGCAACAAAAAGACGGGCCTGCTGACCTACACCGGCCAGGAAACGAAGGTTTCGATGCCTGTTTGCTTAAAATTCCGCTAAGGTTTGATTGCGGGCGGGTTGTGTTATCAAGTTTCGATACAAAATCTGAACTTGTGCCCATGATTTTCCTGCGACCACTTTTCACCTTCCTTGGTTTTTTGTTGCTCTGCGGCCATTTGCTGGCCCAAACGCCAGGCTGTACCGATCTGCTGGCCAATAACTTCAATCCCGCAGCTACGGTTAACGACGGGAGCTGCACCTATCCGCCAGACGCGGTTATGCCGGCTGCGAGTGTACCGCTGGCTGGTTCGTTGGTTGAGACATCCGGGCTCATTTACTGGAACAACCGGCTGTGGTCGCACAACGACGACACCGACAACAGCCTCTACGCGGTCGATACCCTGGTAGGTCTTTTTGCGCAAACCTACCCTTTACTGGGTACGACAAATACCGACTGGGAAGAAATTTCGCAGGACAGCGCCTATGTCTATGTGGGGGATTTTGGAAATAATGCCACCGGCAACCGCACCGATTTGCATATCCTCCGGATAGAAAAGAGTACCCTTACCGGGCCTTTACCCATCATTGATACCCTCTTTTTTACCTACGACAACCAAGTCGATTTTACTGAGCAAAGCGCCAACCAGACCGACTTCGATTGCGAATCCTTCCTCGTTACCCGCGACAGCATTTATCTCTTTACCAAGCAATGGCTTTCAGAAAAAACCGCGCTGTATGTTTTGCCTAAAACGCCGGGTACGCATGTGGCTCGCCTGAAATATGAGCTTGATATTCAGGGACTTGTAACCGGGGCGACCTACATTGCAGACAAGCGGCTCATGGTGCTGTGCGGCTACAGCAATATCCTCCAGCCATTTGTGTACCTGCTCTACGATTTTCGCGGGGATGATTTTTTTGGGGGAAATAAACGAAAAATCAACGTTTCGCTCCCTTTTCATCAGATAGAAGGCATTACGACAAGCAATGGCCTGAAGTACTATCTCACCAATGAGCAATATGTAAACCTGCCCTTTGTCAATATTGGCCAAAAGCTGCATACCTTCGACCTTACCTATCTGCTTTTCAACTACTTCTACGAGCTGGCAACCGGACTGGAAGCCTACGACAAGGTGGTAGAGGGGATCGTTTACCCCAATCCTGCGGAGGACTTGATACAAGTGAAATTGACCGAGGCAAATGCTGATTATGAACTGCTGGATGCTTATGGAAGACGGGTATTGCAGGGCCATTTTTCCGGATCAGAAGACAAACTCTCGCTCGTGGGATTGACCTCAGGCATGTATTTTCTGCGAATCAGCACTGAGGGTATGCATCCATCGGTGTATCGGGTGGTAAAAAAATAAAGCGTAAGTGCTGCGAAAGCGGTGGCCGGCCATGGTGGGGCCGCATAATAATTCGCTAACTTATTACCCATGAAATTTCCCTGGTTTTCCCGAAAAGGGCTGTTTTTTGTGCCGGTTTCCATCCTGGGTTGGGTAGTGACCGCCTTGATGGTTGCCACAGCCGTTTATCTGTTTATCGACATCGACCGCAGTTCGCATTCAGTAAGCGATACCCTCATCAACTTCGTTTTTCAGGCGTCGGTACTGGCGGCTTTGTATACTTTGGTGGCGCTGTTTACCAGCCGAAAATCAGCAGATTGAGCGCATAGTGTTGCCTGACTATGGCCGGTTTTCCGCGAGGCAAAACCCAAATCCTGCATTTTCTGATTAATTTGGGGCATGGACTCCTACACCGCCCCCCACGTGCTTTGGCGTCCGGATGCAGCTTTTCGCGAAAAGTCCCGGATGACCCAGTTTGCCCATTGGCTCGAAAAGCGCACACACCTCCATTTTCCCGATTACGATACCCTCTGGCAATTTTCCATCAATGAACCCGCTGCTTTCTGGCGCGCCCTCGTTGATTTTTTCGAAGTAGCCATATCCGGAGACCCCAAAACGGCCATGGTTCCCGGACCGGAAGGCATCCTGGGCACGCAGTGGTTTCCTGAAACGCGGCTCAGCTATGCGCACCATATTTTCAGAAATGCCAATCCCGATCATCCTGCATTGCTATTTTCAGGAGAAGAACAGCACATGGCTTCGCTCTCCTGGGCGGAATTGGAGCAATCGGTGGGAGCATTGGCGCAATGGCTTCGTAATCAGGGTGTTGGGGTAGGGGACCGGGTGGCGGGATATGTTTCTAACACCCCTCATGCGGTGATTGCCTTTTTGGCCGCGAATAGCCTGGGGGCGATCTGGTCGAGTTGTTCACCCGATTTTGGAACCGCCAGTGTGGTGGAGCGCTTTCAGCAAATAGCGCCAAAGGTCCTTTTTGCCGCCGATGGTTATCGCTACAACGGCAGGTTGTTTGATCGCTCGGAAGAGATCAGGGAAATAGCCGCTGCCATGCCCGGGCTCAGCAGTCTGGTCGTAATTCCGGTGCAGCAAACCTCCCAATTGCCCGTTTTGGAGGAAGTTGGAGTGGTTTTTTGGGAACAAGCGATTGAAGAGCCAGCGCCGCTCTCCTTTACCGAAGTGCCCTTTGCGCATCCGATCTGGATCCTTTTTTCCTCCGGCACCACCGGCAAACCCAAAGCCATCATGCACAGCACGGGCGGCATCCTGCTTGAGCACCTCAAAGCGCTTGCCCTTCACCAGGATTGCCATCGGGGCGAGCGATTTTTCTGGTACAGCACCACGGGTTGGATGATGTGGAACTACCTCGTGGGGGCCCTGCTGGTGGGCGGAGTGCCCGTTTTGTACGACGGATCGGCGGGCTCGCCTGACCTGGGGGTGCTCTGGCGCATGGCACAGGAAGCAGCGGTACAACATTTTGGCGGAGGTGCGGCCTTTTACATTGCCTGCATGAAAGCGGCGCAATCGATTATTCCCGAAGGGGGATTTCCTGCGCTGCGGTCTATCGGTTCCACGGGTTCACCCTTACCCGCCGAAGCATTTGAGTGGATCTATGCGGCCATCAAGCCGGATGTATGGCTGATATCGCTGAGTGGCGGAACCGATGTTTGCAGCGGATTTGTGGGAGGATCACCGTGGTTGCCGGTGCATGCCGGGGAGATTCAGTGCCGGATGCTCGGCTGCGAACTGGAGGCTTTTGGTGAAAATGGCGAACCTATCCGCGAAGACCTCGGCGAAATGGTGATTCTGAAAGCCATGCCTTCGATGCCCGTGGGTTTTTGGAACGACTCCGAAAATGAACGCTACCGCTCCAGCTACTTTGAGATGTATCCCGGCATCTGGCGGCACGGCGACTGGGTGAGAATAACCGACAGGGGCACCGTGATCATCTACGGACGCTCGGATGCGACATTGAACCGGGGCGGGGTGCGCATAGGCACGGCCGAAGTGTATTCGGGGGTGGAGACGCTGCCAGAGGTGAAAGACAGCCTGGCGCTGAGCCTCGAATTGCCGGGAGGGGCGTATTTTATGCCGCTGTTTGTGGTGCTGGCTGAGGGGGTTGTTTTCGACGAAAAACTAAAGACCAGCATTAGCCGCAACCTGCGCAGTCGCTACAGTCCGCGCCACGTGCCCGATGAGATTTTTGAGGTAAAAGCCATTCCTTATACCATCAGCGGCAAGAAAATGGAGGCGCCGATCAAGCGCATATTGTTGGGTGCTCAACCCGCTCAGGTGGCCAGTCCCGATGCCATGCGCAATCCGGAATCGCTGCAGTTTTTTGTGGATTTTTTCCAAAACTACATGGTCGCGCTCCTTTCGAAGGAAAAATGACCGATTGTTGAACTAAATAATTTGCAGCAAAAAGAGCCCGTTTCGACACGAAAATTAGCAAATACGGCCCGTTACGCTCCTCAGGCAGGTAGATTGAATAGCAAGCCCGGAAAAAATTCGCAAATTGGATTTTCGAAATTTATCAAGTAACCCCAACCTTTCATTTTTTATCATGGCAGATACCTTGGACAACGTCGCAGCTGTAGGTCAGAAAAAGGGAAAATTCCCACCCGGCATTGCGTACATCATTGGCAACGAATTTGCCGAACGCTTTAACTACTACGGCATGCGGGCCATCCTGGCCACCTTCCTGGTAAACACCTTTTTCCTGGCACAAACTGGTGGAGACACGGCCATGGCCAATGCCCTCGCCAACGAAAAGGTACACATGTTCATTACCCTCAACTACTTCATGCCGTTTTTGGGCGGGTTGCTGGCCGACTGGTTTTTGGGTAAATACAAAACCATCCTCTGGCTTTCGGTGGTGTATTGTATTGGTAGTTTTGCCCTCGCCTGGGCTGCCGGTATTCCAAGCCTGGCATTTGTAAACATTGGTCTTTACCTCATTGCTACCGGCTCCGGCGGTATCAAGCCCTGCGTTTCAGCCAATGTGGGTGACCAGTTCGACAGCAGCAACCAGCACCTGATTCCCAAGGCATTCGACATGTTCTATTTCAGCATCAATGCCGGATCGCTTATTTCCATGGCCCTTACGCCCGTTCTGTACAAGAACTTCGGCGCTACGGTCGCTTTTGCCGTTCCGGGTTTCGTTATGTTGGTCGCCACGCTCCTGTTTTTCCTGGGCAGAAATAAATACAAGCGTATTCCTCCTTCCGGACCTAAGCGCGAAAACTTTGCAGCTATCAACATAGATGCCATCAGGAATGGCTTCAGTTTCAAGAAAATTGAAAATAACTGGTCAGCTGAAGCCATCGACGGTGTGCAGGCCGTGTGGCGGGTGTTGTCGGTCTTTGCATTTATCCCCGTTTTCTGGGCACTCTACGATCAAAATGCTTCTGAATGGGTGCTTCAGGCCCAAAGCCTCGACCTGAATCTGGTAGGCGGCTTTACGATTCTGCCTGAGCAAGTGCAGGTGGTGAATGCCTTCCTCATCCTGGTTTTCATTCCCCTTTTCTCCGTGGGTATTTATCCTGCTGTTGAAAAAATGGGCATCAAGGTTACTCCACTCCGTAAAATCGGAGCCGGCTTTGTGGTTACGGCATTGTCCTTCGTGATCATTGCCCTGATCCAAACCTCCATTGACGCAGGCAACAGCCCTTCCGTTTGGTGGCAGATACTGGCGTATGCCGTGTTGACCGCAGGCGAAATCATGATTTCCATCACCGGTCTGGAGTACGCTTATACCCGTGCGCCCAAGTCGATGAAGTCCACCATTATGGCTTTCTTCCTGCTTACGGTTTCGGTGGGTAATTACTTCGTGTCGTTGCTGAATGGTAACATCGCCAGTGGAGGATTCTTCTCACAGTTCGAAGGCGCTTCGTATTTCTGGCTGTTCTTCGGGATCTGTATCGGTACGGCCGTCCTGTTTATGTTCATCTCTCCCCGACTGAAGGAGAAGATTTACCTGAACGATTGATTTTCCCCCATTGGGATTTTTGAATTAAAAACTGCCCGTTCTCTTTGGAGGACGGGCAGTTTTTTTTTGTACGGGCGAGCTTCAGTCGCTCATGAAAGAGAGGTGTAGCGCCGACTTCCAGTCGGTGATTTTGGATGCCTGCTGGAAGCAGGCGGTACAAGGTGGTAGCGCCGACTTCCAGTCGGTGATTTTGGGATGCCTGCTGGAAGCAGGCGGTACTGGATGCCTGCTGGAAGCAGGCGGTACGGGGCGGTACTTATCCGGCCATTTGCTTGGCGATACCCTTGATTTGGCGGATGTGCCGATCGGCGTGGTGGAAGTAGAAATGGAGCATTTGGCCGATGGAGACTTTGCCGGCGTAGAGGTGCTTCATGATGCCGAGGTGCACGTATTCCTCCGGGAGTTGGTTCAGCGTTTCTTTCAAAGCGGCTCTTCCTGCTTCCCAGGCGGCCATTTCTGCTTTCAGGCTCACTTCGGGTGGGGAAAAGGTGCCTTTGGGGGCTTTGTATTTCAGCGGGGAATACATGTTCAGGATCAACAGGGACATGCGGATACGGGAAAACAGCGATACGTGGGGGATGTCGGTCCGGTATTCCAGTTTTTTCAGGAGATAGGAATAGGTCGCTGCTTCCACGAGGCGTAAATGGCTCACGACCTGGGCTACACTCCAGGTTCCGGAGGCGGGGGAGTGGTCGGTTTGGGCGGGGGGCAGTGTTTGCAGGTAGGCAGCGAGGGTTTCGCGCTGCTGTTCCAGGCGGCTAAAGGCGGGTTGTAGGGCGGGGTGCATGTGCGGTTATGTTAGGAAGTGGGTTGAGATTTGAGGCGGCGTTTTTCCTGATAATAGGCCTTATCGGCGAAATAGAGGGTTTTGACGATCCGGGCGTGGGGCTTTCCCTCGGCATCGAGGTATTCAACCGTCAGGTCAAGATCAAATTCCTGGCGTTTGGCTACCTGCGATTGAATGTCGGCTATGGTTTCCTCTGAAAGGAGGAAATGGGCGTAGAGCGTGGTTTTGCCGGGGCGGATAAACCGGATATGGGCAGCTTTGTCCCACACCACGTATTTAGGCCCCAATATTTTGCTCAGCATCAGCATGTACACCGGGTCAATGGAAGCGTAGAGGGAACCGCCGAATATCGTTTTCAAGTAGTTACGGGTGCGCAGGTTGAGCGGGAGTTTTATGATGGCTTCCCGCCAGTTTTCGCTCAGGTGGGTCATGCGTGAACCCGTTCCCCAGATTGCGGGATGGATGCTGTAAAAAAATGCCCACAATCGCTGTTTGAGGTTGGTCGGAAAATGCGGTTTGGGTGCCATGAGAGGGATCGTCAGTGGTTTTGTGGATCAAATTTGAAACGGGAGCAATGCCCTTTGAATGGCCTCATCTACGTACACCGGGTCGCCATAGAGCCGCATGAGCAATACGCCGCCTTCAAAGTCCTGAATGACGCGGTCGGCTTCTTTTACCGCTGCTTCGGCGGACATCACATGGGCATTGAGGCGCGAAACGGCCTGCCGCAAGCCGTCGAAAAACTGGCGGAGCACCGGCCGAAACTGCGGGCTGGTATGCAAGGTCTCCAGCGTGGTATTGGCCATAAAACAGCCGCCTTCGCCTTCTGTTACCACGCGCCGGAACCGATTGAGGAGCTGCTCCATCCGCAGCGCGGGCGGAATGTCTGCTTGCTCGCTCAGAGGCAATACTTTTGCTTCGAAATACCCCAGAATCGCTTCCAGGCTGGCTTGCATAATGCCTTGCTTGCCATCGGGGAAATAATAGTAGAAGTGCGACTTCGGAATATCGCAGGCTTTGGACAGGTCGCTGACGCTCGTGCCGTGGTATCCCTGTTGCCGGAATACCTCCAGCGAGGTGCGGATAAGGGCTTCCCGGGAGGTTTTGGTTTTGGGCATATTATTATGAACGTTCGTTAAAAATATTATTTCGCTGGCATATTTCAAAACCCTTCTCTATTTTTCCTGTATCAAATAAATTATGGAAATACTTCAGGTTATCCCGCTGCTGCGGATGTTCGACGTGGCCAAGGCACGGGAGTTCTATATTGATTGGCTGGGATTCAAGGTAGATTGGGAGCACCGCTTCGAACCTGCGTTGCCTTTATACCTGCAGGTCAGCCGCGAAGGGCTGGTGTTGCACCTCACCGAGCACCACGGTGATGCTTCTCCCGGCGCCAAGACCTTTATCCGCTGCAAAGGACTGGAGGCATTTCACACCGAAATTTCAGCCCAAAACTACAGCTACAACCGGCCAGGATTGGAGGGCACCCCCGGCGATTCGCTCACCGTGGAGGTCATCGATCCTTTCTTCAACAAGCTGGTTTTTCATGAGGTGTGGGAGTAGGCGATTAAATTTCTGCTAAGCATGAACATGCGCATCACCCCCGATATTCCCCTGATCGGATTTCCTACCTGGCGATTTACGATCGTGAAATCCCCGCGATTTCCCCGGCTCCAGCAAATCCTGGACGGCCTGAGTGGCATTTCCATCTTGGGCGGACTTTGTCTGCTGATCGTCCTGCTTCGGCATACCGGGCTTACGCTCTATCCTCCTCACTGGCTTTCTGGCGTGGTTTTTTACAGTGTACTTTCCGTTAGCCTGCTCCTGATCGGTTGGGGAATCGGAAAAAGTTTTGTTCAGCAATGGGTAAAACCTGCTACGCGCTACACGCCCATCGGCTACCTCGATATTTCGGGCGATGGCATGACGATTATCCTCACCGAAGGAGGCGAACAGGTCTATGGCGAAGCTGCTTTTAAAAACCTGCACCGGATCGATTGTTTTTTCGGCATGGGCATTCGCCCCCAAAAGCACCGAAATGCTTCTACCTTCGAAGAAATAGCCGTGATCAGGATGAGCCTGAAGGGCGATTTCGGGGTGGTCGATTATTTTGTGCTCAACACCCTGGAGGAGACCCTGGACGACGAGATCATTACCCAGCACGGCGCCTTTCACCACTACCTGCTCCGCCTGAAAGGTGCCGACCTAACCCTGCACCAGCGCATACAATTTTGGGACAAGTTTTAGGGTAAATGGGAGCTGGCGTTTTTTGTAGCTCAAGATATTGGACCGATCGGTGCAGAAAAGAACGTCCAATGTTACTGAACCCCACTTTTTTAAATTGAACAAGTGGATATATGATTAGTAAATTAAATGTTATTCGTTGTGAGTTGCTGGGGCGGATACGGCTTATCGAACACCTTGCTCAAAGGGGACTAAAGGGAGGGGAAAGTGGCGGCAATCCTGCGGCGGATGATTTGTGAGGAGCATATGATCGGGGTATGAATCGTTCCCCTTAACCACCCATCGTCCCCGTCTCCACCGCTCCGGCTCGCTGGTAGTGGGCAGCGATCACGCCGCCTGGGGTCGCGGTACAATCCAATAATCGGAATGAAGCCGGGACCGTGCCATCGGCAAACAGCTTCCTTCCGGTGCCGAGCGTCAACGGATGTATCATCAACCAGAGCTCATCCACCAAATCATGCTGGAGCAGGGTTTGGACAAGGTGGCCGCTGCCGTGGACCTGAATATCCCCCCCTTCCGATGCTTTGAGCTTTTGGATATCCGCTACGCTTCTCAGAAAAACCGAATGATTCCACTTCGACTGTTCGTACGTGTGGCTCATTACGTACTTCGTGACCGCATTTACACCGGGCCAAAGGTCCTCATGGTCCGGGAAGAAGGAGGCGAAAATCTCGTAGGTTTTTCTGCCAAGGAGCAGGTCCTTCGCTGGTAGCTTTTGTTTTTCCGCGAGCTGATCCAGCGCTTCATCGTAATACGGCGCACTCCAACCGCCAAAGGGGAAACCTTCCTCGGGTCCGCCCGCCGCTTGCATCACGCCATCCAGGGTAATAAATGATCCGACAATTATTTTTCTCATGGGGTTCGCCTTGGTGTGTGGTGCTGCTCCAAGATGGGGTTGTTGCGGTGCAATTTACGCCGGGAAAGGGGAGGAGTGGGCGGGGGACATGAGACAATTTGGGTGGGGGAATGGGACGGACGCCTGTTTCCGGGCAGGTATTTACGCCCCACCGAGATCACCTCACCTATTTTTTCGAAGGCAGCGCAGGGCCCGTATGCCTGGCTCCCGGCAGCGGTTTGTCAGGAAACAAAATCCTTAAATTCCTTGATGCTGTCCTTGATTTCTTTTTTCACTTCCTTGGGCATTTCCTGCGTTTTCAGGCTGTCTTTCAGGAAATGGTAGTACGTACTGTCTTCGAAGGCGACCATGATCCCCGTCAATTCCTGGATTCTGCTTTTTTCGGAAAACGTGGTGAATTGTATCAATTGGGCCGAAACGAATGCTTTCTCCGCTTCGGTTAGCCGGACCGTGTCGTAGAATTTACCAAATTTTTCCCCCAGCACATCCAGGTATTCGATTTGCTGTTCTTCGGGCACACTGCCTGCAACTGCGATGAGCTCGTTGAACAATTCGTGGAATGCATCCTCCTGAATCACTTCGGGCAGTTGATGGAATTTGTAGGCGATTTGTTCGGTGGAGGAGTGCATGTGGCTGTTCAGTTGAGGTTTGGGTTAAACGGTTTCTTTAGCCTCGGCTGGATTATCCATAGGCCGATGGGGAAGATCCAAAGCAAAACAAACTCCTCCGCAAAATCGCTAAAAGTTACCGGTTTTTGCAGCTCAACGGCCTTGAGTGCCTTGGCGTTGAAGTAAAGCGCTTAGATAAAGCAAAACAGGCTGATCAGGTGCAGGGGAAAAATGATCAGGAAAACGGAGAAGTCCGGGCCTGATTCGGTATTTACGTTCGAAAACACGCGGTAGTGCGTGCGGCTCATCACGTACTTCGTGACCGCATTTACGCCGGGCCAAAGGTCCTCATGATCCGGAAAGAAGGAGGCGAAAATCTCATAGGTTTTTCTTTCCAGCAGCAGGTCCTGTTTTACTTATTCGGCTAGTGCGACTTGAATATGCATCTGTGAGTAGCAGTTGCGTTATTCGTTCAGTTTTTTGTAAATCTTTCTCATCATTATTTCTTTTACCAGGTCACCGAATACCTTGTCCTCCAATATCTTTTCAAAGATTTCCTGGTTTTGGTCCATCCTTCCGATGAGCTTGTCAATGAACTTATCATAGAAGGCGAATTTGAATGTATCGATTTTGTTCACCCTTGCTTGTGCCTGCAGGGTTTCGTCTTCCAACAATTCAGCTTCTATTTGGTCAAAGAAAAGCTTGTCGGCTTCTTCAAATTCTGTCCCGAAGCGGTCGTTCAGGATATTGATGATTTCAGAAAGTAAAGCGTCTTCCTCCTTTCCTCGTTTCAGCCCTGCTTCAGATGTTCCGCTCAGTTCGCCTTCTTCGCCTTTTTGCAGTTCAATCGAACCTTCCTTTATCTTCTGCAAACGGTAGTACTCCAAGGCTACTTCATCGTCCAAATGCAAGGATTCTGAAAGTTCACGCTTTGGTAGCCTGGTTTGAAGCAGCTTGGCGTAGGCGTAAAATTTTTCAAATTCCGAATCAATAAAAGGCATGATTTGAGCGAGGAAAGCATATAGATTTGTCCATGAGCGCAAGCCTTTTTTGAACTCATCTTGTTTTTCCTCCTCAGCTATTGCTTTAAATCGGTCAACCGCCGGGTCAGTGAAAGCGTACAAATGCTTTTGTTGTTTTGGGTTGTTAAGTTTTGTTTTTGGGTCAAAATATACATTGGCAAAAGCTTCAATCTCTTGCGTCCAGTACACTTGAAATTCATCTAATTTTGCTTTCAGGTCGTACAGGTGGTTAACGTCTGTTTCTTCGGTTACAGAAGTGATTTCATAGTAGGGTTGGAAGGAATCTAAAATGGTCTGTCTGTCATTGGCAAAATCCAATACAAACGTATCTTCCTTGCCCGGGTGCATTCGGTTGAGTCGCGATAAGGTCTGTACTGCCTTTACACCCGAAAGCTTTTTATCTACATACATGGTATGCAGCAAGGGCTGGTCGAAGCCAGTTTGGTACTTGTCAGCTACGATCAGGATTTTGTATTCTTCCCTTTCAAAGATGGTTGGTAGCTCTTTCTCGCTATAGCCGGTCATTCCGGGTTCTGAAACGCCTTCAGGCGCATTGTCATCATATACTTTACCGGAAAAGGCAACCAGTATTTTGATTTCGTTTGCATACCCTTTGACCTGGACATATCGGCCAAACTCTTCAAAATACCGCTTGGCATGCAACCTGGATCCGCACACCAGCATGGCTTTTGCCTTGCCCCCTATTTTTTTAGAAACAACGTCCCTGAAATGCTCTATGATAATTTCAGTTTTTTGAGCCAGGTTGTGCGGATGCAGCGAAACGTATTTACCTATGGCCTTGGCCGCCTTCTTTTTGTTCAGCTGCGGATCGTCCTGAATCGCTTTTGTGAGTTTAAAATACAGTTCATAGGTGGTGTAATTTTGCAATACATCCAAAATAAAGCCTTCTTCGATGGCCTGGCGCATGGAGTACAAATGGAAAGGGCGGGGCTTTCCGTCAGCATCCTTGTCGCCAAAAACCTGCAGGGTTTTATATTTCGGGGTGGCAGTAAATGCAAAAAATGAAATATTCGGTTGCTGGCCCCTGGCGGCAGCTGATTTTTCAATTTCCTCTCTTACCATATCATCTCCTGCGTAGTCGTCTTCCCAATCGTCTACTATAGCATCTTCCAGTGATTTTGCAGCCAATACTTCCTTGAGTTTTTTACTGGCTTCTCCTCCTTGCGAGCTGTGCGCCTCGTCCACAATCACGGCATATTTTCGTTCGGGCAAATCGCCCACTTTGTCAACCACAAAGGGGAATTTTTGCAGGGTAGTGATAATAATATTCGTACCGTAACCCAAGGCTGCAGCCAATTGGTTGCTGTCCTTGTCTATTTTCTGCACTACACCTGTCTTGTGCTCGAACTGATAAATGGTGTTTTGCAGCTGCTGGTCGAGTACTTTACGGTCGGTAACGACAATCACCGAATCAAAAATCCGCTCATCCAGGGCATTGTGTAAACTCGACAGGCGATACGCCAGCCAGGCAATGGAATTACTTTTTCCTGAACCCGCAGAGTGCTGAATCAGGTAGTTTTTTCCGGTCCCCACTTCCAGCACCTTCTCGCTTATTTTTCTGACTACATCCAGTTGGTGGTAGCGGGGAAAGATTAGTTTTTCCTTCTTATAGATTTTGCCCTCTACTTCAAACTCTTCGGTTTGAACATGCACAAAGCGTTGGATGATTTCCATCCAGCTGTCTTTTTGCAGCAGGTTTTCCCACAAATAGGCAGTACGATAACCGCCGGGGTTCTGCGGATTACCCTTGCCGTTTTTAGTTCCTTTGTTGAAAGGTAGCCAATAGGTTTTGCTGCCGTCCAGCCGGGTGGTCATAAACACTTCGTCCTGGTCAACAGCAAAGTGCACCAAAGCCCGCTTCTTAAATGCAAAAAGGATTTCTCTGTTATCCCGGGTGGTGCTGTATTGCTTCAGGGCATTGCCTGCATTTTGTCCCGTAAACTGGTTCTTGAGCTCCAGCGTGGCCACAGGGATGCCGTTGAGCGAAAGCACCACATCCACACTCTTTTTGTCTTTGGTGCTGAAGTAAATCTGCCGGTAAACCTTCAGGCTGTTTTTGTTGTACAGTTCTACAGCATCAGGATTTAAGCCCGAAGCAGGTTGAAAGTACGCCATCTGAAAACGTACGCCATAATCCACAAAGCCATTGCGGAGCACATCCAGGCTACCCCGCAAATCCAATTCCTTATACAACCTCTGAATGACCCGATTGTCCGCATCCGCTCCGTGAATGGCAGATATTCTCTCCCAGCGTTTGGGCTGTGATTCCTGTAGAAATCGGATTACTTCATATTTGAACATGCCCAACTCCGGGCTGTAATCAGGCGCATTGCCTTCGGTATAGCCTCCTTGTTCCACAAGCGACTGCACCAGGGCAGTTTCAAAGGTTTGTTCGGTGGTGATGCTCATGGCTCGCGTTTTATTTGATCCAGCTTTTCAATAAACATATAAACATTTGAGGAAGGATTTTGATTTTCGGGCAGTTTTTTCGCCTTTTCGCATGCCTGAACCACGCATTCTTCCAGTTTTTTGCCCAATTTGGTATTGATGGTGCCTTTCACACAATCTGTCCGTCTATTCAGGTCCCGTTCACATTGTTCAGATGACAGGGCTGCGGTTTGGTTTTTGAAGTGGAGCAGAAACCAGAGTTCAATGGCCGGATTGGAAAGCAGCAGGGTGGCATGGTCGATGGATTGCAAACGATGGAGGACCGCAGGCACATCGGCATCATACATCAAAAAATCCAGGTCTTTGGGGTGCGAGGTTTTGTCTTTTTTGCATTGGCGGATATACCTGCTGGTAATGGCGGAGCCTGCAACCTTCGTTATGATTTCAATGGGCAATCGGTATTTAGTGCGCAGGTGTTCCACGTAGGCTTTTTCGGTTTCGCCTTCACAAAAAACCCAAATCTGCGGTTTGATCTTTTTGCCTGTAGGCTTACTCCGTTTGCTCATTCAATATCCGCTTGATATTTTCCGCGCTGTCATTTACGTAGGGTACGGCATCAAAGCGCCCTTGAAGATAAGCTTTTTCCAGGTCCATGGTATCACGGAAATCGCTGTAATCATATAAAGAATACAAGTCTGTTGCGCCGTTTTCCTTTTTGTTGACAAAATAGATCTGGTCTTTTCGCAAACGCTTCAGGTCCAGAAAGCGCGTATTGTGGGTAGTACAAATCAACTGGGCCTGATCGCCCGCTCTAAAAAAGTTAAAAAGATACTCGATGATCTTGGGGTGCAGGCTTTCCTCGATCTCGTCCACCAACAAGATCTTGTTGTGGTTTACAATGTCGAGAATACTGAGCATCATGAAGAAGAGCTTGATGGTGCCCTTCGACTCTTCCGTCAGAAGATCAAAGGCCTGCTCCGGATCCCGTCTGTGGAAAGTGGTGATTCGTAGACGCTCATGCACTACATCCTCCGCAGTGAGGGTCATGCTTGCGAAGTCGGCATTGAAGTTTTTGCCTGGCTGTATTAGCTTTTTGATTTTTACATCTACAATGTCACTGTCGGCAATTTTAAGGGCCTCGATAAGTTTGGCTTTATTTTCATTACTCAAATTCTCGATGGCCGAAACGCCGAAGCCCAGGTACTGAAGAACAAAAGTCTCGTGAAAAAACCGGAAAACCGTTTTGGCAATGTCGCGGTCCATCTGGCTGGCGCGGCTGATAAAGAGGGTTTTAACAGAGGTACTCTCTGCTACGTCCAACGGTCGTTTGATTCCTTTGCCGAAGGTGTAGATATCGCGCTTGTCTTTTCCCCGGCGTTCGTCGCGGGTAAAAACTTCTTTGATACGTCCGTTCGGATAGTAATGCAGGCTTTCCGTTACGATTTCCTGGCGGTTGAGGCTGAAGGCGTATTCGTACTCAACGCCCTCAGTTACAAACCGAATAAAATAGGAGCTGGGTTGGTTGGCCGCGCTCCCAAACTTGAAGGGCTGGAAGTTGAAGTTGACGTTTTCGTTGTGCTGGTGAGATTCCAGCACCATGGCATGGCAAAAGCGAATGGCCTTGATTATGTTGCTTTTGCCGGAGGCGTTGGCCCCGTAGATGACCACGGTTTTGAGCACCTGGGTATCGTCGTAGGAGAAGGTGTTTTCTTCCAGGGCGCGGGCATTGGCGGAGCGGATGGGAGCAGCCCGAAAGTCGAGCCTGACTTCCTCCTTGATGGAGAAAAAGTTGCCGATCCGGATTTCTAACACCATTTTGAAGGGCTTTGGTGAAAATATTTTTCAAAAATAGGGTTTAAAAATCATTTTGCAAGCCTTTTTCTCGATACCTCTAACCCTTTTCATGTTCACCCCACCTTTACCTTCCCCGTCACCACCTCGCTGATGAGCGCCGTGCGGTACTCTGTGAGCAGGGCAATGAGCTGCTCTGTGTGGGCTTTTTTCGCATCGATGCGGGCGGTCTCGGTTTCGATGTGGTTGACGATTAGGTTTTGTTCGGAAATATCCATTGGGAATGCAACCTCGAAATCAAGAAACATATTTCTTCTCAAAGAATCCACGGTAGATTTTGCCGACAATCTTAATACATCATGAATAAAGTTGTGTTTCATGAAGTGAAAAAGGAATTTCCCACTAATCCACTCAAAATCATATATTAAATATACCCTTTGATGGAAGTCGAATTTTTCATTCACGTAGTGCCAAACTTTACAAACACCTACGCCGTCACCTGCAGTAAGAATACCTTCGCAATCAAATGAATATGTCGAGATACGTTCTATAGTTTGAGAACGCACAAAAAAAGGATACTCTCCATCATCTTCTCTATTTTCAGTATCTTTTGCACCTGTTGTTACTTTGCTGAGATATCTCAACCGTTTCACCTCCCAATGCGCCGGAATATCCCCGAGCCACTCAATGCCGCTGTCCTTCATGGGTGCATGGGGATTGAGGCCCCGGGTCACAGCCTGGTTGATGAGGGCGGTTTTTTCTTCTTCGTAGTGGTCGAGCAGGCGTTTTTTGTCAGCGATGAGGGCGTCTATCTCGGCGGTTTTGCGGTCGAGGTAGGCGGCGATGAGGACTTGTTCGGTGAGGGGTGGAAGCAGAACATTTAAACTTTTGAGAATAGCCTGAGTGATACTGAAAACTTTAATCCCAGAAACAGCGCTTCTGATTTGATTCCTAAATTCTAAGGAGTCAAAACAATACGCCAAATACTTGTAGCTATCCCCATTTTCATGGCGTGCAATTACAGTGTGATAGCCAGCAAATGTTGGTAGGTCACTATCAAGAACAGTGAAATTCCCTGATCCTTCAATATCTTCTGACGTATCGGCAAATACAAAATCTCCTCTTTTTAGTAAAGATTTTTCTCCTGCTTCCAAATACGATTCTTCAACGCATTTTAGCACATGAATTTCTGGATTGACCGCAAACCCATATTTCGAATGGATTTCGCCATAGTTTACGCACGGAACGCCTTCATTTTTTAAGTCTTGCTTTGTTATTCCAAGCCCTCTCGAAAAAGAAAAAAGGTGTCCAAATCTCTTCATCTCCCAATGATCCGGAATTTCCCCAATCCATTCAATGCCGCTGTCTTTATAGGTTTCGTATTTTCTCATCGTTTCCAAATTTGAATAGCTGCTTTGTACAGAGTTTCTGCGCGAGCATCAATTTCGAGTTCGTTCCAATCTTCTTTGATTGTGTAGTCTGTAGTTTGGCGCAGCGTAGAAAATTTTCTTAATGCTTCTTTCTTGTTAGCCCAGCTCGAGTCTCGCATAGAACTATTAAGTTTCCCTTTTACAAGGGTGAGATTTCCTAAAGTAAGCAGCTTATAATCACGGAGAGATTTATTTGCATCCTCAGGCAAATTAGTCCATTTGTTGCGCCATTTTTTTGGCATCATGTGTTCTACGCTAAAGCCACCAAAATTAAGTTTCGAATTGTCTTGGAAATTATCGTTTAATTGAAATAAAGCAATACAATACAAAACCTCTCTGCTATACTTGTTTACCAACGTGGCATTATGAAATGCAGTTTTAAATTCATCATCATCAGGGAATCGGTTTGTTACTTCTGTATAGTTTAATAGTTCGGCTTTAATGCTGTCTCCAGTAATCGTTTCCATTTTTTTTACCACACCTAACAACGAGAGAAAAAGGTTGTTGTAATTTTTTGTAGTAAGTTTGCAAATGGTTCTACGCGTTAGATACGATTCCAAAACATTAAGAATCCGGATTCTTTCACCTTTATCTGTTACCGTTTTAAAAATGTAAAGGATGAGAGGAAAGATAGTGGTGATTTCAAATTCACGAATAACATGGAAAAAACGTTTGTCATGCTCTACGAAATTGAATTCTGATAAATTTTCTCCATCTGGTAGTTCTTGATAAACCAGCGCGAAAGATTTAAGCTCTTTTGCAAATGATTCTAATTCGAAAGTTGACTTGTTTTTAAGATGACTTTTGAACTCCTTAAAAAGACTCTCCATTTTTACATTAGATTCTTTTAGAATCACCAAATAGCTATATAAGAAGAGCTCTACGGTAGTTCTTCTTACCCTACCTGAAGTACGATCTATATTCCAAAAATCGATGGCATCTTCATCAGCTTCAAATACCGAATGCCAGCAATCATCATAAAGACTTATTACTGATTTATGTGAGTACAGAAAGTTTTTCAAAAGCTCTGCTGTTGTTAGCTTAACACCAAGAGAATTGATGGTGTCGAAAATTTGCTGAACATCATCATCTTTAGAAAGGGCCATATGAATTACAGGAAGCTTCTCAAGAATAATTGTTACATAGGTTCTTATATCATTTCTGTCAGATTCGCTTTCGATTCGCTTTCTGAAGTAAAGATATCCGCCTTTTATTCTGTTAATAATTTCCAAATTCTTTTCAAGGTCTTCCAGTTTTAGACCTTCGTACTCAGACCACAACTTTGAATTGTTATCTTGGTTTAGAATAATATTTTGGAAATAATCATTATCCACTCGACTATGAGAAATTCGAATATTCTCCAGCCCATAAGAGTCTGTAAAAACTAACAATGTTTTTATCCAGTTCTTAAGATTTTGATCTTCGGCAACATCATAAAAAGCCCTTAGCAATAGGCAAATTGTGGTAAGCCTTTGTTGACCATCTATTAAATCATACTCTAAAGATCCAACACGTTCTGAGTCTTTCTGTTTAATAATTACAGTACCAATAAAATGCTCACTGGTTTGATTACCACTTTTTAGCTCTTTGTACTCCTCAAGAATGTTCTCCCATAACTCACCCCAACTATCGGCTTGCCACACATATGATCGTTGAAAAAATGGGATAACGAATTGATTGCTACCCATGAAAAAGGATTGCAATTTTTCTTTGTTTGCACTTAGCATTTTTTTGTTTTAGTTAAGAATGGTTTTTTCAGTTTCTAAAGTCTTTTTTTCCAGAGCAAGAATATCCGCTTTGATGGCAGCCAATGGCCTCAGAGGTTTGAATTCGTAGAAATACTTGGTGAAGTTGATTTCGTATCCAACTTTGGTTTTGCTGTGGTCGATCCATGCCTCGGGCAGGTGGGGCTTCACCTCGGCTTCGAAATAGGCTTCGATAGTTTGAGGCACCAACCCTCCGTTTGGTGCTTTTTTCAGGAAGGGAATATTTTCATAATCCCGCAAAGAAGTGTCGGGCTTGGGTTGGTCTTTGCTCTTCACCGCCTTGCCATTTTCTTTAAGGGGCTGCTCCACCGTGATTCGCCAGTACCCAAAAAATTCGTTGGGGTAGATTTTCACAAACTCGTTTTCCTCAAAATTGCCGTACATCTGGGTAATAAAACCGATGCCGATAGAGGTGCCGTTTTCAGCAATGGCTTTGCGCTTGTTGCCGAGGCTGCGATCCATTTTTCTCCAGAAGCGGTTAAAGCCGAGTTTGCCTTCTTTCGTCAATTCCTCGTCTTTGGCTCCTGTAGCGTTGATCAGTTGCACTTTTCCCTGGCGTTCGGGGCTTTTGTGGTTGGTTACCACCCAGATATAGGTGCTGATGCCGGTGTTGTAAAACAGTTGGTCGGGCAGGGCCACAACGGCTTCCAGCCAGTCGTTTTCGATGATCCACTTGCGGATATTGCTTTCACCGCTTTCCGCCGCCCCGGTAAATAGCGGTGATCCGTTGAAAACAATGGCGATGCGGGTACCGCCCGGCTTCATTTTGGCGATCATATGCTGCAAAAACAGCAGCGATCCATCGTTGATGCGTGGCAGCCCGGCACCAAAGCGACCGTTCATGCCTTTGGTTTGCGCCTCATTCAAAATGATTTTCTCCGCTTTTTTCCAGTCCACTCCAAAAGGCGGATTAGACAGCATGTAGTCGAATTTCTCCTCCGACAGCCCGTCGATGGTGAAGGTATTCCCGAATTTGATGTTGCTGGGATTTTGCCCCTTGATCAGCATGTCCGATTTGCAGATAGCGTAGGATTCGGGGTTGATTTCCTGCCCGAACACCTTCAGTTCTGCTTTGGGATTGAGCTCTTTTACGTATTGCTCTCCTACCGAAAGCATGCCACCTGTGCCACAAGCGGGGTCGTACAGGGTTTTTACAATTCCGTCTTGAGTTAAGATGTCTTTGTCTTCAATGAACAATACATTGACCATCAGGCGAATAACCTCTCTGGGCGTGAAGTGCTCCCCGGCCGTTTCGTTCGATTGCTCCGCAAACTTGCGGATGAGTTCTTCAAACGTGTATCCCATTTCCATGGAATCCATGTCGGTCAGGTCAATTTCCTGAAACGCTTTCACAACCCGAAACAGGATGTCCGTTTTGGGGTCATCCATTCGATCAATCTGGTCGTCGAAATTGAAGTACTCAATGATTTCCCTGGCACTGGTCGAAAAGCCGTTGATATAGTTTCTCAGGTTTACGGATACGTTGTTGGGGTCGGCAATCAGCTTGTCAAAATTGAATTGGCTTCGGTTGTGAAAGTTGAAACCGGCTATTTTATTGAGGGCGATGTCTTTGGCACTGTCTTTTAGGGTTTCTATTTTTGGCAGGTAGTCCAACACTTTCTGTTTGGTAGGTTCCAGTACGCAGTCCAGGCGCCTGAGCACGGTCATAGGCAGAATCACCTTTCCATAGTCAGACTGCTTGTAATCTCCTCTCAGCAGGTCTGCCACGCGCCAAATCAGGTCAGCTTTTTCTTTAAAATTCTTCATGTAACGACTATTTTCCCTGTCAATAATAATACTTTGATTCTGTTGTTCATGGGCTAATCAGCACGCGATTCGCTTTTATTTTTAACGGGTTTCGTTAATGCTCTGCCATTCAAGCGCTTTTGGCTATCCGATGACTAAAGGCAAAAATAGGAATTGCGGGTTCATTTGGCATTCTCTTCCCCTAAAACCGCTTAAACGCTATTCGTTTCCTTGTCAATCTTAACGAATATCCATCCTATGCCTTAAACCCCCAAACCCCTCCCCCAAAAAAAATCCGATAACCCGAACTACCGCCCCAACTCCCCCCTTACTTCCCCCATCCTCCGCCTCGACACCTCCAGCAGCGTATCGTCCTTCATGCGCACAAAGCCCGTATGGTCCATGGCTTTTACGTGGGACTTGTTCACGAGGAACGATTTATGAATCCGCACAAACAGCGGCTGATTCAGCGAGTCGGCTATTTCCTTTAGGGTTTTGGAGGCCGTAAACCGCGATTGATTGGCCATAAAAAAATGCGTGTAGTTGCTGTCGGCCTGGCAGTAGAGGATGTCGTTGACCGGAATGGACTTATCGCCCGTGCGGGTCGGGATCACGAGGCTCTGCTTTTCGGCGGGGGCGCTCAGGTTGTGTGAGAGGTTTTGCAGGCGGGCATCGAGGCTTTCGGCCGGGGCCACGGCCCTGAACCGTTCGATGGCGGCTTTGAGCTCTTCGTCCTGGATGGGCTTGAGCAGGTAGTCGAGGGCGCTGTAGCGGATGGCCTGGATGGCGTATTCGTTGTGTGAGGTAATGAATATCACCTGAAAATCGCGGTCGGTTACCTGTTGCAGCAGCTCAAACCCCGTGCTTCCGGGCATTTGCACGTCCAGAAAAACGAGGTTGGGTTTCCAGGTACGGATGGCGGCCACGCCTTCGGCAGCGTCTTTACACGTGGCAACCACCCGCACGGGCAGGCCAAGGGACTTTATTTTTTCCTGAAGCTGGAAATGAATAAAGGCATCGTCGTCCACAATCAGGGCTTGAATCACGGGGCTCATAGGGTTTCCTTTTCCATGGACGATAATTTTGCTGCGACCAAATCAACGAACCGCGCAGCCTGCGTTTCCCAGGTTTCGGCATCCGCCGCCGGATCGAGGGATTCAAACGACGCAAAGAAAGACGCATGGGCGGCCATCCCTGCATCCAGCAGCTGCGGCGACATGAGGTGAACCGCGGCTTGCACCGCTTTCCAGTCTTGTCGGGCCATGCCTTCCCGTACCTTGGCCAGCCTTTCGGGTACCAGCTGCAGGAACAATTGGCGGTATTCGCTTGACAGCGCAGGTCCGGAATGCGGAGCCGGAGTTGCCGCCGAAGCGGGCAAAAACGACAAAATCAGCGCAATGAGCGTGGGCTCGTGGTAGGGCTTGAGCAATACCGCATCAAAACCCGCAAGTGACACCGAAGGATCGTTGTACTGCACCAGCGAAGCCGTATGCGCCACCAGCACGGGCGGTTTTTCGGGAAACAAGGCCCTGATTTCCTTCGCCACCTCAAAACCCGACTTGCCGGGTAGGTTCAGGTCGAGCAGCATGATTTCGGGTAAATCGGCCGTTTGCAGTCGGTCGAGCAATTGTTCACCCGTTTCAAACGTCTCGAAGGTTCCCGCCGGAAAGTATTTTTTCAACGAATCGAGCGTCACCATCGAATTGTAGGCGTAGTCGTCGAGCACCCACAAGGTCAGCGGAAAGGAAACGGGGGAGGAGAGCGGCTGTACGGCAGCGGGCAGCTCACTCGCTGTTGCCAGCGGAAATTCCAGGGTAAAGGATACCTCCGACCCCGCGCCGGGGGTACTTTCAAAGAGCAGGTTTCCGCCCATAAGCGAAACGAGCTCGCGCGAAATGCCCAGCCCGAGTCCGGTGCCAGACCAGGTAGCCGGGGTTTCGGTCTGGCTTTGGGTAAATGGGTCGAACAAGTGATGAATCTGATCGTCAGCCACGCCGGGCCCCGTGTCGGTGACCGAAAAGCGGATGGACGCCGTTTGCGGATCGTGGCTGACCACGCTAGCTGCGAAAACCACGCGGCCTTCCTGCGTGAATTTTAGGGCATTGCCCAGCAGGTTCATCCACACCTGGCCCAGCCGCACGGGGTCGCCGATCACGGCTGCAGGCAATTCGGGGTCCAGCTCCAGGCGGTATTCCAGCCCTTTTTCCGACGAAGCAGGCTCAAAGGAATCCCACACCCGGGCGCAGTTTTCGGCGAGGGAAAAGGGCAAAAGGGTGAGGGAAATTTTACCTGCCTCAATTTTCGACAGGTCCAGGATCTCGTTTACAATCACCAGCAGGTCGCTGTTGGTGTGCGACATGGCCTGCAGGTAGCGGCGGGAGGCTTCCACCTGGGGCTGGTCTTTCAGCAGGCGAATCATGCCCGAAAGGGCGTGCAGGGGCGTGCGGATCTCGTGGCTCATCCGCGCCAGAAACTGCTGCCGAAACTGCTCGCTGTTTTTGCTGCTCGATCAGGGCATTTTTTTCTTCGAGCGAAAGGGCCGTTCTGCGTTTGAGGTTGTAGCGATTGAGCAATACAAACGCCAGGATCGCCAGCAGCACCAAGGTGAAAATCAGCCCGTCACGCAAAATTTCCTGTTGGCTGGCTTTGATCGATTGCAACTCATTGGTGCGCGAAAGCAGCAGGATCTCCTTGTCTTTTTGGCGGGCTTCGTATTGGGTCGTCAGCTCGTCGAGCCGGGCCTGCTGGTCGATAAGGTTGAGGCTGTCCTGCAGGCTGGTGGCTATTTTCTGGTGAAAAAGGGCCTTGCGGTAGTCGCTCTGCTTTTCGTAGGCAGCCGAAAGGCTATAGTGCAGTTCCGGCAATTGATTTTCCAGGTCGTTGGCCTCGGCCAGTTGCAGGGCCTTTTGGTAGTGCACCACCGATTGGGCAGAATTGCCCGCGGCCAGGTAGGTCTCGCCTATTTGCTGCAATTCGTAGCACTGGTCGGCTTCGCTGCCGAGTTGGCTAAAGAGGGTCAGCGCCTGCTGAAAATAGACGAGCGCGGAGCGGTACTGGTCCTGCGCCAGGGAAGCAAGGCCCATGTTTTCGGCGGTGAGGGCCAGGCCGTTGGTGTTGTCGTTTTTGCGGTAGAGGGCTTCTGCACGGCGGTAATAGCCGAAAGCTTCGCTATATTTTTTTAGGCCCAGACAGGCATTTCCCAGCGACAAGGTACCGTCGGCTTCACGGTTCTGGTTGCCGGTTTTGTTGTTGGCGGCAATGGATTTCTGGAAAAAAGGAATGGCCTTTTCGTACTGCCCCTGTGCATTATAGATAATGCCGATGGAATGAGCGGCACCGCCGGGGTTTTCCTGCAAAAATGCCGGGCAATCGGAGGCGATTTCTTCGTAGCGGGTAAATCCGTCGAGGGCTTCGGCCATATTGCCCGCGGAGTAGTAGAGGTTGCCGAGGTTGAAGTAAGCCGCACCGATGTCGCAGGGGATGTTTTGCGCAATAAAATATTTCAGGGCGAGGTGCAGGTAAATGTCGGCGGAGTCGAACTGGCCTTTTTTGATAAAACAAAAACCGATGCTGTTTTGGGCATGTGCTTCCCAATCGGCGATACCTTCTTTTTGCGAAAGCCGAAGGGCCATCCGGCCGTAGTACAAGCCGCTGTCGGGGATTGATACGCTGTAATTAAAGCTCAGGTCTTTGAGGAGTTGCAGTCTTTTTTTGACGGGCAAATTTCCCCGTAGGCTGTCCTGATAGGAGGGGACCAGGCTGGCGTTCTGGGCGTGGGCGGGTTTCGGCAGGGAAAAAAGGCCCGCAGCAAAGAGGACGTAAAGCAAGCAGGAAAAGAAAAGTGTATTGCCCCGAACCATGATTATTTACCGATAACTCAATATGCCTACCGTTCGCTCAATATCCAAGGCTGGTAAAGAGTAAAAGCGTTTTTTCGTTCGTCTGATGATTCGAACGATGTTTCGCGCCACCGGGAACATTCCGATATACCCCTCCTTTTTCTTTAAAAAAATAAAACATGAAACACAGCCATTTCTTCCTCTTGCTACTGTTGCTCCTCATGGGCTTTACGCAGCTACCTGCCCAGGCCTGGGTCAGCCACCATGGCCTGACCGCCGCCGATTACCAGGCCAAATTTACCGCATACTCGGGCCAAGGCTACCGACTCACCTTTGTCGATGGCTATCTGGTTGGAAGCACCACCCGCTACGCGGCCATCTGGACCAAATCGGCAGGACCCGCCTACATGACCCACCACGGCATGAGTGCCGCCGATTACCAGACGAAGTTCAACACCTACAAAGGCCAGGGCTACCGCCTCCAACTGGTGGACGGAAGCGGCGGCACCAATCCGACCTACGCCGCCATCTGGATCAAGCAGCAAATGGGGGTTGTGTATGCGACTCACCACGGCATGTCTTCGGCTGATTATCAGTCAAAATTTGATTTGTACAAAGGCCAGGGCTACCGGCTGACTTGGATCAATGCCTATGGCGTAGGAAACCAGGCGCAGTATTCGGCGATTTGGGAAAAAACCGGAGGCAGCGCGTACGTGACCCACCACGCCATGACCGCCGCCGATTACCAGGCGAAATTCAATACCTATACCAACCAGGGCTATACCCTCACCCTTGTAAGCGCCTACAACATCGGCACCACAGATTACTACGCCGCCATTTGGGAAAAAACCACCGGACCCTCCTGGTCGGCCCGCCACCAAATGACCTCCATGGGCTACCAGAACGAATTTGAAAACCACCTCTATTCCGGCTACACCCTCAAAACAATCAGCGGCTATACCCGTGGGGGCAAGGAGCAATACGCGGCCATTTGGGAAAGCAACGGCGCCATTTCGGACGCGGACAGAAGCCACATCGACAAGAAAATAACCGCCTACATGGCCCAGTACAACGTGAAAGGCTCTAGTGTAGCTTTGATCAAAGATGGTCGGCTGGTATTTGCGAAAGGCTACGGCGTAATGAATACCTCCACCGGCGAGGCCGTGGGTCCATCGAGCTTGTTTCGGTTGGCAAGCGTTTCCAAGCCCATTACCAGCGTGGCCGTGATGAAACTGAGCGAGACAAACGCAGGCTTATTAAGCCAAAAAGTATTCGGTACAGGCACGATTCTCGGCACCACCTACGGCAACGGAACCTACGACACCTGGGAAAAAGAAGTGACCGTGCAGCAATTGCTGGAGCATGCAGCAGGCGGCAAAACCTGGAACAACAAAGGTGACGACGGCACTTCCGATCCCATGTTTGACCAGGTGTCGTATAACCACTCCCAGCTCATCGGGTGGGTGCTGGACAACCGGAACACCGAGGCAAAGCCCGGCACCAAGAACGATTATTCCAATTTTGGCTTTTCGATTTTGGGGCGGGTAATCGAGAAAAAGTCGGGCATGACCTACGAAAACTACGTCCGCGACAAAGTGCTTGCCCCTTGCGGAATCAAGAACATGTACATCGCCGGCGACCTCGAAGCAGACCGCCGCTACAACGAAGTGACGTACTACGGCGACAACTCCTATGGCATGAAAGTGAAGCGTATGGATGCACACGGCGGATGGCTGGGTTCTGCCGTTGACCTGGGCCGGTTCATGGTGCGGGTGGATGGGTTCGCCACCAAACCCGATATCATCACCCAGGCCTCTTTCAACAAAATGGTGGAACCGGCTGCTACCAACAGTGGCTATGGAAAAGGCTGGAGCATCAACGGCACCAACTACTGGCACAACGGTTCGATTCCCGGCACGGGTGCCCTCATCGTACGCACAGGCAATGGACTGAGCTGGGTGTTTTTGACCAATGGCACCTACAATGGTGCTTGCGATGCCCTGATGTGGGAAGTTGTAAACGGGATCAAAGCCTGGCCTGCGCACGATTTGTTCTAAAAAAAATTCCGGGTTATAGATTAATCTCCCTGACAAATGAGCCACCCCTGTTTTGAGGTGGCTCATTTTTTTATAATAGGCTAACAGGTCCCTCATATAGTCGGCGGAGCCTAAAAACCACCCGTGGGCAGTAGCCCAAATAAAAAGCCCGCCCCTTCCATCCTCGGCATCGCACCGTTGTGGAGCAGGGCCAGCCTAAGAAAGGACCTCGCAGGTCCCTCACACATTCCGGCGGAGCCTGAAAACCACCCGTGGGCGGCATAGCAAATAAAAAGCCCGCCCCTTCCATCCTCGGCATCGCACCGTTGTGGAGCAGGGCCAGCCTAAGAAAGGACCTCGCAGGTCCCTCACACATTCCGGCGGAGCCTATAAACCACCCGTGGGCAGTAGCCCAAATAAAAAGCCCGCCCCCTTTAAGGGGGCAGCGGCTGCAAGCCGCGGGGGTTAAACAGCACACCCCCCGGCAGCAAGCCGCAAAAATACCGGAAACTCAATACCTTACCGCTTACTCATTAGCCCTTCGCCTCCCCGAAATTCGGGTAGATATTGAATCGGATTAAGTACCTACCCGATAATTCAATGCCTATGAAACGCTACCTCATTGCCCTGTCCCTTGCCTTACTCCTTTTGGTTACCACCCGGATGTCAGCCCAAATCTTCTGCGATAACTTCGGAGAAGGGGGGCTGGCATACTCCCCACAATCCAACCCGAACCGGCTGAATGTGGTAAAGCAGCTCAGCAATGGCCGTATCCTGGCCGCGGGATACTACCAACCTTTTGGCGGTAAAGACGGACTGCTGGTAAAGTTGCTGGCTGATGGCAGGGTTGACAACGCTTTTGGCGAAGACAGAGGAATCGCTATTCCTGACTTATACTCGGGCAGCGAAGAGATTTTCGACTTCGAATCCATTTCCAGTGGCCGCATCCTGGTAGGTGGACAAACGGGCAACAATGGCTTCGTGGCCATGCTCAATAGCACGGGTAGCATCAATCCCACTTTCGCTACCAATGGCAGGCTGGAACTGACAAGCGAAACCTTCAAAGACCTGCAGGTATTTGGTTCGGGGGTGTATGTGCTGCGGGTGAGTTTCCTGGGTGTTTTAACGTTAACTGCTCACCTCACCACCAATGGGAATCTGATTCCTTCTTTTGGAAATGGCGGCACTGCCGTAATACCCGAAGCAGATGCCTTTCCCACCCGGCCAGCCAGGCTGTTGCGTCAGCCCGACGGAAAATGGGTCGTGGTTATGACCAGCGCATCCAATGCCACTAACCTCGATATTATCCGGGTAATCCGGTTGCAATCCAATGGCCGGCCCGATTCTACCTTTGGGATAAATGGCGTGGTAAACGAACCGGAATTGGCACCGGCAGTCGCTTCTGCCCTCGCGGTCGATACAGACGGCAACCTGTACCTGGGTGGTACCGTCACTTCACCTGGTATTCTTTTTTGTAAAAAATGGCAACCCGACGGCTCCGCGTTCAATGGCTTCGGAGTCAATTCATCCCCTTTTCACGTACCTGCCGGAAACGGAGCGCAAATCTCTGATATTCAGGTAGATGCAGATAAAAATGTGTATTTCTCGGGAAGCAGACCCGATATCAATGGCATAATAACCCTGATGATCGGCCGCTGGGATGCCGATGGAGAGGACTTCAACGACTTCGGCATCAAATCCTGGGTGTATCCGGGTGCCGCGAGCACCGCAGGGAGAAGCATGATCCGTTTAGCCAATGGTAAATTTCTTATAGCTGGGGAAATGACCCTGCCCGGCGAAGGAAGGCGGGGCTTTGTGGCCACCTTCAATTCTGATGGGACCATCGACCCTGCTTTTGCGACTCAAGGTGCTTTTGTACCTAAAGTAATGCGTAGTTCCGAAGCAAAAGATGTATTGGTTCAGCAGGATGGAAAAATAGTGGTGGCCGGTAGCCATAGCACTGAATCTACCACCGTGTACGGCGTTGCGCGCTACCTTCCCGATGGCACGCCAGACCTTACCTTTGGCACCGGAGGCTATGTAGCCGGGCCAATCGAAGCCCGCATCCAGTCCATTTACCGGCTACCCGATGGAAAATACCTGGCCGGAGCAGGAAATTATTCGCCCGATGCAGGTGAAATTCCAGGAGTTACCGGACAAAGCCAGGTTGTGTTTCGCCTCCATGCCGATGGCAGACTCGACAGCACCTTTGGCACCAACGGAAAAGTAGCCCGCCATTGGGGAAATGCCAACCACAACAACGCCTTCAGTACCATGACCCTCGATCCCGATGGGAAAATCCTGATTGGAGGCAACGCGAGATATACCCAATCTTCCTATACCGACCAGGGAATTATCCGCATGTTGCCAGATGGCAGCCTCGATCCTGATTTTGGCAACAATGGAAGGGTGCAATTATCTACTTCCAGCTTAAATGACTCCAATAGCGATCTGGAAATCGACTCCGAAGGAGGTATTCTCGTTTCCGGAAGTGGATATGGGACCAATGGTACACTGGCTGTCATGTTCCGGTTGTTTCCTTCTGGTGCCATAGATTCTACTTTCGGGACCGGTGGATTTGCTTCTTACTCCCGCCCGGACGGGCGTACGAGATTCGACGAAATGGTGATTCTGGACGATGGCAAGATACTGGTTCACCTGTATTACGAACCTACCGGAACCTCCTTTGAGGACGAAGCTTACGCCTGCCGCCTGCTGGCCAATGGCCGGATCGATTCCACCTTCGGAATCAACGGCGTAGCCAAGGTCGAGATTCCGGGCGCCTACAATTACCGAAATGCGGGTTTTGGGGTGGATTCGGCTGGAAATATCTTCTTCAGCGGGGTAATAACCCTTACGGTCAACCGGCTCTACGTCGCCTGCCTGCGGCCCGATGGTAGCATGAATACCGATTATGGCAACAATGGCTATGTTTTGCAGGCGGACATGTCGCCCTCCGGCGATCTGGCGGTAGGCCCTACCGGCAATGTGTATGTGTCTTTTTCCAATTATTTCCTCGAAGGGCTGAATCTGGCTTGTGTGGGCGAAGCTGCGGCTACTGCCATCGATCCTGATTTCGCAGGCAAAAATCCCGCATCGGTTGTCCTTTTTCCTAACCCTGCCACGGAGGATTTCCACCTCGCCTGGGAAGGAATGGAAACGAGCGGATTTAGTATCCAGATAACCGACCTGCAAGGGAGAACGGTGCATCGGTACAGCCAGCCAAACGGATCCGTGGAACCGCTGCTGCTTTCGTCGTCTGATTTGCCTTCCGGTTTTTACCAGGTGGTCATTTCTCAAAAAGGTAAGGTGTTTAGTAAAAAACTGATAATAACCCACTGACATTGATTAGATTAAAATAAAATTGTGATGCTGTTGTCTTTTCCTTTTTAGCCAAAATTGTAACTGCCATGAGCCGTAGCCGTATTTCTGCCTCCCTGACCCTGCTTTTCGTTCTTTTTACAAGTACAGCAGCATCTGGCCAAATTTTTTGCGACAACTTCGGTCAAAATGGACTGGCCTTTTCGCTCCAATCCAACAACAATCAATTCCGGGTAGTGAGGCAACTGGCGAATGGCTCGATCCTGGCTGGCGGTCGGTACAATACATCCGTTGACACAGATGGCCTGCTGGCTAAATTATCAGCTGATGGAGCCCCTTTTTCTGGCTTTGGAGAAAGCGGCGGTCTGGCTATTCCGAACCTCAATACCAGCGGCAGCGATGAGATTCAATCCATAGTCCCATTGGCAAACGGGCGAATTTTGTTGGGTGGTCAGCAGGAAAATTCGTGCTTTATTTCCCTATTGAATAGCGACGGTTCCTTCAATACTTCCTTTGGAACGAATGGAAAAACGACCTTGGGAACGGCGCAATTTTATGAAGAATTAAAAGATGTGGTGGTGAATGGTTCAACAGCCTACACCGTCAGTGTATTTACCTCCGGGCCAATCGTAGGTGCCGTTCTGCTTCGGGCGTTTTCCGTCGTTACCGGACAACCCATCCTCACCTTTGGTACCAACGGACTCGTATCGACCGGGTTTGCCACTGCAATTGTTACCCGCCCGGCTAAGGTATTGACGCAACCGGATGGAAAACTGCTGGTGATGTACTCCGCTCCTGATACAACCGCTACCTATGAAATCATCACGGTCACACGGCGGTTGCCCAATGGGGGTTTGGATTCTACTTTTGGGGTAAACGGAGTGTTGGAAGAGCCTGAATTTGCGCCTTTAGTAGCGGCGTCGATGGCGCTTGATGCCGATGGCAACATCTATGTAGGCGCCTTTGTCAACAGCCCGTCGATGGTTGTTTGCAAAAAGTGGAAATCCAACGGGAGCTCCGATAACAGCTTTGGTTTGTCGGGATCGTCCATTCATTTGCCTGCCGGTGCCGATGCCAGAATTTATGATATCCAATTGGATGCCAACAGGAATGTATATTTTATAGGTAGTCGCTTAGAAAACGGCATAAGGTCTCTCCTGATCGGGCGCTGGGATGCCGACGGGGAAGATTTGAATACTTTTGGGGCAAATTTCTGGGCGTATCCCGGAGCGACATCCACCCTTGGGTACAGCCTGCAATTCACTGGCGACGGCAAATTTCTGGTGGCTGGGCAAGTGGAGTTTGACGGTGGAAAAGTGCGCGGATTTGTGGCCAGGTTCGGGGCTGATGGCAGCCTGGATGGTGATTTTGCCGCTCAGGGTACTTTTCTGGGCCAGGTGGTTCGCAATTCCATCGCCGAAGACCTGCGCATCCTGAACAACGGAAAAATACTCGTTGCTGGTGTTCAGGGTACCGAACTGGGGGCAAAATACGCCCTTGCCCAATTCTTGCCCGATGGCAGCCCCGATCCCGGTTTTGGCGAAGATGGCTATGTAGTAGGCGCTTTTGAATCACGCATCAAAACCATCCATATCCTCTCCGATGGGCGTATTGTGGCGGGAGGGTACGCCAACACGCCTGATCCCGCCGATCTGCCTGGGGTGACCGGCACCAGCCAGGTAGTGTTTCGCCTCCATCCCGACGGAAGCCTCGATTCTACCTTCGGCAACAACGGCAAGGTGTCGCGCCATTGGGGCAATCCTGCTACGGATAATACCTTTTCAAATATGCGGGTGGATCTCAACGGAAACATCCTTCTGGCGGGCGGGAGCAGGTTTTCGGCTTCCTCCTACACCGACATTGCCGTCACCCGCATGTTGCCCGATGGCGCGCTTGACCCCGCGTTCGGAAACAACGGGCTGGTCGTTGTGTCGCCGGCAGTTATCAGTGATTTTAATAAGGACATCGCAGTAGATGCGCTCGGGCGGGTGCTCGTTTCGGGCAACAGCAATGCAAATCCCCATGTGAAGGGCTTCCTTTTCCGGCTATTAACCGACGGAACGATAGACAGTAGTTTTGCTACAAATGGCACATTTACCTATGCCCGCCCCGAAGGCGATAACCGCCTCGAGCAATTGCTCGTTTTGCAGGATGGTAACATAGCAGTCATCAATACCGCTGAACATGGACCACAGATATACGTCGATACCATCTGCGTATTGCGGTTGTTACCCAACGGCACATTGGACCCCAGCTATGGAGATGGCGGCCGCGCCAAGGTATTGATCCCGAATTCTAAATCCGTTCGAAACAAAGGCTTTAAGGAGGATGCCCAGGGTAATCTTTACTTTTCAGGAGACATTATCGTTTCCGGTCTGAACACATCTTATGTCGCCTCTCTGGCTCCCAATGGGCAAATGAACACCGCTTTCGGAAACAGTGGATATGTCCTGACAAATGTCTTTGTTCCTAAAGGAGACCTTGCTGTAGCAAATAATGGCAGCGTTTACCTGTCTTTTACCATCGGTTTCATAGGGGGATTAAATGCAGCTTGTGTAGGTGCATCTGCGGCAATGTCGCTGAATGAGGAGCAGATGAAATCCGCTGCCTTGCGCATCTATCCTAATCCCGCTTTCGGTCAGGTAATACTGAACTGGGACGGATCGCAGAAGCCCGCCGTTGTACGCTTGTTCGATCTGAACGGAAGGTCCGTTTACCCCCCGTCGACCGAGCATTTGCCCGACGGAAGCCTCCAACTTGCTGTTTCCGGTTTGCCCGGGGGGATTTACCTCGTACGGGTCAGCCAGAATGGGCAGGAGTTTGTGGGGAAATTGGTGGTTGGGGAGTAAATTGAAATAAAATCGCCCCAACGCGCGAGGTTTTATACAAAAACGTCCCCCAGCCATGTACCCCGATCTCAAAATCGTAACGCTCACCCCTTCAGACATCGACGACTTCGTTCGCTTATTAGCGGTGTTTCAGGAGGTTTTTGAATGGGAAAATCCTTCCCTTCCCGACAAACGCCACTTGCAAAAAGTGCTCGACAACCCCCGTTTTTTCGTCCTGGTTGCCAAGCTTGACCAGCAAATCGTGGGTGGGCTTACGGTACACGTGTTGGACCGCTACGACACCGAAAAGCCATCTGCCTATATCTACGACGTGGCCGTTTTACCTGCACATCAACGCAAAGGAATTGGCCAAGCCTTAATGGGGACCCTCCTCGACCATTGCGAAAAGCACGGCTTTGACGAGGTATTTGTTCAAGCTGAGGCTGAAGATCAGCAGGCGGTAGATTTTTACAGGAAAATAGCCAAGGGGAGTGAGATGCGGGCGGTGCATTTTACGTTTACAATGGGGGAGGAGTGAGGGAGTGTCACTATCCCCTTCAGAAATTACAGGAGATGCATATCTTTCCAGCCTCCTCAAAAAATACAAAGCAAAGCCGCCCGGAACCGAAGTTCCGGGCGGCTATTATTTGCAAGAAGCATTGCTTATTCCAGCACGATGCGACGTGAGGTTACACCCTGAGACGTGCTGAACCGCAGGAGGTAAATTCCTTTTGCCAGTTCAGAAGCGTTTACAGACTGACTGATTACCTGACTGGTCTGGGTAAAATGCCAGTTGTCGCAGGTTCTGCCGTTCATGTCGATCAGTTGCACATTCAGGCTTGAAGCCGAAATTCCCGCCACTTCGAAGGTAAACTGGCCATGGGAAGGCATCGGCATAATGGCGATGGAGGCCTGGCCCAGTCCGCCGTCGATGCTCACAGAGTTTAGCTCGATGGTCGTGGTATCGTTGCCGCAATCATTGGTAATGATCAGGGTGACCACATAGAGGCCACCGGTAGCATAGGTGTGTACCGGATTGGGCAGGCTGCTGGTGTCGCCGTCGCCAAAAGTCCAGCGCCAGGCAGTAGGATTGCCTGCAGAGAAATCGCTGAAGGCGTATGTGAGGTTGGTCTTAATAAAGCCAAGGTCAGCGATCGGGGCGGGCAGATCAGCCACTTCGATCGAGTCTGAACTTACGCAGCCAAAGGCATCGGTCACAGAAACGCCGTAAATGCCTCCGACTGGAATCATGAGCATAGCGGTAGTATCCCCGGTGGTCCAGAAGTAACTTCCCGATGCAATGTTGGTACTCAGGGTACCGGTTGCGTCTGGGCATAGTGCCTCATCTCCGCTGATTTCTACTGCTATGGCTTCGCTGACAACCACAGTATCTGATCCTACACATCCGGCTGAGTCGGTGAGTGACACACTGAAAGTGCCGGCGCCTACCATGACAGATTGGGTGGTGTCTCCCGTGCTCCAGAGAAAGCTAAGTCCGGGCGCAGTCGTAAGCTGGATATTGCTACCGGCACACAGGGTCGTATCTGCAGACAGAAAATCGGCTGGCGGAGGAGTGGTGGTAACAACCACTGTATCAACCCCGAAACAGCCCAGGCTATCGGTCACCAACAACTGATAGCTACCGCCCACACTGGTTGTAAGTGCAGGATTTGCGGCGGTAGAATCGCTCAGACCGGCAGAAGGGCTCCATGCATAGCTAAGGGGACCAATGCCGTTTATGCCGGCGGGAGCGCCGCCGAGACTAGTCGTACTGCCTTCACACACGCTCACGTCGGCACCTGCGTCCGCTATCGGGTCGAGTAGGGTGCCATAAATCACGAAAGGAAAACCCTGATGCGGGGTCCCGGTACCACCATCCACCGCATTATTCCAGACACCATTCGTGCGCTGAAGTGCGTTTCCGGTGATAGCTACGCCCGACGGCGTTATAGGTGGTGCCCAGGGACCCGAAGCCAGGCTGCCTAAGCAAGACCAGTCCAGCCAAAAACTACCGGAGGTTAGAGTGACACCGCCCAGGTTGCATACACTGCGCATGATGGGGCGATTGGTAACACCAAGTGTGGTTTCGGTAACCCGGTAAGTTCCGGAAAAACCTGTGCTGCTGATGATATTGGTGGTGGTATCGCCGAACAATACCGTAGCGCCAGCTGCAGTCGGAATGGTGTCCCAAATCCTGAGGCTTATTCCTGTAAAAGTAGAGGTGGTGGTGGAGCCGGTTTGGTATCCAAAAAAGGCGATTGAGTCAATTCGGAATCCGTTGCAGGCGGTGAGGAAAAAGTCATCCGCTACCCGGTTATTTAAGGATAGTTGGTGCCCAAATCCTATCGTACTCATACCCAATGAGGTCGAGTACAATACACTTTGGTTCGTACCACCGGGTCCCGTACCGGCACTGTTGAAGATTGGGCCATTGGTGTACAGGACCTGCGAAGTAGCGGTGTGTGCCGGTAAGAGCATCACTGCCAGACAACCCAAGTAAAATTTGAGGATGGAGGTAAATGTTACTTTCATGTAGATGATAAATGAAATACCTCGGTTTGTTTAGACCACTTGGCGGTGTTTGTTAATGTGAATCAAGCGGCGATCCGATACTTTTCAACGGGCTTTTTACTGTCGATTCCCTGGTGGCATCGGTGATGATACCGTTGTAACCAACGATCTATT
>JBGSTW010000025.1:0-145844 GCA_041753595.1 Bacteroidia bacterium | reverse complement strand
AGATCGTTGGTTACAACGGTATCATCACCGATGCCACCAGGGAATCGACAGTAAAAAGCCCGTTGAAAAGTATCGGATCGCCGCTTGATTCACATTAACAAACACCGCCAAGTGGTCTAAACAAACCGAGGTATTTCATATATCCATTTCCAATCTTTTTATTATTCTCATCCATATATTTTTCAAAAGCATTCAATGCATAAACGGAAGTATAGACGCCTTTCCACCAAAACCTCTGGTATCCTAGTTGAGGAGCAAGTATGCGTGCACGTCCAGGATAGTTTAGTCCAGGTGCATCAAATGAAGGTCCAAAAGGGATTCCTATTGGCCAGGCATAAGTGGACCTTTTAAATCTAAATTGAACAACATCTTTTGGTGTTATCCTATATCCAATATTTAATTGTATATATTCAGGTGGATTTTGGTCATTCGGAATAAAATTTCCTAGCAACAAGAGTGTACTCCCAACGAAAAACTTTTTGTATGTACTGTCTTGTTTGGAATTTTGTGCATTCACCTGCAGGCTGCATACCAACACGAAGGCAAGTCCAATCCATGAAATTTTCTTTGACATATCTTTTTAATTGATGTTAAACGATACGGCAAAGTTAGATCGGCATTAGACTTAAAATCGTTCACTTAAGTTAAGAAATGAAGTTACTCTCTGCTTTTTTCCAAAATTCTTGCTCTCAATCTGCTTAATGATTGTGGTTTTATTCCAAGATAACTTGCTAACTGGTGTTGCGGAACACGTTGGATAAGGTCGGGTCTCTTTTGTAATAAGTTCAGGTATCGTTGTTCAGGTGAAGAAGTCTTAAACTCGTCAAAGTCTATTTGTTCTTTAGCTAACAATTCTTCTGACAATACTCTACACATTTTTTCAAACTTTGGAAATTTACTGTTTATCTCTACTTCCATATCAGAATTTGAAACGGTAAGGATACTGTCCTCAACACAACTAATGAAATATTTAGAAGGCGTTTTATCTATGACACAATGCGGTGTTAAGGCGTCCATTTCAGTATAGAAAGCGGTAGTTTTTTCTTCACCATCTAAAACATAATATGTCCTAATACAGCCTTTTAAAACAAAATAACTATCTTGTGATAGCTGTCCTTTTTTGAGTAAAGTCGTTCCTTTCTTTGCCGGGCGAAATAGGTTTAAGGAAAGAATTGCGTTCTTTTCATCTTCTGTCAGGGAAACATATTTTGATATAAAGTCAAATAGTAAATTTTGCATTGTATATTTTGTTGTTATTGTCGTCCGTTACACTTACCACTAACTGATAAATATACGCACCTTCCCTCAATCCTACAAAAATAGGCGAAGCTCAACCTTAAAAAATCAACCGATTCAAAATCAAGTCACTAGACAGAAGCCCTGCAAGATTTTGAATTGTTCCTAAGGCTCATTCCCCCATCACAAACAGCACCTTGCCGCCCGACATTTCTGCGCGGTAGGCTTCCAGGCCTTGTTGCGCATCAGCGAGCGGAAAACGCTGCTTTACCTGCGACTGCAAGCTGCCGGATTTGAGCAATTGCTGTACTTTTTGAGTGATCCGGAGGGTTTGAAGCAGGTTTTTGGAGCCCAGCCAGTCGGTGAGGTAGAAGCCCTGGATGCGTTTTTTCTCGAAAATGAGGCTTCCGGGATGAAAGGAGGTCGGCTCATTGGCCAGTCCGCCGTAGAGCACGAGCACGCTGCGCGAAGGTGCGCCCTGCAACAGACGAAAGGTGAGCTTTCCGCCCACGGCATCCAGAATCAGGGTCGCTTTTTCCGATTTGGTCGTTGCGCGGTATTGCTTGTCGAAATCGGGATCGGAAGTATTGAGCACATGGGTCGCGCCCAGGGCCGTCAGCTCCTGTACCTGCTCGGCGCGCCGAACCACGGGTACGACGCCGATGCCTGCCTGCTTGCCCAACCGGATCAGCATTTTGCCCAGCGCACTCGCACCGGCTGAGTTGACGATGGAGGCGTGCCCGCCCTTTTGCGCCATTTCGATCATGGCCATGGCCGTCAGCGGATTGACGAGCAGCATCGCTCCCTGCTCCATGCTCAGGTCGGCCTGCAAAGGAATGCAGAGGTTAGCCTGCGTAACCATGTACTCGGCCCAGGTGCCGCCTTCGCTGGGTACCGAAGAACAAGCCACCCGTTTGCCCATCACCAAATTTCCCATAAAACCACCGCCATTGGCCACCACGGTTCCGCTCCCTTCCAGTCCGGGAATAGCGGGGTAGGGCCGGGTAAATTTATAGGTGCCCTCCAGAAACGAGAGGTCGGAGGGGTTGATGGGCGACGCCGCCATTTTTACCAGCACCTGGCCGGGCTTGGGTTGGGGCACAGGGCAGGTGCGTACCTGGAGCGGTCTGGAAGCGGCATCCTGAAAAACGGCGGACATGGTGGCGGGTATCGACATGGCAGATCGGGTAGGGGATTGTGACGCAAAGATAACCCCTATGGATTGATTTTCATGCCTGCGGACATTTGCATCCAGCCTTTGATGCAGGCAGCCGTGAGTTTGGCGTCCTCCAGGGCGTTGTGGACGCTGTCCTCCCGCTCAAATCCAAAATATGAAGCCACAGCCCCCAGCCCCAGCGACTTCGGCGTGGGCAGTTTGTTGGCTTTGAGGGCCTGCTCCATCACGTAGGTAATGGAATAGAGGTCGATGAGTTTATTGGAAAAAAGCCAGTCGAGGTTCAGGCGATTGTAGCCGATTTTCAGAAAATTGAGGTCATAATACACGCTTTGCCCTACGAGGGTGAGGTCTTTCAGGCTTTCGGGGCGCTTGCGGCGCAGGCTCTTATACACCTAGTCCTCCATCATGGGCAGCACATCGTAGAGCATGGGCGCTTCGCGCAGGTCGTATTTCGAGAGGCCGTGCACTTCTTCGGCGGCGGCGGTGAGGTTTTCCTCCACTTCGGGACATACATTCTGGAGAAAATCGCCGAGGTGTTTCCAGTCGTCGGTAAACAACTGCGCACCCACCTGCACGATTTCATCAAACTCCGGGTCGGTCCCGCTCATCTCCAGATCAATTACCAGAAAGGGCATAGGTTTTTTTTATCAAAGTAAAGGGGGAATTGGGTGTGGTGCAAGGGGTGGGGGTGGTAACGTTTTAGGGCTAGCAGGAATCATTGAACTGTCAACCCAGCAGAAGGATGATGAGAGAAATAAAGTTCAAATAGCCACTGAACCGTCAATTTCTTAAGCTTGCTGTTCTAGGATGTGGCGTGTCAAGTTTGCTTACTCTTTGTGTTAGTATAGTTTGAATCCGGCATCCAATAATGTTTTCAAATGTTTTTCAGCATTTGTTTTATGAAATTGATTCAGCGATTTGAGTTCAAAGGCCAAGTCTGCGATATACTGTCGTTCACCATTAGTCAAAATTCTCATACTTGAATCCCATTCTATCATTTGTTTTAAAACAATCAAATTGATTTCAGGAACTGAACCGTTTGAAATTTCTTTTGTTGTTGTTACTACTTCTGCGTTAAAATAGTTTGATGCTAAGTGAATGTCTTTGACTGATGGGGCAATTCCTTTTGTAAGTGAATTTGCAATCTTATTAAATACAGAAGAATACTTTCTATTACCCTCAGCAGTTTGCTGTTCAACAAACTTAAAAAAACCTGGTAACCAAATTCCGTTTTCAATCGCTTGATTGTATTTCAAAATAATAAGCTTCAAGGTGCTTTTTAACTGGTAATTATAAGGAGTATTTATTTGGTCAAATATTTCAGGGTTGTTTTTCCGTATTTCATTCATTAGGTTGCTCTCAAACCGTAAATGATCTTCTCTTAAATCTTCTAACTTTATTATTGAAGAAATAATTATGTCCATCCTCTTGTCTTGTAACTTTGAAAGCCCATCATATTTATTTCTGAGTTGATTGTAAAACTCCATACCTTTAGAAATAATTTCAATGTTCATCTGTATTTTTTCAAAGTCAACTTCTGTCGGCTCTCCATTTTTTTTCTCTTTAATAGCAACTGAATATTTGCTAAGTATCTGCTGAGAGATTTTTGAAGTCATGAATTTTTCAATCTCTTTAGAAACCGAAATGTTTTCCCACAACTTTTTATTCTTCGAATACTCACCATAGTCATCGCTTTCAGAATACGTTTTAATCAATTCGTTCATTAATCCCATTAATTCCCTAAAAAATGTTATCAAATCCTCTTCAAGCTTCTCCTTCTTCCAAATTTTTGAAAGGTCAAATTGCTTTCCTTCTTTAGCACCATCTGTATAAATGTACATTATTGAAATAGTATAGGGAACAACTGCTGATCTTATTTGTCCCATTGAATTTTTTCCCTGACCGTAGGTTTTTTCTAACTGAGTAAATAAAATGATTTTTGAAATTAATTCCTCGTAAAAATTCCGATCTACCTTAATTGATTTCCTACTAGGCAACTTTCCTGTTATTTCTTCCAGAAAATATCTGAAAACTTTTTCACCACCTTTTTTCACAACATACGGTTGATCTCCCCAGGCAGTAAAATACTTTCCTAATTGTTCTTTGCTAAAACGATAATTTTTTGGATATTCTTTTTCAATTCTTGCTTTATTAGAGCCTGCAATTCTTAGTTTGGTATTGAATTCTCCTCTAGCTTTTTCAAAGAACCATTTTCTTCCAGAAGGTGTTACAACGCTTTCTGAAAGTGATTTGAGTTTATTCAACTGCGGGCTTCTTGAACTTAGGTCAACATTGGAAACTTTTGTCTGAGAATTTGAATATTTACTTATATCTGAAATCAAAGAATCTAAGCCTTCTTCCGTTACATCACGGGCAATATTAATCTTAGCCATTATCTTGACCTTGTCAATTGGAAAGCCATCCTTTTGTGTGAAGTAGATGCTGGCAGTTGTTTGCCCGCCATTTACAATTTGAAAATCTGTTAATGACTTGATAAACATTTTTCCATTTTCTGATTCAATCTCTTTTGCTGTTGCTGTAATTGTGATACCGTTATTGAAAGCAATAAATTTTTCCGGGCTTACTCTTATCGTTTCTCTTATTCCTTTGTTAACTCCCTTGAACTGGAGAAATGACCGCACATTTTTTTCGAGTAATCTTGAACTGTATCTTTTGTAAAGGTCAGAGAGAATCTGTGCTGGTAAAACACAGAGATAGGATTCAAAGTTTTCTTCTTCTGCTGCTTTAATGACTTCAATTTTGTAATCAAACAAATTTTCAAAATCAATTACAAGTGCTTCTCGGTTTCCCTGAGAAATCAAAACATCATACAAAAAATTAAGGTCAATCAGTTTTTTAATAATGAGCAATTCCTTATTTACTCTTTCTCTGTTTCTTGTAAAACCAACCGAGATGTTTTCATCCTTAAACTCTATCCTCTTTGGCTGAGGTATTGTGCTACGGATTTCAGTTGTTGAGGTAGCGCTAACTAAAAATATTTCAATTACATCAAACTGCTCTGCACCTATTGCGGATGAGAGTTGAGATAACAATGGTCTGATTGGGTCTGCATCCTGAACATCATCATTCAAATATCCTTTGATTGCTTTATTCAAAAACTTGGTTACTCTTTGAAACTGATTGTCATAATGACTTTTAGTCGAGATTTGCAAATCACCGTCAGAAGAAGTAAGGTCAATACTTGATTCATCGACAATGAATAACTGCAATCTTTCTGATGATTCGTTAACTGTATAACCATTCAACTTTAAATTTTCAGCAGTATTCAAATAATATGAATCATTCCAGTCTTCTGATTCAAGCAGTTTTGCATCAACCATTAAAGGAAGAATTTGACTCAACAAAATTGTTTGCTGAACAAATCCCTCTTCGTCCTTGGAATTGTCGAGTAATTCTTTTCTATAATTGAGGAACTCTTGAATTTTCATTTTAAAAGTCGCTTTGTTCGATAATGAAAGATGAAAGTAAGTTTGTTCTCAGTGTGTATTTCAAGCCACTTGTTTCTTCTGGAATATTTGACCTGCAAAGTTTTGGAAAATTTTCGTCCGCACAGTTGTATGAAATCCAATTAACCGGTTTGAACCTGTATCTATCATACAGGCTAGCATTTTTAGCAGTGATATTTTTTTGGCTTAATGCCTTCCACAAAATTGCATTGTCACCGTAATATTCCTGAACAATTTTTGTGATTTCCAAAATCAAATCTCTGATATGAATACCAACGATAAAGTCGCTTAATAGGGAAACTACAAATAGTTCTAGTCCTTTACCGGGAGAAACTTCCAACTGAAATTCACTTGAGATTTTGACATCAATTCCTGAAAGAGATTTTGTTTTGACTTCAATATTTTTTAGCTCTAATTCAAAGTCGTTCCCTTTATCATAAAGTCCAGTCCATGCTTTCAAAAGGAAATTGATTTCGGGCTTGTCTGGCTCAGTTATTAATAATTTTAGAACCAACAATTCTCCAATGATGCCCTTAATATCATCCTCAGAATGCAAATCTGATTTCTTATCTTCAAAAAATTCACTCCATCTGTAAAACGCCTGAATGAAATTGCTTGAATACTCGTCTACGTTACTGATAGTTTTTATTCCATGATATAGAGAAAGAATAAGGTCGTCAAAAAGGTCGTTGAAATCATTATCTGTTAATTGAAGAATGAGTAGATTGTTATCTCGAAAGTATTCGATTGATAAATTTTCTTTTTGAATTCCTTTGAAGTCTAATCGTTTGTTGGCAGGCAGTGCAAGTACTAAACATCTTTTTCCAAGCTTGCTAACCCCTAAATAAAGTTCACAGATACAGTCCGCGGAAATTCGAAGTGACCGAAATTCACTTGTTACAGGATTTTCCGAAAGCCCTGACCATTTTTGTTTTAATTCTATACTCGTCATAATTATAATTCGTTAGCATCTTCTGGTAATCCAGAATCATCTTTGTTAAACTCAATTTCTTCTTCATATTCAAATCCATAATTTCCGTGAACATAAACTCCTCCAGGGTCTGGTTCAATTGGTGGAAATCCAATAACAAAACCAATCAATGGAATATTCAAATCAATTCCCTCGTTTTCAACAATCGTTTTTAATTGAGAATCTTCTTTGCCTTTCTCTTGAAGAAAGACATAGTATGAATCTAAAATATAAATTACAAGAAGTCCTTCTTGGTCTGTCATTTGCTCCCGATAAACTCTTTCAGGAATGTTTACTTCTTCAGCTTTTTTATTGAGTTGATTATCTGTCCATTCAGGATATTTTTCCTTATAGTATCTTCTTCTGTTATCAATAAATTCTTTCTCTGCAGATTTAATTTGTGTTTCGGTTAAAAGTATTGCCATGTCAAGTCCCGCCGAAATAAGGTTGGCTGATTTACCGGATGCGTGGAATTCTTTCTTATTTATAAATATCCCTCTGTATGGATTATCTCTTTCTTCATCTTTTTTGAGAGGCCCTCGTCTTATTGTCATATCTACATCTACAAGTAAATTCGATTCTTCTTTTTTTAACTTTCCCTTACCTTCTTTTTCCGTAGCCTTTCCTGTAGTCTTAATTGCTATTGTCCAATTCGTAAGCTTATTTACTTCCTGACATCTCTCAATGAATTTAATAATGCTGTCGCATGTATCAGGACCAATATTGTTTTCTTCCTTAAGAATTTTCAATATTCCGGAAATATCAGTTTGTGCTACAAGAAATCCTGCATCAGTCCCATCTTTTTTCTTTTTGATTTCAAAATTGTGCCTACCAACAATATTGCTCTTAAACTGTTCCCAAACTGCTTCAATCTTTTTCTTATGGATTTCAAACTTAGTTGACTGCTCCAATGAATCCTGATAAGACCAATTTACCTCAAGTGTATCACGCAGAATTGCCGGTCTTGTTATCTTCAACGCACCAGGATGCTTCTTTACACGGAGAATAAAATCAGATGGTCGCCTATTTTTCTCTTCCATCTTTCTGAATTCAATTTCCAATTCTTCAATAGTTCTTGTTACTAAATCATACTTCTCCATTGAATCTCGGGTTATAAAAAGTTTACAACAATCAAGGTATCCGGGTCTGTAACCAAACCATCTACCCATTTGAAGAAGAGCATCAGAATAATCTGTTGAACGAACAAAATAATTTATACTAAGTCCTTCAAGCGTAAATCCCCTTGATAATCTGTTTCCGCCTATTGCAATATATTTTTTCGGTGTGTTTCTAGGATATACAAGCTTGTCTCCTGTAGAACTGTTAATGGCTTTGACTTCTATTCCTTTAATCGCTTCAGTGAGAAAATTATTTTTGATAGTCTCAAAACTGATTGGTTTCAGAAATTCATCATCATATCCTTTAGGCAAATAGTCGGAAATATGTTCAATGATATTTGAATAATATTTGAACCAAATTCTTTCAAAAATTGCAAATATTGAGCTTGGTTTACCGGGTTCATCAAGTTGTAAACTGCTTTGCAATTCTCTTATATAAACATCAATTAAATCTTTAAGACTGTTTTGCCAAAGAGTGTATCTCGAAATGTGAATCAACATTGAATTATGTGGATTGAACATTGAGGAATTTACCATAGCAGGTTTTCTGCTTTCTCGAATAGCAATTGAAAGAACGAAACAGAGAATACTTTCTTTTATTGAATCTGGCAATTTTCTTGGGAAGCCATCTCCTGTTCTAGAAGACCTTGTCTGTCTCCTGTACTCTCCGTAGTCAGCAAAATCAAGATAAGAATTAAACTGTCCAATTGTTTCATTCCAGTCATTTTGGTTATTGATTTTTAATACACCCACCAATTCGTCATCGTTAGAAAAATAGACCTTGTCAGGAAAATGCTCGATGTTATCATCTACAAGTTCAACAAGCGGAATTTTTAATTCGGCTTTGTTATCTATTGGTTTCGTTGTCTCAAAGATTTGCTTTGCTCCTAAATAATTTGTGGGAGGATTAAGCAGCACGATAAAATCATCTGGAAATAAATTAGCAACTCTTTGCAGTGATTTTTCTTCCGCCTGTCCCCTTACTTTATATTTTACATTCCAGTTGTTTTCCGGCACATCATTGCGATCAGCAAGAATATTTGCAAATGGAGTTGCCGTGTAGCCTAAATATACTTTGCGTTTGAATAGTGCAAGTAAAGCCCTGATATGTCCATTTGTTTTTGAAGCATATTCCCTTCCTTTTTTTCCTTCATTATTTAATGATGCGTTGTCTGCCTCGTCATCCAGCAATAACATAGGAATATCATGTTGCTCTTTGTTTTCTTCAAGGTAGTCATGTAACCACACAATCAGGTTACGCAACACACTCACATTGTTTTTACATACAAGTATGTTCGTATGGTTAAGAGAGAAATCAGCATCAAGCAATGATTTTTTGAAATCAGATTTAGCTGATGTAATTGAAATGACTTGCGTAATACTACTGTCTCCTAGGTTTCCAAATCTTCTTATTGTTCCAACTCCTTTTTTTACTAAATTATCAGTATCAATGTCCAGTCCTTCTCCTATAGCATCATTTTCAATTCGCAACTGCGTTTGATTTCTCAAATCTTCCATCAAACCAGCCAAAACGATTATTAGTCCATAACCGGAATCAATTGCTCTATTAATAACTGCATTAAAGTTTTGTGTTTTCCCTGCTTGAACACTACCAACCACTAATCCTTTTACATAAAACTCCTCTCTGGATTTAGGGTCTCCCATTTTATCCAAAATCTCAAGACTAGTCTTTTTTGTTTCTTCAATTACTTTTTCAGAACGACCAGCTTTTTCAAGCAAAGTGAAATATCTATCACTATAATTCCACGAATTTTCCATCTGTTTTTGCCTTTCAGCAGTCAGCCAACTTCTGAGTCCTCTTTTAGTCAACGAATTACTCGGGTCGATGTCAATTGGGTTAATAGACAAATACTGATTCTTCGCAGTTTCAAAATAATTTTTCAATGTCATCTCATCAATATCTGGATAGCCATACACATCGATTACTGCAATAATTGAATCTTGAATCTCTGGAAGAAGATTCAAAAAATAAGCCGGAGACAAAGAATTACTCTTTGAATATTCTTTCGCCTTACTCGAAATGATTTTGATAATGATGTCTATGTATCTATTCTCCATGAAATTTATTTTAATAGTTGAATGACTTCTTGGGGCATTGAGCTTTCTGTAAATCCAAGATTGGGAAGTATATCTTTTTTTATAAGCTCAGTTGATAAACCACTTTTTATTAGTTCGTTTACACAGGAAATTAAATCTTTCGATGACAATCCATCTTTCTCTTCAATTCCAACAAATACTTTCTCCTCGTGAGTTTGCCTGATTTTATTAATTCGCGTATTTATCATTCGGATGATAAGATTTAATTTTGTGAGTTGCTCTTTTGTTAATTCTCCCATCAACGATTTGAGTATTGGAAAACTGTTGTTCACTTCCAGCAATGTTCCTTTGTTGCTTGCTTTTCTTTCAAAGAGTTGAACATTATCTTCTTTACGGTTTGTCGAAATTTTTCTAATACCTCTATTGTAGAATTCTCTTTCAGCCTGAGTTTTTAATTCATCAATATATTTTTCAAATGCTACTGTTAAATCGTGTGGAATTTCAATCTGTGATTTCGCAACATTCAAATGCAACAGATGGTCAACACTGTTTCCAATATCAACACGAAGTCTTGCCAATTGAAGTCTTGGTGCTTTCTTTATTAAACCATTCCACCCGCCAAAGTGGATGAGTCTGTCTGATCTGTAAATGTAAATTCCTTCCATGTCCATTAGGCTTCGGTTTTTTGTAGTCCAGATTGAAATATTTTGGCTTTCATCAATACTCCTAGATGGCAGCACGAATCCTTCAATTTTAATTGTGTCAGTGCTGAAATGCTTTTGTTTAAATTCTATCGGACGGAAATCGGTTATCGTTGTTGGGAATGGATTAAATGGAGCAATCAGATTATTGTTGATTCTAATCTGAATTGGATTAACTTTTCTTTCCATGAACCTGTGAAACACCAGCGATAAATAGTCGAAAGTAACTTCGGTAATCTGTTTCTTCAGTGCCAATTGCCTGTTTTGCTCTTCAAGGTAGTTTTCATACTTGTAAAGGCTTTGCCATATAACAATTGTGTTTGCATCAAAATTTTCAAAGCGGTTTAAATGTACTTCACTTAGTGCGTGATATACCTTTAAGAGTTCCGAAATCTCCTCTTGATTATTCACCAAAAGTCGCCACTTACCAATTTTCTTCAGATAATTAACATCCCATGTTCTCCCATTATAGTTTTCAGTTCCAGTTTTTCTTGATAGTACCGTAAAACACCTAGTTTGAGAAAACGACGCCGTCTTCATACCCAATCCGAATCTACCTAAGTCAAAAGCATTTCTTTTTTCTTCAGGAGAATTACTGGGGAACTGCATACTTGCTTTAAGGGCTTCCTCATCCATTCCGTCACCATTGTCAGCAATGAACAAAGTGAAAGGCTCTTGCTCCATCTTAATAAGTACTTCTATTTTGTTTGCGTTTGCTGAAACAGAATTATCCATTAAGTCCGCTAATGAAGATTCCAAACTATAACCCTGCTCTGCAATTGACTTTATCAGATATTCAGGATTTGGGTCTGCAACTTCGGAGTGAATTTTATAGTTTTCCATGCAACAGTTTACTAATGGTTTTTGCCAATGCCTGAGCCATAAGTGGCGGAACTGCATTTCCAATTTGTTTGAATGCTGCTGTTCTGCCACCTTCAAAAAAATAATTGTCCGGAAAAGATTGAATTCGTGCTGCCTCACGAACTGAAATAGAACGAATCTGTTGCTTATCAGGGTAAATGTAATAGTGTCCATCTTTGCTTATGTGCGCAACAACTGTATGTGAGTGTCCGCTTGGATCTACTACTTTGTAACGGTCAAGAAATGCTAAAATATTTTTGTGAGTCTGTAACCGTTCTGGTAGTTCATCATACCTCAGCCTTTTCTTCCCATCCAACCATTTATCAATTGCTAAGGAGTAAATTTCCAAATCCCTTTCGTTGTGATGTCTAGTTATGTGCTGCGTTACAAAGTCAGCTCCATTTCTTGTTTCTGTTTGTCTCAGATACTCGTTTATTGGTTTTGTGTATTTCGCAATCAGCAATTCTTCCCCTGGTTTCAGTTTCGGTAAATCAAAGAACAAATCTTTTTTTGTCTCCCATTCATTTATAACTGTTTCAAGTTCTGGAAAATTAAATTTCATTTTTCCTCTGTGTCCAATAATGATCACCCTTCTCCTTTTTTGCAACACTCCGTATTCTTCTGCATTCAAAACAGTTGGCTCTGCAACTGAATAACCAATTGATTCAAACAGAAGAATCATTTCATTCAAATATTTTCTGTTTCCAGCAGTCAGCAATCCCAAAACATTCTCAAACACAAAATATTTTGGCTTATAACGAATGAGGAATTGAGCATAGTAACGGAATAAAAAATTTCTTTTGTCACCTTCCATTCTGTTAGGATCTCTGCTTCTGCCTACAAGTGAATAAGCCTGACAAGGCGGACCTCCAATTATTAAATCAACCTCTTTTGAATCAAGCTTCTCATCAATCCGTTTGAAAATATTTTCAATCGTCTCGCCTGAAATTTCATCATTGATTACTGAATCAATAATTCCGTTAGGAATAATTTTCCAAAGATCTTCCCTAGAAATTTCGTTTTGAAGATACGAAAAATAGGTTTTTAGTTTTTTGTGTTGGTTGAGATAATGAAATGCTAATCGTGTTTTCAAGGTGTCACAGGCTTCCTTACTCATCTCAACATGTGCAACAGGATGGAATTTTTCACGAATAAATCCTTCAGAAAGTCCACCTGCACCAGCAAAGAGGTCTATGTAATTCAATTTTCTCATTCAGCGTATGGAGTTGATGGAAGAGGAATGAATTTGTCTAAACCTGTTTCCTTCAATGCAACTTCACCCATTGTGTCGTAAATGTCAAGGCCGTTTGCTTCGCAAACGGCGAAACACTGATTCATCATTTCATTTCTGACATCTGCCTCTTCCTCTGAGTAGGTTAGTTCTTTTGTTGCAACATTGATGTAATTCCTGAAATCATCATCAGGATGAAAGTTTACACCTTCCTCAATGAGTTGTTTTGCAAATGCAACTACGTCATTGGTTGTTGTTATCTGATTTACCATTGTGATTTTTTATTTGTTTCAAAGTTTTCGCCGTTTTTTTTCATTCGATCAAATTGTCCTCCGGGTTCAATTTGCAATTAGAATAATCGCAAATAACTGAATCCGTATCTATCATTCCCCCGTCTTACCCCCTCCCGTTTCCGGGCGAAGCCTCAGCAAGAGCCAACACAATTTTAAGCATTCTGCCACACAAACACCCATTTTTTGTAAAAAAAATCCTCACGGTACCTCGGCAGGGCAGGTCGACGAGGCAGGAGTGAGGCCTGGCCCAAAAACCTCACATCCGCTTTACGAGCGCATGTTTCACCGTTACGCTTCGGTAGCTGCCGGTAAACAGCAGTTCTATGCGCAGGCGGTAGTTCACCAAGTTTGAAAACCCGCAAAAGGCTCCATAGACATAGCCTTTAAACACGAACCCTGTAGCTCCTTCCGCCCGTCGGACCACAGACGATACACCCGCCTGAAGGGCAGCAACACCTCGAAGCCTAGGGCCTGGAGGTCCCGGCTTACTTTTTTTTCGCAGCCCTTCTTCACGGTAAGCACATGCCAGCTGGGGGTATGGAGGTCAGTGGGGTTCATCGCTGATATCTACGAGGGGCAGTCTGGCACATACCCAAAATTAACCGATTGACCGGGCTTGGTCAAGGGTTAGGCGGAATAAGCCCGGGGTATCCGAAAGATGCAGGATAGATCTCCCTGACCTTTAATAGGTTAGCCGGAAGGTTATTTTGAAAAACCTCACCACTCCCTCAAGCCCGACAGCTAATCCTTTCCCGTATTTTCCGCCTCCCGGAGCCGCGCCAGGTCCTCGGGCGTATCCACATCCAGCAGGCCCCTTTCGAAGGGCACGGCCTGTACTTCGGATGCGTGCTGCTTCATGATCTGCTTTGCGCCCCGGTCGCCGCTGAGGGCGAGGAGTTCGGGGAAAAAGGCTTTGGAAAAAATGGCCGGAACGCCCAAAATGCCCGCATAGGAACTGGCCGTGATCGGGGCATTCGCTTCGGTATGCGCCTCCAGCAAGGTTGCCAACAATTCCGCTGTAACAAAGGGCTGGTCGGCCAGCAGGATGAGTACATGGTCCGTTTCCGGCTCGAGTGCCAACGTTTTGCGCAAGCCAGCGCGGATGCTGGAAGCCATTCCTTCGGCCCATTGGTCATTGCTCACCACGGTGCAGGTGCCCGGCTGGGTTTCGGCCAATATCGCCCCGGCATGCGCGCCCAGCACCAATACCCGCGTAGCAAAATCGAAAGACGCTACGAGGTCAAGGGCGCGTTGCAGGAGGGTTTTTCCCTGAAAATGCACCAACTGCTTGGGCTGTCCCAACCGGCTGGAGGAGCCTGCCGCGAGGACAATGACGCCGGTGCGGGTGACTTTTTTCACAGGGAAATGGTTTTAAAGGCAGATTTCCGTTGGTCGTGGATGGGCGCATGGCGGTCGCGGAGATGTGTGGCGCTGCTGCGGGTAAGCACGGCTTGTATTTCGGCGAGGATCGACAGTCCGATTTCGGCGGGGGTATCCGCGCCCAGCTCCAGCCCAACGGGGGCGTATATTTTCTCGATTTGGTTAGCTGAAAGCACGATGCCTTCCTCGGCCAGGTCGTCGATCATGCGCTGGTATTTCTTTTTGGGCCCTAAAATACCGATGTAATAGGTGTGGGGACGCGTAAGCAACAGCTTCAGCACGGCGAGGTCGTAGTTGTAATTGTGGGTCATGAGCACAAAAGCCGTTTCGCGGGCTTCGGGAAGGGCTTCGAGGACGTGCTCGGGCTTGCTCACGATCACTTGGCAGGCACTGCCGAACCGCTCGGCTTTGGCATGGGTGGGCCGTCCGTCCACGATGGTAATGTCCCAACCCAGCACTTCGGCCATCTGCGCAAGCACCTGCGCGTCATTGCCCGCACCGACCAAAACCAGGGCTGGTGGCGGCAACATCACTTCAATAAAAGCATGGATTTCTTTGCCCGCAGCCTGAAACACCACAAATTGCGATTGCCGGTTTTGGATGGCCTGTGCGGATTCCGATTGAATCTGGGCGGTCAAATCAGCGTCTTCGATCTTCCCCGAAAGCAAGCCTTGCCCGTCGATTAAGCGACGGGTGCCGGGCTGAGAAGGCGATTTTTGCAAATCAAACAAGCAGATCAGCGCCTGCGGGCTGCCGCCCTCGTTAGCACGTCTGAGCAACTCGATGGGGTTATCGGCATCGCTCGTATCGAGGGGTTCGAACAGCACCTGAATCACGCCATTGCACCCCAGCTGGGCACCGATCACGGCATCTTCTTCGTCGGTGGTGTCGTAGGTAACGAGCTTGTTGCGGCCCTGGTCGAGGGCATGCAGGGCCTTGCGCAGGGCATCGCCTTCCAGGCATCCGCCGCTGATGGCACCCGTCATTCGCCCGTGCGCATCCACCAGCATGCGGGCACCCGCGCCCCGGTACGCCGAACCCGAAACGTGCACCACCGTGGCCAGCACGCACCGCAAACCTTGCTTGCAGGCTTCATCCCAGGCGGAAATGATGGCTGTAATTTCTCTCATTGGGCATTTATCCTGAGCTGTTGCACCGCTTGCCGGATGGTGGCGGCGGCGAGCTGCACTTCTTCAAAGGTCGTCATTCTTCCCAAACCAATCCGCAGCGAGGAAAGCGCCGCCGTGTCGGAATGGCCCATGGCGGTGAGTACATGCGAAGGAGAAATGGTCGCAGAGGTGCAGGCCGCCCCTTGCGAAAGCGCGAGGTTGGGCAGCATCCGCAAGAGGTTGGTGCCATCGATGCCTTCGAACGTGAGGTTGGTCATGTGGGGCAGGCGAGGGGCTGACGCGCCGTTAATCTGCACGCCTACGTGTTGGGCGAGTTCGGATTCGAGGTAATTGCGCCACTGAGACAAAAGCTGGCTTTCGGCCTCTCTTTCAACTTGGGCTATTGCACAGGCTTTGCCGAAACCCACGATCCCGGGCACATTCAGCGTTCCGGGTCGCAGCCCTTTTTCTTGACCTCCCCCAAAAGAACGGGGAAAGAGGCTGTTTTTCTGGCCTTTGCGCACAAACAAAGCACCCACTCCCTTGGGGCCGTAGAGCTTGTGGGCAGAAAAGGCGGCCAGGTCCACCCCCGATTCATGGACGTGAAAAGGAATTTTGCCCAAAGCCTGGGTGGCGTCGGTGAGGAACAAAGCCCCTGCCTGGCGGGTGAGGTTCGCTATTTCGGAGAGGGGATGGAGCACGCCCGTTTCGTTGTTGGCGGCCATCAGGCTCACGAGCAGGGTGTCGGCAGAGAGGGCATCCGCGAGTTGGCTGAGGCTGATTTGCCCGGAGGCATCGACCGGAAGGTAAGTCACCCGGTAGCCGCGCTTTTCGAGGTAGGCGCAGGTATCGTGGACGGCCTTGTGTTCGGTGGCGGCGGTGATGAGGTGTTTCTTGCCGGAAATATTGGCTTCGCAAGCCCCGATAAGGGCCAGATTCAGGGCTTCAGTGGCCCCGGAGGTGAAGTAGATTTCCTTCGGACTTGCACCCATGAGCGCGGCTACCTGCGCGCGTGCGAGGTCCACGGCTTCTTCGGCATCCCAGCCAAAAGCATGATTTACGCTCGATGCATTCCCAAATTTTCCCTGAAAATAGGGCAGCATCTCCTCCAGTACCCGCGGGTCAACGGGGGTGGTGGCGTTGTAGTCGAGGTATATTTTATCCGGATTTATCAGGATTTTCAGGATTTAAGGATTGGCAGGATTGATTTGCGGGATTGATTTGCGGGATAGAGATGCGCTTCTCGCATTCTGACATTCAAGGTAGGGGGTCTGTATGAAGATTAATAGCCGGATCAGGATTTTCAGGATTTAGGGATTGGCAGGATTGATTTGCGGGATAGAGATGCGCTTCTTGCATTCTGACATTCAAGGTAGGGGGTCTGTATGAGGATTAATAGCGGGATCAGGATTTATCGGATTTAAGGATTTTCAGGATTGCTTTGCGGGGTTTTCAGGATTGCTTTGCCGGATATGCAGGATTGATTTGTGGGGTTTTCAGGATTGATTCCCTTTGGGTAGAGATGTATCTGTTGGTTTCTGACATTCAAGGTAGGGGGTCTGTATGAAGATTGAAAGCGGGTCGCCTCGTTCTGAAGCAGGTTGTTTGAAAATTGCACCTAGCTGTTTGAATTTCGTAAGGGGCGCGGGATCAGGATTTGGGGATTTTCAGGATTGATTTCAGGATTCGCTTCAGTATTTTTCGCAGACCTCGCTTAATCGGGCATATCCTTATATTTTGACTTTGCTCAAATTTGCGCTATATGAAAATTCCGGGCTTTGACCGGGTAGTTGAAAATTTTATCTTTGACTTAGCCCTCTTGTACAATCCTCCTTTCCTGACCAGAAAAATTAACCCATATGGCTGTTTTTAAACTGAACATCAACAAACAGCAACGGGAGGTGGACGTAGATCCTTCTACCCCGATGCTCTGGGTACTGAGGGATCACCTCAACCTCGTTGGTACCAAATACGGCTGCGGAATTGCCCAATGCGGCGCCTGCACCGTGCACCTCGACGAGGTAGCTGTGCGCTCCTGCCAGTTGCCGGTCTCGGTGGTGGGAAACAGGAAAATTACGACCATTGAGGGCCTTTCTGAGGAAGGCGACCACCCCGTGCAGCAGGCATGGCTGGAGCATGATGTGCCCCAGTGCGGCTATTGCCAGGCCGGTCAGATCATGAATGCAGCCGCCTTTTTGAAATCAAACCCCCACCCGACCGACGCCGACATCGAATCGGCCATGAACGGAAATATCTGCCGCTGCGGAACCTATCTCCGCATCAAAGCCGCCATCAAAACCGCTGCCACCAACCTGTAAGGACTTTTCTCGTCGGCCCTTTTTTCTGGCGTAAACAGCCTCCTGCCTTTTAATAAAATACCATGAGTACGGAAAAAACAGCTTTTTCAAGAAGGTCTTTCCTGAAAGCGACCGCCCTGGCCGGTGGAGGCATGCTGCTGAGTTTCAGTTGGCTGGCTTCCTGCGCACCCAAAGGAGCCGCGGCCCTGGCGATGCCGGAAGAATGGTTTGAAATAAACGGCTACCTGAAAATCGGCGACAACGGCGTGGTGACCATCATGTCGCCCAACCCGGAAATTGGCCAGAATGTAAAGACCTCCATGCCGATGCTGGTCGCCGAGGAGCTGGATGTGGATTGGAAAAATGTGATTGTGGAGCAGGCCCCGCTCGATACCAAGGCATTTACCCACCAGATCGCCGGAGGAAGCACCTCGCTGAGTGTGGGCTGGATCCCCCTGCGGACTGCAGGCGCCGCCGCACGTCTGATGCTGATTACCGCCGCCGCCCAGCAGTGGGGCGTGGATGTGGGCGAACTCACGACCAAAGAAGGCATTATTTACCACGAAGCATCTGGCAAGCAAATGGGCTATGGCGAAATAGCCGCAGCCGCCGCCAAAATCGAAGTTCCTGCCGAAATCCCCCTGAAGGAAATCAAGGACTTTAAGATCATCGGCACCGCAAAGAAAAATGTGGATGGGAAAAAGATCGTCACCGGCAAGCCCCTGTTTGGGCTGGATTACCGGGAAGACAACATGAAATACGCCATGATTATCCATCCGCCCGCTTTCGGGATGCGGATGAAATCGTATGACGCCGCCGAAGCCAAACAAATGCCCGGCATTTCGGACGTGATAGAAGTAGAGAATTACCTGCCGGAGCAGGCCAAGGGATTTTTTGATTTCAGCGCATTTACGAAATTGATCGCTGTGGTCGGGAGCTCTACTTGGGAAGTCCTTCAGGCCAAAAAGGCAGTAAAAGTTGTGTGGGAAGAGGCCCCTGCCGAAAAAATGGCCATGTCGTTTTTTGGCCGGAACACAGAGATGGTCATTCCCGCAGGCCTGGAGTCCACGCCTGCCTACCAGGCGCTCATGAACGAAAAAGGGGCTAAAACGGGTAACATTGCCCGCAAGGATGGCAACCCGGATCTGGCTTTTAAAAACGCCGCCAAAATCCTCGAGCGTTCCTATACCGCGCCCTTTCTGGCCCATAATACCATGGAGCCGATGAATTTCTTTGCGGAAGTAACCGAAGACCGCGCCCGCATGATCGGCCCGATCCAGACGCCGGAGTTTATGGAAACGGCCATTGCCGAGCGGTTTAATTTGCCGAAAGAAAAGGTGGACATCATGATGACGCGTCAGGGCGGCGGCTTTGGTCGCAGGCTCTACGGCCACTGGATGCTCGAAGCCGGGGTTATTTCCCAAAAAATAAAAGCTCCTGTAAAGCTCATCTACACCCGCGAGGACGACATGACCTCCGGCACCTACCGTCCGGCTTACCAGGCCTACTACAAGGCGGCCATTGACGAAAACAACAACGTGACCGCCCTGCTCGTGCGCGCCGGGGGCATGGCCGAAAGCTGCCTGTTCCCCAACCGGTTTCCGGCGGGAGCCATCGACAACTACCAGGCGGAAGACTGGTCGGTCGATACCAACGTCAGCACCGGCGCTTTCCGGGCACCGCGCTCTAATTTTATGTCGGCTGCCGAGCAATCGTTCCTCGACGAGCTGGCCGAACTCGTGGGCAAAGACCCCATCGATTTCCGGCTGGAATTGCTGGAAAAGGCCAAGGCCAAATATCCTGAATGGGACCGCAAGGTAAACGACTACGATCCCGACCGCTATGCAGCGGTGCTGAAGCTTGTGCGCGAGAAAGCCAACTGGGATTCGCCCAAGCCCGGCGTTTCCCGTGGGGTGGCGGCGTACTTCTGCCACAGCTCCTACTCAGCGAACGTAGTGGAGATTACCCGCAAAAACGGCCTGCCCGTGATCGAAAAGGTGTATTGCGCCATGGATTGCGGCCTCGTGGTGAACCGCGAAGGAGCGACCAATATGGTGGAAGGCGGTGCCGTGGACGGCATCGGCCAGGCGATGTACGGCCAGCTGACCATGCAAAACGGCGTTCCGGATCAGGACAATTTCCACAAATACCGCCAGATCCGCCATACCGAAGCGCCCAAAGCCATCGAGGTGCATTTCGTAGAAAGCCAAATAGACCCCACCGGCCTGGGTGAACCGCCCTTTCCTTCCGTCATGGGTGCTTTGGCCAATGCGCTGTACCAAGCGAACGGCAAGCGGTATTACGATCAGCCGTTTTCGAAGGTGGGGCTGGAGAAATTGTGAGAGAATAATACGCAAGAAAAATCCCTGAAAGAGCCTGGGCTCCTTCGGGGATTTTTTTGTTTACAAGTGTTGCCGAGAAAGGTTATCTGATTAAAGATTAGCAGCACAAACTAGCATGTGCCTACCGTTCATTTCGCTTTTCAATTGAGACAAAAAAGCTTCGGTCGGGGGTTGTAATATTCAGGAAATAGCTGCCATCGGGAAACGGACTCAGGTCGAGTTGGCGGGAATAACTCCAAAATGAGGCTATTCGTTTACCGGAAGCGTCATACAAATTGAGGTTATAGGGCGGATCTTCCGAAATGTGAAGGTTAATCCACTGGGAAGTGGGATTTGGGAAAATCGCAGTCCCCGTTTTGGATTCGAACCAGACCTCTACCACTTGCGAATAAGCGGTATGGCCATCCACGCTTTGGGAGACGACCCTGTAATAGTGCTTGCCGCCATTTGCCGGTACGTGGGTGGTGGCATAGGCATTGGTAATATTCATTTGGAATGGAACCCGATCGACAAGCGCCCAATTTATCGCGTCCGGAGAGTGGAAAACCCGAAATTCACCGGTTTGAGTTTCAGGAGCGGTCTCCCACCACAAGTGGACACGTTCCTCTGTGGCAGTAGCCTCAAAAAAGGAAAATGCTGCTGCGAGCGGTTCCCCATCCCATCTCGCCACATGGTTGACCCCGGTAAGAGAACCTGAGAAAGTGAACTGACCGGCAGCGAAAACGTAGCCGGTTTCGTTTACCACGATACCGTACACGCCGCTACCTCCACCCAGGCCTGATCCGATCGGCGACCAGGCGAAGCCATCCCACTGGGCAATGAGCGTGGCCGGATTGCCCCCTGCGGTGATAAATGATCCTCCTGCCAGGAGTTCGCCTGCATGATTGAAAGCAATTTTGTGGCAGACGCCCCCCAGTCCGGTGCCGAGTGCAGCCCAGGCTGTGCCATCCAAACGTGCGATCCGGTTTCTGAATGCTCCTCCGCTTTGGGTGAATGCGCCGCCTGCATACAGGTCCCCGGTTGGTGAAATGCCCAATGACTGTACGGTGTTGTTAAAGCCTAATCCAAGCGCGCTCCAGGTTGTGCCATCCCATTTGGCAACGTAGCTGGCGGGCATTCCTCCTGCCTGGGTGAAATACCCGCCCGCGTACACATTACCCGCTGCGTCAACAGCAATGGCTTCGCATCTGGCATTCAGGCCGGTGCCCAAAGATTGCCAGGTAGTTCCATCCCACTTGGCGATGTAATTCACGAGGCTGCCGCCCGCCTGGGTGAAAAAACCGCCGGCATACAAATTGCCTTGCTGATCAAGAACCACCGACAGGCATTCCCCATTGAGGCCGCTGCCAAGTGCCTGCCAGGAAGTACCGTTCCATTGGGCGATGTAGTTCACGATGTTTCCCCCGGCGGAGATAAATACCCCCCCTGCATATACCTCATTGGGATTTTTAATGGCGATTGTGTTGCATGTGCTGCTAAATCCGGTGCCCATGGCCGACCAGTTGGTTCCGTTCCAGCGGGCGATGCGACTGGCAGCAATACCACCTGCCTGGGTAAAGCCACCACCCACGTAAATATTGCCGGAATTGTCAATGGCATTTGTGCGGGCGAAACCATTAAGGCCGCTGCCAAGAGCCGTCCAGTCGGGTGGGGGCGGAGGAGGGGCAAAGGAAAAGAAAAGCAGACACAAAAATGTGCCACAGGCCTTGTAAGTGGTCTGATTCATGTCGTAGGTGTTTAAAATGAATAATCCACCTAAGGTATTCGCCAGGAGCGGGAGAGTCAATCGACCAAAAGTATGATATTGTGATTTTCAAATCAGGGTATGCTCTTCTTTCACAATCGTTTGCAGACAAAAAGCAACCAAACTACTTTAGGAAAAATTTCAGATATCTGGTATTTTTAGTCGAAAATCTTTCTTTACGACAACCAATCGCTATGGGTATCCGCGTAATCATCGTCGAAGACGATCCCGAGGTCCGCAAGCTCACGGCCAGCCTCATTAACCTGTATCCGGACCTGGAGTGTATAGGGCTGTTCGAGACGGCAGAGGCCTTTGAGGCGGCATTGCCGGACCTGTTGCCGGATGTGGTGCTCATAGACTTGTCCCTGCCTGGCATGTCGGGTTGTGAGATCATCCGGAAAGTCCGCCCGGATTATCCGGACATCAACTTTATGATGTTTACTATTCATCAGCATACCCGTGAAGTGTTCGAGTGTCTCGCCAGCGGTGCCAGGGGATATGTATTGAAAGGTGCACCGCCGGAAGATATCTCCTTTGCCATCCGGGAATTGCAAAAAGGCTACTCCTACATGTCCGGACCCATAGCGCGGATGGTGATGGAGTCATTTCGGGTAACAGAAAAAAAATATCCTTACCTCGAAAAACTGACTACTCAAGAAAGGCTGGTGTTGGAATCCCTGGCCAAAGGTCTCCGGTACAAAGAGATCGCTGCAAAACATTTTGTGGAGTTAACCACCATAAAAAGCCAGGTGAGCAGCATTTTCAGAAAGCTGGAAGTTCATTCCCGAACCGAGGCAGTGAACAAGGTATACGGAAAAGGAGGAAAATCATGAAAAAGTACGAGCGAATGAAATATGATAAATCCCGTACTTGGTCTCTAAAATAATCTCAACTACCAGGGTTGATTCAATCAGTCTCGTCCTTTACTCACTTGAAACAATACCTTCAAGTGACCTGAATCCTTGAGATATTTTTTATGGGCTTTAATGTCAGCTTTCATGGTATCTATCAATTTCCCACATCCTTTCCTTGCAAAATATGTATTGTGCTATGTCACGCACGACACCCATTTTGAAGAAACAGAATGGCACCATATCAGTGCCCGGGGCATGCCCATGCTGATATTTCCTTACCATAAACCCGCCGACAGCTCCTTTCAACATGGAACTGACGGCGCGCGGTATGAACGTTCTGTAGTTGACCTTCCTGCATTTCTGGGCAGCAACAGCGTCTTTACACGTTGTCATTTTAAAGGGGATGTGCATTTTGTGATGGTTGTTATGCAAATGACCGGAGGCTACCATTTCCTTCGTCAAAGCCTGAGTGAATTTGCTAATCAGGTCTGCTTTCTGGATGATATTCAGATGTCCAGGAAGTTTGAAGATTTGCAGGATAAGCTTTGGGAAGTACAGTCGGGCTCGGCGGCCGTCAAGCTCGTAGATGAAGCGCTCGTTGCCTATTTTCAGAAAAAACCCGCTACGGTTAAAAATGACTTTTCGCCTGTGTCTCAGTACCTAATGAGCGGTGTTCCCGGGTTAAAAGTGGCAGATCTGGCAAAAAAGTTCAAATGCTCTGAACGTTGGATAGAGCGTCAGTTTTCTGTGCAGACCGGACTCTCCCCGAAAACCTGGATCAGGCTTCACCGGTTCCGCCTCGCCGCCAGCTACTGGGAGCGAAATCCGGGTTGCAGTTGGCTCGACATCGTGGTGCGGTTTGGATATACCGATCAATCGCACCTCATCCGCGATTTCAGAGAATTTACCGGAAGTACCCCGGTCTTTCATTTTGAGCATTACGGCCAAACCGAACGATTTCTCGGCATCAATACGCCCGGAGTACTGATTCCTCAGGACCAAATCGCCTGATCGTTCGGGTTTTTACAATGAAGGGCGCTACAAAACGCAGTACTTGCCCCTGCTGCCTGACCTGTCTGTCCTTTATCTGGCATTGGTATTTATGGCTTCTCAGTTTCCGGGCTGCGAAGGAGGGTGAAACATGCAAAGGAAAAGTGTGCAAAACGGTCAGGTAGCAGGCTCATTCAAAAGGAAGAAAATCATGAAAAAGTACGATTGCATGAAGTATATACATTCTCGTACTTAACCTGTATGGAAATGCTGGGGTCGTTGGTCCTCAAGTCATTAAGCGAAATTTCATTTGGTCAAATACGTCTTTTTTCAGGTCCCTTCCGGACCCGGATTTCTATACACCATTCACAACCCTTTTTTTATGAAAAACTTGTTACCATTTTTTCTCTTGCTATTAAATTTGCCATTGTTTAGTCAGTGGCAGGGAGTAACGCCCAATATCCCCGATACCGTGGGATGCGTGAAGATTTATGGCGTAAACGCCCAGGTAGCATGGGCTGTTTCCCAACGCTATAACGTGTTCGACAGTCTCTATGACAGGCCCGATCGGCTCAGTCCATGGTGGTTACGAACGGTAGATGGAGGAGCCACCTGGCAAAGTGATACCTTCCCCGGCATCAGCGCAGAAACCTTCACTTTTAACGTTTCGGCCCTTGATTCCAGTACGGCATGGGTGAATGGAACTGACCTCATTACCTTCTCTGCCTTTTGTTTTCAAACCAACGATGGCGGCCAAACTTGGACCCGATTTCTGGACACTTTGTTTAATACACCAGGAGGTTTTTTGAACCAGGTCTATTTCTGGGACCGTCAAAACGGGATTGCTCTGGGTGACCCTGCGCACGGCAAAAACGATACTTTGTTCAGTTTCGAAGTTCAGTACACCACTAATGCCGGTCAGACCTGGACACGCGTGCCCCGCGCCAATCTGCCTGATCCTCAGCCATTTGAATATGGAAGCGCCTACGGAATGCTCGGTGACCAAATCTGGTTTATTACTTCCAATGGCAGGGTATTTCGATCTGCAGACCGCGGCCGCACGTGGGCAGTGACTGAAACAGGCTACCTGGGCGTGGTGAACACCATCGCCTTCGCCGACTCTCTGGTGGGGGTTTTCGGAGGTTTCGATTTTCCCAACAACTCCATCGGACTGTTCATTTCCATGGATGGGGGTGCTACCTGGATGGATAAAACACCCGCAGACAGTTCCTACCTGGTAACCGGGGTAGACATCGTGCCAGGCACCCGCGTGATCGTGCTGGACATCCGCAACAGCAATAACGTAGGACCTTTCTTTACCTGGGCCAGCTATAACCTCGGTGCCACTTGGGTACAAATCGGCACGGGCGAAAATGCAGGTTGTTCAGACTTCCTGGATGCAACTACGGGATACGCCGGAGAATGGATGAACCTTGGCCGCAAAGGCAAAATGTACAGCTATGCAGGCAGTCCGCTGCTCGGCCTCTTCGGCCACCGCGACCTCAACCTCACCCTTACCCTCGGACCCAACCCCACCCGCGATGTGGTGGAACTGAACTTGGAAGGACCGGTACCTAGCCGGTATGCCATTCAAGTGAACGACAGCCAGGGCCGGCTGCTTTCTCAGCAAATGACGGACTTCGTCACAGTATGGAACACCCAGCTAGACCTGAGTGCTTACGCTGCCGGTATCTATTCGGTGACGATTAGTAATGAGTTTGGGAAAATGAGCCGGATGGTGGTAAAGGAATAAGGGAGGGGAATAAGCTTGTATTCTTTATCAAACGTCAGTGATCCGCAATGGAGGCGCTGACGTTTTGTTTTTTGGAGGGTAAATAATCAAACAGGTATTCACAGGCTTGAGGTGTATCATCATCATTTTAGATAATAATTAAAATTCCTGCTCAGTAGATAAAATAACGGCAAAAATTCGTTAAATTCAGGATAAATCGAATAAGTTGTGCCAAATGCAGGTAGGTCACGCATATATCATGCGGTTTACGACATGGATGGGATTGTTTATTGGGCTGAATCTTTCGGCCCAGGGTCAACTGGCTTTGGAATCGGTGGTGGCGCCAGGGCCTACCAGCGATGTGCAAAAAAAAATCCAGCAAACCTGGCTGATGGTATCCGATTCGAGTAACCTGACGCCAGATACTGCCTGGACTCATTTTATGAGGGGGCGAGGAAAACCCATTGAAGATTGGCCGGTGGATCACCACCTGGATTGGTTCCTGAACCCGCAAAATCTGATTCAGTTTGAGAAAAAGGAACTTTGGTTCGTCTTCGCCTTGCATAACCCCGCCAACCATGACCGCCTGATTTGGTACAACGCCCAGCATCATTTTTCTAAAGGTCCGTTCGTTCGCGAATTGGGAAAATGGAAGCCCTTGCCGGACCCAGGTGAGCAACTTTCCTGGCTTCGCGTGCAGGCCCCAGGTTGGCAAACTTTTCTCAGGCATCTGCCCCTTGCTGCGTTTGATACCGATACCATTCTGTACAGCTTTTCATCAAGCAGGGGAATGGAATTGTTCATGCCGGAAATGGCCAGTTCCGAAACATATTCAGTCAATTATATTTCAAGCAAACGGCTTGCCATCTGGATAACGGGTATTTTAAATGGCATCACCCTTGCTATTTTCAGCTTGTGTATTCTGGCACTTTTTCGGGGAAAGGACAAGGTATTTGTGTGGTATGCTGTGTATTGCGGCGGGCTGTTGCTTTTCGGTATCCGAACCATGGACCGGATGTTGCCAACGGAATGGTCCACTTTTGCTGCGCTGCCGTGGCTGAATACCAAAACGGTGCTTCAGGCATTCCTCGTGGTGGCCTATTACCATTTTATAGAGGAGTTCCTCGGAAGGAAAATCCCTGCATTACGGACAGTGGTGAGGGGGATAACCTGGGTATCCGGCACCTGTATTTTGTTGGATGCAGGCTTGTTGTTTTTAGGAGAAAATGCGGCCAGCCTCATCCTCTTTTATTGGTATCGCCTGGTGGTATCACTTACAGGTCTGGCCATTTTTTACATCGTTTGGCGCAGTAAAGTTCCCTTTTTCAGGTTGATACTGGTCGGAACATTCATGATACTCTTCACCGAACTGGTGAGTTTGTTCGCTGTCCGAAACTCGGCCCTCTCAAATGTCGCAGCGTTTGGACTTGTATTTGACCTTGCTTTTTTTTCTGCTTCGATCGTGTACCGCCAACGGATCCTGAACAAGGAGCGGATGGAGATGCAGAAGGAAAATGAGCGGTTGCGAATGGAAAAGGTATTGGAAATGGAGCGCCTGCGTAATCAGCTTTCTCAGGATATCCACGATGAGGTGGGCGGCAAACTGACCCGGATTTCGTTGATGTCTCACCTGCTTACGTTTGGGCGGGACCAGATATCAGCGCAGGAATTCGGAGATAAAATCTTGAAAATGGGCGAAGAAGCCCACTCAGCACAGGAGGCGCTCCAGGAAGTCATTTTTGCCTTGAACCCTAACTATGCCTCTTTCGAGGAGGTGCAGCTGTATTTCAGGGAGTTTAGCTTGTCTTTTTTTGAAAATACGGCAATCCAGCTCACCCTTCATTTCCAGCCCGCTGGGAATCCTTTTATCCTGAGCCCTTCTGAGCGGAAAGAGCTCTTATTCATTTTTAAAGAATCTCTTCATAATGTCTTGAAACACAGCAAGGCGTCGCAGGTTTCGGTCATTCTGCAAGTACACGGCTCTGCCCCGGACAGGTGGCTCGAATTGGAGGTTTCAGACAACGGGGCAGGCATTTCGCCGGACAAGCAGCAGACCGGCCTCGGCCTCCGCAACCTGCATGAACGGGCAAGCCGGATTGGGGCCCACATCCAGATTGAGTCTTCCCTAACAACAGGAACGCGGGTGCATGTGGCCTTGCCGATCTTAACATAACTGTTTATGCTCGGCATGTTAACCTCCAAAAACGAGGACAAATGTCAAACTAACGAGCAAAGACAGCATTGAAATGGGTTTATCACCCCAAGGAGACGCCCAAATCTTAAAATCACGCCACCCTAAAACCAGGCTAAATTCTAGCAAGGTCTTTGTGGTTATTTTTCTACCGAATACGTACCAAGGCCAGCCCCAAACAAAGAATTTTCATCGCGTATACATGAAAACACGTATATCGATTTTGTCCCTAACGACCAGCTATCTACCAAACATACCTCATGGAATCCCAACTACAAAAATTACTACTCAACCCGACCGTGGGGAAATTTGTCATAATTTTTTTAGGAGTTGCTATTATTTGGCTGGTAATCAAAGCTTTACAGCGGAGCTTGTTTTCGCGAATCAAAGACAGCGACAATAAATACCGGGCGAAGAAGTTTGGCAGCTTTGTAGGCTATTTTCTCACCGTGGTGTTATTCACCGTGGTTTTCAGCGACAAACTCGGAGGACTAACGGTCGCCTTTGGCGTGGCGGGAGCTGGAGTCGCCTTTGCTTTACAGGAAGTAATCGCCTCATTTGCCGGATGGTTAGCCATTCTTTTCGGAGGTTTTTACAAAACCGGAGACCGGGTTCAGCTTGGAGGAATCAAGGGCGATGTGATGGACATCGGCGTTTTGAGGACCACCATCATGGAAACAGGACAATGGGTTGATGGCGATTTATACAATGGCAGGATTGTTTTGATTGCCAACAGCTATGTTTTTAAAGAACCGGTCTTTAATTATTCCGGCGACTTCCCGTTTCTGTGGGACGAGATTAAAATCCCCATTCAGTACGGCAGTGATTATGAAAAGGCGCGGGTCTTATTTGAGCAGGTCGGCCAGGAAGTGACGGAGGATTTGTCTGTGCAGTCGAAAGAAAAATGGCTGTCCCTCCAAAACAAGTACCGATTGGAAGATGCCCAAACCGAACCCATGGTTTCGTTGACAGCGAATGACAATTGGGTCGAATTTACCTTGCGGTACGTCGTCGGCTATAAGAAGCGCAGGGTGACCAAAACGCAGTTATTCACTCAGATTCTCAAAAACGTGGAGGCGACCAACGGTCAAGTCAAGTTTGCATCGGCAACTTTCCAACTGGTTGAAGGTCCGGAAATTAAAGTTAAACCGACCCAAGACGAGGATACAAAAGCGAATTGAGCCAGGTGAAAGAGTTAAATTATGTAATAGTCAAGTAAAAGGATTATTGGTCACTGCACCCCACCCCTTGACATCCGCCCCAAACCTTTGCAAATTAAAGGCCTGCTTTTCCCATCCTGAAACGCTACGAAGGTCGATACCTCTTTTTGATCTACCTCTTGAAAGCCTTCGGCGGCAATAAAAAGGGGTAACCCTTTTTGCTACCTACATGCCGCCCCGATGGAGCGGACGCCCAATGAATGCATAGACTGTCAGGGCAATGATCGGCGAAAAAGGCCACAGTTAGAAGCTTGGCTCATTAACCAATACCTATACTTAAGTAGTCGATATTTCGATCTTTACATGCCCTCTGCTCCTATAAGGGGTACCTCGGTAGAAAATTATCGCATCCCACAAAACAACAGCATGCCGAAGGTGCACCACAAAGCCATCTTTTGATAAAAGCTATTCTCCTGATCTATCATACGTGATAACGCTGATATATCACCTTGAAAATGAACAGGTTACCGCCCATGCAAAAGATGGCAAGCCAAATCCACTGAGCCACCCACGATGTGTGAATCATATAACCCTCGCCCGGATTTGTGTAACGGTAATAGCAGCAACCAGCTGTAAATTTTCAGCTAATCCCTGGCTTAGATGCCTGCAATGAAGATTACGTTAGTAGCTGGTAATTTTTTCAAAATAATATACCGGAAAACCCGGGCGGTCGGCCGCCTGCTGGTGCTTTCCGCACAGGAGTTTATGAGCGACAACGGCCTGAAACTCAGCGCTTCGCTCTCGTACTACACCTTGTTTTCGATGGCGCCGATGCTGCTGATCGTGATTGCAATCGGCAGCATATTGCTGGGCAAAGAAGCGGCTGAAGGCTACCTCTACCAGCAATTCGATGGACTGATAGGTCCCTTGGGTGCCGATCAGCTGCAGGTAATGATCCAGAATATTCAGATTTCGGGTGACACGCCCTGGGTAACGGCCCTGGGCGTCGGCACCTTTTTTCTGGGCGTAACGGGCGTATTTGCTGAAATACAGGACTCTATCAATATCATTTGGTCCATCAAAGTCAAGCCCAAACGGAGCTGGGTCCGCTTCCTCATCACGCGGCTTTTATCTTTTTCAATGGTGGTAGGCATCGGTTTTCTGCTTATGGTATCGCTGGTGCTGAGTGCCGTGATGAGTATGCTGGACAATTGGATCAGCGGCTACATCACTACCTTTGCGTGGTTGGCCAGCCTGCTCAGCAATGGCCTTACCTTTGGTGCGATTCTGCTGCTTTTCTCCGTTATTTTTAAGGTATTGCCCGACGCCGACCTGAAATGGCGGGATGCTTTTGTGGGCTCATTTTTCACTTCGCTGCTGTTTTTGGTGGGGAAATACGGGATCAATATTTATCTCAGCAATTCGAGTACGGTTTCGGTATATGGGGCCGCCGGTTCGGTGGTGCTGCTGATCCTGTGGGTGTATTACTCGGCCATTATTCTCTATTTCGGGGCTGAGTTTACGAAGGTGTACGCAAATAAATACGGCAGAAAGATCCGGCCGGGTCCGTTTGCGGTATTTATCGAATACAGCGAGGTGGTTGTGGAAGCTCCCGTCTTGAAAACGCAGCAAAAGAAAGTATAAACATTATGCGATCTGTTATTTATTTAACCTCCTATCCTTATGCCTATTCCTCCATTTTTTAAAAGAAAATCGGTCCTGATACTTACCGGTATTCTGGTGTTGCTGATCGCCCTGAGGCTGGCTTTGCCCTCGGTGTTGCTGCATTACGCCAACAAAACGCTGTCTACGATGGAGGGCTATTACGGCCATGTGAACGACATAGACGTGGCGCTGATCCGGGGAGCTTACGTGCTGGATAGTTTTTACCTGAACAAGGTGGACGATAAAACGCAACTTCAAACCCCCTTTATGGGCGCGAAGGTGGTCGATTTGTCCATTGAGTGGGGGGCACTCATTCGGGGAAAGCTGGTAGGCGAATTGATTTTCAATGAGCCCACCCTGCGATTCACCGAAGACCGCGTGGTACTGACAGATGTGGCCAACGACACCAGTGATTTCCGTGAATTGCTCAAGGAATTTATGCCGCTTCAGGTTAACCGCTGCGAAATCCACAACGGAAGCCTGCGCTACATTGACGAAACCACCTCGCCTACCGTTGACCTGGCTATCACCCAAATCGAGGGTACCGCGCTCAATTTGCGCAATGTGTACGCACAGGAAGAGGTGCTTCCCGCAAGTATCGATGCGACCGGGTCCGTGTATGAAGGCAATATGGTTTTTTCCATGAAACTCAATCCCCTGTCCCGGCTACCAGCTTTTGATCTCACAACGACCGTTGAACACATGAACCTCGTGGAGCTCAACGATGCCTTCAAGGCGTATGGGGGATTTGATGTAAATGCGGGCGAATTCAATGTGTATGCGGAAGCAGCAACGAAAGAAAATCAGTTTGAGGGCTATGTGAAGCCCATTATCCGGGGGCTGGATGTGGTATCGTGGAAGGGACAGGACAAGAAAGACAGCTTTTTCCAGAAAGTATGGGAGTCGGTGGTGGGAGGTGCAGCCGAATTGTTTCAAAATCAGAAGAAGGACCAGTTGGCTACAAAAATCAATTTTAAAGGAACGATCGACGACCCGAAGACCAACATTTTCCAGATCGTGGCCATTGTTTTGCAAAATGCCTTTGTGAAAGCCCTGCGCCCTGCCATCGACCATCAGATTAACCTGGGCAAGCTGGCCCGGGATGCAGCATCAGACCCCGAAAAAAAGGGAAAGAAGCATTGACCCAACGCCAAATCAGGAGCTAGCGTCTATGACTACCCGTGCTTAGTCATTTACACCGTCCTCACGCCTCCCGCCAAAGCTCCTGAACCCGATCCAGGTCACGCTTCATGGCCTGAAAGACCACTTCCTGCGAAACAGTGAGTTCCCGGTTGCCCTTGTCGGCACCACCGAGGGAGTACTCGAGGTGCAACGAAACCGGAACCCGAATATTCGCCTCCTTCAAAAACCGGAAGTAGCGCTTAAAATCTACGATTCCTTCACCCAGGGGCACACTTTCCACCTGCCAGCCCGCGTCGCCTTTGGCCCACACGAAGTCCTTCACCGCGATGCTCTGGATATGGGGAGCGATCAGCCGCAGGTTGTTGTACCACGAAGCGGCGGCCTCCACCGTGCCGTGGCGTACATCGTATTGACTGCCAAAGCCGCTGGGGATGCTTTTCAGCACGTCGTACAGGTCCCAGATCGCAGAGCCGAAGTACGAACCGTAGTGGTTTTGGTACATGCCCATGAGGCCGATTTCGGTATTGAGGCGGGCCAGGGCCTGAAGTTGGGAACGGAATTTTTCGAGGGAAACCAGCACCGGTTCCACGTCGGTATAGGCCAGCCAGTTGGTGCGGTAGCGCTGAAAGCCGAACTTTTTCGCCGTCTCCAGCACCTGACGCGTGAGCGGATCGGCGGCATCTGCCAGCGCGGTTACCATCATATTGGGTGTCAGGCCGTGCTTGTGCATCGCTTCCACCGCCCGGGGCAGGTCCTGCACTACCCGCGCCGGTTCCACATGTCCACCCGGACGCACAGTAAGGTCCACGCCTGCAAAACCGATCTCACGGGCCACGCGAGCCATGTTTTCATAATCGAGGAAATGCAGGTGCTTCGAAAAAATATGTACCTGCAGCGGCGCTTCCGCCGAAAAACCCTTCGCCAGACCCGGCAAAAAGGGCAGGCTGAGGGCGGATTTGGTACTGAGTTCGAGGAAGGAGCGGCGTTTCATAGGGGGTGAGTTTATGGGTAATTTCCCGGATCGTGGGGTTATTTCCAAAAGAAAAAATGAACCGGGCGAGCAAAAAAGCCTCCATTAATTGCTCCCCTGTAAAGTCATTTATTAATCCGTTTAGCTTCTATTTGCAAAGCAATGACTGCTTTCGCCTTAGACCATTCATTGGTCAGGATGCTGAAGTAGGCCGAATCGCGAAAAGTACCGTTGTCCCGCAAAATATCCTGACGCAAAACACCCTCAAACGTCGCCCCTAGTTTGGCTATCGCCTTTCTGGATCGAAGGTTCAGGGCATCGGTTTTCAGGTAAACGCGGTGTGCACCCAATGTCTCAAAGGCAAACTGCAGCAACATTTGTTTACAACGGGGATTAACTTCAGTGCCCCAAACAGCCGGAACCAGCCAGGTAGAACCGATTTCAAGCTTGCGGTGAGCCGGGGTAATATCCATAAATCGGGTACCTCCCAGTAATTCTCCCTCTTTTTTCCGCACGATCACAAAAGGATATTGAATGCCACGATCGCGATCCGCAAGTGCTGCTTCGAATAGTCCGGCTAGGCGGGCTCGATCAGTAGCCTCATAAGGATAGTGTTGCCAGATACGGGCATCGGCAGCGAGATCGAGTAGAGAAGGAAAGTCGGTCCGCTCCATGGGTCGTAGCAGGAGGACATCGTCTTGGAGACTGGTGGGGTGGGGAATCCAGGTGGACATGCGATTAAGTTATTGATTTTGGGGTTAACCACAATAGGTTGGGGTAGGAGTTGAGATCGGTATTTTTCCAGGGAAACCAGTTCCGATTCCGCGTTGGCAAAGTCCAGCTATTTGGTTCGGTAGCGCAGAAACCCCCGTTTTTCGCTATCTAAAGTACCTGGAGCGACACTTCCTCCGAAAGGCCCTTGTCAGGACAGGAAAGAAGGAGCCGCGTTTCATACGGGTGAGTTTGCGGGTAATTTCCCGGATCGTCGGGTTATTTCCAAATGGGGGAGGGGATAAGGGAAACCGATGAGCCTATTCTATGGGCTAGCTGTGGATACTGTCGAAGAAGTTAGTATTTTCATTCCCGGACAACTCATTGTGGAAAGCAAAACGACAGGTACTAATTCTGTATACCTCAGGATATTGCGAAAGATGAATTACCTAGCCACGCCTACCCCCTTTCCGGAAAAAGGATCGTTATGAAGAAATTTACGCGTAAAGACAAAGAAATTGGGGTTTCCCTGTGTTATAACGATGCGGAGCCAGCGTTTTTCAAATGTTGTTTACCCTCAACTTCTTTGAATACAACGGCAATAACATTGAACGCAAGCTGAACACTTTACTAAGTTCCTTTTTTAATTACCTGCCCAAATGAATGAGCACGTGCCGACCCTTTCAGAGGAAAACAACCAGGAATGGAATAAGATTTTCTTTGTAATGGCGCAACGTAAAAAGCCTGATGTTGTATGGATAAGCTGCGACACCTATCTGAAAAAGAAGCAGGTTTTTGATTATTTCCAAGGTCGATTTGCCGAAGGTTTCCAGCATTATTCTATCGATCTCGCTGAATGGAGATCAGGTTCTTTTGTTGGCTTTTTGCAGGAGAATACCCCTGTGGAAATATTAAATTGCCAGCCAGGAAACTGGATTGTCCATCTCCAGAATCTGGAATCACATTTGATTAAAATAAACAACGAAGACGAAGTTTCTCCGATAGCCACGGTCATCAATTTTGAGCGTGAGCTTATTTTCAGAAGCTTCCCTTTTTTTCTTATTTTCTGGACCAACGGCTATGCTTCCGGCATTTTTCGGCGATCTGCCCACGATTTCTGGGATTGGGTAGCCAACAGGTTTGAATTTAAGAGCGAACCAGAAATATGGGCCCTTTCTGACCAGGAGGCTATTGATAAGTCTGATCGGTTATTGAAAGTATACGATCCCGCTCGGGTTCACCGTATTTCGCACCTCAGGGCAGATATTGCCTGCCTGGAAGCTGCCGAAGAGCAAAGTGAACAGGAGATTTTGCTGCTGACCGAAAGATTAGCCCGCGAATATTACCTTCAGCACGATTTTGAGCGGTCCATTCTTTTTTTTGAAAATGCCATTCAACTGATTGACACTCAACCACAAAATCAAGATAACCGGAAAGCCGTTTTGCTTCGCGAGTTGGGAGAATTGAACCTGGACATGGGCTATGCAGAAGAGGCAGAACACTATGTTCTCCTGAGTATCGGTTTGCTTTCTAAGCTGGCAGCTACCAATCCCGGCACTGAAACCCTGCAGCGCGATTTGGGCATATCGCTCAATAAGCTAGGGGAGATCTACCAGACAGCAGGTCGGGCAGAAGCGGCACGTGAGCAATTCGAAGTGAGTTTGGAGATACGAAAAAAGCTGGCTGCAGATAATCCTGGCTCCGAAACGCTGCAGCGCGAGGTGAGCATGTCGCTCCATAATCTCGGGAACCTATATCGGTCACTTGGCCAGGCTGAAACTGCGCGGGAGCACTTCGCAGCAGGTCTGGAGATTACCCAAAAGCTGGCAGTAGCCAATCCAGACTCCGAAACCCTTCAGCGCGATAAAAGCTTATGGTTCAATAATCTCGGGAACCTCCTTCAGGAATCAGGCCACACCGAAGCGGCGCGCGAGCAATTTGCTGCGAGTCTGGCGATAGCAAAAAAGCTGGCAGCAGCCAACCCCGACTCCGAAACCCTGCAGCACGATGTGAGCCTTTCGTTGAATAAGCTCGGCATACTATTCCATACAACTGGCCAAACAGAAGCAGCGAGGGAACACTTCGCCGCAGGTAGGGAGATAACCCAAAAACTGGCGGCTGCCAATCCCGGCTACCAAAGCCTGCAACGCGATCTGAGCGTATCACTGGATAATCTCGGCAATTTATACCATGCAGCGGGCCAGGTCAAAGCGTCACGGAAATACTTCAAAGCGAGTCTGAATATCGCCAAAAAGCTGGCTGCTGCCAATCCTGGCTCCACAACCCTGCAGCGAGATGTAGGTGTATCGCTGGAGAATCTCGGAAATCTTTATGAGGCAGCGGGTCGGTCTGAAAAGGCACGGCAGCACTTCGCCGCGAGTTTGGAGATTGCCCGAAAGCTGGCAGCAGCCAACCCCGGCTCCGAAAGCCTGCAACGTGATCTGAGCGTATCACTCAATAATCTAGGGGAAATGTACCAGGCAGCGGAGCAGGCAGAAGCTGCAAGGAATCTCTTTGTTGAAAGTCTGGAGATAAGAAAAAAGCTGGCTGCAGCGAATCCCGGCTCGGTTCAATTGCAGGATGACTGTGCTTACTCCCTGTCCAATATCGGGGACCTGGAACCAGACGAGAGAGAACGTAGACGCCTTTACCAGGAAGCGCAAGCCATCTGGCAGCGACTCGTGCCTACCGGCAATGTCCGTTACCAGCGAAATCTAAATTGGGTGACCAAGCAGCTGGAAGAACTAGATTCCTTCGATGAAAATTATTTCAGTTGGTAAGTGCAGTAAACAGGGAGAGGACTAGTTTCTGGTAAAGGTGAGTCTCCTTTTGGGTCTTCGACGCTAACAAGGCAGCTCAGGCCACTTTTCAGGCTTTGATTATTTCGGACATTCTGCGCATTCAAAAAAACCTGGATTGGGTCAATCGGCAACTGGAAAATCTGGAATAACCCTCACTCCACCCCAAACACCGCCATCCTCCCTTCCGCTTCCTTTACATCTTTGCCCACGTACACGCGGTAGTTTACTTTTTCCACTTCCCAAGCTTTGGTATCGGGGTTGTACCAGGCGAGGTCACGGACGGGTACGCGCAGGGCCAGGCGGCGGGTTTCGCCGGGGGAGAGGGCGATGCGCGCAAAGGCGCGGAGGAGCTTTACGGGTCGGTCCACCCGGCTTTCGGGGAAGCCCACGTAGAGCTGCGCCACCTCGGTGCCGGAGCGGGTGCCGGTATTGGTGAGGGAAACGGTCACGGTTAGGGTATCGTTCGTGGCCAGGGCAGGGGTCAGCACCCGCAGGCTGTCGTAGCGTAAGGAGGTATAGCTGAGGCCGAAACCAAAGGGAAAGGCCACAGGCAGTTGTTTTTTGTCGAAAAGGGTATAACCGTGGTAGTAGCCGTAGGTCAGCGATTCGGCAAAAGGATCGAAGGCCGGCAGGTCCGATTCGTTTACGGGAATGGTAAAGGGCAGCTTGCCGGAGGGGTTCACCTCGCCAAATAGCAGGTCGGCCAGGGCGTGGCCGCCTTCCATGCCGCCGTACCAGGCCATGAGGATGGCGGGCACTTCGTTTTTCCAGTTTTCCATCACAATGGCGCTGCCGCCCACGAGCGCTACCACGGTAGGTTTATTGGCCGCAGAAACGGTTTTGATCAGGGCTTCGTCGGGGCTTTTGAGGCGGAGGTTGTCGCGGTCGCCCCCGGAAGTGCGCTGTCCCGCCTTGGGCGGACCCGGCGTTTGGTCCATGCTGAAGTTGATGTATTCGCCTTCGTCCATGCGGGTAAAGCCCGCCACGATCACCACGGCATCGGCGCTTGAGGCTATTTTTTTGGCCGCTTCGGGGACTTTTCCATCGGAGAAAATCACCTTTCCACCCCGCGATTCCACGTAGTCGCGGATGCCCTGGAGGGGTGTCACCACGTATTTCACTTTTCGCACGTAGCTGCTGCCTTCGTCGCCGGTGTTCACGGTATCGGCCAGGTGACCGATCACCGCCACGATTTTCCCTTTCGGATTTTCAAACGGCAAAACGCCCTCGTTTTTGAGCAGCACCATGCCTTCCGCTGCCGATTGACGCGCAAGGGCGATATGGGCTTCGCTTGCCAGCACCGAGGCATCGTAGGTCATGGGGTCCGTGGCCAGGGCAAAGCGGAGCTTGGTCCGCAGCACCTGGTACACGAGGGTGTCGATGCGACTTTCGGGCACGGTTCCCGCTTCCACGGCTTTTTTCAGCTCCTTCCCAAAATGCACCTGCGCGGGCATTTCGCCATTCTGTCCGGCCCTGGCCCCCTTAACGCCGTCGTAAAGGCCCTGAAACCAGTCGGTAGTCACGAAGCCTTCGAAGCCCCAGTCTTTGCGGAGGACCTCGTCGAGCAAATAGCTGTTTTCGCCGCAGTGGTCGCCGTTCACGAGGTTGTAGGCGCTCATGATCGAGGCCGCATTTCCTTCCTGAATGACTTTTTTGAAATGCGGAAAATACACCTCGTTGAGGGTGCGGAGGTCGGATTTGACATCGATGTAAAAGCGGGCATTTTCCACGCTGTTGAGGGCGAAGTGCTTGGGGCAGGCCATCACGTTCTGGGTTTGAACGCCCTGTACGAAGGCTACGCCCATCTCGCCCATGAGCCAGGGGTCTTCGCCGTAGGTTTCCTGCGCCCGACCCCACGCGGGGTGACGAAGGAGGTTGATGCAGGGAGCTGCGCTGTAATTGGTGCCCATGGCGCGCATTTCCTGGCCCACGGCGTCGGCTATTTCCTTTTCGAGGGCGGGGTTCCAACTGGCGGCGCGGGCCATGGCCACGGGGTAGCAGGTAGCAGGACCGTCGCCCACCACCGCGCCACGCGGACCATCAGACAGCACAAAGGGCGGGATATGAAGGCGCGCATTGCGGCCGCTGAACACATGTGGGAATTTATTTCGCATAAAGAGACTCACTACAAACTTGTTAATGACCAGGTTCATGGGTTCGCCGCTGATCTGCTCCAGTTTCTCGTCGAGGCTCATTTGCGCGATCAGCGCCCACGAAAGGCTGTCGATCTGCGCCTGGGTATGCACGCCCGGAAAGTCGTTCGCCTTTGCCTTCAGCGGGTACATGGGGTAATTCCATCCCCGGTATATAACAATTCCTGCGACGATGAGCAGCAGCAATGCGAGGATTCCGAGGACACGGAGGATGCGGCGAACGATTTTCATAGAAGTATCGGGATAAGTAGATGCAATTTGAAGAAGTAGGCGAAAAAGACAAGCCTACAAAGCGCTTTTTTTGAAACATAACGCCTTAGGGCTGGTTTTCGAATCATGCTGCCGAAGGTCAATATGGTCTGGTTTAAGCGCGACCTGCGGGTACGTGACCATGCGCCTTTGCGGGCCGCTGCCGAAGCGGGACTGCCCGTGGTGCTGTTTTTTGCTTTTGAGCCGACGATGATGGCCGCCCCCGATTGGGACATCCGCCACGGGAGGTTTGCGTTTGAATCAGCGGAAGACGTACGCAAATCGCTCGAAACCAAGGGATTAACGCTGCACATCGTTCATGCCGAGGTAGGGGAGGTGCTGGGCCAATTGAGCCAGGCGGTGGAGATCCACACCCTCTTTTCGCACCAGGAAACGGGCAACGACCTGAGCTTCTCCCGTGACCGGGCGGTGAAGCGCTGGTGCAGGCAAAAGGGCGTTACCTGGACCGAATTTCAGCAGGATGGCGTGGTCCGCGGCCTGCGCAACCGGCATGGCTGGACCAAACAGTGGCTTGCCCACGTAACGGGCGAACAAGCGGCCATCGATTGGGAAAAGTTGCGGGCGCATCCTTTGGCCATAGATTTTTTTGCCGAAAAAATCCCGCTGCCGACCTCCCTCCAGGAACGAAATCCCGCTTTTCAGCCCGGTGGCTGGACCAATGGCCACCGCTACCTCGCCAGTTTTGTGGAGACGCGCGGCAAAGACTACATGCGCCACATCTCCAAGCCGGAAGCGAGTCGCAGGAGTAGCAGCCGCCTGTCGCCATACCTGGCCTGGGGCTGCCTGTCGATGCGGGAGATTTTCCACGAAACAACGGTCAAGGCACAAACGCCGGAGTGGAAAAAGCCCATACGTGGATTTCAGGACCGGATGATGTGGCGGAGCCATTACCTGCAAAAGCTGGAATCGATGCCCGCGATAGAACGCGCAAACATTAACCCGGGATTCGACGCCCTGCAACGCTCCACGAACGAAGCGCATTTCACCGCCTGGGCCACAGGCCAAACGGGTTTTCCGATGGTGGATGCCTGCATGCGCTGCCTGGCTGCCACGGGGTTTGTGAATTTCAGGATGCGGGCCATGCTGGCTACTTTTCTCACTTTTACCCTCAATCAGCCCTGGCAACCCGGGGCCCTGCACCTCGCCCGGCTGTTTCTCGATTACGAACCGGGCATTCATTATCCGCAGTTTCAGATGCACGCCGCCACTTCGGGCTACCACACTTTGCGGATTTACAATCCCACTACACAATGCGAGCGCCACGATCCTTCGGGTGATTTTGTGCGTAAGTGGGTGCCGGAACTGGCGCAGGTTCCCGCGCCTCAGTGCTACGAGCCGTGGAAAATGACGGCTTTGGAACAGGCCTTTTTTCATTGCGAAATTGGCCGCGACTACCCGGCTCCGGTGGTCGATTTCGAATCAGCCACGCGTGCGGCGAAGCTCCATTATTGGGAAGTGCGGCAAGGGGAGGGCGTTAAAAACGCGCTGCCGTGGGTGTGGTCACAGCTGTGTTTGCCGGAGGACATCAAGCGATTGCAAAAAAGCGTGGGGAAGGAAGAGGTGGAAGAATAGCGATTTGAAGCATGAAAAGCCTGCTTCTTCGTGGCTTTGCGGCTCATTTGTAAAAATATGTCACCCCGATGGGGTTCATCCGTTGGGGGGCGTGATCGTTATGCTATAATCCTTTCACTCCTACGGAGTTGAATACCCCAAAGGTCCGCTGTGGCAAATGCAGCCCTTAGCGGGGGTTTAATATCTGGCAAAGAGAAAAGCATCTTTGGAGCATTTTGGTGGAAAAACAAAATAATGATTGGGATTGCCGACAAGAGGCAATATATTGTAATCACTATTATCTGTTTAATTGTTTTTGAATCAATAATAATTTAGCCATGAGAAAAAATGCCATTTTGATTGCACTGTGCCTGTTTGTTTTCGGTAGCCTGCAGGCGCAATCGCAGAAAGGGGATATCCGGTTGGGGCTGAGTGTTATGCCTTTGCTTGGCAACTCCTCTCAATTTCTAGGGAGTTACAACGGATGTGTGTACAAGCCCTCGGTTATGGTAAATGTCTTGGATCGGGCCTCTCTGTTGATGGATCTGACCTTTTCGCGGTCAGGAACCTTGCGGTTTAGTTATACCGGGGAATTGGGTTATTCGATATCTTACGGATTGATTCCCGCTTTTCGTTATAATTTAGTCAATCGCAGCAAATTACGTGTATTCACTGAGGCGGGTGTGGGACTGCAAACTAATTCTTTTCGCCCATACAACACGCCCAACCGTTATGCAGAATATCTGAACTACGGTACCGGATTTGCCATTACCCATGCTGGAGTGGGGGTGAATTACAATATCAATCAAAGACTTGGTTTTGAATTAAACATGCCGTTTTGGTTTGTTCGCAATATCACTTCCTCGAGTCCCTATAACAGCTTCAATGGCATGGTTCCCTCTTTGGGTATTAACCTGAAAATCAACTGATTATTCTTCCATTTTCTCCCCACAAATAAACTTGATTTAAAATGAAATCGAATTTCCTTCTATTGCTGATGGTACTTTCAGCTGGGTTTGTATTCTCTCAAAATAAAGCCGAAGCAGAGAAAATGGTGAATCAGGGAATTGCCCTCCACGACAAGGGAAACTTTTCCGGTGCCATTACGATGTACGAGAAGGCCCTTGCTTTGGACAAAGACAATTATTTTGCCCTTTCTGAGAAGTCTTTGTCTTTGATCTCGCTAAAGGAGTATGCTGCAACGGTGGAAATCTGCGAGTATATCCTCGCGCAATATGAAGGCAAGGAAGAACACACGATTTATATTAATTATGGCACTGCCCTGGACGAATTGGGCAAAAGGGAGGAGGCCGTCGAAGCGTATGAAAAGGGAATCGCACGTTTCCCAAACTCATTCATGCTTCATTTCAACAAAGGAATTACCCTCACGGGAATGGAGCGAAAAGAAGAGGCGATGGGCGATTTCCAAAAAGCCGTTTTAATAAGGCCCGAACATGCAGGTTCTCATAACGCCATCGGCATCTTGATGAGCTTATCTGATGAAAAAATCCCTGCAATCCTGGCTTTTTCCCGGTTTATGACCCTGGAGCCTCAAAGTGGCCGTTCAAAAATTGTATTGTCCAGTTTGCAGGAGTTGATGGGAAGTAACATGAAACAAACGGGACCCAAAGAATTTACCCTGTTTATTGATCCCAGCTTTTTGGCCGATTCCACCGACGACGCTTCCGAAAAGGCCGATAATTTCGCCTCTGCCAATTTGATCTTAACCCTCACAGGTGCCCTGGACGTGGACAAGAAATTCCAGAACGAGTCGGAACGGACGCGATTTGCCCGAAAGTTTGAAGCTATTTGCTCCTCTTTCGCTGAGCAGCAAGACAGAAACCATGGCTTTTTCTGGGAATATTATGTGCCCTATTTCATCGAAATGAAGAAAAAAGGCCACCTGGATACCTTTTCGTATATCGTATTTGCAACTTCAAACGACAAGGAGGTAGCAACCTGGATCAAAAAACACACGGCAGACATTGATAAATTTTTCAAATGGTCTGATCAATACAAATGGCCGGAATCAATCTGATCAGCCAGTTAGCAGATGATAGTATTATCTTCGTTTCAAATAAGAAAAATGAAGAAGATCGCCCCTTTTATCGCCCTGATTGTGTCTCTGAGCTCCCTGCTGGGACAAGAGCCTTTGCAGGTGGAAACCTATACCCTGCCTAACGGGTTCACCGTTTTCCTGAACGAAGACCACTCCCAGCCTGAAATCTATGGCGGTGTAGCGGTGCGGGCAGGCGGTAAAAACGACCCGCGTGAGTCAACTGGTATCGCGCACTACCTCGAGCACATGCTCTTCAAAGGCACCGAAACCCTCGGAACGATTGACTACGCCAAAGAAAAAGTTCACCTCGATTCCATCACTTACCTCTACGACCAGCTCGGCGCCACCACCGATGAAGACCTGCGAAAAAGCATTCAGATGCAGATTAATGAACAGAGCCGCAAAGCAGCCGAGTACAGCATCCTGAATGAATTTGACAACCTGCTGAAGTCGCTGGGAAGCACTGGGGTCAATGCCTTTACGTCGAACGACATTACCTTTTACCACAATTCTTTTCCGCCCAACGAGCTTCCCCGCTGGTTGGATTTGTATGCGCACCGGTTCGAACACCCCGTATTTCGTGCGTTCCAGTCTGAGCTGGAGGTCGTTTATGAGGAGAAAAACCGGGCGATGGACGATTACAGCTACCCGATTTTCGAAAACTTTTCCCGGCATTTTTACAAAAACCATCCCTACGGACAGCAGGATGTGCTGGGCACCGTGGATCACCTGAAAAATCCCTCGCTGCGGCGGATGTACGAGTTTTTCAATACGTACTACGTGGCCAACAACATGTCGCTTGTGCTGGTGGGCGATTTTGACAAAGCACAGATCAAACCCATGATCGAAGCTGCTTTCGGACAGATGCGGCAGGGAGAAGTTCCCGCATTTCCTGAATATGCCGAAGCACCTTTTGCAGGAAGGGAAATGCTGAAAATGCACGCTGCTCCCCTGAAAATCGGAGCTATGGGCTATCGTTCGGTACCCATCGGGCATCCCGATCAAGCCGCAATCGAGGTCGCTTCCGCGCTTTTGTTCAATGAAAACGAAACCGGAATGCTCAACCAGTTGGTGCTCGATAATAAACTGCTCTTCGCAGGTGCATTTCCCGGCGCTGAAAAAGACCTCGGAAGCAATATCTTCTTTTTCCTGCCCAAACTGGTGGGTCAAAGCCTGGGTAACGCTGAGAAGATGGTTCTGGGCGAAATAGGACGCTTGCGGGAGGGTGAATATACGGACACCTACCTCCAAAGTGTGAAGCAGAGCATCGTTAACGAATACGAATCGTCGATTGAAGACTTTTACTCCAGAGGGGTAAGCCTGGCCCAGGCTTTTGCCAATGAACAATCCTGGACAACCGTGAACACCTACCCCCAGCAAATAGCAGCGGTGAGCCGGGCGGATGTGGAGCGCGTTTCCAGGCAGTATTTTGGAGACAATTACCTGATTTTGTTTTCGGGAAGGGGATTTCCTAAAAAGACCAAACTGGAAAAACCGGGCTTCAAACCTGTGAAGCCTACCCAGGGCATGAAGTCGGTGTATGCGCGGGCTTTTGAAGATATGCCCAAGCTAACGGTAGATCCGAGGCCGCTGGATGTAAAAAACGATGTGACCCGCCTGTCGCTCCCGGGAGCTTCTGAATTGGTTATGGCTGAAAATCCGGTCAACAGCCTGTTTTCGCTGGATATTGAGTATGCTGTGGGTCAAGCAAATTACCCCGGATTAGAGGCAGCGACTTTACTACTCAACTATTCCGGTGCCGGAGATCAGGACCTGAAACAAATAAAATCGGCCTTTCAGGAGCTCAATTGTACCTTTTCGGCGAGAATTAGCCACCGCTATTTGACCTTGTCGCTTGACGGGCCAGACAAAAACCTGGAGCAGGCTTTGGCGCTCACGGGTACGCTCCTGCGCGATTTGAACGCCGATGAGGCTACGCTGAAACTGGTGCAGGACGAAATTAAATCCTCGCGCCGATTTGAGGGGCGCGAACCCGCCACCACCGGTGCCGCCCTCTGCGAATACGCCCGCTATGGCGACCAGTCGTCGTACCTGCGAAGGATGAGCAAATCGCAGCTGATGGGCGCTACCCTGGCCCAACTCATGGATACGCTGGCCATTGCCCGCACCTATCCCGCCAAGGTCTATTACACCGGAAACCAAACCGCCCAATGGGTCGCTCAATGGCTGGGCACGTCCATTCCCTGGACCGACCAGCCGAAGCCTGCGGCTAGTCCTGCCAAGGTCGTGTTTAAGCCATTTTCGGAAAACACCGTTTTTGTCCTTGACGAACCCAAAGCCGTGCAGAGTCAGGTGTATTTTATCGTTTCGTCCGATTCGGTGAAACAGGGTGATTACCCTTCCCTCAATGCGTTCAACACCTACTTCGGAAGCGGATTCAGCGGGCTGGTGTTGCAGGAAATACGGGAATACCGCTCGCTGGCTTACAGCACGGGCGCTTCTTTTTTAACCGCGCAAACCCCCAACAACCCCAGCCAGCTCTATGCCTTTGTGGGTTGCCAGAGCGACAAGACGCCTGAAGCCCTCGCCGTGATGGATTCGCTGATCCGATTTATGCCCCTCCGTACCGAAAGGGAAGCTTTAGTCAAGTCCTCTTTGATTCAGGGAGCCTTATTTTCCCGACCCGAATTTCGCGCCATTCCCCGGACGGTCATCACCTGGGAGAACAAAGGCTTTATCGGCGACCCGAACCCTGAATGGGTCAAAGCCTACGAAGCCATGGATTTTGAAGCGATCAATGAATTTTACAAAACCTATATCCAGGGTCGGATTCGGGTAATCACCATCGTAGGGGATGGCAAGCGGATAGGCAAAGACGGCCTTTCGGAGTATGGAAAAGTAATCGAAATGAAGAAAGAGGACGTGCTTCGCTGGTAGCGGGCAGAATTTTCTGAAATAGTTACCGGCCCTCAACCCTCGGTTGGGAGGTCGGTATTTTTTGTTTCGAGGGAAAGGACTTCCGCTGGAGGAAAGGTGATTTCCTCGTAGATATCGGTCATTTTAAGCGAAATGCCCATATCTGGCAACGGAATTTCGGATTCAAGCAGGTTATATGCCGTGTACAAAGCACTAACCCCTGAACGCTGGTAAACTTCCACCAGCGGCTCATCCTGAGAAATGAGCAAAAAGTATTTGAGGCTCGGCAGGTTTAACGCATAGCGGAGTTTTTTGCCGCGATCGTTGGATTCAGTGGCCGGGGAAAGGACTTCAGCCAGAAGTTCAGGAAACCGCTTGATGTACGAACTTTGTTCATCCAACTGGTCGCAAGTGACCATAAGATCAGGGTAAATGAAATACTCATTACGGAGCAATTCCAGTTTTACATTTTCAGCGAAAACCCGGCATCCTTTTCCCCGAAGCTGATTTTGAACAGCCATTCGGGTATTACCCACAATTAAGTTGTGCGTATCAGAAGTTCCCGTCATAGCGAATATCTCCCCGAAGTAGAACTCGCTGCGGTAGTCGTTCAGTTGTTCCTTTTCGAGGTATTCCTCGACTGAGAAGCGGTTTTTGACCATGAGTTGAAGATACGAAAACCTGATGAATGCGGTCGTTTCAGCCTTACTCAAAATTTAGCTTTTCGCTCAAATACCAAAACTCACACCCGTCATTTGCTCCGATATATCCCACAGCTTTTTGGCCAAATACAGGTCGTGCGATTTTTCGCTGGAATTCACAATTTCAGGATACCCCCGGAGCTCTCCGAGTTTGGTTGGGCCAATGAATTCAGCACCTTTCAGTTGCGGATCGGTGGCTGCGCGCAGGGAAGGAAGGGTACCCATTTCCACACTTTGGGCGATGAGGGCGTTGCCGATTACCCCAGCCAGGCCGCCGTGTCGCTGCAGGTTGGTTTTGGTATAACCGGGGTGAGCCGCCACCGCTTGGATATCCAGGGCATTCGCTTTCAACCGCCGGTCAAGTTCATAGGTAAACAGCAGGTTGGCGAGCTTGCTCTGGGCATAGCCTCTTTCCTTGTCGTAGGACTTTTCCCAGTTGAGGTCGTCGAGGTAAATGTCCGCTTTTATTTTATGGTAAAGGCTGCTGACGGTCACCACACGTGCACCCGGCGTTTGTTTCAGGTGGTCGAGCAATAAACCCGTAAGGGCAAAATGGCCGAGATGATTGGCGCCAAACTGCATTTCAAAGCCCTGACGGGTCGCCTCGCGCGTGGGAGGAAACATCACCCCGGCATTATTCAGCAACACATCCAACCGGGGAAATTGCTGCTGAAACGCTTGGACAAAAGAGCGAATTACGTCCAGGTCGGCGAGGTCGAGGTGCAGGAGGCTCACTTTTGCCTTCGGCGCAAATTGCATCACTTCCTTCAAAGCCTGCTGGCCCTTGTCCATATTGCGGACGGCCAACACCACCTGAGCGCCTTTGTGGGCAAGCACTTTCGTGGCCTGGAGACCCAAACCGCTGTTTGCGCCAGTGATCAGGATGGTTTTTCCCGATTGATCGGGGATATCTGTGGTTGTCCAGGGCATAATTTTCAAATGAAGGGTAGCAGATTTGGGTGCAATCTAAAGTATAGCTGTTACGCAATTGTTTTACCAACCATCGGCTTTGGTGCAATATTTTGCTACCCCTGAACGACTACTTCAGGTTGAGTTGATTAGGAACACCCCAATAAAGAGGTCGGCGCTTTTCCTTAACCCAGCACCTCAGAAAACACCTTGCCGTCGGGCGCTATGGCTTCCACCCGAATTTCTTTGGCAGTAGCCGAAACGGGCGCATAGTACAGGTGATTCGTGAATTGAGGATCAACCCAGGGGCTTCGTGGCGGGAGATTGTCGCCGCTGTGGAGCTGCACCGAAAGCGGATCAAGACCTACGCGTTTGGCCATTTTGCCTTTGCGCATGCCATCTTCGTACCAGAAAATCTGCCAGGAATCATCCGCATCCCACACATTGGCTACCAGCTCATCGGGTGCAAACAGGTCGCTACCTGGGCGGTAAACCCGCATCTGGTGGTCAATCAAATGGCCTGTTGATTTGTAATTCGAGGTAAAATCACTTCCATTGACTTCATAGATACCGTAGCCGTTGGGGGTGCCATCGTAGCAAATATCGCCCGTCCACCAGGCACCACATGCAGCTCCGGTCACGTGTATCGAAACCCCGCCATCGCTAAGCCGCTCCGAAAAGTGTGTATGCCCGCCGATGATATGGGCTTTGTAGCCTTCGAGGGAGCGATAGAGCATCTGGCGGTTGGCCATGACCATGGAGTTTTCGGCGCTGCCTTTTTTGTCGCGAATATGCTGCTCGTGGTAAACGGGGATATGGGCAAAAACCACCACGGTACTTCCTTTGGGCACCATCGCCAGGTCGGCAGCGAGCCAGTCGAGCTGGGTCTGATCGAGGTAGCCCATGTAGCCGTTGCTAAAGTAAAACACGTCGTCTAGCACCACGTAGTGCACCTGTCCCCGGTTAAAGGAGTAGTAATTGGGGCCAAAATGTTGCTGAAAGGTTTTGACGGATCCCTCATCCGAACCGCCAAAATTGAGGTCGTGGTTGCCCACCACCTGAAAAGCGGGCACGCCGATAGCTGAAACCGCCTTTTCGTATTCAGGGTACAGTTCTAAGTGGTCGAACATGATGTCGCCCACTGCTACCTTGAAAAAGGGGCGGTCGCCCTGTGTTGCCAGAAATGCTTTAGCATCAGCTGCAGATTCGTTTTGATAGCGACGAATATCGTCCAGGTCGAGCGTTTGCGGATCGGCCACGGACAAAAAGCCGTGATTGAGGTCGGAGTGGGGCAGAGGGGTGAGGGTCCAGTTGGCCTGGAGGGTTTCGCTGCTTGCAGAAATCGGCTCGTAAAAGCGGGCGGTTCCAGAGGGGTTTTTCGGAATTTCGTACCCCGCCGGCATACTCATAAACACAAAGGGCTGGTGGGTATCCGAGACCAATGAATAGCTCCCATCCGCCTGCGTCATTGCTACATTTCTTCCGTCAGAAATAGCAATACCGGCCAGTCCTTTCTTGCCAGATTTCACCACGCCGGATATTCTTACGGGTTTGCCTGCCACCTTGCGAAGCGGCACCGGTTGATAAGGATCTGCCAGGAGGCTGTCGGCAATGAGCAAGCCGGCAACACCAAAGGATGCTTTGCGGAGGAAGTCGCGGCGGGAGGTGGGAAGGAAATGCATGGCGGTTGGGTTTTATTTACCCAATATCCAGAATTTACAGGAGCCGTTTTAGTCGATCAAATAAGTTAACAATGAATTAACGGAGAGGCCATAGACCACCTTTTCTGGGAAGGATACTCCTTCACCTGTGGTACAAAAAAAGAGGGAAGCAATACGCCTCCCTCATCAAAATCTATCATCAAGTGTTTACTTCACTACCTTAAACACCTTCCGTTTCCCGCCATTTTGCACTTCAAAGAAATATACCCCTGCTGCAAAGCCGCTCATGTCGAAGCTGGCCTGTTGCTCGGAACTTTCAAATTGCGCCAGGCGGCTGCCCGCTAATGTAAAGACCTTAACAATGTTCTGACCAGCCGGGAGGTTCAGGTACAATGTGTGGTCCACAGGGTTGGGGTAGTAGCTCACCTCCAGATCTGAAGCATCGGGGGTAAGCGAGGTGAGTTTACAGCTGCCCACTACGTAGTTGTTCTTGTTGGCTGAGGTATTCCTCTCTCCACCCGGAAACGAATAGGTGTAGTAGAAATAGACCAACGTTCCTTCCGTGGCGTTGATGCGGAAAGGCACATTCGGCGTTACGTTATAACCCGGCAGGCTGCCCGGGTTGGTGCCGTAGTAGAGGATACAAGTAGGCGAACCTACACCCGGTGCCGAAGGAATAAAGGTAATCGTAGGATTGTTGTCCTCTGCCGAAAACTGGTAAGAGAAATCGCCATTGAAGGCCGTGCCGAGGCACGAAGGCGCTTCATTTACCGTAATATGCACCACAGGTGAAGTATTGGAGCTGCCGTCGTTGTCGGTAGCTACAGCTGTAAGGTCGTATTCGCCCACGGCGGGACCCCAGGTAATTTGGTAAGGCAAGCTGGTAGCCGTTCCTAGCAGGGTCGTACCAGCGTAAAAGGCTACCGAGGTTACGTTGCCGTACAAATCGGAGGCATAGGCGGAAATGGTTACAGAATCATCTTCCAGAAACTCGGCTCCGTTTGAAGGCGAAACAATCGATACCTTCGGCGCCACGTTCGTGGTTTGGCTTGATATGAGGTAAACCTCGTCTTCGTCGGAATAGTTGCCGTTGTCCACCTTCAATTTCACTAAATATACCCCTTCTTCCAGGCCAGAAACCTCGGGCTGGGCGATAGCAGGATCAGAAAAAACCAGTTGCGAAGGGCCATAAACCTGGGTCCACGCATAGGTCAAAGGCGCGTTGGCGGGGTCGCTGCTGGCTGTGCCGTTGAGGGCGGTCGAGTCGGTAGGCAGCACTACGAGCACATTGGCTCCGGCATCGGCGATGGGCTGGTCGTAGGGCAGGGGAGCGGCATAGGTAAAGGTCATTTTCCCCATGTTAAATTCTCCGTTTGCGAAATGCACCCGCAGCACCTGCCGGCCGCTTTTGAGGGGGATATTGTTCACGGTTTTGGTCTGCCAGGTGGTCCAGTTGCCGGTATAGGTCAATGGGATCGCAGGGCTGATGCTGTCGCCATTCAATTGCAGGAAGAAGGGGCCCCCTCCGGCGTTATTGCCGCTGGCATAGCGCAGGGCAAAAGTATATAGACCTGCCTGCTGCACCTCCACGGTGTATTCCAGCCATTCTCCAGCGTTAATCCAACCGACAGTTGCACCTTCGCCCACCACCACGGTGGCATCTACATCTTCGCCAGCCCTGAAATCACCGGCATTGCCGGGTGAAATATCCTGATAGGCGATTCCCTGCCCTTTTCCGCCCTCAAATACGTCGTAATGAGCGGCTTCGATCGAACCAGGAATGGCATTCGGCTCTCCGAAATAAGGCAATTGCTCACCCACGATTACCTCTGTAAAATTGGAGATGGCGAAATCTGTACCGTCATAAATTTTGGCGTAAAAACTATGCTTGCCCACGGTCAGGCTGGTTGCTTTCAGCACATAAGGTGCCTGGGCTATTTGCCCGATCAGGTTTTGGCCATCGAATATCTCCAGGTTGGTGGGGGTGCCACCCGTGATGGCAACCGTCAGGTCCACGCTGCCGCCAGCATAAGCCGCCGGAAAGCTGGAGGCAATCACGCCTTTGAGGGCAATGTCTTTGCTGGTGGCCATGCTGTGCGCCGGAACGGTGAGCATATAACCATCCGAAAATGTAACGACCGTGGTGCTGTCGCTGTAATTGTGGGCCACGTAGGTCGTTTCGCCATTTTTTACAAAAGCTGCAGCCAGCGGCGAATTAGCGGTAAGCGAAGCATCTACCCGGCCCATCACGTTCATGGAGTGCAACCAGTGGTAGGTTTGCGCATCCGAAACGCCAAACTTTAACTCCCGGTCAGGGTAAGAATCGTACATCGTAATGGCCAGCTCCGGATCGATAAAGGCGAGGTATTCCCACACCACATCGTGCCAGAGGTTGGGGTTTGCTTCGTTGTTGAGGATACCGGTGTATTGCTTCAGCTCATTCCAGATCTGGGCCACATAGGTGGTATCCTGACCCAGGTACAGCGAACCGCCGTGGATGGGGTACATTTCGATGCCATAAGAAGCCGCAATGTCGGCAGTCCAGAAGGTGCCGTTGTCAAAGCTGTTTCCCCATACCCGCGATACGAGGCTGTATTGCTGGGTAGGCGGGAAAATGCGGTTGTTCATGTCGAACCAGTACTCTTCTACGGCCGATTGCTCGGTGGTGTAAAGGTAAATGCCGAGGTTGCGGATAGAATCATTTCCTGAAATAGCTCCCCAGTGGATCAGCGAGGAGTTAAACTGCATGCTCTCGGAGGTCGATTCCTGGTCGTTTCCTTGCGGGAAAGAGGCGAAGCCATTGGCCCAGCAATGCCCGGCATAGGGGCTGAAATTGCGCAAAAACGGAAACTTTGGATCGTTGCGGTCATCGCTGGCGGCGTCGCGTACCAGGAGGTTGATCATGTCGCCCCATTGGTCCATCCATCCGGGCTCAAACTGCTCCATAAAGGAAGCGGCGTGAATAAAATAGCCCCAGTGAAAGTGGTGGTCGTTGATATTGCCGTCCTGTCCGTGGCCTGCGGGATATCCGATCAGCGCCGACCAAGTGGAGTTGTAGTAAAAAATAAAAGCCCTTTCATTTGACTCAGCCGTGAGCCAGTCTTCCAAACGCTCCTTGATCGTGGCAACGATTGTCTGTACAGCGGCAGAATCTCCCATGAGGTCGGCAATGCGGGCGGTTTGAATAAGGCGATTCATCACCTGACCTTCGTTGTAGGAGTCGGTCCAGGTGGCGAGCTGGTCGTTTTTAATGGCGTTTACCTTTCCATTCAGCAGCGAAGGATTGAAATCCGGGCTGTAGTAATCGAGATAGGGCAGGGTGGGCAAAATGCCGTGGAAGGTATTTTCTACGCTAAAAGCGTTTCCATCGAGGGTTTTCAGTGGTCCGCGAATGGAGGCATAGGTGTATTTATCCGGAACCGGCGAATCTGCTGCGAGGTGCGACCATTGGTGCGGCAACAAGCCGAGGAGCAGGGTGGTATCCGTGCCTTCTTTCACCGAAGTGCTTACCCGGAAATCTGTACGCACGACCGAGGTGGCCTCGTTGTAGCTCCAGTTGGCGGTGGTATTGGTAGGGAAAACGTAGGCGTACTTCTTGTACTCGTTTGCTACAGCCGTAATGCTGCTGGCGGTGAGGGGAATAAATGCCAGTGACCAGTAGTTTTTGCCGTTGAGGTTAGACGTGTAAGTGCTGCCGGACTGGGTCCATACGCTGCCCACCGGTCCGTAAACCACGAAATCGGCCCCGTTGCGGGCGTCGGTGATAATGAGCATTTCGTTGGAAATAGCTACCGTACCCGATGTGACGGTGATAGCAGCTTCGTCGGCCTGGTCTTTTTCGAAATAAAGAAAGGGCATGCCGATACCCGAAGTGGCGGTGAAGTGGTGCGGGGCGCTGTTCCAATCCAGGGTCACAGTCCAGTCAGAGAAATCGGAGACTTTGGCTACGCTGGCATTCATGCCCGTAACGCCCACTGTAACCGGGGTGATGTTGTCGATCACGCCCCAGGGGATATAGGTGACGACCAGACCCTGGTTTACCGTTTTGAGGGTAAAGGGGTAATTGAAGAGGTTGTCGGCGTGGTTGTTTTTGATTTTGGCAGACCACCAATCGTTGGTAGGTGCGGGTTTGGTGGCTGCGACTCCGGTGGTGAGCGGGGTGCCGGTGGGAAAAGAGTTTCTGCCTGCGACGTCGGTGCCGGGAAAAGTAGTGGTGTAACTTCCGCTACCGACAGGCACAAACTGGGCCCGTCCCGTGCTAAAGAGGATTAGCAGCAAAAAAATAATCAGAGAAAGTTGTTTCATGTGGGGTATATAAATATTTACATATTACAAGGTAAGAGAATAATCGGAGCGAGCGGGGTGGTGGCAGCTATTACGCCGGGATGTAGTGGTTTTGTCTTGCTGATTATCCCGGGAAGTGATATCTGTCGTAGGTTCGTAGAAATAACCTGAAGCAAGAACTTTGTGTATCACACGATCAAATCGACGTGCGGTAATTCGTGCTATGGAAAATTTTACAAGGAATTTTTCTTTCTACTTAAAAGGAATTTTACCGCTGGCATCGTCTAATTTGCCAAGCCATGAAACCATTCCTTTCCTTTCTTGCCCTTTGTTTTTGCCTTTTGAATGCCAATCAAGCCCATGCGCAAGCTTCGGATCGAGAAATGCTGGTGCAAATTGACCCTTTGGCAAGTGGCAACGCCCTGCATTTACACGACACCCTGACTGTTTCCGGTGCTCCCTTGCAGATCGAGACCCTTCGGTTTTACCTGAGTCAGGTTACGCTTCACCGGGCTGGCAAGGTGGTTTTTCAGGAAAAATACAGCTACCACCTGATCGACCTCGAAAAGCCCGAAACCTGGTCCCTTCCGCTTCGCATTCCTACCAAGCTAGCTTACGACAGCCTTTCTTTCCTCATGGGCATCGACAGCGCCACCCACTACCAGGGCGCCATGGAGGGCGATCTGGACCCCACCAAAGGAATGTACTGGTCGTGGCAGAGCGGGTATATTCAGGTAAAAATAGAAGGCAATAGCCCCCTGGTGCCCGATCCCCGGCACGAATTTCAGTTGCATTTGGGTGGTTTCGAGGGAAAAAATGCCGTTTGCCGATCGGTGGGTTTTGCAGTAAAAGCAAAAAGCAAACTAAGCATCGGGCTCGACCTGGGTCTGTTTTTTCAGGGAATGGACCTCGGCCAGCAGCACCATATCATGTCGCCCGGGCCCGGGGCCAGTGATTTGTCCACCTTGTTTTCTAGCTGTTTTTTCTATGAAAAATAGACACCTGCGTTTGACCCTGCTTACCTGCGTAGCCTCGTGGCTGTTGATGGCTGGTTTTCAGCAGTGGGGCACGCCGGTAGCCGTAAAATACCCCGATTTCTGGCCGAAGCCGGTGTATGATTTTGCGTCAAAACCCCTCACAAAAGAAGCGGTCCTGCTGGGGCGCATCCTGTTTTACGACCCCATTCTCTCCCGCGACAGCACCATTTCCTGCAGCAGCTGCCACTTGTCGTTTACCGCCTTTACCCATGTGGACCACAACCTGAGCCACGGCATCGACAACCGCATTGGCACCCGCAACGCTCCGGCCCTCGTGAACCTCGCCTGGAGCAAAACCTATATGTGGGACGGCGCCATCATCAACCTCGACATGCAGGGGCTGGCGCCCATCACGCACCCTTCGGAAATGGACGAAGACCTCGCGCACGTAGTCGCAAAAATGCAGCGCAGCCAAAAATACAGCGCCTGGTTCGAATCGGCCTTTGGCGATACGGCCATCACCGGTGCCCGGATATTGCGCGCACTGGGCCAGTTTCAGCTCACGATTATCTCCGCCAATGCCAAATACGACCAGGTCATGCGGGGCGAACCCGGCATCGCCTTTACCGACCAGGAAGCGAACGGCTACCGCCTTTTTCAACAAAACTGCACCTCCTGCCACCGGGAGCCCCTTTTTACCGACGGCTCTTTCCGCAACAATGGCCTCCCCATCGACACCCTGCTCAACGACCAGGGCCGTATGCGCATCACCCAGGACCCGAGCGATGCCCGCTTGTTCAAGGTGCCTACGCTGCGCAACGTGGAGTTCTCTTCGCCTTATATGCACGACGGTCGTTTCAAATCGCTCTACCAGGTGCTCACGCACTATACCGATGGAATAGCTAGCAGCCCCACACTGGATGCCAACCTTCGGTCAAAAGTCGCCCTCAGTCCTGAAGCACGCGTGGACCTCGTGGCCTTTCTTCTCACCCTTACCGACAAGCAGTTTCTCTTCAACCGCGAGTTTGGGTACCCGAGGGAGTTGCTGCTCAAGGCGAACGCCCCGGAAGTTTCGGCAGGTACGCAACCTTAGGGCAATTTGTGGTTCCGCTTAGAGCGGTCTTCAAAAAACGCCGAGGGCAATCCTGAAAAATCAAGGAGATTAATCCTGAAAATCTTTAAATCCTGAAAATCCTGATCGGTTTTAGATAATTTTGGGCATGAAGCCCGCCAAAACGAAGCAGCCCGCTGCCTCAACCCCTCCGCTGAGCAAAAAAGCCGCCCAGTTTCAGCAACTGATCGCCGACATCGACCAATCGCAACAGGAAATCACGCAGCTCGAAGCCGAACTTTCAGAAGCCAGGGAGTTTTATGCCAAGGAAATAAAGCCTCTTCACCAGAAGCAGCAGCAACTGGCGCTTGAGATCACCCGGCGGGTAGATTTCTGGCTGGAGCACGAGACGTTTACCAAAAAGGAGCGCAAGATTCTTGAGTTTATGGTCACCAGCCAGGTGGTTAACCTCATGGGCTCGGACCTCTTCAACGAAAACGAAGACATCAAGGCGGAGGCTATCGGTCTGCATGACAAGTATGCGCCCCTGACCTTGCAGGAAATAGAAGCCAAACAAAAGGAAGATTTGCTCCAGGAAGTGAAAGCCTATTACCGGCACATGGGCATCGACGTGGAGATCGATCCGGACGACGACATCGAAGCCGCCCTCGAAAAAGCGCAGGCCACCTTCGAAGAGCAGAACCCACGCGGTCGCTCCAAAAAGGCCAAAGCCACCGATCCTGAGCAGCCCTCCAAGAAAGCCGAAAAGGCCAAAACGGAAGAAAAGAAGCTCAGCAAGGTGATCCAGTCCATCTACCACAACCTCGCCAAGCTCCTGCACCCCGACCTCGAAACCGACGACGAAAAGCGCGCCGAAAAAAGCGAGGCCATCCAGCGCGTAAACGCCGCCTACGAAGCCAACGACCTCTTCACCCTGCTGCAGTTTCAGTCCACGTACCTGCACACCCACAGCGACCAGATCGCTCACTTGCCTGAAACCCAGCTCGCTTCCTTTATCAAGCTCCTCAAAAACCAGCTCACCACCCTCGACCAGGAGCGCTACGCCCTCATCACTAAGGACCACTGGGTATTTGAAAACCTCGTCGGCGACCGCGGAAAAGGCGCCTTTATGCGCAAACGCATGCTGCGCGAAGAAAAAGACTTCTACCAAACCTTCCAGCATAACCTGTCCCAGATGCAGTCGGTGGATGCGGTGCGCGGATCCATTGCGCACTTGAGGTTGGAAAGGGATGAGGCTGGGGAGTGGGTGCTGGTGGCGTAGGGGGGTGAAGATAATTGCTCAAAAATGAGCGCTTATCTAATTTTCGATAACCGTCCAGAACTATACAGGTTTTAGAACTTTCTTACGACTTTCCGCTTATTTTTACCGAAATACGCAATAGCGTTCATTCTGTGAAAATGATGGATAAGGCACGACTTCAAGCTATACTCTCTACCGCTATAGACCTGAAAACCTGGCAAGAGGTGCTGGTTTCGGCATTTGGTGTACGTCAACTGCTGGCACAGCCCAAATCTATTGAGCTGCCAGCCAATGAAAAGGTGGACCATGCTTATGAATTGGGAAACCTCCATACGACAGATAATCGCTTGATTGGTTTGTACTGGGTAGAGGTGAAACCCGACCTGAGCCTGGAAAATAATAAAGCCGGGTTACGCAACCTGCTCAAAAATTTGATCCAAACAGGATTGGATGGCGCCTTGGTTGTGTTTGCTCAGGGCCAAACCTGGCGGCTTTCCTTCGTGGCCGAAACCCTGGTTTTGTCAGCGACCAGCCAACCCGAGCAAAAAACGACGGAACCGAAGCGCTTTACCTACCTGCTGGGTGAAGACCGCCATGTGCGTACCGCTACCGACAGGTTGTCCTCGCTCGGTAACCGGGGTTTTTCATTGGATGAGCTTTTTCAGGCATTTTCGGTTGATACCCTCACCAAAGAATTTTACCGCGAACTCTCCGACTGGTATTTCTGGGCGTTGGGAGCAATCGAATTTCCCGATGATGCCGAAGCCGACCGCGAAAAACGCCATGCCACGGCCCTTATCCGCCTCATTACCCGCATGATGTTTGTGTGGTTTTTGAAGGAGAAAAGATTGGTACCCACCGCTTTGTTCAACAAAGAGGAAATGGACGAGGTGCTTACCTATTCAGATTCCACCGGTTCGACCTACTACAAGGCCATTCTGCAAAATCTGTTTTTTGCTATTTTAAGTACGCCCATAGATCAGAGGAAATATGTAAAACGCGAAACAAGTAAGCAGCCATACATCCGTTACCGGCGATTTCTAAACAATGAGCCCTTGTTTGAAGCATTACTTGAAAACATTCCATTTTTGAACGGAGGGTTGTTTGAAAATCTTGACCGTAAGGATCGAATAACAGGTCAGAGAGTTTTTGTGGACTGCTTTACCAACCACGGTGATAATGAATGTCTGCTAAAAGTTCCGGATTTTCTGTTTTTCAACCATGGAACCAGTGTTGACCTAAGCTCTGTTTACGATGACAAAAAGAAAAAACTAACTCAGGTAAGAGGTTTGTTAGACATTCTAAAGAGCTACAATTTTACCCTGGAGGAAAATACCCCCCTGGATCAGGAGGTGGCCCTTGACCCCGAGATGCTCGGTAAGGTATTCGAAAACCTGCTTGCTGCCTTTAATCCCGAGACCCAGCTCACAGCCCGTAAACAAACCGGCTCCTTTTATACCCCACGCGAGATCGTGGATTACATGGTGGATGAATGCTTGATAGCTCATCTTCGTAAACAGTTTGTCGGGCAAGTCAGCTACGCAGAATTAGGAGCACCTCAAACCAGCCTTTTTGGAAATGAGGCCCGAAGTGGTCAACTGGCACTTATTCAAACTGTACAAGAACCTTTACCTGAAGCCGATATCGAGCAGAAACTAAGGGAATTACTGAGTTATTCTGATACTCAGCCATTTAACAGGCCCGAAGATTGTGATCGAATCATCTCTGCACTCGACAACCTGACTGTGTTTGATCCGGCATGTGGTTCAGGTGCTTTTCCAATGGGGGTACTTCAAAAGATGGTTCACGTGCTTTCGAAGCTGGACAAGGAAAACACAAGATGGAAGACGCGTCAGCTTCAGAAAATGGAAGTGGAAGTAAAGCGTGACAAGGAAAAAGCAAATGAGCTCAGGGATTCCGATGCAAGAGAAGCAGCGCACTTGGCTCTGGACAGACGAAGGCAGGAAGTATTAGATGCATTTGATAGAAATCGAAACGAGCTTAACTATGCCCGTAAACTCTTTCTTATTCAAAACTGTATCTATGGGGTTGATATTCAGCCTATTGCAATTCAGATCACAAAACTCCGGTTTTTTATTTCCCTGATGGTGGACCAAAAGGATCAGCCTGATGAACCAAATCGGGGTATTCAACCGCTGCCTAACCTGGAGTTTAAATTAGTGGCAGCCAACAGCCTGATCAGGCCACCCCAAAGTGAATCGGTCGAAGGAATGTTCGTGAACCAGAGAGACCATTTTTCATACGAGATGGAGCGGCTTCATGGTAAATACTATTCTGCTAGTGATCCTAAAACCAAAAAAGAACTTCGCGAAAGAATTGAAAAACTTGTAGATGAGTTTAAAGACAGGAAGATTGAGGCCGTTAAACGAAAAATATCCCATGAAGACGATAGGGCTGCATCTGCACTCAAGCAGAAATACCAGCAGCATATCCAGCAACAAGAATGGGAAATTCAGCTTTGGGACAGCTACCACAACCTTTTTACCCACGATGCGGTGGGATTTTTTGAGGCCAGATACTTCTTTCCAAAAATCAGAGACGGCTTCGATATAGTTATCGGTAATCCACCCTATCTACGTTTGCAAGGTGTGCAAGCCAGTAATCCTGAGCTGGTAGAGTATGCCAAAAAGCATTATGTATCGGCAGCTAAAGGAAATTGGGACTTGTATGTGCTTTTTACAGAGGCTGGGTATAACATTCTTAAACCAGGAGGCATCCTGGCCTACATCCAGCCTCATAAGTTTTTTCAGGCAGATTTTGGGGAAGGTATAAGAAAGTTTGTTTCAGAAGCTCAGAGCTTATACAAGATCGTAAACTTTGGCAGTGAGCAAGTGTTTAGCAGTGCTACGAACTATACTTGTCTTTTTTTTCTAGAGAAAAGAGTACGTAAAAGTTTTTCCTTTATCGACGCTTCTGATATCCAATCCTGGTTACTTTCCCCTCTTCAGGCACCAGCCTTTACCCTGGATCAACCTGAAAAAGGCCAAAAATGGACTTTCGCGGATTTACGTACCCAGCGCCTGCTTGACAAGCTCAAAAGTCAACCCCTTAAACTTAACGATGTAACGAAAAAGATTTTTGTGGGCCTTCAAACCAGTGCTGACAATATCTATGTGCTTGAGATATTAGAAGAAGAAACGGATAGGGTAAAGGCCTTTTCAAAAGCCATCAACAGAGAAGTCTCTATAGAAAAGGGGCTGGTAAAGCCGTTTCTTATGGGCAAAGATGTAAAGCGGTATCAGCAACCCGTAGCGCGTAATGTGGTTATTTTCCCATACCAAATCTCAAATGGCAAAGCAGTCCTGTACACCCAGCAACAACTATCGGAGCTATTCCCTATGGGGTGGGCTTATTTGCTTGAGTTGAAATCAGAACTGGAGGGGCGGGAACATGGAAGGTTTTCGGCGTCATGGTGGCAATTTAGCAGACCACAGAACATGGCTGAATTTCAAGTGTCCAAGGTTATGACCAGAGATATTGCCAATCAACCTGAGTTTACACTTGACGAGGGGATGAACTATCACACGACCACGATTTATAGCTTTGTTTTTGCAAATAACCGTAAGGAAAGTCCATCCTACTGGTTGGGGATTCTCAACTCCCGTATTTTCTGGTTCTTTATTCAAACAACAGGAAATGTGCTACGGGGAGGGTTTTTCCGTTTTAAGACGGAGTACATGAAGCCTTTCCCAATACCAGAGATCAGGTTAGATCAGGAAAAGGGGCTTCATTTTCACCAAAAAATTTCTACTCTTGTTCTAGGGGTACTATTGGGGTCAAAGAATGGCGAAGACACCTCCAAAGACGAAGCTCGGATCAATGCCTGGTTGTTTCATCTGTATGGATTTTCGGAAGGGGAGATGCTGGACTTGATGCAAAGCATTCCAGAAGTGAGCGAAAAGGAGCGGCGGGATATCCAGTACTTTTATAAGGAAATCGAATCAGAGCACCTATGATTAAGGAAGTAACCATATCAGGCTTTAAAGCTATTAAATCTGCCAAAGTTCGTTTTTCCGATTTTACTGTTTTCATTGGTAACAATGGAAGCGGAAAGAGCAGTATCATCGAAGCACTGCAGACGTTGCAAACAGCTCTCATATCCGGGCTCACCCTTGCATTCAACGATCGTTGGCTGGGAATGGAGTATATACTCAACCAGCAAATCGAATCTGCTAGCAGAGAATATTCCGGTAGAAATGGGGCCTTGTTTCCGGGCGGGTTTCGAATCGAACTGAAGGGGAAGTGGAATCAAAGCGCTTTTCTCTATTCAGCTCACTTCAACAAACACGCCAACGGAGATACCTATTTAGTGACTGCTGAGCAACTGACCCGGGACAAAAAACTGGTATTCAAGTCGGAGGTCTTTTCGGAGAGTGGATCAGCCGAAATAACCATAGGCCCAGACGCGCTAATAACTGAGGAGAGGACATTATCAAACTCTCTGATCCTGGGAGACACAAAGTTGAATGGGGATGACCCTTTTGCCCGCGCGTTGAACGAGTATATAATCGGCTGGCAATTTTTAGCCCTTGATCCGGAGAAAATGTACTTTCCCTCTAAGCGGGACTATTCAGGCAATATGGTCCGCTTAAAATCTACGGGTGAAAATCTCGCAGACTTTTTCAGCAGAATGCAGGACCAGCCGGAATTGGCACGTCTGGTCATCGAAAAAATGAGCTACGTGCTGCCGGATCTGGCCCACATAGGCCGGGATGAGGTCGCGGTCCAAAAACAGATTTACCTTTTTCTCAAAGAAAAAAACCTGGACAAGCAACTGCCCAGCTGGTTATTTTCATCCGGTAGTCTCAGGATTTTGGCCTTTCTAGCAGTATTCAATCAGGAAAAGCCCCCCAGCGCTATTTTCATTGAAGAAATCGAAAACGGCCTCGACCCACGCACCCTCAACCTCATGGTAGAGGAGATACGCAATGCACTGGCCACCACCCAAGTAGTGGTTACGACCCACTCACCCTATTTTCTCGACCTCGTGGACCTCAAGCACATCGTAGTAGCCGACCGTCGGGAGGGCCAAACGCGCTTTTACCGCCCCGACAGCGACAAGCGCCTCAACGCATGGAAAAAAGAATTTTCTCCGGGTCGTCTTTATACCATGAATAAACTGGACATGCCATGAAGCTGGGAGTTATCGTAGAGTGTCCGCGGGGCGGGGTGGACGACAAGGTGTATTCGTATGTGCTGCAAAAGTTGTGTCCCGGACTTAAGTATGAAATGCAATCGGCGGGAAAAGATAAAAGTGAGATGATCGAAAATTGCGGGAAAGTTGTCCGACTGCTTCTAGCACAAGGGTGCTCCGAAGTTTTCATCATCTGGGACTTGATGCCACGTTGGGGTGGGAAACCCCGCCGCAAAGAAGATGAGGACGCTATTCATCGATCACTCGTCGCAGCAGAGGTAAACCCCGAAAAGGTCAAACTCGTGTGCATCGAACCTGAGTTGGAGAGTTGGTTACTGGCAGATGGTGAGGCGCTGACCTCTTATAAACAGCAAAAGTGTCATCCGCATCCGGTTGATAGATTCACGGGTAAAAAGCTGGCCCCAAACAGCAAAGCCAGCAAACCCGAAGTGATTAAATACCTGGGATGGAAGTACAACGATGTGACCGAGGCGCTCAGGATCACGCAGCATGTAACAAGTTGGGATAGGATAGCGAGGAAACACCAGTCGTTTGGGCGGCTGAAGGGGTATGTGGCGGGGGTGTGTAACGGTGGCACCCAATGAATCGATTGACGGAATTGACCAGTGTGAAAAGAATCACGTCCGTGGATGTGATCAGGACCAATGGGTCAGAGCCCGTAAAGGTGCTTTGTAGCGATGGGTGCTTCTATATAGTGAAATACCCTAGTCCGGACATGGGCATGTTGATACGGGAATACATTGCGCATTTTTTCTTGAAGGAGTGGGAAATATCCACGCCTATAAACGCATTAATTCGCGTGAAACGTGAGCATATCGATTCCTCGCTACTGAGCGGAAGGCGAAACTACTCACATTTTTCAGCACCATGCTTAGGATCGCAATGGGTTGCAGATGCGGAAGACCTTAAGCCAAGTTTTTGCAATAGAAGCACAGGTGACTTACAGAAAATTCAGCGGGAAGATTTCCTTCGTATTGCCCTTTTTGATCTCTGGATAGCCAATGAAGACCGAACGGAGCACAACCCAAACCTTATGATTATTGCCAAAGAAAAAGATCCAGATCGTTTTGTTGCAATCGACCATACCATGATCTTCAACTCAGGTACATCGAATAGACCCATCGAAACATTGACTTTCGAAGACTCTATATTGAGCTCCGGTTACCTGAAGACTTTATTCCGGCGATCTAAGAAAACGAGAGAAATTTTCGGAGATTCGACACAAGAATTGGTTTATTTCGTAAAAAAGTGTGAGACTTGCATGCCAAAAATATTAGCAAGCGCCCCGGCAGAATGGGATTTAGACATTCCACGCTTCGAACAGTGGGCAACAGCCAATCTATTCAATCCCGTCTGGCTCAAAGAAGTTGAGAAAACATATAAAGGATACCTGACACAAGCCTATCAGCAACGCTAAAACCCATGTCAACCTACTTTTCCATCCTCCAAGCAATACTTCGACCGGAAACCGGCGAGTACCTCGCCATTGGATTACTGGTGGTAGGAGAAGGGCGTCATTTTTTCGAAATCTCTGATGAGAAAGTGAAAGCTGCAAAAAGTTTGCTCTCTCCCGCAAGTACACGGCAACTGAATGCATCTGTTCATGACCTGGAAAAGACACTTAAGCCGATGTCTACTAATCAGGATGAGCTTTTTTCGTTCGCACATCCGTTTACCAATTTGGGATACCTCGACTATTCCAGCCGGTACCACAACAACCTGTTGCGGTTTACTTCACCAGAACCTATCCAGTTCCCGGCAGATCAGACGCATTTTTTGAGTCTTTTCAAGTTGTACGTTTACAATGGTGATCCAAGCCGCCAGACCCTGGCCGAATCGGTTTCTCCCTTTGAAGTTTTGAAGGAACACTTTTACCCCAATATCAAGGACCGGGTAAACTTGAATGTGGAGCTGACCAGGAAACATGTTCAACACCTTTTTATGCCGACCCATGTGGACCTGATTGGAAAGAATGACCTGTTAGTTATTGGCCGTGAGATTCAGTTTTCCAAACGCCATTATTACCTCGGCAACGACCTTAAAGAAATTTACTCCCTCGTCAAAGCCATTGAAGAAGAGTTTGAGCCACCCAAGGTTTTCTTGATAGGTGATGAGCCACCCCGTGAAATGGGTCGGTCGCATGGGATGTGGCAAGATATGCGCAATTCCAAGTTTTTGAAGGTCGTGCCAGTTGCTGAAACAGATCAAATTGAAGCGTATGTCCAGGAGCATGGGGTTGAGCCTTTTTTGGACTTGGCATGATGGGCACCTATTGGTTTAATTTTTTTCACCTATGTGTTGGTGTTTGATAAAACCGCCGCTCAGGAATTAGCGAACAAGCACGGAATTCAACATCGGTGTCCATTTAGGTTGCCACGTGCGCTATCTCAGAGGGGCTCTTTCACACCCACGTCTCCGACAGCACCACATCCGGCGCCGTAGAAGCCGCTTCCTGAATTCCTGTATTTTCCTCCCGCACCCGGGCATCGAACTTACGGGCGAGGCCCAGCAGCAGACCAGCTATCTGTTGAAATTCGATGCGCTTTTTCTCCAGTCCCTGCCGCATCTTGCGCAGCTCGGTGGGCAGGGCCGTGTACACGCCTTTGTCGATCAGCTCAGCAAGGGCTTCGCAGGCTTCGCGCACTTCCGGGCGCTCAGACAGGGCTTTCATGTCGCGCAAAAACTTCTTGCCCTGCATCGATACTGCATCTGATTTTTCGACGGGTGTTACGGTTTCGGTCGTACCACCCAGAAAATCACGCTCGAAAGCGTCCATGGTCTGCTGCACCTGTGTGTAGTGCAATTCCGGAAGGGGTTGTGCTACTTCCGTAGCCTTAGCCTCCAGCAAAGCTGCCGTTTCAAGGAAAGTAAGGGGCTTTACCTCCGACCCCGGACCACTCAGGTAAAACTCCAGCTTGAATGGCGATTTCAAAAACACAACAGTGGAAACAGGGCGTATTGGCTTGCCACTCTCCGCTGCATCTCTGCAGGAGCGCGCCTTTACGGGCATGAGTTGAATGCGCTTAAACTCCTTGGGGAAGGCCTCTTTAAACTCCCTTATTTGCCGGAGATAAATCAACCTGCGGTCCTCGTCGTCGGGCAAGCCCTCCTGAAACAACTTGAACTCCTCAATGAGCTCCTCCGGCGTAAAGATTTTGGCATCTTCCCCAAATGCGCTATGAAAACCCTGGAGCTTAATCAAAGCGTTGCGGTAGAGCCTGATTTCCTCGTCGCCTTGGGGCGAGGGGTAAAAGTTATAGTTGTAAATCACCCCTGCTACACTGCCAATGCGGTTTACACGACCAATGCGCTGCATAAGCCGGGTGGCATTCCAGGGCGTATCGTAGTTCACGATCACATTGGCGCGGTGCAGGTTGATGCCTTCAGCGAGTACGTCAGTCGTGATTATTATCTGGTAGTCGTTCTTTTTCTTCTCCCCGTAGTTGGCGTCGAAGTTTTCAAGGATCGTTTCAAATATTCTTCCCCTGTTGGCCGAAGAAACAGCAAGGACGGGCTTATTCAACTTCTTTTCCACCTGCGCTGCCAGGTAGTTAACCGTGTCTGCACTTTCGGAAAACACAACCAGTTTGCCCGTTGGATTACGGTCCGGCCGCAGCAGCTCCTGTTCCAACGCCAGGAAAAAGGCCTCTAATTTTGGATCCTGGTCAACTTTTTCCCATGAATCAATCAATTCCCTCAAAAGCGCAAGGTCATTTTTCAGGCCCGGCAGGAACTCGTTTTCGAAATCTTCGGGTGCGAAAATATTCGTTCCTATTTCCTCCAGGCTGAGCTGCTCAACCAGTTCCTCCAACTCCTCTAAAGTATAACCCCGATTCATCAACTCGTTTATCTTGAGATCGGGAGCTATGAGCACTTTTCCCCTTGCAAACATCTCTATCATACGCTCGGTAGCTGTGGCCATGCTTTGTAGCGAGTTCCGGAAAGCCACAAAGCTGGACTCCAAACGCTTCACCATGGTGGTTTTCATGATTGCCGCGAGGGATTTGGAAATCGTGATGGCCTGTTCGTAGTGCAGCTTACGCAGGTCCTCCTTCAGGTAGCGAATGGCCTGGTAGCGGTAGTACTGAACCTTGTCGTTGTCGGTGAGGTAAAAAATCGTTTGGTAAAATAGCTTATTCAGTTTGCCTTCCAGGCGGTACATACGCGGAATTGGCTCCGCGATTTCCGGGAACTCAATACCCTGAGCCTTCAAGTCCTGAAGGTATTGGGGGTAGTTTTTAAGGTCACGTCGCGTACGACGCACTGTTATCGGAGAAATTACTTTTTCTCGTATCTGGGAATAGAGCTGCCGCACCGCCTCCATGTTAGGGGTCTCCTCCTTTATTATTTCCCGGTATTGCCGCACCAATGGCCCAAAAAACGACTGCAAATTATGGACATTGGGAATGGTGCTTCGGCGGGCATGCTGGAACAGCAGCAATTGATAGTAAAGGTCCTGGGGGCGGTTGTTGAGCGGAGTAGCGGTAATCAGCATCACCTTTTTTTCAGTTCCTGGCACTTGTCCCTGATTGGCCCGCCCCGATTTGCAGATTAGCTGCAATTGGGTGAACATCCTGGAAGTGTGGTTGCGGTAGCGGTGGGCTTCATCCACAATCACGAGGTCATATTCTTCTTTCGGCCAGTAATCACTGCCTTTTTGATCAATAATATGATCCAGTTTTCCGTTAGAAATAAACTTGGTGTGGCGGTCAATCCCAAATTGCCTGAACGTGTTTTTCCAGTTTTTCTCCAAAGCCGGAGGGTACACTACCAGAATTTTGGTGTTCATGGAACCATTGCTATTTAAAAATCGCTTGGCGATCATAGAAGCAACGACTGTTTTCCCCAAACCCACCACATCAGCCAGGAAGAAGCCGTGGTGGTCCAGCAGCATCTGAAAACCCTGATTCACTGCTTCCACCTGGTAGCTTAGCTTTTTGAAGGAGGAAGGCAGGTCCCCGACAGTGTCAGGGTCGTAGTCAATGTTTTTTCCAAAATACTCAATCAGGAATTTGAGATACAGCTCATAAGGAGTAAAGAGCTGAGCCACATGGGTTTTGTGCTTGAACGCCTGAATATCAGCAGGCAAAATAGGGGTTGACTCGTTCCAGAGGCTGTCAAATTCCATTCGTGCAAAGCGCACATCGTCAAAATCTTTCAGTGCAATATTCAGTTCGTAATTGGGCGAAGCCTTAATTCCCAAACCAGCCTCGGTAAGGTTAGACGACCCCATGATTACCCACCCATCAGAGTGTTCGGAATGGTTTTCGGGAAGAAACAGGTAAAATTTTGCATGAATATTGGCCTTCTGATGTGCGCGAATCTCGATACGTCCATCGACAAGGTCCTGCACAAATTGCAAAATTCCATCTTCAACCTTTTTGTCGTACCTGGCCTCCCGAATATCTTGCAAAAAAGCTTCCAGGAAATGTGCTTTGGTTTTCTCTTCGTCGCCAAAAAAGAGCAACCCCTTCCGCTGGGCCTCTGCGAAAAGCTGGTCCACATTGATCCCTACCAGAATGCGTATCAAAGGAATGTGCCTCATATGAGGCTGGAGAGCAAAGTATCCCGAGGAGCGAAAATACCCAACCACCGCCTGAAAGGCGTATATATCCTTCATGTGCTGAAGAATACCGGTGAACTTATCGAAGAGGTTGCGCTCCTGCGCGTTGGTGAAGAATTTGGAGGACACGGAAAAGGTATTGAGGTGTCAATATCGGGAGAAATTAACAAACAGGGGTGCTGCTAGCGTAGGGATGTGAAGGGGATATAATTATTTTATTTTCACAAAAAACCGAAAATGCGAGTTCGTTTTTGCGCTGAAACTGGATAAGGTTCGTGTATTTATTGCTGCCAAAATTTCAACGCTAACTTGCCATAAAGAGAAGGTCAATTTTCTTCGGCAGAAAAGCATAATTTTGAACAATAAATTAATTTTTTAAAAAAGCGAATATACCGATCAGGAGATATTTCGGGAAAATATTAAAGTATCCAGCATCCCGTAATGCCGATATAGGGGTAAAAACTTGCTAAAAAACACAGATTTTGCCTTAAAAAATACCGTTCACGCACCATATAGTACCGTTCGCGTTAATAAACCTCGTTATCACAACCTCCCTCCCTTTACAATCTCATTTTCTCCGTAAGCTGAAATATATAAACGGCCATCCCGATTATTGCGATTTCTGAAGCTTTGTATAAGTAAATAGTTTGATCCGGCAAACCTAACCTGTAACCTGTTTGCCGACAAATAATTACCGACCAGATCCCTGGCCTGATACCTGTTTCCTGTTCGCCCCTGTAATCCTTCCGGATACGGGCTACACCTATTTATTGCTATTCGATTATGTTGAAAACTTGCTCACTATTGATATTCTTCGCCCTGTTTCATGTGCTTCAGGCGCAAACAGGCAGCGTAGCCCTGCAAGGGGAATTGAAGAAATGGCACAATGTGACCTTGCTTGTCACGGGGCCTACCTTGAGTGAAACCGGAAACCCCAATCCCTTCACCAATTACCGCCTGAATGTAACCTTTACCCAGGGAGCAACTACCTTTTTGGTGCCTGGCTACTTCGCTGCAGATGGCAATGCCGCCAATACCAATGCAACCTCGGGCAATAAATGGAAAGTGCATTTTGCTCCCAACGCCACAGGAACATGGAACTACTCGGTCTCTTTTCGCACGGGCAGCATGGCTGCCATCAGCGATCAAGCCAATTTCGGTTCGGCGGTGAGTCCGGATGGCGCTACGGGAAGCTTTTCCATTGCCCCAAACGACAAATCCCTTCCGGATCTTCGGGCAAAAGGACACCTCGATTATGTGAACCTTCACTACCTGCAATGGCAGGAAACGGGTGATTTCTTCATAAAAGGAGGAGCCGACGCTCCCGAAAATTTTCTGGGCTACTACGGCTTTGACAATACCGTGGATCAGGGCGGGTCCTCCAATACCCTGAATGGTACCTCTTCCTATACCTCACAAGGCGTCACCTACAATTACAATGGCGATGGCCTCCACCACTACGACGCCCACGAGGTAGATTGGAACAATGGCGACCCCGACTGGGGCAATGGGAAAGGAAAAAACATTATTGGCGCCATCAACTACCTGTCTTCCAGGGGAATGAATGCCTTTTCTTTCCTGACCATGAACGTAGGAGGCGATGGGCAGGAGGTGTATCCCTATGTCAATTACAACAACAACAATGCCCCGCAAAACGACCGCCTGGTATTCGATTGCTCGAAGCTGGACCAATGGGAGATCGTATTTACCCAGGGAGAAGCCAAAGGGATGTATCTCCACTTCAAAACCCAGGAAACCGAAAACGACCAGTTGCTCGATGGCGCTTCGCTTGGCAACGAACGTAAAATGTATTACCGCGAACTAATCGCCCGCTTTGGTCACCACCTGGCGCTGAACTGGAACCTGGGCGAAGAAAATGACATTTGGCAGGAGCTGAATGACCCGAACAATAACTTCGTAAAATCTTATGCCCAGTATATTCACGACCTCGATCCGTACAAAAACAACATCGTGATCCACACCTATCCTGGCCAGCAGAACAATGTTTATACGCCTTGCCTCGGCAATAACTCGTTCCTTTCGGGCGCTTCTCTTCAAACCAATTTCGATAATGTCCATAACTTGACCCAGGAATGGGTGGGCAATTCAGCTTCAACCCCACGTCCCTGGGTGGTAGCCAACGACGAACAAGGAGGAGCTGATATCGGGGTAAAACCTGCAGGTTCAGGCAATAACCACGATGATATCCGGAAATACACCCTCTGGGGAAACCTCATGGCAGGTGGAGGAGGCGTTGAATACTACTTCGGCTATGCTTTTCCTCATAGTGACCTCAACTGCGAAGACTGGCGGACCCGCGAACCCATGTGGGACTATACCCGCATCGCCCTTGATTTTTTCGAAGGGCTTCCTGTTTCCGAAATGGTGAACCGCGATGACCTGATCGGCAACTCGGGGAACGGCAACAGCAAGTATTGCTTCGCTAAGGTGGGAGGCACCTATGCCATCTACCTCCCCGATGGAGGCACCACAAACCTCAACCTCAGCGGCCAGGTGGGCGACTACGATGTACGGTGGATAGATCCGCGTAACGGCGGCGCACAGCAAACAGGTTCTGTATCAGTAATTTCGGGCGGTAGCAATGTAAGCATAGGCACTGCCCCCTCCAGCACCAACAATGATTGGGTGATAACGGTCGTTTCGCAAGGGGTAGCATTACCGGTGGAATTAGCCGATTTTACTGCTATTCCGGCAGGGAATGACGTACTGCTTACCTGGTCAACCCTTTCTGAATCAGAATCTGATCATTTCGAAATACTCCGAAGCAACGACACACTTGATTGGGAGAAAATAGGAAGTGTTCAGTCAATGGGGAACGCCTCAAATATCAATCGCTACCAGTATTCAGATATCAGTCTCTCCGGTGGCCTTTGGTACTATGTACTTCGCCTCGTGGACATTAACGGCAATACGAACTATTCGAACCGGGTACAGGCCTACATTTCAGGTCAAAAAGGAACCTGGTCAGTCGGACCTAATCCAGTGGAAGATCGCCTCCGGATAAATTATTCGGGAATGGAGGGCGTGCCGGTAACGTTTGAGCTGATCGCTATCGATGGAAAAATCCTTCGCAAGCAAATAGTCATTGATGCACATGGAGTGGTTGACTGGGAAATGGGCGCGATTCCCAACGGGATTTTTCTCCTGAAAATGACGAGCGCTTCCGTTTCAGAAACCTTTCGGGTGGTACACCTTTACTAATCGATAGTAGAGACAAATTCAAGTAGAAAAGCAAAGCGGCCGATCCTGGTCGCTTTTTTTATTTCACCTTACCACTCCTGAAACGCATCACATCCTTCCTGAAACGAAACCTGACCGAGGTAGCCCGGCTGATCTCCGCCGTAAGGTCCCCTCACAGACTGGTTATTCACCTTTCCGTCCATCCAGCATTCGCAGAAGCGGTTGATGAGGTTGATTTCCCATTGTTTGATAGCGTCGATGTCGATATTGGCGAAGCGGGCCAAACGGGTTTCTGCCATGGACATAACCTCCCATGAATTAGGCTCCACTTCGATTCCCTCAAACATGTTTTCATCGGCAATGTCCCACAGCTTCAGGTTTCCGAGAATATCCGCTGAGTAGCTGCTTTGCTTGGGCTTCATCATGGGATTGAGGCGGATAAAGCGCTTATTTACAGCTTGGGTGTCCTTGATATGCGCACCCGGAAACATCAGGGTCATGGCGATATAAGAGGCGGCATCCGGCGGATCGGCGACGATAGATTTGGCCATTTTCAAAATGTCGCGGGAAAGCCTGGAGCTCAGTAATCCATTCACCTTGAATCGCTTATATAAAAGCTTTTTTCCCGAAAGTTGGTATTGGACAGGGTCAATCACCAGCCCTGTGCCGATCGACAACATCCTGATATTGTCCAGCGCCACGCCATTGGCTACAGCTTCCACGACTCCCGCCAGCGAGGGATTGTTGTACCCACCAATGGCACCGTCCCATCCCCACATAGGGTTGTCGGTCGTTGGGTCCAGGTCAATACGGGCCGGGTGGTTGAAATACAGCACCGGTGCGTTGGTAGAGCCGTGCAGGGCATCGAGCAGACTAGCTTGGTTAACCTTATCTGTCTGGTTAAACAAACCGAGCTTAGAGGCAAGGCTGTCGATGTCGCTTCGAAAGAATGAGCTCCTGTTTTTCAGGTAATCAAAGACCGTAAACACCAGCCGAAGCCCTTCCTTTTGGTAAAAGTCTGACAGCAAATCATCTACTTTCAGCGTTGAACCTCCCTGATCCCTTTCAAAGCCATTGAACAATTCCAGCAGACCTGTTCTTTTTCCGGTGGTTTCGTAGCGGTTAATGTCGAACTGAAGAAGCTTCACCAGCCAGGAGGTAACCTTTTTGGCATCAGATACCGCCGGGCGAAATACCTGCCTGAGCTTTTCCTCCTGCAGGTACACGTCCTCAATGTCTTTGAGCAAAATATTGCATGCCAAAGCACCCAGCACAATACTTCCCCCCGAATTGGCAATGCTGAGGTCAAAATGCCGGAGTACTTCGTGCCCGCGGAGATGGCCTGCATCGGAGTCGTTAAACAATTTTCGCAAAGCTTTGACCTGAATCATGGCCCAGGACCCACCGCCATCCAGCGAGAGGATGTTGAAGTGATTGGGATTTTTGAACATAGATATGCTTTTTGGGGTGAATAAGCTGACAAAATATAGGTGTTTTTATCTTACCCCAATTAGAAAATCAGGGCTTTAACATCCACCGGTCAACCGAAAACCGTCCGCCACCGACTCCGGCAATCAGCACAAATGACCAAAAGATCAGCTGCTGGTAATACATCCCGAAAAGTTCAGGCTCCTTGTACCAAATAAACGAAACCACGAAAAACTGAAACGCAAGTTGCAGGGAGGAAAAACGGGTCATAAACCCAAAGGCTACAAAAAGCCCCCCGATAAACTCGCCATAAACGGCCAGGTACGTCCACAATACCGGTGAAGGCCACACAAATCCAATGTCATGTACCTGATTCGTGAACCATTCCGAAACGCCGAAAGCCAGGTTGCTCCATTCACTGCCTCCGTCTTCGTTGATTTTATGAAAAACCTTCGACCAGCCCGCCCCGATGGCAATCGAGATACCGCAATAAAAGCGAAAAAAGGTGTAGGTGATTTCAAAAGGAAGACTGCCTGCGGGAGAGCTGCCAAAGAAAAAAGAAGTAAGCTGTTTTTTCATAAAAAAGAAGTTTAGGTAATGAATACCCAAACTTCCGTGGTTAAACCAGGCTTCGCGCCTCAGGTTATGATTTGAGACGACTCAAAAAAAACCAGGACTCAAGTGATCCCTGGTTTTTCTTGATGCTAAAGATATGAGACGATCCGCTAAGGGTGACTGGAGAGTTATTTAATCAAATCTGCGGCAATACCCACGGTTTCCGGTAGGTGGGGTGCAGGAGGTCATTGGCCGCTTTATTTTTACCGAAGTTCTGGTGTGCTTCGTCCCATTCGAGGCGGGTTTGGGTGCGCAGCGAAATATTGCCCATGTGGGCATAAGCCGCCACGAGTCGCCCGTTTTCGATGGTGCAGGCGGGGTCCTGCCGCGATTTGATTGAAGCGAGGAAATTTTTCATGTGGGCTTCATGGCCCTGACTGCCCGCTTGTTTCGGCATTTCGGGCACCTTGAAGGCTTTTTTGTCGTTGTCCCATTCCGGAAAAACCTCCCAACCGTCGCGGTCAATGACGAGGGTGGCGTCGTTGCCTACGAATGCCAGGCCGTAGGACCTTCCGTAAGGGCCGGTCTGGTTGCCAGCGGTATGCTGCCAGTCGATCAGGAAATCGTCGAGCTGGTATTGCACGCCCATGGTGTCGAAGGTTTCATGCGCGTGGTCGGCATAGGCGTAATTGCCGCCGGTAGCGTTTACCCAGCGGGGCAGGGTGGTGATGTTTTTGGCCCAAAGCGCTACATCCAACAGGTGCACGCCCCAGTCGGTGAGGAGCCCGCCTCCGTAGTCCCAAAACATGCGCCAGCTTCCGTGAAAACGGCTTTGGTTGAACGGGCGCAGCGGGGCTGGACCCAGCCAGCGGTCGTAATCCACCCCTGCAGGAACCGGCCCATCGGGAACCGCTACCGGACCAACGCCATAGTTGAAATTTCCCCAAACATTTACCTTGCGGATGGTACCGATTTTTCCTGCATGGAGGAAAGCAATGGCCTCCTGAAAGTGAGGCGAACTCCGTTGCTGCTGGCCTACCTGTACCACGCGGTTGTATTTGCGGGCAGCTTTCACCATCAGGTCGCACTCGGCGATGCTGTTGCCCAGCGGTTTTTCTACATACACATCTTTACCCGCCATGCAGGCTTCTACCATCGGCAGGCAATGCCAGTGGTCGGGCGTGCCGATAATGACGGCGTCTAAGTCCTTCACTTCCAGCAATTTGCGAAAGTCTTTATAGGTAACGGGGGCCTTGCCCTGAATTTTTTCTACATCGGCAGACCGGCGGGAGAGGATGCTGTCGTCGATGTCGCAGAGGCCCACGCAGGTAACTCCGGGCTGTTTCAGGGCGTTTTCGAGGTTGCCAAAGCCCATGCCTCGGGCGCCGATGAGGGCAATGCGGACTTCGTCGCTGGGAGCGTGTTTTTTACCTATGGAAAAGCCATACACCGAAGCGGGTAGGAGCGGAGCGACCAATCCGGCGGCAACCACCTTGCCGGAATCACTGAGGAATTTTCTGCGGGAAGATTTCATGGGGGCGTTTTTTTCAGAATTTAGGAAGAAGGACCTGCTTTTCCAAAGTGAGAACCGAAAGCTGCAAGGATCAATATCGGGGCTTTTGAAAATGTAACATGTTTGAAAACGTAAGTCTGGACCCGTATTGCTTATAGAAAAAATCCTACTTTTGCATGGTCGGCAGGAGGAGCGGATGGATGAATACCAGACTTTGCAACCTCCCTTCCGGCAAGGCGTATACCCCGCATTCCAGCAAATTCCCTTTGTCTCATCCCATGCCTACTTTTACCCACCCAAAGAAAAGGCTTTTGGACCCGATGATGGCAGCACGAAAAGGGAAAGATACCATTGGACTTTACCTCCTGTTGTTGATGGCATTTTTTGGTTTGGCCATGGGTCAATCATCGGCTGCCAACGCTGTCATTGTACACGACTACGCAGGATTTACTCCAATGAGTGATCACCCTCCGGTGGTTTTTTCTTTGCTGGCGGAGGCTATCGAAAATGTAGAGGATGATGAATCTTTGTCGGAAGACGAGACACACGCATTTGCCCTTTTGGCGAACCTATTCACCCACACGCCCTTTTCCTTAGATACATTTGGTGTTAGTTTTTCTATTGAAGGACAACGCCCCAAGCTGGTTGCGCAAGGCCCCGGCATTTTTACCCTGGATTGCGCCTGGCTGCTATAGCCGCAGTATCCACCCTTGCCTCCCATCCCGTTTGCCCTGAACTCCGAAAAACTCCGCCCAGGAAGTTTGTTCGTTCAGGTAATTATTCAAAACCTACATTCCACACACGTGAATTCATTTATTAAAACTGCTGCCTATGCAGTGGCCCTGCTGCTGTCCCTGAGCATGGGATTTGCACAAACCAACGAGATGAAACTGAAGCTCAACGAGAGCGGCGATCAGTACATCAAAGCTACTTTCCTGAACCAGACCTGGGTTCGCTGGAACCAAAGCAACCCCGGTACCCTTGTCAATGGCGTTCCGACCGACAATACCTTCGATATCGGCCTGCGCCGTACCCGTATTCAGCTCTACGGTCAGCTCAGCAAACGCGTGTTTTTCTACACCCAGTTTGGGCAAAACAATTTCAATTACCTCACCCAAAATGCAGGTAACCGCAAAATTGAAGCCTTTTTCCACGATGCTTTGGCAGAATATTCGGTTACTACGGGCAAAAATCCGCTGAAAATCGGCTCCGGCCTCACGATAGCCAACGGTCTTTCACGCTTCAGTCAGCCCTCTATTGGCACCATCATGAGCCTCGATGTGCCGGTTTTTGCGCAGGCAACTGTGGACCAAACCGACCAGTTTTCACGCAAACTCAGCCTTTATGCCCGTGGCCAACTGGGCCACCTGGACTACCGACTGATCCTCTCTGATCCCTTTCCGGTACAAACCAATGGCGCCAGTGTGCCTGCGATTTCAGCTAATTCCACCTTCGCCACCATGGGCCACTACAAGCAGTACCAAGCCCTGCTGATCTGGAATTTCTTCGACCGCGAAGGACATACCACCCCTTACATGACGGGCAGTTACTTGGGCAAAAAGAGAGTGTTGAACCTCGAAGCAGGGTTTATTTCCCAGAAAAACGCCACCTGGAGCCTGGCTGATGGAGATACAGCCTACCACAACATGCTGCTTTGGTCTGTAGCCGGATACCTGGACATGCCTACCGCGAAAAAAGACGGCTCTGCTTACAGTGCTTACCTCGGTTATTTCAACACCAACTACGGCACCAATTACCTGCGGTACAACGGCATCATGAACCCCGCCAACGGCTCCACCGGCGAAGTAACCAATGGCGGCGGCAATGCACTGCCCATGTTTGGTACCGGAAGCGTGATCTATGCGCAGGCCGGCTACAAATTCAAGGATGAATTGCTGAAAGACCAGGGCACCTTGATGCCTTATGCCACGTTTACCCGGTCGAGCTATGAGCGGCTCGCCGACCCGGTGGTGCTCTATGACCTCGGCGTCAATTGGTTGCTACACGGCAACACCAGCAAAATTACCCTCGACTACCAGAGCCGCCCCGAGTACGTGAACCAAACAGCCGGACTACCCACCGTGAACTCCCGCAAATCGAGCGTCACGATGCAGTATCAGGTGTATTTCTGATTAAATTGAGTGCTTCTGTGAAAGAAATAGCCTGCTCCGAAAGGGGGTGGGCTTTTTTGTGTTGCTGATAAAATTGGTCTAAGCATGTATAACCAAATGAAAGTTGTCTGCGAAAAATCCTGAGGGTAATCCTCTGGAGATCAAGGAAATCAAATCGGGAAACCTCTTAAATCGCATAAATGCTAAAAAGCCAGTGATAAGCACTTTTCGCCTTCGAGTGAGACTTTGCTATTAGATTTTTTGTCACGCAAAGCCGCAACAACGCGAAGGTATTGGCGTGTGAATCACGCGAAATCCCTGTTTGCTTTGCGGCTTTGCGCCTTCGCATGAGACTTTTTTCCTTAGATTTTTTGTAAAGTGGGAAGTTCTTACCTTTTGGCCCAAACCACACTTTCATGCTTCCAAGGTTAATCGGAACCATTCTCCTTTTCGCGCTCACGACCCAAACCCTAATCGCTCAAAAGCACGAATTAAGACAGGAAATCGATCAGATGCTGCAAGCCGAGGTGGACAGCGGAAAGATTCCGGGGGCGGTGATTCTGGTCAAAAACGGCAATCGGTTGGTCTATCGCCATGCCTACGGATACGCGCAGAAATGCGACCCCCTTGGCAATACCCTTCCGCATCCGGAGAAAACCTCGATGCGCCACCTGTACGACATCGCCTCGCTCACCAAGGTCATCGGCACCACCACGGCCATCATGTTGCTTGACGACCAGGGTTTGATCCACGTTGACGACCCTTTAGGCAAATACCTGCCAGCTTTCGACACTTCCGCCAAAAAAGCCATTACGCTCCGGCATCTGCTCACCCATACCGCCGGGCTGTACGAATGGTATCCCATGTACTACCGGGCAGCCGACAAAGCCGCTTGCTATCAACTCATTGACGAACTCCCGCTCAAGTATCCGGTAGGGGAGCGAAGGGCGTACAGCGACCTCGGCTTCGTGCTGCTGGGCGAGGTCATTGAGCTGGTTTCAGGGAAATCGCTGGATCAGTTTATGGCAGAAAATATCTTTCAGCCTTTGGACATGAAGCACACGACCTACAATCCGCTTCAATCGGGGCATTTTCGAAAAATAGCCGCCACTTCGCATGGCAACCCCTACGAAACGCGCATGGTAAACGATTCCACTTTGGGTTTCAGGTTTCCTGAAATAGACCCCGCTTCCTGGAACGGTTGGAGGCACAATACGCTCGTGGGAGAGGTAAACGACGGCAACGCCTGGTACGCAAACGGCGGTATTTCGGGGGCTGCGGGGATTTTCTCCACCATCGGCGACCTGCAAAAACTCGTGGACCTGCTGCAACACAAAGGATTAGTGAAAGGCAAACAATTTCTTTCAGCGGCAACCATCGACACCTTTCTCAAAGCAGATACCTTCCTCAATGGCCTGGGCTGGATGATGGACCCCGCCAATGCCTTCATGAAAGATGCGCCTGCCGGGAGTTTCGGGCATACAGGCTTTACGGGAACGAGTATCGCCGTCGTGTCCGCGCATGACCTTTCCATCATCCTGCTCATTAACCGCCAAAACGTCGGTCTGTTGCCTTCCGGCGCTTACTACAACCTCAATCCCGTTCGGGAAAAGGTGTTCAGGGCGGTGATACGGTATGGGGTGGGGGAGTGAATTTAAAAATGAAGTAGTGACAGTTACTCTTTTTCCATTAACCAGAAAACAATGACCCTATGCTCTGTGGGTAATAGCTTCTGTTATCTCCAATCATAAAACGCCCTTCTGAGCGGCGAAGCATGCACATCGATGGCGATTCCGAACTGAAAGGAGCCTCCCTGATATGCCGGGCTTTTGGGTCCTGGACCATAATAACAAAAGCCGGTAAGAAAAAGGTCCTCGACCTCGCCGGGTGCAATATGGGTGAATAAGCGATAGCGCACCACTCCCCCGATAAGCGGTCCGTAATTGTCAATATGCGGTGCATCCGGAACCCTGGGCCTGACAATCAACAGGGATTCATGTACCCCAATTCCTGCCTGCGGAGAAAGCTCAAACTTGGACCCTGCCTGGAGACGCCAGCCAACAACAGCATTGACGTAAGTTGTACTCAACCTGTTCTGAGCGGGCCAAAAATTACCTTCGGCGTCCGTAAATGCTTTTATGAGTCGGCTTGTCCCGAAAGAACCGGAAAATTGTACTTCCAGATTTTTGTAATTACCCCTCAAGCCATAGCCCAGGTAGTTGACAGGATTGGAAAAATAGACTTGCCCGCTCGCCGGATAGACGCCATATCCCATGTACAAAAAAAAGCCTATTCCCCAGGGCATACTACTTACTTCATAACCGACAGGGTCAGGGAAAGCAGCTAGCTGGTCTTCGGTATTTTGAAGAAAATCAGCCAGGTAGAGGCTATCCATTCTCTCGTGGGTATCCGATTCCAGGCCTTGTAACTCCTGATTGAGAAGGTCATAATAATGCTGGGAAATTTTTCTGGGGTCCACATCTTTTTGAAGGTGATTCAATTCGTACTGCAGCTTTCTCCGGTTGAGTTCGATGATGTTCAGCAATGCTTGACCGTACACTTCGATGTAGGCGCTTGGTTGATCGGGAAGCTGCCAGCTATCCTTAAGTTCAATGCCTCCTTCCACGACTTCACGGTAACCGGTCGAGTCTTTCCCCCACTTTTGACTGACCGTACTCCATCCAAAATAATATTTCAGTTCAAAAGCCAGGTCTTTGCGGGTTTCAGGAATGACAGGTATTTTCTCCTGGGAAAAGGGACCATCCTTCCAACTCAAACGATTCTGGGCAGGGAGTAACGTTACAAGGAGAAATAGGATCGAAAACGAAAAAGTGAATCGCATATAATTTTTTGGGCAAAGATAAACGACGTCTCGTTTTCATTTCAATCAAAAAAAATCCGGACCCCATAAGGCCCGGATTAACACATGCTTTCTTAGTAAAACTACTGCTTAATCAACTTGGCCGTGCTGGCTGCCTTGGAGCCGGAGGTATTCCGAACTTCCACTACATAAACACCTGAAGGCCAGGTATTGGCATTGAGTTCAACACTTGTCTGGCCAGGCTGAAGGCTCAGCGACTGCTGATAAACCACCCTGCCGCCCAGGTCAAGCACCCGCAAAGTTCCAGTTTCGTTTTTATCGCCAAGTATCTCTACCGTAGCTGTAGTCGATACCGGATTTGGGTACACTTTCATGCTGAAATTCGGTGCGTCCCAGATAGTTTCTACCATGGAGGAGAAGGAAGCTTGGCCGTCAATATCGGTCTGCTTGATACGATAGTAGATGGTTCCAATTGGCGGATGGGCATCGGTAGCACTGTAAGACTGTATAACACTTGAATTACCCACCCCTGCTACTTCAGCAATTTTGGTAAAAGAGCTGGCATCGGTACTACGCTCCACGGTGAAGTGGTCGTTGTTTAATTCATGTGCAGTGGCCCAGTTGAGTTGCACGCCTTCTGGTTTGGCCTCGGCAGTAAAAGCGGCCCATTCTACAGGGAGAGAGGCAATAGAAGGGGAGTTGGTGCAATAACTGACCGTTCCGTCAATAGTTCCATACTGCTGGTCAATACCGCCACTAGGTGTACCTGCATCACAAATGTCGAGGTTGAGCCTCATTTTCGCACTGCTGTTGTTTGTGGTTTTGTCGGTAACGTTGATTCTTCCGTAGTTCCCGGAGGAGGTAGCAGGACCATCGATATAGCCGTTGTTGGTAAGGTCATCCAGCACATTTATAATGCCATTTACCGTCACACGACCATTGCTATTCACCGTCATGTCCTTCTTTACTATGAGGGTGCCTGTTTGTTCGAAGGTCTTGCTAATTTCCAGGTTTTCGTTCACGGTTACCAATCCGGCTACGGTAACAGAAGCGCTGGAGTTTACTTTAAAGTTGCCTGAAACAGTCAGTGTGCCATCGCTCACAAAGGTTTTATCCACCTCAAGATCACCATGAATATCCAAAGTGGCATTGTTAGTAATCGTGCCATTGCTGCTCACTTTTACATCTTTGGTGGTCCAATCTCCGAAATTGGTAATCGAGCTTCCTGACCCAACTTCTACTTCGCCTACATTCAGGGTGGCATCGTTGTAGTTGGTGAAGGTAGAACCTGAGTACATTTTAAGCGAACCTGTAGTCGTGAATGTGCCGTAGTTGCTGACATCCGAATTAGCCCGTGAAATATTGAAACTACCAAAGGTAGCCTCAGCACCTGCGTAATTCGTGAAGGAATTGCTGGAGGTTCCACTATTGAAGGAAATAGAAGAGGAGGTCATGGTACCCCGGTTGTCAATTACGTTGACTCCTTTGCTGAAGCTAAAGGTCGCTCCAGAGATGGTGCCCTCGTTACAAATGTTAACGGTACCGGTACCGGAAGAGCTGTTACGTGTGATGGTTCCTGAGTAAGTAGCTCCTGAGGCAATACAAACGTAGTCGCCTGAGGTAACGGTATAGCTGGTGGAACTTGTTCCAGTAATCGATATTGTGCATGGACCACATGCCGAAGGAGTAGCCTGGGGCCGCATCATAAACCAGAGCAAGGCAGCTGCAATACTACCCCCGATGAGCGTAAAACCAGCAATGGTTTTAAGGTTGAGTTTCCTCTTAAGAGAAGAGTTGAGATTTTGTTTCATTTTACCCATTTGGCTAGAGGATTAATAATGGAGCAATAATAACTGGTCAGATAACAGGTCAGAGCTGGTTTTATCCTATATTCTTACGCCGAAGCCATACCTATGCTGACCACAATAGGTGTGTACAATTATGACCTAAAAACCAGTCGATTTGGTAATTATAAAGGCTAAATTGATCAACTTATACTTCTCTATCAGCAAATATGGCTCATGTATTTACAGACCACCTGGGGCGGCTATGTCATATCCCTTATCCCCCTCAACGAATTATTTCACTTTGTCCTTCCATTACTGAAACCCTTGTAAAGCTCGGTGCGGGCCCCCGGCTGGTTGGCCGTACCCGCTTTTGTATTCATCCAAATGACGATGTAGCCACTATTGCCAAAGTTGGCGGTACCAAATCAGTGAAATACGATAAGATAGAAAGACTGCAACCCGATCTGATCATTGCGGAGAAAGAAGAAAATACCCTGCCGATGATTGAGCAGTTAGAAAGTAAATACCCCGTATATGTGACCGATGTCAACAACCTTGAGGAAGGATATCGTTTGATTTTGGATGTAGGAAAATTGATCGGGGCAGAGGATAAAGCCAGTGAAATGGAGCAGGAAGCAAGAAACTCTATCAACCGAAGTGGAAAAATTTCCAGAAATCTGGGAAGTGTGTTATATCTGATCTGGAAAGAGCCCTGGATGGTGGCAGGGCAAAACACGTTTATTCATGATGTACTTACACATGCGGGGTTCAATAACCTGGGTCAGCAACTGCTCACCAGCAGGTACCCTGAAGTAACTAAAGAAATAATAGAGCAGCTAAATCCCGATTGGATCATGCTTTCCAGCGAGCCCTATCGGTTCAAGACAAAACACTTAGAAGAAATAAACGATTGGCTGCCCCGTAGCAGGGTAATTCTGGTGGAAGGGGAGATGTTCTCCTGGTACGGATCCCGAATGATACTTGCCGGAGACTACCTCCTCAGCCTTCAGAATAGCTGTACTTCGTATTAAATATGGCCAGACACGCATTGGTGTGGTTTTTGTTATCCTTTCTTACACAATATCAAAGGGACAAACGAGTTGAAAATACTAAACTTAAGGCATATTTTTGAAGCTCCCCTGTACACCTGCGGAAATCAACCAGCACATTGAAACACCGATCCTCCTTTCTTTTCAACATTTTGTCCCTGATTGGTCTGTTGGGGAATGCAATACCTGCCCTGTCTCAAGTCCCCACCGTGCAGGACTGCAACGGAGCTATTCCTGTTTGTCAAAGCACCTATTTTCAGGCCAATTCCTTTAGCGGTACAGGCAATTACCCCAACGAAATCAACCCCTTGTTGTCCTGTCTGGGAGGCGAAATCAATTCCGTATGGTACACCTTTACCGTTCAGACAGCCGGCACCCTTTGCTTCAGCATTACGCCTAACAGCCCTACCGACGACTACGATTGGGCCCTTTTCAATCTCACCAACGCCAATTGCTCCGACATAGCCACAAATGCTGCCTTGCAGGTACGTTGCAATTTTGATGTGGGAGGGTTGCCTCCCGGCGGCGTTACCGGCGCTACCGGACTAGCCGGAGCCGGACAAGCGCCTTGTCTGAACGTTATTCCCGGACAGACATTTACCCTCAACATCAGCAATTTCTCTGCTTCACAATTTGGATACACCCTGCAGTTTACGGGCAGTGCAGCTATTTTTGACAATATTCCCCCCACCATAAAACCGATTGCCGCGATTACCGCCTGTGGGGCAGACTCACTGGTCATTACCTTTTCTGAAAACGTATTGTGTAGCACGGTAAGTACGGACGATTTTATACTTACCGACCCCAATGGCAACAACGTTCAATTTTTCGGCATTACCGGTTCGGTTTGTGCAAGTGGAGGAAATCAGGAGAATACGTATGTACTACGCTTAGCAACGGCATTGACGGTTCAGGGAAATTATACCCTCAGCCATGTGGGAATCGCTGGCTTTATTTTTGATCTGTGTGGAAACGGTACCAGTCCAACTTCCCTTATCATTCCTGTTTCCTTCCCGCTAGTATCTGCCGGAACGGGCACTTTTGTAGAACGCTGCTCCACAGATGCGCCTTTCAACCTGGCCACTTTGCTATCGGGTGTTCCCACAGCTGGTGGCACATGGAAAGACGTGGGAACTAATGCCGTAGTAAGCAGCACTTTTACTCCGGGCGTTTCCTTGCCCGGACAATACCGCTATGTGGTCGGCACCGCTCCCTGCCCCACCGATTCAGCCACGGTCACCGTTCAGGTATATGATCCGCCACAGGCAGGAACAGGCACCACGGTTGCCATTTGTACTGCAGAACCTCCCTTTGGCTTGTTTCCGCTCCTTACCAATGCCGACCCCGGTGGCTTCTGGACCGATCCTTCCGGCAATCCTTTTGGCGGAGCATTTACGCCAGGTACCGATCCGGCCGGAATATATGTTTACAACCTCAACGGGCTGGGGCCTTGTCCCAATGACACCGCCCAGGTTCAGGTACTGGTGAGCCCCAAACCTGTATTTGGCATTAGCCTCGTACAGGCAAGTTGCCCGCCCGCTTTTCTGGAAAATGTGACCATTACTCCCACCGCGCCCGGAGGACCATATTCCCTCGAAATTGTAGGAATCGGCGCCAATCTCCCCCTTAGCAATAGCCTTCCTGCGGGCAATTATCAATTCATAGTAACCGCCGGAAATGGCTGTAGCGACACCCTCCCCGTTTCCTTTGCCAGTCCGCAGCCCGTTGACCTGCTAATTGATTCGCTGCGAAATCCGGGTTGCAGCCAACCCAATGCTGGCCTGATTTTCACGCAGGTATCCGGGGGGTCGGGTAGCTTTCAATATTTTCTTAATGGCGCAGGCCCTTTGGCTTCAGGAAATTTCACGGGATTGTCGCAAGGTCCTTACGAAGTAATTGCCCAGGATGTAAACGGCTGCCGGGACACCGTAAACGCAACCCTGGCCATTTCAACAAATCTGGCCGTTTCTGTTCTAAGCTTTACCCAACCTTCCTGTAACGGCGCTTTGGACGGCACCCTCCAGTTGGCTGGTTCGGGAGGAACAGCTCCCTACAGTTTTAGCCTCGATGGGTTTAATTTTTTTCCAAATAACAGCTTTACCGGAATCCCCGCAGGGATGGTGTATCTCTATGTGGTCGATGCGCTTGGCTGCACCGCCGAAGATTCCTTTTTACTGAGCGAACCCGCACCGCTGAATATCACCCTTTCCGGAACTACAAATCCTGATTGCTTCGGCAACGCGAATGGCACTGTCACCCTGGCAGGTTCGGGCGGCACTTTGCCTTACCAATATTCGCTCGACGGTGTAAATTATCAGGTGTCGAATACCTTTTCGGCCCTTTCAACCGGCAGCTATCAGCTGTCGATTACCGATACCAATGGCTGTAGTTTTTCTACCCCTTACACCCTGACCACCACCACAGGCTTCTATGCTGCACTTAGCGGGAGCTTAAGCCCCACCTGCGCCGGAGACATGGATGGGGAAATTGATGGGCAAGGCTTCGGTGGCACCGCCCCCTACAGCTACTCCCTCGATGGAATTAATTATTCGCCAATCAACTTCTTTACAGGACTGGCAGCTGGCAATTACACCCTGTATGTACGCGATGCCGCCAATTGTCTGGTCATTATCCCGGTAAGCCTGAGTCAGACTCCGGGCTTTACCCTAGGTGCTACCGGCGTTACCCAGGTCACCTGCAACGGTGCAGCCGACGGTAGCTTTACCCTGATTGCCACCGGAAGCATCGGCCCTTACCAATACTCCATTGACGGGGGACTAAATTTCCAAAGTAGTGGCTTTTTCACGGGCCTGAGTGGCGGCAGCTATCCCGGCGTGGCCATGGACGGTAATGGCTGCGCTCAACAACTGACTGTGATTGTCAATGAGCCCAATGCACTCAACCTGTTCCCATTAAGCGTATTACAGGTTGCTTGTAACGGCAGTTTAAGCGGAAGCTTTGGCCTCGAAGCCGTGGGTGGCACGCCCCCTTATGTGTTTTCGGTTAACAACAGCCCCTTGTCCTCCAACTTCCAATTTCCAGGTTTGGGGGCTGGTTCTTACCAAGCCGTGGTCGTAGATGGCAGCGGATGTTCTGACACCCTGAACGTAAGTATTACCCAACCGGCTCCGGTTACTGTTACCGCCCAGTTCACCCAGCCATTTTGTTTTGGAGACTCCAATGGCACCGTTACCCTGCGTGCTCAGGGAGGTACACAGCCCTATTATTATCAGGATTTTGGGGGAAATTATCTCGCCGACTCGGTGGCAACGGGCCTCCCTGCCGGATCTTTCACCTTTATTGCCGAAGACGACAACGGCTGTACCGATACCCTCACCATAAACCTCACGCAACCCAGCAGGGTAGTGGGAGCGGTGGATACCCTGATTCCGGTCAGTTGTTTCAAATTGCTTGATGGGCAAATAGAATTAACAGCCAGTGGTGGAGCACCGGGTTACCAGTATGCCTTTTTGGGGAACTCCCCTGGTGTAGATTCGGTTTTTACCAACCTCGGTGCAGGCATCTATTCGTGGCTGATTACAGATAGCAGGGGCTGTATAGATACCTTGGTCACTAATGTGACAGAACCTGCAGCCATCTCCGTTTTCAGCGACAGCTTGGCCAATCCCAAATGCGCCGGAGACCTGAATGGCCTTGTTCGACTGGGTGCGACAGGAGGAAATACGCCCTATCAGTACCAGCAGGGGATTGGACCGCTTATTGCGCCCGGACTTTTTCAAGGATTGGCATCCGGTAATTATACCTTCTTTGTGGTTGATGCGAAGGGATGCACCGATACGCTTTCACTCGGCCTTACCGATCCTTCTGCAGTCGTGCTCACAGTAGATTCTACCGCTGACATTGCCTGTTTTGGCAACCAAACAGGCAGCATTTACCTCTCGGCAACGGGTGGCGCAGGAAACTACACCTTTAGGGTTGACAGCGCCAATGTAAACATGACGGGCAGTTTTGAATTGCTGGGGGCAAGTACCTATTTCGTTTCGGCTCAGGATCAAAACGGATGTTCCGCTTTCGATACCGTAAAACTCAGGCAGGCACCCAGGTTGTTGATTTTTGTAGATAGCCTAAAACCACTCATTTGCGCGGGCCAGTCCGATGCCTATCTGCGGGTACGGGCCACGGGAGGCACGGGCAGCCACCAGTTTGCGATCAATAACAGCGGATTTGCTTTCGATTCTGTGTTTACGCCTTTGGGTGCAGGCTCCTATTCCATACTGGTGCTCGACAGCATCGGCTGCCTGGAAGACATCAGCTTCACCCTGAGCGAGCCTGAAATACTGGAACTCCGGGACACGGTTAAAGCTGTTTCGTGTTTCGGGTTTGCCAATGGATCTATACGCGTAACAGCCAACGGCGGAAAACGACCCTATCAATACAGCCTGAATCAGGCTCCGAGCGTCGCTTCGGGCTTTTTTACTGGCCTCGACACTGGTTGGTACCAGGTATTTGTAACCGATTCTCTTGGGTGCACGATTCAGACCGATTCCCTGCAAATAACCCAGCCTGAACCCTTGCTTATTGCTGCCACGGGCACCGATGTGCTGTGTGCGGGAGGAAATGAAGGCTTTATTTCTACCCAAACGACAGGGGGAACACCAGTATACCATTGGGACTGGACCACCGGCGACACCACAGCCAATATCAGCAACCTGAAGGTCGGTGACTACCGGGTAATCGTGCGGGATGCCAACGATTGCCTTGATACCGCCACTGTTACTTTGACGGAACCCGCCCCGCTGGTTTTGTCGTTGATTTCGAAGATTGATGCCTTCTGTACCTTCCCCAATGGTTCGGCGGCAGTAACTCTGGAAGGTGGAACCGGGCCTGTATTTGATGTGTCGTGGAATGCCATACCACCCAAAAATGGCCTTGCGGTGGATAGCCTGCTTCCAGGAAAATACCTTGTTTTGGCTACAGACAGTTACGGTTGTACCGATACGCTCACAGTTACCATCGGGGATGAACCCCCGGCCCAGGCGGCCTTTACTTCCACTCCTTTGGGCATAGACCCAATCAGCATTTCTGATGCCACCATCCAATTTACCAATCAAAGTACGGGAGCAGTATCGTTTCTCTGGTCATTCGGCGACGGAACTGGTGTATCCGAATTTCCCGATCCTGCATATACCTATTCCGAAATAGGGGAGTACCTCGTAATCCTGGCCGCATTTAACCGCTACCAGGATTGCCCGACCTTCGACACCCTGTTGATTTCCATTGTGCCCGACGGAAAAATATTCATCCCCAATGCCTTTACGCCCAATGGTGACGGCAAAAATGACCTTTTCCGGATCGTAAACGAAGGACTTACTTCCTACCAGCTCGCCGTTTTTGATCGCTGGGGTAAATCTATTTTCCTCACCGAAAACAGCCAGGAAGGATGGGATGGGCATTTTCCGGATGGACAGGATGCGCCGGAAGGGGTTTATACCTTTGTGGTAAAAGCAACCTTGACCACAGGCGAAACCTTGAAACGAGGCGGAACCATCACCCTTATCCGGTAATTATCCGGGCTTTCAGGCATAAAAAAACCGAAATTCCTCCTGGTGGAAGAATTTCGGAATTTGGTAAAAAAGATATGGTAGTCCCTGATTATCAGGCAGCTGTGGTATCTTTTACTTCGCCGTCTCCGGCATTGCTTTTTACGGAATCGATGCCTTTTTCCATGCCATCTTTGGTAGAATAACTCTGGCTGCGGCCGATAACCTGGTGGTTGGCAGCTTTCAGGCTAAAGCTCCAGCTTCCGCTTTCGGCTTGTTTGCGCTCGTAACGGGCATCGTCACCTGAATTCTTTTTTACAGATTCTACCCCATTTGTGCAGGCACTTTTAGTCGTGTAACCTTCACTACTGAGGATGATTTGTCCATTTTTAGCTTTGAGGCGGAAATAAAACTCTCCTGACTTCTCGCTTTGAAAAATTTCGAACATGGCGATTGGGTTTGGGATTACTTGCTAACTGATGCAAAATAGAAGGTTTAACCAATTTTTAAAAGTTTTAGCCTTTTCATTTGCTTGAATCGTGCTTTTGATGATCAAAACGACTGATGGTCACACGAATTATGCGTAAAAAATTAATCGCCCTTTTTCGTCGCTGTTTCATCTGTCCTTTTGAATATTTTTACCTGAGATTTCTTTCAACTACAGTATGATCCATTTGCCCCCTTCAACTCCTGCAACCGAGCAACTTGAGTTTGACCGCTCTGGCCTTTCCAACGATGAGTTGCTTACCCTCTACGAAAACCTGGTTTTCCCCCGACTCATAGAGGAGAAAATGCTCATTTTGCTGCGTCAGGGCAGGGTGAGCAAGTGGTTTTCGGGCATAGGACAAGAAGCCATTTCGGTAGGAATTACCCAGGCACTGCAAGACCAGGACTATATACTACCGCTGCACCGCAACCTCGGCGTTTGGACCACCCGTAAGGTGCCCCTCGACCGCCTCATGGCACAATGGCAGGGGAAAGTCGCTGGATACAGCAAGGGGCGGGAACGCTCTTTCCATGTGGGTATTCCGGAGCAAAGGATCATTGGCATGATTTCGCACCTCGGGGCCATGCTGCCCGTAGCTGATGGGCTGGCGTTGGCATCAAATCTGGACAATGGATCTCATTTGGCAGCCGTATTTTCAGGCGATGGAGGAAGCAGTCAGGGCGATTTTCACGAAGCACTCAATGTAGCTGCGGTATGGGAGCTTCCGGTTTTGTTTGTAATCGAAAACAACGGTTACGGCCTTTCCACGCCCTCCAAAGACCAGTTCCGGGCCGAAAAACTGGCCGACCGGGCGAAAGGTTATGGTATGGAGGGCATCACCATCGATGGAAACAATGTGCTGGAAGTATATAAAACGGTGAAACAACTCACTGAACGTATGCGCCAGGACCGAAAGCCGGTATTGCTGGAGTGCATGACTTTTCGGATGCGCGGACATGAAGAGGCTTCCGGGGTAAAATATGTACCCCAGATCTACTTCGACACCTGGGCAAAACGCGATCCGGTGAAAACGTACGAGCAGTTTTTGCTCGCCAACGAGGTGCTGACCGAGGAGCTGAAAACCCTGATTTATGCCGAACTGAAGCAAAGAATCGATACCGCTATCACCTCTTCTTTCGACCTACCCGAACCTACTGCTGATCCTGAAAGGGAATTGGGCGATGTGTATGCGAAGCCTGAGTCAACTTCGCCTGTTCCTCCGGATTTTACCCAAACCACTCCCCGCAGATTCGTGGATGCCCTATCCGATGGATTAAAGCAAAGCCTCGAAAAGCAGCCGCGACTGATCGTCATGGGCCAGGATGTGGCCGAATACGGCGGGGTATTCAAGGTAACGGAGGGGTTTGTGGAGCAATTTGGCAAAGACAGAATCCGGAATACGCCCCTGTGCGAAAGCGCCATTGTGGGCACTGCGCTGGGCCTGTCCATCGAGGGGTTTAAGTCCGTGGTAGAAATGCAGTTCGCCGATTTCGTATCCTGTGGATTTAACCAGATCGTAAACAACCTCGCCAAAAACCACTACCGCTGGGGCCATGCCGCCGATGTGGTTGTGCGCATGCCCACGGGTGCCGGTTCGGGGGCAGGGCCTTTTCACTCACAAAGCAACGAAGCCTGGTTTACCCATGTAGCCGGGTTGAAAGTGGTCTATCCTTCTAATCCGATCGATGCCAAGGGATTGCTCACTGCCGCCATCGCCGATCCCAATCCGGTGATGTATTTCGAGCACAAAGCCCTTTACCGAAGCATGACCGCTGATGTGCCCAACGGCTATTATGAAACGCCCATTGGCAAAGCAAGCACGGCACGCGAAGGGAGCGACCTCACCATAGTTACCTATGGTATGGGCGTAAAATGGGCCATGGAACTAGACGAACACCTGAAAGACACCGCCGATATCGGTGTTATCGACCTTCGGAGCTTGTTGCCCTGGGACCGTGAAACCGTTTTTGCAGCGGTGAAAAAAACAGGAAAATGCCTCGTGTTGCATGAGGATACTTATACCGGAGGGTTCGGGGGAGAAATTGCCGCGTCAATCGGCGAGCATTGTTTTCAGTGGCTGGATGCTCCGGTGATCCGGGTGGCTTCGTTGGATACGCCGGTGCCTTTCCATACCCGGCTGGAAGCCAGTTTTCTGCCCGTGGAGCGATTGAAAACCGCTGTGGAGAAGCTGCTGAAATACTAAGTAACCTTAGGGCAGGCGGTAATTGAAGCTCTTGTAGTAGATATTGTAGCCGCCAGTGTGTAGCTCTGCAACAATTTCTTCGATCATGGCATCTTCTTCGCGGTCGTACTGCGACTTGAGGTTTATGCCGAAAATCAAACCGACCGACTGCCAAAAAAAGGCGGAAACCCCACTTTTGGTGTCTTTGATAAGGTCATAGGCGGAGTTGCCCGTTTCCCGGGATATAAGCTTTACCAGTACCAGGCCCTGGGAGCGGGTCATGTCGCGGAGGTCGTCTTCATACTCGCCAAAAAGCGATTTTTCGCGGGTCTTCATGTAAGTATCCCGGGCTTTATCGTTCGGCAAATGCTTAACGGTCGAATCTACTTCATAGAGAATCCTGCCCAATTTCAGGGCATAGGGGTAGGTGCGGTGCACATTCCACACGAGGCGCGTATAGCGGGCGAGCTTACCCTGGGCATCACGCATGGTAGCCCGGCTGGGGTAGGGGGCTGTGATATTTACTGGCACGAGCGACCCGTCCATGATCATTTCGCCCTGGTATTCATACACAATGAAACGCTTTTTGGGCTTCTCCTCCTGGGAAAAAGCCAAACCGGGCAGCAACATACCAGCCAGAAAAAACGATAAAATCCGCTTTTGCATAGGGAAATATACGCAAAACCTGTGCCTTGTTTTCACCGTTCAACCTCCCATTTTTTTTATCATTCGTAAGCTTTCCACCATTCGGGAAACTGCTGGCGAAGGGCAAGGGCAATTTCTTCGGCCCGGTCAGCCATCATAAAATGCCCGCCACCGTTGATGGGGAGGTAATTGCGGATGTTTTTTACAGGAAAAAGACGGTCAGCGGTACCGTGTAAGTGAAATACCTCACCAGCTGGTGCTATTCTTTCCCATCGTGTGCCGGCGTCCACCGCCCATTTGATAAAGCCATCGGGTCGTGAACGGATCATTTGGCGGTATTTTTCCTGTTTTTCGGGGCTATCCTGTACCGATTGCGGTGGGCGTGACTCCAGAAATCGCTTGAGCGCCCCCACAGGAAACAAAGGAAGCGCACCTGCCGCCCGCAAACGCCTGCCTAGCTGTGGCAGCTCGTGGTAGCCCTTTACACTGGAAACCAGCACCACTTTCGACTCGGGAAAAAGGGCTTGTAATTCCAAAGAAATCATTCCTCCGAGCGAAATTCCCAAAAAAATCGGATGGTCTTCCGGGTCGATTTGTTGGGCAAGCCTGCGGGCATATTCCGGAAAGCCCTGATGGGGGTGGGGGAGTACCCACTCCAGACATCGGGTTGGCAGGGGCTGCACCAGTTCGCGAAATTCGGCGAAGACCCGCTTGTCTCCGATCAGGCCGGGAAGCAGGTAGAGGGTAGGTGCGGGATTCATACACAGGGTTTTCTATGATTACGCATGGTGACCGGATTTAGTAAAGGATTTTTGCAAAAAATCCTCTAACAGGCTACCCGGTATAAAGTTTTTCTCCTCCAACGTGTAAGAACCCGGCCATGCTTTATTGGCAATAAGGAAGCAAAAGTTGGTGCTTGCAAGGGTTAACAGGTAAACTATGCGCATACTTTTGCTCTTTCTGTCGGCATGTTTGGTAGTTGCAGGCAATCAGGCAGCCGCACAGGTTCAGAACCGTTCAGGCAAGGACAGCACCTTGTTTATTTCAGGGGTTGTATTCGTACCCAGGTTTGCTTTCGAGTCGGGCGAACAAAACTGGGCAGTGGAGAAAACAGATTTTAACCACGACGGATTTCCGGACCTCATCACGGCCTCCCGGGCCGATGGCATGGTAAACGTGCACCTCAACGATGGCAAGGGCAATTTTCTCCAAAAATCCTCTTTTCCTTCACAACCCCAAAACCGGGCCCTGGCCGTACTTGATGCCAATGGCGATGGCGAACCCGATGTGGTCACCGTTACAGCACTAGGCAAATTATGCGTATTGATTAACGACCGTCAGGGCAAATTGCTGCTTACCCAAAACCTGTTTACGGGCGTAATGGCCCACGATGTGGAAGCAGCTGACCTGAACAACGACGGCAAGCCCGACCTGATCGTGGCTGTAGTTAACGACAACGCCCTGAAGGTGCACCTCAACAATGGTCATGGACAATTTGGCTCCGCAGTATCCATACCCACGGGCAGAGGGCCAAGAGCCGTTGAGGTAGGCGATGTCAACAACGACGGAATGCCCGACCTGGTTGTGGGCTGCGACGACGGACGCATTTACCTTCATTTAGGAAAATCTCCCGGCAATTTTGCTACCCCGGTCTCCATTCGCTCCACCACAGCTACCTGGGCGCTTCGCCTCGCCGACCTTAATGGAGATGGTGCGCTGGACATTGCTGCAGCGTCGTATCTCGATACCAACCTGTTTATCCACCTCAATAAAGGTGATGGCACTTTTTTGCGGGAGCAGGAAGTGGCTTCCGGAGACCACAATTTTGACCTCGAAATAGCCGATTTTGACCTCGATGGCGACCTCGACATCGTTACCTGCTCTACCCTCGACAACGCCATTCACTACCACCTGAACGATGGCCACGGCATTTTTGGACCTGGCAATGAAATGAAATCAGGCGATTGGAACGCAGCACTCGTTGTAGCCGACTTCGACGGCGATTCTGATCCGGATGTAGCGGTAGCCAGTATTAACGATCGTTCGGTAAATATTCACCGCAATATTTCCTGGCAACCCAAGCCCGTTGCAAAGCGGCTCATTGCCCTTACGGGGGTGGTGTATCATGGCGAAACCAATCACCCGGTTTCTAAGGCACCGGTTAGTTTGCTGGACAATCAGGGCAACTCTATTGCCACCGTAGTAACAGATGCTTCGGGCAAATTCAGTTTCAAACCAGCCGTTAACCGCGACTATGTGCTCCAGGTACGCTCGGTAGGGTACCCCGTGGCACGCGAATCGGTGCACATGCCCGACAGTAGTATCCAGCAAGACCTCTATCTCTTCCGGCCCAAAGGCGCTTTTGTGTATGGCCGCGTGTACGACCAGGCAACCGGTAAATCTATTTTAGGGGCCGATGTGGTGATCAGAACTAAAGCCGATGAGGTAGTGACCTCCTTGGTTACAGGTGAAGAAGGAGATTACAAAACACCGCTTCCTTTTGGCAACTACTACAATGTAGAAGCGCTGGCTCCCGGCTACCAATCGGGCAACCGCTACTTTGACCTCGAAGAAAAGCACATTGCCTCGGGGCAAAAAGTGGATATCCCCCTGGTAAAAGCCCCACAAACAGATTGCATGAAAGGCATCGTACTGGATGCTACCACCTTGCAACCCGTTACCTACGCCCGGCTTGAGTTTAGGCTGCTGACCGAAAAAGAGCATAAATCCACCCAGGCGAACGAAGACGGTCATTTTCGGGCGTGCTTCCCTTTTGGTGAATACGAAATCAGCACCACAGCCCAGGGGTATTTTTTCAAAATCGACACCCTGAACCACCATGCAGGCACAGGCGATGACCAAACGATTATTTACCTAACGCCGCTTGCCATTGACCTGAAAATGGTGCTTAAAAACATCTACTACGATGTGGACAAAGCCACCCTTCGCACAGAATCCATCGCGGAGCTGGACCGCCTGCTCCGGATGATGCAGGACAATCCTTCGCTTAAGGTGGAAATAGCCGGACATACCGACAGCGATGGCTCCGATGAACACAACGAAAGCCTTTCAAAAGCCCGTGCGCAATCGGTGGTAAGCTACCTCTCCAGCCACGGAATTGAGTTTTCACGGTTGGTGTCCCAGGGATACGGCGAATCTCAGCCGGTAGCAGGCAATGACAACCCCGCCAATAAACAAATGAACCGAAGAACCGAGTTCAAAGTATTGGGATATTAAGTTAGGGCAATAGCCCCAAAAAGCGTTATTTCCCTAAAAATATGGAATAATGAGGTACGCAATTCTGGTTATTCTCCTGTCCTGTAACGGCCTTTTTGCACAAAGTTCAGTTAAAGGGCAAGTGGATTTTGGTGTTGGAGTGGGTCAGGATTTATATGGGCTAATTTTTGATAGGCTGCCGAGTGGATCAACCGACATGGTTTTTAGCGGCACTGCTGACTATACGTTCTCCCCCTATTTTTCCTTTGGGGTGGCGGGTTCATTCAGAACGATGGACCTGGTGTTTGATACCATCATACAGGTTAGGAATATAGGCATCAGACCGATGTTGCATTTTGATATGTTCAATATTAAAAATACAGATATTTACCTGGGGACCCGGTTTTCCTATGTAGAGTGGCGAAGGAATGGGGAGCTATTCAGAAACTCCTTTCAAGGTCTGGCAGTATATTCTTTTCAAAGTTTTATGGGGGTTACCTACTATATCGGTAATCGCCTGGGGATAAATTACGAAATTGCCATAGGTGCGCCTTACTTTATTCATTGTGGCCTAAAGCTCCGACTCGGGCCTGTAAGAGGTACGCTGTAGCGCACTTTTCAGGAGCATTAATACAAATAACAAGATCGCTCATACGCCATTCTAACCCATGAAAAACCGGCTTTGCCTGATTATCCTGATTGCATCGCTTTCCTCCTCTCAGGCACAAAGTGTGCTGAGGCACGAACTGGCCCTGAGCTTTGGGGTAGGGGGGAATCTCGCGTTTAACAATTTCGTCGGGGGAGGAGAATTCCTCCAAAGTACTATCACCTACTCAGGCATGGTCGATTATTCGCTATGGAGGGTTTTTAGTTTAGGAGTAGCCGCTACGACGCAATCCTTTGATGTGTCAAGCCTCAATCATCCCGTAAATGTAGTAACCAAGACCAATGTGGGTATTCGTCCCGTTTTTCACCTCAACAGCGCTCCCGGTTCCCTGCACGATATTTACCTCGGTGGGAGAATCGGGCATACTTTTTGGTCAGGCTACAGCGACCCTCCGGGTAGTTACTCGTTTGAAAGTGCGCTACAGTATCCGGTTTCCTTTCAGCTCATTTTTGGATTTACGTATTATCCGGTTCGATTCTTAGGAATAAACGTTGAATCAGGTGCCTTTGGTCCTTATTTGCTCCACTTAGGGCTAAAATTCAGGGCAGGAAAATCGGCAAATTGAGTATCTTGATCTATCTACAGACTCCCACAAACAGTTTATTATTAATCTTTTACCACTAACAACCACTCCATGAGACTATTTTTGATTCCAGTTTTTCTGATCAGTACCCTGGGTTTCTCCTTTGCACAAGGCAGTAAATCGGGTGATCTCAACCTCACGCTGGGTGCTGGCGCAAGTGCCGTAGGGCTTTTGTTTAATAGCATCAACTATCAGCAGCTTTCGACTACCCCGGTGCTAAATGGCATGATTGATTATTCTGTAGCGAATGTTTTCAGTGTAGGGGTGGCAGGCTCCTTCCAATCCTTTAAAGGGTCAGACATTGACGGCTCCGGGAATAATTTCACCGATCGAATTTCGTGCCTCAACCTGGGTGTGCGTCCCCTTTTTCACATTCCCACCCCTTCCGCCGATGCCCTCGATTTGTACGCAGGGGCCAGATTTGGATACGTAATCTGGCAGTACACCAGCGACAATCCAACTTCTGATCCGTTATCGGCCATTACTCCTTCAGCGGTATCCATTCAACCCCTTTTCGGTGCCACTTACTACTTCATAAATGCAGTAGGAATTAACATGGAACTTGCACCGATAGGCACCTACCTGGCCCATATCGGAATCAAATTTCGTATCGGAACTTAAGCATGTATCAACGCGATTACTTCCTGAGACTGATAGAAGAAGCAGGCCTGGTGCTGCAACAAATGGTCACCAAGAAGCTTGAAAGCCGCTTCCTGGAAGCCATCGACCTTGCCGCTGATGCCTTTCAGAGCTTTTTCCAAATCAGTTGGGAAGAAATTAAAGCAACCGAACCCGACGACTTGCCCATGTGGCTTAGCGAAGCCCATGGCCTGGATGCTAATCGGTTGGAAATAGCGGCCGATCTCCTGCGTCAGTCTGCAGAGATCGCTTACGAATCCGGCAATTGGAAAGATTGCCGGATTTATCTTTTGCAGGCACTTGCCATTCAACGACACCTCAACGTCACGCAACCAGAGGTGTATTCATTCACCCGGGTTTCAAACCAGGAATGGCTCAATACCTATCTTGACCGACTGGATCAGGAAGGGCACGGATAGATTCGCTTCTCAGGATTGCTGGGGCGAATTCGTTAATTGCTTGAGCAGCTCAACTTGTTGAGAAATACGAAAGTCGCGCTCTCTGCGCACAATTTCGGTGGGCTGGGCTACCCGCTCGGTGCAGTCCATGATCGGGCACCTTTCGCATGTCTCGCTCACTTGCCGGAAAGGAATAGAACTATCTTCCAGAAAGCGGATTTTGCGCTTGCTGTTGTTGTCAATAAGTATCCCCAGCGTAACTGACAAGTTGTAGTTTGTGCCACTGCCGCCGGGATGCGCCAGACTGATACAGAGGTATTCGCTTTTGGAGCCAACATACGACGACCGCTGAATATCAAGGCGGGGAGCCGAAAGGTTAGCATCCATTTTCAGGTGATCGAGAATGCGGATCGAGACCCAGCGCCGGCAGTAGTGCTCGTCGAGGTCGTTGCGGTGGGGGTTGTGTAGCCGGCTGAGGTGCAACTCCTTCGACATGGAAAAATTGTCCCTCGATTTGCTCAGGTCGTCAGAGAAACGCAGGAAAAAGAGCTGGTCGAGGTTAAAGAATTTGGGAAGCAGGTTCACCAGGCGGTGCAAAAACATCTCGGGACTCGCCTCATATTTCTGCATCAGGCCGAGCATATAGGCGGGATCCCACAAGGGTTGGTTGAACCATGCTTTGATATCCTCAATCACCAAATCACGGGGCATACTCAGGCAAACAGCAAAATAGCTGGCTTTGAAATTATTCAGCGCTTCTTCAAAATGGTGAATGCGGCTGGGTGGAGAGGAAAAGGGCCTGTTTGTCAATCCCAGGAACTGAAACCCGATTTCTCGTCCCAATTGAAACACCTCCTGGCCCGGGGTTAGCTCAGGGTGCAGGTAGAGCATGCGGTGCTCGGGGTCCAATACGGCCCGCATGGACTTGAGTGCGGGAAACAATTCCAGCGGGATAGGGGATACCTGTACTTTAAAACGCTCTCTGAGCAAGGTGCGAAGCTGGGTAGCATCTATCGGCTGGGGGAGGGCAGCCAGGTGTTTTTGAGTAAATAAAATGGCTGATGCTTCTATGTCTTCGAAATAGTTGTCGTGCATCTCCTGGTAAGAACGAAGCGCAGCAAAATAGAAGTTCTCCTGACTGAGTTCGTAGTTGCGGGCAATTTTGATCAGGGTGCTGATAAAAGCATTTACCTGACTGGGCGCTTCGGCAATCAATTCCAGCACGGTGCTGGCTTCCAGGCCAAATACCTCCAGCGGCAGGTTGTCGAGGATGCCGGATTGAATAAGCACCGCTATCGGCTCCAGTTTTTTGCTCAACTTGAGGGAAACCAGCTGGTCGTAGCTCACCCCCAAAGACTCTGCCAGTTTAAAAACTTTGTCGGGTTTGGGAAACTTCTTCCCTTTTTCAATTTCATTCAGGTAAGAGACCGACAACCCCGTTGACTCCGATAACTGCTTGAAGGATAAATTCTTGTCCTGCCGTAGTTGCCTGATTTTTAGTCCAAATATGAGGCGTACGTACTCCTTTTTCATGCTCATCTCTCAGGAAAGAATGTGTTATCACAAATAAAGATACAACAAATAGAGGGTACAACAGGGGCAGGTGGCGGGAAAGCCCGTTTTCTGAACACTTTTTTCCAAAATTCTTATCCTTCCTGCTGATGAATCATAAGATCGGGTAGATTTTCAGCTGTTGACAAAAGTCATTCAACCGGTAAAAAGTATAATTTAAACTTTGCGCTTGTACCCGACTATGCTAAAATTGAAATCATAACATATGTCTGGATGTATGCCGGATTAATATTTCAAAGGCCGCATATTTGGAAAATTAACAGCAACAGGTGCAAATTGCCTCCGTATTTCTAAGAAACCGACACTTCTAAGAGGGAATCACCCCTGGTATCCGGCACACACCGCCGTTTCCTGCCCCTTACTCCACCCCATTTGGCTATGAGCAATCGAATTTTTGTTTTTGATACTACCCTGCGAGATGGCGAACAAGTGCCTGGTTGCCAGCTCAATACTTTGGAGAAAATTGAAATAGCCCTGACCCTGGAAGCCATGGGAGTAGATGTGATCGAGGCCGGTTTTCCGGTGTCCAGTCCGGGGGATTTCCACTCCGTACAGGAGATTTCAAGGGTAATTAAGGAGTCTGTGATTTGCGGACTTACCCGCGCCGTAGAAGCCGATATCGACGCCGCCGCCGACGCCCTTCGCCCGGCCCGCCGCAAGCGTATCCATACCGGCATCGGTAGCTCTGATATACATATCATCAAAAAACTCCGCTCAAACCGCGAATCTATCCTCCAGAAAGCCGCCTGGGCCACCAAATACGCCCGTAATCTGGTAGATGACGTTGAGTTTTACTGCGAAGATGCCGGTCGTGCCGACGTAGAATTTCTGGCACGCATGGTAGAAACGGTTATTGCCGCAGGAGCCACGGTCGTAAATATTCCCGATACCACGGGCTATTGTCTGCCGGAGCAATACGGTGCCAAGATCAAGTACCTGATGGACCACGTGCCCAATATCGACAAGGCTATCTTGTCGGTGCATTGCCACAACGACCTCGGGCTTGCTACCGCCAATACCATTGCAGGCCTTGAAAACGGTGCCCGCCAGATGGAAGTAACCATCAACGGAATTGGCGAACGGGCTGGCAATACTTCATTGGAAGAAGCTGTGATGGTGATGCGTTCACACCACGACCGCCTGAAATTGGAAACCAATATCGACATCAGCCAATTGTACCCCATCAGCCGGCAGGTGTCGCGCCTGATGCGGATGCCCGTACAAGCCAATAAAGCCATCGTGGGCCGAAATGCCTTTGCCCACTCTTCCGGCATTCACCAGGACGGCGTACTGAAAGACCGCGAAAATTACGAGATCATCAACCCCACCGATGTCGGCGTACCCGAATCGATGTTTATCCTCACGGCCCGCAGTGGCCGCGCCGCTCTGAAACACCGGCTGGACAGGCTGGGCTTCGGACTCGAAGCTGAGCGCCTGAACGAGGTGTATGACGAATTTTTGAAGCTTGCCGACGCCAAGAAGGAAGTGCAGGACGAAGATCTACTCCACCTCATGGGCTCCAACGCCGAAAAGCGGGGCATTACCCTCAAACACCTCGAAGTGGCCTGCGGAACCGGAGACGGCGCAGCTGCAAAGGTGACTATCGAGCGCAATTTTAAGATTCTGAAGGGAGAAGCCACCGGAAACGGGCCCGTAGATGCGACTATCCGCGCCATCAAATCGGTGCTGGGCGACCACGTAAAACTGGAAGAGTACCTCGTGCAGGCCATCACCGGAGGCAGCGGCGACATTGGCAAGGTACATATCCAGATCTCGGTAGATGGGGCATTTTATTATGGATTCGGGGCAGACACAGATACCATTCGTGCTACCGCTATGGCCTACCTCGATGCAGTAAGCAAGGTTTGAGCAAGAAGTAAATTGCTTCGATTTCGAACCCTTATTAACGATGAGGGGAAATTGACGTAATTTGAAGGCTAAACCCTATTCGTCCATGACTTCATTCAGAAGCCGGTTTTATCCCTCGCATACCAATGCGCTGATGCTGCGCCAGGAGCACGCCATGAACTACTACGCCGGATTTACCGCTGCCCTGATGCTGGGCATTCTGGTAATGGTCGTTAGTGGAAAAGGCACCTTTGCCCTGCTCGCTTTTTCGCTAATCGGGGCAGTAGTCTCGATTGTAATGGGCAACGTACTGGCCGGGGTAAAGCTCAATCGTTTACCGGCTGAGATATTCTTCATCGAAGACCAGTTTTCGCTCATCAGTGTGCAGGCCCTGCTCGACCAGTCTGAGCACGAAGTATTTCCCCTTGCCTACGCCAGCGCCATCAGCAATGGCAACGTGCTGCAATTTCATTTTCAGGACCAGGTGCTCACCATCCGCCGCGAGGACTGGGAAGAATTTGACCTCATTTGCCAGTGGATGTACGCCGTTCGGGGTTAATGCGGAAAATCGTTTAATTTGCTGCCCGATTAACCCCAATAATTCTCCCCATGAAATTGCTTGAAGGAAAAGTTGCGCTCATCACCGGAGCTACCCGTGGAATTGGCCGCACCATTGCCCTCGAATATGCCCGTCAGGGTGCCCATGTTGCTTTTACCTATCGTTCCTCTGCCGAAATGGCTGTTTCGCTGGTAGAAGAAATTACTGCGCTGGGAGTAGAAGTGCTTTCTTTTCAAACGGATGCCGGAGACATGGAAGCCACCCAGAAAATGGTGGATGCCATAGTAGAAAAATTCGGACGACTGGATGTGGTCGTAAACAACGCCGGCATCACCAAAGATACCCTCTTGCTTCGGATGAGCGAGGAACAGTGGACAGACGTGATCAATACCAACCTCAACAGCGTATTTTTCACCACCAAGGCTGCCCTCAAAACCATGCTTAAGCAGCGCAGCGGCTCATTCATAAACATGAGCTCCGTGGTGGGTATCCAGGGCAATGCCGGACAGGCCAATTATGCTGCTTCTAAAGCCGGGATTATTGCTTTCACCAAGTCTGTAGCCCGCGAAGTAGGCTCCAGGGGCATTCGCGCCAATTCGGTAGCTCCCGGCTTTATCGCCACAGAAATGACAGCTGCCATTCCGGAAAAAGAACTCTCGGCCTGGCTGGAAAATATCCCTCTCAAACGCGCAGGCGAAACCATGGACGTAGCCAATCTCTGCGTATTCCTGGCATCGGACATGAGCACCTACATCACTGGACAAGTGCTGAATGTGGACGGTGGCATGGTGATGAGCTGATTCGGGCATCTTTTTTCAGCCCGGATTCGTAACCCCTTCGAGGCAAATAGCCCCAATACTATCTCATGGAATTATCTTTCGGGCTCTCGCCCTGGTGGCTTATACCAATCGCCCTGTTTGCCGGCGCGATTACCTGGTGGACCTATCGTTCTACCCGCGACATTTTACCCAAAGGGGTGCGGTGGGCACTGGGTACCCTGCGCTTTCTGGTGTTGCTTGCCGTAGGCCTGCTCTTGCTGCAGCCGCTGATCAGCACCCTCCGCAAAGTAGTTTCGCCGCCCATCGTGGTGGTGTTGCAGGACAATTCCGAGAGTCTGATGGTGCAGCGTGATTCTGCTTTTCAAAAAAACAGCTACCCCGGAAAGCTCCAGGCGTTGATGGACAAACTCACCGCCGGCAAGGTGCAGGTCGATGCTTTCAGCTTCGGCGCTGAGATAAAGCCCGGCATGTCCACCGATTCCTTGTCTTTTGGAGAATCAGGAACCAATATCGCCGGAGCCCTGCGCGCCATCGACCGCCTGTACGAAAACCAACACGTAGCCGCCGTGGTCCTCGCTTCGGATGGCATTCCTACCGAGGGGTCAAATCCGGTGTACGCCGTGGAAGGATTTAAGCCGCCGATATTCTCGGTTTTGCTAGGCGACACTACCCCGCAAAAGGACATTCGTATCCGGGATATTTCTTTCAATGAAATCGCTTACCTCAAGGAGGAAATGCCCGTCAAGGTCGAAATCGAAGGCTATGGCTTCCCCAGCGCTAACCTGACTGTGATCATTCAGAATGCAGGTCGCACCCTCGGCAGTAGTGGAGTGAGCATTTCTGCTGGTCAGAACAAAGGCGTAGCTAATTTCCTGATCAAGCCTGAACAGGCTGGGCTACAGGCTTTTACTATCACCGTTTCTCGTTTGCCGGGTGAGATCTCTTACCGAAACAATGCCCAAACGATCTACATCAATGTGCTGGAAACTCGGGTGAAGATTGCCCTCTTTGGCGGAGCTCCACACCCTGACCTCGGCGCGCTTCGTCAGGCTTTTCAGCGGGAAGACCGCTATGAGTTCACGGAATTTATCCTCAAAAGTCCGGGCAACTTTTACGAAGACCCTTCGAAATACAACCTCGACGACTTCGACCTTTTCATGCTGCACAATTTCCCCAGTAGCCCTGTCGACAAAGCCATGGTCGATAAGCTTTCTGAATTGGCTCGAAAACAAAATAAACCGATCCTATTTTGGGTAGGTGCCTTTACGGATTTGCGCACCCTCAGTCCTTTCTACGACCTAATGGGAGCCATTCCTTATACCACTTCTTCCAAAACTGAGGAAGTGCAGGCGAATTTTCTCCCGGCCTACCAGGACCATTCCACCTTTACTTTTGGCGAAAGTTGGATAGCTTGGGCCAATGCCACCCCGCCTTTGCAGCGCAACATGAGCGACTGGGTACCTAAGCCCAATGCGGAGGTTTTTGCTACTTCCAAAATCAGGAATGTGCCACTGGACTACCCGGTATATGTACTTCAAAGCAACCTGAGCCGCAAAAACATGGTGTTCCTCGGCGAAGGATTTTGGCGGATGCGGGCCGATGCATTTGTAAAAAGAGGCGATTTTGAAGCCTTCGATGCGTGGTTATTTAATCAGGTGAAATGGCTGATGGCTACCGAAGACAAGCGTAAGTTTAGGGTTGATCCTGTAAAAAGGTTGTTTTCTGGTCAGGAAGCGGCCCTTTTCCGCGGGCAGGCCTACGACGACAGCTACAACCCGATACCCGGCGCCGAAGTAGAAATGGACCTTCGTGGCCCTGATGGCAAGGTGAATGAATACTTTTTCAACGAATCCGCAGCGGGTCAATACAGCCTGGAAGTAAGCCGTCTGGCCGAAGGCGCTTATACCTACGAAGCCGTTGGCCGTAAAAACGGAGCTGAAATTGGCCGTGACCGTGGACAGTTTACCGTAGGCAAATCCAATGTAGAGCACATACGCCTGCAAGCTGACCGGGTGTTGATGGAGCAGATAGCCGTAAGAACCGGAGGAGCCTGGGTCACAGGCAAGGAAGTAGAAAGCCTCGCCGAGCCCTTGCTGGCCTTGCCCGGAATGAAGCCCCGCAGCGAATTTCAGAAAACCCGTCTGGGTGTTTATGAGTTGGGCTGGGTGCTGGCGCTCTTGCTGGGCTTGCTGATCGTGGAGTGGACGGTGAGGAAGATCTACAGCCTCCTTTAACACCCGCCCGTACCTTTCATTTTTCAACGAAGATGGTCCAACGTACCCGCTCGATCAGTACAGTATCTTGTCCGTTTGTTTACATGGACTTTACATTCCGATAGGTTATCCTCCTTAATTTAGCGTTGTATATCTATTCTGGAAGTCCTGAATAGATATGTATGCTCCTGTATGTGGGATTTTTCATAAATAACTGTACAAAATGAAGAAACTGATCGGGATAATAGCCTTTATCCACTGGTCTTGCCTTTCTTTTTCGCAAACGATAAGGGTATTGGATAAATCTTCCCAATTGCCTGTTTATCAGGCCATAGCGACGTGGACCGAGTCTGAAAAGAAAAGTACGTCCGGGGCTGATGGGAAGTTTTTTCTTCAGGATGCCAGTTTTCTTCCTGCGCAAACCGTCGAAATTCAGGCAGAAGGATATCTGGTAGCTAAGATTGCCTGGACACCAGTAGCAAATATTGACGTGGAACTATCTCCGGATCTGACTGCATATATTTTACCCGTTGTTATTACCGCTAATCGGCTCGGCAAGTCAACAGGTCAGTCACTATCCGTTGTTTCGGTACTTGAACGAGAATCGATTGACCGCCTGTCCCCGCGCTCAGCTGCCGATGCGCTGTTGGGAGTAGCTGGCGTTTGGATGCAGCGAACCAACCACGGCGGGGGATCCCCGTTTATCAGAGGACTTTCCGGAAATCAGGTTTTGCTGCTGGTTGATGGCATTCGTGTCAACAACAGTACCTTTCGCTACGGCCCTAACCAGTATTTCAACGTTTTGGACCCGTTAAACATCCAACAAGTGGAAGTGGTTCGCGGACAAACCTCGGTAGAGTACGGAACAGATGCACTGGGAGGGGTTATAAATGTCCTTTCTCGTCAGCCACTTTTTGCACAGGAAGGTAAAAGTGGGTTTCAGGGAGGGGTATATGGCAAAGCCATGAGCCAGGACATGGAACTAAGTACCCGGGTGGTCGGTGCCTACCAGGGAGAACGCATCGCCATTCGTGCCGGAACCAGTTGGAAAGATTTCGGAGATGTGCGCGCAGGGGGTAATCTGGGTTTCCAACGTCCATCCGGCTATCAGGAGCAGTCAGGAGATCTCAAGGTACGCCTGAAACTTGCCGATAACCACCAACTTTCCGCATCGTGGATGATGGTAAATCAGGAACATGTAGGCCGTTATGACCAGGTTGCCCAGCGTGGTTATTCCCGTTGGGAGTTTGACCCTCAGCGTTGGCAGCAGGCCTATCTTCGCTACGAAGGAAATACATCCAATTGCTTGCTTTTCTGGAAGGCCACCTTATCGGGCATTCAGTCCATCGAGCAGCGTAAATCCCAGAAAATTGGAAGCCCCGAGGTCATCGTTGAAGCCGATTCAGTTCATACGCTGGCAATATTGGGCGCAGTTACCTGGAAGCCAATTGCGCAGGTAGAAATAGCATTTGGCGTGGAGTATTATGGAGATATTATTACCAGCGGTCGTTTACAGCAAGATGAAGATACCGGCATATCTATCCGTTCGCGCGGACTTTATCCTACTGGCTCCATAGCCTGGAACAGTGGTGTGTATCAAACCGCCGGATACACCCTGGGCCACTTGCGGATAGAAGGTGGTTGGAGGTATAACTGGTTTGCCATCAACATTCCCGATCAAACCTTTGGGGAAGTACAGATTTCACCCGATGCACTCGTGGGACACGTGGGTTTGACTTTTGATTTAGGAAAAGGACACGCACTCTACAGTGCGGCGCGGACGGGCTTCCGTGCTCCCAACGTCAACGACATGAGCACCTTTGGCCCATTTGATTCTGGCTACGAAGTTCCTGCTTATGACCTGAATCCTGAAAAAACCCGATCGGTCGAACTAGGCTACCGCTTCAACCGGCGCAGGGGAATGTTATTCCTCAGCGGATATTATACCCAACTTACTGACCTGATGGTTCGCCAGCCCTTCACTTATAATGGATCCGGTACTTATTTGGGTGATCCCGTTTTTGGCAAAGTAAATACAGGTAAAGCCTTCATTACAGGCCTGGAAGCAGAAGGTGCGGTACGATTTGCGGAGACAATTGAACTCAAGGGTTTCTTGATTTATACCTATGGTCAGGATATTTCAGCAAATGAACCCCTCCGCAGGATTCCACCACTCAATGGCCGTATTGCTTTGCGAAAATGGTGGGGAAATCGCTTGTGGATAGAGGGCGAAATGCTGGCTGCCAGCGCCCAAAACAGGCTTTCGGGTGGTGACAAAAGCGACCACCGCATAAATCCCAACGGAACTCCCGCCTGGGCGGTAGCGAATCTCAGGGCGGGTACCAGTTGGAAATTTGTTTCCCTTTCGGCAGGATTGCAAAATATCACCAACACGGCCTACCGTTACCACGGTTCTGGTACTGACATGTTGGGTCGCAGCCTCTATGTGAGCCTGCGATTGGGTGCGATATGACTTCAGGGAAATAATTTGGGCAGTACGTTCTGCGGATACTGAATGACGGAATTAATCAAATGTGTTGCACTCACGTCATTGAGCGTCAGTGCCCGCCAGAGCCATTTTTCCGGCCAGCGCATTTCCTTGCGAATTTCTCCCATGCTGAGCCCCCGCCGGTTGAGCTCCAGGATGGTATCGCGGCTGCTAACCAGAAAATCGTACTTCTCCCGAAGGTATGTCTTGCCTTGGGTGAGCCGGGGCAAATGGCAGCAATAGAGTTGGTCGAAATCGAGGGTGAGCAATTTTTCCAGAGAAGCGATCTGTAAAGGAATGCTTTCCTCTTTTTTACCCACCTGCACCCGCCGCCCAAGGTAGAGATCCCCACTGAAGAGCCAGCCTTGATTGGGCTCGTGTAAACAAATATGGTCATCGGCGTGCCCGGTGGTTTTGTACACGTCAAAAACGTAATTAGGCGTTTCGATGCGGGGAGCAATGGGCTGCAATTCGCAGGTCCCCGGCTTGCCAAACATCACCAGGCGATAGGGGTGCAAGCTAAATCCGCTGTGCATTTTCTCAACCGCTAACGGGTGCGCATAGCCCGGAATGCCAAATTGCTTTAGTGCCGCCGCGGCATTACCGCTATGGTCTTCGTGGTGATGCGTAAGCACCAATTGTGAAGGCGGAAACTGAGCGAGCCATTGCATGAAAGGTTTGTGCAAATAGGCCAAACCCGTATCCACCAACAGCCCATCCACCAAAAAAGAAAACACTTCTACCACCTTACCGCCACCCGGCCAGGTTACGCGCATACTCGCCATGCGAACAGGCAGTGTGTTGTGTGCGGTGAATTTCCGGATCAAGGCAGCCTCCATTTCAGCGAAACAGCTGCTTCGCCCTCTACCTGCAGACGTAAGAGATAAATGCCTGATGGCCAGTTAGTTGGTATGAAGATTTCATGTGGAACTACGCCCGTTTGTGTCCACAGCTGTCGGCCATCCATGGCGATTATTTCCATTCGGGCGTGCTGAGCCGGAGGTCCGGTAATCAGCAGCATTCCTTTATCATGGTCGAGCGACCAGGTGTAGGAGTCGTTCGGTTGCAGGGGATCATTCGCTACCAGGTTGCAGTTCGCTCCCACAAATATCTGCCGCTGGCAAAAAGCACTTTGCAGGCTCTGGGTATGCACCCCGCCAAAAAGGGCACTGTCGGCATCGATCATGAGCAGTGCCGCGTCTGGCAGGGTCATGTTGACGTAGTTGCTGTACATTTCTTCGAAGAAAAGACGGTCCATAACCGAAGCGCCCAGGCTGATGCGCAGCTGCATAAGGGTGCTACTCCAGATTTCGCCGTAGGTATACATGCTGGTATTGGAAGGCGGATACTGCTCCGAAGAAACGGCCACCCTTCCGGCCCAGTATTCGTTGTGGCCATCCCAGTTAAACAAATTGAACCAACCAAACTCGCGGCTGTCGAACGAATAAGAAGCAGCGATATAGTCACCGATGCCTTCGTCTATGCCCCGGCGTTCACGGCCGCTATTTGTGGCGGGTGAAGCGGCATCCGAAAGGGCATGGCCGTATTCGTGCACGATTACGTCGGCATCCTCGGCATCGTCCACCCCACCTTCGCCAAACAAGAGGTGTCGGACCCCTGGTACAAAACTGGAGTTATCCGAGAGGTTCATGCCATGCGGGTCGGCCTGCAGGGGGTCGTTGCTGTTGCGTAAATTGAGGAAACCGAGCGATTGCACGTAGCGCTGAAAGGTGTCGATGTGGTAGTACACCATGGCATCTTCGAACCAGGCGGAATCACGGGTAAAGAAAAAGTCGCCATCGGTGGAAGTGGCAACCGGTACCGCGCGCGGAGCCAGGTCCTGAATGTCCACATACAGGCCGGTGAGCCGATAAACGCCGTTGTCCAGGGTGAGGTCACGCAGGCGAAGGGTATCTACCAGCTGATGGAAAATAGCATCATCGGCATCGTCGTTGTCCACAAACAGATCGCCGTAGCTGACCTGTGCTTTGGTGCAGGGGTCCGGCAAAAAAATCATGGCCCTGCCCGAGGTATCCGTCATGGGTTGGCGGAAGAGGTTGAGCACTTCGCGTTCAGTTTCCCGGCCGGTGGCGCCATCCAGCCATACCCGGTAGTGGATCGATTGGTAATCAGGGTGGCAATCCACGCGGTAAACCGGGCTTGGCAGGCCCTCCATTACCCGAAAACCTGCTTTCACTTCGTAGGTGCCCGGCCCCATTTCTTCCATGAATCGGGCGGGAATGTCGTTTTCATTTACCTGAAAAACACCCATAGGCGGGTAGGGGAGCGGCTGAATGGATTCCATCAGGCTGACGGAGCCATGCGAGAAGAAATTGGCTTTTACGCCCCGGTCAAAGAGCGGCCAGCCTTCGAAGGTCTGGGTAAATGTAAGGTGGCGGCCACCCGGACTTGGAATATCGCTTTCGAGCAAAAGGGCTGAACCGGCGCCCCATTGTGCTGCATAGCGTGCTTCCAGCCAGGCTTGAACTTCTGTGGCTGGCGCATCCATATTCAGGGGTGACGCCAGGCGTTTATGGGTGCTTTGGGCTTGCACTAAGCCAGCAATGCCCATGAAGCAAAAGAGCAGAAGGAAAGTAAAATATCGTTGGCTCATAGCTTTCATACACCGTGAGGGAAAGGAACCCTATTTTTGATCTTCAATCAAGGTAAAAGGAATACGCGCCGCTTGCAACACGCCGGAAAGTGCCGGAAACTGCGTGGCTTCGATGGCCAGCACCTGGCGGATGCGTTGCCCATAGTCGGAGGTAACTACCTGTGTTTCAAAGGCATGGAGCGCCCGGTTGATTTCGCTGGTTTGGGGATAATCGAAGTCGAGGGCAAAAGTAACTTTAGGCACCACTTCTTCGGTGATGGCCTGTTCCAGGGCGTCTTCTGCGGCGCCGCGGTAGGCTTCGATTAATCCGCGCACCCCGAGCTTGATTCCGCCAAAATACCGCACCACAATTACCGCTACACCTGTGAGGTTACGTGAGCGGATAACACCTAAAATTGGGGTGCCGGCGGTATGTGCAGGCTCGCCATCGTCAGAGGCAAAGGTGGTTTCGCCGTGCAGGCCCAGGCGGTAGGCGAGGCAATGGTGGCGGGCATCGTAGTAGGATTTTCGCAAGACCTGAAGGTGCTGTTCAGCATCGGCTACCTGCGCAATCGGGAAAGCAAAAGCCAGGAAACGGGAACCTTTGTCCCGAAACTGACCCGTAACCGGCGCGGTAAGGGTAGAGAGGTAGCCTGTTTCCATATTGCAAGATAGCAACGTAAGGGCAGGCTTATCAAATACAAATGATACCAGATATCACCTGATGCTATTTGCGGGAACTCCCGGCATTTTCTTTAATTTTCCCAAAAAAGACACCCATGCTCAATATTGGAAGAAACTGGTGGATAGGGCTCGGACTTTTGGTTTTTGTCTGGATGGCCTGGTTTTTCAGCGACATACTTGCGTACCTTGTTGTGGGGGCTGTGTTGTCCATGTTGGGCAGGCCGCTGGTGGTTTTGCTTCAAAAACTAAAGATCAGGGGCAAGCGTTTACCCAATGCGGTGGCTGCAGTTGGGGCGCTTGTGCTCATGCTGAGCCTGTTTACGGGCATTTTTGGGGTATTTATTCCCCCCATGGTTGCGCAACTGAGTCAGCTGAAGTCGCTGGATGTAGAAGCCATTTCCACGGGTTTGCAGGAGCCGATTGCCATGATTGATGGCTGGATCAAGACGTATCACCTCACCGAAGGCGATATTACCATTGAGCAATACCTGCGCGAAACCGTAATCGATCTGGCTTCTTCGGTGCAGATCAGCGCCCTGTTCAACGGCTTCCTTGGCTTTACCGGAAACGTCTTTATCGGCCTGTTTTCTATTCTCTTCATCACCTTTTTTTTCCTCAAAGAACCCACGCTTTTTCCGGAAATGATCCTTATTCCTACGCCCGAAGCCTCCAGGCCCAAAGTGAAACGTGCCCTGAAGGAAAGCCAAATTCTGCTTACCCGCTACCTTATCGGGATTGTAGCGGAGGTATTTTTGGTCGGAAGCCTGATTACCCTCGGGCTGTGGATGCTGGGAGTGGAAAGCGCGCCCCTCATCGGTTTCCTGGCCGGTTTGTTCAATGTCATTCCTTACCTCGGGCCCTTGATCGGTGCGGGCATCGGCATTATTCTTACGGCCCTTGGTAGCCTTGACATGGAGTTTTACGACCAGATGGTGCCGCTGCTGGCCAAAACGGGCGGCGTATTTATCGTGGTGCAGCTGATTGACAATTTCGTTTTTCAGCCCATGATTTACGGCACCAGCGTAAAAGCACATCCACTTGAAATTTTTCTGGTAATCCTCATTGCGGGCAACCTGGCGGGTATCCCCGGCATGATCCTCGCCATTCCGTCCTATACCATTCTCAGGGTGCTTGCCCGAGAGTTTCTTTTTCATTTCGAAGTGGTCCGTCACCTCACCAAAACGATGTAACTCCCTATGCCTCAGCTTCCTCCGGCAGAAAACCCATGGCAAGTTCTTTCAACCCAAGCCATTTACGAAAACCCGTGGATTTCGCTTAGCGAGCACCAGGTGCTGAACCCGGCGGGTAAGCCCGGCATCTATGGCGAAGTGCATTTTCACAACCAGGCGGTGGGGGTCGTGCCTTATGAAAATGGCTATATCTGGATGGTAGGACAGTACCGGTTCACGCTCAAAGCTTATTCCTGGGAAATACCCGAAGGTGGAAGTCCCGAGGGTGAAGACCCTTTGCAAACGGCTATCCGGGAGCTGAAAGAAGAAACCGGGCTGGAAGCAGCGCATTATTTCCAGCTCCTCGAAATGCACCTTTCGAACTCGGTATCGGACGAATGGGGCATTGTGTACCTGGCTACTGGGTTGTCGCAGGGAGAATCGGCACCGGAGGATACGGAGCAGCTTTCGGTAAAGAAAATGCGGCTGGAAGAGGTTTTTGCAGAAGTAGAAGCAGGGAAAATTACCGATTCGCTTACGGTCGCTGCCATTTATAAAATGATGTACCTAAAGGCTTCCGGACAATTGAATTAGGCTCAATCGGGGGTTTTGAACCTGGGCAATACGCTGTTATCTCCCTGGAAAGAAATGCGCACCGGACGACCAGAAATCCGGGTAAGCAAGGGATGCAAAAGGGTAAATGCCTGATCTTTAGCCTGTTGGCGGATGTGTGAATCTTCGGCGGCTTTGCGCATTTGTTGCTCGGCGCGCTTGTACACCTCGTCTGCAATGGCGGGCCCCTCCATAAAGGTCCAGTACGAATCGATGATGCGGCTTTGCTCGTGGTCGATTTTTACCTGGCAAAGAAAGGGCTCCGGCAAAACGATTTCCACGGTGTCGCCCGCAAACGTGACGTTGTCTTCCGCGATGGCCGAAAGGTCGATACAGGCCACCACATTGCCCTGGGCGAGGAGGGTGAGGGTAGGGTCGGGCCAGAAAGGAATTTGCTTTTCAAAACGAACAATGTCCTTGAAGTTGTAGCGGATCAGCTCCAGGTTGCCGAGCTTTTCCACTTCCTGCACGACCATGGAGTGAATTTCCACCTGTTTCGATTCGAGCAGCTTTTGCGTTGCCCATTTCCATGCAAAGATCGCCGCCACCACGAGGGCGATGGCAGAAAACAACAGAATAAGCGAGGTTCTGAGGGTAGTTTTCATGGGAAAGGCAAATATTGGCTTATTTTTCGGCTTCACACGGTTTTGGGGTTTTGTTTATGACTGGAAAAATCATTTGGTACACGGTCCATGTGTTGATCTGGTTTGGGGTTTTTCTTTTGCTGAGTCCCTGGCCACTCCACCTGGGCTTGTTTCGCTACCCCGACCTGAACGCGCAACCGCTTACGATATTTCTGGCGTACAGCATGGCATTTAACGCGGCCATGATCTACCTGTACGCCCATCGGTTCCTTCCCGTTTACCAATCCAATGGCTCTCTGGCATACCTCTCAGCCGTAAACGCAGGTTTTTTGCTGGCATTTGCCGTCATAGAATCTCCCATCGACTTTCTGTTTGTCCACACCCTGAGCAGCCGGGCGCCTGAGGGGCACTTTTCGGATATTTTTCGATTCAATCTCCTTTCGAACCTGCTGATGATGATCGTGGCGAATCTCTATGGTTTCTCCCATGCGTGGTTTCGGGATCGGGAGCAAAAGCAACAACTGGAACAGGAGAAGCTCAAAGCTGAACTCTCGGCCCTGCGACATCAGGTGCATCCGCATTTTTTGTTCAATGTGCTCAACAGCCTCTATGGATTAGCGCTCCGGCACAGCGATAGCGGAACAGCGGACGGCATAGCGAAACTTTCGGACATGATGCGGTACATGCTCTACGAATCAAATGCCACGCAGGTATTGCTGGAAAGAGAGCTCGATTATTTAAGGAGTTACATCGACCTGCAAAGGCTTCGCTTGCCAGCCCTCACACAGGTGAAATTTGAAGTGGTTGGGGAAGAAGAAAACCAACGGCTGGCCCCGATGATGCTGATCTCTTTTATCGAAAATGCCTTCAAACACGGGGTGAGTACCGTGCGGAAATCAGAAATTGAGATTCAGGTTGTAATTGAGAAAAACAGGCTTAACTTGTTTGTTATCAACGACATACACCCCGATCGTTCTGAAGGGATTGAACAACCGGGAGGCATAGGTCTTGAAAATGTAAGAAAGCGGTTAAATTTGCTCTACGGACCAGCCTTTCAGCTCGAACAAGGGCCCGTCGGAGAACAGTATCGGGTAGCCTTATCCATTCCGCTATGACACCCATTCGCTGTATTGCAGTAGATGACGAACCCCTCGCGCTGGAGGTAATCAGCCAGTTTGCGGCTAAAGTCCCAGGGCTTAGCCTGCTGGCTACTTTTCAGAATCCGATGGAAGCTTTGCAGTTTTTGCAGGAGCAACCTGCAGACCTTATTTTCCTCGATATCCACATGCCCGACCTTTCAGGCATCGATTTTTTGAAAATACTGAACCCCAGCCCACTCGTTATCTTCACCACGGCCCACGCCGAATACGCGACCCAGAGCTACGAACTCGACGCAGTGGACTACCTGCTGAAGCCTATCCAGTTTGATCGGTTTTTGAAAGCAGTAAATAAAGCCATCCGTGAAAAGGCCCGCATTTTTCCCTCAGATGCCGCAGAGGCTGAACAAGGCGAACGCAACTACCTGTTCATCAAGTCGGATGTGCGGTATTTCAAAGTAAACCTGAAAGACATACTTTTCATCGAAGGCATGCGCGACTACATTGCCGTACATACCGGCCACCAGCGCATACTAACGCTTACCAGTATGACCCGCATGCTCGAAAAACTCCCCGATGACGATTTCATGCGTGTGCATAAGTCGTTCATTATCAACATCAACCACATCTCCCTTATCCAAAACAACCGGGTGTATATCGGCCAGCGCGAAATTCCCATCAGCAGTTCCTACAGAGAAGACCTGCAACGCCTGATCGACAAAATGAGCCAATAAATCCTTGCCCATGAATCCAATGCTTCTCAAAAACAATCCAATCCTTCGAATGACGGCTTTCCTGCTGATATTTGCGGGTATGACAACATTCGTTGATGGCCAGGTCAATCTGGGCTACCAAACCCCCGATTCCGCCATTGCACGTCTGATCGATCAGCCGCCAACCCCAGGCGTGAGCATTAGTCCCGACAAACAATACCTGCTGCTGCTTGAGCGACCTTCCATGCCCTCTATTGAGGAAATTTCCCAGCCCGAGCTAAGGGTAGGTGGCTTTCGCATCAATCCTCAAACGAATGGACCCAGCCGCGCAGGCTACCTGACCGGTTTTGAACTGATGCGCCTCGATGGCCAAACGCCCTATGAAGTGACCGGACTGCCAAAGGATGGTAGACTGGGTGCTCCCCGTTGGTCGCCCAACAGCCAGTACATGGCCTTCACCGTTACGACCGCTAAAGGTATCTCGCTGTGGGTGGCTGAGGTCGCTACCGGTAAGGCACGCCCTATTGCGGCGGAAGTCGTAAACGCCGCCTTCGGCACCACTTTTTCCTGGTTATCAGACAGCAAAACCCTCCTTGTGCAGGAGATAGTGCAAGAAAGAGGCGCTACGCCCGAACCCTCGTTGATCCCCACCGGGCCCGTGGTGCAGGAATCGAAAGGCAAAGCCGCCATCGTGCGTACCTACCAGGACTTGCTGCAAAACGCCTACGACGAATCGGTGTTCGACTACTATGCTACTTCGGTGGTGGTAAAATACAGCCTTGATGGCAACAGGAAGGTCATTACCCCGGCGGGTATTCTTGCCCAGATGGACGCTTCCCCCGATGGAAACTACCTTTTCCTCGATTGGATTCAGCGGCCTTATTCCTACTTGGTACCTGCATATCGATTTGCCCGTAGGCTCGAAATCACCGACATGGAGGGCAACAAGGTGCGCGATTTCGCAGTACTTCCTTTGGCCGAAAGCATTCCCAAGGGATTCGACGCCGTGCGCAAAGGGCCGCGAAACGTAGAATGGCGCTCAGACAAGCCCGCCGAACTGTACTGGGTAGAAGCCCTGGATGGCGGAGACCCTGCGGCAGAAGCCACCAGCCGCGACCGCATTTACCGCCTGAATGCGCCTTTTGCAGGCGATCCACAACCCCTTTTTGAAAGCCCTTACCGCTTTGCCGGTTTTAACTGGGGCGACGACCACCTGGCGATCGCCTACGAGAGGTGGTGGAGTACCCGCAAAATCATTACCAAGCGCTTTGACCCCGCCGACCCAACCAAGGTTTCGGTTATTTCCGACCGATCATCAGAAGACCGCTATGGAGATCCTGGCAGCTTTATGTCTCTCACCAATAGCCTCGGACAAAGGGTGTTGGTTCAGGATAAGAAGAAAAAATACCTCTACCTGATCGGCGCAGGCGCTTCTGACGAAGGAGAACGCCCGTTTATGGACCAGTATCAACTCTCTGACGGAACCACCAAACGCCTGATCCGCTCAGCTGCACCGTACTACGACTATCCTGCCGGCATTATCGACGCGGACAAAGGGCTGATTATTTTGAGGAGAGAAAGTCCCAAAGAAGCCCCAAACTATTTCATACACACCCTCGGCACCGACAAGTACCAGCCCATTACTTTTTTCAAAAATCCATATCCGGAGCTGACCGATGCCAAAAATGAGCTGATCACCTATTCCCGCAAAGACGGGGTGCAGCTTTCGGCAAAAGTATATTACCCCGTAGGATACGATCCTAAGAAAGATGGTCCACGCCCGGTGCTGATGTGGGCTTATCCTGAGGAATACAAGAGCGCAGCCGCTGCCAGCCAGGTGAATGGCTCGCCCTACGAATTTATCCGTGTAAACTGGGCCTCGCCGCTGTTTTGGCTGACCCGTGGCTATGTGATCGTAGAGGATTTTGCCATGCCGATCATTGGAGAAGGCGGCGATGAGCCCAACGATCATTTTGTGGAGCAATTGACGGACAATGCAGCCGCCGTGATCGACAAACTGGTGGACATGGGCGTGGCTGACCGCGATCGTATTGCTGTAGGAGGCCATTCCTACGGTGCATTTATGACGGCGAACCTGCTGGCACATACCCAGCTTTTTGCCGCAGGAATCGCCCGTAGCGGTGCGTATAACCGTACTTTGACCCCTTTTGGTTTCCAGTCTGAAGAGCGCACCTTCTGGGATGCACCCGAAGTGTATGCCACGATGTCGCCGTTTTTCCATGCCGATCAGATCAAGACCCCCTTGCTGATGATTCATGGCCAGGCCGACAACAATCCCGGAACCTTTACCCTGCAAAGCGAGCGCTTGTATCAGGCCATCAAAGGCTTGGGTGGCAATGCGCGACTGGTTCTTTTACCCAGCGAAAGTCATGGCTACCAGGCAAGAGAATCCATTCTGCACATGCTGTGGGAAATGGACCGTTTTCTGGAAAAGACCATAGGCTCAGAATCAGGAGGGTCGCGTTGATGTTACTGGCGATTGACATTGGCAATACCGACGTGGTATTTGGAATTTGGACGCAGGAAAAGTGGGTCCAGACCTATCGGATTTCTTCGCGTTCAGGCACAGAAGCATCCATTTACCATGATTTTTGGAAAGGCTGCGAGCAACAAAATGGCTGGACCGCCCACAGCTTTACCGAAGTGGTGATGAGCACCGTGGTTCCCGATCTGCGCGCTCCCTTCGAAAGCTGGCTAACGGAGCATTTTGAAGATGCCCGGCTGGTCATGGTGGACAAATCGCTGTTTCACCTTTTGCCCATAAAAATCAGGGACAAGGCGGAAATAGGCACCGACCTCGTAGCCAATGCCGTGGCCGGATGGAACCGTTTTGGAGAATCGACAGTGGTAGTGGATTTTGGAACAGCACTCACCTTTACCATCCTCAACGACGAAGGAGAAGTAACCGGGGTAGCCATCGCTCCAGGACTGAAAACGGCGATGCGCGCCTTGTTTTCCAATGCCGCCCAACTCTACGAGGTACCATTACAGTTGCCGGAATCTGTTTTGGGGCGCAGCACCGAGCACGCGCTTCAAGCCGGAATCCTGCACGGATATATCGGCCTGGTAGAATATCTTTTGGACAAAATAGAGGACGAGCTCGACCAGCCTTGCCGGGTAATTGCTACCGGTGGTCTCGTTTCTATCCTCAAACCCCTGCACGAACGCTTTGACGCCATAGAACCCCACCTCACCCTGGAGGGTCTCAGACTTATTTCCCAAATTACCCTTTCAGTCATTCCTTCCCATGATGCGTGAATACACCTGGAGCCGCACCGTACTTATCCGGAACTTCATCCTTACCCTGCTATTCCTCGTTTTTGTGGAATACTTCGCCCGTTTCGGCAATTTTCTCGTGGTTGTGGTCAACCTGCTGCTGCTGACCTTTTACGCCAGCGACCTCTTCCTTTTCGGGGGCGTTATTTCGCGTATTGCCATCAACGATGAAACCCGCGAGGTAACCGTAAACCATATCAAATGGCTCAGAACCCGGACCTATACCTTTCCCGCCAGCGAATTTAACCTCGTGTATGGCCTCGGACCCGGTAAAGTAGGCCTCAACCTCACCGCCCTTCGTTTATACAAAAACGGGGAAGAAACGTCCTTTGCCCGCATAATTCCCGATTACCATGGCTGGAGCACGGGAGAGCTGAAAGACGTGGCTGAAAACTTGCTCTCGGATAACAAGGCCAGCGCCTGAATTCGCTTGATTTTCTGATTCTTAGCCTGAACCCAAACCGATGCGGATTGTATTTATGGGAACTCCGGACTTCGCGGTTCCTACCTTGAATAAATTACTGGAAGCCGGCCATGAAGTCGTAGCTGTGATTACGGCACCTGATCGCCCGTCGGGTAGGGGCCTGCAACTCAAGCCTTCGCCGGTAAAAGTGGCTGCCGAAGCTGCGGGTCTGCTGGTGCTTCAGCCCGAAAAGCTGCGCAATCCTGAATTTATCGAAACCCTCACCCGCTTGCAGCCCGATCTGGCGGTGGTGGTAGCTTTTCGCATGTTGCCGGAGGTGGTGTGGTCTATTCCTTCGAAAGGTACCTTGAACCTTCACGCCTCTCTTTTGCCTGATTACCGGGGCGCGGCTCCTATTAATTGGGCGATCATCGAGGGAGAAAAACGATCTGGCGCGACCACCTTTCTCATTGACCACGAAATAGACACCGGCGCCCTCCTGCTGCAAGAAGCCATTGACATCCCCGAAACCTGGAATGCGGGCGACCTGCACGATGCCCTGATGGAAATGGGCGGCGATCTGGTGGTAAAAACCCTGGCGGGGCTGGAAGCAGGAACCCTGAAACCTGTTTCTCAAAAAGACTTGGAGGTGATCCACAAGGCCCCGAAATTGTTTCGTGAAACTGGCCAGATTGATTGGAGTAAATCCGTGGCGCAGGTCAATAACCTGATCCGCGGACTGTCGCCGTATCCGGGCTGCTGGACAAAAATGGGGGAGAAGGTGCTGAAGATTTACCGGGCAATACCAGGCCCGCTGCACGATGGCGAAGCGCCCGGAACCATTTTACAAAAAGAAAAACCCGCTGCCCTGTGGGTTGCCACTGCCGACGCCTGGCTGGAGTTAACCGAAGTGCAACCTGAAGGAAAGTCTCGGATGACGGCCAGCGATTGGGTCAGGGGAAGGGGCGTTACTGCGGCAAAATTTGACTAAACCTGCTTTTTTGAAAATGTGCTGGCGGGAACACGCAGCGGAAGGTTCGGCTTACTGCTCCTTTTGTGGTAACTTCGTATAGCAATTATCTGGCCGCAGGTTTTTTCCAAAAGTGCTGTAAATGGAAGCTTATTTTCAAAAATTCCGCAAACATATTATTGGGCTGAACCAAACGTTCAGGAGCCCCTACACCGAAAATCAGCCGATTCTTTACGCCGACTGGATCGCTAGCGGCCGCCTCTACCAGCCCATCGAAGAGCGGCTGATGACCGAAGTTTATCCCTTTGTAGCCAATACCCATACCGAAACGAGCATCACCGGCATGGGCATGACCATTGCCTACCACGAAGCCCTCAACACCATCCGAAAGCACGTAAACGCCAGTGAGGAAGACGTAGTCATTTCGTCCAATTCGGGAATGACGGGGGTAGTAAATAAATTTCAGCGGATTCTGGGGCTGAAGATTCACGAAAATCACCAGGCACGGATCAAAATTGCCGACGAGGAGCGCCCGATTGTGTTCGTGACGCACATGGAGCACCACTCCAACCAGATTTCATGGTACGAAACCATCGCCGAAGTGGTGGTGATAGAGCCCGATAAGCAAGGCCTCGTTTGCCTGGATCATTTTCAACAATTGCTGCACGAATACCGCGACCGCCCGATCAAGATTGCCGCCATCACTGCCTGCTCCAATGTAACAGGTATCGAGACGCCCTACCACAAGATGGCCCGCATGGTTCACACTGCCGGAGGGCTGTGCTTTGTTGACTTCGCTTGCTCGGCGCCCTATGTGGACATGAACATGCACCCCGAAGCTGCCGAAGAACGCCTTGATGCCATTTTCTTTTCTCCGCACAAATTTCTGGGAGGCCCGGGCTCTACCGGTATTCTTGTTTTCAACAAAAACCTCTACCACAACAGCATCCCCGACAATCCCGGCGGCGGCACCGTGGACTGGACCAATCCGTGGGGCGGCAGGAAGTACGTAGATGGCATCGAAAGCCGCGAAGACGGAGGCACCCCTGCGTTTCTGCAAACCATCAGGGCGGCATTTGCCATCCGGCTCAAGGAAGAAATGGGCGTGGAAAATATCCTCAAACGCGAACACGAACAGCTGGATATTTTCTGGAAATACCTCGATAGGGTTGACAACCTGCACATCCTGGCCGACCATATCCGCGAACGCCTCGGGGTGGTTTCATTTTACATCGATGGCCTGCATTACAACCTGGGCGTGAAAATGCTCAACGACCGGTTTGGGATACAGGTACGCGGCGGATGCTCTTGTGCGGGCACCTATGGCCATTACCTGCTGCATGTGGAGCCCGCCTATTCCCGCCACATCACCGACCTGATCAATGCAGGCGATTACTCCGAAAAACCGGGCTGGATCAGGCTGTCGCTCCACCCCACCATGACAGATGCCGAGGTGCATTATCTGGGGCAGTGTGTACGCGACCTTGCGGCAAATTTTGAAGTATGGAGCGCAGATTATCAACTGGATTTTGCAAAAAACTATATTGCCTGCAACAACCAGGCTGAAGACCAATATATCCAGGAAAAAATCGACTCCTGGTTTTCTCTTTCCCTGTCTTAACCCAACCTAATCACAACCACACCCATGAAAAAGAAAAGAAACCTGCGCTGGCTCTGGCTTTTGCCGCTGATCTTGGTAGCAGTGCTTTTTGGCGCATTCAAGTACATACAATCGCAAACCAAGAAAGCCAGCCCCGAATCAACCGCAAGCCTGAATGTAGATGGCAATACCATCGAGGTATTTTACAACCGCCCTTCGAAGAAAGACCGCGAGATCTTCGGTGCATTGGTTCCTTATGGCGTTACCTGGAGAACCGGTGCCAACGAAGCCACTACCTTTGAAACCAACCACGACCTGAACGTGGCTGGTAAAAAGCTGGCAAAGGGGAAATACACCCTTTGGACCATCCCGCAATCTGACCACTGGACGGTTATTTTCAACAGCAAAATGTACCCCTGGGGCGTAGCCATGAAGGGCCTCGCCAGCCGTGAACCCGAGTTTGATGTGCTGAAGGTGGACGTACCCACCCAGGAAAACCTGAGTGTCGTGGAGCAATTTACCATCACCTTCGAAGGTACTCCTGTGGCTTTGACCCTGGCCTGGGACAAAACGAAAGTGGCGGTTCCGGTAAGTTTTGAGTAAAAGATTTACGATATAAAAAGACCGGGCAATTCTTTGTCCGGTCTTTTTATTTGATTAATAATCAGGCATTTAACTGGGGCTACCAAAAGGTGCAGTGGCGGCTGTTGCGTACCACAAACTTTTGCCAGCCTGTTACATCATTACTCCGGCCATCGTTCGGGTACATGAGGTTTTTGACGTTGTCGCGGTGAAGCAAACCACAGCAATGACCAATTTCGTGGGTCAGGGTGCTATTACTCTTTACCCCATCTTTTGAAACAGTAACATAATCGCTGATTGGGCCTAGTGAGCAACCGATTTTTCCCACAATGTCGCGTACCACAAAGGCAGTAATAGGAAATCCCAGATTGATAGGGATGGCATTCCAACCTGCCATGTGATGGGCGAAATATTCTCCCGCTTCGCCCCATTCGTTGCTGGCCGCTCCACTGTCGCATTTTACGTCAAGCGCGGCCTTGGGAGCTGGCGTTGGTATCGTCTGCACAATGGGATTGCCATAGGGAATGAGCTTCACATCGAAACGATCGTTCATGGTTTTGGTAGCGAAAGCTAACGCCTTGGCAAGATCTGTTTCTGCCACGATGGGCACTCCATTTTCATCCTGAAGGATCATGACCTGCAGGCGCATCTTTTTCTTTACCGGCAACCAGAAAAGCACCAGGTTTATGGCCCGGTAGATAATTTCGATCACCACTTTTACAATGACACGCACGGTGGCTTTCACTGCGCGCCAGGCTTTTTTCAAGCCTTTCTTTACTTTTGACCAGAAGCCCATATGAAGGAAATTTCATGTAATACGTTTGACGCGTAAAGAATATTTCACACTTTCGAAATTTCCATGAAATAGGCATTGATTGCCTTGCAATTTGGTGATGCCAGGAAGCAAAGTATGCGTTTACCCCCAGGCATCATGTATCGAATCAAGGCTGGATAACCACCTTTCGCACCGCACTTCCCTGAAGACCAGTCGCTTTCAGTAAATAGATACCCGAAGCGACGTCGGCGACGGGCAAGGCTATTTCCTGGTTCAGGTCTTGACCGGTTATGGATTGATGCTTCACGATTTGCCCCAGTTGGTTTTGCAACGTAAGCTCAATGGGCTGCGGGTGGTCGAGGGTAAAGGCAATCTGCAAGATATCTCGGGCAGGGGAGGGCCAGGCACGGAAATCGACCATGAGGTTGCCGTTTTGGATGCTGGTTGTCAGCTCCAGACTGGTTTCGCTGGCCGTATTGGCTATAAGGTACAGCGGTTGTGAAGCTTCAACTTTGTATTCAAAAACGCGGAAAAAGTAACTGTCTCCGGGGTTGAGGCCGCTGATAACTACCTGATTTCCAGAGCCGTTATAGACCACAAAGTGTTCTGAACCCAGGTCGTCACCGGAACCGAATCGGGCATTGGCACTGTACAGCTGCCCATCGAGCGGAAAACTCCTGATTTTCGATCCTTCGTGCACAACCACCATGCGCTGGGTGCCATTTCCGGCTTCAAAATTGAGCGTAACGGTAGAATCAGCAGTGCCAATCGCCATCAGGTTTTTGGCGGGAATGGTAGGGCAATTAAACCAGTTGTGGGTTGGCCAGTTGGATACATTGGAAATGCTGTTCCACATCGCATTGTCGAGTGCACCATTGATATTGCCCACGGCATCGCGGGTGTTGAGTATGGCTGCCCAGAGGTATCCGGAGCTGGTGCGCACCCAAATCGAAGAGGTACCGGGAAGGCTGCCATTGTGCCACCAGTGATTGAATGTGTTTACAGACCAGCCTTTGGCGTAATTGGGATCAACGGCAGAGGGCGTCACCATGGTTTGACGGGTGGTGGTAGAAAGAATATCCGGACGGGTGGTGAAACCATCTACCGCGCTCAATAAACGCACGAGGTCGCGGGCTGTGGCAATCCATCCGCCGTGGGCATCCATGGCTTCGACATTAAAGCCGCCGTAGGGCCAGGGAACTGATTGACCATTGTTGTAAACAGAAGAGGCCAGCGGGGCATTGGTATAATCGGCATAATACCCTTCACGCTCATAGGCATTGGCAAGTAGGTTTTTTCCCAGTACCATGTCAAAAATACCCAGAGGCTCCAGAATCTGCTTTTGCATGTATTCCTCGTAAGGCATTCCGGTTACTTTCTCGATCACCCTTCCCAAAATCAGGTATCCGAAGTTGGAGTATTGTGAAGCGCTACCCGGTGTAAAATCGAGGTTGCGGCCAAGCATGTATTTCAGGATGGTGGTATCAGCCGGAGGCGAAGCTACGCCCATGGCGTTAGCGATATTAATGGCATTGAACATGGGGTCGCCGCTCACGTTGCGGTTCCAGCCGCCGCTGTGTTCGAGCAGGTTTTGCACCGTGATGTTGAGAACCCGGTTATCGGTAATCGTGCTGTAATAGGATTGATTGAGGATGCCTGTGGGGCCAAAAACCTTTTGAGTAAGGGTCAATTGGCCATTTTCAATCAGCTTCATGATGCCAATGGAGGTGACGGGCTTAGAGACTGAAGCGATACGGTACAGGTTATAGGGCTGCGCATTTACCTGCCCCGCCTGATCGGAATAGCCAAAGGATCGGGCGTAAACCAATTTGCCTTGTCGGGCGATAGCGAAAGAAGCGCCTGAGATCTTGTATTGGTTCACCAGGTTTTGAAAAACCTGGTCAGTGGACGACATCGAAGGAACGGCTATTCCTGTCTGGGCGTACAATTGTCCGGCTATCCAAAACAGAAATAAGGAAAGTAGAATGGTTTTATGGTTCATAGGGGTAATTTAGATGGATAAAAATACGACTACCAGCTCCAACTATTGGCTTTTTTTTCCCCCGAAAACTCGTAGTCTTACAGCATGTCATTCTCTATATTTGTCAGATGAAGCGGAAAACACCCCTCATACTGGCCCTGTTAGCAGCTCTTTTATCGGGTAGCTGCGGCAGATCTACGCCCACCCAGTCGGATGTATATTCCTTTATGTTTCCGGACAAGGGCTATACTTTCCGAAAGGTAAAACTGGGCATGACGATGCAGGAGGTAAAGGTGGCCGAGCTTCCTGTGAAGCCAGAGGCTTATAGCGACGAGATTACCCTGAGCTACCGCTATACCCTTCCCGATCACAAGCAAATCCTTACGGACTTCTACTCTGCACGCCTTAAGAGCAGCCTCAATTCCGATATCCTGCTTTCATTGGTAGCGCATGTTTATTTTGAAGATGAAGTAGAGGCCGCTCAGATTTACAACGAGTTTCAGCAGCGGTTTACTGAACAATATGGCCTGCCCAACGGTTCGTACGGCTCCCTGGTATGGAATGGCGGCACCGAGTATGCCGGCAACATGGAAATAAGGCTTTTTCTCAACGACAACAAGAAAGGGTTTTCGGTCAATTACCTCAGCACAGAGGTGAGTCTGAAAAAACAAACCCCATAAAAAGAATCACATGAAAATATATACCCGCAAAGGAGACGACGGAACCACCGGATTGCTGGGAGGTACCCGCGTGCTGAAGTCTGATTTGCGCATTGAAGCCTATGGCACCGTGGATGAGCTCAACGCTGCCCTGGGCATGCTGCTCATGCAGCCCGATATTGCTCTCCTCAAAGAAAGACTGGAAACCATTCAGCATCAGCTGTTTACGATCGGTTCGCACTTCGCAAATGACAGCGAAACCTCTCATTTTGTGCTACCCGCCTTTCCTGAATCGACCGTGACGGACCTCGAAACCTCGATGGACGACATGGAAGCTACACTTCCGGAGTTGAAAAACTTTATCCTCCCCGGTGGTCACCCGGCCAATGCAGTCGCACACCTGGCCCGGTGCATTTGCCGCAGAGCTGAGCGCTATGCCGTTGCCCTTTCCCGACAAACACAGGTAGATCCGGTACTTATTCATTACCTTAATCGCTTATCTGACTGGCTGTTTGTTGCCAGCAGGTTTATCACACACCAAACCGGTTCACCAGAAGTAATCTGGAAAGCATCTTGAACAGAAAAAGAGAAATAAGGGTCGGATTGTTGGTAATAGGTGCCTTGGTGGCCTTTTACCTGAGCATTGCCTGGGTACAGCATCGTTTCCCTTTTTCGCAACCCGTGCAGGCTTATATTATTCGTTTTGAGCAGGTTAATGGCTTGCTTACCGGCGACCCGGTGCTCTGGCGAGGAGTACCTGTGGGGCAAGTAACGAAGATTGTACCGCAAAACGACGGAGTTCGGGTCTATATTTCGCTGGAGCAGGAAGTGCCATTCCAGACCAATGCCCGGGCGGAATTGCAAGTAAAGGAGCTGATGGGCAGCAAGCAAATCGCCCTTTTTCCGGGTGATTCGGGCAAAGAACTGAAAGCAGGAAGCGAGTTTCCGGGTGAATCGAGCCTCGATTTTACCTCCTCGTTCCGGGAAGCAGGCATGGTTTTTAACCAGTTTTCGCCCGAATTGCTCAAAGGATTGGGCGGATTAGGAGATACACTGGCGGCGATTCTGCGTACCTGGACGGCAGCCCTTCCTCCCGACAGGGTATCTCATATCCTTGACGAAACCGAAACTGCCCTGGTGCGAGTTAACCACCTCACGGCTATCGCCGAAAACAGAGCTTTGCTGATAAAATCGGACTCGCTGCTAGTGGCAGTGAAAGCGCTGATTCAAAAAGGCAACCAGACAACCGACAATGTCAACCACCTGTTGGTGTCCGCCGATACCCTCATTGCGGGGGTAAGTCCTCGGTTAGCAAAGCTGGACAAAATCGCCAACGAAACCGAAGCACTCATTCGGACACTTAAGAATAGCCCAGCCGTGGAAATGGTGCAGGATGAGGAATTTCTTAGCGATTTGCAAACCACGTTATCTAATCTCAATGGCGTTTTGGAGCAAATTCAGCAGGAAAAAATTTACGTGGGATTCGGGAAGAACAAACACAAAACCGCGCAACCCTAGCATACTTCTTGGCTGGCACGGGTGAGTATTGGGTAAAAGTGCGCAACAATAAGCTACCTAACTGTCATTTTTCGGCAAAAAGAACCCCTTTTGCCCATATGTTTCGCGGATAAATAGCTGCTTATTCGCTTCATCTTCTAAATTTGCACAGGTAATTCAGGTATGCGCCTCACCCTTGTAAGTAAATCCCCCGACAATAACGACGAACTCGCCCGGCAGGTGATAAATACTTTTTTTTCTGCCCGGATATTTGCATTTTATGGAACATTGGGAGCAGGGAAAACTACGTTCATCCAAAGCCTTTGCCGGGCCCTGGGCGTAACAGAACCCGTGAACAGCCCTACATTTTCTTTGGTACATACTTACCTGAGCAGAGATGCTGAGGTTTATCATTTCGATTTTTATAGAATCCATGCAGAAGACGAGGCATACGAAATCGGTCTGGACGAATACCTGGATTCAGGCAATTACTGTTTTATTGAATGGCCGGAACGTATTCCCCGTTTTTTGCCAACCGACACAGTGCACCTAACCCTTACCACCCAACCCGACAACAGCCGAAAGCTGGACATATCTCATGGCGAATATTAATTTCTCAATCGAACAAGGAATGTTTCCCGGCATTTATCCGGGTTCATGGACCATTCCGCAGGAGCTGGCGGTGCGGGTAGAGAAGCAACATACTTCGTTGCGCATTGGCGTACCCAAGGAGTCGCTGTTTCAGGAAAACCGGGTGCCTATCACCCCCGAAATGGTATCGGTGCTCGTAGCCAACGACCACCAGGTATTTGTACAACACAACGCCGGCATTGGCGCCCGCTATACCGACAAGGACTACTCTGAAGTAGGGGCAACCATCTGCTACAAAATCGAAGATATATTTAAGCAGGCCGATATTATCGTAAAAGTGTCGCCGCTCATGGAGGACGAACTTCCGCTCCTGCGCGAAAACCAGGTATTGATTTCGGCCGTGAACATGGGCAGCCTGACCCCTGTCCACCTGGCTTCGCTGTTAAAAAAGAACATCACCGCCATTGGCTTCGAGTTTTACCGCAGCCCCGACGGTTCGCTGCCGCTGGTGCAAATGATGAGTGAAATAGCCGGGGTAGCCTCTATCCACATTGCGTCGGAGCTCATGACGGGTTTCAATGGCGGCCAGGGCATACTCCTTGGGGGCATCACGGGAATCCCTCCCGCTGAAGTAACCATCGTAGGTGCCGGAACAGTAGGCTACAACGCGGCCCAAACGGCGATCGGTATGGGCGCGAGGGTGCGCATTATCGACGAAGAAATTCACAAACTCAGGCGGATAGAGAAAGAGCTGGGCGTAAACATCTACACCACCGTGGCGCATAGCTCCTTTGTGCGCGAAGCCGTCCGCGATGCCGATGTGGTTATCGGTGCTGCTTACCGCGAAGGACAGCGTGCGCCGATGGTCGTGACCGAGAGCATGGTTTCGGAAATGAAAGAAGGCTCGGTGATTATCGACGTGGCCATCGACCAGGGCGGCTGTATCGAAACCAGCAAGGCTACCACCCACGACAGCCCCACCTTTATCAAATACGGCGTGATCCACTACTGTGTGCCCAATATAGCCTCACGCGTAGCACGTACGGCGTCGATGGCTATCTCCAATATTCTGGGGCCCTTGCTGGTAAAGGCAGGCGACCACGGCGGTCTCGACGGACTCGTGAAGTACAACGATGGCGTAAAACAGGGCATCTACGTATATAGAAAGCATCTCACCAAAAAGAACATGGCTTCTATTTTTGGATTGAATATGAACTACCGGGACATAGAATTACTGATTGTCTCCATGTGACTTTGGTCAAAAAAAAACTCTAAAGAAGGTCTGTTTACAACCAAGCCCTTCTTTTTCAACCAAAAACAAGACCCATGAAAAAGGTAAAAAATTTACTGCTTATCCCTGCTTTACTCCTTTGCTTTACGCTGAAAGTCAGTGCTCAGCGAGCAAGTGAGGCACCCGAAGCCTATGTAAAAGGCGAGTCTGCCAATGCCATAACGATCGTTTTGACTGGCCAACCGAAGAACGTAGAAGCGGTAGTTGATAATAAAATTCAGGCGGGTACCGGCAAAAAATCAAAGCCCCTCAAAGGCAACCGCGCTTTTGAAGGCGTGCAATATCCCGCCTTGTCGAGCGCAACCCTCGACATTTACTTCCGGGTTGAGCCCGCCGCTAAGGGCACCGACAACTCTTCGAAAGTGATCGTATTCCTCTCCGCCGGGCAATCCAATTTCCTCAGCTCGCGCGAGTACCCGCAGGAGATTACGCGGATGTACACCTTTCTGGAAGAATTGCCCCTGGAAGTAAGGAAGTATGAGCTCCAACTCGCCATCGATGAGCAACAAAAGCAAGTTGACCGCGACATCAAAGACCATGAAAAAATGGTAAGAGATTCGGTAGCCCTTCAGAAAACACTCGCCGAAACCGTGAAAGCCATCGACGACAACAAAGCGGCCCGTGACGGTCAGCTCCAGAAAATTGAAGAGGCTAAGCAGAAGAAAATTGACCTGGAACAGGCCCTGAAAGACATGTCGAATCCGGCTTGGGCACCTGATCAAAATAAATCAGAAGCCGAAAAGAAGGAGGATTAACCCGTGATTTCCACTAAGGATGCTGCTTTTTCCTGGCTAAAACATGCCATAGTACGTGTTGGAACCAGCGTAAAAACAAACATTACTAAGCATCCTTTCCGATGGGGAATCGGATTGGTTCTCTTTCTCAGCTTTTACTTTTGCCTCCCCCGAAAACTATTTCAGGAGCCCACTTCTACGGTTTTGCTCGATAGAGAAAGCCGCCTGTTGGGCGCCAGAATAGCCAGCGATGGGCAATGGCGTTTTCCGGAGTCGGAAGAAATTCCTGAAAAATTCGCCCAATCAATCATCGCATTTGAAGACAAGCGGTTCTATTTCCACTGGGGAGTAGATCCGCTTGCGCTTTTCAGGGCCATTGGTCAGAATATTCGGGGCAAATCTGTGGTCAGCGGCGCCAGCACCCTCACCATGCAGGTGATCCGGCTATCGGGTAGCAATCCGCCACGAACGGCACCCCGAAAATTGCTGGAAATGATTCAGGCTACCCGGCTGGAATTTCGCTATTCGAAGAAAAAGATACTTGCTTTATACGCCGCTCATGCCCCTTTTGGCGGCAATGTGGTAGGGCTGGACGCTGCTGCATGGAAATACTTTGGCCGAAAACCGGATCAGCTAACCTGGGCCGAATCTGCGCTGTTGGCGGTATTGCCCAATGCGCCCGGACTTATTCACCCGGGAAAACGACGGCAACTCCTCGAGCAAAAGCGAAATAAGCTGCTGCGCAAATTGCGGGATAACGGTGCCATCGACAGCGTTTCGTGTGCACTCGCCATTCAGGAGCCGCTGCCAGAAAAGCCCTTGCCCCTGCCTTCGGTTGCGCCCCACCTGCTTGACAGGGTATGGCAGGCGCGCAAACACGAGCCGGATACCCGCGTGGTAGCAACTACCCTTGATCGACACCTGCAGGAACAGGCAACTGAAATCGTTAACCGGCACTACCTGCATCTTCGGGAGCAGGCCATCTACAACGCCGCCGCCCTGATTCTCGACACCAAAACCGGGGCGGTGCTGGCCTACGTGGGCAATACGCCCTCCGAAGAAGACGAACATGGCGGAAAGGTCGATATCATCACTTCCCGGCGAAGCAGCGGCAGCATCCTGAAGCCATTTCTGTATGCAGCCATGCAGCAGGAAGGAGAATTGCTTCCGGCCATGCTTACGGCTGATATTCCTACTTACTACCGGGGATTTAGCCCGGCAAATTTCGACCATTCTTTTCGCGGTGCCGTTCCTGCCGACCAGGCACTGGCCCGCTCACTGAATGTACCGGCCAGTCGCTGGCTAAATGAGCATTCGGTACCAAAATTTCACCAGGAGCTGCGCAAAATGGGCTTCAGCACCCTGTTTCGTCCGGCTGAGGACTATGGCATTGCCTTGATTCTGGGAGGAGCAGAGGTAACCCTTTGGGATCTGGCCGGTGCTTATGCTTCGCTGGGTCGATCCAGCCTGAAGTATTTTGAATTGCAGGGCAAATATGAAAAGTCGGGGTTTCGCTCTCCCCATTTTTACCAAAATTCCCCCCTTTCAGATAAAACCAGCGAAACCAATCAGCTAACTGCAGGCGCTTGCTGGCTCACGCTGGAGGCGCTCACCCAGGTAAACCGCCCGGAAGAAGACATGAACTGGGAGTATTTTTCCTCGTCGAGAAAAGTAGCCTGGAAAACAGGCACCAGCTACGGCTTTCGCGATGCCTGGGCCGTAGGGGTAACGCCGGGCTATACGGTGGCTGTATGGGTCGGCAATGCGGATGGCGAGGGCCGGCCTGACCTGATTGGGGGCAAGGCTGCGGCCCCCTTGATGTTCGATTTATTTGGTATGCTTCCATCAGAGAAGAAATGGTTTGCACGCCCAGAGCCCGACCTGATCCGAATTCCTGTGTGCAAAACATCGGGTTACCGGCCGGGGCCGCACTGCGCTGAGCGGGACACCATCTGGGCCTGTATCAAAGGCGAGGAGGCGCCCATTTGCCCTTTTCACCAAACGATCCACCTCGATGCCACAGGTAGTGTTCAGGTCAACAGCTCTTGCGCTTCTCCTTCGCGCATGATCAACCGCAGCTGGCTCGTATTTCCACCAACCATCGCTTACTATTATCAGATTTTACACCCCGACTACCTTCCGCTTCCGCCATGGAAACCGGATTGCACAGGGCAAACAAAAGAGCGCCGACCTTTTGAGTTGGTTTACCCCGGGCCCGGAGCGAGGATCTATATCCCTTTGGAACTTGACGGACAATCTGGAAGGGTTGTGTTTGAAGTGGCACACCGGCAACCCGAATCTGTGCTATACTGGCACCTCGACGACGCCTATTTGGGCCAAACGACGCGGTTCCACAGCTTTCAGGCTTTTCCTTCCCCTGGCAAACATACCCTCACGGTGGTAGATGCAAATGGGGAATCAGTCAGCGTAAACTTCGAGGTTATTTCGCAGCAAAACCGATAACTTATTAGACATTGTGAAGTCATTTCCCATTTGATGCTAAGCAGACTAAGTTGAGCTAAGGCAGCGTAATCAAAAAAAAAGCCGGTCACCCTTTCGGATAACCGGCTCATCAATTTAAAGCAAGAAGCTTATTGCTTGTTTTTCACCCACTTCTGAATCCAGCGGCCTTCAGCGGTAGTCACCTCGATGAGGTAGATACCATTTGAAAGGGCATCGGTGTTGAGGTTGGTGCGTACATCATTGATCGCGTTGTCGGCGATTACTTTTCCTGAAAGGTCGAGCACACGCACACGCTCCATACGGGAGATGCTTTCGAGTACCACCTGGCGGTCGCCTGGGTTAGGATACATCGAAATAGCCTGTGAAGGAAGGAGGTTATCGATAGCATCGGTGATATCATCCACGAGGGTGATTACAACGGTATCAATAGCAGCAACCCCATTGATCACAGCTTCGATGTACAGTACGATCGTTTCGTTTCCTTCGATCACTGCGTCGTCGGTCAGGGTAATAACCACATCTTCCATGGACATAGCGCCACAGCTGCCAAACTGGTAGAGGGTGTCACCGGCAAAAGTGAAGTCCTGACCATTGGTAGCGGTAGAAGCAGCGGCATCGAGGGTGATCCACACCTCGGTGGTGTCAGGATTCAATCCTGTGAAATCGACAGAAACGGTGACGGAAGCTGCTGCTTCAGAGACAGAAATAGTGTCAGCGGTAAAGCTTACAGCTGGAGCAGCAATCGGGATAATGTCAGCAGCATAGCGGGGAAGAATCTGGTATCCTGCAGTTTTAGGAACAGAGGAATCAAACTGTCCACCCAAACCCACTACGGAGAAGTATCCGGTAGGAGCAGGAAGTGCATACAGGTCTACGTCGTTGTCGATACGCAGGGCAAAAGTGGTGGTGCCGTTGGTGATATCAGGGGTAAATCCTGAGCCGGTTCCGGTCCACTGAGCTGGGTTTACCAATTTCACGCACTCGATCTTGATCAATTCACTTTCGGTGTATTCACCCAGAGAGTCTACCACTACTGGGGCAGAGATAACTCTGCTTGAATCCACAACGATGATGGTATCCAAGACACCACCCATTTGGACTAAGCCATTGAATTCTCCTACAATACCAATCACATGAAGACTGTCTCCTTCACGTACGGTGGTATACCCGATGCTCGTAGAAGAGGAAAAGACCCCAATTCCGTCAGTACTGTCACGTATAGTGAATTGAACGCCGTTACCACCGCGGATATCAAATCCATAAACCACGCCACGCACCTCGCAAAGAATGCCGGTTGAATCGGCAACACCATTGCCATCTGCATCTGCTGTAATCAGGCTAATGGGGTAAACAGGGATTGGAGCGTCATCGTCGAGAATGGTTACCACAATAGAATCAATCTGACCGATGCTGCAACCCATCAGTGAGTCGATTTTCAGTACAAAGGTTTCGTTTCCTTCGTTCAAAAGGTCGTTAGTGATAGGAATAACCAAGGTCTGAAGGGCAGAGCCTGAAGCCATGAAGGTTACGGTATCAGGTGAGCTGAAGGTAAAGTCAGCACCGGCTGTGGCAGTACCAGAAGCGGTAAGTGATACCGATACTGAGCAATCTGCGGTAGTAGGGGAAATGAGCAACTGGATTGAAACGGAACCAGCCGCTTCAGCTACATCAATATTGCCTACACCCAAGCTTACAGCAGAAGGTCCGGTAATCACGGTACCGCAAGGAACCATGTAGTGTGAGCCAAGAGAGTCGGCAAAGTTTTGCGCATATACGTCCCACTGAGTAGCGCCTATGGCCCAGTTTGTGGTTCCTTCATGGATGGAGGACATACGAACGAGGGTAAATTCGCTGGTAGCACCGGTTCCTACAGGCCAGTTGGTGCCCGGGTCAACACCGATAATACCGATGATGTCAAGGGTATCGCTGTTAACGGTATCGATCAGCACCAGCACATCATCTCCATTGTAGAAAGTAACATTGCTGGTGGTATCGGCCTGGCCCAGGATGGTGGCATTGGCACTTGCATTGGCAATAACATAAACCGAATCCGCTTCCAGCATGCCAAACATCCGCAATGTGTTGATCACAGTAGCGCTACCATTGGTAAACAACTGAACCTGGTAACGGCTGAGGTCAATGGCAGAAGAAGATGCGTTGTAAATCTCGATCGCTTTGTTGTTGCTGCTTCCTTCGAGATACTCCGAAAAGAAGAGATTGGAGCAAGGGCCCATGCCATTAGCACAGGGGGTCATGCTATGTGCACCCAGGGAATCGGAAAAGTTTTGGGCAAACACCTCCCATTGCGTAGCTCCGATAGCCCAATCGGTGGTTCCTGCATTCACGGACGCCATACGCACGAGGGTGAACTCGCTGGTGGCACCGGTTCCTACAGGCCAGTTGGTGCCGGGGTCGTTTCCAATGATACCAAAAACGTCCAGGGTATCGCCGGTGATCTTGTTGATCAGACACAGCGCGTCATCCCCATTGAAGAAAGTGAGGGTGTGGGTCGTATCTGAAACGGTGAGAATAGCGGCAATAGCACTTGGATTGCCAATCACGTACACATCCTTGGACAAAAGCGTTCCTTGTGGGAAAAGACTGTCTGAAGCGATAAGTGAGCCGTTATTAAAACGATAAAGGACATAGTCGGTAAGGTCAACAGAGTCGCTGGTTGGGTTGTAAATCTCCAGCGCTTTGTTGTTGCTGCTTCCTTCGAGATACTCCGAAAAAAAGAGATCTGAACACTGTCCCCATGCCGATTGGCCTGCCGCCAAAGCAAACATCAGGGATAGCAAAATGGATAATTTCCTCATAATGAAGGGTTTAGTGATTTTGTTAATTCGTGGTTGTTCTGTCAGGGCAAATATAGGCACCACCTGCTAAACATACCTCCCTTTTGTTAACTTCGTGTGTTAAGCAATCAGGATCGTAATATGACCCCAGTATTTGCCAATAGCTTTTCCTGCCATCAGTTCACGGTTAAGCATGCAGAAGGGGTAGCAAAAGTGAGTACCGATGCCATGCTGCTAGGATGTTGGGCGAAGGTAAGCGGCAGTCGGATACTGGACCTGGGCACAGGTTCGGGAATCATTGCGCTATTGGCTGCGCAAAGAAATCCGAATGCCCGGGTATTCGCCATCGACCATTTGGAAGAAGCTGCTGAACTGGCGAGTTTCAATTTAGCCCATAGCCCCTGGTCCGATCGCATGGTGGCCATTAAAAGCAGCATTCAGGCTTATTTTCCTGAAAACTCCTACGATGCCCTGCTTTGCAATCCTCCTTTTTTTCAGCCCGGCAAAGCCCTTCTGGCCGTTGACCAAGGCAGATTAAACGAACGACATGCGGTAGCCTTGCCGATGTCTGAGTTGATTTCGGCTATACATAGGCTATTGACCCCGGTTTCAGGCAGGGCGTCGCTCATTTTACCTGTACAAAATCAGCACGAATTATTGGAAACCACGCGGGACCAGGGTTTGTATCTTTCGCGGTTAACCGAAGTAATCACCGTAGCCGGAAAAACGCCTGAGCGGATACTCGTCGAACTTTCGCCAGTGGAAGTCCTTTGTGAAGAATCCACCTTTGTAATCAAGCAAAACGGCGATTACACCCCTCAGTACAAAGCCCTGTTCGAAGGATTTTACCTGCACGTATAACTTGTATCAATAGTATAGCCAGTGCCAGCGAAATCCCTGAATGGCATTGTATTCCAGTGCAGGCGCTGGGGTTTTGAGGTAATTCATGACGAAAAACACCTTTTTGAGCCATTTTTTTTGGGTAGGAATGCGCTGCCAGTCGATATCAGGTGAGAGCAAAAACTGGCGGTAGCGATCGAGTGGGGGAATGGGCGTTCCCCTGTACGTAAGCGGGTTCTTAAATTCGGCCAGCATGCCGTTGGCACTGTAACCCAAAGCCAGATTGAGCCAGGAAGGAGCCTTTTTCCAGGGGGTAAGGCTACGGATATTGCCGCTGAGCCAATAAGTATGGGCATTGTAATCGAGAAAAAAACTCTCAGCAGGAGAAGCTCCCAGGTAAAAGGGATGGTACTTTGGATATCCGCTGGGCGAATAGGAAAATTTCATCCATATCCGCTGCTCATCCCACAGCGCCTGTTGGCCCACAAAAAGCCCCATTCCCAGCGTATTCGCCCCCATATCTGACCACGAAAAACCATAGCCCTGGTACAATCCATCCAATACCTCGATCGGGGTCATGTACATCATGGCGCTGACTCCGGAATACAGAAGTGCCTGTTTTTTGGAGGCGCCTGCCCATTTGATGGTTTCGTAGGAAACTTGCGCTAGGAAACGGGAGCTGTACATATGGCCCATTTTGTCCATTTGCTTCCAGCCAGGCAGGTCGTTGTAAAAGTGGAGGTGCACCCGCTGATCGTTTTTGTACCAGACATAGTTCAGGTACGAAATGCCGCTGAGATAAAGGGCTGTATTGGTCCCCGAAACGAGCAAAGCTCTGCCCTTGCGGAGGGATGAATGAGGCGCTTGTACGGTGTCAGGGGTAATCTGCTGGGCAGGGAGCTGATAGACGCATAGGCCCAAAAAGCAGGTCAGGTAGCGTAGGTATTTCATCATAGCGAAAGGGTATTTATTGCAGAAATAACGCAGTTGTCACCCTTTTCGCTGCTAAGGCCTTCGTTCGATGAATGGCTAATGCTACCAAACTATCGTCAAGCCATCATATGCCAGCTGAAATCCCGGGGGCAGGGTAGGGGCAATATCGGCATGACGGCCCAGCAGGTGCGAAATATGGGTGAAGTACACCTGAGTAGCCCCAATTTCTCCAGCAACCTCAATGGCCTCGCTCAAGCTGAGGTGCGAATGGTGGGGTTCGTGCCGCAACGCATTGATAACCAATATCTCCACACCAGCCAGCGCCAGCATGGAAGCATCAGGGATGGATTTTACATCGGTCAGATAGGCAAATTTTCCGATGCGATAACCCCGGATGAGCAACCTGCCGTGCCAAACAGGAATGGGCTCTAGCACCATATCTCCTACCTGAAAAGGCTGATCCTGAATTTCATGCAGGTCTACCATCGGTGCGCCAGGGTAGGGTTTTTCTTCAAAAATATAAGCGAACTCCAGCTTTAGTTGCCCGATGGTTTTGGCATCAGCAAATACATCCATGGATTTACCACCCGTCTGGAAATTATAAGGACGGATGTCGTCGAGCCCGGCGGTGTGGTCTTTGTGGGCATGGGTAAATACCACAGCATCGAGCTTGTTTACCCCGGCAGTGAGCATTTGCTGGCGAAAATCGGGCCCCGTGTCAAAAACCAGGGTGGTATTTTCGGAATAAAGCACCCCGGAAGTACGCAGACGTTTGTCACGCGGATCCTGCGATTGGCAGACCTCACAGGTGCAGCCGATGACCGGAATCCCCTGCGAAGTACCCGTTCCTGTAATGGTGAACTTCACGATTCGGTTTCGTTTTTGCGGATGCGTTCCACGATTTTTAATTGGTCGGGGCTGAGTCGGGAGTCGTCGATTTCCAGCTCTTTAATGATCTGAATCAGCAGGTTAATTTTCGTTTCAAGCGGGTGAAATTTATTGATGATTACCGTACGCTGATCTTGCACAACACAATAACCGCCCTTGAAATTGCCTTTTTCAAATCGAACCAGATAATCCTGTGACTTGAGCACGCCTTGTAGTTTTTCCTGCGAGGAAGCTGAAATGCGCATATTCAGAGAATTGATTCAATGGGAATGGTCCTGCAAAAAAGCGGCAGCGGTTCGTTCAATGCTTTCATGAACCGGGGTGTAGCTGAATCCATCATAGACGGTAATTTTGCTGCCGTCGTATTGCGATTTCCGTACAGAACTGCGCATGGTTTCCAGTGAAATAACGGGCTCCTTTCCGGTTAGGTTGGCAATTCCTTCTGATATACGCCCCACAAGTAGGGTCAACCATTTGGGCAAGGCGATGGAAGGTGGGCTTTTGTGCAGCCCTTGAGCTATTAAACCCAGAAAATCTTTTTGAGGCAAACTATCGGCTACCAGCAAGAACCTTTCGCCCGAAGGCAGCTTTCCCTGTAAAGCCAAAATAACCGCTGCGACCACATCTTCTACCGCTACCAAGCCGGTGGTGCCCTGGTTGTAAAAGCGAAGGCCGTTGTTTACGACCGAAAATATCTTGGGCGGGCCCATCGTCCAATCGCCCTTGCCGAGAATTACCGCCGGATTGAGAATCACCGCATCCAATCCTTCCGCCACCCCGCGTTGCACCTCTATTTCGGCCAGGTACTTCGATTTTCCATAAAAAGAATGCCCTTTTCCGGGTCGGGTGACGGTTTGTTCGTTTACCGCACCTTTTATATTTCTGCCAAAGACGCCCACAGAACTGATGTGAACCAACCGGCTGATACCCGCTTCGATACACGCATCAACGACCTGAGCCGTCCCTTGCACATTGATCAGGTTCATTTCTTCGCGGCGTTTTCTCCAAAAACTCACTACCGCAGCCGCATGCAAGACCTGATCTACGCCTTCGAGTGCCTTTTCCAGCGAAAGAATATCGGTTACATCTCCATCGGCTATTTCTACGTCCGGGTGAAAATCCAGCACCCGGTTTTGTGCATTTCGCACGAGGGCACGAACCCGAAAGCCAGCATCCTGCAAGCCTGCTACCAGGTGTTTTCCTAAAAAGCCGGTCGCACCGGTGACCAGTATCGTTTGCATTACTTAATTTGGAGGCTGAAAAGCATTCGGTTGCGAAAATACAACTAATACCGAACTCGAACCCCTTTCAAGCTGCCCATGACCGATCTTAAACCATTTTTCGAATCGATACAACGTCCCGCTGAGGGAAATAGCTCCGGCTTGTGGGGCAGCGCTATTGCAACTTTTGAAACCGACTTCCCCCATTGGCTGGCTGCCGACCTCGTCATTATCGGGGTACCTTTTGCTGGTGAAAACAGCCTTCCGGGCATGTCAGGTGCCCACGAAGCTATCCGGAGCGCGCTTTACCGCTTGTCTTCGCCCGACAGCAAACTAAAAACGGCCGACCTCGGCAACCTGCTCCTGCGTGTGGATGAATCTACAGAGGTGGCTGATGTTTTGCGCTTTGTGCTCGAAGTTCTACACGAAGCGGGCAAGCGGGTGCTAATCCTTGGCGGATCACAGGAGCTGACTTTGGCACAGATAAGGGCGCTGGAGACCAGTGATGCGACCATTGAGTATGTACAAATCGACAATCGTCTGGATATAGAGTCCAGCGAATTTGTACTCAATGAAACAAGCTACAACCACGCTTTACTCCATGAAACCTCCGCACATCGTCTAGCCTTTACCAACCTGGGCTTTCAGCAATACCTGCTTACGGAGCAGGACCACGAGTTTCTCGCCAGCCGCGCCCAGGTAGCGGTCAGGTACGGCAACCTTAATGAAAAGATGGATATAGCCGAAGCGTGGCTGAGGACCGCCCACGTGGTGAGCTTCGACCTCAATGCCATGCGCGCAGCAGAGGCCCCGGGCGCAGGTAACGCCACTCCCGGCGGATTTTCTTCCATGGAGGCATGCAAATTGGCGCGCTATGCCGGCAGGGGCTATTTCCTGCACAGCTTTGGCTGCTACGGCTACGACCCCGACCGCGATACACACGGGCATTCAGCACAGCTCATTGCAATGATGGCCTGGTACCTGGCAGAAGGTATTTCTCAGCAGCATGACGACTACCCTGGAGCCGACCACAAGAACCTGAAGGCTTATGCCGTTCACCTGAATGCCTCCATACCGAGCATCAATTTTTATAAACACGTGCACACCGCCCGTTGGTGGATGGAATTGGTGCACCCCGATGATGTAGGAAAACCTCACGGCAGATCGAGGCTGGTGCCTTGCTCGGAATCGGATTACGAAACGGCGCGCCAGGACGAAATACCCGAGCGTTGGTGGCAGGCCTATAACCGGATTTGGTAATCTGGTGCAGGTTTACTTCTCAGAAAGTGATACGGATGCAATGATACGGAGGGGTCCGCCGCTTCCTTTGGCTATTTTCATTGGCAAAGCAACTACCGAAAACCCTTTGGCAGGAAGCCGATCGAGGTTAGCTACGTTTTCAAATCCCGGACAATTGTTGCCCATTAAAATCTGGTGGGTTTTGAAGTCGGTTGACTGGCCGAAATCGAGGCTGGGTGTATCCAGTCCTACGGCCTTCACCTTTCTTTGCATTACCAGCCACTCGGCACATTCGGGGCTTATTCCCGGAAAATGGAGATGCGGAATGGCTTCAACCCCTTTAAGGTCTGTACCAAAGTATGACTTTCTGTCGGGGTAGAATTTTCCATATCCGGTCATAAACAGGACGATGGTGCTGTCAGCAAGCTTACCGTTCAATTTTTCCCAAGCCTCCATATCTTCAATAGAAATGAGGTAATCGCGGTTATGAAGGGCCTTTTCGTGTACATCCACGCAAATGGCTTCGCCTGTAAGGCGCGAAAGGGGTATCTCGTCCACCGACCATTTTCCTTCAGCAAAATGCACAGGGGCATCCAGGTGGGTGCCGCCATGCTCAGGAGCCTCTATGGAATAAGAAGAGTAGTAAAACCCGCCGGGCGTAATTCCTTCAGCGTCGGTTTGATGATGGAAACCCGAAGGGCTGTTAGGCCAATAAAGCGTAGTGCTGTCGAAAGCGTAGGTAAGGTCAACCCAAATTGGGGGATTCAACGACGGAGCTTTCACTTCTGGCTTTGCACAAGAGGCCAAAATCAAAAGTAAAAAAGAGACCAGGATAGGAGAGCGATGGGGTTTCATGGCGTAATTGAAGTGTTTTCATAAACGTAATAAATTTATCGAAACACCTATTACCCTGGATTAGAAATGTCTAATCTCCCTTCAATGCACAATAAGCATCCATTCATTTTACCGACCAGACTTGGTATTCAGGAATGAAAGTACCTGCTCACCTGAGATATTCAGCAAAATCGAAATTTGATCAGGTGTTTGACCGAAGCGGTGCATATGCAATACGCTTTGCTTTAATAAGGATTGCCTTCCTTGCTCGATTCCCTGCTCTATACCTTTTACAATACCGAGTTCAACACCCTGCTCAATACCTTGCTCGATGCCAAGTTCAACACCTTCCTCAATACCTTTCTTGTGGTATTTCTCAGCTACTGAACCGGGAACATAGCCCCACTCAAGCAAATTATCGTAGAGCACGCAATCCATTTTAAGATCTACGATTTGGTATTCAGCAAAGCAAGCACTTGCTCAACCGTGATATTCAGCAAAATCGAAATTTGATCAGGTGTTTGACCGAGACGGTGCATATGCAGTACGCTTTGCTTTAACAAGGATTGCCGCCCTTGCTCTATGCCTTTTTCGATTCCTTGCTCGATTCCTTGCTCGATGCCTTGCTCGATGCCAAGTTCAACGCCTTCCTCAATGCCTTTCTTGTGGTATTTCTCAGCTACTGAGCCGGGAACATAGCCCCACTCAAGCAAATTATCGTTCACTGCTTCCATGATGAATTCCTCTTCAAGTTTGCTGCCTGAGACCAAATAGTTGATCAAAATACGAAAAAAACGGTCGGGCTGTTCCTGGCTTTGGGGTATATTTTTGACATTCAGGATGAGGTCAAGGTGGCTGGCTAATTCGTTCGAAAGAATATATTTCATCACCAGCAAAGATTTCCGGATCTCCATTTCCTGAAATTTTGATTCGATTTCACGCACAGGTATGCGATTGAGGTTCACAACTGTGAAATCAAATTCGGGGAGGAAGCGCTCCAACTGATTGGGAAAGGGCTGCGCAAAGTAATCGGTGATCGTGCCAGGGGTCCAACGTCTGGGGCCATGATAAACGACTATCGGCACAACAGGCACAGGTTTCAGCCCCTGCTTGGTTTGTTGGTCCCAAAGGTTGAGCATGTACCTGAGCAATTGAAAATGCAGGTATTCAGGCACATAGCTTTTATGCTCCAGTAAGAATACGATCTTCCCTTTCGTTTTTCCTTCCTTGTATCCACAGTTAAAAACCAGATCAGCCAGAAACTGTTGCAAATTCTCTTCTACATAGCTATTCGGATCAAGCACAAGGGTCTCCAAATCCATTGCATCCAACAAATCCTGAGGCAAAAAGCCCTTAAGCAATGATTTTGCATTTCGCAGCTCCGAAAATATGAGCTTGAAGAAATGGTCGTGGGGCTGTGGATGCGCATCAGACATGTGACAAGAATAGCAATTTTACTTAGCAAATGACAAAATAAATTGCAAATTGCTAAATAAAACAGAATAACTATTTCCCCTGCCTGGTCCGACCCAATACTCAACCCACTACTTTTTCCAGGGCATAATCTTCGAGATACAGCAAATAGCCACTCACCCGAGTGTATCCCATGTCGTTAAGTAGCTGGCAGTAAGCCGCCACCTGGGCGTGGTGCGTTTTTTGGCGCGAGCCCGTTTTGTAGTCTACCACCACGGCTTCCTTTCCGGCAGCATCTGTCATTACACGGTCGGGACGCATCATTCCTCCTTCAGGGATCAGGATATCCGCTTCATTTCGTACCATCCAATTGCCTGAAAACCAATCGTTTATTACCGGTTGCTTCCAGCAGTTTTCGACCTCGGCCGCCATTTCCATACCCTCATTTTCAGCTAAACGGCCCATGCGTACCTGGCGACGAATAGCCGCATCGAGGTCTTTGTGGGTAATGCACTGGGCCAGGATTTCGTGTATCAGGGTACCCCGGTCGATGCTGGCCCTGCGTGCTCCCGGGTCATTTGACCTGAAGAGGCCCCTTCTTCTGATTTTATATGCACGGACATTGGGAGCAAAAGGTACATCCGGTAGTGTGGAAGGAGTAAGTGTAGCTTTTTCTTCCTTGGGACTTCTTCGGGGTTCTTTTTCCCCAAAGGCGAATCCACCTTCGATTTTTGCGAGCATCATCGGCTCAGGTGGCAACTGCACAAGTGACATCTGCTCAAAAGCTTGGTTCAGCTTTCCTTGAATATTCCCTTTTTCGACAGGAAGACCGATGTAGAGCCGATCACACGCACGGGTAAACGCCACATACGCCATGTTCATGCTTTCCAGTCTTTCCAACTCAAGCTCTTTCATGTATATATCACGCAGCACGGTTTTTTCCAGAGACTTTTTCTTTTTGGCAATGAGGGGAAAAGGAAAATTTTCCTGCCCGTGTTCGTGTTGAGAGGTCCATAGAAAGTCTCCGCCTTGGTTTTCTTTCCAGCTCGCCATGGGCACCAATACCACCTTAAACTCCAGCCCTTTGGAGCGGTGGATGGTCAGGATTTGTACCGCATTTTGCTGCTCGGTCGAAACGAGTGGGAGCTTTACCTTTTTCTCTTCCCAGTAATGCACAAAGGCTGCCAGGCCCTCTTGCTTGTCGTTGCTGAAAGATTGAACCAACTCCACAAAACCCACGAGATAGGGATCGCTCTCGTTCAGCTTAAGTATCCGGATCAGCTGCATCACCATGAGGGGAAGCGGCTCGCGCAAGAGGGTGTTCATTTCTGCAAGCAACTGCTGGTAAGCCGCATGAAAATGTTCATTCTCCTTAAAGTAAGGATGTTGATACTTGATATCGGTATCGTCGGCCTGGTTAATCTGGGCCGAGGCGCGGGAAACCTCCGCCTGGTTGATGCGATCGGTGGGCGTGAGCATCGCCTTGAGCATGCCGGATAAGAGTATCACGGGGGGATGATTTTTGAGCAAAATAGAATCGGCACTAAAAACGGATATACCGTTCTTGCGCAGGTACTCCGCTATCAGAATGCCTTCTCTGTTGGTCCGCACCAGGATACAGATATCGCTTTCCAAAAAATTCTCAACCTTTAGGTCTCTGATCGTTTTCAGGGTATAGGTTAAGGCCTGTTCCCGCCAGCTATCGTCCTGATTATCATCGGCTTCGTCTTCAGAATAGGTACTTGCTGAATTATCCCCTTTAGCAAATTGCCTGATCTCGACATAGCCCTGATAGTCGAGTTTGGCGATTTCCTGGCCAGGTGAACTGTAAGCCTGGGTGATAAGTGAGGGTGTCTGCAAGGTGTCGTCCCCGCCTTTTCCCAAATGCTCAAACAGGCTGTTGTTGAATTTGACGATATTGACTGCGGATCGCCAGTTGGTATTCAGGGGCTTGATGCCGATCTCCTGATGGCCGAGGTCATTTTCTACCTGATTGAGCAGGAGTTCGGGGTTACCGTTGCGCCAGCGATAGATCGACTGCTTGGCATCTCCCACGATCAGCGATTGACCTCCCGTGCCGAGAGACTGCTCCACTAGAGGCAGAAAATTGTGCCACTGACCGGTTGAGGTATCCTGAAATTCGTCGATGAGGTAGTGCTGGTAGCGGTTGCCGATTTTCTCGTACAGAAAAGGCACTTCCGAAGCACGGATCAGCTGCTGCAGCAGGCGGTTGGCATCTGAAATAACGAGGGTTTGCTGATCCTGACGAAAGTGAATAAGCTCCTCTTCGATATTAGTTACCAACCCCAGCAAGTGAATATTCGCAATCAGTATTTGGGACAGGATGACTTGTGACTCGTTAATTTCCCAAAAATTGTAGAGCTCAGTCAGGATACGTTGCAACCCTGCATCCACGGCTTGCCGGGCCTGTGAAGGTCCTCCTTTTGTTTTAGTCACCCATTTTTCGGGGTCAGCGATGGCAGCTAAAGCCCGGCTCCCAAATTCAATTTTCTCGAAGTTGTTGTTTTTCAGCTTGATGCGGAGCGAATGAAAGACCCCGGCAGGTCCGGTTGATTTGTATGAAAAATCCTCCACACTTACCCCAAACCGATCCATGATGCGCTCAGCTTCATCAATGAGGTCGTTCATGTGGCTTTTTATCTGCTGGGTTTGCTTCCGTGTGGCTGCTACAAATTCAGAGATGTTTTCTTTTTTGGGCAAATTTCCCTCAAGGGCCTCCCAAACTTCCCAGAATTTTTCCTTGAAAATATTTTCCGAAAAGTCAATGAGTTCTTTTTCGAGGCGGAAAGTACGCCCTTCATTGAGTTTGTCGCTGGCGTAGGCTACCAGGTATTTGGCCAGCTCTTTGTCCTGATCCACGAGGGCAATGGTACGTGCCACAGCCAGCTCGCGCAGGGCCGCGGTATCCAGCATCACATCGTAGCCAATCGGTATATCGAGCTCACGGGCAACTCCGCGCAACACCCGCTGAAAAAATTTCTCAATCGTAGAAACCGAAAACCGGGTATAGTCTGATAGCAGGTTGCGCAAAAGCGCAGTAGCGCTCTCTTCGAGCAATTCCCGGCTCTTGATCTTGGACTCTTTCATCAAGTATTCAGCCAAAGCATCTGCCTTGGAATCCCCACTTGACAAATTTCGCAGGGCCTCCAAAATCCGGGATTTCATCTCTTCAGTGGCCTTATTGGTAAAGGTCACCGCGAGTATCTGGCGGTAGGCTTTGGGCTGAGCCAAGGCAAGGAGGAGGTATTCCTGAACGAGGGTGTAGGTCTTGCCCGATCCGGCCGAGGACTTGTAAATCTTAAGCATGCCTCAAATTAGGCCGAAAACGGGCAAAAAAAAATGGCGGTCACCCGCCATTTTCAAAGTTTACTATCCTTGCTGCTTCTCCGTTATCATCCGCGTCAACAGGCGCTCCTGCTGGTCTGTTTGATGAAGGAAAGCCCGGATCACGTTAGCCTGGGCCGAAACGGCGGGCTCGTCTTTAGCAGGTACATTTTTATACAGCTCATCAGCCAGTTCAATGGCTTTGGCCATGGCAGCCCTGAGAGCTTCCGTTTGTTTCATTAGTTGAGAAGAAACCATGATTAGCAAGGTTTACGGTTTCCAAAATGTTGGAAAACCAAGTTAAACAAAATCCGGCAATAGTCCGGTTACCCGTAAATTTGTAGTCGTTGAGGCAATATATATGCCGGAAAAAACAGTATTCGTTTGCAAAAACCGTTAGAATTGTAACCTTTCATCGAAAAACCTTGTTAATTGACCAAAAAAGAGGGTTCAGTGAGCGTTTCTGGAAATGAACCCTGAAAATTCGTCTGTCCTTCCTTAATATTGCACAGGTACCAGTTGAATAGGCCTGAACTTTCAGGCATTACATGCATACCCGGGAAAAATTTACTATGCCAAAAAATCTCCTCATTGTCGAATCTCCGGCCAAAGCCAAAACCATAGAAAAGTACCTTGGCAGCGACTATACCGTTAAAGCCAGCTATGGCCACGTGCGCGACCTCCCAAAAGGAGATAAGGCTGTGGACATTGAGCACGGGTTCGCGCCTACTTACGAGATACTTCCTGAAAAAAAGGAAATAATCAACGAGCTAAAGAAAATGCTCAAGTCCTTCGACCATGTAATACTGGCGACGGACGAAGACCGCGAAGGGGAAGCCATTTCCTGGCACCTCGCCGAGTCTTTGGGGCTTGATCTCTATAAAACCCAGCGCATTGTTTTCAACGAAATCACTAAATCGGCGATTACCCATGCCATTCAGCACCCCAGGGCGATAAACCTCGACCTGGTAAATGCACAGCAGGCTAGGCGTATCCTCGACCGCATCGTAGGCTTTCACCTTTCGCCCATTCTTTGGAGAAAAGTAAAAACAGGCCTTTCTGCCGGTAGGGTGCAGTCGGTATCCGTGCGCCTGGTGGTGGAACGTGAACGCGAGATTCTCCACTTCAACTCGACCTCTTCCTTCCGGATAACAGCCGATTTCCTGGCTCAGCCCAAAGGAAAAGTACGCGCCGAACTCAGCAGCCGTCCCGAAAAGCAAGCAGATGCGCTTAAGTTTCTGGAATCCTGCAAAGGTGCCAGCTACTCCGTCGTGGGGCTGGAAACGAAGCCGGTTAGAAAGTCGCCGGCACCTCCGTTCACTACTTCTACGCTCCAGCAGGAGGCCAGCCGCAAGCTTTCCTATGCTGTGGGCCAAACCATGCGCATCGCCCAGTCGCTGTACGAAGCCGGTAAGATCACCTATATGCGTACCGACGGCGTAAACCTCGCCCAACAGGCGCTGGATCAGGCCAAAGAAGTGATTTCAGACTTGTATGGAAAACAATTTGCGCAAACCCGCCACTTCAAAGCCAAAACAAGCAACGCGCAGGAGGCCCACGAAGCCATTCGCCCAACCGATCTTTCGCTGCAGCAAGTGAAAGACATGGGCCGCGACGAAGCTCGTTTGTATGAATTGATTTGGAAAAGGACCCTTGCCTCACAGATGGCCGATGCCGAACTGGAGCGCACCCTGGTAGATATCGAAGTTTCAACCAACAAGGCCATTTTTAAGGCCAAAGGGGAGGTAATCAAGTTTGAAGGCTTTCTGAAAGTGTACCTCGAAGACACCGACGACGAACCCGAAGACGAGGAGTCGGCCGTTCTGCCCCCACTTGCTATCGGCCAAAACCTCGACCTGGAAGAAATGCTGGCTTTGGAGCGCTTTACCCGACCATCCGCCCGCTACACCGAAGCTGCCCTGGTGAAAAAGCTCGAAGAGCTCGGTATTGGCCGACCATCGACCTATGCGCCAACCATCTCCACGATCATCAAACGGGAGTATGTGATCAAAGAAACCCGCGACGGATTGCCGCGTGTATTGCAGCAGCTCACCCTGAAAAAGAACGGTGAGATTGTGCCTGCCAACAAGACAGAAATGGCCGGTGCGGAGAAAAACAAGCTGTTTCCCACAGATATCGGCATGGTCACCACCGACTTTCTGGTGAAGTTTTTCCCTGATATTCTCGACTATTCCTTCACCGCCAAAATGGAGGAGGGCTTCGATAAAATTGCCGAAGGAACCGAAGAATGGGCAAAAATGCTCCAGACGTTCTATGATAAATTTGAGCCGCTGGTAGAAAAAACCTCCAAAGAAGCCGAACGAGCTTCCGGCGACCGCGACCTCGGCCTGGACCCCAAAACCGGCAAAAAAGTAATCGCCCGTCTGGGTCGCTTTGGGGCCATGATTCAGATTGGCGAAACGGAGGCAGAAGAAAAGCCGCGCTACGCGCGCTTGCGTTCCAACCAACGCCTCGAAACGATTACCCTCGAAGAGGCCATGGACTTGTTCAAGCTCCCCCGCGTTCTGGGAGAGTACGAAAATGAAGCCGTAAAGACCAATCTGGGCCGTTTTGGGCCTTATGTGCAGCTGGGAAGCCTTTTTGCTTCGCTGGAAGAGGGCGACGATCCTTACGAAATTGACCTGGAACGTGCGATTGCCCTTATCGAGAAAAAACGAAAAGCAGATGCCGAGCGCATTATCCGCCATTTCAACGAAGAAGTGCAGATCCTGAAAGGCCGCTGGGGACCTTACCTGAAGTACAAATCCGAGAATGTGAAGCTGCCCAAGGACATTAACCTGGAGACAATCACCCTCGAAGATTGTGAGCGCCTGCACGCCGAAAGCCTGACCAAACCCAAGCGCACCCCGCCACCCAAGCGGGGAGCCAAAAAGTCGTAAATGTTACAGCCCGGCCCAAACAGCCGGGCTTCTTTGTAGAAGAAAGGGTAAGGCCAGAATAAAAAGGCCAAATAGCGGACATATATACCCAACACAAAGTGGTTTGCGGAAGTATAATTTTCGGTAAATTGAAGCATGTCAATACTAGATACCGCCACCAGAGAGCAACTTCGCAGACTACAACGCAAGGAGAAAGACCGACGCAC
>JBGSTW010000024.1:0-25190 GCA_041753595.1 Bacteroidia bacterium | reverse complement strand
CCCGTGCCATCCTCAAAAATCCGGCTCTCCTTATCCTCGACGAGGCCACCAGCTCGCTCGACGCCGAATCTGAATCGCTCGTGCAGGCAGCGCTCAATACCCTGATGGAAGGCCGCACCACGATCATTATTGCCCACCGCCTCTCTACCATCCGCCAGGTGGACCAGATATGTGTGCTCGATAAGGGCGAAATCGTAGAAATGGGCACCCACGAAGAACTGGCCAGCAAAGCAGGCGGCTACTACGCCAACCTGCTGAGGTACCAGTTGGAGCTGAATTAAGGGTAGTTTTTGAAGTCACTTGCGATGGACTAGCACGACGAAATGAAAGTTACAATTAACGATCATCACACGCCGCCTGCTCCCATCGGGAGTACCTATCGGTAGCATCGATCACACCCCCCACATCCACCGCGCGCCGCAGGCACGCCGAATAATCGTTGGAACCATCCCCTTGCCTGCCTTCGGCGCGAAAAAAAGGGGGCATCCATTTTTCTACCGAAATGCCGCCCCGCTGGGGCGGACGCCCAGGCCCGGTATGGACGGCCAAAGCAACGGGGTCGATCTTCGCGAGATTGAACGATGATCACCCGCCAGCTGGGGCGGACGCTCAAACCTGGATTGAACGACCAAAACAAAAAGGTCGATCTTCGCGAAAAAATGAACGATCTCCACAACCTCGCTGGGGCGGTCGCCCACCACGTGAATGAAAAACCCAGGTAAATGTTACAGACCGTGAATCATTCGGCTGATTCTAAGGTTAAAACTTTATGAAGACAGCTTTACTCACCTTCGCACTGGCATTAATCAGCCTTGTTTCTTTCGCCCAAACCAATACCCCGCTCAGCCTTTCGCCCTTGCCCGGCGGATATAATGGGCCGGTGGACATTGCCCACGCGGGCGACAGCCGCTTGTTTGTGGTCGGCAGACCTGGCTATATCTATGTGCTGGACTCCAACCGGGTCAAATTACCCCGCTTGTTTCTCAACATCAGCGGGCGGGTAAAATCCTCTGGCGGGGAGCAGGGCTTGCTGGGTCTGGCTTTTCACCCCGATTTTGCCCAAAACGGCTTTTTCTATGTGTACTATATCCGTCAGGCAAACAGCGACACGAGCTACCTGTCGCGTTTCTCGGTGCTAGCGGGCGATCCCAACCGCGCGGATTCGCTCTCCGAAGTGGTATTGATGAAAATACGGCAACCTTTCGACAACCACAATGCCGGCGACCTCGCCTTCGGCCCCGATGGTTACCTCTATATAGCCTGCGGCGACGGGGGTGATGGCGGCGACCCTTTTAATAACAGCCAAAATAACCAATCGCTGCTGGGGAAAATCCTGCGGATAGACGTCAATGGCGGCACCCCTTACGCTATTCCGATCGACAATCCCTTTGCTGGATCGGCCACTGCCCGTGGAGAGATATGGTCCACCGGCCTGCGCAACCCCTGGCGTATCGCCTTCGACCGCCTGACCAACGACCTCTGGATCGGTGATGTGGGACAAAACGATTGGGAAGAAATCGACCTGCAACGCGCTACCGAAGGCGGCGGCAACTACGGGTGGCGCTGCTACGAGGGCAACGCCAATTACAATACCCAAAACTGCGGCAATCCGTCGAGTTACCGTGCCCCGGTTTTTGTGTATCCCAGCACCGCCACCAGCCAAACGGGCTGCTCCGTTACGGGTGGGTATGTGTACCGGGGCAGCGATTTCCCGGCATTGCAGGGGCAGTATATTTTCGGTGATTATTGCTCGGGTAATATCTGGCGACTCGCCGAAACCAGTCCCGGCACCTTTTCCGCATCATCCCCACAAAAACTCATGAACAGTGGCAGGCTCTCCACCTTTGGCGAAGACCACCGCGGCGAATTGTACGTGGCCGATATCACGGGTACCGTTTACCGGGTGAATGGCCCCGCCACCTCCCTCGACCCGTCCGCGATTCCGGACCTCACCCTCGGCCCCCTGCCCTGGACCGAAACCCTGGACGTAGCTTCGGCCACCCAGCGCCTGCACACCGCCCGTTTGTATGATCTGCAGGGAAAAATGTACCCCTTATCCTTCGACTCCCAGCCCAATGGCCTGCGCATTGCACGTCCCGGCGTGGCATCCGGCATCTATTTGCTTGAGGTAGAAGCAGAAAATGGCGTGAAAGCGAGGAAGAAGGTGGTGCTTTGAGGGAGTGGGTTTGGCTCTTATTCGTCTGAATCATCGCTGTTGCCGCTGCCGGACGCGGGGAAATTGATCTCAAACCGAGGTCAGTGAGCATCTATTGAGCTTATTCCATATTGAAATCAACGCTAATCGTAGCGTTTACCCGGATATTACCCCGATTGAAATAGTAGATCGAAGGCGGGCATCTAAGATAATTGAATGCTTATCCGAGATTCGAATATGAGCCCTTTTGCGCTTGCCTGTGAAATTTGTGGTGTGAATGAAAGTCAGGTAACTCCGAACTTAATACAACAACACCCTTTGTTTAAGAAAAAAGTCGGCGTTAGTCCATCTGAGTACAGAAATTTGAATTAATGCAGCGCTGGCTGACACCCCAGCCGACCTTGCGCTTTGGGGTCACCACGGCTTCGCAAACCGCATTTGCCTCAGGATCACCCTCCTTGTTAGCGATTCTTGCGAGGATCACCCTCCAGAAATCCCGGTCAGGCAAATGAATAATCGCTAATTTGGGTTCATGAAAACCCAAATAAAGCCATGGCTGAAATGGTTGATTTATTACCCTGTGATGGTTTTCCTATGCCTTGAAACCGCTTTGCTTATCATGGGATATGCGCGCTTTAAAAACGACGATTACAGCATACAATCAAGCCCCAAAAATGCGCTTATCGGACACCCGGAGCTTGGAATACAGCTAAACCCGGGTACGTACAAAATCAACGTCAACCAGGGATTGGCGTTTAGCGCACGGCATTTAGACAACCACTCAAGGTATGTGGCGGATAGGCAGCAAAACCCCACGAATGTACTGTTACTGGGCTGCTCCTTTACCTATGGCTTTGGTGTCGAGGATGACCAGACATTCGCTTCGCTGCTCCAAAAAAGCTTTCCTGAAGCAGGCATCCAAAACTGCGGCGTGCCGGGCTACGGGAGCGTTCAGTCGCTGCTGCAATTGAAAGCACAGCTTGATTCAACGCAATTGAAGGTGGTCTTGCTTCATTTTTCCTCCTTCCATTTCATGCGCAATACCTTATCCCAGCCCTACCGGTCAAATCTCAAAATAGGGTATAGACGCTCTTCAAAGGAGGTTGACAATTTGATGCAGCAATCGAAATTCCCCTATAAAACCAGCTGCGACGGTACCATTAAATTTGCCTCCTGGGAATCCATGTACGCGAATTGGCCGGGCAGAGAATGGTCTGCCGCGGTTAATGCCCTGCAAACAGCCTTTGATAACGCCTCGGAGGATCACGAGCGGCAAGTTGAGGTGACCGCTTGCTTACTGCGCGAAATGCAGGACTTATGTGCGAAAAAAGGGATTCAGTTCGGGGTGGTTTGTTTGGACACAACGCCTGAAACCAAGGACCTCAAAAAGCGCCTGGAGGGAATTAACTGGCTGGATGTCAACTTCAATTTCAAAAATTCGGCTTTGACTAATTACCCCTATGATAGTCACCCCAACCCAGCCGGGCATGAACTTATTGCCACGAAAATCCAAGCCTTTTTAGCAGGCCTCCTCCATGAAAACTAAGTGGCTCATTTATAGCTTTATTGCCTGCACGATTCCCCTGGGATTTTGGGCGGTCTCCACCCTGAAACTGGAAACCAATATCAATGCCTATAATTTAGCCGCTGACCATGACATCGCTGCATACGAATCCTTTTCAAGCGATTTGGGGCGAAAAAAAAGCGATGAAACACTACTGATTCTGGAAAAAACCACAGGCTGGAGCAGCTTCGAGGATTTCCAGCTACTGGAGGCCATCACCGCATTTTGGAAGGCAGAACCCGGCATTAAAAAGGCTTCGAGCATAACGGACTTACCCTATCCGAAGCAAGGGTTTTTCGGCCCCCAATCGGAGCCCTTTTTAGATTTGGAGCGTCGGGAACGGTTTCAAAAAAGAATGAACCAATTTGAACGCTATCCGGACATCTTTGGCAAGTTCATTTCCAGAGACAAAAAGTACGCCCTGGTATTTGTGGATGCCCCGAACGGGATTTTAAAAAAATCGGTGCAGCGGATGGAGCAATTGACCGCCTTAAAGCAAGGCATTGAGGTGCATTACCTCCAATACGATTTGATACAGGACGAGCTACAATCAAGCCTTCGGCGCGATACGGTCTGGCTGGCATGTATTAGCCTGTGCCTGATTCTTATCGGATTCTATGTTTTTACGAAATCGCTGAGTGGTTTGGGATTGATCGGTCTCATGGTCGCCTTCAATATTGCGGCGACCTTTATCGTGATGTATGCCCTGTCGATGCCATTCACCTTGCCCATGATTACCATCCCGTGCGTTATTACGGTACTTTCTTTTACCGATATCATGCACATTTTATACCACCAGCAAAAGGCGCAGGCTACCTCCGGCACCAAGTCGGAACTGCAACAAAAGATTCTGGCTGCGGTGCGTGTTCCGCTCTTCCTAACGTCATTAACCAATATCGTAGGGTTTCTATTCTTCCTTATTTTCGCGGAAAATGTGCACCTGTTCAATTTTTCATTGGCTGCTATTGTCGGCGTGGTTATCGCTTATCTGAGTGCCCGTTTTCTTGTAATCCCGTTAATGGACAAGGATTTTGTCTTCATCAAACGAAGCAATTTTCAAGCACTTTACCGCATCCACAATCATATTTCCCGTTGGTGCTGGAGCCGAAAAAGCTTTATGCTACCGGCATTTCTACTGGCTTCCGTATTGCTGGTTGCGTTTGTTGGCACCCGCCTTTCCATCGATGGTTCGGAACAGGAGTATGAACTCGCAGACTCAAAATTGACCCGGGGCAAAGAAATTTTACAACAAGCGTTTTTTGGTGCGAAGCAAGCCGAGGTCTTGATTACGTGTACAGAAGGCTCCATTTGGGATAAAGCGATACTTGATCAACTGGCGCAGATTGAAGCCGCAATTGACAGCAATTTTCAACCCCTTTTCATCAACAGCCCTGGCGTGCTGGTGAAACGCTACCATCGCTACCTCATAAACGGCAATCCAGCGGCCTACTCTATTCCGGAAACGCTGGATTCGAGTGATGTTGCACAACTGACCGAACACAAATCTCAGCTGGGGGGTGACGGTATCATCGATTCCACTACGAAGAAAGCGAGCATTGTTTTTGGATTTAAAAACATGAAACTGCCCGCAGCAAGAAAGGCTTATAAACAACTGCGCGATGTGCTAGCGCAGCAAAACAACGCAACTGTTCACTATGAACTCTCCGGACTTCAATACCTTTCAGATGAAGCAACACACCAGTTCTCGCTCAAAATATTGCTGGGGCTCCTGCTCAGCATCTTATTCGGAAGCGTACTCGTATTTTTATACCTGCATTCTATCCGCAAAAGTATAGGCGTTTTATTGGTCAATCTGTTCCCCATGTGCTTTGCACTAGGCATCATGCTATTTTTGGAGCTCTCTATTACCCCGCTCACGCTCTTTTTTCTTTCCATTTTGTTGGGCGTTTGCGTTGACGACTCTATTTACCTGATAGCGCAAAACAGGAAAGGCGCCGACACCCTGCACGTAGTTCCGATTTTCATCACCTCGTTTGTATTATCCTTAGGTTTTCTTTCCTTAGCCTTTTCTAGCTTCGGATTTATAAAACCCTTTGGATGGATCTTTGTACTGGGAATTTCATTGGCCTACCTATCAGACTTATTTGTCTTGCCCTTTTTTTTGAATCGAAAAACTACATTTGGCGCTGATGGCTAACCTAACGTTCTATTTGTGGTTTTTTTTCAATGCGGTTCTGCTGATACATATTTTGCATGAATTGGTACTGCTCCTGTACGCCTTTGCCAAAAGGACAAAGATAAAGCAGCTCCCGGCCGGTGCTCCCTTACCCCTTGTAACTGTTCAGCTTCCGCTCTACAATGAAAAATATGTGGTGGAACGCCTGCTCGCATCGGTGGCTCAGCTGGAATACCCCAAAGCGCTGCTCGAAATTCAGATTCTGGATGATTCCGATGATGAGACCTCCTCCTTGATCCAAAGCTTTCTATCAAAGCTCAAAGGGCCTCATTTCGATTTTCAACATATCCGCCGGTCAGACCGAACGGGCTACAAAGCGGGAGCCCTCGATTACGGTCTAAAGCTGGCCAAAGGCGAATTTGTGGCCATATTTGATGCTGATTTTGTACCCGATCCGCAATTCGTTTTGAACACTATTGCGCATTTCGAAAACCCCGAAACAGGATTGGTGCAAACACGCTGGCTGCATATCAACGAGCACGACTCCATTCTTACCCGTGCGCAAGCCATTATGCTCAATACCCATTTCACCATTGAACATTTGGGAAGAACCCATGCCCGAGGATTCATCAATTTTAATGGCACAGCCGGGATATGGCGGCGTGCCTGCATCGACACTTCCGGAGGCTGGCAGGCCGATACGCTGACCGAGGACCTGGATTTGAGTTTTCGGGCACAAATGAAGGGCTGGAAATTCAAATACCTGTTTGAGGTAGGCTCGCCCGCGGAGCTTCCCTCCACCTTCGACGCCTTTCGTACCCAGCAATTCCGATGGTCGAAGGGCGCAGCCGAATGCCTGCGTAAAAACATGGCTGCCTTGTGGCGTTCTGCCGCTACTTTCAATGCCAAATTGATAGGCTCGTTTCACCTGCTGAACAGCTCCATTTACTTCCTGGTTGTAGGGATTCTGGCGTTCAGTCCTGTCGTATATTATTTTAGAGAAACAAACGCCGTCAGTATTCCATTCGCGGATACGCTATCGCTTATTGGCCCTATCGTCTTAGCCTCATTGGTGATCATTTTTTTCGTCGGGGACATGATGGCTTCCAAAAATAAATGGAAAAGCGCCCTGTATTTTTTCCCTTCGGTGTTGGTGTATTTTTCCATGAGCACCGGCATTTCACTCTATATGGTCATCGGAATCATGGAAGGCTATCTCGGCAAAAAATCAGCCTTTGTGCGTACCCCGAAATTTGGCAGCGGCAGTGGCTTATTGAATCGGGTGAAACACGGGTACAATTTCAAGAAGGAATACAATCTCCTGATTTTAGAGCTGCTGGCTATGTGTTACGGCATTTTTTGGGTACTGGTCTCCTTTTACAACTTCAATGGACTGACCTTTTCCTACGGGATAGTGATCCTCTTTGGGTTTTCGCTTTCGATCTTTTTCAAAAATAAAACCTTCCGATGGCGCCGCTAAAGCAGGTTTCTTTTTGGATGCTAAGCGCCGCCGCCATTCCGGGCTTTTATGGGTTCGCCTATGTGTTTCAGCAAACCGATGGCGCTGCGATGTACGGCAGCTATTGCCTGTTGTTTGCCCTTGCCCTTGCGCTCGCTGTGATGGCCGTAAAAAAGGGAATCCATTGGGGGCAGGTATTTGCGGCTGGCTTGCTGTTTCGAAGCCTGTTCCTACTGGCCGCGCCGCAGCTTTCCGACGATTATTTTCGCTATACCTGGGATGGCGAACTTCAAAAGGATGGGATTTCGAGTTTTGCGTTTCTGCCCAAAGATTACGCCAGCTATTTTGCCGGGGACACGCTCCAACTGAAAAAATATGAAGCGCTGTACAAGGCCCACAGCGATGGCTTTCCCAACGGCATGAATTCCAAACAATACTTCTCCATATATCCCACGGTGAGCCAAACGGTGTTTAAAATTTCGGGGCTTTGGGGCACGCCGAACCAGGGAAATTTGCTTGTTATGCGGGTGTTTTTGATACTCGCGGAAGTGGCCTCCTTTTTCCTGCTGCTGGCTTTGCTGCAATCCCGGCAACTTGCCCCCGGTTTGGTTGGACTCTTTTGGCTGAATCCTCTTGTCATTATAGAAGTCGTTGGTAACCTTCATTTTGACGGCTTCGCCATGACCTTCGTGCTCCTGACGCTTTATTTACTCACCCGTGCCGAATACAGCAAGGCAGGCATTGCGCTGGCTTTGGCCGTATGTACCAAGCTCAACCCCTTGTTTCTGGCAGGTGCCCTGTTCCGCAAAGTACCGATGAGGACCTTTATTTGGTTTGGCAGCATCACGGTCATCATCAGCCTGCTATTGCTGTCTTTTACCCTGGATTTCGACACCTTTTGGAACTTTAAAAATAGCTTCGGATTATATTTTGCCTGGTTTGAATTCAATGGCGGACCCTATTATTGCTTGCGGGAAACAGGAATGCTGCTCACGGGAATGGATATTTCCCCGTACCTCAGTTTGAGCTTCCCTTTTGTAACCATGCTCTTGTTCGCACTCCTGCTACGGAATCCCAAAACAGCATTAGCTGAACGCTTTCTGTTGTTGTATCTGATTTACTTTTCCTTCTCCCCCATTGTGCACCCCTGGTACATCGTGGTAATGGTGCCGCTGGCCGTCTTGAGCCGAAAGTTGTATCCATTGCTCTGGTCCTTGCTCATATTCTTTTCCTATACGCATTACCGCGCGCCTTATGGAGCGTCGCTGCCAGTTGTATTTTTGGAGTATGGATTGGTTTATAGCTTGCTTTATTGGGAAAGCAGCGGGCGCTGGCCGGCATTGGAGCGTTTCAAGCAATGGCTCTTTCAGGTTAGGGTTGATTAAGCTGGCGCCTCATTTTGACAATACCAGGAGTAGATTATTACTTGAAAGGATACATGATGCTTAGACTTACGCAGTTTAAAAGCTGCGGCATGAGCCAAATTAACAAACACCTCCAATTGGTCTAAACAAAGCGAGGCACTTCATATTTCCATTGGCGAGGAGAGGATGTCGGACAAAGGATAGAAATTGATAAAAGGCATTTTGACCTCGTATAAATTTAGTCCTTGCAAACAGTTATTCGCCTCGAAATCTACCAAAATCGCCGAGCGTCAAACCCGTTCCCTTCCACCTCTCTCAAAAATACTGCCCCAGCACCAAACCCCTTTGTGCGGGGTCAAAAAGGTCCACGCCATAATCGACGCGCAACACGGCGTTGTGGGCGGGCTTGAGTAAGAGGCGCAGCCCCATCCCCACGAATTGATGCAGGCTTGACGGTTCCACGAGGTCATTTAGTGTGCCGCAGGGTGGACGCCAGCTGCCCATGTCGGAGAAGGCGACCCCTTGCAGGGCCAGTTTCCAGGGCTCCCAGAGCGTTTGGCGCAGCTCCACATTCCAGGTGATTACCGCTGTGCCGCGGTCGATGCGGTTGCCGGAACCGCGCAGGTTGATGTGGCTGTCCAGCACAAAAGGTGCAAAAGGCGTGTTGCGGTTAGTGGACAGTCCCGCGCGCAGACGCATGGCCAGGTTGAGCCGTTGGCTGTTTCCCAGGCGCCGAAACCACCGGGCGTCGGCCCAATAAATGTAAAACCAACTGCGGTCGGGCAGGTCATAGATGGCCTGTGCGTACTGGGTCAGGTCCCAGCCTTCGAACTGATGGGCGTACTGGTTGACAACTCCCCAGCGGTGGCTGGCTTTAATCAGCAGCTTGGGAATCCGTGCCTGCGCTGGTCCAGGGGTCGGCAAGCCGTCGTGCCGCTGGTCTTTGCGGTAGCTTTCTACAAAAAAGGTGGCGCCCAGTTCCCATGTTTCCCCCAGCCTGCGCTCGAAGAGGGCGGTTCCGCCCAGGCTGAGGTTGTCGTAGTCGTAAAACACGGCCTGATCGTCGAACTGGTTATCAAAATAAAGCGGCTCAGTGGAGGCCCAGCGCATCAGGCTGAGGGTCGTTCCCCAGCGACTACCGCCGAGGTAAGGCACGCGCAGGTAAAGCTGTCCACCGGGACGACCGTTGTTGAGCTGCCCAAAGGCGCTCAGTTGCAGCCCCCGGCCGAGGAGGTGGGCATCGGTGAGGCCGAGTTGCCCCCACACATTGCCCCGTACCCCGCCAAAGTTGGCGATGGGGAAACGTGTCCAGGCTTCTTCCACCACAAAGCAGAGCACGCCGCCACTGTCCAGCCGGGGCCATACCTGGCTGAGAAATGGCAGATTTTGCAGGCGTTGCGCGTCTTCCGCTATCGTCAAGCTGTCAGCCAGTGCACCCACCTCGCTTTGCACAAAGCGAAACAGGACATCGGGTTGGGTGCGTTCCAGCCCCTCGAATACGATGCTCCGCAGGGTGTCCTGGCCCGAAGCGACGCCCAGCAGCCAGGTGCATACGAGCGCCAAACGGAGTACCGACCATCTGCGAAGAACCATATCGAAATTGCATTTAGAACAGATTAAACCGCATACCCATGTTAAAGGTTGCCGCCCTTCCTCCGCTGCGTTGCAGGAAACCGTTGGTAAACCAGTTGACGAGGAGCTCGAATTCCAGCTTGCGGTTGACCTGCTGTTTGGCACCGAGGCCCTCCTGGGCGAAGTAGTCGTAGCCCGGGTTCCAGTAGGGCGAATAGCCGCTCAGGGCATAGAGGGTGGTTTTGGGGCGGGGAAAATAGCTGAGAATCACCGTGGCCGGAGTAGAGACGCGGTTGAGGGCAACGGGACCTTTCCCGATGTCCTCCCATAGCAGGTCGATCTCTGTAAAAAGCGAAAAACGAGAGCCGAGGGTGAAATCGTTGAAAAACTGGGTCCACCACGCGGGACCATTCCAGTCGATGTACGGCAGGACGCTACTGCCTTCCAGCTCGCGTTCCAGGGGAATCCACAGCGCGCTTTGGATGGAGAAATTGGACCATTTGGGTACGGGTGCCCACCGGATCTTGGGACCGATGCTGGTCAGCCCTTCGCGGGTTTGGGCCATGCCGCCCGTGCCCAGCACGCTGAGCGCGGAAGATGGGAGGGATTCGTTACGTACCCGGCGGTAGCGCAGTTCTAGGCCGGCATTGAAGCGGTTGCTGACCCCGTAGAGCGAGGAGATAAAGGTGGTAAAAAAGGTCGACCGGTCGGTGCGTACAGTGCCATTTCCGGTGGTCTGGGTGTAGAGGTTATTGAATATTTTGGTTTCGAGCTGGCCGCGGGGGATGGTGGCCGAGACGACGTAGCGGATGGCATTTGCCGGATCGGGGTCCGTTCCGGATGCGGGTACTGCGGGTTCGCCGCTGTTTTTCCAATCATTGAGCGACCAGTTGTAGGCATAAAAGCCGAGGGCAAAACCGGTGGGGATAGGCTGGCTGCGGTAGGTATTGATAAAGTCGCGGGCGCTGGATTTGCTTCCGCCAAAGTCGCTGGCGTACCACTCAAAAATCTGCGAAAGGCTGGCCATTTGCTGCGCCTCCACCACGCGGATAAAGCCTGGATCGTTTATGGCGGCGGTGGTTTGGGCTTGTAGTTGTTGTTCGAGCAGTTCGGGCCGATAAGCCGTGGCGACGATAGGGGGGCAGTCCACCGCGCCGCAAACCAGCACAAAGTGAAAACGCCGATCGCCAAAAGCTTTGAGCAAGTGGGTCTTTTCCAGCTCGTTGAGCGTCATGGACTGCCCCGCCACCACGTACTGGGTTCGGTCGAAAAAGCCCTCCACGTCAAGCACAGAGGAAATGGGATAAGCCTCCGCTGCAGCGTGGATCACGAGCAAATTATATGCGTTAATCAGAAAGGCCTGTTGCTCGGCGGCGCTTGCGTCTTGCAGGCGGGCGGATGCGACCTCGGCCACCCAGGGCGCAGTAGCCTCTTCGCGCTGTACACCGGCGTAGTCCACGCGCCCATCGTGTACGTACGCACCCAAAAACGCGTCGAGGCGGTCGTAAAAGTCCGGCTTAAGGCTCTGGCTAAAGAGTAAATTGCCCGGCAAAAAGGCACTCAGCATGAAAATAAGGCGTGTGCGGTGCATGATGGACATCTGCGCTTAGGATGATTAGGTAGCATAAAGTTACGTCCGTAGCGAGGGAGGAAACTGTCAGGGGTACGACCTATGGGGGATTTGTGATAGCCGGGGAGTGTTCCTTTGATTGGAATAGGTGATGGAAAGAGATGAACCCTTCTTCAGCAGAATTTGCGGGATTATCCCAGCGTATCCACCCAGGTATTTTATCCAATTAAAAATGTTCGCACCTTTAATTCCCCAATCTGCCACCCATGCCTCGCCAGGAAACAGCTATATTTTATCCGACCACTGTGGACGAGTGGAGAGCGTGGTTAGCCGAAAATCACCGCACGCACGATGCGGTATGGCTTGTTTTTCACAAGAAAAAATCGGGGATACCCTCCCTCACGTGGAGCGAGTCGGTAGATATGGCGCTGTGTTTCGGCTGGATCGACAGCAAGAAAATTAAGGTGGACGATACCACCTCGCACCAGTTTTTCAGCAAGCGAAAAGCCCGGAGCACCTGGTCAAAAATCAACAAAGACAAAGTACAGCAACTCATCGACAGCGGGCTGATGACCGAAGCCGGCTACCAAAGCATCGCCATCGCCCAACAAAACGGCTCATGGACGATCCTGGACGAGGTGGACGCGATGATTATTCCGGAGGACCTCGAAGCCATGTTTGCCTCCCATCCCGGCTCCAAAGATTATTACCTCAGCCTGAGCAATTCTAAAAAAAAACTCATCCTGTACTGGATCATCTTCGCCAAGCGGCCCGAAACGCGACTAAAACGCATCACCGAGGTGGTAACCCTTGCCAGTCAAGGTCGGAGGCCAGGGCATATGGTGTAGGGGGAAATTGCGGTTTGTATGGTGCGTATTTGTGACAAAAGCTTGGGAATTTGGGGGAAAGAGAGGATATTCGAATGAGGAAAAAGATGTGCGGGGAAGTTGCTTTTTTGGGGAAGAGGTGATTATAAAAACGACATTCGATGGGATATTTTGCACAACCATTTGCGGTGGATATTCAAAAAGTAAAGGATGCTTTTGGTTCAAAAGATCAATTGCTTTTAGACAAAGCTAAAAAGACTGAATTATATGAAACGTATGAGAGCCAGTACAAAGTGGGCGAATACGACAAGTGTTTGGAAGATATTATTTTTAACTATGTACAACCGGCTGACCGAAAAGAGTCCACCAGATTCTTTGGATTAATCAAGTCGAAGGAAGGCAGTGGGTTAATGGAACGGCCACACGTTTACGGTTATGCCCTGATAGCCATCTGCGAAGTGCTTGGTACCTTTTTAGCGAATGAAGGTGACATTTTCCATACCGGTGAAGAATTTACGCTTGCAAACAAATTCCTTGAAGAAAAAGGCTTTAAAATTACCATGGAAAGGTTTTGGCACTCAGAAAAAATCTTTGATATTCCAGCTATTCCAGACTTTCCGGTCATCAATTCTTTCTCAAAAGAAGAAATCCGCTATTTATATGGCGAACTTCTCAAACTTAACCTGGAAAAGGCTAAGTTTTATACGGAAATTGATGAAGAACAAGAAATTTTACTGATATATTTCAGGGATAAATTGAAGGTTTGTATTGACAGTGATACGCAATGGTTATCATTTACCCATTGAATAAGTGCTACAGATTTTACCCTAAAATAAAAAAAATGTATGAAAACGAAAAATAAGCACCTCACAACCCTGGAAGAATTCAAAGACGAAAATTACGGCAAACGCGGAACTAAGCAACGCGAAGAGTTAGAAGCTGGGTATGAAGCTTTTAAGCTCGGTGCGTTGATTCACGATACACGCGTGGCAATGGGCATGACGCAGGAACAACTCGCTGAAAAGGTGGGAACGACCAAATCCTATATTTCTAAAATTGAAAATAACATCAAAGAAGCCAGGATATCGACCCTTCAAAAAATCGTTGAGCTTGGTTTTGGCGGACAGTTGGAATTGAAAATTAAAATCTAAACTTAAACCCGTACTCAGCAAGTCTTATCGCCCTTCGCGCGGTCGCGATCCAAAAACCGCCATTAAAAGCGGCTCAGAAGTCCATAATCAAGGATTGGGTGAAAAGGGCGCGAGGGTGACCGGATCTTTCAGCAAAAGGGTTTGGAGGGTCAGGTAGGCGTTCCAGGTTTCTTTAAGCAAATTGTAATACTGGGTTTCCGACTGCTTCCAAAGTTGGGTATGGTCGTACACCTCCTGCATAGAAGTCTGTCCCGATGCCCATTTTGACAAAGTAATGCGGTATTTTTCACTTCGGATATCAGACAGTCGGGTGAGCAATTGCAACTTGGGAGTCGTCCGGTTGTAGGCGTGAACGAGCTGAAGCATTTTTTCGTGCTCCAGCAGGGTCTCCTGTTGAATGCGCGCCCTCGCAGCACCGATTTCTGCATCGGACTGAAGTATTTTGATCGTGGGGATTCCCCAGCTCCAGATGGGCACATTCACCTGAAAATTCAGGTATTGTTGCGGGATAAAAGCCTGTTGTGATTGCCACCACGGTACATCCGTAAATCGATTTACCCCCAACCCGGCATACACCGAGACTTGCGGCAACCGGGCCGCCTGACGCAGTTTTCGCTCCCTTTCTGCAGATATTATTAATGCCTGCTCCCTGTTTCCGGCCCGTCCTTCTGTTTCCAGAAAAGCCCCGATCCGATCAGCATCCAGGTAGGTTGTTTGAGGTAAAAGCGGCGGTACCAGCTTGCCGTAGAGCGGTGTGAGTTCCAGATCCGTATGGTCGAAAAGGGTGTTGCACAGGTCCTGAAATAGCCCTTCCTGCTCCACCAATTGTAAAGAATCTTCCAGAATCAGCTGTTCCATCAGCAGGCGCTGCTCCACGTTAGAAAATCCCCGCGCCAACTGGCGTTCCACAATTTCGAGCAGGGTGTCCCGTTGAGCGAGGCGCATCCGGGTCGAGGCTATAGCCGATTGCAGGGCCCACGCCTCTAAATAGACAAGCGAAACCAGCTGGTACTCTTCTGCAACGGCTTCGAGGTGTGCTTCTTGGGCAAGGTTGAGCGAAAGGGCAAGGGCGTCACGGTTAAACTTTGCTACTCCGCGCGTGCTCCAATCCTGTGTCCATCCTACCTGAAACGGGGTCCATCCATAATTGCGAATCTCGGTAGGGCCGGTGGTAGACTGGAGCCGGCTAAGATCGGATTGAACGGAAAGGGTGCCGCCCAATACGTCCACGGGCTGCGTGATCCTCACTCCTAAACTGTTCCGGATAAGTTGTTGGGTGCGGTATTCGTCGGCGTCAATTACAGCATTGTAGCGAAGTACATTTTGGCGGTTTATATTCAATGGCTCGCTCACCAGCGAGAGCGATGGCAATTGACTTAACTTCGAAATCCGGATACTGGCCTGCGCCACCTGAAGCTCATAGTAAGTAGGCAACTCCTCCGCGCGTTTCCATACCTGCTGCTGAAACTGCGTAATATCCAGTACTTGTGCACCTGCCATTGGAAACAGAACCCACCAGGCAGTGACCCAAACGAGCCTTTGTAAAGCAATATGCATGTTGAGTGGCGTTGAATTGGCGTTGTATTGAATTAAAGTTTTGCTGATTTTTTGTTTAATAAATACATCCACACCGGCACCAGATACATGCTCACCAGTAGCCCCAGCACTATTCCTGCACCCAGTGCAAAAGCAAAAGGCCGCTGAAGCTGAGACCCGAGATCAGCAGCGAACAGGAAAGGCAAAGTAGAGGCAGTGGTCGTGAGGGAGGTCAGTATCACTGAGGATAGTTTATCGCTGCTTCCTTTCAGAATGGCGTTTTCGAGGCTGAGCCCTTCCTTTATTTTCCTTTGAATGGTATCCAGTTTAAGAATAGAGTCATTGATGGTAATTCCCATCGTGGTAATCAATCCTATCAGCGCCATCAAATTGAGCGATTGTCCGCACACATAGAAAATAATCAGCGTTCCTGCGAGCACCACAGGTATTTCCAGCAGCACTACCAGGGGAATAAGAAACGATTCAAATTGCGCGGCGAGAATTAAATACAAGAGCACGACTACCCATAAAATGGTAGCCGACAGCTTTCCAATCTGGTTGTCGGTGCGCTCCTGTGCAGGATCGTAAGATAAATAAAGGCCGGAAATACGCGCGTTTTCCGCGTCCAGCCTGGTGTTGATCTGGTCGTCAGGCGGGAGTACTTCCGGGAGATACAGGGGCACAAACACGCCATTCTTATCTGCAAACACGGCTTGGGTTTGCGAAAATGCCTGAACCCGCGCAAGGGCACGCAACGGTACCTGCGAACCTCCGGGCAGGGTGATGGGAATGGCCGCGAGTCGGGTCGAATCTACCCGGTCTGATCGGCTTTCTATGTTTACCACCTGGGTGCTTCCTGCCCATTTTGCCTCAAAAGGAGCCTGTAAATGCCATTTTAGCTGCCGGGAAAAAGCCTCAGTCGAAAGATCAGCAGAAATCAGCTTTTCGGCATCGGGCAAAATCATATATCCGCGCAAGGGGGCATCGGTGGACAAGGGCACGTTGAGCTTTTGTGACAAGGTTTCCCGGAGAGAATCAACAGCAGGAGGAGAAAGGAAAAACTGCCCGTCAGGCAGGTAAGCACGCAGGTCGGAAATGCCTGAAACAGCAGTAAATACATATTCAAACGGGGTGGGCATCGGCGAAATCCGCCACCTCGGCACCAGCTTTTCTTTCAATAAAAATGAATCTAAACGCGCTGCCAGAAGCGAAGCCGTTTTGCTATCCGTACATTCAATAAACAACTCAGACTCATCCGTTTGAAGGGGATCAGGGTCGCGGATAAAGGGTTGCTCTCCTACACGGAGCGCGGTATGCACGATTCCTTCCTCTTTCTGTGCAATACATGCGGTCATTCCTCTTTTCATCACCTCTGGCGGGGTAGCTTTAGGCCAATAAAAGCGCACCAAAAGCTGCTTACGCGCCAGGGGAGGGAATAACTGGCGGGGCATCCATGCCAGGCTGCATGCGCCGATAATCAGGATAGCTGCCGGAAGGATTACCGATAGCTGCCAACGTTTTAGCAAACCCTGAAGGGTTCGTTGATAGCGCTGCTGAAAGTAAAGCCAAAAGCGGGCAGGTGGCCGCTCTTGCATTAGGGGAAAACGCCGAGCCAGCAAATAATATACCGGAGGAATCACCAACAGGGACACAAAAAAAGAGGCAATCAGGCTGAGAGACATACTCCATGCCTGCTCAGAAAACAGAGCAGAAACCACGTCACCACTGGCACTTAACGGGACAAAAACCACGAGCGTCGTAGCCGATGAACTGATGAGCGGCAGGGCCAGATCAGACACACTTTGCGTCACAGCTGCTTTCAGGGGCAGGTCGGCGTCCAGGTATTGGCGGATCTGATTGACCATGATAATCGCATTGTCGACCATCAGCCCGATGCCGATTACCATGCCCGCAAGCGAAAGGCTGTTGATCCCAATTCCCAACACCCAAAATGCACCAAATGTCCAGCACAGACCTACGCCTACTACCAGGCTGATCAGCAGCGAAATAATGCCCTGGCGCATAAAAATAAAATACAGCAGCATGGCCAAAAACATACTTACCGCCAGTCCTTGCCACATATTGCGGATGGAAGCATCCAGAATCTCTGACTGGTCTTGTGTGATGACGAATTCCGTATTCGGATTCCTGGCAGCGAGTTCGTTGCAGAGGGAGGTAACCCGCTGCTTCATGCCCAGCAGGTCGGTGCCGGGGCGCTGGAGAATGGAAAAACAAATGGCGGGTTTTTGGTCCAGGAATACCTCATGTTGTGCAGGGGCTGTTTTCTTACGGATGAGGGCCACTTCTTTTAAGAAAAAGGCCTGACTGCCCTGTCGGAGTAGCAGCGAGTCGGGAGAGGGTGACGGCGCGTAGAGGATGCTTACCGGCCGGGAGCGGTAGCCTTCGCTGAGGGTAAGTTGCACCTGATCAGACGTCGAAGCCTGAATAAGCATGGGAAGATCAGTCGGATCAATGCCCCTGATCTGAAGGGCTTCCGCGAGGGGCGTAATTTCCCATTTATACTCCCAGAGGCCGGAAATTTCCACCGTACCCACGTCAGGTTGTTGCTCCATTCGCTGACTGACCCATTCAGAAGCCCAGTCGCTCAGCGTTCCCATCGATTCCGCGTACGCTTCAGGTGTCAGCGGATTTTTATAGCGGAGATAGACATACATCACCGGAATATCGGCCAGCACCGGAAGCCGGATTTCAGGCCGGTTTGGCAGCGATAAGTCCGACTCCAGCGCCTGATCCATGCGGTCGCTCACTTGCTGTCGGGCCAGTTCCATGTCCGTATCCCGCGAAAAGTGAAGTTTCAGTATCCATTCCCCGGATTTACAGGTGCTTTCCATGGAAATAACCCCTTGTATGGGCGCAAAGGCCGCCCTGAGCGGAGCTGCAATCGTTTGTTCTATACCTGCCGCATCGCGGTCGATGGACGAAAGGCGGATTTCCAGAAACGGTAAGGGCTGTTCCGGCAGCAGCGAAGTATGGAGGTAGTTAACCAAAAATGCCCCCGCCAGCGCCAGCGCAAGGGTAAAGGTGATCAGCCCCATAGGACGGTTAACCAGCACCTGTACGTTCATGGGCGGTCCGGACTTGGTGGCATAATGGCTACGGGAACTGCATGTGCAAGGGCGAATCCGCCCGAAGAAATAACAATGTCACCCACATCGAGGCCATTCTCAATCGTTACCCACGATGAATTTTGCAGGCCCACGGTTACGTACTGCCAGAATGCGCTGTCGTTTCTCCAGATAAAAACCAGGTCCCGGTCTTGCCGGTTCAAAATAGCGGTTTCTGGTACCACCAGTTGCAGAGGCACCTTCCGGAAAACCGTTACAGATGCAGACATGCCCGGAATCAATTTTGCTTTTCCGGGAAAGAGCCGGGCACGCACATATACCAGACCTTCTTCCGTTACTTCGGGGTTTATTTCTTCAATTTTTGCTTTAAATGTCCCGGAAATTCCGGCCACAGTTACCTGCACTTCAGATCCCGTTTTTAAATTTTCGACTACTTCGTTGGCCAGCAATTGAAAGCTAACCATCAGCGAACTGAGGTCCATCACGGTTAAATGTTCAGATGCCCCTTGTGCTGCATCCGGCAGGTGGATGCCGGCTATTTGTCCTGCAAAAGGGGCGACCACGGCAGATTTACTCCATTCCAGCCACGCTTCGCGCCAAAGCAACTTCGCCTTTCTCCATCCACTGCTCAGGGCGGCCTGCTCCCTTATAGCAGCGGGAATCGAGAGCGAGTCTTCGGGATGGTAACCGAGGGCAATCAATCTTTCCAGGTACTGAGTCCGCCCTTCCAGCAAAGCCAAACTGGCTTTTTCAACATTTAATGACCGGCCAGGTATGCGCTGCACGGCCAGGGTGTCGCCTTTGCGTACCCATTGGCCATTTCGCACGCGGTAATCTACAGGCGCAAGCGATGCGTCAAATTCAAATTTTATTTTCTGGGAAGCCTCCAGTCGACCCGCCGAAATCCATTGTTCTTCAAACGTACGCCTGTGCACTTGAAAAGTATCCACAGTAGGAATCAATGCCGTTTGCCGTCCGCTACTGTCCTCCTTTTTATCTGCCGGCGACGCTGCCGTACGCGCATTACACCCGCAAACTACAAGCCCCGCCAGCCCGGAAAGCAGGCTGGAAAGAAGCAGTATCATGGTCCGATTATGCATGTTTTTTTAACATAAATCCTGGAAATAGCAGAACGGTTGCGATCAGTGACATAACCAGTCCTCCGATTACTCCGCCCGCCATGCTGGTCCAGAAAGGGGTGACAGGAAGAAACAAAAAGGGAAGTACCCCAGCCGCCGTGGTCAGGGTGGTGCTGATCACAGAAGGGGTGATTTCTGCCCAGGCTTGTGCCCATGCCACTTCGGGTGCAAGGACATTGGAAGCAGCAGCCATTAAGCGACTCCATCCCGCCAGTTGATACAAAGCCAGATTCACGGAAGATCCCGCTACCAGTGCCACAGCTGCCAGGCTTCCTTCATCCCAGGGCAAATCGCTTAGCCCAAAAACCAGCATGAGTCCAATGAGAGACGCGGGAATCATGCACCAAACAAAAAAAGCCTGCTTCCACGATTCCAGGCAAGCGCTCAAAATGACCCAGATCAGGCTACCAGCAAGCAACCATAGCCAGCCCTCCTTTGCATCCCGTTTACTGCCTGCCCCTATCATGACAGTCTCTAAAAAGGAATAGCCCACCGGTAGCCGTGTGGTTTGAACTTTCATGGTTTCTTCCAAAAGCGCATTCATTGACCGGTTTCCTCCCTGGAAATCAAAAGATATTTTCACCACGTAGTTTCGGTTATAGCGGTCAATGCGGCTGGGCTGCTGAAGGGAGGAGTTCCAGCCATTTTTATCAAAATAAAATACGCCCGAAGGAGAGGGAAAGGGGCTGTGCTGCACCTCCCATTGTTTCGTCCAGGATGCATTTGGAGTTAATACCAGGGGGTAACCAAACCCCGGAGCATTTACTGCATGGGTAGCGAGGTAATTCGCAGCTACTGCTTGTCCATTCACGGACGCAGTAGGGTCGGTTGATTTCCACGTGAGGGTCTCTAAGGGTAGCTGACTCACATCAGCAGCCAGTTTTATTCCGACATTTCGGACTCTCGGGGTCTTTCGCAGCGATTGGGCTATCATTTCGGCCTGCTTGTTCACCCCCTCGTAATCGTATCCCAGCAGAAAAAGGGCAGCATCGGGTTCTTTGACGGGGGAGTTGCCCACCATATAGGGGCGGCCATCGTCGTATCGTCCCGCTCCTTGTATGTGCCAGTTGAGGTCATTGGTTTCCGCTGCTATTCTTTGCAGCCGGGATTTTAGTACAAATGCAAAATTAGATTGTTCATACTCAGGCTTTAGCGCAATAGTAAGGTCCGTTTGCCGGGTCCCTACGTCGTTAGCCAGCAAGAGGTCTACTTCCGGTAGCGAATTTATCCAGGCCTCCATCTGATTTCTGACCCGAACAAACTCCTCCGACCGGGCATTTTCATCGACTGACGTCTTCACCATCAGGTAGGGGCGGGTAGTCTCTACCCACGCAGACCTAAAGTCGTTTTTATTTTCAAACAATCGCCCGGCACCGCCGAGCAGGGGTTCCATCCACGGGCGGAGGTATTGCTGGTAAGTGTCAGATTTCCACCATGCATTCCATTCCACTGTGCCTGTCTGTACCTCCATTTTGCCCAATTTTTCGAGTGGAATGCCCAGGGCCAGCACACACACCACGCGAATGGGCCAGCGGTAACGCACCGTCCAGTTCCACCATGAGGGACCAAAAATGAAGGTTTTTAAGGGTTGTTTCTTTTTTTCAGGAAGCGGCAGCAGGTGCATCAATGCGGGGAGGAAAAGTGTTGCCACCCCTATGGATACCAAAAGATTTACCGAAAGTACCTCGAAAAAGCTTTGGAAAAATTCGACTTTGCCCTCCATGCTTCCGAGTGCAAGCACGGCAAGAGGAGTCAGGGTGGTAAGTACCGTGGACCATAGTTCGATGGGGCTGTCTATGGCCGATCCGTTTTTTTTCCGCTCCATGACAATGAGGAAATTATCAGCAACCAATCCCAGGGATACCGAAGCTGCCGCCAGGGTGTAAAAATGGATAGGTATTTTCAGCAAGCTGTACACCAAGGCGCAAAGGGCGATATTTACCAGCAGGCTTAATGATAACAGCAGCACGTAGCGGAGCGTTCGCACAATCAGGATCAGGGACAAGGCAATGCCCAGCAGCGAAAAACAAGCAAGCTGAATGCTTTTTCTCAGGTTTTCCTCAAGAAGAATGGCGCTGTTATCCTGTATTTTCAGGGCGCATCCCTCCGCCACGAGGAGGGGCTCCAACCGTTGAATGGCGTCATTCAGCTGTGCAGAACTCTGTAGAATATTGGCATCTCCTCTGTAAAACAGCGAAATGGAAAGCGCAGGTTGTTGGTTCAGTCGGATGGACTTCAACTGCGGCACCGGCGTTCGATCCACCTGCACGAGCGACAACAAGGGCACCCGCTTTTGACCGGGAAGCGTCACCTGAATATCGTCCCACGGCGGATTTTGCGGGTCGGGAATTATCCGGAGCAAAACATGGGGGGCCGAATTAGCCGAAACAGCCTGTTGAAAGCCGAGTTCCTGCAATTCTTGTGCGATATCATTCAGGTTAAGGAGTTGAGCGCTACGTGGCGTTAATGTCCACTGGAAATTTTTCTTTCCTTGCACCTGTATTTCGCCTGCTCCCGGCACCCGCGACATCACCGGCGCTACCCGGAATGCATAGAGTTTTTCCAGTGCAAAAGCATCGGGTCCGGTCAGCAGCAGGGTACAAACATCACGTTTATCCGCATCTGAAATTCCTATACGCGGGGAGGAGACTCCTGTGGGAAATTGGGCCTGTAACTGGCGCAACAGCGACCGGGCTTCTTTGCGAATGGCTTCCGGATTCACGCCCGGTTTTAGTTTAATCTGTATTTCGCATTGGCCACGCTGAGAGGTCGATCGAATTTCTCCTACTCCTGCAAGAGAACTGAGCAAAGATTCTGCTTTTCTGGTAACCTGAAGCTCCACTTTTCGGGCGTCCTGGTCCTGGTACGAATATCCAATCGTAATGCTGGGTGCGCTTCGCGCGGGCAGCCACTGTACAGAGAGGTCTTTTGCCAGCCACAACCCTCCTGCACTGAGTATAATAATCAGTGCTATTACCCTGAACGGGGTGAGTATTGTATCAGCCTTTTCGTACATCTGTAACCCTTCCCTCTCCCTTTCTCTTTAACGCAAATCGTTTACTTCAAATTCGGGGTTGATTCATTATCCTTAGTTAATTTCTCCTGAATATAGTTATTTAGTCTAATCAGGAAGAGAATATCTGTAAAAGTCCTTATTGTAGGAGTCCCAGGCAAATACTTTACCGCTTTCTACAGTAAAAACAAGAAAAGCTGGAATGCTAGCTGTTGCTCCCAGCAGCCGGTAGGTATTACGCAGGGTGATTTGCGCATTTTCGTACTGAAACTCATAGAGAACGTTGGCATGTGGACCTCTGTACTCGGGATAAAACGCATACACCATGAGGTAAAGACGTTGGGTAAGTGGATCGAATTTCGAGTTAGAAATGCAGAGTGGAAGATTTTCTTTCTTGAATCCTGATTTGCGGTTAAATTCCATCATATCAGAAATGAAAGAATACTCAGACATATCCTTATCCAGTAGCTTTTTATGATCTGCATCATAAACGATTACGCGCGGATCTGTCCAAAAAACTACTATTACGTTGTCGTCTTTAGTGACGTGAAGGTTGGCCGGTATAATAGAATCGATGGGTTTTTCGCCCTCCCCAAAGGAATCTTTAATTTCCAGTTTATTGAGGTCGAACGTTAACCCCACAGTCGATAAATACCCGGTACTGAAAAGCACCTCTTGTTCGCCGTAAAGTGCGAATTGTGAAAATTTGTCGTATTCAGCGGGTACGCGCACTTCCCGCTCAAATAGGCCGTTTCCCCCAAAAATTTCTATACCATCCCGCATATGATCTAAAACATAAAACTTGCGGTCTATGCAGTAACCATACTGCGGGCTCATCATTTCTCCCGGCCCCTGTCCTTTACTGCCAAAAATCAGTTTTGCTTTCAGGTTCATATCCGTACATACTACCCGGCCGAGGTCGTAGTCGCCCACGCAGCACCCACCCGGTATGCTGAACACTTCAGTAGGTTCCATTTTCAGGGTGTCGTGCAGTTGATCGGTAACAATGTCAGCAGCAAGATCGACTACTTCCTCATTTGCCTCCGTCGAGGGATTTGACTGGCATGCGGTCAGGATAACAATAAAGACGAATGTAAGGGTTTTCATCTCTGGTAAAATTAGCCCCGGAATTCATCTCTCCAAGGCATACGATCATTGATCTTGTTCCACTTCCTGGCAGGTTTTTCGACCTGTTGCACATCGAAGGATGTTCTCATTTTTTTCACCCTATTTTAGTCCTTTGACTTAATCAGGAAGTGAGTACCTGTAAAAGTCCTGATTGTAAGAGTCCCAGGCAAACACTTTGCCCTTTTCTATAGTAAATGCAAGAAAAGCTGGAATATTGCCCTCGGCACCCTTTAGCCGGTAGGTGTTTCGCAAGGAAAGCTGTGCATTTTCGTATTGAAACTCATAGAGTACGTTAGCGAATGGTCCTTGTTTCTCCGGATAAAAGGCAAATGTCATCAAGTATAAGCGGCGGGTGACAGGGTCGAAGGCCGAACTTGAAATGTTTTGCGGGATGTCTTCTTTTTTAAATCCGTTCTCCTGATGATACTTCATTATTTCTGAAATGAAGCTGAATTGGGTAATGTCTTTTTCTGATTGTTTTTCAAAAGTACGATTATAAATAAGGACCCTGGGTTCAGTAAGCAGTACCGCTATTACATTGCTGTCCTGGGTTATATGCATATTGGCAGGTACGATGGATTCGTCGGGCTTTTCCCCACTTCCAAATGAATCGCTTACTTTCAGTTTACTCAGGTCAAAAACAAGCCCGACTGATGACCTGTACCCGGTACTAAATATCATCGACTGGGAACCGTAAAGTGCAAATTGTGACCACTTATCGTATTCTGCAGGTGTCCTTACCTCTCTTTCGAACTGCCCATTTTCGTCAAATATTTCAATGCCGTTGCGGATAAAGTCAAATATATAAAACTTGCCCTTGTACCACATACTTGCCTGCGGACTCATCAATTCTCCCGGCCCTTGTCCTTTACTGCCAAAAACCAGTTTTGCTTTCAGGTCCATATCCGTGCACACTACCCGGCCATGATCGTAGTCGCCTACACAGCATCCACCCGGCATCCTGAATACCTCTGTTATTTCTAATTTCAGGGTGTCATGAAGTTGATCGGTTATGATGTCCGCAGCAAGATCGACTACTTCCTGATTTGCCTCCGTCGAGGGAGTCGACTGGCATGCGGTCAAGATGACAATAATTAAGAGTGAAAGTTTTTTCATTTTTTGGAAATTTAAGCCCCGGAAAAATATCTCCGGGGCATACCCTCATTGATCTTGTGCTACATCCTGGCAGGTTTTAAGGCCGGTTGCACATCGAATGGTGGACGAATTGATTTGTTCACAACCGTTACAAGAAGCAATTACTTGTCCGGGGCATGAAAGAGAGCAAGTGTTACCATCGGGAATAGCTGCAAATGCAAACATGAACAAAAGTGCGGAAAACTTTAATTTTTTTAACATAATAATAATTAATTAAGAGTGAAAGTTTTTTCATTTTTTGGAAATTTAAGCCCCGGAAAAATATCTCCGGGGCATACCCTCATTGATCTTGTGCTACATCCTGGCAGGTTTTAAGGCCGGTTGCACATCGAAT
>JBGSTW010000023.1:0-94737 GCA_041753595.1 Bacteroidia bacterium | reverse complement strand
TTTTGGCTCTGAAAATCAATGAGTTAGGTTGGATAATTTGACTTTGCTGAGGGCTAAATTGGCAAAAGGAAGTTGTTTTTATGTCACAATAAGAAGTAAGTCGCTGGTTATCAAGGATTTAATTTCCGAACAAGCTCTAAGTGAAATTTCCGATTAAGACCAGATTGAGATGGCTATCCAGGTAGCTTTCGCGCAAAACAGGCCTAATTGCTTCAATTTATTGAACAAATAGCCTTAGTTTGTTTGATTTAAATTGGTGATTTTTCAAAATGAGGAATGAATAAGTGGCGAATGGTGTAAATATATAGGGGATAGCTGCTGAATATTTAGAAATGATAGTAAAATATTAGCAAACATTCTCTTAACATTGTGGTTGATTTTGCTTTACTCAACTTCAACCTAATTCTTATGCAGCACAAACTACTTTTGTTTTGGTGTATGGTTTTATTGGCAATGCCCGCATTTGCCCAGAAAACCGTTACCGGAACTATCACAGAAGGAGGCTCAGGCAAACCCATGCCTGGAGTTTCGATTATTGTAAAAGGAACCACTTTTGGTGCTTTTACCAATGCCGAAGGTATGTACTCTGTACAGGTGCCAGAAGAAGCCCGTAGCCTGGTTATCTCCTTCGTGGGGTATCAAGTGATAGAAGTGCCGATTACTGGTAACCTCATCAACATTACCCTGGAAGAAGACATCATCAGCATGGATGAAGTCATTATTACGGGCTATGGATCTACGATCAAGCGGGAGCTTACCGGCAACATTGCCAAAGTTTCATCCAAGGATATCAACTTCCAGCCCGTTACTTCGGTTGAGCAGACCTTGCAGGGGCGTGCAGCTGGGGTTTTTGTAGAATCAAATAATGGAAAGCTGGGTGCGCCTATCCGCGTACGTATCCGGGGAAATTCCTCCATTGGTGCTTCAAATGAGCCACTCTACATCGTAGACGGGATTATCCTGAATCCCGGAGGCCTGAATGACCCAACGAGTGTGCCAGTGAACCCGCTGGCCGACCTTAACTTCAACGACGTAGCCTCAGTTGAGATTCTGAAAGATGCTTCTGCTTCCGCTATCTATGGCGCTCGTGCTGCTAATGGCGTGGTGATTATTACCACCAAGCGTGGTACTGCAGGCAAAACCAATTTCAACTTCAATTACCAGACCGGATCCAGCGTGCCTACCAATAAAAGGGGCTTCTTGGATAGGGAGCAATACCTGGAGCTTTTCAGCCGCGCAGCTGTTGGAGCAGGTAAATACGAATGGAGAGAGTTCGGCACTGATTACTACGACGATGAAGAGCAGGCCATTGCGGAAAATATTGCTTTTGCAGAAGGCCGTTTCCGTCGCTATTCCGGCTTCGACAACGATTGGGCAACCAGCGGCGTCAATACGAACTGGGAAGACCAGGTTTTCCGCAGAGGAGCCATGCAACAGGCCGATTTTTCTGCCGCAGGTGGTTCGGCTCAGACCCGCTTTTTCACTTCTTTTTCCTGGAACAAGCAAGAAGGTATGATCATTGGCAATGCCCTTGAGCGCCTCAGCGGTCGCCTTAATCTCGACCACCAGGTAGGAAGCAAGGTGAGCATTGGTCTTTCCATGGCACTTTCCCGCACGGTCAACAATCAGTTGTCGGACGACAACGCCTTTTCTACCCCTATGCAGACGGTGGCTTTAGCTCCGCTAACGCCTATCCGCGACGAAAACGGCGATTTGTACGACCGCCCGGTAACTACCTACTACAATCCCTTGCTAGAAATCGAGGGTACCACCCGTTCCGTCACTACCCTGCGCAACCTGACCAAAGGCTACGCTACCTACACCATCCTGCCCGGACTCACTGCCCGAGGTGAAGTAGGCATTGACCTGCTCAACCTCAATGACGACAAATACTACGGCAGCAAGACCGAAGTAGGCATTCCTGTTGGCGGATATGGTGTTTCACGTTGGGCCTCCAATACCAACCTGATCACCACGGGTTTGCTTAACTATGACAAAAGTTTTGACTCCCACAACCTGTTGGTCACTGCAGGAGCAGAATACCAAAAAAGCCGGACCGACGCTACCCAGGTAGAAGGCCAGGGTTTCCCGCTGGATGACCTCAAAAAGCTGGCATCAGCCGCTACCATTACCTCAGGCACCTCCAGCTTAACCTGGTACAGCTTTGTATCCTACTTTGCACGGGTGAACTACAACTTTAGCCGCAAGTATCTGGTTAGTCTCAGTGGTCGTTACGATGGATCTTCCCGTTTCGGAGAAAACAATAAATTTGGCTTCTTCCCTTCTGCTTCGGTGGGATGGGTACTGAGTGAAGAACCGTTTTTAGCAGGAAGTAATGTCATCAGCTTTGCGAAGCTTCGCGCCAGTTTTGGCCTTACAGGTAATGCTGAGATCGGAAACTTCGCCTCACGCGGGCTGTATGGCGCCGGCTCCTATGCCAATACCTCTGCCCTGTTTCCAAGCCAGATCCCCAATCCCAACCTCGGATGGGAGCGCTCCTCACAGTTTGATGTAGGTATCGACTTCGGTATCTTCAACGATCGCATCACCGGTGAAATCGATTACTACCGCAAATTAACCAATGATCTGCTGTTGGACGTACCTGTGCCCGGAACCTCCGGTTTCACAACCCAGATCCAGAACATTGGCTCCATGCAGAACCAGGGCTTTGAACTGGTGCTGACCTCGAACAACCTCACAGGTGATTTCAAATGGACAACTACCTTCAATATGGCCATCAACCGCAACAAGGTATTGAGCCTCAACGAAGGCCAGGATATCATTACGGCAGGTAGTTCCCGTTACATGAATACCGTAAAAGTGGGCGAGCCCCTCGGTGTTTTTTACGGAGCAGAATACGCAGGGGTAGATCAAGCCAATGGCGACGCCATCTGGTATGTAAATGCCTTGGACTCCGTGGGAAATGTGATGGACGAAACCGCAACGACCAACAACTTCAACGACGCTAACTTCGTGGTCATCGGCGATCCGAATCCGGACCTTATCGGCGGATTGACCAATACTTTCGGCTACAAAGGGGTAGAACTCAGCGTGTTGATTCAAGGTGTGTACGGCAACCAGGTACACGACGCAGCGGGTGGCTTTATGAGCTGTAATGCCTGCTGGTTCGATAACCAGACCCTGGACCAGATGAATTACTGGGATCAACCCGGTGACGTAACCCGTGTTCCAGAGCCGCGTTTGGGTTATTCAAATGGTGACCAGTCCGTAAGCGGACGTTACGTGTACGATGCTTCGTACACCCGCGTGAAAAACATCAGCCTGGGTTATACCTTTCCTAAGGAGTGGACGAGCAAGGCAGGAATTTCCAGTCTGAAGATTTTTGCCACCGCGCAAAACTACTTCACCTTCACCAAATATCCTGGATGGGATCCGGAAGTAACCACCGACTTCTTGTCGAGCAACGTGACTTTTGGTGTAGATTTTTACGCCGCTCCCCAGCCAAAGACCCTTGTTTTTGGAGCTAACCTTGGTTTCTGATTTCCATTTTCAAAAGATTACACATGAAACTTTATCATATTCCAAGGTATGTTGCCCTGATGCTGGCAGCTATTACCACAGTTTCCTGCGCAGATTTACTGAATCTGGAACCGCAGCAGAATATTTCCGAAGAACTGGCGCTTAATTCAGATGCCAACGTCAAAACCGTTTTGATAGGTGCTTACGATGCTTTGTCAAATGGCGACTTGTACGGCGGCAATATTCAGATATTTTCTGAACTACTGGGCGGCGACGGGGAAGTGCGTTGGGTAGGTACTTTCGATGCTCCCCGCCAGATTTTCAACAAGCAGATTTCGGTTACCAATGGCGATGTGCAGGATACCTGGATCCAGGCTTACGATGCCATCAATATTTGCAACAACGTATTGGCTTCGCTGGAAGTGGTAAATGCCGAAGACCAGGACCAGGTAAAAGGAGAAGCGCTCTTTATCCGTTCAGCCATTTATTTTGAGCTGGTGCGCTTGTATGCTCCTCAATACGAAAGTTCAACCGTTAGTAGCCCGGGCGTGCCGCTGGTTTTGACCCCAACCCGCAGCATCGATGAGTCAAGTAAGCTGGCCCGCAACACGGTAGGAGAAGTATATACCCAAGTCATTACCGACCTGGAGCTTGCTGCATCTATCTTGCCGGAGTCAAACGGGGTATTTGCCGCCATTGGGGCTGCAGAAGCCCTCCTGGCCCGGGTTTATTTGCAAAAAGGCGATTATGCCGCTGCCGCTTTAGCTGCCACATTAGCCATTAATGCTGGCGGTACACTTAACCCTGATTACGGCGATGCATTTAACAATTCCAGCTATTCTAGTGAGGACATTTTTGCTATCACGGTAACAACTCAGGATGGGGTGAACTGGATGAATCTTTTCTTTTCTATTCCTATCTATGGAGGACGTGACGGAGACATTGAAATCCAGGAAGACCACCTCGCTCTGTATGACTCGCTCGACAGCCGGCTGGCCTTGTTTTTTGTAGGCGCAGGGGCTACACGTACCGGCAAATGGAACAACCAGTTTGGCAATGTGAACATCATTCGCTTGGCGGAGATGTACCTCATCCGCGCAGAATCCAACCAACGCTTGTCCTCTACGGTGGGTGCCTCCCCACTGGAAGACTACAACAAGGTCCACACTCGTGCAGGGCTGGCAGCTGCTACCGAAGTAACGCTAGAGGATATCCTGCTGGAGCGACGCCTTGAGCTTGCCCATGAAGGAGCCAAGATACACGACAACCGTCGTTTGGGCCTGGCCGTTGGTGGTCGTCCGTATAACGATCCGCGGTTGGTATTCCCAATTCCTCAGCGAGAAATCGACGTCAATTCAAACCTTGTGCAGAACACAGGCTATTGATTTTTTTGAGGTAACATACTTTACGGCCTGGAAGCATATTCCAGGCCGTTTTTTTCTTTGTAAAGCAATAAGAAGATTCTAACTTGTGATTAAATTAAACAACTATGATTCCGATTAAACAAAAATTATTCAGAGGATTTAATGCTTGCTTTTTAATGCTTTTTCTTGCAAATACCGGGTATGCCCAAACAGATAAAGGCTACACCTTGACAATGGGGCCAGAATATGAGGATAAGTTCCTTGCCCTTCCACCCGATATTTTCGGGTTCGATGAAACAGGGTATTATACTTTTCAGACCAAGGCGGCTGCTTATGTAGGTATTGCCTTTGTGCCGGTCAAAACCGCATCGGTTCGGTTTTACCTGAAAAAATTTGGTCCTGACCTTAAGCTTATTAAAACCAATGAAGTCGATTTCGGGGATAAACTGAATGACTATCAGCCATTGGCGGCGATGAAAAATAAAAACAATTTTTTTTATTTCTATTCCTGGAAGGATACAAAAAAACGTAGTCAGATTTTGGCTTTCAGGACCATTGATCCTATAACGCTTGAGGTACGTGAGGATGAAAAAATCATTACCGAAGTGAGTTTCGATGGTTTTCCCCGACAGAACAACGCCACATTTGAAATCGTGCAATCCCGTGATTCATCAAAGCTCATGGTGCATTACCAATTGCCCAATAAGCCAGATAGTCCTGAACGTTTTGGTGTACATTTGTTTACCAGCGAGTTGATTCCTCTGTGGAATAAGGAATTTGAGTTGCCATACCTGGAAAAATTATTCAATATAAATGAATTTAAGGTGGACAACGAGGGAAATTGCTACCTCCTGGGTAAGCTTTACTTTGAGCGCAGAAAGGAAAATGATGGGGATGAGCCAAATTATACTTTCAAAATCCTGGAACTCAACCCCAGCCTCGATAGGCCAGATGAAACAAGCATTAACCTGCCAGGTAAGTTTCTGGTAGATGTGCACCTTGATATTATGAGCAATGGCGACCTGATCTGCTCCGGTGCGTATGCCCAGGATAGGGCCGATTTAGTGAAGGGAGTATATTATGCCACCCTCGACGGAACCACCAAAGTGCTGAAAAAAGAAAGTAGCCAACAGCTTGCCCTGGATATGTTTGAAGCTGATAAAGGAAATGGTAAACCCTCAGGTAAGAAATCATTTTACAGGTACGACTTTAAGGACCTTGTACTGCGCGAAGACGGCGGGGCTGTTTTGATCGGTGAGGAAAATTATTCCTATACCGTTTCTACTTACAATGGCCGGACTTATACTTACACCACCTATTATTATCGGAATGATATCCTGGTAATTAACATTGGTCCTGACGGGGTCATCGAAGCCACCAACCGGGTAAATAAAAGTCAAGTTCAGGCAAATTCAACCTCCTTGCTTTCCTACGGACTGGCTGTTACCCCTTCACATCTGGAGTTTATTTTCAATGACCGGGTAGAGAACCTCAATATCAGTCCGAGCGCAAAACCGGTTACTTATGGTTCAGGTATTGGAACGAAAAGTAAATTAGTGGTGTCCTGTGTTTCCATGGATATCAACGGTAATCAAACCCGGCAGAGTCTGTTTTCTTTAAAAGAAACCGACCTTTATGCGATTCCAACCGCCATTGAGCAGGTGTCAAAACACGATGTGTTGATGGTGCTGACCAAAGGAAAGTACCGGCGACTGGTGAAGATTACTTTTGATTAATTTCATGGGATCCCTTTTATTTTGGTTGGTGACTGTTTTTGATTCAGGAACTGGCTAAAGAGGATACCCTTACCTACTGTATTCATTGCTTAGTTAATGCCTCTCCGGTCATCCTAAGAACAATTGAGCCTCGTATTCCCTATTGCTTAGGGAGAAACAGGGGCAAAGCAGCCTTGTGCAGCATTCGTGTGATGGACTTGTATGATGTGACGTTTTATTCGGCCTGGAAGTAAATTCCGGGCCGTTTTATTTTGTTTAGCCACTAGTGGGGCCTAATTTGTAGTATTAATCACTAACTATTTTTCAGTTATGCGGAGTGTATTTTATACGTTAAATATTTGCATGGTAATGCTTTTTCTCGTCCATGCAGCATTAGCTCAAACAGGAAAAGGCTATACCCTAACGATGGGGCCGGAGTACGAGGATAAACTCCTTGCCCTTCCACCCGATATTTTCGGGTTCGATGAGACAGGGTATTATACCTTTCAAGCTAAAGCTGCTCCTTATGGCCCAGTAGTTGGTTATGTGCCTGCCAAATTTGGGACACTGCGGTTTTCGCTAAAAAAATACGGCCCTGATCTCTCCCTTGTCAAAACCAATGAAGTTGACTTTGGTGATAATCTTGAGGGTTTTGAGCCATTAGCAGCTATAAAGAATAAAACTAATTTTTATTTCTTCTATTCTTGGAAGGATACCAGGAACCACAGTCAAATATTGGCCTACAGAACCATAGACCCCTACTCACTTGAGGTTCGTGCAGATGAAAAAATTGTTGTAGAAGTTAGTTTCGATGGTTTCCCTAAACAGGATATTGCCACTTTTGAAATAATCCGGTCACGCGACTCATCGAAGCTTATGGTGCATTATCAATTGCCTAATAAGCCGAAAGATCCTGAGCGTTTCGGGGCACACTTGTTTACTGGTGAAATGATTCCACTTTGGAATAAACAATTTGAGTTGCCCTACATGGAGAAGCTATTCAATCTAAATGCTTTTCGGGTGGACGACAAAGGAAATTGCTACCTGCTGGGCAAGCTATACTTTGATCGCAGAAAAGAAAATGATTGGGATGAGCCTAATTATATCTTCAAAATCCTGGAACTAAACCCCAGCCTCGATCGGCCAAATGAAACAAGCATTAACCTACCCGGAAAGTTTCTGGTGGATATACACTTGGAAATTTTGGGAAATGGGGATCTCGTCTGTTCCGGTGCATATGCCCAGGATAGGGCCGATTTAGTGAAGGGGGTATATTATGCCACCTTGGATGGCGCCAGCAAAGTCGTGATCAAAGAGAGTAGTCAAGAGCTTACGCTGGATATGTTCGAACCTGACAAAGGGATGAATAAACCCTATGGAAAGGAGGCATTTTATCGATATGATTTTAAAGATCTGGTCCTTCGCGAGGATGGCGGGGCGGTATTGATTGGGGAAGAGAAATATACCCGTACCTATAAAAACCCTAAAGACCACTATTCCACCACGTATTATTACTTTTACTGCAACGACATTCTGGTGATCAATATTGGCCCGGATGGGGCAATTCAGTCCACTAATCGGGTGAATAAGAGACAGCTTCAAAATGATTCAGATATTTTGCTTTCCTACGGACTGGCTGTTACCCCTTCACATCTCGAGTTTATTTTTAATGACCGGATTGAAAATCTGAATATCAGCCCTGGCGATAAGCCCACCCTTTATTTTCCCAGTTTATTGGGATTGGGCCAAAGGAAAATGGTGATGTCATGTGCTTCCATGGACATCAACGGTAACCAAACCCGGCAGAGCCTGTTCTCCTTAAAAGAAACTGGCCTTTATGCAATTCCAACTGCGATGAAGCAGGTTTCCCCAAAGGATATCCTGATGGTGCTGACCAGCGGAAAAAACCGGCGGCTGGTAAAGATTACTTTTGATTAATTATCCAGGACACTAATCTACAGAACTTGCTTTCATACCGGATTTCTTTTAACTATCCCGGCATGCCCTGTTCTATCTCCTCCAGGCTTTTGTTGCGAAGCGGGGGATAGGTGCGGTCGTGCACCTCAACGGCGCGGTGAAACAACTCGAAAAGGCTTTGTTTTTCTTTGGGGGTAAAAGGCGTAAACATGATCTTGCCTACCTTTTCCATGCGCGGGATGCTGTCGAAAAATACCTTGCTCCCGGCCTCCGTCAGGCGCACCCGGCGCGAGCGCTTGTCGTCGGGATCAGGAAACTCCTCGATAAAGCCTTTGTTGATCAGGCGTTTGATGACTTCTATGCCTGACGTAAACTCGCTCAGGTGAGCCTGTATCAACTCGCTTTTCTTCATACTCGCTACTTCGGTCAGGCTGCCCAGGTAGCCAAACTCTTCCAGGCTACCCAGCTCCAGTTCCGAAAGGGCCTTGCGGGCATAGACCGTGGAGTAGCGGGTGAGCCTGCCAAATAAATACCCCAGCATGCCGTCATGGGAAGGGATGTTTTCCCATCCTTCCTGCGCTATGAGTTGCTTATTGAGGTAATGCAGACAAAAAGACCCCAGGTCAATCGCTTCCGGATTTTCCTTGCAATATGCATCGTAAGCATTGACCAGTTCAACCAGGTTTTCTCCGTTCATACATAAAGGTACGTATGTGGAGTATAATTGGATTAAAAAACTACGAAAAAATTTTATAAACTACAAAACCAATCTATATTTGGTGCGTTAAACTACGAAAACATTATAATTTATGGAGTCTATCGCCACCATGCAAAAAGCCGGAAAGGTGTATCAGGTAGGAGATAACCGCATAGTCGCGCTTCAACCCACCGACATGGAGCTGAAGATGGGGGAATTGCTCCTCATCATTGGTCCTTCGGGGTCGGGAAAAACCACTTTGCTGTCCATGCTGGGCTGTGTGGTTTATCCCAGCGAAGGAAAACTGTGGGTAAACGGGCAGGAGGTGACTAACCTGAGCCAGCGTAAACTCGCGGCTTTGCGCCTGAATACCATTGGCTTTGTTTTCCAGAATTTTAACCTGTTGGCTCCCCTTACTGCCGAAGAAAATATCCAGATGCCCCTGAGGCTCATGGGTTTGCCGAACAAAGTGGTAAAAGCCCGCGCCGAAGAAGCCATGGAATTTGTGGGAATGACCGACCGCCGCTACAACCTGCCTAAGGCCCTTTCCGGCGGACAGCAGCAGCGCATCGCCATCGCCCGTGCCCTGGTCAACAACCCCAAAATGATTCTTTGCGACGAACCCACCGCCTCGCTCGACAAAGACTCGATCGAAGTAATCATGGGCGAACTGCGCTCCCTGGCCGAAAAAGGCCGGGCAGTAGCCGTAGTTACCCACGATCCGCGCCTGAAACCCTATGCCCACCGAATAGTGGAAGTCAGGAATGGCGAAGTATTTCCTGTCGACAATTTTGAAGCATAACCTATCCCAACCGCTTATTACCACTCCTTTCTCTACCCTTCCATGAAAAATCACTGGATTTTGTTTGCCGTCAGCCTGCTTGTGGTAGCCTGTGGCAAAAAAGAAGAACAGCTTCCTGCAACGCCCCAAACGGCACGAGAAGTAGCCATTACCGAAGTGGTAGGCCTTGCCACCGTAGAACCAGCCAACCGCATTGCCACCCTGAGCCCGGAAGCTTCGGGCGTAATAGCCCACATCGAAGTATCGCCCAGCCAGCAGGTAAAAAAAGGCCAGCTGCTGTTTGAAATGAACCATTCGATAGAAGAGGCGCAGCTGCAGCAGGCCCGCTCCAAAGTAAAAACCCAGGAAGACGCGATCCGGGTTGCAGAAATGAATCTTGCTTCGCAAACCACGAAGCGCGCCAACAACCAAACGACCTTTACCCGAACCCAAAACCTCTTTAATGGCAATGCCGCCACCCAGGAGGCACTCGACAATGCCCGCTTTGCCCTCGAAGCCAGTGACCAGGACGTGTTAGCTGCCAAGGCGACCATTGCCCAGCAACGCAGCCGCCTCAATGAGCTCAATGCCGATATCCACTATGCCCAAAGCATGGTCGAAAACCGCAGGGTTTCCGCTCCCGATAATGGCACCATCCTCTCGGTGGATGTGCAGGAAGGGGAGGGGGTAACTCCTTCTTCGAGTCTGGGAAATTTTGCCCCTGAAGGGCCGCTGGTGGCCATTACCGAAGTAGATGAATTGTTTGCCAGTCAGATACAAATCGGCCAGAACGCCTATGTCCGCCTCCAGGGCAAAAACGATACCCTCGCTGTGGGCAAAGTAATACTTGCGGCTCCTTACCTGCGCAAGAAATCCCTCTTTGCCGATGGTGCCGGGGGCCTCGAAGATCGCCGGGTACGCGAGGTGCGGGTAGAGCTGGAAAGTGGCTCAGAAGTGCTGATCGGAAGCCGGGTGGAGTGTGTCATTTCCCTGAAAAAATAAGCCATGTTAAAAACCGCTTTTCGATTCATGTGGTACGACAAGGCCAAGTCCATCGGGGCCATGGCCGGTATCGTGATCTCCGTTTTCCTGATCGGGCAACAGTTGGGCATTTTTATCTTCCTCACCGATGCCATGGGCTACATTGTTCAAAACAACCAGGGCTATATCTGGGTGGTGGACGAAGAAACCAAAGATGTAAACGCCCTCGCCAACCTCGATGTGCGGGTAGGCTACGAAATGGCCTCGGTACCCGGGGTAGATAAGGTATATCCCATCGTGATTACGGTCGGAGCAGCCAAATTTGCCAATGGTAAATCCAGCTCGGTGCAGCTCATTGGCGTACAAACCCCCGCTTTTGCTGGCGGTCCCTGGAACCTGGAGCTAGGCAAACCGCAGGATTTGCAGCAGGATGGTGCAGTTACGGTAGATTTTTTTGACAGACCAACCCTCGGCGAAATCGCTCCAGGCGAATACTTTGAGGTCAACGGCCAGCAGGTATTTGTGGCGGGCCAAACGCGGGGCGTACGTGGTTTTGGGGCCGGGCCAGTGGTTTTTTCGACCATCGAGCGCGTGCGGAAACTCACCAGCCTCAGCAGCGACAAATCCAGCGCCTTTCTCGTTACCTGGGACCCCAAAGTGGCCACAGAAGCCGAGGTCGTGGACAGGATCAATGCCACAATCCCCGGCATTCGTGCCTGGAATGCCAAAGAATTTACCTCTCAAACAGTAAGTACTGTACTAGCCTCCAGCGGGATCGCTTTCTCGATCGGTACCCTCGTGGTATTTGCCCTCATATCGGGCATCATCATCATCGGCCTCACGCTGTACTCTGCCGCCATTGACCGCATCCGCGACTACGGCACCCTCAAAGCCATCGGCTCTACCAACGGCTACCTCACCCGGCTCATCATGCTGCAGGCAACCCTCTTCGGGCTGATCGGCTTTGTGTTGGGCTACGGACTGGTGGAGGCATTTCGAAACGGCGTAGCCCAGGCGGGAACTATATTTAATTTCCCCCCGGTGCTGATCGTGTCCTTGTTTGTCGCCACCCAGGTCATTTCGCTGGGCGGTAGCCTGTTCGCCATTTTACGTATCACCCGACTGGAACCTGCCATGGTTTTCAGGGGCTAATCCGATATCCCACTCACATGAAACGTACACTCTTTTTATTGCTGCTTTTGGGCAATCTGGCATTAGCTTTTGCCCAGGAAGCCACCCGCCTGACCCTTACGCTGGATGAAGCGATTGAATTGGGCCTTTCAAACAGGCCGGACTTTAACCGTGCACGCATACAGGAGGCGATAGCTGAAAATAACCGCAGTCAGTTGACCACTTCTACGCGTCCGCAGATCAAAGCCAATGTGGACGCCCGCTACAATATCCAGCTCCAGAAGTCGGTCATTCCGGGAAATGTATTCAATATTCCGGGTCAATCTAGTGAAGACCAGGTAATTGCCTTTGGAACCAAAAATAATTACTCAGGAACCGTATCGCTCGATCAGGCCATTTTTGATCCCAGGTTTAGCACCCAAAAGCTTACAGCTACGCTCAACGGGCAAGCCGCCAGCCAGCAAACCGAGCTTACCCGCCTCGATGCCGCGTACAATATCTCCCTGGCTTATTACGATGTGCTCATTCAACGGGAGCGAACGGCTTTGTCGGAAGAAAACCTGAGCAGGAACCAGGCACTTTATCAAACGACCAAAACCCGCGTGGATAATGGCACCCTGTATGCTTCGGAGCTCAACCGCCTCCAGCTCGATGTACGCAATGCCCAGGCTTCCCTTGATCGCGACCGCAGGGCATATGAGCTTTCCATAGCGTTTCTGGCCCGTCAGCTGGGACAGGACCCCACCACAATAATTGAGGCTTCAGACAAATTGCAGGACCTCGCGATTACCTACGAGCCTGTTGCCAAAGGCCCCGAAGACCTGCTGGATTATCAGATCGAAAAGACCAACCTCCAGCTCAATTCGGCTGCCATGCGGGAAGAAAAACGCACCGCCTTGCCCACCGTTTCGGCCTATGCCCTCTACGGCGCGCAGCACCTGAGCAACGATTTTAACGTGTTTGCGGACAATACCTGGTCCACTTTCAGCTACTTGGGCATAAAAGTAGCAGTGCCCATTTACGACGGCGGATTACGAAAATCGCGCACGAACGGCATTGCTTTACAAATGGACCTCAACCGCGAAAACCTCCAGGAGCTGCAAAGCCAGCTTTCGTATGAAATTAAGCGCACGGCAATTCAAGTGCATGACACGGAAGTGCAATTGCAAAACGCTGAGGAAAACCTGGCATTGGCTCGAACCATATTGGCCGAAGACGAGGTACGCTTTCAACAAGGCGCCCTCCTTCAAAGCGACCTGCGCAATACCCAGTATAGCCTCCGCGATGCAGAAAACGGCTACCTGACCAGTTTGTACGATTACCTCAACGCCCTGGCGGCTTACCGAAGGGCTTTGGGCAGTTGAGTACGTGCCGCCGACGTTGTACCGCCTACCTTGTACCGCCGACTTCCAGTCGGTGAATGCGCAGACCTGCAGGAAGCAGGCGTTACAATTACCGGTGCGCCACCACCACCGAATCCAGCTCGAACCGGGTTTTGACCCAGGCCAGCATTTTGAGGTCGAGCTTGCGCAAATTGGTGGCGCTCATGCCTTTTTTCCAGGTGGGAATCACCACGGCCAGGGTATCGGCCTTCCCAGTGGATAAAACCTCTACCGCTTCAAAACTCAACAAAATATCTTCGAGCTCAGGAAAAACCACCCGGCCCTCCTTTTGAAGGGTTTGGGTGGTGCTTTTGTCTTGTCTTTTTACCTCCAGCAATGCCCTGAGGCTATCGAGCTTTTGATTTTGCGCTTCCATGAGGGGCTGTAACTCCTTGATAACCGTGAGCTTCGTTTGGTTGGCGAGGTTGTTTCCATCCAGCGGAGGCAGGTCCTGAATGCATTCGAGGTGAATATTTTTGAGGCGATATTCGGTTGATTTTGCTTCGAGAATAGCAACGGAATCAATGGGAAGAAATCGCCCGGTCATGAACAACTTCAGGTAATTGACCGAGTCGGTTAGGGTGAGTTCGTAGTCGATAATTTTGCGCGAGCCTTTGGAAAACTCGCTGTCCAGAAACTGATTGACATGTTGCTCAGTGCGAATTTCTTTGAGCAAAGCATACATCACCACCCCGCTCGGCAGCACAAGCAGAAACGAAAATACGGAGATGTACCGCACGGCTTTACGGCGGGTTTCGTTGTCGGGATAAGATACATATGGAAAACCCAGGTACCTGACTATCAGGAAAGTAGCCAAGGCAATGAATACGCTGTTGAGGAAAAAGAGGTAAAAGGCGCCGAAGAATATCTCCATGTCAAACTTCGCAATGCCATAACCCGCCACGCACAACGGCGGCATCAGAGCCGTAGCAATCGCTACCCCCGGAATGGCGTTCGTCTTATCTTTTCTCGAACCTGCCACCACACCGGCCACACCCCCAAAAAACGCCACCAGCACATCCAGGGTAGTAGGCCGGGTACGTGCAATGATTTGCTCGGTAGGATCGCCGAGCGGGGTGAGTAAAAAGTACACCGTACTTACCAGGAGGCTGGCACCCATGGCGATAAAAAAATTGCGCAGCGCCGATATCAGCAAATCCCGGTCATTGATGCCCACAGCCAGGCCGAGGCCCAAAATCGGGGACATCAACGGTGAAATAAGCATGGCCCCGATAATGACTGCCGCCGAATTTTGATCCAACCCGATGCAGGCAAGCATTGAAGAAGCCACCAGCAACCAGCCATTGTATCCCCGAATGGTAGCGCTGTTGCGGATAGATTCTATGGTGCCCAAGGCATCGGTGGTGCCGTAGAGCGAGAATATTCGCTTCAGGAAAAGTGTCACTGATTTTAGCATGGGCTGTATTTTCCGGAATAATACAGGAATATTTCACAAAGTAGGTGCAAAACACCCGTGTTTCTCCCAACTCAATCATGCGTTTTTGCCGGTATTCCACCTCTTCATTCCTGATAAAATCGGCTACCTTGCCATCCGTACAGGGCGTATTTCACCAGTTTTAGGTTCATGGTTGCTGATTGGAAAATAAAAAAAGGGGCCTTGCCCTTGGTTGCTGTGGCTGCGTTGCTGGCTGCGGCACTCATTTTTTCCAAACATGGAGGCGATTTTTGGTTGCACGCTGCCATGATCCGCGAACTCGCAGATCACCCTTTTCATCCGCAGCACCCCATTTTCGGCGGCACTCCTGAAAACGTATTTTTCACTCCTTACCATTTACTACTAGGTTTCCTCGTCCGGATTTCCGGATTTTCCGCACCCGCGTGGTTGTCTGCAGCAGCCTGGGTAAATGCCGCCGTATGGTTCACAGGCATGGTGAAATGGGGTAGGGGACAAGGCTTGAGCCATACCTCGGTGGCCCTGTTGATCGGGCTGGTGCTGGTAGGTTGTCTGCAGCCCTGGTACTATTCGGGCTTTTTTTCAGTAGCAGAATGGCCGTCTGTGATGGCTTATCCTTCGGCCATGGCTTTTGGGTTGGGTCTGCACGTCATCAGCGATTACCAACGTGTGATAGCAACACCTGCCTGGACAGGAGTCGTCGGAATCCCTTTGCTTTCAGGCGTCATCGTGCTGATCCATCCGTTAACGGCGGTAGCTGTGGCCTTGGGCGGTTTGGCTATTTTCATTTTTTCAAAAGAACACCTCCCAAAAGCCCTTGTTGTGGGTGGAATAGCGGTCATTGCTTCTCTCGGTCTCCTTTTCTTCTGGCCCTATTTTACCTGGCAAGACCTCTTACTGCCAGCCAGTGACATCCACGCAGCGAACCGCGAATTATACGCGCGGTTGTGGCTGCATTTTTTACCGGCGGCATTGGGGCTTATTCCCTTGGGGATGCGGGTTCGTCGCACCGGCATGGATGCGCAAAGCGTATGGTTCATCGCCCTGCTGGTGGTGTTTGCGGGAGGGGCTTTATTGGATAAATGGGCTTTTGGCCGTGTAGCGATGTGGATGGTGTTGTTGCTCTTGGCGGAGATTGCCCTTTGGTGGCAAAGCCAAACCTGGAAATGGGGGAGTGGCCGCGTGTGGATATTGGCGGCAATGATTTTATTTAGTTGTAGGTACTACCGTGCCTGGATGGGCTGGTTTTTGCCTCAGAATCAGGCACTTGAGGCAGAAGTGCGGTTGGTGGCAGGCTCCATTCCTCCTCATGCCCAAGTGCTTGCAGGAGAAGATTTCAGCGAAATACTTCCCGCTTTCGGGGTATATGTTTGCAGCTATTCTCCGGAGCAGGCCTCTCTAAGCGGATTTACAGGAGCACAAGATTTTTTTTCTACTCTGATCGATGATTCCACACGAGCCACCTTGCTCCGGGAAATAAATCCTGATTTCGTGCTCTTTCGCGAGTCAGATCCGGGGTCCGCGCTTAATTTTTTGCAATGGAATGGCTGGAAGTGTAGCCCTATCCATGGCTCTTCCTGTGTAGTATGTGCTCATTCTCCCGGCATATAAAGGGTCAAGCTTTGATATTTCGCTCAGAGACCCGTTCTTTTCCATGTAGGTACATGCTTTAGGCTGCAAATTAGATCGATTTGGGTAAATTGCTTTATCGGCCTTTTCTCACTTGTATAAAATATTACCTGTCATTTATTTCGATTGTTGAATATTTTGTTGAAATGTTTTTCGAAACAATGACCAAGGTCATATCAGGTTTGCAATACATGTAATACTTTATCCTTTATCGAAGGGCGAATAAATGTTTGGATTATGTAAATTCTTAAAATATTCAGGACTAAGCCGCGAAATACATGACCTCATTCCCTTACATTTCTAAAAAGTCAGGTAATCTCCCAAATGGTTTTAGTGAATTCGTATGCCTGTTGCAGGAGCCTGTGGCCGTTTTTGATAAGGAACACAGGCTGGTCATGGCCAATAGCAAATGGTACAGCACGTTTGATCTGAAAGAAGATGCGCTTTGTGGCAGCCAGCTATTCGACATCGCTGGCGGGCTTTTTGGAGGCGAAGAGATGAAATACCTGGTTCAGGAATGGCTCCCGACTCATTCATCAGGGGGATCATATGAAGTAGGTATTGGTAAATCCGGGGAAAATATATTGGGTTTTCAGGTTGGGGTAAGCCGGTTAACGGGAGTTGAAGACGATGCCTGGTTTTACGCCTATACTTTTCGCCAAATACCTCAAGTCCTTCCTCAGGATCAGCCATCGGCATCCAGGGAAAAATTAGCTTCAGGCCTTGATACAGAAAAGGCAGGTGATAACACCAGAATGATATTGGGAAGTGAAGCCCGGTTTCAGGCCATGCTGGAGTATTCCAAGGATATATTTCTCATCACTACCCCCGAAAAGCTCTTATATGTGAGTGCCAATGTGTACGACATTTTGGGTTACACCCTTGAGGAATTTAGCCATACTCCTGCGGAACTCATCGTGCACCCAGATGACCAGCCACTCAGGTGGGGCGAGCTTGAGGTGCCGGGTTCGACGCTGGTGCTGGAGTACAGAATGAAACACAAAGACGGTTCGTGGAAGTGGATTGAAGCTAAGGGGGTAAACCTGTTCAACCACCCAGATGTAGAAGGCATGGTTTTTAACCTCCGAGACATTACCGAAAAGAAAGAATCGCTTGACGAAAATATCAGGCTGAACAAAACCATAGAAGAAAAGATTGCACTCCGTACCCTTGCCCTGCGCACCAGCGAAGGCCTGCTCCGCGATGCCCAGAAAATAAGCAAGATCGGGAGCTGGGAGCTGGACCTGTTAACTGGCCAGGTGGTATGGTCCGATCAGCTCTTTGAAATTTTCCAGATTCCCAACCAAGAGGGGGCTCCGCCTTTTGAAGCGCAGGAGCCGTTATTTCCTCCTGAAGACTGGGCACTGCTCAATGAAAAAGTAGCCCGGGCCATTGAACTGGGCGAACCATATGAGCTGGACATGAAAATCTTAAGGGATAATGGATCGGTGGGCTATATCAACGCAAAGGGTCAACCTTTCGCCGATTTTTCAGGAAAAATTATCCGATTGATGGGGACTGCCATGGATTTTTCAGAAAGAAAAGCTGTGGAACAGACCCTCGAGAAGACTTCTGAGCGACTAAAGGTCGCCACCGCGTCGGCCAATATTGGCATCTATGAATGGGACATTGAGCAAGATATGCTGTATTGGGATGAGACCATGCATCAGATATTTGGGGTAAGGAAAGACGAATTTTCCGGTGATTTCGCGTCCTGGTCCAAAACCCTGTTGCCCGAAGATCTGGCTCCAACCGTGTTCGAGGTACAACAGGTATTAGCTGGAACGAAGGATTATGATACCGTATTCCGCATCATACATTCTGACGGTTCCATTCGCTACATCAAAGCCTATGGGGTTGTTCACCGCGATGAACAAGGCAAACCTTTACGACTCTTAGGGACCAACCAGGATATTACCCAGCTGAAAGAAGCTGAAGCCGTAATCGCGGCGCAGCGCGAAACCTTTAACCTTATTCTGGAGCAATCGATGGCGGGCTACTGGGACAAGAACCTGGAAAACGGAACCATTTACATGAGCCCTACCTTTAAAAAGATGTTTGGCTATGAAGAGCACGAAATTGCCAATACTCAAAATGGATGGATGGATTTGGTTTTTGAAGAAGACCTGGCCTCAATAGAACGTGCCAGGGAAGCGCATATCAACAGTCAGGGAGAAATCCCTTACAGCATTCAAGCCAGGTTCAGGCACAAAAACGGAAGCACTGTTTCTGTTCTCAGAAGAGGTTCGGTAATTTCCTGGGACGAAAACGGGAAACCATTGCGCATGGTGGGGTCACATACCGATGTAACACAGCTGGTAGAAACTGTATCTAAACTGGAAAAAAGCCGCAAGGAGCTGGAGTCCTTTTCCTATTCGGTCTCTCACGACCTCAGGGCGCCGCTACGGGGCATCGATGGCTGGAGCCTGGCCTTGGTAGAAGATTATGAAGAGGTGCTGGATGAACGTGGGAAGGGCTACCTGCAGCGGGTACGCAGCGAAACGCAACGGATGGGCCAGCTTATCGACGATCTGCTCAAATTGTCGCGTATCTCTCGGAGTCAGGTGGTGTTGAAGTATGTGAAGCTCTCAGAAATTGCTGCCGAAATAAGCAAACGGATAGCTCCGGATTATCCTCAGGTGAATTTCAAAATAAAAATTGATCCTTTCCTGGTTGCGCGTGCGGACAAAAACCTGATGGAAATATTGCTGACCAATCTCTTGTCCAATGCCTTTAAATTCAGCTCGAAAGTAGCCACTCCTGAAATACATTTTGGCTCCACGATCATGGAAGGCCAAAAGGTGTTTTTTGTGCGCGACAATGGGGCAGGGTTCAATATGAATCTGTCTAAAAACCTGTTTGGTGCATTTCAGCGGCTTCACAAGCAGTCTGATTTTCCCGGAACAGGCATCGGCCTTGTCACCGTTCAGCGGGTAATCTCCCTCCATGGGGGAAAGGTATGGGCAGAGGCCGAACCCGGAAAGGGTGCTACTTTTTACTTTTTGCTCAACCCTTAATCCTACATCATGGATCCTAAAATTGTGCTATTGGTAGAAGACAACCCCAGCGACATTGACCTCACCCGTCGCGCTTTTGAGAAATCAAGTATTCTCAACCCCCTCGTTGTCGCCGAAGATGGTCAGGAAGCCATCGACTACCTTTTTGAAACCCACCCCGATACAGGTGCTTTTGTTAACGCGTTGCCTGCACTGGTACTGCTTGATATCAAACTGCCGATTATCGACGGGCTGGAGGTGTTGAGGCAGATCAGAGCCCACGAACGCACCCGGCGAATGCCGGTTGTGGTATTAACCTCCTCTCGCGAAGAACAGGACCTGGCTAATAGCTATGACCTCGGCGTAAACAGCTATATCCGTAAGCCTGTTGATTTTCATCAATTCGTAGATGCGGTTAAGCAATTGGGAATGTATTGGCTGATTTTAAACGAAATTCCACCCTTGACTTAAGCGTTTTATGAAAAGACCGTTAAGGCTACTGATAATAGAAGATTCAGAGAATGATGCTGCCCTAGCAATCAGGCAATTGGAGAAGGCCGATTATGTGCTGGACTATCATCGGTTAGAAGATTTGGGTGAATTGGAAGTGGCTATCATGGAACAAGAGTGGGATCTCATTATTTCTGATTACCAGCTTCCAGGATTTACCGGTGCAGATGCCATGGAGGTCTGTCTCAACTCCGGAAAAGACATTCCCTTTATTCTGATTTCGGGTACGGTAGGGGAAGAAACAGCCGTAGGTCTCATGAAATTGGGCGTCAATGATTATTTGCTGAAGGATAATATCGTAAAACTGCCCGCCGTAGTAAACCGGGAAATAACCGAAGCCCAAAACCGAAAGGCCAAAAGAGAAGCAGAGCATCAAGTGGAAGCTGCCCATGAAGCGGTTCGCCAGAGCGAAGCCAAGTTCAGGGCCATATACGACAATATGTTTCAGTTCATCGGGCTGATGACCCCGGAAGGCATGTTGCTGGAAGTAAATCAGGCCGTGCTGGATTTGGCTGGTATCTCCCATGAAGACATTGTCAACCAGCTCTTTTGGAAGGCTCCCTGGTGGCGCAAGTCCGAAGCCAACAGACAGCAGCTTAAAGAGGCAATCGCGCAGGCTGCTACAGGTCAATTTGTGCGCTATGAAGTGGAAATTACCGACAAATACGACCAGCAGGTAATTATAGACTTTTCCATTCGCCCTATTCGCGACTACAAAGGACAGGTTACCCTGCTGATTCCCGAAGGCCGCGACATTACCGCTACCCGAAGAGCAAATCAGGAACTTCAGGAAGCCTTTGAAATGCTGAGCTCGCAAAATAAGCGGCTCATGAACTTCTCCTACATTATTTCGCACAACCTTCGCTCGCACACCAGCAGCATTACTTCTATCCTCAATTATCTCGACGATTGCAAGGATGAAGAAGAGCGGGGCGAAATGCTCGATCATCTGCGCACAGTAGCCGATTCGCTGGACGAAACCATGCACAACCTCAACGATGTTGTTTCCATACAGACCAACAATAACCTCAACCCTGAGAATCTTAATCTCTACGATTATGCTTCCAGGGTGCTCGCTATTGTAGAAGACGGCCTGGTAAAAAGCAAGGGAAGAATTTATAACCTTATCCAGGACGATGTGGTGGTTGCTCACAACCCTGCCTACCTCGAAAGCATCCTCCTTAATTTCCTTTCTAATGCTATCAGGTATGCCCATCCCGAACGCAGGCCCGAAATAAAACTTTCATGTTCCGAAGCAGAGGGCTTTATTTGCCTGTCCATCACCGACAACGGCATAGGCATTGACTTAAAAAAGAACGGAGAAAAGCTCTTCGGTATGTATAAAACTTTCAGCAACACGCCCGGTTCAAAGGGGCTCGGACTTTTTATCACCAAAAACCAGGTAGAGGCGTTGGGTGGCAAAATTGAAGTGGAAAGTGAACTCGGAATTGGTACGACCTTCAAAATCTTCTTCAAAAAATGAAAAATCCCTCAGTTTTCTGGATCATCGACGACGACCCTATCTTTCGGTTGATCGCTTCCAAATGGATTCACAAATTTGGAGAAACAAATGTTGTTGTTCAATTTGAGGATGGTTTGGCAGCAATGGAAACACTGCGAAAAGAGCAGGATTTTCCCAATGTGGTGCTACTCGATATCAATATGCCGATCATGGATGGGTGGGAGTTTTTGGACGAATATGCCCGTTTTGAGGCAGAAAAGAAGAAAAAAACCTCTTTATACCTGGTTTCTTCTTCTATCGACTATGCAGATATCAAAAGGTCACGCGGCAATGAGTTCGTAAAAGATTACCTTATCAAGCCCCTCAATCAGGCCAAGCTTGAGCAGCTCATTCATGAAGCCAGCAGGAACAACCCGGAGGACTAACCCTTAACCCGCAGATATTTATCTTCGCGAAATCTCCTGAAGTAGGGAAAATTTCACATAAGAGAAACTTTCAATTAGATATGGTCGTTCCTTTGTCGAACGAATCGATCGATCCATGTCATGAAATGTTTCACTACGGCACGTGTGGTGCTATTTTATTGGTTATTGTGTGTTTTTGGGCAGGTGTGGTCCCAACAACCGAGGGTTTCTGGTCTGTTTGAATACCAGTCACCAGCTACCGGGCTGTACAAGAGCTACGCCAAAACTTCGCTTTATATTCCGATGTCAGATGGCGTAAAGCTGGCTGCAGATGTGTTTTTACCCACCAAAGGCCCCGAAACCAACGGATTTTTCCCTACGGTGCTGTACTACACACCCTACAACCGCTCGTTTCTTTTTCCCAAAATGGGCCCACTGAAAAAAGTAGTCGCCATGTCTATCGGCTTCGGATCCGGCCCGGTATTCGACATGGTGGACCTTGACGAAACCAACGAAAAACTGCTCGAACAAGGCTACGCCCTCGTGATGGTGGACATGCGCGGAACGGGTGCTTCTTTTGGCAGTCAAATGCCCCTTATGCCCCAATTGGGTGCAGATGGTAAGGAAGTAATCGACTGGATCACCAGCCAGCAGTGGAGCAATGGTGACGTAGGCATGCGCAGCCTCTCGTACCTCGCCTGGGGACAGTTTGCCACTGCCGGGCAGCAACCCGAAGGACTTCGCTGCATCATGCCCGAAGTCATCGGCTTCGATGTTTATTCCGATGCCAATTTTTCAGGTGGAATTACCGCCAAACGCTGGCTCAAAGGATTTGGGCGTATCCTCCGCGACGATAACCGAAACCTCTTCGATTTTAAAGAATTTCACCTGCCTGCTACCCCGGTTATTGACGAAAACAACAACGGAAAGCTGACCGACGAATGGCCTAAAATTGATACAACAAAACTCGCCGAATGGAGCACGGGTAAGATGGCCCTCAACATGAGCCTCTCCGGCAGCACCTACCTCCAGGCTACGCTCGATCACCTCAATAACCTGCTGGTCAACGAGTTGCTCGATACCAACCGCAACTTTTTCGACAGCCAGCCCCCGCATCCCTACGAATCGCTGAGCTACCGCCAATCAGGCGCAGGTAATTTTGCTCCCGGAATCGCTGCCGCTGATATTGCCATTTACCACTTCGGCGGATGGTTTGATGGCTTTACGCGGGGTACCACCAAGCTCTATGCTACCCTGGCCCAAACCAACGAGTCGCGGCTACTGATGACGCCCCGCTTTCACCTCGGCGTACCCTCCAAATTTGGCAAAGCCGTAGGCTACGACGGCAAACCCTCAGAGCAGATGCAGGCCGAAACCCTTCGCTTCATGGATCGCTACCTCAAAGGCATACCGAATGGCATGGACACCGAGCCTCCCGTAACGATTTTTGTGATGAACAAAGGCTGGCGCACCGCCAACAGCTGGCCAGTGCCTGAGCAAGTGGTGGATACTTTGTTTTTGAGCAAAGAAAATAACCTCAGCTTTTCACCCGCCGAAGCCGGTGTGGAGAATTGGAAGATCGACTTTACGCACGCCTCCAATTATGGCAAGAAAAACACCAACCGCTGGCTGATGTTCAGAAACGGCTCCAAGGAGCTTCTCGACCGCACTGCCCTCGATCCCAAAACCAAATTCTTCGATACGCCCGTACTTATCCAGGACCTGGAGGTGGTTGGTCATCCGATTATCAACCTGTATCTTTCAGCCAATCAGCCCAATGGCGATGTATTTGTGTACCTCTGTGATGTGGACGAAAAGGGCAAGAGTGTGTACGTGACGGAAGGACAGCTACGGGCGGGTTGGCACGAATTGCACCCCGCGCAGGACCAGGTAACCCACGATATTCCCGTTTTACCCGATTTGCCCTGGCACGGCTACCTCAAATCTGAATACGATTCGGCTCCTTTCGCTGCAGGAAAAGTAGTGGAAATGCGGTTTGACCTGTTGCCCACCGCCTGGAATTTCAAGCAGGGGCATAAGCTGCGCATTGCCATTGCGGGAGCAGACGCGGGTAATTTTGAACTGCCGGCCATTTGCCCGGAAGGTAAAAGAGACAATTGCCCCGAAACGATTTACTCCCTGCACCACACCTCGGCTTACCCTTCGCGGTTGGAGCTTCCGGTTATTCCTGCCGGGAAATAGCGTCGGGCTTTGTGGCCAAAAATGATTCAGGCGCCTTTTTCATGTGTTTCCAGCGCTTGTGCGACCAGGTCCAGCCCGTAGGGTCGTGGCGAATGGCTTGCTCGAGCAGGCAGGTGTGCTGCGCGGTAACGAAGCCGTATTCGGTAGCCGAAGGTGTGTCGGAGATAAGGGTGAGCTCCATTTCGTAGTAGCCGCGCCTGGGGCGGGTAACGGAGAAAAAGACCACCGACAGGTCGTATTTTTTGGCAAAATATTCCGGACCATAAATCACCGGGGTCGGCAAGCCCAGAAACCAGGCCCAATAGCAGCGGTCCACCGAGTTAGGCGACTGATCGGCCAGCATCAGCACAGACATTTTTACCCCCTCCTGGTGCCATTGATCGATGCTTTCGCGTACGTTGGTTTGGTCTACGATCCACATGCCAAAGCGGCTGCGGGCCTGAAACATCCGTCGGGCAAAATCCTGAGAAGTAAGCGGTTGCCCTACACCCACGGCCTGAAAATCAAACAACAGGTTTTGCCCCAGCACCAGCCATTCCCAGTTGTGCAGGTGCCCGCCAACGAGGATCATACTCTTTCCTTCACGATAAATGTTGGCAGCCACTTCGGGTTTTTTCACCTTATAGCGTGCCTTAAGTTCCTCTTCTGAAATCGTAAATGCCTTTACACTCTCCACAATCAGGTCGAAGAGTCGGCGGAAGTAAATTTTTTCCCATTTCGAAATTACCCCAGGCGATTCTTCAGGAAATGCCATCGAAAGGTTGTTGTGCACCACCTCGCGCCGGTAACGGATAACGTAATACACCAGCGGCCAAAGCACGTCAGCTAGCAGGTAAAGCACCCGCATTGGCAGGCGCGAAAGCGGCAGGAGTATTAGCCTGAATAGCAAGGCGTTGCCGAATTTATTCATTGCGCGGAGGTCGGAAAAGCGGAATCAGCTCGCGCTCATACCCCTGGGTACGCAGCCAGTCGCGGAGGGCTATGCCCGTGCCCCGGTCCCAGGGCTGAACCTGATCGACAGGTACCCAGCGGAAATCGGCCAGTTCGGTGCGGTCGAGCGTTACTTCGTGTTGCTGAACCTGCACATGGTAGGTAATGATGAGCTGATTGAGGTAGTGAAAAGGGTAGTGGCCAATGAAAGACGCGACGGTGCCGTCCAGCCCGGTTTCTTCTTTTACTTCGCGGAGAACGGCTTCGGCAGGGTCTTCATTTTTCTCCAAAAAACCCGTTACCAGCCCAAACCAGCTTTCAGGCCAGCCGATGTTGCGCACGAGGAGTACTTTTGATTCATGCTCCACAATGGCGGCAACCACGGGGGTAGGGTTTTCCCAAAGGACAAAGCCGCAATCGACCGTTTCGCATCTCCACCGCGCTATACCTTGGTCCATTTTGTAAACCAGGGGCTGCGCGCAGGTAGGGCAAAACTTATAGACACCGTGCTCCTTCATCTTTCAAAATTACATTTTACTTGTCATTTAGCGGACCTGAATGGAGGAAACTTCGCTATTCCACGGCCATGAGAAAATCTTTCACGTAAATTCGAAACAAAACCTTCTCATCCACACTCAAAACCTAAAATATGAAACTCGGGTTTGTCGGCCTTGGAAAAATGGGCCTGAACATGGTACACCGCCTCCTGCTTGGCGGGCATGAAGTTGTTGCATTTGACTTCAATGAAAATGCAGTAAATGAAGCTGTCGGCTTCGGTGGCATTGCCTCTAATAGCCTCGAAACGATGACTGGCAAGCTGGAAGGCCGCAAAATCGTGTGGATCATGGTGCCCGCAGGTGCGCCTGTTGACAAAACCCTCGATTCGCTGATTCCTCTTTTGTCAGCCGGTGACATTGTGATTGAAGGAGGAAACTCTTTCTGGAGAGATTCTCAGGCACGCGCCGCCAAATTGCAAAGCCACGGCATTGAGTACGTCGATTGCGGTGTGAGCGGAGGCGTTTGGGGTCTGCAAAATGGATACTGCCTCATGTATGGGGGGGCCGACGAGCCCTGCAGCTATTCCGAACCTATTTTCAAAACACTTGCTCCTGAAAACGGGTACCACCACTGTGGCGCCAGCGGATCAGGGCATATGGTGAAAATGGTGCACAATGGCATCGAGTACGGCATGATGCAGTCTTATGCAGAAGGCTTTGAGATTATGCAAAAATCGCCTTTTGGCCTCGACCTTCACGCCATTTCGAACCTGTGGATGCAGGGAAGTGTGGTGCGCTCGTGGTTGCTGGAGCTGGCCGGAAACGCCCTTGAAGCCGATCCAAAACTGGAAGACATCAAGGGATTTGTGAATGACAGTGGTGAAGGACGCTGGACGATCCAGACCGCTATTGACTTCGACGTGCCTGCACACGTAATGGCTGCTTCGCTGTTTACCCGCTTCGAATCCCGCCAGGATGAATCCTTTGCCATGAAAATGCTGGCAGCTTTACGTAACCAATTCGGCGGCCACGCAGTAAAAAAAGCTGAATAATTGCTTATGAAACCTGGAATCCTGGTAATTTTTGGTGCCTCCGGCGACCTCACGTATCGAAAACTCATTCCTTCCCTCTACGACCTTTTTTGCCAAGGCCAGTTGCCCGACTGCTTTTGTGTATTGGGTGTAGCACGTTCGGAAATGTCGGATGAGTCATTTCGGGAAAAGATGCGCGAGGGGGTAAAATCGTTTTCGCTGAAAGAGTCGAAAAACACGGAGAAGCTCGATGAATTTCTTAAACTTTTGCATTACCTCCCCATCGATACAGCGGTGAAAGAGGAATACGAAAAAGTAAAAATCAAGCTCGAAGCGCTAGATGGGCAGTGCAAGACCGGAGGGAACTACCTCTTTTATTTATCTACTCCTCCCAGCCTTTACGAGACCATCCCTACCTTTCTTTCTGCCTATAAACTCAATAAGCAGGAAAATGGGGTGTATCGTCGTCTCATTATCGAGAAGCCTTTTGGCTACGACATTGAAACGGCCGTTCACCTCAACAAGGTGCTGCGCGACCACTTCCACGAAGATCAGATCTACCGCATTGACCACTACCTGGGCAAAGAAACCGTGCAGAACATGCTCGTGCTGAGGTTTGGCAACGGTATTTTTGAGCCCCTCTGGAACCGCAATTATATCCACCACGTGGAGATCACCGCTGCCGAAAGCATCGGTGTGGAAGACCGTGGCGGGTATTACGACAACTCTGGTGCCATGCGCGACATGATTCAGAACCACCTGCTGCAGCTCGTGGGGTTCACTGCCATGGAGCCGCCGTCGATAGTTGAAGCTACTTCTATCCGTAATGAAGTGCTGAAAGTGTTTCAGGCCCTTCGTCCGATCAAGGAAGAGGAAGTGGATCAGTACGTGATTCGCGGGCAGTACGGAAGCTCGCATATCCGGGGAGAATACAAAGAAGGCTACCGCGAAGAAAAGGGCGTGCCCGAAGATTCACGTACCGAAACCTTTGTGGCCATGAAGTTCTTCATCGATAACTGGCGTTGGGGTGGAGTGCCTTTTTACCTCCGCACAGGTAAGCGACTTCCTACCCGCGTGACTGAGATTGTAATTCACTTCAAGGAAACGCCCCACCGCCTGTTTGCTGACCCTACCAAGCCCGTAAACCCCAACAACCAGCTGGTGATACGTATCCAGCCTGACGAAGGGATTTTGATGAAATTTGGCTTGAAAATGCCCGGAGCCGGCTTTGAGGTTAATACCGTGAATATGGATTTTCACTACTCCAACCTCTCCGATGTATATGTGCCCAGCGCCTACGAAAGATTGTTGTTGGATGCCATGATGGGAGATCCTACCCTGTATATCCGGGGCGATGCCGTGGAAGCAGCCTGGAATTTTGTTAATCCCATCCAGAAAGCCTGGAAAAACAACCCCGATATTCCTGTGTATGGATATCCGGCTGGCACCTGGGGGCCAGAGAATGCCGACAATTTGATTTCGGGCGCAACCCACACGTGGCGCTATCCTTGTAAAAACCTCGCCGACGACGGCGTTTATTGCGAATTATAATGCTGGAAGAACTGGAAGGCACCCAAAGAAGTGCCGAACGCAGTATTTTTTCGGATGCAGATGCAGTGGCCCTGGGAGTGGCCACTGCATTTTCCCGTTTAATCAACGATTGGGTGAAAACCGCACCCAAAGATCAATTGTTTCACCTGGCGATTTCAGGCGGACGTACGCCCGGTAAGTTGTTTGCCTTGTGGGCAATGGACAAAACCAGTCTGCCCTGGGACCGCATAGCCGTGTGGTGGGTAGATGAAAGAGGCGTGCCGCCTGAAGACGACCAGAGCAATTACAAACTGGCCAAAGCACTTTTTCTCGATTCCCTGCACCTGGCAACCGACCAGGTTTTTCGGATGGAAGGAGAGATGGATGCGTCCCTGGCCGCTGACAGGTACGAAACCGAAGTATTGGCTCACCTGGGTGCGTCTCCGGTTTTTGACCTCGTGATGCTCGGCATGGGCGACGATGGCCATACGGCCTCCCTTTTCCCCCACGTACCCGAACTACAAACCATCGACCGCTGGGTAGCGAATGGCACCAGCCCGGTAGGACAGCCCCGTATTACCCTCACCGGCAAAACCATTGTGCAGGCGCATGCCTGCTGGTGGCTCGTTACCGGTGCCGATAAAGCACCGAAAGTGTCGGCGGTGTGGGAAGATCCGGCCTCCGATTTACCTGCCGCCTGGGTGCATCGCCACGCGCGCCGATCGGTGTGGTGGCTGGATGAAAGTGCTGCCGCTGACCTGGATTAAGCCATGGGGGAAGAATCACCCGCAGGTGTGGTCAGAATGAAAAAATTCATCTGAACAAATGTGTTATTTATCAGTTTCATTAAATAAGAAGCTGGAAATTGCGTTTGCTCAAAATTTTTTGAATCGGGCAGACCACTTTTTAGCTACTATTTCCGTTCTAAGAAGTAACCACCCCCGTTATGGCCTTTTTTATGTCCATATTTTCCTTTCTCATCGTTGTCCAAACCGGGATGACGATGATTGGATTGTCCCGGACTGAAAAGCAGCGTGCCCGTAACCTGGGACCCATCATACTCGGTGCATTGTTTATGGCGGGTATCCTCTTTAGCCTGTTGAAGAGCGACCTCCGCTTAATCGGTTTTCTCACCGGCATCTATTATGTATTCCTTTCACTGGATGTAATGATCACGGCACGTACTCAACCCCGGGTGTATTGGTGGTTGGTGCCAATCTACCTCATGATGGCCACAGGGGCCATATTGGCGGGTGTTTTCAATATTTCTGCTTTGCTTTTGATTACCTACGTGGCTTTTTGGGTGCTGACGTATTTGGTAGGCCGGAGGGTGCTCGGAAATTAATTTCAATTTTTTTTCCACAATACTTGCACAATTTATTCTGTTTCCAGAGATTTGTGACCCGTTAAGGAAATGCGAAAGTAGCTCAGCTGGTAGAGCACAACCTTGCCAAGGTTGGGGTCGCGAGTTCGAATCTCGTCTTTCGCTCAAAAACTTCAGAAAAGCCCCTTTTTGGGGCTTTTTTTATTTATCCCCTCTCTGTTTTTCTGCCATCTTTGTTTTCAAATCTGAAAAAGCTACAACCTCCCATGGATCGGCTCGTTTTTTCAGGAAATTTTCGACCAAGCCTTAACTTGCGTAAAAACTTAACCCAGCCATGCTGCACCACCTTTTGACTTTAGATGGCCTCGTGAGCCTTCTGACCCTGACCCTGATGGAGATTGTGCTTGGAATTGATAACATCATTTTCATTTCCATCGTAGCCGGTAAGCTACCCGAAGCCCTCCAGAAACGCGCCTGGTACATCGGCCTAGGCCTGGCCCTTATTTTCCGGATTCTGCTGCTGTTGTCTATTACCTGGATCGTACAGTTCAAAGAGCCCTTGCTGGTCTTTCACCAGTTCTCGATCAATTTCGACCTCAGCCTGCGCGACCTGATCCTGATTTGCGGCGGACTTTTTCTGATGTATAAGACCGTGGGCGAAATGCACCACAAGCTCGAAGGCGAAGACGATGAAGCCAAGAACCCCAAGGCAACCACCCTCGGGCAAGTGTTGGTGCAGATTGTGCTGCTCGACATGGTTTTCTCTTTCGACTCTATCCTGACCGCTGTGGGCCTTGTGGATCCCGATAAGGTTATTATCATGATCCTGGCTGTGGTTTTCTCGATGATCGTGATGTTGTTTGCCGCAGAGAAAATCAGCTCATTTGTCAACCGCCATCCTTCTATTAAAATGCTGGCGCTTTCCTTCCTGATGATGATCGGCTTTATGCTGGTGGCAGAAGGGTTTGGTCAGCATGTGGAGAAAGGATATATCTACTTCGCAATGGCCTTCTCGCTGATTGTGGAATTGCTGAACATGCGGGTAAGGAAGAAAAAGATAAAAGCCGAACCTGTGCAGCTGCGAAGCCGCATGGTAGATGAAGACCTTTCGGATAATCCGGGTTTTGAAGACACGAAATAATCGTTTGAGCGCAAGAGATTGTGCGCGGATATTGAATCAATGAAGAGGAGCCGTCCCGTAGTTTGGGGATGGCACTTTTTTTATTGAGGTAGCATCGCTTTCGGTTGACCTATTTTCATGGGCGACTAAAGCTCGCCAGTACAACTTCAGTAACGGCAATCTTCAGTAACTGAAATGCGCCCGACTTCGGCTGACCTGAAGTCATAGGCGACTAAAGCTCGCCCGTACAACTTTAAGTAGTGACGAACGCTTTCCCAGATGTTAAAACGAAAAAGACAGCACCCGACTCCAGCGGAGTCGAATCTTTGCAGGAATCATGATCACAAAGGACGACCGACCTCAGAGAGGCCTCAACACACACGTCTGTCGTTGTTTATTGTTAAAAAAAAGTCACCCCAAAAATATGGGGTGACTCATGTTGACTTGATAGACGTGCAGGCTTACATGTTTCGGTAGTAGGCGCCTACAAAGTTGGTTACCTGGCTGTAGATCGGCTTGGTGAACTCGATAAACAGGGTCTGTGGTGACGGATCGGGGTTTGGCTGACGCTTGTTGATGTAGCGCTTGTCTTCGTCGAGCAGGGCGCGGTTGTCGCCGTTGAAGAAGCCCCAGTAGTCGTAGTACTCAAAGGTGCCGGGGAACTTGTTTTGTGAAAGCACGGCGTTGGTCCGTTTGTCGATGATGCGCACGTCGAGCAGACCGCCTGAGGTGATTTGCTTGTAGAACTGGTGCATTTCGGCTTTCACGGTGCCATACACCTTCGCTGTGGAGTCTTCGTTTACCTTTACGGTACCCACCTCCACATTCTCCTTCACCCGCTGGAGTACAGTTTCCTTCACGTAGGCCTGGCCCACCACAAATTCGTCGAACTGCATCACCAGGATCTGGTCTGGCTGACGGCTGTTGGCTATGTTTTCGTTGGGAGCAAAGAACCGGATGAAAGGCGAGAACTGGTTGGTGCGCATATATTCCACCAATTGGTTCTGGAAAAACTCGTTGGTGAGGCCGAGGGTTCGAGAGTGCATCGGGATAGGCTCTATTTGCACGTAGAGCGTGGCGAGGTCCTGGGCTTCGTTCATGAGGCTTTGGGAATCGCGGTAGCCCGGACGCAGCTCCAGCACCTTCTGGAAGTGATAAAAGGCCTGCTTGGCTGCGACGCGGTCGCCATTGCGTCCGGCAACCAAGCCTTGGTTTCCGAGGGCGTAGCGGGCGTCAGCGGCCTTGAGCAAAGATTCGTTGTATTCAGCCTGGAAGCTCACGGCATTGGTGAGGAGTTTTTTGGCTGAAGGGCTGCGCTGGATTTCGTTGTACACGCGGTTGAGGAGGGCATAATCGTCAGCCACCGACTCCCAGCGGAGGGGGTTGGCACTGCGGGCTTTTTGGTCGATTTGTTGTTTGAAATAATCAACCAGGCTGGGGTAGGCATCCTTGAGGGTTTCCCGCGACTTTTTGTTGTCGGGACTTTTGCGCAAACGCTCAATGGAGTTGAATACGGCGCGCTCATAATCGCCTGATTCGTAGGCCTTTTGGGTGGATTTGCATCCGACGAGGGCGATGAGCAAGAATGGGATAAGGAGTAAGGTGTGTTTCATACTTGGTGGGAATTGAGGTGAAAATAAGCCTTTTCCGCCAATACAGCCTGTTAATTGAACCGCTTAGCTTACAAGTGTTTACTAAATTGGTCGCATGGGGTTTTGTAATGACAAGTATATTGATCATTCGTGCTGTATGCCTGAAAGGACGTAGCAAAGCGCAGGCGATCAGGCACCGACATTTACGCGGTTGTTTACAGTGATTTGCAGGAAACAAAAAAGGCGTATCTTTACACCGGAGAAGTGCCAGAGTGGTTGAACGGGCCTGACTCGAAATCAGGTAAACTCGCAAGGGTTTCGGGGGTTCGAATCCTCTCTTCTCCGCCAAGTTGATCTCATTATACCCAAAACGCCCAAAACTCACTGTTTTGGGCGTTTTGGTTTTCAGGATAGAATATAGTTGATCAAGCAGAACCTCAAACGGAAGCAGTCATCTTTATACGGCATTCAGGCAACAGGAAAATCCACTTTCTACAAGGATCGGTTCTTTCATTCCCTTGTGCGCATTTCGCTCGATATGCTCCATACACGGAAATACCTGACATAATCGGCGGCCGGGAAAATTACAATTGAATACCTTCCTGTAGAAGGAAAAGTACAAAGCAGGAAGACACAAGGAAGTCAATCAGGAAGAATGCATCCGTAACCACCTGACCAGTTTATCCGTGAAATTTTGCTTCTCAGGGTCTTGTTGGCTTGCTTCAACCAATTGAAGTACATCTTCGAGCTGTCCAGTTTCAAAGGGTCCTTCCATTTCGCCGATAATATCCAATGCATACCAAGCTTTATGGTAGGTTCCACGGAGAAATATATGAACTAAAAGCTCCAGTTCGTCAGAGCAATCATAACTATCCAGGCTATACAAAACATGAACCGATAAACCACTTTGCCTTGCTTCTGAATCTTTTAAAAGTGAAATAAGTGCCTCGAAAGAATCTTGATTGCCATGCTCCCCCAAAAATGAACAAATTTCTACCTTATCTTCAAAACGAATTGCTGAGTGCAGTAGTTTTGCCAATTGTGAGATACATTCGTCTGTTGGTTTTTGCTTGCAAGCAGAAATAATGTCGCTCATAATCATCTTTTCTTAAAAATTAATCCGTTTCTGGCCTGTCAAGTCTTTTCTTTTAATCGCAGGCATCCTTAATCTCTTTATTCGGAGTACGTATTAGACCCTTAATGCCTTTTTTAAAGAAATGCCGATTCGATCTGCAAATCACTTTTTGTCAGATTTTGAAGTAGATAGCCCGGTTCGTACCGGAAATTCATTCTTGTATTTCGGTAAGTTGGAACGCCCGCCCAGCAGCAGGGTGTCCCTGCCTATCGTCACAAAAACCTCACCTTCCCGCTTTCTGATTTTCTTTCCCAGCCAATTTGGGTCATTCGCAGCAGTATCGGCGCGGGTAACAGGCTTTTCGTATCGGATGAATAACTGGCACGTCTGGGGTTGACTAAAATCAAAGTATTTATCAACCGGCCTTCCAGCAGGGGCAGGTTGAATTTGAATAGGAGAAAAAATTAACCTGACCATGGAGAACCATGTGCTGTGCGCACTTCTGCGTACAGGTTCCTGCCCGATAACTATGCCTTCAAATTCATATAGCCGGAACATACTATCTGACTGGTTAACCGCTTGCTTGTGGGTAAACAGCCTTTCCTGATAGGAATCCTCTGCCTCCGCCACCAAATCTCTTACTTCCCTGTGAGCGTAGTACTGTTGTTGATAATATTGAGCAACTATAAAAATCAACAGTACGATCCCAAGCACCAGGATTTCATTCGGAATTTCAAGATCAGACCAAATTTTCCTCATAAATCGCCAATTATATCCACCTTAAAAATGATAAAATCTGCTTCGTGATAATACTCTTCGGAGTGAAGTTACAATTTTGAATGTGATTGTGTGGTTGTACATATTTAAGATTCCAATGGCTTAACATCATCCATCTTCAAGGCTTATACTCAAGGTACTTATTTCGATAATAGGGATGATTTGTCCTACCCCTCAAGAACAAGCTATCTAATTGAATTCCTCTGCTCATAACCACATACACCTTCCCTTCCCGCTTGTATATTTTTTCGCCTAGCCATGTGCGATCTTCTTCGTCGATGGGATGTGAGTGGTACTCAATAAACACCTTGCAAGAGTCCGGCTGGCTGAAATCAAAGAACTTATCAACGGGTCTGTAGGTCGGGTCGGGTTGAATATAGGTAGGTGAAAAGGTAAACTCGACCGTAACATACCCTTTACCCATACCTTCCATATCCACCCGTTTCTGACCAATAATTACCCCTTCAAATTCGTAAGGTTTGAAGAGACTGTCAGAATGTTTGTTCAATTCTTCATTGTGGGCAGTTACTCTTGCAACCATAATTTGATGGCTTTTTGCATAGTTTTCTTTTATCTCATTGCAAGAAACCAAGAGGAACACGAGTACATTTAAAAGGAGAGACGATGTTGTTTTTGCAAAAAAGAGTTTCATGTTAATAAAATATAGGCGTTAAGCATGATTCAAGTGGAAGGTTGACGGTGATTTAGCTCATTAATGCCGTTTGTTCTATTGTCATCATAAACGTACAGAATTTCTTGTTGATTTCTGGTGATGAGATACCAATTCACCATTTTTTGAAACCCAAAGCTGGCAAATCGGCCTGAAGAAACTTCCTTCAGGAGACGCTATTACAACGCCTGAACAGATTTGTATTCTAACGGTATGAGCACATGCGTAAAGCTTTTATGATTAAAATAACTACCTACCAAAAGATCCTTGAGGCAAACGTTTGCATTAAAAACAAGAAAATAGGCTTCAATCTTATAAATCGTTACTCTCTTACCTTTTAAAGCGGGAACACGTTTTATTTTTAAAAACTGTTTGAGCGGCAAGGATGTTTGATTTGTCATAATTTCTGGTTGGCCTCTAAAACAGATAACGTTCATAAGATCTAAATACGAATTCGTGCGAAGCAAAACGTAAACACTGTCTTTTTGATTCAATGCAGCCAATGCAATTGCTCTTAATTGATGCGCTTGAGACACATCCTTTCCCGTTTCTGTGAAGAAAATTTCAGCATCATAATCTATCAAAAACTTTTTCCTATGCTTTTCAACTTTGTCGCTATCTTCAATTGACTTGGCAACCTTTCGATCGACAGCAATTACTGCATAACCCCTTACATATATGGTGTCTACGCTTTTGTAAAAGGCTGAAGCCCTGCATATTGTGACCGAAACCAAAATTGCGCCGAGGAGTATTATTCTCATGATTTCTTGCATATGCTAAATTTGGATATCTTAAATGTACAAAATTTGTTAACTGTCTCGTTGAAGAGTTTCTAAAGCAGGGAAAACACGCCTCCAAATTACATCCTAAATATCTGGGTTGGCTTTTTCATAAAATGATAAGTGTTGCTAGTTTCGATAAACCTCGCCGACAGGACGATTAAGGGCGCTTGATTGGGAAAGTTATTTTGCACAAAGGTTGACTGAGATGTTGTCTTGACCGTCTATTCAAACCAATTTCCACTAATGTTACAAATGCTGTCATGGATAACCAGGTAACTGCATACTGCGTCGTGATTGTTTAGCGAAAATGGAACTTCATCGTCATTCATCAAAGACACCACATGCGCCGTAAATAAGCCTTCGGGATTATTGGGGTTAAGTGGCGGATTTATTATCGAATCCTGACGGATCATTACGATGTCCAGGTAGCCATTCTGGTCGAAATCGCCAAGGCAGTTGTCGCAATATCCGTAGTTGCCAATGGTATAAAATTGAATGTTTTTTTGTCTGTAATGTCAAAAATAAAATACAGGTTGTGAAGGGCCCTGACCGGATTCTCGGCGGGGTAAGTACGACATACCAAATAGGATCGCTGATTGGTGGTTAGGTAATAGTTAGTGAAAGCAAGCCAATACAAGCTGCTCAGATATCCTTCATCCTTATACAAGCTCAAATAAGGAGCCTCTGCTGTGTGGGTGAATAGTTCTCCCTCGATCAAAAACGAAATGAATGCATAGCTCTCGGGGTAAATTACGTCGAAGAAAATTTTTGGATTGTCAAAGGCATATCGGAGTTTCCTGGCAGGTATTCCTGAAAACACAGTATCCACGATTGCATTTCTATGGTATGAATTAAGCGAATCCTGAAGCTCCAATGCGAAAATATTCGTTACGTCCGGAGCAATTCCGCAAAGCGCGGAGCCAGAATACAACTTGTGGCTGTTTCCTTGACGGGAAGTGCAGGAACATAACAGCGCAAATAGAAGGAGGAGTGAAGCGGCTCGTAATTTCATGATGTTGATGTATTCCTGTTCAATCTTTGAGAAATAGAAATAACCGAGTCCCTATGCGATCCTGAAATAATTAAATTTCGGTTATGGATCCGCCTCAAAAAGCGCAAACCACTCGCCATCGATTCTTCCTTTGCTCAGATATAGTCAGTGGCTTTGCTCACGGTGCCGTTGACTGCGATTTGTACCTGGCGGAGTTTGGTTCCGCTGGCAGGGTGAAGATAGGGAAGATTTGGGGAGGCATTATTTCCTGATGGTAATGGCCAATGCAATGCCCATAGGGATACCTTAAGATGAAAAAGAGTTTCCATTTCTTAAACCCCCACACTTTGATTTTTTCTTCTCTGCTTTACTGCGCTAATTCCACCACAACTTATCATTTCGATACCAACCTCCTTTGAAACCAATGTCCAGATCAGATCTTGGGATGGATGATTTAAGTCCTGTTATCTTTCTAAACTTTTTTATTTCTTCCTTAGATACCAGTTCGTCGTGGTTGTCAAAAACTACTCGCCTGATTTTCTTATTGATTCGTTTAACTTCAAGAATCCAATCTGGAATAGAATCAAATTTGAGTCCCCTTACATATAACCGCACCCCACAAAAAAAAGCCCCCGGTTAACCAGGGGCTTTCCATAAGCCAGTACCCGAGGCCGGACTCGAACCGGCACAGGGGTGAACCTATCGGTTTTTGAGACCGACGCGTCTACCGATTCCGCCACTCGGGCTTATTTCCAAAGAATCCACTTCCGTTTTACCAGAAGGGAACGCAAAAGTAGGGCAAGGCGTTGATTTATGCAATAGGTAGCCCGATTATTCGCAAGCCTTGAGGCTAATATCCAGGCTACGCACCGAGTGGGTGAGGGCACCGATGGAGATATAGTCCACCCCGGTTTCGGCCACGGGGCGCAGGTGACCAATGCGCATATTGCCCGAAGCTTCTGTTTTGGCTTTTCCGGCCACGAGGCTCACGGCTTCGCGCATGGTTTCGAGCGACATATTGTCGAGCAGGATATGGGTCACGCGCGGAAGGCTCACGGCTTGGGCCACTTCGTCGAGGTTGCGGGTTTCCACCTCTATGTTGAGGTCGAGGCCGTGACTGTCGAGGTATTGCACACAGGCGTTCACGGCGGCGGGGATGCTGCCCGCGTATTCGATGTGGTTGTCCTTGATCATCACCATGTCGTATAGGCCAAAACGGTGGTTTTGCGCACCGCCGATATGCACGGACCATTTTTCGAGGTGGCGGATGCCGGGGGTAGTTTTGCGGGTATCGAGTACCTTACAGGCAGTGCCGGCCATTTCCTGCATGGCTGCATGTGACAGGGTAGCGATTCCGCTCATGCGCTGCATGCAGTTGAGCACAATCCGCTCCGATTGCAGGATACTGCGCGGGTCGCCCGCCACATAGAAAGCAATATCGCCGGGTACCACCCAAGCGCCGTCTTCGATCAGCACTTCAAGTGTAAGTTCGGGGTCCACCTGCGCAAACACCTTGGCGGCCAGGGCTACCCCGGCCAGCATGCCCGTGTCTTTTATAAGGCAGCGCGCACGCGCCTGTTTACCCGCAGGGACGGTGGACAAAGTGGTGTAGTCGCCGGGTCCGATGTCTTCGCGGAGGGCATTTTCGATGATCCGAAGGGTCTCGGGGTGATTCAGAAAGTCCATAGAGCTACCGAAGGTTATTGTCTTTCGAAGCGAATTTCGTCGAGTCGATAAGAATCACCAACCAATCGGAGAAATAAATACACATCGTACACCTCGCGGCCGGTGCGGTATTCGCCCAGGGCATAAAGGGTAGTGGCGGTATCGCCCTTGTGTTTCACCGAAAAAGCGAGCGGCGGATGGCTGTTGAAAAAGTCAGTGAGCACATACTGCGCCTGGCGCATGGCATACACTTGTCGTTGTCCGGAGAGGGTAACCTCAAGTTGGTCCTGGCAATAGGGCATCAGCCCCGCGGATTCCCCTTTGGTAATGGCTTCTGTTATTTTCTCCAAAACAGATAAAGATGGCTGAGCCTCCAATTGGGGCTGCCAGAAGGAGAAAAGGCCCACAAGCAGAAAAAGAGATAGGTAGATTTGCTTCATGAATAATGCAGGTTTCCTGTGCATACTAAGAGCGTGCTATTTCCGTGCCAAATTAAAGCCTTATTCCGCTTAACCGGAGCTGTTTTCTCATAAACATTTCGAAGGACAAAATATTGCATCTTAGCCTCCGTAGCAATCGTATGAGAGGGTGGATTTTCTGGAAATGGCGTTTTTCCCAAACCGAAAACTGACAATTTGGTTGGTGTTTTTTTGCTGTAACCATTTGATAATGAATAAAATAGGTCAATGCTTCGCCTTGGATGGTCATTTGCCCCTTGTAAGGCTGCACGGTCGGGTGTGAGTCAGTCACCGCCTGAGAAAGTGTAGCATTTATTACACCCGCAGGTTTGTGGGAAATAAAAAGCCGCAATCGCTGACTTTCACGGGTTTGGGCGAAGGGAAAAAGGGCCTGATGTCAAAAATCACAGGGCATTGCTGGTGCTTTTGCCGCCTTGGGTTAACTTTGCCAGGGTAAGCCTTTCGATTTACCCCCTTCCGAAAACCCAACTCAATTTTAATCAGTCATGGCAGCTACCAAAAAAGTAATTCTCATCATCATGGACGGTTGGGGAATCGCCGAAGATCCCTCCGTAAGCGCCATTGATGCCGCCAACACCCCTTTCTACGATTACGCCAAAAGCCATTTTTCCATGGCCCGGCTCGAAGCTTCGGGCCTCAAAGTAGGGCTTCCCGAAGGTCAGATGGGCAACTCAGAAGTGGGTCACATGAACATTGGCGCGGGCCGCATCGTGTACCAGGAGCTGGTGCGCCTCAACCTCGAAATCGAAACTGGCCAAATGGCCGATAATACCGAATTTAAAGCACTCGTTGACTACTGCGAAACCAACCAAAAGCCCCTGCACCTCATGGGCCTTTTGTCTGATGGCGGCGTACACAGCCATATCCTGCACCTGATCGGCATCCTCCATTTTCTCAAAGGAAAGAGAATACCTGCGGTCTATATCCACGCCTTTACCGATGGTCGCGACACCGCGCCTCAGGGGGGCAAAGGCTATTTTGAGCAACTCCTGGCGGGTATCGCCGATGCCGGCGTGGGCACCATTGCCTCTGTTACAGGTCGCTACTTCGCCATGGACCGCGACAAGCGCTGGCCCCGGGTAAAAAAAGCCTACGATGCCATCGTTAACGGTATCGGAACGCCCTTTACTTCGCCCCTCGATGTCATGGATGCTTCTTATGCAGCCGGTACCACCGACGAATTTGTAGAGCCAGCCGTGATGGTAGATGCCGATGGACAGCCCGTAGGCAAACTTCAGGACGGCGACGCGGTCCTTTTCTTCAACTTCCGCACCGACCGCGGCCGCCAGCTCACCCACGTCCTTACCCAGGAAGACATGCCGGAAGAAGGAATGCACACCCTGAAGCTCTACTACGCCACCCTAACCCGCTACGACGACAGCTTTAAAGATGTGCACGTGCTCTACGAAAAAGACGAGATCAAAAACGGCCTTGGCGAATTCCTCAGCAACCAGGGCAAGCAGCAGATCCGCATCGCCGAAACCGAGAAGTACCCCCACGTTACTTTTTTCTTCAACGGCGGACGGGAAGACAAAATGCCAGGCGAAACCTATATGATGTGCCCTTCGCCCAAGGTGGCCACGTACGACCTCCAGCCAACCATGAGCGCCATGGACATTGAAAACACCATTATTCCGGAGCTGGAAAAAGAAGCCCCCGATTTTGTGTGTCTCAACTTTGCCAACCCCGACATGGTCGGCCATACCGGCGTGTGGGAAGCCGCCATCAAGGCCTGCGAAACCGTGGACGCTACCACCAAAGCTGTTACTGAAGTGGCTGTTGCCCATGGCTATACCGTGCTGATCACCGCCGACCACGGCAACTCCGACAAAATGCGCAACCCCGACGGCACCCCGCATACCGCACACACCACCGCGCTCGTGCCCCTGTTTATCACCGCTGCCGAAAATACCTTCAAACTCAAGCCCGTTATCGGCAAGCTGGGCGACCTGGCTCCCACCATTCTCACCATCATGGGCCTGCCGGTTCCCGTAGAAATGACCGGCGACGTGCTGGTTGAACCCGTTTAATTATGAGTAAATCATTTCAAATAAGCCTGATTGCCGCTTTTGCCCTGGGGTTGTTTGCCTGTTCGAGCAATTCCAGAAAACCCGCCGACATTCCGGCAGTCGTCGGTTTCAATAAACAGCTGAAGCAAACCTGCGAAGCGGGAGGCTCCTACACCAAAAAGGTTTTGGCTCCCGATCCGGAGACCAAGACCTTCTCCCTGGGCGATACCTGCCTGCTGAAAGAGGAGCTCAGCTACGCCTTCCAGTTTTGCTGGGAGGACCCCAAGCTGGCCGGTCAAATGGCGATTTTGCCCCACGGAGATACCCTCGTAGCCACCGTGCTGCCAGAGTTTGCCGAAAAGCTCGACCTGAAGCGCCAAGCCGTTGTGATCGACAAAGCGGGCAAGATCACCTACCTTTCGTCGATTCTACATTCCAAAAGCTGGCTCTATGAGCAAACTGTGAAGGTAACCGTCGTTTTCGACAGCCTGGGGCTTTATCAAAGCCATAACCTGACCATCGAAGCTTCGCAGCCGTGGAGTAAACAGCGTTTTTCAGGAGAAATAGCAGGAAGCCGCAAATAGGATGGGAGAATTTGCAGCAGTGTTCATCGGCGGGGGATTGGGGAGCGTGTTGCGCTTCGCCATCTCCCGCTGGTATGGCACCGCCTCAGCCGATTTTCCATGGGCTACGCTCACCGCCAATGTGCTGGCTGCTTTTGTGCTTGGCTTTGCCTGGGAGTATTTCGCCATGCGCACAGGCATGGTCAACTCCTACCGCACCCTGGTCCTCACGGGTTTTTGCGGAGGGCTTTCGACCTTTTCTACCTTCAGCCTCGAAACCCTGAGGCTCTATCAGCAGCAGCATTACCTTACTGCCGCTGTGTACGTGCTACTTTCCATCGTAGCATCGGTCGGCACCATTTGGCTGGCCACCCGCCTTGTGCGCGGCAGCGGCTGGTTTTAACGCAAAAAACACCGCTTTTTGGGCGGTGCTTTTGTTTCTGGTCTTTTTTTTAAAAATCAACTCTCCTTCCATTTGATGGAACAACCCACCGAACGGGTTACGGAGGTCGGCACGGGCTTCCCGGCCAACAACGCATCAATCGCTTGCTCCAGGTATTTTTTCTGGGCGCTGCCCGAATCCTGCGGACTGTCGTCGAGGGCACCGGCGTATTTCACGATGTACTTTCCGTCCACTTTCTCTACGAGGTAGATGTCCGGGGTGCGCTTGGCGCCGTAGGACTTTGCAATCTCCTGTGTTTCATCAGAAAGGTAAGGGAAAGGATAGCCCTTTTGCTTGGCACGGGCCTGCATGTTGGCGTAGTTGTCATCTGCCTCCGTAGCTTCGTTGGGGTTGATCGCGATAACCGGAAACCCCTTGGCGCGGTATTTTTTGTCGAGGTCAATGATCCTTTGCTCGTAGAGCTTGGCATACGGACAATGGTTGCAGGTAAATACCACCACAAATCCCTTGGCTGCAGGAAAGTCGGCCATCGACACCATTTTACCATCCACGTTTTTCAGCTTAAAATCGCGGGCAACGTCGCCGGGCTTATACCCCGTTTGGGCAAACAAACCACCCAGCAACAGCGCGTTGAGCAGGAGGAATAGGAAAAGTCCTTTCAGGTCGGGCGACAGATGGGCGGCTTTGGCCATGGCCGGTGCTTTCTTTTGAAAATGCATATCGTTCATCAAATTACGGTTTAGACGTTGTTGTTAAGAGTTGGGTCACCAGGTTGGTCAGTCCTTCCCGGGTAAATTCCTGTTCGAATAATTTTTTTTCGCTGGTTCCTGGCATCACCGCCACGGTCGTCGGTATCGTGCCCGACCATTCGGTATGTATTTGCGGAATCCAATCGTTGGGGTCTCCGGCAAGCAGCCACCACATCGGCTGGGTAAATTTTCTTTGCGCAATGAACTTGCTGAGGTTCTTTTCCTGATCGGGAAAATCGATGCTTACAAAAACGACCTTTACCTTTTGGTCGTGAAAAGCAGAATCAATCGCTTGAAAATGAGGCAGCTCTGCTACACAAGGGCGGCACCACGTTGCCCAGAAATTGTACAGCACCAGCGTGTCTGAAGGCACCGACATACGGGCGGTGAGGGTTTCGATGGACACTTTTTCGGGCTTAGAACCAAGCTGTTCCTGGGCATAGAGGCCGGAAAAATTTACCCAAACCGTGAAAATAATAGCCGTTGCAAACGTGTTTTTCATAACTCAACTTATAACGAACAGTTATAGGATCTGGTTATATAGGCTCCGGAGTTTCTTACTTTTGAGGGCTCAACCGTTACCTGTCTTGCTTTTTGAATGAAAAACAACACCCGCCAGGTATTTCCGGCACCACGCAGCGCCTGGCCTGAGATCCGGGCAAGGCTCCAGTCTCTGGTTCAGGAGTGGCCCTATGCCGCGTATTACGATTCGTGCGGAGCTACCACCGATCAATACGGCGACAAGGAAGTGCTGGCTGCCGGTGGCCGGGGCGATGTGCTGATCCTGGACTGGGACTCCGCGCTTTCGGCTGAAACCGGCTGGTGGTTCGGGCTATTGCCTTACGAGCTGGGTCACCGCTTTCACCCGCAGGTTCCTCAACCTGAAGCCGCGCCCATTGAATGGCCGGAAATAGCCTTGTTTCGGCCCGATTGGGTATCATGGATTGACCGTGAAAAAGAAATTTGGGTACTGGAAACGAGCGGCGAGCCCTTGCCACATTCTGCACCCACAGCGCCCTTTTCTCCACAACAAAACCCGCGTTTTCAATCTAATTTTTCTACCGAAGCATACCTGCAAGCGGTGGCTGACCTTCAGGAGCAGATCCGGCAAGGGAATGTATATGAAATCAACCTCTCGCAGATTTTCAGCACCCATTTTGACCTCGAAAACAGCTTTTTCACCTATCAATCGCTGATATCTCTGTCACCGGTACCCTTTTCGGCGTGGTTTCGTTTCGGGAAAAAAGTGCTGATCAGCGCTTCTCCTGAGCGGTTTTTGCAAAGAAAAGGGAACCGCCTGCTTACCCAACCCATCAAAGGCACCATCCGCCGGGGTAGCAGCGATGCCGAAGACGAAGCCCTGAAGCTGCAGCTCCGAAATTCAGAAAAAGAGCAGGCCGAAAATGTGATGATCGTGGACCTCAGCCGCCACGACCTTAACCGCGTATGCCTGCCGGGCACGGTGCGGGTGCTGGACCTGTTCGAAGTGCAGACCTTTCCGCAGGTGCACCAGTTGGTAACGACCGTGATGGGCGAAGTAGCGCCCGAGACCCGTTGGCGGGACCTGATCTCGGGTATTTTTCCGCCGGGCTCTATGACGGGCGCACCCAAGCAGCGGGCGATGCAGCTCATCGGCGGGTTCGAAGGGCAGGGGAGGGGCGCCTACTCCGGGGCTTTAGGGTACTTCAGTCCAGAGGGCGATTTTGATTTCAATGTGGTGATACGGTCCCTGATAGCAGATGGCGCAACCGGTAAACTCGTATACCAGGTGGGGGGCGCCATCACAATAGATTCTGATCCGCAGGCCGAGTATGAAGAAACCCTCCTGAAAGCCAAGGCGCTTAGGGCGGTTTTTGAGCAAAATAAAAAGGGGGCGTAACGCCTTACGCTCCCTTACGTGGTTGGGCAAGTGCCCTGTGTATTAACCAAAATCAGTGCTGAAGCTCTGCTTCTTTCATTATTTCCTGTGCGAGGTCCCAAATTCGAAAGTCATCCAACTGCACTACGCCGCCATCCGGACCCGGTTCAAGGTGAAACCCCACGGGGGCTCCGGTATCGAAATGGCTTCCGCCGAAGTAGTTCCGCACCGTATCTTCCCTCAGGTTGAGGGCTTCGGCGATACGATGCATGCTTCCTTCCGGAAGGGAGTCTTTGACTCGTCGAAGTTCGTTGAATGTGATGACTCTCATAGGGTAATTGTTAATCATGATTTTTAATTTACATAGCTCCATACCCAGATGCAAATGACTTAAACTTCTTTTCCGAAAACTTTTTGATAATTGCTTTTGATTGCCGTTTATCGCCGTATGGGAGCTCTTTTTTTTGAGGCTTTTCCTTAATGCCTGATAGTCAGGTTCTTTTGCATGAAAACAACCCCACCAACCTCCCCGCTTAAGTTTCGCTTCACTACCGGTTGGCAGGTGATCCTGAGCCACATCCTCGGATGGCTCGCCTTCTTTACCCTGATCATTATCTCCCGCCCGCAACGCTTCCCTTTTCCACAGGAGCAATCATGGGGTTCTTTTCCTTTCCTGATAATGGGCTGGCAATTGATTTTGTTTTACCTCAATTCCTATTTCCTGATTCCCTGGGTACTGCTCAGGCGAGGGGTACTGACCTACCTGCTTTCGTGCGGGGTGTTGATTTTTGTGGGTGTGATGCTCTTTTTTGCCCATCCCATCAAAGGATTTCCCAATCCCATGGCCAACCAGGGGGCGGTATTCAGGTTTCTGCCCGTTATTTTGCCTCAGGTGCTCATTCTGGGCTTGGGTGCTGCCTTCCGACTGTGGCTCGACCGCATGGCTTTAGAGTCCAAAAATCAGGAAATAGAGAACGAAAACCTCAAAACAGAGCTCTCTTTTTTGCGCTCCCAGATCAGTCCCCACTTTTTGTTCAATGTGCTCAATGGGGTGGTGGCCCTTTCCCGAAAACACAGCGACCAGGTAGAGCCCGCGCTCATACGGCTATCCACCCTCATGCGCTACATGCTCTACGAAACCGACGACCACAAGGTGACTCTCAGCCACGAATGGGAGTACCTCGAAAGCTACCTCGAACTGCAGCGGATGCGTTTTGGTGCGCAGGTGGAAATAACGGTCGAAAAGCAATGGAACAACGACCAGATTTTGATCGAACCCATGCTGCTGATTCCTTTTCTGGAAAATGCATTCAAACACGGAACCCAGGTTGTGGGGCAACCCCGCATCGCCGTTCGCAGTTATCAGGAGGGACCCGAACTGCATTTTGAAGTGAAAAATACCTTTGCCCTTTCCGCCTCCCTTTCAGCACCCGACACCTACAAAGGCATCGGCTTGGTCAATGTACGCCGAAGGCTTGAATTGCTGTATCCCGGCAAATTTACCCTCATCACCGAGCCAGACGGAACCTGGTTCCTTGCTCACCTTACCCTGCTCACGTCATGATTCGCTGTCTAGCCGTTGACGACGAACCCCTTGCCCTGGAACTGATCGCCGATAATATCAACCAGGTGCCTTTTCTGGGATTGGCCGGTACTGCCGGAAACCCCATGGAGGCCATTTCCTTTTTGGATAATACCCCTGTTGACCTCCTGTTTCTCGATATCCGGATGCCGGGCATCAGCGGGCTCGATTTCCTCAGAACGCTCCGCAAGCCGCCACTGGTAATATGCATCACGGCGTATGACCAGTACGCGATCCAGGGATTTGAACTCGAAATCGTCGATTACCTGCTCAAACCCGTAGCTTTTTCCCGGTTTCTCCAGGCTGCGAATAAGGCCAGAGAGCTGTTTTTGCAGAAACAATCCACAGGACCTGCTCCAAAAGCAACAGCAACCCATACGGACGATTTCTTCTTTGTACACGCCGATTACAGCCTGGTAAAGGTTCGCGTGGATCAGATAACCTATATTTCGGGGCTCAAGGACTACGTCAAAATCTATCTTTCCGGGGTCACAAAGCCCATCGTTACGCGCATGAGCATGAAGTCGCTGGAAGAGCGCCTGCCCGAACCCGCGTTTATCCGGGTACACAAATCGTACCTGGTGGCCCTGTCGTACATCGATTCGGTGCGCAGCCAGCGCATAGCCATTGGCGATGCCGAGATTCCGGTAAGCGAAAGCTACCGCGACAACCTGCACCAGATCCTGACCCACAGGCAGTTGTAGCCTAAGGCTTCAGCGTAAATACTTTCGAAAAGGTGCGTTGCTCTGTTTGTCCGGCACGATCAAAACTGACATCAAGGTCAATCTGCCAGTGGTTGTTGTCCTTTTTTAAACCGGAAAGCGTACCCGAGGTGATAGCTGTGGTGCGGTCGATGCAAAAGCAATACGCGATAAAGGCGAGGTCAGTGGACGAAAGCTGATCGTCGGTGTAAGCGAAATCCGAAAGGGAGCTATCGATGGCAAAAATGAGGTTTTCGGTGTATTCGTCGTCGGCAATTCGGGGGCTGTCGTCTTTCTTGTATTCGTAAGTGAAAACAAGCTGATTGCCTGCCTCAACCGTAAATTCGACCTGATTCGAGGACGAGTCTACCACTATTTGCTTGTTTTCCTGATAGAAATAACTGCAATCTCCTTCCTGGCAGTGGGTGGGTTTTATTTCCTGGTTGTTGCAAGAAATGAGTGCGAACAAGGAAACAGGAATAAGCGTCAAAAAGCGTGGGTATTTCATGGGTGTTTTTTTGAATAAACGATTAATCACCCCATTCCGCTGCATGGCCTTTGATTTCAGGCAGGGCTATGGTCGAGATAAAAACGGGATTGGTCCTATTCTTTCGGGTAATGGTCGCAAGTTGGTCTGTCTTGATCAGGCGTTGTGTAAATTTTAGATTCAATCCTTATTCCCATGAACAAGACTTTGTTATCCGTTTTTACAGGCTCGGCAATATTGCTTAGCATGGCCACCCTTTCAGGCTGCAAATCATCTGCAAGCCTTGCCGACAGGGCCGAATCACCCATGGTAACCGATGGCCATACCACCAACGGCGAGCTGCTTCCGCGCTATTTCGACTCCAACACCAAGCTCCAGGTAGGCTTGTCTAACGACGACCAGTACTTCTACCTCCGGCTCATTGCTCCCGATCGCGAAACACAAATGAAGATGTTTATCTCCGGTTTTGAGGTATGGATCGATCCCACAGGCAAAAAGAAGAAAACGATGGGCATTACCTTTCCCATCGCCAGGCCCCGCGAACAAGGCCAGGGGGGCGGATTTGCCGGTGGCCCGGGACAAGGAGGCGGAAGGCCGCAGGGAATGGACCCCGAAGCCATGCGCGCCCGTTTTCTCGACAACCAGAAGGAATTAAAGCTTACCGGCTTTCCCAACCTCAAAAACGGCCTCATTCCCCTCGAAAATGACCAGGACGTGCACCTCGCCGTGAACTGGGATGCCGGAAACGTGATGGTGTACGAAGCCGCCATTCCCCTGAAAGGAATCCTCGGCGAAGGTTTTTCGCTCAGCCAGCAGCCCGTGTGGGGAGTACAACTTGTGGTGACCGGATTGCCGATGCCTTCTATGCCCGGCGGAGGAATGCCCGGAGGCGGTATGCCCGGTGGGGGCGCTCCCAGTGGCGGAATGCCCGCAGGTGGCAGACCTTCAGGCATGCCCGGAGGTGCGCCCGGAGGAGCCGGATCAGCCAATATGCAGGCCCTGTTTGAATCGGGTACAGGTTTTTACCGCGTGCAGCTGGCGAAATAGGTTATTTGGTGGTAGTGTCGAGGCCCGCAAAGCAATGTTTTGCGGGCCATTTTGTGTACAAAAAAAGGCCACCCCTCAGGATGGCCCGGTTGAAAACCAGAAAAACAGCAGGGAAAAGAACGAATTCAACTCAGTTTATAAGCCTTTTGATCAGGGTTTTACCACCCTCAAAATCAACGTATCAGCGTTGATACCCGTGAATATGCCTAGCCCGTTCACAACGTTACTCACGGGGGTGGTCAGGTTTTGGGAGGACGATCCGCTGTCGTTGTAAAGGGCAGCATAGTCCGGATTGAGGTGATAGAGAATGATCCGGTGCCGACCATAGTACTCGAAGGCCATGGCATTGATTTCGTACTCGTTGCCCTGCGTGGGTTCGTTGCGAAATACCCGTTGCGGGCGATCTGCCTGACCAGTGGTGTCCTTGATGAGCGTCGGATTCGACTCTATATTTTCCACCACAACGAGGTAGTAAGTCCGGTCGTCATTGTTCCATGATAAGGTTACCGGATCAGGGATGTTGGGTAAGCCTCCCCCGCTTCCGGGGCCTCCTCCGGCGCTAAACGATTCTACCGCCAGGGTAGTTACCGATTGGGTAAAACCCGAGGGCTTGTTCAGGATCGTCGTTTCGGCAGTTACCTCCTTCCCATTAAACTGAAATTGCAACGAAAACAGCTGTCCGGCTTCCAGCACAACGGCATCACTGGTGTCGCTGTACACCCCGCCCCCGATGGAATACAGCGGGTAGGGGATTCCGTCCACGTACAAGGTGACCGACAAGCTGTCGATTTGTTCGTCAGATAAAACCGCATCCTCGTTGAAAGGTTGTTTTCGCTCAATGGTAACTGAGGCCCTGCTTCCGGGGAGCAGGTAGCCGGTGAGAACGGGCACATCCTGAAAGGCTTCAGCCGAGGTTTCCGGGGTGCAACCTGTTATGGCACAGCAGGTGACAATCACCGCACGGTAAATGGCTTTTCGTAAAATCGGCCACACGGGCTTTTCGGGTAGGCGCAAAATGAAAGGGAGCATGTTATCGGATTTTTAAAGTCAGGGTAACGTTCGGGGTAATGCCGAGGTAGGTTTTGCTGTTCTCAACAATGTCGGAGTTCACGATCTGGTATTCTTTGTACCAATCGTTTCGGCGGTTGTAGAGGTTGAAAATGGAGAAGCTGATGCTGCCCAGTTCGGCGTTTCGGGTGGGGTGATTGAGTGTCCGGGTGGCGGCAATGTCCAGGCGGTGGTAGTCATTGAGCCGAAGCCCGTTTTTGGCCCCAACACTGAAATAGTCGCTTGTGGTTCCATCCAGCAGCGTAAGGGAATAGCCTCCTTCCGGCGCGGTATAGGGCCTGCCGGTAGCATATACCCAGGTGCTGGAAAAGCTCCAGTCGCGCCATTTGTAGAGGGAGGTGAATTTAAATTCGTGCGTAACATCCTGGTTGGCAGGGAAATAGTCCACGCCGTACACGTCGTATTTGCTCCGGGTCTGGGCCAGGGTATAGCTTACCCATCCGCTGAGTTTGCCCGATTTTTTCTGCAAAAGAAACTCCAGGCCCTTGGCATAACCTATACCTGAATAGAAATTTTCCTCGTAATTAACCCCCTGAAAACTGGCATTGAACCGCAGGGAATACTCCGAAAGGCCCACAATGTCTTTGTAGTAACCTTCCACGCTCATGAGGAAATCGCTGTTTTCATATTGCAGACCAGCCATGTAATGGGTGGCGTAGCTCACAGGAATCTGGTCGCCATCAGAAAGAATCCAGAAATCGCGGCTTCCAGAGAGGATGTCCTCGCGGGTAACCCTGTTTGCAAACTGGTAAAACCTGCCCCAGGAGCCGCTCAGCTTGATTTTGGGGGTAAATTGGATATTGGCTGAAAGCCTGGGCTCGGTATAGAGTTTGCCGGTCGGCTCGTAATAATTCACCCGCACGCCGGGGGCAATTTTGATCCGGCCATCGGCTAATTTGATATGATCTTGCAGGTAAACGCCCGCCAGCAGCCCTTGGTCTTGTCGGTCAAGGATTGTGGACGTATCGTTTTGGCTATAGGTATAGGCGATGTCGTAGTAGGTGCCAAACACTCCGAAGCCCAGCTTGTGTTGGGAAGAAAGCTGGAAGCTGTAATCCGATTTCAGCGAATAATCCAGCAGGTTGTTTTCTTCTATCGTGCCAAATTTAAAGGTTTCCGAATCGCTCCCATCTGTGCTGATAGTCCCTTCGTTCGTGCGGTCGCGGAGGCTGTAGTACTGCGAATAGCTCAGCACGGTGGTTCCAAAGAGACGATCTGACCATTTTCGGGTCCACTTCAGGCCTACGCCTACATTGCCATAGCGGGTAAGGTCGGTAATTTCGAAGTTGAAATTGATGCCTTGGCTGGCCAGAAAGGAAGGTGTTTCTATTTTGGTGCCATTGTCGAGTTTGTCGGTACCATTAAAAATACTGAGGGAAATGGCGTCGTTTTTGTTGAGCCGGTAGGTGAATTTTCCATTCAGGTCATAGAAATAGGAAGTCACCTTTGATTGCAGGTTAAACCCGGTAGGCCCCCCACCACCGCCAGGCTGGCTGGTGGTTTCGGTGGTATTGTACTGGTCAAAAATCTTGTTGTATAAAGGGCCTTTGTACGACCTCCTGAAAGCAATGAGCGAGGTGAATTTATCGCCAATGGGCAGTTCGGCGTAGGCATTTACGCTGAGCAGGCTGATGTCGCCGCCAATATTGAAGCCTTTGGCATTACCGTCCTTTCCGGTAATTTCCATCACACTCGATAGCCTGCCCCCAAACCTCGACTCAAAGCCGCCTTTGTAGAGTTGCACATCTTTGATGCCGTTTGAATTGAAGGCGGAGAAAAAACCGTAGAGGTGATCCACGTGGTAGATCGTAAACCCATCGTAAAGGATCAGGTTTTGATCAGGCGTACCGCCACGAACATACAGGCCCGAGGAGCCTTCGTTAGCAGCGGAGATGCCTGGCAATAACTGGAAGGCCCGCATAATGTCCTTTTCGCCGATACTGGGCAGGTCAGCGAGTTTCCGGGGCGTCATTTGCACCACGCCAAGTTCAGAACCCGTTTTGAGTAGCTCTTCTTTTTCCGCCGAAATTACTACCTCACTCAAGGAATATTCTGAGGGCTTGAGGTCGATCTTGAGGGTGGAAAATTCCATGCCGGGTTGTAGCCGAAACCGGGTTTTGGCGTAGCCGAGGAAGGAGGCCTCCAGCGTGGTCGTGTCGGCAAGGATGTTCAGCAGCGTAAAGAAACCCGAGGCATTGGTTACGGTGCCAATAGCTCCACCCACCACCCGCACAGAAGCATAAGGCAGTACTTCTCCGTTTTGGCGGTCCACGACTTTGCCTGAAATGGTCAGGTTAAATTGGGTTGGTTCCACGATACCATTGGCATTGAGCGTAGCCGTCGGGATATCCATTTCCGGGGTTGCAAAACGGTCGATGAGGTACACTACGCCATCCTGCCCCTGATACCAGCGGAGTTTGTATCGCTTGCACCAGCTGTTCAGCTGTTCGTCAAGCGGTTTTTTAAAAGGGCGATCGTCCGTTCTGAACGATTCGATCAGCGCGGGCGCATAGGAAAAGGTTACCCTGTGTTTTTCTGAAATCTCACCCAGGGTGCGCGCAAAAGGGCCGATATATAGCCCGTCGAGGTAGATTTGAGAGAGGTTTTGGGATTGGGCGTAAAAGATCAGCGCAAAAAATACGGCTAAGAAGGCTAAGGTTCGGTTCATGTAGGAGGCTTATTTCCTCAAACAACGCCAGTTGCCTGCCCGCCGTCTGGGAGAATAGACCCCCGCGATGAATGTGTAGACCAATCCCCGGTTTATTGAGACATCAGGGCAGGAGGTGTCCTCGGCTTTTTCCTTGTATTGGCGCGCAGCAGCAGACGATCAGCAAGTACGCGGCTGACAACCCGAAATAAATTTCAGCTAATCGAAAGCCCAATAAGTCCGTGATTACTCTGTTAAACTCTCCAGCGATGGGGCGATTTTTTCCGGATTGGAACCGGAAGGCAAACGGGCTTCCGCCACCCGTCGGTAGATGGCGATCATAAACCCGAATATCAGGATAAAGGTTCCCAGCCAAAGCAGGTTGATAAAGGGCTTCGAAATGGCCTTTACCACCACATAATCGGAGGTAGGGTTCGTCAGTTCCTGCACCTGCATACGCATGACGCCGCTCTCCGGATCAATGCCTACAAAGGCAAAATCGAGGTGGAGGGCTTCTATTGTTGCGCTTACCATGCTGGGTTTCCGTTCTTCGTCCACCAAAAACACCGGACTGGCCTGGAAGGTATCCGTCTCTGTATAGGCCACCACGCGGGCAGCGGCTACGATGGAGAATTTGCCTTCAAATTCGGGCCTTTTCGACAAATCGCTGACTCCGGTTAGCTGGAGAATGGATCCGCCTACATGCGCTGTGTCGCCTACATGCAGCGCAAGGTCGTGGTAGAGGTACTTGGGTTCGCTCTCTTCGGGCGCGGGCACGCTCGATACATACACGTACAGGTCGCGGTTCCAGAACACTTTTCGGTTGGGGTGGGCGATGATGCTGCCCTCTTTTTCGTTGATTTCTGCTTCAGGGAAAAGCTCAAACTGCTTGCTGCTGTCTTGCAAACTCGCAAAATTAACCCCGTAGAGGATGCGGTTGTTGAGGCGCGCAGGCTTCAGAAATTCCATGTTCCGGTTGAGGAAATCCTCTACGTACTTTATGTCAATACTTCCTTCACCGGATCCGGCACTGTGCACATCCGATACCGGCTGTACGGTTTCCTCTCCTGCGTTTTCGGCTTGCTTCTGGAAAGTTTCTTTGGGCAAGACCATGCCAAACCGATCCCCTGCCGAATCGCGGAAAGCAATCTTGAAAGCGGCTTCGTTGGTTTCCAGCAGCTGCAGGTTAGAGATAGGAGCCTTGGCTTCTTTCTTGCCGGTATATTCGAGCATAAAGCCCGGAATAGGCCTTTTCAGGTCTTTGGGCAAAAGGATATTGTCCACCTTGTCCTGATCGGCAAAGCCGCCTAATTCACTGGGAAACAGGTTTTTGGAAATAACTTCGTCGTATCCGGAAGAGAAAAGGATACCAACAAGCATGAGCGAAAATCCGAGGTGAACCACTGTGCCGCCCATTACTTTCAGCCCTTTCTTATTGCCACGCAAAAGCGAAATAAGCACATCGGCATTGGCAAAAAAGGCAAAGAGAGATGCAAACAGCATCAGCTCATCGGCCCAGTGAAGCGGGTTCCAGGCTGCAAATTCTTTGTCGTAAGCAAATGTTTTGCCATTCAAGGCCAGGGCGACCATCACAGCAGTGCCGGAAATCATGGCAATCAGAAACGGGCGAAAGAGCGCTTCGGACAAGGGCTTCTTTTTGCCCACTTTCCACCACAAAAACTGCGCTACACCCGAAAATACCCCAAACCCGATCGCAAACCACACATTCCATTGGTAGTAAAACAGCTGGATACGGGCGGGCGGGGCCAGGTTGGTGCCAAATATTTTGTTTACGACGGGCAATGAAGTCGTGAGCAGGATCTCGCCACCGGAAAACAGCAGCACGAGCACGCCCATCAGCAACATCATTTCCACGCTCCAGAAGCTGGATTCTTTGTTTTCGTGGGGAAGTTGGGGCCAGCGGAACATCAACAGGGCCACCACGCCGATCAAGTATAGGAATACGAGCAACAGCAATTGACCCGAAAGCCCAAGGTCGGTAAAGGTATGCACCGATGTTTCGCCCAAAATACCGCTACGGGTAAGAAAGGTACTGTACAAAACGAGCAAGAACGTGCTCATCACCAGCACCATGGCCAGGGGCAAGTGGGTTTTCTTTCTTTGGTAAATGAGCAGGGCGTGCAAACCGGATACGGCGATCAACCACGGCACGAGTGAACCGTTTTCCACGGGGTCCCAGTTCCAGTAGCCGCCAAAGTTCAGGGTTTCGTAGGCCCAGTAGCCGCCCATGATGATGCCGACACCCAATATCATGGCCGAAAAAGCCATCCAGGGCAGCGAAGGCTTGATCCAGCCTTTGAAATCGTTTCTCAACAAGCCAGTAGACACGTAGGCAAAGGGAATGGTGGTCGCCGCAAAGCCCAAAAACAGGGTAGGGGGGTGGATCACCATCCAGTAATTTTGTAGCAGGGAATTGAGACCCGTGCCATTCGTAGGGACGAAATCCGGATTCTCGAGGTAAGCGAGGTTGGTCGGAAAAGCCGCTTTCAGCAGAATAAAGGGATTGCTGCCGAATTTCAGTACATCTGAGCCGACCAGGGCCGTGAGTACAGCTATACCGCCCAGGGTCAGTGCAGCCAGCACCGAAGGCTTTGAGCCAACGCCGTTTCGGATATTCGAAAACTGCCGAAAGCTAACCACGATGAACGCAGCCAGGGCGAGCAGAAATAGCGTAAAAGGAAGCCCTGCCGCCGTAAATGATTCTTTGAAGTTCCAGTTGTCGAGAAAGCCTCCCTGTCCGCGGAAAAGCAGTACGAGGGTTGCCAGCGCAAAAAGCAATCCGCCCAGTTCGAAGTACGAAACCTGGTTTTTATTTGCCCACAACCGGTAACCAAACCACCCGGCGATTACTACCAGCGGAAGGGCCAGGATCACATTCAGCACGGTATTGGGAATAAATACCCCCAAAATCATGGAGCTAAGAATGACTTCGATGCTGGCAATGGTTCCCAAAACACCGGGTCGCCACTTTCCGGGCCGGGCCATGATGATGCCCAGCACGCTGTGCCAGAAGCACCAAAGCAGAAAACTGCCTTCCTGACCTTCCCAGAAACAGGAGATCATGTAGTAAACCGGCAGCTCGTTGGAGGAGTGCGCCCACACGTAGTGGTACTGGTACTGGTGCGAATAAATCAGGTAAAAGAGTGTGGCAATGATGCCGAATATGCTTCCGGCGTGCACAAAAAAAGCCGTTACGCCCATGCGCTCCCAGCTTTTGCGGCTATCTCCCCGGCTAAATTCAGCTACAAACAGCGCGATGGCTGCCACGATGGCCGCAGCAAATGCGGTGGCGGTAAATAATTCGCCCAGTTTTCCTCCTGTGAACATGCTTCTTTTCCTGTGTTAAAGTCCTGTTTTCTCAGCTGCGCGAACGTCGGTCTCTTCGTACTTCGACGGGCACTTCATCACAATTTGGTCAGCAACAAATTGTTCACCCTCGTATTGACCCACCACGACCACTTTTTGCGCCTGCTCAAAGTTCATGGGCTTGGGGTCGTGATACAGCACTTGTTCTACCTGCTGGAGGGTGTCTTTGAGGAAAAAAGTAAATTCATCCGAGGCGGGGTTGTAACTGCTTTGATCGCGGTTTACCCATTCGCCGACTACGTGTATCTGGCGGCCGGTCTTTTTGGCGGTGCCGAAATCGGAGTATATCGAGGTGTTTTTACCAAAATTGATGGTCAGCACGGCGCCAAATACCGCAACAACAATCAGAATGATCAGGGTCGGAGTTTTCATAGATTATTTGTTTACCTGTTTTGCCAGTTGCTCAATTTCGTTCATGCGGCTTTCTGCGGATTTCAATTTGCGGTCGGTACGCACCAGCAGCACCACCATGCCTCCCAGAATCAGGAGGATAATCGTCATTACCGCGTAAATTTTATCGCTGGCCAGGAGCCAGGAGGCATTGCTTTGGAGCAAAAAAGAAGAAATGCGAAACATGGTCAGGAGGGGGTTTGAGTAGAAAATTGCTCAATCGAATTTTCGTAGGACAAATCAGCCGAAATGCTTTCCGCGCGATACCGAAGCCTTTGTGTACGAAACATTAGTTCAAATACCCAGATTCCAAGCATAATGAAGCCCACCATGGTAGGATAGAGGATCATGCGGTATTCGTTGCTCATTTTACTTTTGTCAAAAATAACGTTGCCTTCGCCCTCTGCGGTAGGGTGCAGCCCCGGCAGCATTTTAGGGATAATGAAAAACAAGGGTATCAGGGTGGCAAAGGCAAAAATATTGTAAACGGCGGCTACCCTGCCTTTGGTTTCACCATCGGTAAAGGAGGAGCGCAGCAAAAAGTAAGCGAGGTAAATCAGGAAGGCAATCAGGGCACACACTTGAATAGGGTCCCATACCCACCAGGCCGAAAATGCCGAAGAGGGCGTATTTTCTCCCCAGCTCACCCTCGACCATACCATGCCGGTGAGCAAGCCTAGGGCGTTGAACATAATACCTACCTGGGCGGCACTTACTGCACCGGCGTCGTAGCGACGGGCTAGGGCGGGTTTGGGGCTGTCAGGATCAATGGCCCGGAGGTGGCGGATGCTGTAAACGACCGAAATGCCCATCAGCACCACCATCGAAAACCACATCGGCACGTGGTAAAATACACTTCTGGAGCTTTGCTGAAGGAGGGGCAGCTCTGGCAGGCTGGCGGTAAGGCCGTAAATCAGGCCATAAAGCAGCAGCAGCACCCCCATTATTTTATAAATCCATTTCCCCATGCTGATCGATTTCTTGCTGCAAAATTAATCATTCGCAACCATCAAAACCGATATTCTCCACCGAAACAGGGAAAAACCTCTTTCAATTAGGCCTATTCCCGCCAAACAAGCGGAAAAAGAAGCACGGATATGCCTCCCAGCACCACCGTAAGCCCTAATACCACCACCACGGCATCGTTCATGAACTCGGTGCTGGAGGAAAGAACCAGACTTTTGCCTGCGCGAATCAGCACCAGCAGCATCGGAATCACCACCGGAAAGCTCAGCACAGCCATGAGCATCGTGCGGTTTTCAGCTCGGGAAGCCAGGGCCGACATCAGGGTAAGGTTCGTTGATAGGCCCGCAGCACCCAGAAATACAAGCAGGAGGTAGCTGAAGGGTTTTTCAATCTCCAGTTCTGCCATCAAGGCATATACCCCAAAGGCCAGGGAGCCTACAATGCCTAAAATCAAAGTGCTGTAGATCATTTTGGCGAGAATGACGCTCTCAGCCCGAGCCAGGGTGTAGAGGTAGATCAATTGCCCCGGAGGCTCAGACAGGAAGCTTCGGGCTACCGTTTGGATGGCCGAAAAGAGCATTATGAGCCAGAAGGTGATGTTCCAGATAACGGGATTGAAACCGCCCACAAAGGTGAGGGCAATGACCGTTACCATGCTGAAAACATAGAGCAACAGCCCGCTGAGGGCATACCGCTGTTTCCATTCCATCCAAAATTCTTTCAGCAACAGGCTGTATAATTCACGAATCATGCACCGGGTCAGTAGTTCATCAGCCGTTTATACTTGTCGCGGTCAATACCCAGCGCCACAATCACGACCGAATCCTGGTTAAACAAATGCGATCGCCAGGGCAAAAAAGTACCAGGGGGTAATTTCCAGGAAAGCGATTCGTGACAATGTACGAGGTATCGCACATACAATTGTTCATTCTGGAAATAATGAAAATGCTCAGTCAGGTAAAATTCGCTGCGGCCTGTTTGTTGGCTTACCCAACCTGAGAGCGATGTACGCAAGGAGTCAAGATTGGCGTTCCAGGGCAGTTTGTCCACGCCGATCATGATAAAGCCGGGATATTTGTACGGGTTAACATCTTCGTACCAATAAACGTCTGGGTTTTTTTCGAGGGTAAAAATCGCCCTTTGGAGCATTTGCATATCCGAAAAGCTGATGCGGCTCCAGGGGATGGTAGTTGCCTGAACACGGAATTGCTCCAATTGCTCGGGAGGAAATTCATAGGAAAGCCCTTCCAGGCTGATGTATTTGCAGTACAGGTTGATCTCGTAGGTGCGGATCAAGACATTGTTTTGGTAAAATTTCAGCGCATAATGGAAATCGCAGTGGTCGTCGTAGGTCACCGGGAAATTCCAGTTTTGTTGGAGATTGGCCATCAACACGTGGTCATAGGAAATAAAGGTTTTCATTTCCTCCTGGATGGGCATCAACTTGTAGTTGTGGATAGGTACCCCCACCATGGCCCACCGCCCGCGGGTGAAATCCATCCCCTTCAGTATATTATCTGCCTCACAAGGCAATACCAGCACAATCAAAAAACCTATCAGCAGCAACCTTTTCATCATAGTCATTTTCGTTCGGAAAAATAAACAAAAGCCACTGAGGCGCAAGTTCGATTTGTTCTTAATTCTCTACTTCGGAAGATTCGGCTCCATGAATTAATATCCGCTCTGCAATCGCCTGGCCGGTTGGAGTCGCCGCAATACCGCCCAAAGCCGTTTCCTTGTAGCGATCCTCCATGGCAGCACCTACCTCGCCCATGGCATCTATCACTTCGTCGGTTGGGATGACCGCGGTATCGCCCGCAAGGGCCATTTGCGCAGCGGCAAAGGCGATTACACTGCCTGATCCGTTTCTTTTCACACAGGGAATTTCCACAAGCCCGGCTATCGGGTCGCAAATAAGGCCCAACATGTTCATCAGCGTAATCGAGACAGCCTCGCCGATTTGCTCCATATTGCCGCCCAAGGCATACACGATCGCCCCTGCGCCCATGGCTGCGGCGGTACCGGTTTCGGCCTGACAACCGCCCACCGCACCTGAGATTGATGCCCGTCGCTCGATTATCAGCGCAATACCCGCCGATACCAGCATGGCTTCGAGCAGGGTTCGTTTTTCGAGGTGGTGGAGAGCTTCCAGGGTCGTGAGCACCCCGGGCATAATGCCGGAAGCACCCGCCGTGGGCGCTGCAACCACCCGTCCCATGCAGCTGTTTACTTCTTTGGCGGCCAGGGTGTAGGCGAGGAGTTGTTGAAATTCTTTGCCCAACACCTGCACCTTACAGGCCATCACTTTCTTCGCGCCATTATTGATCATGCCCGAAAGAGAGGTCATGTCCTGCGAAAGTCCTGTGTGCACCGCATCGCGCATCACGGCCAGCGCCTGATCGAGCCTTTCCCAGGTTTCAGATTCGGGGCGGTCGTGCTGATACCGCTCATATTCAATTACGGCTTGCCACACGGGTTCTCCGGTGCGGTCAACCTGTTCTTTCCATTCAGCAAATCCATCAAAAACAACGGACATATCGGGGTGATTGGGGTTTAGAGCAAAATACATAATCCTACGCCATTAGCGACGAATTATCCCCCGTAAAGTTTTTACCCGAATTTCCTGCCAGATGATTACTCCGTCACTACTACTGCTGCGCGCCAGCTTGCTTTGCCTGAGTTCGGGTCAGCGATCACTACCCAGTACCTGCCGGGACTGAGGTCATTGGGCAGTTTCATTTGCCCGAAATCACCGCGTACTTCCCAATCGGCCCGGTAAATGGTTTTGCCCGTTAGGTCGAGCACCGTTACCGACCAGGTTTTGTTGATAAGCGTGGGCTGGAAGGCGAGTAAAATATCCCCGGAAGCGGGATTGGGGTAGGCAAGCAGACGATAGTCCGCACTTACCTGTCCAAAGTCGGATGCTTCAAGGGAGGAATTGAGCAACTCCATGGCGTGTGAAGCGCTCGGCAAGCCATGGCCATAGGTATTGTCTGGATTGCTGTAACGGTCGCCGGACTGAAGGATGGCATCGCGGATCTGTGTGGCTGTGGCCTGTGGATTGGCTTGCATCAGGCAGGCAGCGAAGCCCGAAATCAGCGGACAGGAAAAGGAGGTGCCGTCACCGGTGCGCAAGGATCCATTAGGGTAAATATAGGTATTGGTTTTGCCCATCGCGACGATATCGGGCTTAATCCGGCCATCGGAGGTCGGTCCTCGGCTACTGAAACTTGCAATGGTTCCGTTGCGATCCACTGCCCCTACGGCAATAACCCCGGGTGCATCCGAAGGGGCGTTGATGCCGCTGTTGCCGTTGTTTCCGGCGCTGTTTACGACTACAATTCCTTTTTCACTGGCATATTGAGCCGCCTGGGTGATGAGGGCTGTTTTTCCGTCGAGCTTTCCGCCATAGTTGGTGCCATCGTCAAAATCGTAATAGCCAAGCGAGGTCGAAAATATCTGTGCACCCAGGCTGTCGGCGTATTCGGCGGCTTGCACCCAGTTCATTTCTTCCTGCTGTGTTTCGGAGCTGTCGTTTTCGGTTCGCAATAAAATAAGCGATACGCCGGGAGCGGCTCCGGTGAGGTAGCCGGGCATGCTGGCCGCCAGGATAGAGAGCACGTAGGTGCCATGCCTGCAATGCACGCAAGGGTCGAAAACTTCGGTTTCGTGGCTGACAAAATCGCGGGTAGCCAGGACCTGGCCGTTAGCGAAAAGCGGGAAAAGGCCCGGAAGGCTGTCTGCACGAACAAATCCATTGTCGAACAAAGCCAGTTTTACGCCTTTACCCGTAAATCCCTGGAGGTGCATATCGGTCAAGCCAAGCAGGGAAATCTGATCGAGGAAAAGCTGACTGCTATCTGTTGCAATTTCGCGGGAGGCCTGGGCAATGTGGTTCGACTTCGCAGGTAGTCGTATTTCTTTTACAAAAGGCAAACGGGCGATTGCATCGTGTTTTTCCGGAGTCAATACCGCTCCAACTGCATTCAACCACCGCGACTGCATCAGGATCTCAATCCCTTCATTTTCAAGGGTTTTGATATAAGTAGGCGAAACCGGGTAGTCGCGCTCGTCGAGGGCTATTCCCTGCCGGAACCGGTTTTGAAGGGCATCCGGGCCCAATGCCGGGAGGCTGTTGAACACGTCCGGTTTATCATTCAAAAGAATCCAATAGGCCTGCTGACCTATCAAAGGAAGGCTGAAAAGAATGAGGGCAATGGTAAAAAGCCCTGCCTTATGTAGTCGATGAACCATGATAAGCGAGATTTGTAGTATAACTCCAGGTTACAGGAATTGGTTTTGACCTCTTTATTCCTGCTTTATAACCACAAAACTACCATTTCCCCTAATCATAGGCAGATAAAACAAAAAAGCCGCCCCTGACGGAACGGCTCTTTTTCATGTATCAAAACCTGAATCAGGGCTGAACAGCCAGGGGATTGAGGTTTTCTTTTTTAACTTCTGCGTTTGCAGGTGCGGCAACAGATTCGGTAGTGGCTTCTACTTTGAAAGTAGCCGTTTTGCTGTCTGTAGCAGGTTCGACTGTTTTTTCTGCAGGAATCACGTACTTAATCGCTGGTACCGGCTGGTCTTTCATGGCCACGGTGGACTTAATGGCAATGGATGGCGCAATCACGAGTGCAACCACCGACATCAGTTTGAGGAGGATGTTGAGCGAAGGGCCAGAGGTGTCTTTGAAAGGATCGCCTACGGTATCACCTACCACGGCAGCTTTGTGGGGTTCAGAGCCTTTGTAGTATTTCTCTCCATTGATGTCCACGCCTTCTTCGAACATTTTCTTGGCGTTGTCCCATGCACCACCGGCATTTGACTGGAAGATAGCCATCAGCACACCGGCTGAGGTTACACCGGCCAGCAGTCCGCCGAGCATTTCAGGGCCGCCGATGAAACCTACCAACACTGGCACTACAATGGCCAGCAGGCCCGGGGCAACCATTTCGCGGATAGAAGCTTTGGTAGAAATGTCAACACATTTGTCGTATTCAGCTTTTCCATCGGCTTCGTCAAATATCCGCTGTTCTTCTGCATTGGCTTTTGACATGTCGCCGTCGAGCTTTTTCATCACCGCGAGAGCAGCTTTCAGCTCAGGAATGGTAGTAAACTGACGACGTACTTCCTGAATCATGTTCATGGCTGCACGGCCTACGGCTTGCATGGCGAGGGCTGAGAACACAAAGGGTAGCATGGCACCTACAAAAAGGCCGGACATGGTTTTGGGGTCAGCGATGTTAATCACGGTAAGATTGGCCTGCTGCATGAAAGCGGCAAACAATGCAAGGGCAGTAAGCGCAGCAGAAGCAATGGCGAAACCTTTACCGATAGCGGCGGTGGTGTTTCCCACGGCGTCGAGTTTGTCGGTGCGCTTGCGAACTTCTTTCGGTAGGTGAGCCATTTCAGCAATACCACCGGCGTTGTCAGAGATAGGTCCGTAGGCATCAACTGCCAATTGGATACCTGTATTGGCTAGCATACCCACAGCTGCAATAGCGATACCGTAGAGTCCGGCGAAGTGGTGCGAGATCAGGATAGCGGCGGCAATCAGGATAATCGGGATAGCGGTAGAAATCATGCCCACGCTGAGGCCGGCAATGATGTTGGTAGCAGAGCCGGTAATCGACTGGCGCACAATGCCAATCACAGGTTTGGTTCCTGTACCGGTGTAATACTCCGTGATCCAGCCCACACCCAGACCGGCAACAAGACCAGCAATTACTGCGAGGAATACGCCGAGGCTGGTATAAGTAATACCGTTGTAAACCCAGCTTTCGGGCAAAAATCCACGAATGATGAAGTAGGCAACCACAAGCATCAGTCCCGATGAAACGTATTCGCCCATGTTCAGGGCTGCCTGTGGATTTCCACCTTCTTTTACCCGCACGAAGAAGGTACCGAATATAGAAACAAGAATACCTGCGGCAGCCAGTGCCAGCGGCAACACAATCGGTCCGAGTCCATCCAGAAACCCGGCGAACTCAGGCATGGCTACGAAAGAACTTCCGAGCACCATGGTACCGATGATGGCACCTACATACGATTCGAAAAGGTCAGCACCCATACCGGCCACGTCGCCCACGTTATCGCCTACGTTGTCGGCGATGGTGGCGGGGTTCAGGCTGTGGTCTTCGGGGATACCGGCTTCCACTTTGCCTACGAGGTCAGCCCCTACGTCGGCAGCTTTGGTGTAAATACCTCCACCCACACGGGCGAAGAGCGCAATTGAAGAAGCACCGAGTGAAAATCCGGAGATTACGTTCAGCAGTACTTCAATTTCAGAATTTTCATTTCCGAAAGGAAGGTTGCGGTAAAGGATGAAAAGGAGGCTGAGGCCCAGAACGCCGAGTCCGACCACACCCATACCCATCACAGAACCGCCGGCAAAGGCCACTTCGAGGGCTTTGCCCAGCGAAGTACGTGCAGCTTGGGTAGTACGTACGTTGGCTTTGGTGGCCACCCGCATACCAATAAAACCTGCCAGGGCAGAGCAAAACGCCCCGACAACAAAAGAGAGCACCACCCAGGCGTTAGAGGTGGTTTCGAGTGATCCTTTCACTCCGAGCAATACAGCCACCGCAACCACAAATATTGCGAGTATCTGGTATTCAGCTTTTAAAAATGCCATCGCGCCCTCAGCGATACTTTTGGCGATGCGTTTCATGCGCTCATCGCCTTCTTCCTGTTTGGCTACCCATTGGGATCGGAAAAAGGTGAAAATCAGCGCAATAACTCCCGCCAGGGGAAGTAGGTAAATGAACGTGTCCATCAGCTAAGTAGTAGAGTTTGAATAATCTGACGTTGAAAAATGGTTCCAAAAATAGGTTCCTCGTTCCAAAATCCAAACTGGGAAGCAGAGTATTTAAAAACCAATGCGTTCTTTGTCACGTAGAAACCCAAATTTTTGAAATGAAATTCCCTCAACCCGTTACCGTAGAAGCCCTCGCACGACTCCTGGATGCACAAGTTATAGGCGATTCCGAACGTCTGGTGTTGGGTATCAATGAGATACATGTGGTTGCTCCGGGAGACCTAACTTTTGTCGATGTAGCCAAATACTACCCGCTGGCATTTGCTAGCGCCGCCGATACCCTCCTGATCAACGCTGCTGTGGAGCCTCCGGAGGGGAAATCGCTCATTGTAACTGACGATCCTTTCCGGGATTTCAACCGCATAACCGCTCATTTTCAGCCAGCTATATCTCTGAGCGAATCCGGGTTGCCAATCTTGGGCAATGGAGCTAAAATAGGGCAGGGGGTAAGTTTTGGAACCGGAGTGTCGATAGGCGAGGAGGTGGAGATAGGCCACGGAGCAGTCATCGGTTCGCATGTTCGAATCGGAGATAATACGCGCATTTATCCCGGCGTATATATTGCCGACTATTCCGTGATTGGCAACGAGGTCGTGATCAATGCCAACGCGGTCATTGGTGGGGAGGCATTTTATTACAAAAGAAGAACCGGAACCCACGACCAGATGCTGACCAAGGGACGGGTAGTATTGGGCGACAGGGTACATATCGGGGCCAATACCACCATTGACCGGGGTGTAACCAGCGATACCGTCATCGGCAACGACACCAAGATCGACAACCTCGTTCAGATCGGGCACGAGGTAAGAATTGGCAGGCAATGTATAATCGCCGCCCAGGTAGGCATTGCTGGCTGTACGGTCCTCGGCGACAGGGTAAAAGTGTGGGGGCAGGCCGGGCTTACACAAAATGTGCACGTGGCCGATGATGTGAATATCTTTGCCCAAAGCGGCGTAATGACGGATCTGGAGGCGGGTAAGTCCTACTTGGGCTCACCTGTGGTGGAGCACCGCCAGCAGCTGAGGATGTTGGCTGCGATCAGAAAATTGCCTGATTTACTTAAAAGCTGGAATGAAAAATAAAGAGGAGAATGCCTGAAAATAGCCCAAATGAATAGAAACAGGCCTTTTCTTACTTGCGGTAACTTTAGGCTAAAAGGTTGAATGAGAGGTATTTGTGTAAAATGGGATAATTGATTAGGGGGATAAAAACCAGATTTTGGCTAAATCTTGCCAGCCTTATAGGGTATAGTCGGAATCAATGATCGAAATCGAATTAATTGAACAGCTGAAATAAACGAAGGAGTGGGTTATTGCGTGGGAGAATTAATGCAAGTCCCCATTCTTTCAATATGATACCATTTTTCCCTTTTAAAAATTCCCGGCTCCGCTTTTTGCTTTTCACAGGAGCATTTTTCCTTTTGCTTCAGCCCCTGATAGCCCAGGTTCCGGCTGGAATTAACTACCAGGCTGTTCTCCGGGACAATTCCGGGGCGCCCATGAATAACCGTCGCATTGCGATGCGCATTTCTATCATTGAGTCTTCACCTCAAGGCAAAGTCGCGTACATGGAAGAGCACGAAATGTCCACCTCCTTACAGGGTCTGGTCAATTTCGTGATTGGTACCGGATCCAGCTACGACCCTTTCGATGCCATCGACTGGTCGGGTGGCGATATGTTTCTAAAGCTTGAGTACAAAGACCTGGGCAAGGACTTAGACTATGTGGAGGTATCAACTACGCAGTTATGGGCAGTGCCATTTGCCATGTATGCCCAACATGCGGCGAATCCTGGTCCCGCAGGTCCGCAGGGCGCGCAAGGGCCTAAAGGAAGCAATGGCGATGAAGGGGTGGGTATAAAGATAATAGAGGACAACAAAGACGGCACCTTCACCTTTAAATTATCTAATGGCGAAGAAGTCAGGACCCGTAACCTGATCGGACCACAAGGCCCCGCCGGTGCACAGGGAACCGACGGTATTGGCATTTCTGAAGTGGTCGATAATCACGACGGTAGCTTTACCTTCTTTTTCACCGATGGCAGCGAATTTAAAACCGCAAACCTCACGGGTCCAACCGGCTCCGCAGGCGCACAAGGTCCAGCTGGTATCGGCATCGCACAAAACCTCACCCTCGCATCAGATTCGCTGATAATTGACCAGGGACAAGGAGTGAGTCTGACTCGCTACCTCGATAATACGGATGCACAAACCTTGAGCCTCAGCAGCAATACCCTTGCCATTGCCGGAGGAAATTCCGTTAGCCTGAGTCCTTATGCGCAAACCATTTCCCTTTCGGGTAATACCCTGGGCATCAGCAACGGCAACACCCTCAGCCTTTCCGCTTACCTCGACAATACTGACGCGCAGACCTTGTCACTTAGCGGCTCCAGTCTCTCTATTGCAGGAGGCAACAGCCTGAGCCTTGCACCTTTTCTCGACAATACCGACGCCCAAACGCTGAATTTCTCCGGAACCAACCTCGCCATTGCAGGGGGAAACGCCGTGAACCTCAGCTCCTTACTCGATAATACGGACGCTCAGACCCTCAGCCTTGCCAGCCATGTACTGGCCATCGCCGGGGGCAATTCGGTAAACCTCAGCACCTACTCTCAAACGCTTTCCCTTTCCGGAAACACCCTGGGCATCAGCAATGGCAACACCATCAACCTGGCGCCTTACCTCGACAATACCGACGCACAAACGCTCTCTCTCAGCGGCAGCAGCCTTTCGATTGCGGGAGGAAACAGCCTGAGCCTCGGCGCTTTTCTGGACAATACCGACTCACAGACGCTGAATTTCTCAGGCACCAGCCTGGCCATTGCCGGCGGAAACGTGGTAAACCTCGGTGCCTTGCTCGACAATACCGATGCACAGACCCTGAGCCTCACTTCCAACAACCTGAGCATCGCCAACGGAAACAGCGTAGATCTCAGCATCTACCTCGATGATACCAATACAGATGAACAGACCCTAAGCCTCAGCGGTAATTCTCTGCAAATTTCAAATGGCAATGCCATCAGCCTGGCCGGATACCTCGACAATACCGATGGTCAGACCCTGAACTATTCTGGCGGAAGTTTGTCCATTTCCGGAGGAAACGCCGTGAACCTGGGTGCCTTGCTGGACAATACCGATGCGCAAACCCTGAGCCTCGGCAGCCACGTACTGGCTATTGCAAACGGCAATTCAGTTAACCTGTCACAGTATTCCCAATCGCTTACCTTGTCAGGCAATACCCTGGGAATCAGCAATGGCAACAATGTGAACCTGAGTGCCTACCTCGATAATACCGATGCGCAGACGCTTTCTCTCAGCGGATCAAGCCTCGCCATTGCCGGGGGCAACAGCCTCAGCCTGGCGCCATTTCTCGATAATACCGACGCCCAAACCCTAGCCCTAACCGGCAACAGCCTGAGCATCGCAAATGGCAACAGTGTGGATCTGAGTGCCTATCTTGACGATACGGATACGGACGAACAAACTTTGGCCCTTACCGGCAACAGCCTGAGTATTGCCAACGGCAACAGTGTTGATCTGAGCGCATACTTAGACGATACCGATACCGACGAGCAAACCCTCAATCTGTCGGGTAATACCTTGCAAATCAGCAATGGAAACAGCGTGAACCTCGCGCCTTACCTCGACAATACCGACGCTCAAACCTTAACTCTGAGCAGCAATTCGCTTCAGATTTTCAACGGCAACAGTGTGGACCTCAGCGCCTACCTTGATGATACCGATACAGACGAGCAAACCTTGAGCCTGACAAGCAATACCCTGCAAATCAGCAATGGAAACAACGTAAGCCTCGCACCTTACTTAGATAATACCGATGCCCAGCAGCTGAGCATCGTGCTCGACACCGTATTTATCACCAATGGAAACAAAGTGGTGCTGCCGAAAAATAACGCGCTACAGGATGCCAATGGCGATACCCGGATTTCTGTAGAAAATACCCCGAATGAAGACCAGGTCGTGATCGAAATGGGTGGAATAGAAAGGTGGCGTTTTGCGGATCTTTCGCTCTTTCCGGTAAATACAGGCTACTCTATTTTTATGGGAAATGGAGCTGGTAGCCGCGACGACCTTTCGGACAACTACAACCTTTTCCTGGGAGAAACAGCGGGTTATACCAACGAAGATGCAGAGTGGAACATCGGTCTCGGTGGTTCAGCCATGTACAGCAATTTCAGCGGGAACCGCAACATTGCCATCGGCCAGGAGGCGCTTTACTCCAACTACGATGGCGACAACAACCTCGCTTTGGGTACCCTCAGCCTGCGCAATCTTTCATCAGGTACGCAAAACCTGGCCATGGGTGGGGAAGCCTTCAATTTGCTGGAGACAGGTTCTTACAATATCGGCATTGGCGGATTCAGCGGGCAGGTCAATAACAATGGCTCTTACAATACGCTCATTGGTTATTCTTCTGATGCCTTGAACCAGACCGGTAGCCGTAACACCATCATGGGATACGAGGCCGGGAGGGGCAATGCCCTTATGTCGCGCGATGGATCTGTATTTATCGGATACCAGGCCGGTTATTTCGAAACGGGTTCAAATAAATTATACATCGATAATTCCTCCTCAAGCACGCCGCTGATATGGGGAGATTTTTCTACCGATCAATTGAAAATAAACGGCAGCCTCACGTTCAATGCAGGCATTAACAGCAATACCCTTCCTTCCACCCGGGGAACCAACGGCCAGGTGCTGACTACCAATGGGTCAGGCTCCCTGAGCTGGACCACCAACGGATTTTCGCTGGATGAAGTATACGACGATGCGGGTACGGGTGCAGGGCGGGTAATCACCGCCGACGGCGGAGCGGTTCATGTATCTGGAAAAGACGGACTGATTGTAAGTGGAACCAGCGGTTTTGGTGCCGATGTAGAATTGAGTGGAGCAGGTGTAAGAATGTTCTTTACCCCCAGAAGGGGCGCATTCCGTGCAGGAACCGTAACCGGTGCCACCTGGGATGCTGCTAACGTGGGTTCCAACTCATTTGCCGGTGGCCAGAATACCCAGGCAAGCGGCACCAGTTCTACTGCTTTTGGCACTTCAACCACAGCCTCAGGTAACTATTCTACGGCATTGGGCCTGACCACTACAGCCAGCGGGCACATGTCCTTTGCCGCAGGGTTGTCGGCTACCGCCAGTGGTCTCAACTCGGTAGCACTTGGGGCTTATTGTTCTACCTCTGGTTACTATGGCGCATTCGTAATGAGCGATGCCTCCACTTCTACCGCACTTGCGGCTACCGCAAACCATCAGATGAACATGCGCTTCAATGGCGGGTACCGCTTGTTTTCAGACAATGCTTATTCTGCCGGAGTTACCCTCGCCAGTGGTGCAGGTGCCTGGGCATCGGTTTCTGACCGCAGGAAAAAAGAAAATTTCATCAGCCTCGATCCTGAAATGATCCTGAAAAAAGTGGCCATGATCCCGGTTTCAGAGTGGAACTATCTCTCTCAAAACAGCGATGTGCGTCACATTGGCCCAATGGCTCAGGATTTCTATACCGCCTTCGGGCTCGGTGGAGTAGGGAACGACACCACCATCACGACCTCCGACATCGATGGCATCAACATGGCGGCTATCCAGGCACTGGAGAAGCGCTCTCGTGACCAGGCAATGGAAATTGCCCGTTTGAAAGAAGCTATCACCCAGCTGAAAAACGAAAATCAGACCATCAAGGCATCAGCCTCAAAATCGAATGAAGCAGTGGTGGAGGATCGATTGATAAAAATGGAGCAGGAGCTGGAGCAAATGCGCGCCTGGATGCGCGGAACGGCCTCGGTTTCGAGCGATCCAAAATAGGAGTTACAATAAGCGTTATGAGAACCCCTTCAGGAATGGAGGGGTTTTTTTTGCGAAACAGGAACAAATACGACTCAATTTATCCTTTTGAGTAGCAACGATAGCTTTTGAGACGATTCATACTCGGGAGCTTATCAACTTGAGGCAACAATTAAAGCCTCAGTCATGAAATACTTTTTCCTGTTTGTATCGCTGCTCAGTATGGGTCTTGGTTACGGCCTCCGGGCACAGACAAACCCCATTGAAGTACATTTTTCGGTGAATAACGCACCTCCGGGAAACCCGGTGGGCATAAGGGGAAGTCTGCCTCCGCTCAGTTGGGAAACCACCACCTGGCTCACCGACTCGGCCGGAACGGGAGTTTTTATTGCTGATGTTCGCCTGACCAATACAGGCTACAATGCTTTTCTTACCTATAAATTTGTAACAGGCACCGATCCTATCTGGGAGCTTGGCTCTGGGGAAAACCGGATATTGCTGTTGAATGCATCTGTAGTTTCTACCGGAAAGTTGTCCTGGAATAAGCAGGAATTAATGGATAAATCAACCCTGGCTGGATTGGTGTTTCCGAAAGAAGAACTTTTATCAGAATTCAATATTGCCAAGGAAGCTTTCCGAAGCCTGCATCCGGGCTTAACACGTTATGAGGCCATTGATTCCTTTGAGCAAAATCTGGTTCGGTTGGAATCTCAATTGAGTAAGGACGCTTCGCTCACAGAGGTTTACCGCTATTATTCCCGCTTTCTTGCCTCTATTCATTGCGGGCACACCTTTCTCAACCCGTATAACCAGAATGCCCTTATCCTGAATGTTATCTATGGTCAATCTGACAAGGTGCCTTTCCTGTTTCAGCTGATTGACAAACGCATTTGTGTAACCTGGGATGGCACTGAAAACGGCGTACTTCCTCGAGGAACGGAAATATTGGCTATTGACGGCATAGCGGTTAATCAGATTATCGATTCCTTGTTGCCGTATATGCGTTCTGATGGAGCCAATTTAGGGCAGCGTTTGTATCAGATAGAACTTCATGGAGCTGAGCAATGGGAGCCATTTGATGCTGTATTTCCCTTAATTTTTCCTCCAACTAACGACAGCTATACCCTAACCCTTAAGAAACCCGGGCTTAAGGCGGAGGAGGTTATCGTAGCGGCAACCACCGTGAAACAAAGGTTGGAGTACCTGAAGAAGCGGGGATTCTTTATTCCGGAAAAGGACGAAGAACTGTGGAAATTTGAGATAAAAACGGATCAGCTGGCAGTACTTACCCTGGCCACATTTGTAACCTGGGACATGCAGATGGACTGGAAAAACTTTCTGGCAAATGTTTTCAAAGAGCTAAAGGAAAGGCAAATTCCAAACCTGGTTATCGATATCCGGGGCAATGAAGGCGGAAATGGAGAGGTACCTGAAGTATTGGCTCAATACCTTATCGATAAAAAAACAATCCTTTCAGCGCCTTCAGAACGCTTGTACTATGAAAAAGTATCGCCCGGCATTCGTCCCTACCTCTCGACCTGGGAAGACACCTATTTTGACCTTACAGGGAAATTGACTCCTACAGCAGAGGGTTATTTTTTGCCGAAAAAATCAGAATCAAAGCCTCTGGTCGTGAAACCTTTGAAGTCAAGGTGGCAGGGGAATGCGTTCTTGCTGACTGATGACAGTAACAGTTCGGCCACTTTCTACCTGGCTAAATACCTGAAAATGACCCGAGCGGCTACTCTGGTGGGTCAAACCACCGGCGGCAACCAAATGGGAACGAATGGTGGCATAATGATGTTTCTGAGGCTCCCTTATACCGGGATGGAAATGGACATTCCCCTTTATGGATATTACCCCAATGGCAAAAATGAAAATGGGGGTATAGCGCCTGACATGGAGGTATCAGGAGATTGGGAAAAGGTAGCCAGGGGGGTGGACCAGGAAATGGAAGAGGTATTGGAAGCGATCCGGCTTCGGAAATCAGAAAAATAAAAAATGGGGCGATCACCCGCCCCATTATCTAATGCAAATGAAACCCAGGCCTAAGCGGAGGTATCTTCTTTCTTTTCTGTTTCCGGACGGAAAAAATGGCTGATCACAGAACGTGCTTTGCCATAAAGCTCTTCCATTTCTTTGGTGAGGGCTTCGCCGCGGGTTTCAGCTTTCTCGGCAGTAGCCTGCATTTCTTTCACCGCTTCATCCCACTTTTTGCGGAGTTCTTCTTTGGTTTCTTCGAATTCCTCCATCAAATCGGCTTTGCCCAAGGAGAATTTCATTCGGGCGAGTTCCAGTTTGGTTTCCAGAGCCGCACCCATAGAGCTCAGGCCCGATTCGAGTTTATCCACAGCAGAGTGGGTTTCCGAGGTGGTGTCTTTTCGCACATCAATGATGGCTGTGCGTACCTCGTTCATCGAAGTCCTGATTTTGTGTTCCTGCTCTTCGGCCATGTCACGGGCTTCGGCTTTTCCCAGGGTTAGCTGGAGCTTCAGTTCATCGAGCTTACCCTTGAGGGTGGTCATGGTTTCAGATGCTTCTTCCTCAATTTCATCGCGTACGGCGGTGATCCAGTCATTGAGTGAGGTTTTTTCTTTCTGAAGTTCATCAGCAAAATCTTCGTTGGATACGTCCAGCTTATCGGCCAGATCATCTACCCATTTTTTTAAATTAAAGTCCATATGGCTTGTTTATGAGGGTTGAAAAGGGAAAACAAAAAACCAAAAGGTGAGTACGAGCACCTGACTTAAAAGGCTCTCCAATTTACGAAACGCACAGAGACATTCATGGTTTGAAAAAAATTCGAACTGCAATAATATTCAGAGTCTTTCATCTGGTTTTTTTGTCTGGGCTTGCCTGTGTATTTTTGTCCATTAAATAACCAACGATTTATGTCTGAAGCAACAATCACTTATTTGCCATACAAAGTCAAGGACATCAACCTGGCTGAGTGGGGACGCAAGGAAATTCAACTTGCAGAAGCAGAAATGCCCGGCCTTATGGCCCTTCGTGAAGAGTTTGGCGCGCAACAGCCGCTGAAAGGTGCCCGTATCGCCGGATGTCTGCACATGACCATCCAAACTGCGGTTTTGATCGAAACCCTCAAAGAACTGGGTGCGGATGTAACCTGGTCTTCCTGCAATATTTTTTCTACCCAGGACCACGCCGCTGCTGCCATTGCTGCCGCTGGTATTCCCGTTTACGCCTGGAAAGGCATGAACGAAGAAGAGTTTGACTGGTGTATCGAGCAAACCCTTTACTTCGGTGAAGATCGTCAGCCGCTCAACATGATTCTCGACGACGGCGGCGACCTGACCAACATGGTATTCGACCGTTTTCCTGAGCTGATTGCCGACATCAAGGGCCTGAGCGAAGAAACCACCACCGGCGTTCACCGCCTGTATGAGCGCATGAAAAATGGTACCCTCCACATGCCCGCCATTAACGTGAATGACTCGGTTACCAAATCGAAGTTCGACAACAAATACGGCTGCAAAGAATCTCTTGTGGATTCTATCCGCCGCGCTACCGACGTAATGATGGCCGGAAAAGTAGCTATCGTTGCAGGTTACGGCGACGTGGGTAAAGGATCTGCCGCTTCTCTGCGTGGAGCTGGTGCCCGAGTAATTGTATCTGAAATCGATCCTATTTGCGCGCTGCAAGCCGCCATGGACGGATTCGAAGTACAGAAAATGATTACGGCTATTCCTCGTGCCGACATCATTGTAACCGCTACCGGTAACAAAAACATCGTTCGTGGAGAGCACTTCAAGCTGATGCGCGACAAGTCGATCCTCTGCAACATTGGCCATTTCGACAACGAAATCGACGTAGCCTGGCTGAAGAAAAACTACGGCCACACCCACATGAACATCAAGCCCCAGGTGGATTTGTACAATGTGGATGGCAAGGACATTATCCTCCTCGCTGAAGGCCGCCTCGTAAACCTCGGTTGCGCTACTGGTCACCCATCCTTTGTAATGTCGGCCAGCTTTACCAACCAAACCCTCGCACAAATCGAGCTTTGGAACAACAGCGCCAACTACAATAACGAAGTGTACACCCTGCCTAAGCAGCTCGACGAGAAAGTAGCCCGTCTGCACCTCGCCAAGGTAGGAGCCGTGCTCGATGACCTTTCGCCAGACCAGGCCGAATACATCGGCGTAACGGTGGAAGGGCCTTACAAATCGGACGCTTACCGCTATTGATATTCCCAAAAAGCCCCGCATCCTGTGGGGCTTTTTTTTATTGAGATTTAATATATGTGTTATTAATACTAACATCGTTATATACATTGTACACGTATCAAACCACGTTTATAAAAAACATCCGCAAACCCACACCCACAATTCAGGGTGGAAACTCAATTAGTTCGATAAAACTGCTGAAATTGACCCAACACGCTTTATATGACAAACCTTTCCAACCCGCCAGAACTGGAAATTACAACTGAAAAATCCCGCATAGACCTCGGCTTTGTTCACAGCTACCTGAGCGAGGTATCCTATCGGGCAAAGGGAATCCCCAGGGAAAGGGTCGCCACAGCCATACAGCACTCGCTGTGCTTTTCGGTTTTTAGCGGTGAAGAGCAAATAGGGTTTGCGCGGGTTGTTTCCGACGAGGCCACGTTTGCTTATCTCTGCGATGTATTCGTGGCCCCTGAGCAGCAGGGCCGGGGAGTGGGAAAAGCTTTAATGGCTCATATCATGGCTTATCCCAACCTTCAACACCTACGCCGGTGGATGCTCATGACCCGGGATGCCCATGGGCTATACGAAACCTTTGGATTTTCGCCTTTGAAATACCCCGATCGTGCAATGGAAATAGCCCGACCAGATATTTACCAAAAATTGTCCATTGACGAATAGACACCTGAGGCGTAAATTATTTTTACCAAAATAGGGTCCTACTTGCAGGGATTTGGGAAAGTAGATATATTGCAATGTTTTTAGATTAGTCTAAATTTCTATTTAAGCAAATTGAATCCATGAGCAATTCGGGAAAATCCTTCGACGAATTTCACGAGAGCATTGATACCACCACCGTTAAGCCCGGATGGAGGAAACTTTTGGCTTTTCTGGGCCCTGCTTACCTGGTGAGTGTGGGCTATATGGACCCCGGAAACTGGGCTACAGATATTGCTGCGGGCAGTGAATTTGGCTATGCGCTGCTTTGGGTGATTGTATTGTCGAACTTCACTGCCATCCTCGTGCAAAGCCACAGTGCCCGGCTTGGGCTGGTTACTGGTCGCGACCTGGCACAGTTCAGTAGGTCGTATTACCCCACAGGCCTGAACTATATTTTCTGGTTTTTGGCCGAAATCGCCATTGCAGCCACCGACCTCGCCGAAGTGTTGGGCATGGCCATCGGGTTAAACCTCCTCTTTGGGCTGGACATGCTCTACGGGGTGCTGCTTTCGCTATTCGATACCTTCCTGATCATGTTTCTGGTGAAAAGAGGCATGCGCAAGTTGGAAGCTTTCATCATTGCCCTCATAAGCATCATCGGGATTTCGTTTTTGATCGAATTGTTTTTTTCGAAACCAAATATCCCCGACATGCTGACGGGTCTTATTCCTTCTCTGGAAAATGACAAGGCGCTGTATATCGCTATCGGCATTATCGGGGCCACGGTCATGCCGCACAACCTCTACCTGCATTCATCGCTGGTTCAGACCCGCAAATACAAAAAAGATGAAGAAGGAGTAAGCAAAGCCATCAAGTTCAACTTTATCGATACGGCCATTGCGTTGAATCTCGCCTTGTTTGTGAACGGGGCCATTCTGGTGCTGGCGGCTTCGGCCTTTTATACCGCAGGGTTGCACGACATACAGGACATCACCGATGCGCACAAGATGCTGGAGCCGCTGCTGGGTTCCGTGCTGGCCCCTACCTTGTTTGCCATTGCGCTGATTGCTTCGGGGCAAAGCTCCACCCTTACGGGTACCGTTACAGGTCAGATCGTGATGGAAGGTTACCTCAATCTGCGGATGGAACCATGGATCAGGAGGCTCATTACCCGCCTGTTAGCAGTTGTGCCAGCCTTTTTCACCATCCTGATTGCAGGTCCCGGCATGGCGGGCGAGCTGCTAATCCTGAGCCAGGTAATCCTGAGTGTGCAGCTAGGGTTTGCGCTTATTCCGCTGGTTCACTGGGTGTCATCTAAAGACATCATGGGTGTTTTTCGTATTCGGTGGTACACACAGGTGCTTTCCTGGATAGCGGTAGGCATTATTGTGGCCCTCAACGTAAAACTGGTCGCCGATGCCCTGGTCGGTTATTTCGGTGAAGGGCAGCACTTCTGGCTGTTTTATGGACTGGTTTTGCCCATTGTTTTGCTGGCAATAGCTTTGCTCATCTACACCTTGGTTGAGCCATTTTTCAGCCTGCATTCCATGGCTGATCTTTCTTCGGCCCATGGTACTCCCGGCCAGATTGTGTTGGAGCAACACGGTAAATTTAAGAAGGTAGCCATTTCTGTAGACTTCTCCGAGTCTGATTCTCAGGCAATTAACTATGCCTTGGCCCAAGGAGGACCGGACACGCATTACTACCTCATTCATATCGTGGAATCAGCCGGGGCGCGTATGCTCAACTCCGACATAGCCGACAACGAAACCCGGCAGGACCGCGAGCACCTCGAAGAATACGCAGCTCAACTTACGAAGGCAGGTATCCAGAATTCGATCATCATCGATTTTGGCCTGCCCCGTATCGCACTTCCGGATGCTGTAAAAAAGGTAGGCGCTGACCTGTTGGTGATGTCTTCGCATGGTCGCGGGCCCATTCACCGTATCATCAAAGGGCGTACTATCGCCAAGGTGCAGGCAAAGGTTCACGTGCCCATCGTGATTGTCAAGTGATCGCTTTAGCTGTTTAAAGGTTTTTTATAGCGAACAAATAAAACCTTTTCCCCGGAAATGCGTTTTCCGTTTCAAGATTAGAACTATTTCAAATTGAAAGAAAATTTGCTTTCATATTAAAGAGTTTCGAGGTTTGCATCGGTAAATGAATCAGATCAGGAAAATAAGTGCGGTAATTGTTGCATTTGCGTGGATATTCGTCCTTGCGCATGCACTTACGCCACACGGCCATATCCGAATAGTGTCTGATCTTCCCGGAATAGAAGCTCCCGTTCATGCGCCTTGGTGGATTCGGGTACTGGAGTCAGATTTAGGCACGCACCACCTCGAGCATTTTCTTTCTTCTGATAGTGATTTTAACCAGCAGGTTCGGGCGTGGCAAATGCTTGCAGTAGTGCTTGTGCCATTGATTCTGCTTTTTTCGGCATTTTCTTTTACCCCGCCTTTTCTGGCAAATTGGCCGATTGAAACGCATATTGCCCTTTCGGCAGATGCCTCACGGTCATTGGTCCTCCGTGGCCCTCCCATGGCTTGATTAACCTAGCTTTTTTTATCCTCTCCTTTTAAGGAAGGATCCTTCAGGTTATTCAAGTTTCAAATCATGGTAGAAGGCCTCATTCGGTTTTCCATAAAAAACAAATTAGTCATAGGGCTCCTGACATTGGCCCTGATTGGTGGCGGCATTTTCTCTTTTCAACGCCTGCCCATCGACGCAGTACCTGACATTACCAACAACCAGGTGCAGATTGTCACAGTTTCGCCAAGTCTTGCCCCGCAGGAAATGGAGCAATTTATCACGTTTCCTGTCGAGATGGCCATGTCCAATATCCAGGGTGTGAAGGAAATACGCTCTGTTTCCAAGTATGGCTTGTCGGTTGTTACGGTCGTTTTCCAGGAAAATATTGCGGTGCTCGATGCCCGTCAGCTGGTAAACGAGCAAATTCAGATGGCGCAGGCCAATATCCCCGATGGATACGGCGCACCTGAAATGATGCCCATTACTACTGGTCTGGGAGAGATTTTCCAGTTTACCCTGCAGGTGGACCCCGCCTATGTCGATAAGTACGATGCCATGGAGCTGCGCACCATCCAGGACTGGATCGTGAAACGCTACATGGCCGGCATTCCGGGCATTGTGGATATCAGCAGTTTTGGCGGCTATCTCAAGCAGTATGAAGTGAGCCTTTCGCCGGATAAGCTCCGCGCCATGGACATTTCCATTACTGAGGTATTTGATGCCCTGGCGGCCAATAACCAGAATTCCGGTGGCAGCTATATCGAAAAAGGCCCCGATGCCTTTTATATCCGCACCGAAGGCCTCGTAAAAACCAAAGAAGATATTGCCGGGGTAATGGTGAAAAACCGTGCCGGCCTCCCTATCAGGGTGGGGGACATTGGCGAAGTAAACATGGGCTACATGCCTCGCTTCGGTGCCATGACCCAGGACGGCAAAGGTGAAGCCGTAGGCGGCATTACCCTGATGTACAAAGGCGCTAACTCCGATCAGGTTATCGAACGCGTGAAAGAGCGGATTGAAAAAGTGAAATCCACCCTTCCGGAAGGCGTTACGATTGAGCCATACCTCGACCGGGCCGACCTCGTGGGCAGGGCCATGCACACCGTTTCCAAAAACCTCATCGAAGGGGGATTGATCGTGGTATTTGTGCTGGTACTGCTTCTGGGCAACCTGCGGGCGGGCATCATTGTGGCATCGGTCATTCCGCTGGCCATGCTTTTTGCTTTTATCTTCATGGATTTTTTCAAGGTAAGCGCCAACCTCATGAGCCTGGGAGCCATCGACTTCGGACTCGTTGTAGATGGAGCCGTGATCGTGGTAGAAGCGACCGTGCACCGCATGCAGCAGCGAATAGACAAGCACCGGATGGATCAGGCCGAAATGGACGGAATGGTGGAAGAATCGGCGCTGGCCATTCGTAAATCAGCCGGTTTTCCCGAGTTTATTATCCTGATGGTGTACCTGCCGATTCTGACCCTGGAAGGCGTTGAAGGAAAGATGTTTCTCCCCATGGCCCAAACGGTGGCTTTTGCCATTATGGGTGCCCTGATTTTGTCGGTGACCTATGTGCCGATGGTTTCTGCCTTATTTCTCAGCAAAAAGGCATCCACCCACGGCAATTTTTCCGATAAACTCATTGATGGCGCCCGTAAGCTGTATCAACCCATACTGGTAAAAGTGCTGAATATTCCCCGGCTGATTGTGGGTATATCGGTGGGTGTGCTGGTCGTGAGCATGGTGGTGTTTATGCGCATGGGCGGTGAATTTATCCCCAACCTCGAAGAAGGTGACCTGGCCATGCAAATGACCATTCCTCCCGGATCGTCACTCAGCCAGTCGGTGGCTACTTCCACCCGTGCCGAGCAAATCCTGATGGCAAAATTTCCGGAGGTAAAGCATGTGGTTTCGAAAATCGGTACTGCCGAAATTCCTACCGACCCCATGAGTGTAGAGGATGCCGACATCATGATTATCATGAAAGACCGCTCTGAATGGGTAACGACTGATAGCCGGGAAGAGCTTGTGCAGATGATGAAAGAATCACTGCGGGTGATACCCGAAGCTTCATTTGAGTTTACGCAGCCTATTCAGCTGAGATTCAATGAGTTACTTACTGGTGCTAAAGCTGACGTTGCGGTAAAAATCTTCGGAGAAGACCTCAGCGTATTGGCTGACCTGGGCAAAAAAGCTGCCGAAATTATCCATAAGGTGCCGGGAGCTGCCGATGTGAAGGTAGAAGTAACCGAAGGGTTTCCGCAGATAACGGTCGCCTATAACCGCATGCGCCTCGCTCAGTACGGGCTTTCGGTTGAGGAAGTAAATAAGACGGTACAAACCGCCTTTGCGGGCTTGAAAACAGGGATTGTTTTTGAGGGAGAAAAGCGGTTTGACCTCGTAGTAAGGCTGGACGCCCAATACCGCAAAAGTCCCGAAACCCTGTCTAACCTGACCGTTCGGAGTGCCTCCGGCGCTTTGATTCCCCTGAATGAACTAGCCACTATTGGCTTTCAGGAAGGACCTATGCAGGTATCGCGGGAGGACGCGAAGCGCAGGATTGCCATCGGCATCAACGTGCGTAACCGGGACGTAGAGTCGCTGGTGAACGAAATACAAACCAAGCTGGAATCGCAACTGGCGCTTCCTCCGGGATACACCCTGAGCTACGGCGGTGAGTTTGAAAATCTGCAATCGGCCAAAAAACGGCTTTCTATTGCTGTTCCGGCTGCATTGGCCATCATTTTTGCCCTGCTGTTCTTCACCTTTCAATCGTGGAAAGAAACGACCATTATCTTTTCAGCGGTGCCCATGGCCGCCATCGGAGGCGTATTTGCGCTGGCCGTGCGGGGTTTACCATTCAGTATTTCGGCAGGCGTAGGCTTCATTGCCTTGTTTGGTGTGGCTGTGCTCAACGGGGTGGTGCTGATCGGCTACTTTAAGTACCTCAAAGAAGAAGGGATAACCGAAGTGAAAGAACGCATCATCGTAGGTGCAGGTATCCGGCTTCGTCCGGTGCTGATGACGGCGGCGGTAGCTTCATTGGGATTTTTGCCCATGGCGCTTTCTTCCTCCGCAGGCGCCGAGGTTCAGCGTCCGCTGGCAACGGTGGTTATCGGCGGATTGATCAGCTCTACGCTGCTTACCCTGTTTGTATTACCTGCGCTGTATTACCTGGCAGAAAGGCCCCGGAGGCCCCGTACGCCCAGGGCTGGTAAATCAGCTAAAGGAGCTGTGGTTGCTGCAATCGGCGGATTAATCGTGATGTTGTCCGGCATTCCTTTTCAAGCAAATGGTCAGAAATTGATCACGATGGAAGAAGCTGAGGCCATGGCTTTGCAGCAAAATCCTTCTATGGAACTGGCCAATCTTCGGGTGGCGCAGTCAGAGGCAGCCATTGGCACCGCCTGGAATGCGGGCAGAACCCAGGTTTCGCTACAAAGGGGCGAGATCAACGCAGCCGTGCAGGACAATTACTGGAGCTTTACCCAACCTTTGGGCAACCCACTGGAGATGATGGCCCGGAAAAAGCAATTGCTCGCAGAGGTAAACGTCTCCAAAACCGGCGAAGAGGTAGCAGCCTGGACCATCAGCCATGAAATCCGCACCTTGTATGACCTGTGGGCATACCTGGAGGCCCGCGGAGCAGTCTTGGATTCACTGACCAGCGACTTGCAGGATGCGGTAAAGATTGCCAGTCTGAGGTTTGAAACAGGGGAATCTAATTTTCTGAGTAAAATATCCCTGGAGACCCGCCGCGATGAGGTGCTGTCGCAAGTAGCCGAAAATGAAAGATGGAAGTCGTCGGTACTTGTGAAGTTCCGCACCCTGCTGAATACCGATGCCGCCTTGGTACCCACTGCACCCCCGTATGCCACCATGATCCGGCCGGTGGAAAGCCTGCTTGAAGCGCCCCCTCAACTGACCTGGTACCAGGCACGCGAGATCAGCGCGGCTCAGGAGCTGAAAGCCAGAAAGGCCGCGCTCGGACCCGGCATCAACGTTGGAGGATTTAACCAGCAGCTAGAAAATGTCAACGGCTTTTCAGGCTTTCATGTGGGCCTGGATGTACCTCTATGGTTTACCGCAGACAAGGCCGCCATCAAAACGGCCGAAGCAGGTTTGAAGGTAGTAGAATCCGAAAAATCGTGGTACGTATATCGGCTGGAATCGACCCGAAAAGAGCTCTCAAGTGAACTGGATCGCTACACCGAAAGGGTGAGCTTTTACGAAACCTCCGGACTTCCGCATGTAGCGCAGATTCGCTACCATTCCCGATTGCTTTGGCAAACGGGCGAGATTGGCTACTTCGAATACCTTACCCAGATTCAGGAAGTATATCGGGTACAAATAAGCCACCTCGATGCCATTTTTCAGTACAACCAGGGCATGCTTACCTGGCAATTTCTTCCCAACCTCAACTAATTCCGCATCATGCGAAACCTCATAATTCTTATTTTGCTCTCCGGCCTGGTGGTTGGTTGTAGCTCTTCCGACAAGGGAAAAACAGGATCCGAAGCCGGTGCTGTCGTTGTTCCCGTTTCCGGAAATGAAAATACCGTACTGGAGCTGGATCCCACCTCCGACTCGCTCTTGCGTATCGAAACATCGCCCGTGCAGCGTGCCGTGGTGAACGAATCGGTGCATTGCACCGGTTTTATCGAAGTACCCCCACAAAGTCTGGCCTCCATTTCAAGCACCATGGGCGGTTTTGTAACCCAGATAAAGCCCTATGCAGGCTCATGGGTGAAAAAAGGGGAAATAATTGCCGAACTGGAGCACCCCGATTATGTGGCCCTGCAACAAAGCTACCTGCAAGCCAAAGCCGATCGCGACTACCTGCGCAAAGAACTGGCCCGCCAGCAGATTCTGCGGAGCGAAAACGCCAATGCCACCAAGGTGCTGGAACAAACCGAAACCGAATCCAGGAAAATGGATGCAGAAGTAGCCGGGCTTGAGTCCAGACTCAGGATGGCGGGCATTTCTCCGGATAAAGTATCTCCTGAGAATATTACTTCAAAAGTGCTTATACGTGCCCCTTTTGCCGGATATGTTTCCAATGTATTGGTTAACTACGGCAAGTACGTTGCTCCCCAGGAGGTGATCTGTGAAATGATGAACCGTGAGCACCTCCACCTGGAGCTTTCGGTATTTGAGCAGGACATGCTGAAGTTGAAAAAAGGGCAAGAAATCTGGTTTCGGGTAGCCAATTCGGGTAATGCTGCTCAGTATCAGGCTCACGTGGAAGTAGTTGCCCAAAATCTTGACCGCGAAAAGCGCACCCTGAACGTACACGGGCACATGGAAGGCCGTAATACGGAAGAATTGAAGCCGGGAAGTATGGTGGAAGCCGAGATACTGACCGGGGCCGATTCGGTATGGGCTGTGCCCGAAACCGCCGTGTTTACCGAAGGAGGTCAGCAGTGGGTGATACTGAAAGTGGGACCGCACAGCTACCGGAAACAGGCCATAGTATCTTCCGGCGCTTCCAATGGAAAAGTAGCCATCAATGCCAATCAGACCGGAGCTACTGAGTGGGAAGTAGTAGTGCTGGGTGTAAGGGCCCTACGGGCGAGCATGAATAAAGAGTAAAATAAAAGGGCTGACTTTCACGGTCAGCCCTTTTATTATTTGTGTAAGTCCAGTATTTGCTTTTCCTGGGGGTCTTCAATGTCGATGACCAGCCTGATGTGGGTATCAGTTTGTGACGTGATCAACCAGCGGTGGTCGAGTTTTGATACATCGAAGACCGGTTCTGAAGAGATTCCGCTTACGAGTACATCAATTTTGCTGAAGTTAGTACCGGGTGTCCAAGCCCAGCTACCATTAAAGGATTCCTTTTTCGTGAACAACGTGAAAGTGGAATCCGAAGTGAAGTTGCAATCAAAAGAAAGGGTAGAGGTAAGGGTGTCGGTATCCAGGTCGTAGAAATAGGTGACATGCCATTCTCCTTTGATTTTCTCAGCGGGATTAACGGGTGCTTCCTCCTGTTTACATCCCTGTAAGCTCACCAGGCCGGCACACAACAAGGCAAAAAGTGCAAATCGAGGAAATCCTGCTGACAGGAAAATCGCAAGTGGCTGGAAAATAAATGGTGGTTTCATTATTGAAAAGTGATAGTAATACTTCGAATCAAAATTATCTACCTTTTCGTTACAGAAAATTAGAGCGAAATTATTTTTAGCTTAATTTTACTTGCACGCAATTGGTGTTGATTTTCAACCAGCGTAACGCTATTTCGTATACCCCAAGATGAAGAAACTGCTCATCATATTTACCCTTGCCGGATATCTGCTGATGTCCATCGGGGTGGGTGTGAGCAGGCATTACTGCCAAGGGTACCTGGCATCTGTATCGCTTTTGGGAACCAATCCCACTGCCTGTGTTTGTGCCTGGTGGGCCGAATTGCAGGAAAAAGACAACGATTGCTGCCACGACGAGGTCGCATTTTTTCAAATAAAAACTCCTCATCAGGTCAATCAAGCAATTAGCCTTCCTTTGGCGTTAGCGCCTGTAGTTGCAGACCTTTCGCTTAAAATAGTCCTGAAGGGGTTTGACCTCCATACTGCTTTTCATTCCAGCGAGGCTCCCCTTGACATCGGGTCTCCTCCTTTGTTTGTGAAGCACCATCAATGGGTTTTGTACGGGTAGTTGAAAAAGGTTTATATGCTTTTTCAATTTTTTCTGACAAACTCATTTATTTAATCATGAAATCCTTCATTCATCTTTTTCTGCTTCCAACCCTGCTGCTGTTGGGAAGCACCCAGCTTTTTGCTCAAAAACCTTCCACCAAGATAGTGGAAACCGCGTTCCATGTTTCCGGCGTGTGCGGTCAATGCAAAGAGCGCATTGAAACCAGCCTCGATACCAAAGGGGTAAAGCTTGCTTCCTGGGACCAGAGTACCCAGATGCTGACCTTGGCATACCAGCCCAAGAAAATCTCAGAAGACCAGATTCATGCCCTTCTTGCTGAGGCAGGCCATGCCACGGAGAAAGCTCCCGCCAAGCCTGAGGCTTACGCTAAGCTGCCCGGTTGCTGCAAATATGAAACGGTAAAATCGCATTGATTCATGCCTGATTACCAGCACCTTTAGCTGCGCATTGCCTTTAAGGGGATGCCAGTTGCAGGTGCTGGCTTTTGGTTTATTCATTCCAAAATTCAGTCATGAAACACAAACTTCTTTTGGTAATCATTGCCAGTCTGCTGTTGGCTATTCCGAAATGGAGCATGGGGCAGGTGCGCGGCAAAGTATTTCAGGTAACAGATCAGGGGAAAGAAATTCCGCTGTCGCAGGCGAGTGTGTACTGGCTTCAAACCCATGTGGGCACCCTCACCGATTCTTCGGGTAGCTTTCATCTTATGCAAATACCGGAGGATCACCGCTTTGTGGTGCAATACCTGGGTCTTACTCCGGATACCCTGATGGTCGAAACCCTGCATCAGTATATTGAGGTTCGGCTCAAAGGCGACTTCACCCTCGAAGGTCAGTTGATAGAAGGGAAAGGCCACACTTCGCATATTTCTACCATTGCAGCTCAGCAAACCGAGTTGCTCACTGAAAAAGAGCTCTTCAAAGCTGCCTGCTGCAACCTTTCGGAAAGCTTCGAAACCAACCCTTCGGTGGATGTATCCTTTACCGATGCGGTTACCGGGGTGCGCCAGATAGAGCTGCTTGGGCTTTCGGGGAAATACACCCTGCTGAGTCAGGAAAATATGCCAGCCATTAGGGGATTGGCGGTCAATCAGGGATTGAGCCTTGTGCCAGGTCCGTGGGTACAGGGCATCCAGATAAGCAAAGGGGCCGGATCGGTGGTTAATGGCTACGAAAGCATGACCGGCCAGATTAACTACGAGCTGAAGAAACCCTTTGATAAAGAATGGCTCTACCTTAATGGCTACCAAAACCTACAGGGACGGAGCGAACTCAACCTCGACTATTTCCATACCGGAAAAAAAGGGTGGGGGCAAGGCGTATTGCTACACGGCAATCTCCGCCCACGGTCGATGGACAACAACGGAGACGGATTCCTGGATCAGCCAATCGGCCGGCAGGGAAATATCGTTTACCGTCTGATGAAGCGCGACCAAAAAGGCTGGTCGGGTCAGTTCAATGCCCGTGCGGTATGGGATTTTCAGCGCTCGGGAGAAGATCCGCATGCACACGAGGGACATGTGGGGTACAATCTGTACACCGCCGACCTGAATACCCGTAGGGTCGAAGCGTGGGGGAAAGCGGGTTATATATTCCCTTCAAAACCTTATCAGAGCTTTGGCTTTCAGGCATCGGTATCAGACCATATGATCGATGCAGTTTTTGGCGACCGCAACTACACCGGCAACCAGCAATCGGGTTATGCGAATGCTATTTTTCAAACGATACTCGGCAGCACCAACCACATGATCAAAGGAGGAACCAGCTTCCAGTACGACCATTACCAGGAGTCGCTGCTCGATACTGCTTTTAGCCGCCGCGAGGTGGTACCGGGAGTATTTGCAGAATATACCTGGGAAAATATTGAGCGGTTTACGCTGGTAGCCGGCATCAGGGCCGATTGGAACAGCCTGTTTGGTTTTTTTGTCACGCCGAGACTGAACCTGCGTTATGTGCTCGATGAGCACACCACCCTTCGTCTGGCATTGGGGCGCGGACAACGGACCGCTTCAGTTATCGCAGAGAACCTGGGCGTGCTTGCTACGAGCCGGCAGTATGCTTTCTCGGGAAATAATGCTTCCAGCCCTGCTTATGGCTTTTCTCCGGAAGTAGCCTGGAATCTGGGCGGACACCTTTCGCGCACCTTTCGGCTCGATTACCGTGAAGGCTCCATTAACCTGGATGCCTACCATACTTCTTTTACCCGGCAGGTATTGCTCGACTGGGACCAGAGTCCCCGACTGGCCAGTTTTTACGTATCCGAAGGGCGGTCTTTTGCCAATTCGGTGCAGCTGGAGGTACAATACGAGCTGGCCCGCAGGCTGGACGTGAAGGTAGCATACCGCTATTCCGACGTAAAGGCGACGTATGCAGGCGAGGGCCTGCGACAGGTGCCGTTTGTGCCCCGCCACCGTGGATTGGCCAACATCGCTTATGCTACCAAAAACGGCTGGGGATTTGACCTTACGGCCAATTTTCAGGGAACCAAGCGCGTACCGGATACGGGGCTGAATCCCGAAAACTACCAGGTGGCAAGCCAATCGCCCGCTTACGTATTGCTCAGCGCCCAAATAACCCGGGAGATCAACAAGAAATGGCAAGCGTATGCTGGCGGGGAAAACCTGACCAATTACCGGCAGCAAAGGCCTATTATCGCCCCGGAGGATCCCTTCGGTCCTTATTTTGACAGTGCACTGGTTTGGGGACCCATTATGGGTGCAAATGTGTATCTGGGTTTCCGTTACAAATTGGTGCGGGAATAGAGTTTAAGCGACTGGGCGTAACAGCTGTCATCTCATTAGTAAATTTCTGAAAAACATCGCCCTAAGGGCGGTGTTTTTTTGTTTCTAGGCTTTAGGGAAACTGGTAATCCTCAACATCCGAGATTTATTTACATGCCCGGGACGTAAGTTTGAGAGGATAGGCAATCGATATTCCCCCTTTCTTCCCTTCCTCTTACATAGGGAAATAGGCAGAAAAGCCCGTTCAAACAAAAATAAAGGCGAACGACGAATTAAAAGTGACCTGTACGCCTTGGATTGGTCAGAACGTTGGTTGATGTATTTATATTTGCCTCAACAATAGTACTCTATCTGGATTTTTCTAACATCTTTACTCTGTCTAAATGAATCGCTTTTTTACTAAAACCTTATTGCTTCTTTTCGCATTTTTTACCTGTGCCGTAACTGTTAGTGCTACCAATTACTATGTAGATGCCAATAACGGAAACGATGGTTATAGTGGCACTTCGGTAGCCCAAGCGTATAAAACCTTACAAAAAATAGACAGCAAGGCACTTCTGCCAGGTGACCATGTTTATTTTCTAAATGGTACCTATACCCGGTCTGGTCAGAAGCTGATGCTGATTTCTGAATCCGGTACAGCTACAAACCCTATAGTGATCGAAAACTATCCGGGGCATAGCCCGGTGCTTAAATTTGATTCCTGGACGGGCATCGAGTTTGTTAACGGATCGTCTTATGTTACCCTGCGCGGTTTGAAGGTACAAGGCGCGCGAACTTCCATTACCCTTTCGCAGGCACTTAACCAGCCAGGTGGATGTGTAAACGGCGGCGGTTCGCAGGGACTCTACAACGGTACAGGAATTCTGGCTGTGGGCCCGAACCTCTCCTGGTCAGACCCGAGTACCACAGGCAATGAAGTGCCGAGTCATATCATCATTGAAAACTGCGAGGTATATGACTGCACGAGCTCAGGTATTGCTTTTCAGCAGGCAGATTATGTAACCATCAGAAACAACCAGGTTTATAATAATTGCTGGTATACCATTTACGGAACGAGCGGAATTAATCTGTATCAGCTTCTCAATATTGACGGAACCACCGGTTTTCACAATGAAATTTCCGGCAACCACGTTTGGGGCAATCAGTTGAAAGTACCCCAGCTTCCTACCTGCGATTTTTTGGATGGAAATGGCATAATTCTCGACGACCTGAAGCAGACACAAACCTCGAATTACCGGAACCCCTCCATAACTTATCCCGAATATTCGGCCAAAACCCTGATTCACAACAATATCGTTACCGATAACGGCGGAAGTGGATTGCACTTTTTCCTCAGTACCAATTTTTATGCTTACAACAATACCGTGGTCAATAACGCCTTTCAGAATGGCGGTAACAATGGCAATGCAGCCCTCAGGATCGGCGAAAGCTCCGGATGGGATGTGCGTAACAATGTATTTGTGGGCGGAAAAATTCACTTTATTGCCGGCACCAACACCAACTACCTCTATTCCAACAACTACGAATCTGGCACTGAGATAGACAATGATTTCGGCGGTGCTTCGTGCCCTACGTGTGTGAGCGGGGGAATGACCTTCGTAAACCAGGACAATAGCCAGTCGTCTCCATACAAAACCGCTTCGAGCAGTTCAGTTATCGATCAAGGGGTCAATCTGGCTAACTTTACCACCGACTACCTGGGGGTGACCCGAAACCTGGGTTCCAGCTACGACCTCGGCGCTTACGAGGTGCCTTATGTATGCACCAGCTCTTTCACCCTGCCGAATCAGATACAAGCCGAAAACTATGACTTCATGTCAGGTGTGCAGACCGAATCTACGGCAGATACCGGAGGCGGGCTGAATGTTTCCTACATCGATGCAGGTGACGAATTGAATTATTTCATCAATGCCCCTTCTACCGGCTACTACCCGGTGGAGCTACGTGTGGCGGCCATTGGCACAGGTAACAAAACCATCGAGATATGGTCTAACGGAGTAACTGTGCAGACTGTTGATTTCACAGCTACCAACGGCTGGCAGAACTGGATCACGGCGCAGACCACGGTGCTACTAACGGCTGGTTGCCAAAAGCTCACCATACATGCAGTTTCAGGTGACTTTAACATAAACTGGATTGACTTCGGAACCCCCGTTTCTACCCTTCCAGTGGAGCTTCTCGGTTTTTCAGCTACCGTTATTGGCCATTCGGTAGAACTCTCCTGGGCGACTGCTACTGAAACCAACAACGATTATTTCAGCATTGAGCGCTCTGCTGATGCTATTTTCTGGAACGACATCGCTCATGTTTCGGGAGCTGGCAATGCAAACCAAACACAAACTTACACAAAGGTAGATTTTGAGCCCCTGACGGGTGTTTCTTACTATCGCCTGGCGCAGAAAGACATCGACGGCGCGGTTAACTATTCGGAAGTACAAGCCGTTAAAATCGAAAGTGGATCTTTTGGAGGTCTGGTAGCCGCTTACCCTAATCCCACAACCGGACAAATAACCCTAGTGGGTGAAAACATGTCGATGGTTCAGGTTTTCGATATGCTTGGCAAAGAGGTAACAGGCGTTGTAGCCCAAAGCGAGGTTGATCCACTTCACAGGTTACTTGATCTGGGCGCCCTGGATAACGGTCTGTACGTGATCCGCTCGATGAACAGCAGCGTTCTGGTGCAAAAACGATAAACCTTATTGCCTGAAATAAACAAACCCTGCAAACGAAGTTATTCCTTCCTTGCAGGGTTTGGTGTTTTTTGTAAATGGCTGATTCAATGCTCAACTACCATTCACCACCTGCCTTTTCAGCTGTGGTTTCGTGGTGAGAAATAGCAAATACCCGGTGCAGGGCAAAACCAAAGCGCACATCTCCGAGGGTGTTGGTGTCTTTGTTCCACCAGGCTGAATTACCATTGGGAATAAAGTAGTTTTCGGTCATACCAATGGCGTTTGTAAACAGCAACTGGAATACGTGTCCGCCGGTTTCGAGGTCGATGCCGATAGAAAGGCAATCGCTCGTATTGTCTCGGGTATAGCTGGGGAGCACGTAGTAATATTCGGCGTTGAGGCTAAGGCTGGAAGTAAGCTTAAGCCTTCCACCAATACCTACGGCATAGATGTCGTTATCGGCCGCCACGCTTTCCACAAAGTTGCGGTGAACAAGGGTAGGGGATAGCTGAATGGACAGCTTTTCGCTTACTTTGCTGGCAATGAGGATAGAATGGTAGTACTGGAGCCTCGATGAATAATAGTTTATCCGGTCAGGATTGGCCCAGTCGATAGTAGAAATGGTCATTCCACCCACATAATCTACGGTAAAAGGAAATACCCTTTTGCCCGTGCTTTGGCGGAGAAGTTTCACCTTCAGGTAGCCATCGTAGGTTTTGAGGATATTGCTGCGGCCAACTCCCAGACAAATACGGTCGGTAACGCCATACTCTAAACCAATCCGCATATTGGCCTGATCCAACCCAAAAAGGTCGTATACCCCTTTATTTACCGGGCCAAAGCGGTGTGAAATGGTCATGTTCATGACGCCCTTGGCGGGAGTTTCTACCGAGTGCCCGTTGACGATGCGGGTGGTTTTGAAGGTGGCGAAAGTGTAGTCGACCTTCTTTTGATCCATGGAATTCAGCATCTCCATCAAATCGTCTTGCCCCAGAGCCATAAAGCCGGACAAGGTAAGCAAGACCAGAAGCGTGATTGCGCGCATGGGGAAATATTAATTTGAAAAACAAAAACCCGGCAGGCAGCAAGAAAAGCCCAACTGCCGGGTGATATCACATCAATTGGCGTTGTAAGGCGCGTAGCTCATATCAACCGTGGTTTCCACCACTTCAGATACTTTTTGGCGCACAGGAGCCGGGATTTCTACATTGTAGTCGGCCAGGCGGATGCTCAGTTTCGATTGTGCTGAAACGTTGCCACCTGCCACCGTAACTGTGCCTTCGCTCGTAACGGGCTTGGTTACGCCGTGCATGGTCAGGTTGCCGGCTACAGTTACCTTGTAGGTTCCGTCCTTCTTGAAATTTACGTCAGAAAGGTTGGAAATTTTTCCCTGAAAAGTAGCCTTGGGGAATTTGTCTGACTCCACATATTTTTCGTTGAAATGCTCTTGCATAAAGGCATTTTCAAACTGAAAACTTTTCATCAGCACGGCAAACACCATGTCGCCGGTCTGCGAATCGAGGATGCTGGTCACCTGGCGGTTATGAGCTTCGAAATTTTCGAGCGGAGTTTTGGATACAAAGGAGATATGACCGGTTTTGGTCATGAATTTTTGGGCAGAAACTGGAAGAGCTGCTGCCAGAAGGGCAATTGCGAAAAGGAGGTTTTTCATAAGAAGAAGTTATGTGTTTGTGAAAATTAGTTGTTGAGTGCACCCTTGTGAATCCAGGCATCCATTTTCTGGATGTTACAAGTAGAGAATTTGGCGGCTCCCTGCGGCATGGCAGAATAGCCTGAGCTGTGTTTGATACTGCCCATCAGCCTTCCGTTGGCTACGTATTTTTTCAATTCGGTATAGGAATCTGTTTTGATACCCGCCGAAGGAAAGGTGCCACTGTGACAGCTGTTACAGGATTGGCTCATGAGCGGAGCAATGGTCAGGGCATAGGTCACGTTGACGGTATCGCATCCGTTTATCACCACAATTGAGGTATCGCCTGGATTTACTACATCCACATAGAGCGACTCTTCGTTGTCGTAATAGCAACTTTGCATCGTCAGGAGCAGACCCGCAAAAAGGAAAATGGCTATTTTCAGGACCTTCATAAATTTCGGTTAATTGTTGAGTGCACCAGCGGCCACCCAGGCATGAATTTGCTTTACTTCACAAGCTTGCATTACACCTGAGGGAGGCATAGCTACATAACCCACAAGGTGTGCAACAGATCCATAAAGCCTGCCATTTTGGCCATAAGCCTTTACATTGGCATAAGTGGTGAGCGAAATGCCTGCCGAAGGAGAAGGACCAGAGTGGCAACCTGTGCAGTATTTGGTCATCATGGGGGCAATTTTGTTCGCATAGCTGACATTGACCGTATCGCAAACTCCGGCATTGGCATCACAGTAGTTGTCTTTTGCCCCTTGCTGAATCCATTTGCTCATCAAAGCCAGCTGAGCGGCAGTCATGGCGGTGTAAGGGGGAGGTGGCATGCGGTCACCATTGTCGGTGGTGGCCATCACTTTATACAACTTAGAGCTGCCTGGGTTTCCGGGAGAAACCCGTGAGCGAATCTGTGTATAATTGGTAAGCTTGATTCCATCGGCAGGATTGGTATTACCGTGGCAGCCGCTCTGGGTACAATTGCTGGTAATCAAGGGCAAAATGTCATTCTGGAAATAAACCGTATCGGGACTACATACTTTGCCTACGAATACGGGAGTGGTATCGATCGGAACTACCACGGTAGTGTCGCCTGGGTCGATTGGAATGGGCGTTGTATCGGTAATTACAACACCCGGACCCGATACCGGGTTAAGGATAGGTTCATGAACGCAAGCGGTAATAACTCCAAGAAGCAAGACAGTAGCAACAATTTTCCAGGTTTTGGACATAGTTGGTGGAGATTGAAGTGAACAAGTAAGAGCTAAGGGTCAGGGTAGAATACAACGAGCAAGGCTAACATCCATCAGTTTACCAGAGCAAAGTCCACGAACGGTTACGGATTGCCCTATTTTTAAGGTGGTGGCTTTGGCTGCATCTTCGGGTTCGAAGGAACAGTTAATGCCAAACATTTCGTTTTCACCCCGGAGAATAACGACCACGCCTTGGGTAGCGTCGCCACTTATTTCGGCAACGGGGCCGGTTACGTCCACGAGTTTGTTGAGGTATTTTTGGTTGGAGGCTTCCTCATCCTGGTCATAGGCAGCGAAAAAAGCATCAGCAGAAAGCGCAAAGTCTGCTTTTTTGTTCGACAGGTTGTCGTGGGGTTTGTTGTAGAGGTATAGGCCCACTCCGAGGCCGGTAAGGCCTGCGATTCCGACTACAAGCAACAATAAGCGTAAGCGTTTCATTCTTTTTATTTTTCTTTTGTACTCCAAAAGACCTGCCATTCGACCTTAATTTCAAGTCGTTCTTGCTGAATCGGAAGAATCGCAAGCTGAATCCGGTTCAAAACGGCTTTTTAGCTCTTTTTTCGGATTATCAGATTTATTGAAGCATATTTTGGCTACTGTTTTCTGCCTCAATCGGACACCCTGTCCTCTATTAAACTGAATAATATCTCCCCCGAGTGGTATAACCAGGCGCTCAGACGAAAGTGATTTGCTCCTTTTGGCTCCGACTTACTCCCAACATTTAGCCGGAATCCTCGTGTTAAGCACCATGCATACCTTGAGGATTACGCTTATTGCTTTGCTGTTGGCTGCCTTGCCCGTCACCACGCTTGTGGCCCAATTGCCGCAGAACAAGCTTGTTACCAAAGCGGGCACCCTTACCCTTACCGGGCTAACCCGGTCCGGCCAGTTGATTACGGTCCTCAGCCACTACACCTCCTTTAAGGTGGACTTTGCCGATGGTACGTTCACCTCAATGCTCAACGTGAATACCTTTGCCGGTAGCGACAGCTTCGTGGATTCTTTGCTTATGCGGGTCAGCGCCGACTCCCTCGTCTCCCTCATGGGCACCCTTAATTCCCCAAACTTCAACCCCGATGCAGATAAAATGCAGGAATTCGTGGCCACCGGGGAAATGCGATATGCCGGGGGCGTGGTCTCTTTCGATGGAAGACTCCGCTTTCGCAGCCTAAACACGACCTATCCCTTCTACCTCTTTACCGGAGAGCTGGCCCTTTTCCCCGACAAAAAGCTCACTTCCGTGCTGATACCGGGACTGCTGTCGCCGATGCACCTCAGTATTTCGCAGACCCTGTACCGGGAATAAGGGCCTTTTCAGCAAGTTATCCACGATTTTTGCAGAGGTATTGCAGAATCAGAGAACGTGCTTAACTTTGCACCGGAGAGATGGCAGAGCGGTCGAATGCGGCGGTCTTGAAAACCGTTGTGTCGAAAGGCACCGGGGGTTCGAATCCCTCTCTCTCCGCCAGATTCAAATCAAAATCACACAGCGCCCGAAACGAGAGTTTTGGGCGTTTTTGTTTTGGGGGATAGATAGTTAGGGCAGATTTTCAATCCTTTTTTTACTGGATATAGCTGCCGGAGAGTCAATAATTACAGGGAAATTATTGAAAGACTTTGTTTCAATCCTTGTTTTACTGGATATAGCTACCGGAGAAAAAGGCAGCAGAAAATGGTTACAATTTAGAATTGTTTCAATCCTTGTTTTACTGGATATAGCTGCCGGAGTGCCGGCGGGCTCAAAAAGATACAGGAGGCCCTGATGTTTCAATCCTTGTTCTATTGGATATAGCTGCCGGAGTCTATACTTCCCGGCTCTCAATGCTTTTAGAGAATTGTTTCAATCCTTGTTCTATTGGATATAGCTGCCGGAGCGTGGTGCTGCAAAGTATGTGAGTAAGTATATTTCGTTTCAATCCTTGTTTTACTGGATATAGCTGCCGGAGTCGGGACGTTCAAATTTGCCTACCTGATCGGATTGGGGTTTCAATCCTTGTTTTACTGGATATAGCTGCCGGAGGGCAGTAGGTACCGTAGTTCGCGAAATCAGCATCAAGTTTCAATCCTTGTTTTACTGGATATAGCTGCCGGAGCTTATCAGCCTCATTACAGGATCCACCGACCAGAAGTTTCAATCCTTGTTTTACTGGATATAGCTGCCGGAGAGGACCGACAACGCGGAAATCTTGCAGTTCTGGTTGTTTCAATCCTTGTTTTACTGGATATAGCTGCCGGAGTGGCTTTCAAGACCTTCAGGTTTTGACTTTTTCCCGCGTTTCAATCCTTGTTCTACTGGATATAGCTGCCGGAGAATATCATGGGATATATTGATGACAAAATTAAACACAGTTTCAATCCTTGTTCTACTGGATATAGCTGCCGGAGCCGGATCAATGGCATATTTCACCACCCTCGCTGAAGGGAGTTTCAATCCTTGTTCTACTGGATATAGCTGCCGGAGTACAGGGCGATCAAACGCGGGGTGGGCGCAAAAAAAGTTTCAATCCTTGTTCTACTGGATATAGCTGCCGGAGAGGTTATAATTTCCGGATCAGCCAAAACCAAAATATGTTTCAATCCTTGTTCTACTGGATATAGCTGCCGGAGAAGGTTTGAATCAGGAGGAACAGGACCCCCAAAAGGGTTTCAATCCTTGTTCTACTGGATATAGCTGCCGGAGGCTCGGGTTGGTTTTCAGTTCAGATATTTTCATTTAGTTTCAATCCTTGTTCTACTGGATATAGCTGCCGGAGCTCTCATAGAATTAGATTAAGGGGCGAAGGTAATAATGTTTCAATCCTTGTTCTACTGGATATAGCTGCCGGAGGCGGCGACGAGCTGAAGATCAGCATGGGCTACGATGGAGTTTCAATCCTTGTTCTACTGGATATAGCTGCCGGAGACATATCCAGCCGCCAGCAGACTGTTTATCTCCAGGGTTTCAATCCTTGTTCTACTGGATATAGCTGCCGGAGGTAACCACCCCGGAGGTCAGGGTTGTGCCGGTAATATGTTTCAATCCTTGTTCTACTGGATATAGCTGCCGGAGAATATCCAGGAATTTGGTTTTATCCTTTAGCTGATCATGTTTCAATCCTTGTTCTACTGGATATAGCTGCCGGAGCATTTTCAAACTGTTTGCCTTTTTCAATGGCATCCTGTTTCAATCCTTGTTCTACTGGATATAGCTGCCGGAGTAACCGCCGAAAATAGGAAAGGCAGATTCTACGATTTGTTTCAATCCTTGTTCTACTGGATATAGCTGCCGGAGTAAATTCATCCCGGCGAAAGCCCGTGCCGCTTGCAGTTTCAATCCTTGTTCTACTGGATATAGCTGCCGGAGGTGCTGGCTCATGTGGTAACGGTTCGGATAG
>JBGSTW010000022.1:0-147953 GCA_041753595.1 Bacteroidia bacterium | reverse complement strand
CCCCCCCCCCAGCTATCGACTGCGTTCGAAGGGGCTGTTTTCGCTGTTGATCGCCCTTAGCCTCGGTACCATGACGGCTACTGCGCAGATCCAGAACCCGTTTTGGGTGGTGCCGAAAGGACCTACGTTTCAGGCGATTTCCAATACGTCCAGTAGCCCGGTTTTGATCAATCTTCCTAGTGCCGGAGCCTCAGCTTCCTCCCGGTATGTTAACACCGCTTCCAATGGATGGTTCTCCCCATGCAGTACGGCGCTTTTCTTTCAGGTAGGAGATGATGTCCGCGATAACGCCGGGGTACTCCGCGGGGTTCTCACAAAGAAGGACCAGTGGATGTATACCTATAATCCGCTTATAAATCCTTATCCGGCTACCTACCAAACCGAAAATTTTGAAGTGCCTATTGTACCAGTTCCAGGGACAAGTAATACAGAGTTTTTCATTTTCTATACGAATGCTACAACCTATGGAACAGAACTCTATGTTACCAGATATAATGCTGTAACAAAAGCAATCGTTATCCAGGACAGACTACTAGGCTCGGTTCCAAATGCTAGTTTTAGTACCAGATTTGCACTTTCCAAGCCAAAGATTGACGGTTCTAGAACGTTGTATGGTGTTGGATTATTTACCCCAAACAATGTTTTTAAAATTGATATCCCTTCTAACGGTGCAACCCCTCCCGCTAATTCAAGTGTGCTAAATGTTGGTACAGCAAATACAAACTCCTATACTGGAGCTGAATTAGAACTAAGTCACGACCAAACGAAATTGGCATGGTCAACTGGCTCCAAAATTGGAGTATATGACTTGACTACCAACACTTATCAGGCGTATGAACCTTTTCCAGGTGCATTTACAAAAGTTGAAGGATTAGAGTGGTTGCCGAATGGAAGTCTCGCTGCCGCAATTGACTGGAACGGAAGCTATTCTTTTTTGGATGGCATTTGTATTATCGGTTCAGGTTTCAGCAGTTTCGCTTTTCTTTCCGGATCATCTGCATACAAAAATGCAGCACTGGAGTTGGCTATGACTGCATCAAATACCTATCCGCTGTATGCCAGTAACGGCATCAATCTCGCAGGAATTCAAGTAGTATCCGGTACCCCTTCATTTTTTGGTACCCCAATCGCTTACTCTTGGGGCGGTTTGACATCACCTTATAGCAGTGGAGTTCATATAGTTTTACCAGACCAAAACGACGGTGATTTTTACACGAGTTTGACAGGTTGTTCCGGTGGTGGAGGTTCACCTGGAACCAATAAAAATCAACCTGATATTCTTTCTCAGGAGGAATCTCTCAACGTACTCCCTAATCGTCCTTAACTCATTGTAATTTAACCGATTATGAAAAATCTAGTTTTGTTTGTGATTGCCTCGCTGATAGTTGGACTGTCCTTCTCACAGCAAGTTCTTTACCAAGAGCAAAGTATTCTTCATACTTATGGAAGAGGGATTTTTCCATCAAATGGCGGCTACGACCTGATAACTGGCTATGCTGGTGGTATGTTTGGAATATGTAAATTGGATTCACAGTTCGATAGCCTTTGGTTCCGAGCTGCAAACTTCACCATGTCTCCTGAGGGTATTTTGCCAGGTTTGGATTCAGGTTATTTTTTATCCGGACTTTCGAGAGGCATACCTGCCGGGTTTAGAGCGGCCGGAGGTTTGCTATCGCCTTCAGGATACTCTATTTGGCAGACAAATTCCGTACATTCAGGATTTTTCAGTTATGGTCGAGGATCAACCATAACCGCAGATTCTGGATACTTGGTAGTAGGACTTGCAGACAGCGGCGGGGTAAAACGCAAAGTTCTGCTTATGCGTGTAGATCGTCAAGGCAATGTGGTTTGGGAAAAAATACATCAGGAAGCTAACTCTGCATTCGCAGTAACAGGATTACAAGATGGTTTTCTTGTACCGGTTACCGGGGTAGAAGAATTTGTTGGGCCTAAGATTTTGAAGTTTAATCTTCAAGGTGATTTCATCGGCGAAAGGGGACAGTTGCCATATCTCTCAATCCCAGTCTTGATCAAACAATTAACTCCAAACCGATTTGTGGTTTTATCAGAGAAGGCAGGAATGTTAGTATCCTGTTTTGATTCTCTTGGGACACTTATTTGGGAGCATACCTTTTTAGGTTTTCAATCTGGTATCAATGACCAATATATTATTCCGAGGCAATTACAGATTTCCAACCAAGGAGATGTATATCTAACCGGTGATTATTCGTGGATAGATATTGATTCAACGACTACCAATTATGCCCAGATTATTATTGAGCTTGATGCCAACGGAAACGTAGTCTGGAACCAGGTATTTGCTTCAGGCCAACGTCTTGATGGGCGGGGCCTTACACTTCTTCCCGATGGACGCATACTTGCACTTTCAGCTGGTAATGTAGCCAATACGCACGACGAATTTTACTCCCTCATCGCCGAATTCGGCCCCGACACCACCACAGCCATCAGCCCTTTGCGCAACGATTTCGCACTTCGCCTCCAGCCGCAGCCGGTAACGGATATCCTAGAAATAAGCCTCAGCTTAGACCAGCCCGGCGACCTCGCGCTTACCCTCATTGACTTGCAGGGTCGCACCGTGCTGCGTCAAAATAGGGCAGCGGTATTGGGCGAAAACCGCTTTTATCTCGATTTGGGCAGCTATCCTGCGGGGGTGTATGTGCTGCGCGCGGAGAGCAACGGACGAGCCGCTGTGCAGAAAGTGGTGAAACAGTAAGTATGTTCCCTGACGAATACAGATCGCCCGGCTCTTTGTTGAGCCGGGCGTTATTTGTAGAGGCGAGCTTTAGTCGCCCAGCAATATCCGGCTTGCTGCCGCGCCTGAGGTCGGCGACTGAAGCTCGCCGGTACTTATTGGCGTCGACGACTGAAGCTCGCCGGTACACATGGGTTGCCAGCGCCAAAAACTCGCCGGTACAAACGCTATCATTCTCTGCAATTTTTCCGAAATTGACCTTTTACCCATACGCTATCCATGACCCTTACTGATTTCCTCACCGCCTACGACCACCCCGGTAGCATCGTGCTCCTCGAAGGAAAGCGCGACGTAAGGCCCGAAGATGTGCCTCAGTTGATCGCATTGGGGAAAATGCTGGCGGAGCAATCCAGCCATATCCTGTTTCGGAGCGGCAATGCCGAAGGTTCAGATCTGTTTTTTTCACAAGGGGTGGCCGGGGTAGATGCCCGCCGGTTGCAGGTAATCACGCCGTATAGCGGGCATCGCTCGAAAGCCAATCAAGCGTATAGCACCGTGGCCCTCGACCAAATCAACCTCGCCGAGGAGCCTGAGGTGGTTTATCACTCCCGCCAGCACAAAAAAACCGACAAACTCATCGACCAATACCTCGCCGGGGAGCGGGACCGCTTTTCGATCAAGGCTGCCTATATCCTTCGCGATACCGTGAAGGTGCTCGGCACCACCGACGTGCCCCGTGCTACCTTTGCTATTTTTTACGACGATCTCCTTAATCCTCGCCAAGGCGGCACCGGCCATACCATGCGCGTGTGTGAAGAGAATGAGATGCCGATGGTGGACCAAAGGGAATGGATGGCGTGGGTTGTTGTGGAGTAAAATGTAGCTGGCTGTTGCTTCACCTTTTCCCTTTCCAGGTAACCCCCAGGCCATAAAACGGCGCTCCGTAGATATTTCTCAAAGCCAAAGGAAAGGGAATGCCGCTGCCTATTTCGGCCGAGAACCCGATATGTTCGGTGGCCTCGTACCAGGCACCGATGTTCAGCCCGTTGAACTGGGTGGCATCGCCGCGCACAAAACCGAGGTCGGGATATTTGCTTTCGCCAAAAGAACCCTGCACCCTGTATTTGAGCTGCAACCAGAGTTTGGAAGTGGGGTGATAGCCAAGTTCGGCCCCTACCTGATACAATTGCCGGAAAGCCTGGCCTTTGTAGCTGGTTCGCAGGTCGTAGGAAGTGTAAGCCGATACATAATATTTGCCAAAGCCATGCGAGGCTGCGAGGGTCGTCCAAACATTAAATTCGCCGTCGCCGGTGGGCAGGTAAATGCCGTCGTTGGGGATGCTTTTGTTTTCGGCAAAAGCATTGGCACGACCCGTCGGAAATTCAGGAGCGATGCTGATGGCCACCGGAAATTTACCCTCGATCAGGGCATATTTCAGCTCCACCCGCAGGTCGCCGATGCCCGCTACCGCCTTGGTGGTTTCGAAGCGATTGACGCGCAAAAGGGGAAAATATCCCTGGATCGCCAGCCGGTGTCCGAGGCCATATTCGCCGTACACGTGCAGGGTAAATTGCTGAAACTGGCTGGTAGTGAGCTGGGTTTCCAGCGGGGTGTAGTAATTTTTTGCCAGAAAAAGGAAAGCATCCGTTTTTACAAAAAACTCGCCCTTGGATTTTACCCAGCCACTTTGCCCCCATACCAAAGCAGGAAACAGCACCGCGAGGGTCAATATCAGATTGCGCATAGAAAAAGAAAGTAGGGTAAAAAAGAGGCCCGCATCCTTTCAGCGCGGGCCTTCAGGGAAAACCACGACGTTAGTTCAGGGGAGCATTGCCAAAAGGAATGCTGGCAGAGCCGCACCAGAGGATTACATAGTTGAAGTCACTGGTAACCGGAGTCGTAACCTTGAAGTACTGCTCTCCGCCTGCACGCACCACGCCCAACAGACGCAGGGTAGGGTTACCATTGCCCGGGTCTGCCATGTAGGTCGCTCCTTTAGAAAGGTAAATGGTGAGGGTGCCAGTGGCGAAAGTGCTGGTGAAATCAGAGCCGAGCTTTACGAACTGGTCGCCATTTTCGTCGGTACCGATCTGGGCGGTGCCTGCGCTGGCGGTTCCGTTTTGGGCGACGAAAGTACCGGTGCGCTGCGAGGTAAAGGTGCCCGTAGGCTGGTTAGGGTCGGCGATCACGTCGTCTTTGCAGGAAATAACCATAGCGGCCAGGGCCAGCAGGAGAAAGCTAGAAAACAGGAAGTTTTTCATGATAAAATGGTTATGATTTGAAGTAATTAAAAGTTCGAAAGCAAAACTACCCGCCGATCATCACAGCCTTTTCACAACCCTATCACAAAAGCATACGCCCCGTTCGTCACGAATCGGGGAGAATTGGCACAGATTTAATGTATTGATTATCAGTTATTTAGGTGTTTTTTGCTCGATTAGGCTTAATGCTAAATGTCAAGAGGCAGACATCCGCAGGGGTATTATTCGCCTACCATCGCATAAAGAAGGGCTTTTGCTAGCCTGCCATTGGGGCCGCTGTGACCTTTTTGTGAAGCTTTCTCTGAAATTTTGAATACCAAAGCGATACGGCAGATGAATCAGGCATTGATTATAGAGGATGACCGTAACATTGTGGAACTGCTGGCCATTCATCTCAAAGACATTGGCTTCGAGGCTACCCGCGCCTATACGGTTAGTGAAGGCATGCACCTCGGGCTCACGCAGACCTTTCAGCTCATTGTGCTCGACCTGATGCTTCCGGGCGGCGAAGGGCTGGAGATTTGCAAAAAAATAAGGGCGGAAGGGATTACCACCCCCGTGCTGATTCTCACCGCCAAATCTGAAGAAATAGACAAGGTGCTGGGCCTGGAAATGGGCGCCGACGACTACCTCACCAAGCCCTTTGGCATCCGCGAATTTCAGGCCAGGGTAAAAGCCGTGGTCCGCCGAAGCCTGCCTGCGCATGCTCAGCCGCACGGTGGCGCCGTAGGGGCTATGCAGTTCGAGTCCCTGATGATTGAGCCAGACATGCGCCGCGTATCCATCCGGGGCCAAAGGGTGGAACTTTCCCCCAAAGAATTTGAACTGCTGGTATTGCTCGCCTCGCATCCCGGCCGCAGCTACGACCGCGAAGAACTCCTCAAGCTCATCTGGGGCTACGACTACGAAGGCATGGCCCATACCGTAAATGCCCACATCAACCGCCTCCGCAGCAAAATCGAACCTGACATGCAAACCCCCACCTATATCCTCACCACGTGGGGCATCGGTTACCGGTTCAATGAAAATCTATAGTTCCTTTTGACAAAAAATACATGAAAAACAGCCTCTATTGGCGGATTTCGCTGGCCTTGTTGCTGCCCTTGCTTTTTCTGGGCGGAGGATTTATCTGGCTGACCTCGCTCGCCTCCCGTCAGTTTTTGCTGGAAGCCAACCAGCGGCTGTACGGCCATATCGCTGCCCAAACGGTGAAAGAAGTGCATCCGCTCGTGAACGGGGAAGTAGATACCGTGGCCATAAAAGAAATCATGCACTCGATGATGGTGATCAACCCGAGCGTGGAAGTGTACCTGCTCGATACCCTGGGGCACGTGATTACCTATGTGGCCCCCCACAAAACCGTGCAGCTGGATCTGGTTGATACTGCGCCGATACGTAGTTTTTTGGCAAATCCGGAGCAATTTATCCTCGGCGACGATCCGCGACATCCCGGCACCCAAAACGTATTTTCCGCCGCTCCGCTTACCGAAAGCAACCGCCTCGACGGTTATATCTACATCATCCTCGCCAGCGACGAGCAAACGCAGGTAACCACTTCGCTGTTCGAAAGTTACCTTATGCGTATGGGCGCCGAATGGTTTTTGCTCACCTTACTGGTCGCTTTTAGCCTGGGTTTGCTGGCCTTGTGGCTGCTCACCCGCAACCTGCGCCACATTATCCATACCGTGAAGCAATTTAGCGACGGCGACCACCGGGCCAGGGTCCATGCACGCCTCCAGGGCGACCTGCATACGCTCGCGAGCACCTTCAACCAAATGGCCGACAGCATCGAGGAGAGCATCGAAAATCTGCGTTCGGTAGAAAATCTGCGCAAAGAGCTCATCGCCAATATAAGCCACGACCTACGCACCCCGCTCTCCATTACCCGCGGCTATGTAGAAACGCTGCTCATGAAGGGCACCAACCTCACCCAGGACCAGCAGGAGTCCTATTTGCGGATTATCCTCCAAAGCTCCGAAAAGCTCTCTAGGCTCATTTCGCAGCTCTTTGAATACTCCAAACTCGAGGCCTTGCAGGTAGAGCCCCACAAAGAGCCCTTTCACATCGGCGAACTGGCGCAGGACGTGCTGGCCCGCTACCAGATTCTGGCCCGCGAAAAGAAGATTGCCCTGCACGCCGATTTTCCGGAGCACCTGCCCATGATCCATGCCGATGTAGCGCTGGTGGAGCGTGTTTTTCAAAATCTGCTCGACAATGCCCTGAAATTTACTCCGGCGGGAGGAAGCATTTCTTTGGAAATAGTACCGCGCCAGGCCACCGTCGAAGTTCGCGTGGCGGATACCGGTTCTGGCATTCCGGAGGCCGACCAGCAATTGATTTTTGAGCGATTCCGGCAAGCCTCAGGTACCCATCCCTCCTTGGGCACGGGCCTGGGCCTCGCGATCGTGAAGCGCATCCTTGAGCTACATCAAAGCGCCATCCGGGTAGAAAACCGCGCGTTGGGTGGGGCGGTATTTTCGTTTCAATTGCCCGTGTTTGGTATAGGGTAGGGGAAATTAATTGCCCTGAAAATAGAAACGGAGACCCGATCTAAGCGGGCTTTCCGCTATTTTTATACATGAACATCCTCATCGCCGCCGACAAATTCAAAGATGCCCTGTCTGCTGCTGACGTCTGCGCCGCTATTGCCCGGGGCGTCAGGCGCACCTTTCCGGAGGCCGTGATACAGGAAGTGCCCCTTGCTGATGGCGGCGAAGGAACCCTGGACGTGCTCCATCAGGTGCGCGGAGGGGAATGGATAACCCGCGACGTGCAAGACCCGCTGGGCCGCCCGGTGGAGGCTGGTTTTCTCTGGTGGCCCGAAACCCGATCTGCCGTGGTGGAGATGGCGCGTGCCTCCGGATTGGAGTTGCTGCGGGAAGCGGAACGCAATTGTCTTTTGACCAGTTCTTTCGGTACCGGAGAATTGATCGCCCATGCCCTCGACCTCGGGGCGCAATCGCTCACCCTCACCGTGGGAGGTACCGCCACCAACGACGCTGGCATCGGCATGGCTGCGGCGCTGGGCTATCGCTTTTTCGACGAAAAAGGCGCCCTGCTTGCGCCTATCGGCAGGCACCTCGGCGAAGTCGCGCAGATCGATAGGGCACACGTCCATCGCCGGCTGGTGGATATGCAAGTGGTTGTGGCTACTGACGTTACTTCTCCCTTTTACGGTCCGCTGGGGGCTGCTCAGGTTTTTACTCCTCAAAAGGGGGCCGATGCGGCGGGCGTACAGCTGCTCGATGCCGGCATGGAAAAGCTGGCTGTGGTATTCGAACATACCTTCGGGAAATCTGTGCAGCAAATGCCCGGAAGCGGGGCGGGTGGCGGCATGGGCGGCGGCGCAGTGTGTTTTCTGAATGCCGAAATCCGATCAGGAGCCGATTGGGTGCTGGACCTCTGCGACCTGCAAGCAAAGCTGGCCTGGGCGGAGGTATTGATTACGGGGGAAGGAAAAATTGACGACCAAAGTACCCAGGGAAAATTGCTCTCCCGCTTGCTCGATCAGGCAGAGGCCTCGCATACCCCTGCAATCCTCGTATGTGGCACCCTTGCCGCCCCGGATGCACTGCTGGATTGCCCCGCCGTGACCTTCGCCGCCTCAATTCTCAATCGTCCCATGCCGCTGCGCGAGGCGCTCGAGGAGACGAGTAGTCTGCTGCAGCAGCAGGGCGCCTGGCTGGGGAAATGGTTGAAGCGGGGCCTGAATCGCCAGTAAAGGATTGTGTATCTTCATGTGCTAAGCCCCCTAAGTATGCTCGAAGCCATTTTTAGACAATTATTGGCAGAAGAAAAGGCGACCCCTGCGTTTGCCGATGATTACTGGCAGGCATTGGTGAAGGCCTATGCGCATAAGAGCCGTCATTACCATACCCTCGAGCACCTGCGCAAGATGTGGCATGAGCTGGAGGAGGTGCGGTCGGAGATCAATGACTGGCCGTCGGTGGTGTGGGCGTTGTTTTACCACGATGCCATTTACAACTCCCTGCGGCAGGACAATGAGCAACGCAGCGCGGAGTTGGCGGTAAAGCACATGCGGGCCTTAAATATTGCGGCAGAAAGGGTGGATAAATGTAAAGACCTTATCCTGGCTACCAAGCTCCATGCGCCTGCCGAGGATGCAGATACCAATTTCTTCACAGATGCTGATCTGGCCATTCTGGGGCAATCGCCGGAGGAATATGACCGCTACGCGCAACAGGTGAGGAAGGAGTATCAGATTTACCCGGATGTGGTTTATCTGCCCGGCCGCAAAAAAGTTCTGGGCCATTTTCTGGAAATGAGCCAGCTGTACCAAACCCCTCATTTTCGAGAAAAATACGAACAAAAAGCCCGGGAGAATATGGCCCGCGAGCTGCTTAGCCTCAGTTGATTTCCCTTTCGTTTCCCCAAAAAAAATCCCGAAAGACGCAGCCACGATAGCCGTTCCTCCGGGTAAATTTTCAAAAATCAATGCTGATCAGAATCCGCGGAAATACGGGCGGCCGATTCCGGGAGAGAAAGGCCAGGGGATGGCGAACAGGATAATGACCAGCGCAATGGTAAACCAAATGGCGATGGTTTTGAACTTAGCGAGGTCTTCGCCTTTTCTTTTGGCGCGGGCCGAGCCGATGGTGAGTACCACAATGGCGATGAGCATCATCACGTTGTGCTCCATGCCGAAATAGCGGACTACGCGGTCCTTCATGCTTGCGGGAAAATCTTGCATAAAGCTCTGGATCAGCGGGCTCACGAAATAGAGCACCACTCCAACCAGCAGTTGCAGGTGGGCGAGGCTGGCAGTTACCACCCGCAAGGTATTGTCGGATTTGATGAAAGGCTTTTTACCCAACCAGCCGGTGTAGGCACGGTAGAGGGTAATGACTATAGCGAGCAGAAAAAACCAGCGAAGCCAGGAGTGAAGTCCAAGGATGAAGAGGTGCATGGGTTGATGTTAAAAGGTCAATAGGCAAATTTCGCAAAATTCGGATGGGGTATCAGGTAAAATACGATTTTGTGCGGGAGACTGCTGTGGCTTGTCTGTAAAAGCATTTTTAGGGAAATTAGGCCCATGACCCGCTTCACCGCCCGCCTCGCCAATTTTCATTCCACCCTCTGGACCTACCACGTGGCGGTTCCCATCGACCTTGCCCTACCGTTGATCGAGGGTGAAGACCGAAGGGTGATCTGCACCTTTCAGGACAGCATTACGGTACACGCGGGCCTCATGCCCAACGGGGAGGGCGGTTTTTTTATTACCGTAAACAAAGACATCCGCACCCGGCTGCACCTCGAAGTCGGCGACGAGCTGACCGTGGCCCTCGAAAAAGACCGCTCCGATTACGGCATGGCCATGCCCGAAGAGCTAGAAGTCCTGCTCGCCCAGGACGAAACCGGCAATCGCCTCTTCCACGCCCTTCCGCCCGGCAAGCAGCGCACCCTCATCTTTATCGTGGCGAAATACAAACAAACGGATACCCGCATCCGCAAGGCACTCATTATCGTGGAGCACCTGAAAATGAACAAGGGGAAGGTGAACTATCCGAAGTTGGGGGAGGAGATGAAGGGGAAGTGAGGATGGGCAGTAGTAGTGAATGGGTTGCATATAGCTGAATTATTAACGTGTAATTCAGTTCGGCGGTAAACATGGACTTGACCCTTATTTATGGGTATTATTTTTGAATTTTATTTTGCAAAAAATCAACGACTTCTTCGTTTCGGTATAGTTTTGCGTAATCAAGAACATTCATGCCTGACTTAGAAAGACCCTCAAGGGTGGCGCCATGATTGTAGAGATATTTTGTCATGGAATAATTATGACTTGAACACATGAGCAATGTCATTCCCGAAGCATCTTTCACGTTGACTTCTGCACCTCTTGAAATTAATAATTTTACCAGCTCCAGCTTATTCGATCTAATAGCCCAAATAATTGCAGACTCATCATTGTTAGCCCTGTAATTTACGTTCGCACCGTGATCTAACAAGGCTTTTGCAATATCTGTTTTTCCCTCAAGGCAAGCATGCATCAATGCACTTGCGCCTTTGTTATTGTTTGGGTTAATGGCAGCACCATGCTCAATCAATAAGTTTACGGTTTTTAAGTCACCGTATATGCCTGCCATAATCAAATGTTCAGAGGATAAGCTGTCTGAACCGTTTGATTGAACATTTTTGGTTTTTATTTTCTGTTCGATTACGCTAAAATCATTGTTTTTTATGGCTGTATTGAAGTCGATTTCAGCTCCTTTAGATTTTAAAAATTCATAAATTTCTTTTGAATCAAAATCTCCTGTGTAAGAAACTGCCGTTTTCCCACTACTTGATTTTCTGTTTATGTTTATTCCTTTCTCAATTAAATAATTCACAGTCCAGATATCCCTGTTTATGACAGCAAGCATTAATAAATCTGTATCAAATCGATTAACAACATCTAATTTTACTCCATGTGAAAATAGTAGCTCAATAATTTCATGGTTTTGGTGTTCGATTGCATACATGATTGGGTAGTACTCATCACTTTGGGTGTCCAAGATGACCGCACTATTGCTCGAAGAAGCCCTTCTAGGAGATGAAAAGTATTTTTTGTTTACATCAGCTCCGTCCGCAATACACTTTTTAACAATTTCAATCTTATCATAATAACATGCGTCAATGAAAGTGTCCCAGTTTGTGGGCAAATAGGGTTGAGCTTCTTCATGATCTTGTTTTTTGCCAGAAAGCATTACAAGGAAGAGGCCAGCAAGGATAAATACGATAATCGAGTACTTACTCATGATTATTAAATGTAGCAGATTTTTCTCCTGGCCCAGCAGGCAAGTTGTTCCTTATGAGACATGTTATCTTTCCTTGCCATAAGCTAATCGCATTACCTCGGCTATAGCACTATCTCAAAATACATCGTTTCCTCCAAGAATTTCACCCGGTCGAACCCTTTTAGGTAAAATTTATTGCATCGTGCATCCGCAAGGCACTCAGAATCGTGGAGCACCTGAAAATGAGCAAAGCGAAGGTGAACTACCCGAAGTTGGGGGAGGAGATGAAGGGCGGATAAAAAGAAAAAAGGGGATCTGATATTTTTTAAACGAAATGAATTTCGAAGTAGCCAGCGACTCATCGCCACGCTCTTTTCAAATCAGCATTGATATCCTCTGTATCCATTTGGGATAAGCCAATTTTGCCTATCAGTCACCTGTAAAAAGCGCCTTTCTTCCTGATAGATGCGCTTCTCAAGTGCTTGTAAATAAGGTCGTTGAAACATGTTTTACAAATTACTCAATACACTGAGTAAAATTACTCAATACGCTGAATAAATCTACTCCTGGCGAAACTCAATCTGTATTTCTCCTCCCTGCCTTGCGGCGCACCCTTTTTTTTATCGTGGTGAAAAACCCGTCACCAGATAGCCTATCCGCCATGCGCTTACCGTCGTGGAGCACCTGAAAGTGAACCAGGAGAAGATAAGAGGGTAAAAGCCGATTATGTCGGAACCCTATTTTTTGCGATTCACGCCTGCAATCAGCGAGGGGCATCCGTCAGGTTAATGCAAGAAATTAGAATTTGATTAGAAATTGCGTCAAAATTTGACCATTTTTAATACAAATACTGGCCTCGTACATCGGTCTTTAATTTTCTTGCAGCCACTCGTTAACCCTTATTTTATTCATAATCAAGCTTTTACACCATGGTAAGAATTACTCTTAAGCACTTTGCGGTGCTGCTTTCTGTTCTTTTACTTCTGCTGGTTACAGCCTGTAAACCCGACGAAAACATAGATGATCCCAACCTCGATGTGCTTCTAGGCTCATGGATACGGATCGGCGGCAACAATCCCGAAGCCGATGGCATGATCGTGAAAATGGATGGGGCCTCAGGCACCGTCACCGACAAAGCGGGCTCTGGTTTCAACAACAATGACCTTAAATGGAAGGATATCCGATCCACCAGCAGTGAGCAATTTACTTACGAAGAGCTGGGAAGCGACGCCAACTACTACTCAGCCACCATGGAGCTGCGCAGCGATGATACCCTGCGTATTTCCGTAGGCTCCTCCGGCGCCGGAAATATCCAAAAGTGGGTACGTGAAGGGCAATACATCCCCGGGCAGGGACCGGTAAATACCCAAAAACTCGATTGTGACGTGACTACCGACCTGGTACTGAGAAACGGAACGGCTGCGGTGGATTACCTCGTCGATTGTGTGATCGACGTTACCGCCAACCTCACCATTGAGCCTGGGGTGGTGATTCAGGTTGCTGAAAACGGGGGAATCGGGGTCTATGACAATGGTTCTATCACAGCGGTAGGTACCAGCACCGAGCCAATCCTGTTTTCAGGCACTACACATACCCAGGGCTGGTGGCGCGGCGTTCACATCGAATCCAATTCGACCCAGAACAAATTCGATTTTGTAACCATCGAAGACGCCGGTAGCAACTATGTCTATTGCTGTAACGAGGCAGCCTCCCTGACCCTCGAAGGAGCAAAAATGAGCATGAAAAATGTGACCCTGAAAAATGGGATAGCCCTCGGCTTGTTTGTAACAGGAGCTACGACCTTCACCGATTATGCCAATATCCGCATCCAGACCCATAAGCTGTATGCCGCAAGCTTTACGCCCAAGGCCCTTACTTACCTCGATGGTACTGACTCCGACTACAGCGGCAACGACAAAGACTACGTGTATGTAAAAGCCCTGCGCATCGACGCAGCGACTACCTGGCCGGTAATCAATGTGCCCTATCTGCTGGAGGGAAAAGTATTTGACGTTACCGAACCACTCACCATCGAAGCCGGAGCTGAAGTCATTTGCCAGGAGAATGCAGGTATCGGGGTATATAATGAAGGGTCACTGACGGTGGCGGGTACAGCTGCACAACCCGTGATCATGCGCGGATTTGAACCTACCAAGGGCTACTGGCGCGGACTTTCGCTCGAAACCAATAAAATAGCCAATGACCTCAACTACCTGCAACTCTCTGATGCGGGTTCCAACTACGTGTACTGCTGCGGCGATCCAGCCTCCATTTACCTCGAGAACGGTAAGGCCAGCATCAAAAACACCACCATTTCCAATGGCAACGGTTTTGGGATCTATGCCGCAAATGCCTTTACCTTCAGTGGATATGAGCAAAACACCATTAGCACCCACCAGCAGGCACCTATGTACCTGGCCGCGGAGCGCCTCAGCGAGCTCGACGGCAGGGGCTCCGACTACACCGGAAATGTGGAGGATTACATCCGCATTTTTGACAGCAACGTAGCCGTACTTACTACCTGGAAACCGGCCAATGTACCATACCTCGTCGATGGAAAGGTGATCGACATCACCGCGCGCCTCAATATTCTGGCGGGGGTTGAGGTGGTCTTCAAAGAGCAGGGCGGCCTCGGGGTGTACAACGATGGCATCCTGAACGGCATTGGCACCGCTACCGAAAAAATTATTTTCCGGGGTGCCGACAATATCCAGGGCTATTGGCGCGGCATTCACACCGAAACCAACAGCAGCAACAATGTGCTCCGGTATGTGGAAATCCAAAATGCTGGCTCAAACTACGTGTATTGCTGCAACGATCCCGCAGGACTCTTTGTGGAGGGTGGTCAAATTACCCTCGAATACTCCACCGTGTCAGACAACGCCGGTTGCGGGGTAAGGGTAAAATCTACCGCTACCTTTACCGACCTCAGCAACACGTATTCCAACAACGCTTCAGGCGATGTGTGTAATTGAGAAAATGAAAAGTGAATGGAAAGGCCACCCGGAAGGGTGGCTTTTTTTGTGGGGGGTATGCAGTTGGATCAGTTTTAGTATCCACTCTGCTGTTTCCAGGGTGGTTATTTTTTCAACGATCGGTTCTGAAACAAACCTCACCCGCCGGAAACCGGCCCCTCTTCCCGGGCGCTGGTGATCAGGGGGCCAAAAGGTTCCCAATCGAGGGAGGAGCTGGGGTAAGCATTTTCCCATTTCTCATAGAGCCCTTCGGTTCCTAATGATTTGAGGTAGGTGAGGGACTGGAGGGTGGGGCTGCCAAAGGGCGGTTGAAGGCTGATTTGGAGGGCTTGCTCTATTTCCGGGATAGATTTTCCGGCAATGGCCAGTAAAAACATGGCCATGAGGTCCAACTCAAAGGAGGCATTTCCCCATAGCTTCGGTGCCATTTCGAGCAGCTGCAGCTTGAGCGATTCCGGTAGCAGATGAAGCGCCATGGTCCTGAACTCGGCGGCTTTCATCCGGGCGTTGAGATCTGCCAGGGTAACACGCGCTTTCGGTTCATTGTCCTTTTCTTTGGGTCGGGTTAACGAGGCAAAATAGGGATAGGTATTGGGGCGGATGAGGTGGTGGACCAGTCGGTAGCGAATGTAGGGCGCTGTTTGAGGATCCTCCACCAAGCGTAATAACTGCTGCTGCGCTTCAGCACGTACCTCGTCCGGCACATCCTGATTGGTAGCAGCCGTTACCATCAGGGCCGAGCCATGCCGGCCTGCACCGGGGAAATTCTGAAGAATATGCACCAGGTTGCGGATGCACCAAGACTCCCATTGGACCATAGGGTTTCGGGATTCATTTCCCATAAATTTTAAAAACTCCTTGGCGGTCTTGTCGTCCTGTATTTCTTCTGTAGCAATAAATTCAGAAATCGATTCTCCGAAAGGATGGTCTAAGTCAAAATCAACCGGCTGCAGGGAAGATGCCTGTCCGACCTCATCGTCTTCCCATTGTTCTTCGTCAAAGAAATATTGGGAGTAGGTTTTGGAAATCAGCTCTTTCATTTGATAGGCTCCTTCGGCGAGGCTGGTCTTGGCAGCGTTCAGATTCAGGCCTTTAGCCAGCAACATGCCTTGCAGTACTTTCACCGCATGGAGCAAGCTGGCTTTGTCTTTGCCGAAAAAACGCATGTCGTCGTTGTACCGGGCAAAGGTGATTCCCGGCAAACGGCTCATGGCTTCATCTATCTCTTTGAGGTAAACGTTGGCCAGAAAACCATCGGCGGGTGAGCCGATGATCAGGCCCTGCTCCACCACCTGGTAGTTGAACTTGGGCATTTCCAGAAAAGAATAGCTCTCAATCGGAACTTTGAGCATCCGCTTCAGCAATACAATGAGGGGCGAATCCATGGGTACCGACAGCGAACGCGATACCGCCTCTACCAGGTGCACATGCGACACAGAGTCATAAAAGGCCGAAATATCGGTTTTCAGCATACAGTTATGCAGCTCCGATTGTTCTTTTTGCCAGGTGCACCAGGCGGGCCAGGAGTGCTGCGCAAAGTCCTGCAATAAGTTATAGGTGGCCTCATGCTCCCGGGCGCGGCGGTTAGCAAAGCACGAAGCCGAGAGGTCGTTGTCGAGGATATCGGCGACTGCCAGAATGAATGCATACCGGATGACCTGATCTTTCAGCGGCAGGTGTACCATGCGCCGGTAGCACAGGCTGGTTTTGTTGGGGAAATAGGCAAATCCGGGCGCAGGAGCATACTGGTTTATGTTTTGTAATTCCTCACTGGCCGCCTGAATAAATGCCGTTTCGTGTTGTGAGCCGAAAATCTGCTCGATCGGGTCAAAGAAAAACTGCTGTTTCCTGCGATCCCGGAGCACATAATTAAGCGCAAGTTGCAGCGTCTCCGGCTGACGGATTTTATTCAGAATCTGGTTTGCATCCATAAAATGGGAGTAGCTATCTATCAAGTCTTTACTGAAAGGAGAGAAGCAATTTTACTTACAGATATTCCGGCTTGGGCATGTCAAAATCTGCAAACAGCGCTTCCCAGTAATACTTCATCACCTGGTTTTTGGAAGCTTCTAAAGCACCTGCCGGAAATTTGATATGGACTTTTACCCCTTGCAGGTTTTTTTTATTGATTTTCATACTCGTGCGAATAACTGTGGCGTGCTGATGAGCAGCAGCTTCAGCATCTGCAAGGCTATTCAGATGATAGAGGCTTACCTTTCCGTCTGCGTGAATCATGTCACTGAAAATAAATACATCGCGGGAATCACCTGGAGCCGCTTTTTCAAAAAAATCGCTCATTACTTCTAAAATGGGCCATATCTTGGTAGCAAGGGCCACTTGCCGTTTAGCAGATTCTTCCTTCCACGCTTTGATTAATTCTTTACTCTGCAGGATCTGATCATCGACTAATCCTTGTTCAAATTTGCTTTTGGCTTCGTTTTTTGACCTTTCATTTCCGCTTGTAGTGTCTTCACATACAAGATTGCATTCGTAGTACATAAATGGTTCATCACCTGTATTGGAATGAATGAAGTAGCCTTTGAGTTTGTCTCCTTTATGAGATATTCTTTTTTGAATCAATTGCCGGAGCGTCTTCTCCTGAGATTTGAATGCAAGGGAATCGGTATGGATACTGAGGCTTTTGTCAATAAAAACCAAGGTGTGCGTATTCGCGGGCTCAGAGAGGGTGTTGGCACCCTGGCTGGAGGAGCAACTGGTATATAGTATTCCACTGGCGAGAATACCAGCCGCAATAACAGCAAGGACAAGAGAAACTACTTTGGTGGTGGTCATGGGTAATCAGTCGTTAAGTTTTTCGGCTAAAAAATTCCTCAGGCGTTGGTGAAGGTATTGTCCACTAGGTAAAATAGCTCGGGGGGTGCGGGTGGAAGAGGAGTTGTTTCCAGTCCTGCGGGCTTGTCTTCCCAAAGAAAAGGATCCGTCATCATTCCAGGTGATCACGACCTGATAGCGCTCGCTCAGCACGCGGCCCCTTTCTAAGGAGTCACGAAACAACGCTGTACTTGACATCGCTTCTGCGTTGTGGAGCAACTGGAGTTGTTTGCTTATTTCTGTTTGGGCTTCTTTTAGTTGCAGGTCCAACGCTTCAGTATCCGGAAGTTGAGACAGCCTTACCCGTCCTACGGCTAATTCAGACTTGGTTTGTGCCTGGGTATCCAGCTGTTGATTAAGCGAAGCCTCGGTTACCTCGAGCGACTTTCCGGCTTGGTTGATAATACCCGGAAGCACCTTGTTTTTTTGCCATAGCCGCTCCAGTGCCGGGAAGGTAATGCCCAGACACACTGCGCCGGCAATGGCCATCAGAACACCCGCCATTACCACACCCCACAACCTTGACCAATGGGTGGCGAGCAGCTCGTTTTGTTCAGCAAGTTTAATTTCTAATGCATTTATTCGCACTTCATAATCATGTGCCTCCGCATCATCCGCAACTGCTTTAAGCGTATTCAGAGCTCTTATCTCTTTATTTATTTTCTCCTGTTGTTCAATTCCTTTTCCCGATTCGTATCGAAATACACCCAGAATCACTAGCATAGCAATGCCGGCCAAGCTTAAAGAAAACAAAAACCAGTGCGTTCGCTTGCGGGAGGTATCAGGATAGGATTTTTCAAAAATGCGGTCGTATGCTGGTTTGAAAAGAAACGCCACAAATGCAAGACCAACGGCAAAAAGCCAGCTTTCTAGCTTATCTGTTATATTTAGTCCCTCCGATACGATATCATGAGTTATGGAAATATCGGCAAGGATAAAGACCACCCCTGCAATCAGGAAAAGCAGGATAGGCACGAGGCTGTATCCGGGTTTGATGGCCTCTCTTTCGGCTTTTTTTGCCTCGAGCGCTTCCCGTTGGGTAGCTTTTTCAGCTGAAATAGTGGCCACGGCCTGCTCAGTACGGGCGAGCGCTGCTTCTTTTTGAGCAACCAGCTCCATTTCAGTCAGGCGCTTTTGGCGGGTTTCCGCCGCCTTAAGTTTCAGGTTCTGGGCGAGTAGCTTCGCCTCTTGCAGGCGGGTCATGGCCTCTTCGCGGTGCTCGATGGCTACCAGAAACTGCGGATAAAACTCCTCGGGTACGTCCAGCAGCCCTGCAGTAAGTCCTTCTACCCGGGTGTCAAAAGTCCTGATCGTTCGGTTTTGGGGTGCGGGCATCTCCCCTGCCACCGGCTGTGCGGCAGGTACGGCAGGTGTTGCGGGCTCCGGTACTGCTTGTGCGTTTGGGTCAAGGTTATCGCTCATGGTAAATGTTGGGTTTTATTTGAGAAAGCAAATCCTCGCCAAACTGATTCAGGCTGCTTTCGGCCAGTTTGTACTCTGAAAGAAAATACCGGATGGTAGCTTCTGCTTCGGCTTCCAGGTGTTTTAGGTCTTTTTTTACGGTGGTGGTGTCTTGCTGAAGGGTAGTTTGCTGTGCCTCCAGGTGGGTAACCTCCGTTTTGAGGGTGGAAAGGAGTACGGTTTTTTCTGCCCGGTTACTTTCATCGAGCTTGCGCATACGCTTATTTTCCTTCAGCTCCTGAAACTCCTGAGGCAAGGTGGCCAGCAGGCTCAAAAATGATTTTCCGCCCAAAATAAAAAGCAACAACAGAAAGGGGATGATCATCAGCCCCTGGTACCACACGTGATAGCGCCAGCCCAGCCCCACTATCAGCAGGGTAGCGACCACCGGGGCCCCCAGCTCTTCGAGCCATACTTTCCATTTTTCCTGGTGAGGCTTTTGTTCGGGGAACCGATCCTGATTTCCGGAAAGAAAGAGCGAATCGCGGTTGAAGAGCATAAAAAGCCCCATGAGGTAGCCTCCCAGCGCAAAGAAAAAGGCCCAGTCGCTGATCGGCTTTAGCCACCACCACGCCAATACGGCATTCAGGGCAATGAAGGCACTGTACCCGATGACCCCGGCCAGTTTTCGATAAAACAGGTGCGCTTGCTGTTTTACCCTGGGCCAGCTCCGGAATAGCGCTTCTTCTACCTCTGTTAATGATTCGGTAGCTTTATTCAGCTTCAATGCCAGCACCTCTGTTTTTTCATGGAGGGCCGACAGGCTGCTCAGGCTGTCTGCTTTCCTGATTTCAAAATATCCCGCAATCAATTCCTGATAGGGGCTGGGGTCGGTTCGGGTCAATGCCGCAAGCACAGCCTCGTCACGCATCAAATTTTCATTTGTCACCCAACTATAGGAAAAGCCCTCTGCATTTAGGGGAGATTTGCCTGCGGGAAGCAATTCGCCGGGTTTGTCTAGCTCTTCTGCCATATGGAATCGATAGGAAATAAATGAAAGACACTTAAGAGAGACAGTAGGTTGTAAAGCAAAAAAATTGCTGGAAATAGCTTCTTCGCCTTCAATACCTTGCTTTATTATGAAATTACTGCCAGGTTACGACAGTTATTGACATAGTTCTAAATTATGCCTGTAGATAAACATGTTTTTCATCGCTTATCCATCCTGGATCGCCTGCTTCGGAGATTCCATCAGCCTTTAAGCCTCCAGGATCTGCATACTTCTGTGTCAGAAAAAATACAGGAAGAGTTCGGTTTGGCAGATTTTAGCATCAGAACCTTGCAGCGGGACATCAAGACCCTGCGGTTAGACTATCATGCGCCCGTGGAGGTGATTTCGCGGAAATACTATCGGTATCAGGATCCTTCCTTCTCTATACATGGGCGCTCGATTTCGTCAGAAGAGCTAAGGGTATTGAAAGATGTGGCCCAATTGCTGAATGGATTTGGCAATTTCAAGCAGGTAGAGGACTTTCAGGAAATTATTCAACGGCTAACCCTTGGCCGGAGTGAGGGAATACTCAGCGACAATGAGATCGTCTTTCACCATCATCCGCCTTTTTTGCAGGGAGAAGAATGGATCAATCCGCTCTTTTCTTTCTGCGACCTCGAGGTTCCGATCGAGCTGGATTACAAGCCATTTGCTAAGGATGCTTTCCGCCTTCAGATGAGCCCCTATTTCCTCAAGGAGTACAACGGCAGGTGGTTTGTCTTTGGCTGGGATCACGACAAGAGCCGGGTAGCTACCCTTGCTGTCGATCGTATCGAATCACTCAAAAAATCGGGTGGTGCCATTAAGTACGATGCCCGACTTGCTCCCATCCTCAAAAAAAAGCTGGCTCAGATTATTGGCGTCTCGCTCGATATTGAGGCCGAACCCCAGGAGGTAATTATCAAGCTAAGCCCCGCCCGTGCTCCCTATTTATTTACCAAGCCCCTGCATACTTCCCAGCAGATGCTGAGTGAGGATGCCGAAGGTGCGTGTGTATTTTCCCTCCAGGTTATTCCCAACAAAGAACTTACGACCATCCTGCTGAGCTTCGGACCTGATTTACAGGTATTGGCGCCCGATTGGCTCAAGGAAGACCTGATTTCAAAATTGACCTTGACTTTGGCGAGTTATTCTTAATGCCCTTATCAGCTACTTTATTTATACAATTGCCCCGGCTGGTTTCTTTGCTCGATCATTAGCACTTTGACGTTATAAGTCTGGATACACTGATAGGGTGAGCCCAAATTTCCAGGAATCACCCCTTTGCAAACACAAAACCCAATCCTAAATTACTGCATGATTAAAGCGTTGATTTCAACCTACGGGAAAGAAAAGATCAATACCCTTACCAAGTATTCGTCTATTCTTACCCTGCATGTGTTGGGGGAAAAAGGGCGCCTGATGCCTGCGTTGACTACGCCCATTCAGGGTGAAACCATGTATGCGACCGAAAAAATAGATGGCACCAACGTCAGAATCGTTTGCTACGGCGACGAATATTTAATCGGGGCCCGGGAATTTATTTTGCACCACAGCCACGACTTGTATTTTGACACCGCGCAGGGAATTGTAGAAGGCCTGAAAACGCTGTATGTCCAAATTCCGCACACTGAGAGGTTTACCGTTGTTTATGGTGAATTTTATGGGGGAAAAACCACCGCCAACGCCAAGTGGTACGGCCAGGACAAAAACGGTTTTCGGGTGTTTGATATCGCCGTGTACGATGATTTGTCCATACTTGAAAAATCGCAATCTGAAATTTCAAAGTGGCGGGAACACGAAACGGAAAATGGCCTCGTTTATGGCCAACATTTCCTTACCCGTGCTGAAATGGAAACCCGGTTTCCTGCCTTTGAATACGTGCCGCTGGTTGCGTTTGAAACGGGCGATTTGTCGCATTCCACCATTTTGGCAAACCTCCGCCAGGCTCTTCCCACGACGCAGGTAGCGCTGTCTGAAAAGGCGATAAACAAGGCCGAAGGGGTCGTGTTGCGAAATGAGGACCGGTCAAAAATCGTAAAACTGAGGTTTGAGGATTATGAGCGGACGCTGAGGTGAAGGGGCGATGCATGCGGTAGATTCGGCTTTCCATGTTGCTTTTGAAAAGGCGTATACAGAGGGATAGGTCTTATTTTGCAAGGGTGCGGAGCTCGAGCGCTACCAAAGCCAGCAATACCAACAGTTCTGCCCCAAAATAACCCACGCCCCACGCGGTTAGTTCATCATAGAAGCACACGACCATTCCTAAGGACAGACAAGCGTATAGCACATTGGCCACGGCAATGGACCTGAGGAAAGGTCGCCAGTTGTGAGGAGAAAAAAAGTGGCACCCCAGCGAGTAAACAGCAAATAGCCCTGCCACCAGCGACAACCCATACAGGACAGGAAGCGGCATCCCAAAAATACTTTGAAACGTAGTCAAGAGCACCCCCAGGCTGAAGGCTGAAAGCAGGGCTCCCAGACCGTCGAGGAGGAAGATGTTTTTGGTGAGAGGCATGGGGGGTGAAGCGGTAGGTTTGTGGGTAGTTTGATAGGGAGAATAGGTCAGATAGCTACCGGGAAAATAACGGGCTTTGTTGAATGGGGCACAGTATGATTATATCAGGATGCAAAGAATTTTTAAGACGTAATTCATTGATTTTCAGTGAATTAAACTCGTAATTTTTCACAGACCACTTTCATTTAGGAATACCAAATAGTTCCAATCAGCTCATTACCCGCACCATTCCTTCACACCCGAACAAACCCTTGTCCCAAAAACCATCTTTCCCTACCCGTTCATCGCTTCTAACCCAACGGCTGCAGCCCCATGTTCCAGAGAATGCCGGGACCTTTGCAAAAATAAACGTGCGGCGGCATCATGTGGGTTCAGGTTTGTCACGGATTGAAATGCTTCGGCAGCTTCGGCATAGTTCTGGTCAAAATACGCCTGGATGCCTTCCTCAAAACGGGCAAGGGTGGCGCGTTTTTGATCCTGTAGCTCAGGCGCGTCCCCGTTACAGCATTCGAATACCTTTACCAACTGCGCTTTCCCTTTTACCTGCACCGGACCCAGATACCTGAGAAGATACACCGATGGATCAGCTAATTGCTGGTAGCTGTTTTCGCTGAGCAGAATATTTGAGCCGAAGTATTTGGTCAGGGTTTCGATACGTGCAGCGGTATTGACGGAGTCGGAAATGGTAGCTGCTTCGAAGCGTTTCGGGTCGCCGATAATACCCATAATCAGGGGGCCGGTGTGTAAGCCAATCCCTATGCGGAGAAGCTTTCTTCCTTTTGATTGGCGTGTCTGGTTGTATTGCTGCAAGGTGGCTTGCATCTGAATAGCCGATTTTAAGGCATCCTCTGCAGAGAGGGGGAAGAGGGCCATGATTCCATCGCCGAGGTATTGATTGACAAACCCGAGGTGTTGCTGAATGACCGGGCCCAAGCGGCCATGAAAAGCATTGATGAAGCCGAAATTCTGCTCCGGTGTCATGGCCTCCGACAAGGTAGTGTAATCCCTTATGTCAGAAAAAAGCACGCTTACCAGTCGCTCCGTTTGGTCGCCGAGGGCTATCTCCGTGATACGATTCTTGCCCAGGGCGCGGATAAACTCATTGGGCACAAAACGCCCGGTCATTTCAAAAATGTGCTGAAGGTCGAGTTGGGTACGTATCCGCGCCAGCAGTTCTTCGCGCGAAAAAGGCTTGGCAATATAATCGTTGGCGCCCAGCGCGAGGCCCTGTACGAGATCCTGTACCTGGTTTTTGGCGGTGACCATGATTACGGGCAACTCGGAAGCCAGGTGTTTTTGCCGGATTTTTTCGCAGACTTCGTAGCCGCTCATGCGCGGCATCATTATATCAAGCAGCACGAGGTCTATGCTGGGGTCGTTGTCGAGTATCCGGAGTGCCTCGGGGCCATTGAGCGCCTGTGAGATGCGGAACTCCTGAGAGGCGAGGTGGTTTTTGAGCACCTGCTGGTTAATCGGCTCGTCGTCCACAATAAGGATATGGGCGGCAGCCAAACCGGATGACGCGTAGGGTAGGACCTGGGTAGTAGGGCTGGGGTTTAGTTCTGGTAGGTTTTTGAAACCGGCGAGTCCTTGCGAAAAACCAATCAGGCCCTGGGTACTTGCTTTTTCCTCAGAGAGCGGAAGGGTAAAGGAAAATACAGCGCCTTCATCCGGCATCGACTTTACCCAAATCTTGCCTCCGTGCAACTCGACCAGCTTGCGCGAAATCGGCAATCCCAGGCCCGAACCTCCATGGTTGCGGGTTTCGGCGGTATCCGCCTGGCTAAATTCCTGAAAAATGACCGCTTGTTTATCCGATGCAATCCCAATCCCTGTGTCTGAAACGGATATTTCCAGCATGCCTTCAGTTTCCTTTGCGGAAAGGGTTATCCGGCCCGACGCGGTAAATTTTACGGCATTGCCCATCAGGTTAAAAAGGACCTGCATCAGGCGGTTTTCGTCGGCATGGGCGGCGGACAGGTATTCCGGGATTTCATTGCGGAGCTCAATCAGCTTGCCTGCGGTCAAAGGGGCCATGGTTTTCACCACGACTTCGGCCATGCTGCGCAGGTGGATCGGCTTAAGATGCAGCTCAATGTCCGCGTTGCGCAGCCGTGAAAAATCCAGAATATCATCCACGAGGTACGAAAGCCTTCGCCCCGAGGAGATAATCATGCGTATATCGTCCTGATTTTCAGGGTATTGTAGCCTTTCCTGCATGGCCTCGGCCAGCCCGATAATGCCCAGCAGGGGCGTACGAAGTTCGTGGGAAGTATTGGCCAGAAACTGGTCCTTCATGGCATCAATGCGGCGGAGCTGCTCGCGGGTTGATTGCAACTGAAGTACATGGCTGATGGTTTTGGCAATGGTAATCTGGAGGTCTTGAAAATCAATGGGTTTCACCACAAAGTCAAATGCCCCCCGGTTCATGGCGGTGCGGATATTGGCCATGTCGCCGTAGGCGGAAACCATCACCACCTGAATCATCGGGTTGATCTCCCTCAGGTGTGTGAGCAGCGTAAGGCCATCCATCCGGGGCATGTTGATGTCGCTGAGGACAAGGTCTGTATCCGGCTGGCTTTCAATCATTTCCAGGGCTTCCTGGCCATCGTGGGCAAAAGCAAAGACATATTCCCCTGCCGAAATCTGGCGGCGGAAACGCTGTCGGATCAGCATCTCAACATCCGGCTCGTCGTCCACTACCAGAATATGTATCATAGGAAAATGGATTGGAGCTTTTCTTTAAGCGAGGCGAAGTCTATGGGTTTGCTCACAAAATCGTCGGCTCCCCGTGCGATTGCCTGCTCCCGGTTGTGTGCATCAGTATAGGCCGTGATCATCATTACAAATGGCGGCGGCACCTCGTACTTTTCTTTGATCCGGCGCAGCAGTTCCAGACCGCTCATTCCAGGCATGTTGATGTCCGAAAGAATCAGAATGGCCTCGTGGGGATTTTGGTCCAGATAAACGATGGCTTCCTCGCCCGAAAAAGCAAAAGCAAATACATAGGTCTGCTCTTTAATTTCCCGGCGAAATCGCTGCTCAAACAAGGATTTGATGTCCTGCTCGTCATCTACAACCAAAATTTTTTTCATGCCAGACATTTGTATAAATGTATGAAATATTTATGCAATCGAAACAGGGAGGGTGATACAGAATGTCGTAAAATCTCCTTCTCTGCTATCCACTTCCAGCGTGCCTCCATGCCCCTTCGTCACGATGTCATAACTGAGGCTCAACCCTAGTCCCGTGCCTTGCCCGGTTGGTTTGGTGGTGAAAAACGGCTGGAAGATTTTGTCTTTGATCGATTCTGGTATGCCATTTCCGTTGTCCTTAACCGTAATCACGATGTGATTATCGATTTTCTGGGTGGAAATGGTGACGGTTGGTTGGTATGGGGGTTGTTGTTGTGGCGGTTGTTGTTGTTGTTGTAGAGACAGGGCATGCCCTGTCTCTACGTGATGCGCGGTCCCTGTGTCATTCCCTGTCTCTACGTCATTCCCTGTCCCTCCTTCGGTATTCCGCTGATGCACCGCATAAAACGCATTGCTGATCAAATTTAGCAGCACGCGGCCCATGTCCTGCGGAATGACATCCACCTTGGGTAAATTGGGGTCGGCAATCAGCTCATATTTTGCGTTGAAACTGCTGTCTTTGGCGCGCAAGCCGTGATACGCCAGGCGCAGGTACTCATCGGCCAGGGCGTTGAGGTCGGTGGGTTCTTTGGTGCCCGTACTCGTGCGGGAGTGCTCCAGCATGGATTTTACGATGCCCGAAGCGCGCTGTCCGTGGTGATTGATTTTTTCTTCGTTGGCGGCCAGATCGGTGGCAATCAATTTGACTTCCGACAGGTTTCCTTTTTCAATTTCTTCCTCCATCTCGGAAATCAATTCGCGGTTCAGTTCCGAGAAGTTGTTGACGAAGTTGAGCGGGTTTTGGATCTCATGCGCGATGCCGGCGGTGAGCTCGCCGAGGGAGGCGAGTTTTTCGGATTGGATGAGTTGGGCCTGGGTAGATTGGAGGGTGGTTAATGTGGCTTGTATTTTTTCTTTTTGCTGGTGTAATAACACATTTGCCTTTTGTTTATGGATGTTATTGCGATAAAGTATGAATGCTAGCACCAGGAGGACTACTGAGCCGGCTACAAGTCCATATAGTTTTAGCTTGTTTCGATAAGATGTCCGCGCATCTTCAAGCTCCTTTTGCCTGCTTTCTTCTCTTCCTACAAGATCCTGTATGGTCTGAATATTGTTCACGCCAAATAAACTGTCCTTTGCAACTGCGGCAATTCTATAATATTTAAGTGCTTCTACGGGTTGGATAGAGTCATACAATTCTGAAAGTAAATTTCCAGTAAGTATAATTCCTTTTTTATAGGAAATTTTTTGTCCATATTCAAATCCTTTTAAAGCATAAAAAATGGCAGAATCTCTTCTATCTATTTTTATAAATAAATTAGCAAGGCCAGCACATATTTTTGACGAGGTTACTAAGTCACTGTTTTTTTGAGCTTGTATATACGCTTCTTTATAAAGAAACAAAGCCTGATTATAGTTCCTTTTTTTAACCTGAATATTTCCATTTATATTATTAATATCCGGCCCCAAAAAATCGAGATAATCTTTTTGTTTAAAAGCAATATCAATATGAGAGGCTGCTGAATCTAATTTGTTCATTTTCTCATATGCTTCACCGAGCAATATATGATCTATCGCAGCACTTTTGGCATTTAAACTTTTCTCATCAATGTCTGCTGCTTTCAGCAAATAGGTCACAACTTTTGGATAATTCTCTAAATCAAAATATACAAGTCCTAGTCTTCTGTAAGCTCTTGCTATGTCAGAAGTATAATTATTTTCCAGTGCAATTCTAAGTGATTTAAAAAGTAACTCCATTGCTTCTGCAAACTTTCCCTGCTGGCGCAATACACTGCTTAAGCTTGCCATTGCCCGTGCTTCAGCCCGTACATAACTATGTTTCCTTGCAAAAGCCAAAGCAGTTTGTGTGTATTTTAACGAAGAGTCGACATTCAATACTTCGTAATAAAAGCCGATACCTTCCATAATAGATATCCTGTGTGAATCATCTTTTGCAATGATAAGTTGTTGTTTAAGATCATCAATTTCTTTCGTTTCACCGGAATTAATTAATCCCTTGTTCTTAAAAAAGAGATCCCGCCATTCAGCAACCTTATCGTGGATAACAGTATCCTTTGTCACATAAATACGCCTATTATTAATTTCTTCGCCGTTTCCCTGTTTTTCAACTTTGAGCCAGCTACCTCCATGATACTTGTATTCATAATGTCCAGCTGGCAGATTCAATACGATTGATTTTTCGTTTGGGCCATAAGGCTCCAGTTTGTATTTATTGTCCGGCACCGGATTCCAGGTATTAAAATTTCCGGCGATAAAAATGCTGTCACGTTTTAATGTAGTTAGTTCCTTCACAACAAAGCGGATTTTATATTGTGCAGGCAAATGCAGCACAGTGTGAAAGAATAAGAACAAGAAAAACAATCGTCGCATGATTTATTTTTTAATAACGGTTTTCTAAAGCAATAACAAATTGAGTGAAGTTACTCAGGCATTACGTGGTCGTACTCAAATTCGGATAATATTTATAAATTCGGATATTTCCGGTAGTTATGCAAGGGATAGCGGATTTATACACTGATTTTTTGCTGGTAACGCTTGGATAAGCCAATGCACCCGGATGTCGGCGATGCTAGAGGGGCCGAAAAGCTACGACAAGATCACCCATATGTTGGGTGACGGTAAATACGGAGACTGGAAGCTATGGAAAGAAAAGAAAGCCTTGGCGAGACGCGTTGAACATTTTGATGGGATATTGATTTTTGATGAAACGGTGGATTGACCAGGTTGACGTAGTTGAAGTCTTTCCACTCTTCGGCAATATCGCCGGTAGAATAAACTTTTTGTGCATACAAAACTGCCTGGAAATCGCAAAAATTTATTCCCTTTTATTTACAAATTTATAAATTATTTGGAATAAAAGTGACTTCTTCTTTTCAAATCTGATGAGGGCTGTTTGGCAAGGTCATTACAAATATTGAGCCTGGGCCAGGAGTATTTTCCACCTCCAGCGTTCCCCCATGCCCTTTCACCACCATGTCATACGCCAGGCTCAGCCCTAAACCCGTACCCTGCCCTGTGGGTTTAGTCGTAAAAAACGGCTGGAATATTTTGTCCTTAATCGCCTCAGGTATGCCCGAACCATTGTCGGAGACCTTGATAATGACGGTATCGCCTACGAAAGAAGTGCTTACTGTAACCTTCGGTCTATAGTCCTTCAGACCCAAATGGGTCTTTTCATTCACTGCATAAAACGCGTTGCTGATCAAATTCAGCAGCACCCTGCCCATGTCCTGCGGCACCACATCTACTTTGGGCAGATTGGGGTCGGCAATCAGCTCATAATCCGCATTAAAGCTGCTGTCTTTGGCGCGTAGACCGTGGTAGGCGAGTCGGAGGTATTCGTCAGAGAGGGCGTTGAGGTCGGTGGGTTCTTTGGTGCCGGAACTGGTGCGTGAGTGCTCCAGCATAGATTTAACAATGCCAGAAGCGCGCTGGCCGTGGTGATTGATTTTGTTGAGGTTTTGCTTGAGGTCAGCGCTTATGGCTTTTGCTTCTTGTACGTCGCCTTTTTCGAGTTCCTCCTCCATTTCTATGAGCATCTCTGCGCTGACTTCGGCGAAGTTGTTGACAAAATTCAGGGGGTTTTGAATTTCGTGGGCGATACCTGCAGTGAGTTCGCCGAGGGAGGCTAGTTTTTCAGATTGGATGAGCTGGGCTTGGGTGGCGCGAAGTAGATTGAGTGTGCTTTCGATTTCTTCTTTTTGGCTTTGCAATAGTTTATTGGCGAATTGTTTTTGACGGTTGTTGCGATAAAGAATCAACGCTATCAACAACACCACACCCAATACAGCCAATACCGAATAGAGTTTGATTCGATTTTGAAAAGCGATTTCACGGGATTCAATCATCCTTTGGGTTTTTGCAGCCCGTTCCTGGTCCTCAAAGGCTAGTTTTTCAATTTGTCGCCCATTTTCCTGGCTAAACAGGCTGTCTTTGGTTGCAGAAGAGATGCGGAGGTACTTGAGCGCTTCTTCAGAATTTGAATTTTTATACAACTCAAAAAGTAAATCAGCCGCTTGGATAAGGTATATGGTGCGTTGTTTTTTCTGTAGGAGCCGGAGTGCCTTTTGGGCGAAAAACCTCGCTGAATCCAGCTCGTTTCCATCGCGGAAAATACTTGCCATTCCGAGGTAATCCTGTCCGTGACCCTCCCCATCAGATGGAGAAGCTTGGTTGATAGAAGCAATTGAGCGACGAAAATAGCTCATGGCGAGGTCTTTCTGGCCTTTTTGGTAATATACCTCTCCGAAGTACACATAAAAGCTCTCTGGAGTTAGTGGTTTATCTGTTTGCAAAGCGTACGCATATCCTTTTTGTAGATAGGCCAGGGCTGAATCTGGAATACCCATGTCTTTATATGCATACCCGATGATCGTATTGATGGGAATATCGCTTTGAGTTAAGTTCAGGTTGACCATGATTTTTTTACATTCGGCGTAGTACTGTAGTTCTTTTAGGTGGTCAAACTTGCCGTATGCATACCCCAAATAAGCCAAAGCATAGGCTAATTGTACTGAATCTTTGTTCTTTTCACACAGTTGCTTTGTTTCCATCAGGATCAAGATGGCCTTGTAGTAGTTTTGTTCAATGGTAATAAACGCCAGCCAGTTCCCACACAGAATTATCCCTTTATCAAAGTGTATGCGTTTAGCCAAATTCATTCCTTTCATCCCGTAATCTATTGCGGGTTGACCCTCCGATGCTTTCATCAGCTTTTCGTACAGTAAAACCCTGGCAGTATCGCTGCTTGCCCGGGCAAGCTCTTGCGCCGATCTGTCCACAACCGGGTTCTGTCCAAAGCCCATACTGAGCTTAACACTGAGCAGGAGCCATAGCAGTAGATTTTTCATGTGCAAAGGTGATTAGTTTATAGACAATTGTATGATGAATGTCGTGCCGGAATTTTCGTTGGCTTCTACTTGAATCGTCCCTCCATGCCCCTTCACCACCATATCATACGCCAAACTCAGCCCCAAGCCCGTGCCTTGCCCCGTTGGTTTAGTAGTAAAAAAAGGCTGGAAAATCTTGTCTTTGATCGATTCGGGGATACCGTTGCCGTTGTCCTTAACCGTAATCACGATGTGATTATCGATTTTCTGGGTGGAAATGGTGACGGTGGGTTGGTAAGGGGGGCGTTGTTGTGGCGGTTGTTGCGGTTGTAGAGACAGGGCATGCCCTGTCTCTACGTGATGCCCGGTCCCTCCTTCGGTATTCCGCTGATGCACCGCATAAAACGCATTACTGATCAAATTCAGCAGTACCCGGCCTATGTCCTGCGGCACCACATTCACTTTTGGTAAATCAGGATCGGCAATCAGCTCATATTTTGCGTTGAAATTGCTGTCTTTGGCCCGCAGGCCGTGGTAAGCGAGGCGGAGGTATTCGTCAGCGAGGGCGTTGAGGTCGGTGGGTTCTTTGGTGCCGGTGCTCGTACGCGAATGCTCAAGCATAGATTTAACAATGCCAGAAGCGCGCTGGCCGTGGTGATTGATTTTTTCTTCGTTTGCGGCCAGATCGGTTGCAATCAATTTCACTTCCGATAGGTTTCCTTTTTCAATTTCTTCCTCCATTTCGGCAATCAATTCGCGGTTGAGTTCTGAGAAGTTATTGACGAAATTGAGTGGATTTTGAATTTCGTGGGCAATACCAGCGGTGAGTTCGCCGAGGGAAGCGAGCTTTTCGGATTGGATGAGTTGGGCTTGGGTGGATGTTAACTCCCGGTAGGCGCGATTCGGTTTTTCGTTGGCTTTGCGTCGGTAGCGGTTGCTTTGCCACAAAACGATCGAAATAATGGCTGAAATGAGAAATGCCGACAACAGACCCAGCAGGATCAGGCGATTGCGGTACGCGTCTTCTTTTTGTTGCAGGTCAAAGGTTGCCTGCTCTTCTGTTAATGAGATCTGTTCGGCCTGTTTGATGCGCTCGGTACTATACAGTTTTTCGTTAGTCTCAAGGTACAGATTCAGGTATTGGTTAGCTTTTTTGGGGTCAGTATCAGCAAAATGTCTGGCCAATAGCCGGGCTGCCACCAGCACAATCCCGGGAATTTCTCCCATCTGCCCTTTCTCCAGCGCTATCAATCGATAAAACACCACCGAATCCCGCGGTCCCGTTTCAACAAAGACCTGTGCCCGACCAAGTTCATAATGGGCGAGTCTGAAGTAACGTAACGCCTTGTCATAATCTTTTTGTCTTAAGGCGATTTCTCCTCCCAGAACATAAGAGTTCTCTGTTAAATCCGGTGACAGGTGGCCGTATTTTTGAACACAGATTTCGAGCAAATGCGCATAATATTCCGCAGAATCCACCTGATTGATCATCAAAAATCCTCTCCCTATCTGCATATAGGTGGGCCATTTTTTGTACGCTGTAAGCGAAGGAAAATCCGGATGTCGGATGATTTTTCGTGCCCATTCCAATGCGTCAGGGTCATTTTTTGTAGCATAAACGATATACAAGGTATTTTACATAAATATCTGATAGAGCCTGTATTTACCTGTACTCAGTCTCAGCACCCGGTTTACCTCTATGGTCGCCTGGGGCCAATCGCCCATGATGGCATGGCAAAATGCAGCCGAACCGAGAGCGCGGATCACCCCTTCGGTAAAACCTGTTTTTTCGGAAATGATTAGCGCTTCTCCTGCATAGTCCAGGGCTTTCTCCATTTCGGAAGGGATATGCATCCCCGCCAGCATCAGCAGTTGTTCTGCTTTTGCTTGGTTGACCGGCAGGCCGGGTAACAGCGTGCTTATGCTGTCTATATAAGCCTCATCTCGGAGGTTTGGCTGCGAATACCCGCTACTAACTCCGAGCAGAAGGCTGAGCAGGAGCAGTCCCCTGAAACCAGGATGCGGACCATTTCTCAATGTCATAGGATCATGGGGGGTTCGGTTGGATAACAGGTGTGATCAATTAACAACTTTTCTGCTACATGGCTCTCCTACGGAAAAACAATCCACTCATTTACATACTACTTTACTTCGTTCGGTCAGCCAGCCCTGAACTTCGGTCAATGAAACCCCACTTTGGGACATTGGAGGTAGGTATTCTATCTATCGAAAAGCTACTTGGTGATGTACCGAAACATTCACTTAGTTAATCACTCCCGAATCTATGAAACATCTCATTCCATCCAGCCGTCTGTTTGCGACCGGTCTGTTTGCTTGCGCTTTGTTATTCATCGGTGCTACCCCTCTTTCAGCACAGAGCGGCGTCACCGCATCCGGTGTCAAGTACACGATCCTCGAGCCTGGTACCGGCCCGGTTCCTCAGTCTGGGCAGGAAGTACTCCTCCACGTCGAGGCCATGGACAATGCTGGCAAGGTGAATTTTTCCACCCATGAACTGGGCCTACTTATTCATGAAACAACAGGTAACGCCACCGGTCCCATTGACAAAGCCCGCGAAGAACTGCTGAGCAGATGAAAAAAGGCTGCAAGTACCGCGAAGAGGTACCCAAAAGCCTGTTGCCCGCCGATGCTGCTGCCAGAAAAGTACCCGGCGATTATTTCGTCTCTGTCATCGAATTGGTGGATGTGATGGCGGCGAAGCCCTCCGGCACCGACATGATCGTGGAGACTGCCGAAATACGCGACATCGCCGCTGCCGAAGCGATGTTCAAAACCTTGCTGCAAAGCAACCCAAAGAGTTACACCTTTTTTGAATGGGACATGAACCTGGCGGTCTACCAGGCCATTGAAGACGAAGAATACGACCTGGCCATTGTGCTGTTCGTACTCAACACCACGTTGTATCCCAATTCTGCCAATGCCTACGACAGTCTGGGCGATGGCTACGACGCCAAAGGGAATGAAGAAAAGGCCAAAGCCAGCTACCAGAAGGCCCTGCAACTGAATCCGAAATTCACTTCCAGCCTGAAAAAGCTGGAGGAGCTGGAGAAACTGGTGAAGCTCTAAACCCTGAGTTACTGTTGCCAAAATACCATTCAGTCAATCCCTTTTTTACCCATTTAGCTTTTTCATTATGCAAAAAACCTGTTTTTCTCGGTCCTCTGCGCGCTGTTTCTTGCCGCCTGCCAGCAAGCACCTGAGTCTCAAGCCGTGGCACAGGAAGCGCCCAAGCCCGACCTCGTTAAGGTCAAAGCCGAAATAAAAGCCATAGAAGACGCCTAGGCCGCCGCCTCCAATGTGAAAGACGTCGCCACTATTGTGGGCTTTTATGCCGACGATGCCATCAGCATGAACGACGACCAACCAATGCTCGTGGGCAAGGCCGCCATCCAAAAAGGTGTGGAAGCGGAGATGGCAAGACGCAAAGAAAAAGCAAAGACCATCTTTGAAACCTTAGACTTGTACGGTGACGAAAACCGCGTAACGGAAGTCGGAAAAACAACGGTCACAGACAGTACCGGCAAGGTGTACTATACGGGCAAATACATGGCCGTGTGGGAAAAACGCAACGGGAAATGGCTGACCATCCGGGACATGAGCAACGACGATGCTAAAGCGCAATAAGTAAACAGGGGCCGGCAGGGACTAAGGCCCTGCCGGTACTTCTTCTGATTCTCGACACCTCACATTCACATACCTTACTTGAAACACCCATGTCCACTCCCACCGTATTTACCCCCACTACCAGTACTGAAAGGATCGCCGCGATGGACATCATCCGGGGCATTTCCCTGCTCGGAATCCTGATGATGAATATCGTAGGCTTCGGCTTGTACAAGGCATATATGGACCCCACCAACAACGGCGGCGCCACAGGCTGGAACTTAGGCGTTTGGTGGATGAATAACCTGTTTTTTGAAGGCACCATGCGGGGCATGTTTTCGATGTTGTTTGGAGCGGGCATCCTGCTCTTTACGGGCCGCTCCCTGCAAGACAACGAAGGCAGTACAGTCACCGACCTCTTTTTCCGCCGGTTGCTTTGGATGGTGCTATTTGGGGTTATCCACTGCTACCTGTTGTTGTGGATAGGTGATATCCTGTTTGCATACGGCGTCATAGGCATGTTTGCCTTCAGTTTCAGGCATTGGGCACCCAAACACCTCTTCCTGGGTGCAGGAGTCTTATTGATCTTTTTTACAGCCTGGGGCATCTCAGATTTCTACTACAACAAATCGAACTACGAAACTTCTGTCGTAGCTACCCAGAAAAAAAGCAAGGGAATAACACTGAGCAAAGCGGAAACAAAAGCCTTTGAAAAATGGGATGAAAAAGTGAAGGAAATGAAAGCCACACCCGAGCAGCTGAAGGATGAAATGGCCGCAAGAAGCAAAGGGTATTGGAGCATTGTCCTGCACCGGGCGCCCAGCAACCAGCAAACGGAATCCGGGGCGCTGTATCGCTATGATTTCTGGGATATCCTGATCATGATGCTTTGCGGAATGGCCCTCTTTAAAATGGGGGTGTTGAAAGCAGTCAAAAGCAACCGCTTCTACTTGCTCATGGCTTTAATTGGCTACAGTATCGGCATTCCCGTCAATTATTTCGAAACCCTGCACATCGTGTCCCATCACTTTTCCGTGCTTTCTTTCCTTCAGTCGTGGATTACCTACGACCTGGGCCGGATCGCTACAACCTGCGGGCACATTGGGCTGATTATGCTCTTTATCAAATCCGGCTGGTTGCCGTTTTTGCAAAAGTCTCTGGCCGCAGTGGGTCAGATGGCTTTTACCAATTACATTACACACACCCTTATCTGCAATGTGATTTTCCTGGGCTTCGGTTTCTCTCAGTATGGAAAATTGCAGCGCTACGAACTTTATTTTATTGTTATCGGCATCTGGGTTTTCCAGTTGATCGTCAGCCCGATCTGGTTGAGGCACTTTCGGTTTGGCCCGTTGGAATGGATGTGGAGGAGCCTGACTTATTGGAAAAAACAGCCCATGCTGCGTGTTCAGCCTGTTTCATCGGGTTCTTATTCACTCCTCAATCCTTCATGAAAAGATGGAAAAGCAAATTTCTCTGCAAGCGGCAGTGCCTGTAACAGAAAACAACCGCATACAGGTTATTGACTTGCTACGTGGCTTTGCGCTGCTGGGTATTCTGATGATGAATATCGCAGGGTTTGCTATGGCAGACTATTCATTTGAAACCTTTACGAATGATCCGGACAGCATCAATTTTTGGGTGTATCAGGTCATCGGCACCTTTTTCGAAGGAAAAATGCGCGCTATGTTTGGCATGGTGTTCGGTGCGGGCGTATTGCTGTTTATCGCCAATAAGGGGACCAAGGGCGCTTCCGTACACGGTTTGTACTACCGGCGTATGCTTTGGTTACTCTTATTCGGGCTGATTCACTCCCACCTCCTTTTGTGGATTGGCGAGATTCTCTACCTCTACGCCGTTTGCGGTATGATTTTGTACCTTTTTCGCAACGTGGCAGCCAGGTACCTGGTGTGGGCAGTACCCATCGTAGCCGTAATCAGTTTTGTGTCGGGAACGATTCAATACCAGGACCTGCGAGAAAAACGCATCGCGTATGTGGAAGCGGTAGCCGTCCCAAGTCAAAACCAAACCCTGACCAAAGCACAGACCAAGGCCTTGACGGAATGGCGGGAAGTGGAAAAAACCATAATTCCGAACCGGGAGGATGCCAAAGATAATACCGCCAAAATGAAGTCCGATTACGGCACCGTGGCCGGTTACCTGCGCCCGAAAGCGTTTGAATTCCAAACCAAATTCCTGCCGTATGAGGTGTGGGATTCACTTGCCCTGATGCTCCTGGGCCTGGCCCTGTTCAAATGGGGGTTTCTGACCGGCACCTGGTCGAACAAAGACTATTGGACGGTCGTCAAAATCGGCTACGGTATAGGCCTGCCGCTGGTGATTTATAGCAATTATTACGCATTCCACCACTTTTCTACGTTGGAGGCCAACCTTGCCCGCATGGAGCAGGTGTCTGTCAATTGGATCAGTCTGATTTATCCTTTTCAGCGTATTTTATTGGTTATGGCCCACGCAGCCGCTTTGATTTTGATGTTCAAATCGGGTATTGCCCAGGGGGTGTTCAGTCGCCTGGCAGCAGTGGGAAGGATGGCCTTAAGCAACTATATTTCGCACACGGTTATCTGTACCTTGATCTTCTTTGGGTACGGATTGAATTACTTCGCTGAGCTGGAATTTTACCAAATCTATTTCATCGTCCTGGCCATCTGGATCTTCCAGTTGATCGTGAGCACCATCTGGTTGAAGTATTTTTTGTTTGGTCCGCTGGAGTGGCTGTGGCGGAGTTTGACGTACTGGAAATTGCAGCCGTTTAAGCGGTAGTTTTGAACTCAATGTTTTGTTTTTTTAATCGTACTTGTTCAGGTACCTGCTCCAGATGGAAGACCACAAGACATTTTGGGAGGTAGAATGTAAATTCGCTCAAAAAAGCGATTCTCCGTGTATATCGGTGCCTCCGTGCTAAATAGCTACTTTTAACCCAAAAATCATTTTTCAAAAATGAAAATCAGGAATTGTTTTCTTCCGCTTCTTCTTTTGACTGCTGTACAATCAAACGTATGTTACGCCCAGCATGACCATCATGTGGACGATACAAAAGCAACCGCCTCGCACAACCACCTTGCCCATATGCAGGCATCGCGGGCACAAAATTTTTATATCCATAACCTGCCAGCGCCCCAATTGATGACAGGCATTGGGCAATCGAATTTGAAGATTGTGACCAAATCCGAAATAACGCAGGCCTTTTTTAACCAGGGACTGAACCTCTTACACGATTTTTGGGATTTTGAAGCCTATCGCGCTTTTAAAGAAGCGATAAGGCACGACTCAACGGCGATTATGCCCTATTGGGGGCTGCTCCAAACTCCCGGACCCGAAGAAGACAGCGTACTCATGCGTCAGAAAAAAACGGCAATAACTCAATTAAAAAAGCTGATCAAAACCGCCAATGAACACGAGAAACTGTATGCTGAAATAGCACTTCTGGGCGATTCACTCCAGGAAAAAGCCTATCCCGAAATAGTTAAAAAATATGAAGTGATTATCTATAAATTTCCCGAAGACGTGGATGCTAAATTATTTTTAGCCTTGGGCAAAATGAGCGGTTTTGATACCGATATGAATCCCAACGAGGGACAAATGTACAGCGAGCTTCTGCTCAAAGATGTGCAACGTATTGACCCCCATAACCATGCTTTTCACCACTATTGGATTCACGTCATGGAGCATTGTTGTCCCGAACGTGCCCTGGCGAGTGCCGATGCGTTGACGGCATTGGCGCCCCGTTCGGGGCATATTGTCCATATGCCGGGCCATATTTACAACCGTGTCGGCGACTACAAACGGGCGCATGATGCTTTTGTAGCTTCCGTCAAGGTGGATTCAGCCTACATGAAAAACGAAGGGATTCAGGAAGTGGACAACTGGAATTACATCCACAATATCAACTATTTAATCAACAACTGTGTCCACGATGGCAGGTATCGGGAGGCACTTCTTTATGCTGAAAAGCTGAAGAACCTGGAAGCAGACAAAGCCAGAAAGAATCTGTATGATGGCACTTTTTTTAACCAGGGAATACTCGCACCCGCCAAAATGGAAATGGCTTTTGGCCATTGGGAGAGGGCTGTAATCCAGCTTGAAAAAGTTATGAATAATGACAGCATTTTTAGTATTTCCAGCATGGAATTTAAAAAGTGTCTGACCTTTTTTGCCAAAGGTATGGATGCCCTTGAGAAAAATAGAATCAACGATGCGATACAATTTTCCAATAGTTTAGACGCCGTGCTCTGGCGAAATGAAAAGCAATCGGGAGAGGAGAACTCCTTAAACCAGCCCTTTGATCGTTTTTCCTGGGGGTATCAAAATACCTTAAACACAGCCAGTTTAGAGTTGCAGGGCTGTATCGCCAGTCATCAAGGCAACTTTGTACAGGCTACGGAATTGCTGGAGAAAGCTCAGAAAAATGAAACAGAACTGGGCTACGGTGAGCCACCTTTGTATTCCCGTCCCGTGGCCATGAGCATCGCACGCGCCTACGAACAAGCGGAAAAATGGGACAAGGCCATTGAAACCTACCAGGAATTGCTCAAAAGATTTCCCCAAAGTGCTTATGTACTCCAGGCTTTGACCCTTGTGTATGCCCAAAAAGGTGATGCAGAAAAAGCCAAAGAGTTTGAAAACAAACTAAAAGAAGCGTGTCAATATGCGGATGAAGGGATGTATACGATCAAAAGAAAGTAGTTTCCCCGTATCCGTAGTTTCTCAGTTTTATAATGAAAAATTTAAGTTTTTCGAATGAAAAAAACCTGCTTACTTCTCGCCTTTGGTCTTTTGTCCCACCTTGCTTTCGCTCAGCAAAATGGACTTAGCACCGACCACAAAGTAACTTTCCAGCTCAAAATAACTCAACTTGAAAACCCGGATTCTGTGGCTATTGCATGGTTGATCTTGCCTTATGTGGACGGAAAAACTGTTGTGCAAACTTCATTTTTCCCGAAAACACCAAACGCAAATGGTCTATATGAACAAACCATCACTTTCCCAGATTCGGTGATGGGTAAAACTATTGTTTATTCTTATGTAGCAGCCGGAAACAATTACGATTTATGGCGGCCGTTTATTTTTGAAAAAAATCAAGTCCAGGACAGAATGGACAGCTGGGGATTTATAGATGGTTTGGAAGGCAAAGTAACGCCAACAATTATGCTTTTTCCTGAACCCAATTCAGCAGAAGAAACTAAGTTATTTGCAAAGCCCTATATAGGCATCACAACAGACGGGAAGACCATTGAAAACCTATTTCCAATTAAAAAAACGGGATTCCCCACAGCTTCAATAAAAAATGCGGTGGTAGCTTTTCTTGAGTCGCTTAATGCAGAACAACAAGCAAAATGCACTTTTCCGATTGAATCAGATGAATGGCGAAGATGGCACAATATTGAAAACTGGCCAAGAAAGGGTATCTGTTTGGAAGAAATGGATAAGACCCAAAAAGAGTTGGTTTTTACAATTTTAATGGAAAGTTTGAGTGCCAGAGGACTACAAAAAGCCAGGAATATCATGGCAATGGAAGCATACCTGGCAACTTTGGTACCTGAAAATGAAGATTTAGGTGGCGAAAAATATTGGTTCACTTTCTTTGGAAAACCATCTGATTCAGATCCTTGGGGCTGGCAGATCGAGGGGCATCATTTGGTTATCAGCTACTTTGTTTTGGGCGACCAGGTTGTGATGACTCCCGTTTTTATGGGTTCTGAACCGACGATTATCGAAACAGGTGACAACAAAGGTTTGCGAACTTACGAACTAGAAGAAAAAAAAGGCTTAGATTTTTATTTATCGCTCAATGCCGAACAAAGGGAAAAAGCAACGCTTTTTCATAAAAAAGAATTTGATTTCAACCGCAGTGAAGCGTTTCGGGACAATGAAATTATAGCAAAAACAGGCATTTCAGCCAAAGAATTAACAAAACAACAACAAGTCGTTTTGCTCGATTTGATCGAAGAATATGTAGGCAACATCCGAGATTGTCACTCAAAAATAAAAATGGATGAAGTAAAAAAACATCTAAACGAAACAAATTTTACTTGGGTTCAAGGCGATAAATTAGACGGGCCGTTTTATTACAGAATCCACAGCCCTGTAATTCTGATAGAATTTGACCATCAGTTGCCTGTATTTCTTTATGACAAGGCCAGGCCATATCCAGGCCCGGTTAAGACGCATATTCATACTGTTGTTCGCACACCCAATGGTAATGATTATGGCAAGGATTTATTGAAAGAACATTTGGAGTTACATCGTAAAGGGATTGAACATTGACTTTGTTTACCCCTTCCTATTTTCTCAAGTTTTTTAAATGGAAAAAAACACTCTCCTTGTATCCCTGTTCCTCTCCATGCTCTTATCAACAGCTCAGGAAAAAGTCATGCAGGATTCTCTTTTGTTTCTGAAAACCAAAACGGAATTTGTACAATTTGAGGAGGAGCATGGTCATTATATCCAGACCCCCAATGTAAAAATGCATTATTTGACCTGGGGAAAACCGACTGGAACACCCATCGTGTGGGCGCATGGCACAGGCAGCAATGCGTATGAAATGCTGGGATTTGCCGATTCGCTGGTCAAACAGGGTTGCTATGTAATTTCGATTGATTATTACGGGCATGGATTCACGCCGATACCCGACCAGGAGGTGTCGCTCTATCATGTAGCGGACGACATTAAATTTTTGCTTGACCATTTAAAAATAAAGAAAGCAGTTATTGGCGGTTGGTCTCGCGGAGGCTCTGTTGCTACGGCTTTTTATGATGCGTATCCTGACCGTGTGCTGGGGCTTATCCTCGAAGACGGCGGCTCGGTGGAATGAACAACGAACGACCATATGGAAACCATGGATTCCTTAACAACAAGACTAAGCAAAGAATTTACCGAATATGAAGCGTTTCAAAAAATGACGTTTGATTCAGATTTCAAAGCCAGCAAACTATGGGTAGAAGGCGACGCCTATAATCAAAAACATATTTTTCAGACACTTGCATCCGTAAAGAAAAATGCAGAGGGAAGCTGGAGTTTTAACCCCGGAATGATTGAGCTATGCGGTGTAAGTTCCGTGGAAGAACTTTTGACGTTGACGTACAGGCCTTTTGCCTCCACCAGATTGTTTGGTATATCAACCGGGTTGTTGAACCCAAAGGTCATTTACAGAAACCTGGATGTCCCCATCCTGATTTTAGACCCGGTATCGTAAAAAAGATCAGTTTGCATTTGAAACAGAAAACACAAAACTACAACAAGCTCATCCTGAATGGATTACGCATCAGGTGTACAAAAATACATCCCATGCTTTAAAGTATGATCGTCCTGACGATTTTTTAAAAGATGTCATTGCTTTTCTTTCAAAGTTAAAAACCAATGTCGGGAAAAAGTGAGCGTAAAGATAGTTTTGGCTGAGTATGTAATATTATATCCTGCCAGAACCATCACTTTCTCTTTTTCCCTCATTAATCCTCTCCTTACATGCAACGCAGAGATTTCCTCAAAACCACCGCCTTTTCCGCCATTGCCATCAGCGCTACAGGCTTCGTCTTTTTCGATGGCAAGCGCTATGTCGGCGATTGCGAAACCACCTCCGATATACTCGGCCCGTATTACCGGCCCGACAGCCCGGTGAGGAATAACTTCGTCATAGCTGGCGAAAAAGGGGTGCCGATCGAGTTATTTGGTAAAGTAAACCACAACGATTGCACCACCCCTTACAAACATGCCAAAATAGAACTCTGGCATTGCGACGCCAACGGGGTGTACGACAACGAATCCGCTGACTTCAAATACCGCGGAACAGCCTACAGCGACAAAAAAGGTAATTATTCCTTCCAAACTATTTTACCGGTGCCTTATGAAGTTGGCGATGGAAATTTCCGCCCGGCGCATTTCCACCTGATGATTACGGCGGAGGGATACCAGCCCCTGGTTACGCAGCTCTATTTTACGGGCGACCCTTGGATCGAAAAAGACGACAGCGCTTCTTCCCCTGCTGCAACAAGAAGAATCCTCGACATGCAAACCCTCTCAAACGGTTCCAAAAAAGTGGAATACACGATCAGCATGTCCGAAACGCTGGCGGTCGAACCGGCGTCGATGGGCCTGCTGGTTGGTCATTATACCAGCGAGAAGGACAGCAACAACAAAATGGAGATATTCAAAAAAGACAACCAGTTGTGGATAAAAGGAGAGCCTTTTGGATTTAACCTTGAATTTGTGGGCAATAACACCTTCCATTTGCCCGGTACGCCGCTGGAGACGCTGTCTTTCTACTTTGAAATCCTGCATTACGGCGTGGTGAAACTGATAGAGACATACACGAATGAAGAAGGAGTTAATGAGGTAACGGTATATATGCGGGAGATGTAAACGCAATCCGTCTGCATCTGCTAACCGTTCACAGGCAAAGAAATCACAAACGTTGTCCCCTTTCCCTCCTCACTTTCCACCTCCAGCCTCCCTCCGTGCCCTTTCACCACCATGTCATACGCCAAACTCAGCCCCAATCCCGTCCCTTGCCCAGTCGGCTTGGTAGTAAAAAAGGGCTGGAAGATTTTGTCTTTGATGGCTTCAGGGATGCCATTCCCATTGTCCTGGACGCTGATTTCAATTGTGTTTTCCAGGTATCGAGTATTGACAATGACAGTGGGCAAATAATCCTCAATGCCTTGCATCGTCTTCTCATTCACCGCGTAAAATGCATTGCTGATGAGGTTCAGCAGCACACGCTCCATGTCCTGCGGGATGACATCCACTTTGGGCAAATCGGGGTCTGCAATCAGCTTATAATCCGCGTTAAAATTGCTGTCCTTCGCGCGAAAGCCGTGATAGGCGAGGCGGAGGTATTCGTCAGCGAGGGCGTTGAGATCGGTAGGTTCTTTGGTGCCGGAACTGGTGCGGGAATGCTCCAGCATTGACTTGACGATGGCGGAAGCACGCTGTCCGTGGTGGTTGATTTTCTCTTCGTTAGCTGCAAGATCGGTAGCAATTAATTTGACTTCTGATAGGTTACCTTTTTCAATTTCTTCCTCCATTTCGGCAATCAATTCGCGGTTCAATTCCGAAAAGTTGTTGACGAAGTTGAGTGGGTTTTGGATCTCGTGGGCGATGCCTGCGGTGAGTTCACCGAGAGAGGCGAGTTTTTCGGACTGGATGAGCTGGGATTGAGAGGCTTTGAGGGCGGCTGTGCGCTCGGTTACCTGGCGTTCGAGGGTTTCGTTTTGGGTGGAGAGGAGGTGTTGTTTTTCGGCGGAGAGTTGATTGACCTGCTCCAGGTTACGCAACATGGATTGGTTAACCTGCCTGAACTTATATCCCAGCAATGCAGAGATTGTAACCGGAAAAGATAGGGTAGCGAGATGAAACAAGATATCCTTGGATATTGAGCTCCAGGAAAGCTCATAACTTGTAATAAATAAGGTCCAAAACAAAAAATAAGCCAGCGTACCATACAAAACGGGCATTCCGCTTCGGCTCCTCTGACGGTTGGCTTCTATAGCCATTGAGACGGTAAGTATCGTTTTAAAAATGGTCGTGACAAACCACAGAAAATCTCTGGTTGCATACCCCCATAGGTAATAGATACTAATATTTGCTAAATCTACGGCCACAAATAATAAAATATAAACCCTCCGTTTATTTTCAAGCAATACATACAAGCACCAAAGCAAGCAAAACTCACCAAGCTGACTCGTAAGCAATGAAAAAAATACATACTTCGCATTGCGCTCCAAGTATGGGTTTATTTCTAATTGAAAAAGAAAATAAGAAAACACGGTGCCCGTAAAAGCCCAGACGCTGAACCAAAGATTAGCCCTAAGAGGCGGATAATACAAAAACAGCACACCGTGAACAAAAAACAGAATCAAAGCAAAACCGATGTTAAATCCATTCCAAAAATTACTGTTAGGCGAAGAAAGCATGTACGTGCTATCGAAAATACGCGCTGAAAACAAGTAGCAGCGGACACTGTAAATCGGATCAAGATTCAAACCTGGCTGAAAATAGTAGCGGATGGCCAGTGTATTATCCAGCGAGTCCAATTTTAAAATGAGGTGGTCATCCAAGGGGTTGTATGCGTGAATGCCCTGCTTGCCCGGATATATCTGCCCAATTTTTTGAATCAAGCGACCATTGAGGTAAATTTCAGAAGCGCCAGATTGTGAAATAGATAATGCATAAGCTTTAGCAGCCTGATGGCCAAGCCTTATCCGCAGCCATAGCGGTTGGTCAGTCGAAATATCGGTTAACTGGACAACATCTTTACTCGGATCAATCTCCTCCCACCCCGCATCATCAAACTCCGGCTTCGCCCATTCGGGATTATCCCCCGCGTGCCATTTCCAGCCCTTATCCAGCAGGATTCCCTCCGGCGGAAGGTTGTCTATGTGAAACACCCCGCGAGGTTGGGCGAGTATGTATGCAGGAATCAGAAACAGAAAGAAAATTATCTTTTTCATCCTCAAATGCTTTTTCCGTTTGCCTGCAATTGAATCACAAAGGTTGTCCCTTCTCCCGGTTCACTTTCCACTGTCAGTGTTCCTCCATGCCCTTTGGTTACAATGTCATAGGCCAAACTCAGCCCTAAACCTGTCCCTTGCCCAGTAGGTTTAGTAGTGAAAAACGGCTGAAAGATTTTGTCTTTGATCGATTCGGGGATACCATTTCCGTTGTCCTTCACCGTAATCACGATGTGATTATCGATTTTCCGGGTGGAAATGGTGACGGTGGGTTGGTATGGGGTGTGTTGTTGTGGCGGCTGTTGTTGTTGATTTTGTTGTTGTTGTAGAGACAGGGCATGCCCTGTCTCTACGTCATGGTCGATACCGTCATGGTCGATCCCGTCATTCCCTGTCCCTGCGTCATTCCCTGCCCCTACATCTATCTTCCGCTGATGCACCGCATAAAACGCATTGCTGATCAAATTCAGCAGCACGCGGCCCATTTCCTGCGGTACCACATTCACTTTTGGCAAATCGGGGTCGGCAATCAGCTCATATTTTGCGTTGAAACCGCTGTCTTTGGCGCGCAAACCGTGGTAGGCGAGGCGGAGGTATTCGTCAGCGAGGGCGTTGAGATCGGTGGGTTCTTTGGTGCCGGAACTGGTGCGCGAATGCTCCAGCATAGATTTGACAATGCCGGAAGCGCGCTGGCCGTGGTGATTGATTTTTTCTTCGTTCGCGGCCAGATCGGTTGCGATCAATTTCACTTCAGATAGGTTTCCTTTTTCAATTTCTTCCTCCATTTCGGAAATCAATTCGCGGTTCAGTTCCGAGAAGTTGTTGACGAAGTTGAGCGGGTTCTGGATCTCATGCGCGATGCCTGCGGTGAGTTCGCCGAGGGAGGCGAGTTTTTCGGATTGGATGAGCTGGGCTTGGGTGGTTTTCAATTCACTAAGCGTTGCTTCAATTTCCTGCTTTTGTGATTGCAGCAAAGCATTTGCTTTTTGTTTTTGCCTGTTGTTGCGGTATAATACAAAAGCCAGCACTACAAAACCGGTAATGATACTGATTAACCCATACATTTTTATATTAGTTTCGTAGCGTTGTCTTTCTTCCCTGCTTTGCTGTTCCAGTTGCAATCGCCGGTTGGCTTCGTTAAAACTCAGTGTTTGATATTGCCTTATTTTATCAGCATTGAAAAGACTTTCTTTGGTGGAAATGGAAAGCTGTAGGTATTTATAAGCACTGTCGGGCTGGTTATTGGATTTATACAACTCGGCTAACAGCGGACTTAATTCAGCTATATAATACAATGAATTAGCACCCCAGGCCCTTAATTTCATTTCATTATTTTGATAATAGCTAAAAGCCGTTCTTCCATAAAACAAAGCAGAGTCAATGCGACCAGCTTTTTGAAATTCTTTTGTGATACTGGTTCTGGTTTGGGCAAATGCAATATTAATACTTAACAAGGGTGGAGCACTGGCAATAATGAATTTGTAGTTTTTCATTGCAGAGTCGCTTATACCCATCGCTGAATAGATGTCTCCAATCAATTGACGGCCAGGAATATCTCTGGCCAATCTGGCATTAATAGTACTATCAAAATTATTAATATTGATTGCCTGTTTTGCATAAGCCAATGCAGAGGAGAGTTTGTTTAACCGGTAATAGGCAGAGGCAACATTATATTTTGCCCAAAAGAAACTCTGATTCAACCGTTGTTCATTTTTGTCTAATGTCGCCAGCACTGAATCCTGTTGTTTGGCGTAATACAGCATATTATGGTAGTCCTTCATTGAAAAATAATCTCTGGTGATTCTATCCAATGCCCAAAACAGTTGAATTTTATCTTTTTCTTTTTCAGCCAATTTTAAATTTTCCAGCCTTATTTCCAATGCCTTGGGATAGTTTCCTAATGAATGCAGCAATGTCGCTGTTATTTCCTGTAGTGATATAAGGTTTACAGTATTGCTGGATGTTTTCATTTTCTGCAACAGTTGCAAAGCCTGTTCTGTATAATAAAATGCTGAATCTGTATTGACATAATCGAAATAGAAAGCATATAGATTCGCCAGTGATGATAAAACCATCATGCGGGTGGTATCAGGGATTGGCAGGGAAAGTGTTTTCCATTTATCAATTAAAAACTCATCCCGCCAGGAATTTATTTCATCTTTTAAAACAGTGTCCTTTCTTATGTTAATTATCCTGTCCGGTACTTCCTCTCCCATAAATTGTTTTTCTACAGTAAACCAGCTGCCTCTGTGAAATTTATAACTTATTTTTCCCGGCTTTAAATTAAGTGTTATGGTTTTTCCTTTTTCACCATAGGGTTTCATTAAATAAGCAGGGTTGGCTGTTGAATCCCAATTGCTGAAACTGCCGGTTACAAAAATGCTGTCATGTTTTATGGTGGTGGTTTCTTTTACAATAAAAGTTACCTTGATCTGAGCCTGTAACTGTGTTACAGAAATCAGCATAAACAATATAAGGATGATCTTTTTCATATATGAAATGGTTGATTGCTTGAAGTGATGGGCGATTTGGTTAATACTGATCAATTATTGGCAGGTGAATACTCAAAATCGAACATTCTCCTTGTTTCGTTTTCACCTCCATGCTCCCACCGTGCCCCTTCGTCACAATGTCATACGCTAAACTCAACCCCAAACCCGTGCCTTGCCCGGACGGCTTAGTCGTAAAAAAGGGCTGAAATATCTTGTCTTTGATGGCGTCGGGGATGCCAGATCCATTGTCTGCTACGGAGATCAACACCTTATTTTCTGAAAATGAGGTACTTACCGTGACCTTCGGCTGGTAGCTCTCGATGCCCAACTTAGCCTTCTCATGCACCGCATAAAACGCATTGCTGATCAAATTCAGCAGCACCCGGCCCATGTCCTGCGGTACCACATTCACTTTGGGTAAATCGGGGTCGGTAATCAGCTCATATTTTGCGTTAAAACCGCTGTCTTTGGCGCGCAAGCCGTGGTAAGCAAGGCGCAGGTATTCGTCAGCGAGAGCGTTAAGGTCGGTGGGTTCTTTGGTGCCGGAACTGGTGCGCGAGTGTTCCAGCATAGATTTAACAATACCAGAAGCGCGCTTGCCGTGGTGATTGATTTTGTTAAGGTTTTGTTTGAGGTCAGCGCTTATGGCCTTGGCTTCTTGAATATCGCCTTTATCGAGTTCCTCCTCCATTTCAACGAGCATCTCTGCACTGACTTCGGCAAAATTGTTGACAAAATTCAGTGGGTTTTGAATTTCGTGGGCAATACCTGCGGTGAGTTCGCCGAGGGAGGCGAGTTTTTCGGATTGGATGAGTTGGGCTTGGGTGGCGCGAAGTTCCACTAAAGTATCTTCTGCTTTCTTTTTTTCGGTTTGAATTTGAATCAAGTCAAGTTTGGCTTGTTCAGCTTGAGCTTCTGCGATTTTTAAATCGTTAAAACGGGTATAGGTCAGTTCAAAAACCTTTGAAAAACGAGGTAGAATGGCCATTTGCTCATTATTCAAAGGGCTTAGACTCGTTAGCATCAGGCACCCAAATTCATTAAACGAAGCTTTGATGTACAATTTTTCAACGGCAGCCATCACTTCTTTGATATGATCAGGCAATAAAACAAAATCCGTTTTCGAGAAAATAAACTTATCCCATTCTTTCTTTTCCTGAACATCAAGAATATAGCCCCAATCTATCGTTTTTTGATACCAAGCATTGAGCATAGCAGTATTGAAAAGGTATTCAGTATATGGTACGCTAAAACACGCAGGATAGTCAGGGTCTTCATTGTTGGTGAGATACCACTTCGTATCAAGGGTCTGCTTATCGTAGATGATAATAATGCTGGAATCCAGTTGAATTTCTAGCGATATACATTCGGTAAAAATCTTACCGATTACCGCATTTATCTCTTCTGAAGTCTGCATAGACATTGCCCTTGCCCTTACCCGCTCTAATGCCACTTCAATCTGTGCTTCTCTTGCTTGTATTTCTGCTTTTTTCAGATCTAGGAAGCGGGTATAGGATTGTTCAAAAACATTGGCGAAGCGCTTGAAAATATCATGGGATTCAGGGGTAGGTTCATAGGTAATGAAAAGGACATACCCATATTTGAAAAATGCCACATGATCAATCTGAGAAGTGGGAAACGGAATTCCGTCAGCCTTCATTTGAAGCAATTGCTCTCCTACTCCAGGTAAGCTGCACAGGTATTGATAATGCGCAGGACACTCTTCCTCCCCGATTTCATTTACCAAGAGAGTTTCTCCTCTTTGACCTGCTTCAAAATACCGCAGAAATACGTCTTCTCTAGGAGTTCTGTATTTAGGAAAAGTACCCTGACCATTGCTTCCCCATTCCACAGACCCTCGGGGGTCATCATCGTAAATGTTAAATGCACAAAACCAGCTTTCTATGCCCAAAGTCTGCACCTGCTTGACCAACTCCATCGAAAGATCCGCCAATTCCTCACTTAGGTGCATGGCGAGGCTTCGTGCCCTTACCCTTTCTAATGCCAACTGAATCTCTGCCTCTCTTGCCTGTTCTTCAGCTTTTTGTAAATCGAGAAAACGAGTATAAGCTTGCTCAAAAGCAAAAGCGAAACGTTTGAAAATAGCATTCTCTGCATCAGTATAAGGTTGTGGTAGATAATTGACAATGAACAAGCCGATTTGATTCATCAAAACGACAGACCTGGCATAACCCTTAGTATCAAAGATGTATTTTTGCCTATGTTCTGGCACTCTACCCGGAGAATGAGCAAAAACATGCTGAAACCACGTATTTTTTTCTTCAAAACTTAAATTATCCGCCCAAAAAGCTACACCGTTTTTCTGTGCTTCTTTGATATTATCCAATGCAGGATGCGTTAATTTGGGTATCACAATCTTATCAGGATTTGATTCACCGATAGCTGCAAGCCAAAAAGTAAACTCTTCGGATTCATTATTTAAGAAAAAAGAAGCCGTATTCAATTGAAAATTCAATTGCAATAATTGTTCTGCCACCACATTGATGACTTCGACGAGATGTTCGCTTTTTTGCATCGACATGGTACGGCTGCGTACTCGTTCCAAAGCTACTTCTACTTGTACTTCCCTTGCCTGTGCTTCTGCTTGTTTCAAGTCAAGAAATCTGGTATAAGTTTGTTCAAAAACGTTGGCAAAGCGTTTGAAGATATCCCATGATTCTGGTACGGGCACACCCGTAATAAATACCATGTTTCCTTGCTTAAAATTGACAATATGATTGATTTGAAAACTGGGAAGAATATAACCCTTTTGTAAAAAATCCTTTAATATCTCTCCAAAATCTGGAAGACTACCCATATACTGATAATGGGCTGCTAATGCCTCTCCGCCAACTTCTTCTACGTAAAAAATCTCACCTTTTTGCTTTGATTCATATTGACGTATAAAAGATGGACTTTCTGTTAGTGGTATTCTAAAAGGTGGTTGCAGAATATCATTACTACTCATCCATCCAGTGCATATCTTTTCCTCTTTTTCCCAAATATTATAACCGCAACTCCAAGCAGGAATCCCTAAAGTTTGTACTTGTTGAAATAATAGGTTGGCTGCTTCACCTAGTTCATTACTATGCTGCATTGCCATTGTCCTACTACGCACCCTTTCCAAAGCCAATTCTATCTCTGCTTCCCGTGCCTGTGCTTCTGCTTTTTGTAAGTCAAGGAAACGGGTGTAGGCCTGCTCAAAAACGGCAGCGAAGCGCTGCAAAATCTGGGCTTTTTCTTCAGAGAGCGGTGTTGGCCCCCAATGCAAGGCCCCATGTTTCATGAAAGCCAATGAAAAAATGACCGATTCCCCTGCCCGCATCCATTCCTGTTCTTTGGCTGGGAATTTTTTGTAATCATTGTTCTCAAACATCTGTTCGTCATAGGCTTTTTTCTCTTCGCCGGCCAGGGTATAAACGAGGTATTTTTGGCCATTTCGCCAAGCCTCGAACTGAGCATCGTAACAAGGATTTTTGAAGTAATTGACCCGGTAACTTTCAGGGTACTTCAAATGATCAAAACCAGCCACCCAATGCTCCATGTTGTTGCTTTCGTCATGCATTATCATGATGGTACTTGCACCGTACTTAAAATCCAGTTTCTGGAGTTCTTCGTAAAGCGTATCAGCGACATCCATTACTTCATTGCTATGTTGCATGCTCAATGCTCTTGCCCGTACCCGATCTAATGAGGCTTCGACTAGTAATTCACGATTTTTCTCTGAAATTTCAGCGGTGCGCTCAGCCACCTGGAGCTCCAGGGTTTCGTTTTGGGTGGCGAGAATATCTTCTTTTTCGGTGGAGAGTTGTTCAACTTCCGACAGCTTTTGTTTCAATTCATTATTGGTATATGCCGAATCAATACCTAAATAGATTGACAAAGCGACAGGAAATGCGATTACCCCCAAATTAAAAATAACATCTGCGAAGGTTGGAGATACAGAAATAAAAAAACCGATAAATGAAAATAAAACCAGATAAAAAAATGCGTTTAATGCTACGCCAACAGACAATATCCATGCACCTCTTATTTTTGCCTTTACCCCTTTTATCACCACCCTGAAATGCTCCAGAGTAACAAGAAAAGATAAGACAACAGATACATTTCCCCATGCTAATTGAGGATAGATAAATACCCAAATACCCAGACCAACTGCGAGTGAAACTAAAAGCCAATAGAATATACCTTTCTTTTGACCCAGAAATAGATAAAGCGTTTGAAGGGTTAATAGGGGTGCCAGATTATTGAAAAATGCAGAAATGGCAAAAAACAGGCTTTTCCAAGCTACCAGATTTTGAACATCGCCCATAAGTTTGAATAAATAGGCAACACCAATGACTAAAAATGCGAAAGCGACCGACAAATGCGCTTTTTGATTTCGGTTAAAAAAATACAAGGAGAAATGGAGTACAAAGAGGATGAAAAATATGCCCAGTTTATACGATTCAAGATTTGTATAACGAATATCATACTGGCTGACCAGCTTAAGTGCCTGTTTATAATAAGCGACCCGCATAAGAAAAGCCTGGTTTCCGGTATTATATACCTCGTTGTACCTGACTCCCGGTTGTAACACATAGCGTATCGCCAGGCAGTACTGCCCGGCAGAATCTATCGATAGTAGAATCGGTCGGTTGAGTGGATTAAATGCTTCTACAGGAGGGGTTAAAACCCCAAAGCGTTCAAGTAATTTTCCATTTAAATATATTTCTGAAGCGCCCGTTTGCCTCACCATAGCCGCCACTTGCTGCGAAGGGTTCTTTGAGAGTGAAAAGCGAAGCCTAAGCCAGCTGATCTCTCCCTCTTTTGATAGCTGCGGCAATTCAAAAACTCCCTTCGTCGGATCAATCGCCTCCCACTCCGAATCATCAAACCCAGGCTGTGCAAAGTCCGTATTATCCCCCGCATGCCATTTCCAGCCCTGATCGAGCAATATCCCCTCCGGCGGAAGGCTGTCTAATCGGAAAACATCCTGCTGTTGCGCAACAACGAAAACAGGGAATAGCAGTAGAAGTAGGAGTATCTTTTTCATCGTCAGATGGTTGTTTCGTTAATGGGCAATTGAATCACAAATGTGGTTCCATCTCCAGGAGTGCTATCAACTGCTATGTTTCCCCCATGCCCCTTCGTCACGATATCATAAGCCAGGCTTAGTCCTAAACCTGTGCCTTGCCCTGTAGGCTTGGTGGTAAAAAACGGCTGGAAGATTTTGTCTTTAATGCCTTCCGGTATACCGTTGCCGTTGTCCTTAACCGTAATCACGATTTGATTATCGATTTTCTGGGTGGAAATTGTGACGGTTGGCTGGTATGGGGGGCGTTGTGGTTGTTGTGGTTGTTGTGGTTGTTGCGGTTGTTGTTGTAGAGACAGGGCATGCCCTGTCTCTACGTGATGCCCTGTCTCTACGTGATGCCCTGTCTCTACGTCATTCCCTGCCCCTGCGTCATTCCCTGCCCCTACCTCTATCTTCCGCTGATGCACCGCATAAAACGCATTGCTGATCAAATTCAGCAGCACGCGGCCCATGTCCTGCGGCACCACATTCACTTTGGGTAAATCGGGGTCGGCAATCAGCTCATATTTTGCGTTGAAACCGCTGTCTTTGGCGCGCAAGCCGTGGTAAGCGAGGCGCAGGTATTCGTCCGCGAGGGCATTGAGGTCGGTGGGTTCTTTGGTGCCGGAACTGGTGCGCGAGTGCTCGAGCATAGATTTGACAATGCCCGAAGCACGCTGGCCGTGATGATTGATTTTGTTGAGGTTTTGTTTGAGGTCTGCGCCAATGGCTTTGGCTTCCTGAATATCGCCTTTGTTGAGTTCCTCCTCCATTTCAACGAGCATCTCAGCGCTGACTTCGGCGAAATTGTTGACGAAGTTGAGTGGGTTTTGAATCTCGTGCGCGATACCTGCAGTGAGTTCACCCAAAGAGGCGAGTTTTTCGGATTGGATGAGTTGGGTTTGGGTGGATTTTAAATCGCTGAGGGTACGTTGTAAAACTTCATTGGCCTGGCGGCGGAAGCGGTTGTTTCGCCACAAGATGTAGGAAATGATGGTTGAAACAAGAATAAGCGACAGCATTCCCAACAGGATCAGGCGATTACGGTAGGCGTCTTCTTTTTGTTGAAGGTCAAAGGTGGCTTGTTGCTCCGTTAATGAGATCTGTTCGGACTGCTTAACACGCTGGACATTAAACAGTTTTTCGTTGGTCTCAATATACAGGTTCAAATATTGGTTAGCTTTTGGGGGGTCCGTGTCTGCAAAATGCCTGGCCAATAGCCTGGCTGCATCCCTTACGATATTCGGAATCTCCTGAGTCCTCCCCATCTCCAGCGCTCTTAATCCATAAAACGTAACTGAATCCCGCTGCCCCGTTTCAACAAAGACCTGTGCTTGTCCAAGTACATTATGAGCGAGTCTGAAGTAACGTAACGCTTTGTCATATTCTTTTTGTCTTAAGGCGATTTCACCCACCAGCGTATAGGTGTTTTCGGCTAAATCCGGCGAGAGGTGGCTGTATTTTTGCACACAGGTTTCGAGCAAATGCGCATAATATTCCGCAGAATCCACCTGACCGATCACCACAAACCCTCTGCCCACCTGCATATAAGTGGGCCATTTTTCAAACTCTGAAAGCGAAGGAAAATCCGGATGCCGGATAATTTTTCTTGCCCATTCCAATGCGTCCGGGTCATCTTTTATACTTGAAACGATATACATGATGTTGTACAAGAACATCTGATATCGTCGGTATTTACCTGTACACAGTTTCTGTGCCCGGTTTACCTCTATGGTCGCCTGGGGCCAATCGCCCATGATGGCATGGCAAAATGCAGCCGATCCAAGACAGTTAATAATCCCTAAAGTATAATTTATTTTTTCTGAAATATTTAAACCTTCATTTAAATATTGTAAAGCCAATTCCATATTTGACGGCGTGTTCATTCTTGCCAACTTGACCAAGTGATCCACTTTTGTTTGATCATTGGGTAAATAGGGCATTAATACACTGATGCTATCGATGTATGGTTGATTGGGTGATTCGGGTTGGGAATAACCTTTTGTTGTATCAAGGAAAAAAACAGAAAACAAAGTAATCAAAACCAAAGAAGGGAATGGAGTCGATTTGGACATAATATTTAATAAAGGATGGGCGGTCAAATGGTGCTTTGTTTTTAAGGTTGTCGCGTTAGGCTGATCACAAAGGATGAACCTGTTCTTTCCGGGCTACCCACTTCCATGAACACTACCATGCGCCTTCAAAAAGGAATAGGACAGGCTCAGCCCCAATCCCGCGCTCTGTCCGATTAATTCCATTTCTGCCAAAACATAAGGAAAGGGCAGGCCAGAATTATAAATGGGCGCATGTTTCCCCTTTTGCAGGCCATCAATCACCTGCAAAAAAAGCATTGATTCCTTCTCGAAGCGGTTTTCAAGTGCTTGTAAATGAGTGTGTTGAAACATGATTTTAAATGTTACCCAATACCATGAGTAATATACCAGAATGTATGCAACAAATTGCCTGTACCCAAAATTCACAGATACTTCGCCCCGCAGCAAACGTAGTTCCCCCCCTCTTCTCCGTCATTTTCTCCCAAACCCTTGTTTTCCACTCAACTATTGCCATTTTTATGGTTGTTACGTCGATACCTTAACCGCTTGCTTCTATGACCGATACTTTGTCCCTGGCTTCTCAGTTTATCAATAGCACCTCGGGGCATATTTTCCTTACCGGAAAGGCAGGTACCGGCAAGACCACCTTTCTCCGCAACCTTTCGCAATCTACCCACAAGCAGTTTTTGGTGGTGGCACCCACGGGCATTGCGGCGCTGAACGCAAAGGGCGTAACTATCCACTCGCAGTTTGCCCTGCCATTCGGGTCTTTTCTACCGATCAAAGAAGCCAAAGGAAGCAAAGATGCCCATCCGGGGTTCTTCACCGGTTATGTGTTGGGGCGCTACCATCCGCTCAACAACAAGCGGAAGCAGGTGCTGCGCAACATCGACCTGCTCGTGATCGACGAGGTGAGTATGCTCCGCGCCGACATCCTCGACGCCATCGACTACCGCCTCAAATCGGCTAAGGGCAATTACCAGCAGCCTTTTGGCGGCGTGCAGCTCCTCCTTATCGGGGACCTGTACCAGCTGCCCCCCATTGTCAGAGACAAGGAGTGGGAGCACCTGCGCGAGCATTATGCCTCGATGCACTTTTTTGAATCGGTAGCACTCAAGCAAGCCGGCTATACCTATATCGAGCTCGACAAAATCTTCCGTCAGCAGGACGAGGTCTTTATTTCGCTCCTCAATAACCTCCGCAACAACTGCTGCACCGCCGCCGACATCGAAAGGCTCAACAGCCATTTTCGCCCTGAGGTAGCTGCCGATAATTCCATCATCACCCTTTGCACCCACAACCACCAGGCCGATCGCATCAACCAGCAGTCGCTGGAAGAGTTGAAAGGAAAGGTCTTTTCCTACAAAGCCGAGGTTGAAGGCGATTTTCCGGAAAATATGTACCCGATTAACCTCAACCTGGAGCTCAAGGTAGGGGCCAGGGTTATGTTTGTGAAAAACGATACCTTGGAAAACCGCTTTGTCAATGGCAAACTTGCGGAGGTAACGAAGCTCACGAAGGACGCCATTACTGTGGTGCTTGATGGCGAAAAAAGCGACTTTGAGGTCGTGCCGATGGAGTGGAAAAACATCCGCTACGTCATCAACGAAACCACCAAAGAGCTCGAAGAAGAAACGGCCGGGGTTTTCAGCCATTTTCCTATCAAGCTCGCGTGGGCCATCACGGTACACAAAAGCCAGGGCCTCACCTTCGACAAAGCCATGGTGGATGTAGGTCAGGCATTTGCGCCGGGGCAGGTATATGTGGCCCTTTCTCGCCTGCGTTCGCTCGAGGGACTGGTGCTCCGAACGCGCATCAATACCAACGCCATCTCCAGCGATGGGGTAGTGGTGCGGTATTCACAAACCAAACTGAACCAGGAAGACCTGCCGGATAAGTTGCGGGCCGAGCAGGTAATTTATTTGCGGGAAACCCTGCGCAAGACCTTCGATTTTGAAGCAATCATCAACCAGATCGACGAAGCCGAGCGCGAAAACAGCGGCACCATGACCTTCGAAGATCCGGAGATGCAGGTGGCGCTGACCGCCCTCGGAGCAAAATTTCAGGGAGAAAAAGAGAATGGTCAAAAATTTCAGGGGCAGATCGCCTGGCTACTTCACGAGCAAAACCACGAATTGCTCCGCGAGCGCATCGAAAAGGGGAGTAACTACTACCTCAATTTTTTGAACGACTGCCAGTACGACCTCCTGCTCCACATGGAAGAGGTGAAGCTTTTTTCAAAAACAAAAACCTACGTTTCGGCCCTCGAAGACATTGACCAGACCCTTACCCACAAAATCAGCGACCTCCTCAAAGCCGGACTCCTTACCCAGAGCATCCTCACTGGCGTGGAGGTGCCCCCTTTCAAAGAAATAGAAGCCCGCCGCAAAACCACCCGCCTCGCGCAGTATGAAAAGATAAAGGCATGGATGGAGGAAAACCCCCGCAAAGCCAGCACCAAAACCGGCAAGGTGAAGCAGGAGAAAAAGACCCCAACAAAAGGCGATACCTACCGCATTACTTTCGACCTCCTCAACAAAGGGATGTCCCTCGAAGCCGTGGCCACCGAGCGCAAAATGGCTCTTTCCACCATCGAAACCCACGCCTCCAAGGGCATCGCTGCGGGCGAACTGGATATCTTTACCTTCATGAACAAGGAAGAGCTTGAAGAAATATCGGCAGCATTCCTGGCCCTCAAAGCGCCTGTTTCAGGCCTTTCGGAGGTCTTTACCACCTTTGGCGGAAAATACAATTATGGTCGCCTCCGCATGGTACAGTCGCACCTGAAGCGGGAAGAAAAAGCAGATCAGGATGAATAAGATTTGCGGGATTTTCAGGATTGATTTTCAGAGGATTACCTTCTGAGTAATTCGCAAACTACTTTCATTTAGGTATCACGGGGAAGAATGAGCTTAGATCACACTTATACAGGATACCCGCTTGCGACTACGAACCCCGACTCGTTCCGATTAGCAGTTATGTACGGGAGGGCTTCAGCCGCCCATGCCGCAGGTGGCTGTGAACAAGCTCCAATAAAAAAACACCTTCACCATCCTCTGCCCAACCCTAAATCCGTAACTTCGGCTTCCCAAAAAAGGATATGACGAAAGAGCAGGCGCTGAAAAACTACTTCGGTTACGACCAGTTTCGGCCCTTGCAGGCAGAGGTAATCGAAACCGTGCTCTCTGGTCGGGATGCGCTGGTAGTGATGCCCACTGGAGGCGGCAAATCCGTTTGCTTTCAAATACCCGCGCTGGTGCTTCAGCGGCTCACGGTGGTCATTTCGCCCCTCATTGCCCTGATGCAGGACCAGGTGACCAACCTCCTGGCCATGGGCATTCCAGCCGCATTTCTCAACAGCGCACAACCCTTCGAGGCGCAACAAACCGTGATCGAGCAGTGCTACAACGGCGACCTGCGTTTGCTCTACATTTCTCCCGAAAAGCTCTTTTCCAACGGCTTCCTCAATTTTCTGGAGTCGATGCCCATCCGGCTTTTTGCCGTAGATGAATCACACTGTGTGTCGTTTTGGGGGCATGATTTCCGGCCCGAATACGCGCAGCTGCACGTGCTCAAGTCCCGCTTTCCCGGCGTGCCCGTCATTGCGCTAACGGCTACCGCCGACAAAGTTACCCGGGGCGACATCCTCCAGCAGTTGGCCATTCCGCAGGCAGCCACTTTCCTGGCCTCATTTGACCGGCCCAACCTCTCCCTCACCGTGTTGCCCGGCCGCGACCGTATCAAGCTCATCCGCGAATTTGTGCAGGCCCGCCCCGCAAAAGCCGGAATCATCTATTGCCTGAGCCGCGCTTCAACCGAGCAGGTCGCCGAAAAGCTCAAAAAAGAGGGCATTGTGGCGAAACATTACCATGCCGGTATGGACTCCCGCTACCGCCGCGAAACCCAGGACGCGTTCATCCGCGACGAAATACAGGTCATGGCGGCTACCGTTGCCTTTGGCATGGGCATCGACAAGCCCAATATCCGTTGGGTGATCCACTACAACATGCCCAACAACGTGGAGGGTTTTTATCAGGAAATCGGACGGGCGGGCAGAGATGGGCTCAAGAGCGAAACGGTGCTTTTTTACAGCTTCGGCGACGTGATCTCCCGCCAGGGGATGATCCATGACTCCAACCTCGACGAGGAAATGAAGCAACTGCAGCTCGCCAAGCTCGACCGCATGCGCCAGTACGCCGAAGCCTCTATTTGCCGGAGGCGCATTTTGCTGAGCTATTTCAACGAAAGCCGCGACCAGGACTGCGGCAATTGCGACGTTTGCCTGAACCCGCCCATCCGCTTTGATGGCTCCGAAATCGCCCAAAAAGCCCTTTCCGCCATTGCGCGTACAGAAGAAAAAATAGCGTTGGGCATGCTCGTCGATATCCTCCGGGGTTCCAATAACCAGGCCGTGCACCGCCACGGCTACCAGCACCTCAAAACCTTCGGCGCCGGAAAAGACCTCCGCGAAGATGCATGGATAGATTACCTCCTGCAACTGCTCAACTCCGGGCTCGTGGACATTGCCTACGACCAGGGCCATACCTTTAAGCTCAACAATGCCTCGTGGGAGGTGCTGCGCGGGGAAAGGGAAGTGCAACTGGTACGGGTAGATGGAGCCAAATCGAAAGTAAAAGCAGCGCCGGAAAGGTCTGCAAACGTGGCTGCACCAGAAGTGGCCCTCGACGAGCGCCTGCGTGCCTACCTGAAAGAAATTCGCCTCAAAAAAGCCCGCGAACTCAGCCAGCCTGCTTTTGTGGTTTTCAACGATGCCACCCTGGAAGACATGGTCAACAAAAAGCCCATGAGCATCAGCCAAATGGAGCAGGTGTCGGGCATGGGCCGCGAAAGGGTATCGCGCTACGGCAAGCTGTTTGTAGATGCCATCAAGGATTTTTTGGGAAAAGAACCGGGCAGCCGCCGCCAAAAAGTGGACGTGCAGCACACCGATACCTTTAAGCAGTTTAAGGAAGGACTCGACCTCCAGGCCATGGCAGCGAAGCAAGGCCTCCCGCCTGAAACGATCCTTGGTCACCTGTGCCGCATGCGGGAGCAGGGCCTCAACCTCGACCTGCGGCGGCTGATACCCGACGCCGAAAGGCTCATTATTGAAGAAAGGGCGCGGGTATTGGGCGTAACAAAAGGCGGAGCCATGAAGCCCCTGTACGAGGCTTTGCAGGGCAGATACGGCTATTTGTCTATTCAGCTCACGTTGGAGATCATGGCGGGAGGGTGAAAATTGGTACAGAAAGGGTGTTCCCGCTCCTTAAAAATTCAGGGTAACAACTTTACTGACGGGAGTACAGGTATTAAAAAAAAATCGGATCGCTGTGAACGACCCGGTGTTACTTTTGGGAAAGGATAATTAAGCCTCCTGGCCAATATCTTCAATTTGGCTTTCCATGCCGCTGTAAGGGTCTTTGGGGTCAGGTCCATATTCGTTATCTCCCTGGTCGCCTTCTGTTACAGTCAGGATTAAGTTGTAGATGGGAATGAGCATATACCATCCGCTTTTACCTACATCATGCATCCGGCGTACGGTTACGGCTACTGTCGGGATCATCACAAACAGGGAGTATATAATGTTCAAATATTCAAAATTCAGCAGATTTCCGATTAAGACCAGAGAAACGTTTGCTATCGTGTTGAAGAGATAGAACATCCAATACTCTTGGCGGCGCGCACGGCCCGAAAAGTTCGCATAGTCGGAGAGAACAGAGAAATAGTAATTCATGATGGGGTGTTTTGTATGAATGGAGTGGAAATATGAATTTCGATTCACAATAAAATGCGTTTTGAAGATAATATTTTTTGGAAAAACCGCAAATATATTTTTCGGAAATCATGCTTTATTTCCTAATCCTAAACGCCCTCATTGCTTCTCCATTATTTATTACGCCTAAGGGTATTCTGTTTGCGATAGAAAAAATGGTAAATGAGCTGTATTCTTAGTCTGTCTTTCTCTGAAAAAGCTTGCGTGAGACAGCTGCGCAATGACTTGCCCGGAAGCAGTAGTTAGACTTTTTCTATAGGTATAAGCCTCTTGTTTTATAGGTCGGCTATTTATATATCCAGCTCCGGTAGGAGGTCATGCCTTGGGAGGAAGGGTTAACTACAAAAATATATAATTTTTCGCATTAATGCAGAATCGTTTATTTCTGGTTTGCGGAGTAATTTCTACTGAATTGAAAAAGAGTGGCTAATGATGATACGCTTACTATTGGTTAGTACAGGTTTTTGGATTAAAATAAATGGAGAGATCAGAAAGAGGAGTTGGGAATAACTGAATGCCGGATGACGTTTACTGGGTTGGTTATTATGGAGGAATAATAGAATAAAATTTGAGAGGGAAAATATAAATTAGAGAAACAAATTATTTTGAAAGTTAATTCTAATCAACTTTTAATCAATGGGTTGTGGATGATATTCATGAATAAACCTTTCAAGGGATACGGGAAGTGGAGAAAGGAATGAAATTGAATTTTTGGATTTTTTTAACATAACCGATGATAGCACCGGGTGTACAATTGGCCTCCGATTTATTGCCGGATATGCGGATTTAATACCAATAGAATACACAGGACGGTAGCTTCGAATCAATCAATTGTACGAAAACTGAATTTTCTTACAATTGCGACTTACCCCTTTTCAAAACATTTTCTAATTTATCATGAGGAGAACTTACGTTCATTACCTGCTCACAGCCTTCGTTCTTTGTTTGCTCCAGGGTATACCTTCTGCATTCGCTCAAACCTTTACCGCAGTAACTGGTACCGCCAATCCCTTCAATGGGGTCGATATCGGAAGCATTGCTACCCCCACCTTCGGTAAGGTGGATGGAGATGCAGACTTTGATTGCTTTATCGGCGAATCAACCGGCGACATCAATTACTACCGAAACGATGGCACCGTTTCCGCAGCCACATTTGTGGCACGTACCGGTGGTAGCAACCCCCTTGACGACGAAACCATCGGTTCTAGCTCCGACCCCGTGTTGGTGGACATCGATGGCGACGGCGACCTCGACCTCATCATCGGTCAATCAAACGGTAATCTCACCTACTACCGCAATACAGGCACCACCTCAAGTCCAAACTATAACCGCCAAACCGGTGCTTACAATACGGGTACCAAGGCAGGAAACCCCATGAACGGTATAGATGTCGGCGATTCTTCCTCCCCTGAGTTTGTGGACATCGACGGTGACGGCGACCTCGATTGCTTTATCGGCAACCGCGATGGCCAGATCCGCTTTTACCGCAATACCGGCACTGCTACAGCTCCTGTTTATACCTCGGTTACCGGCACCAATAACCCCTTTAACAATGTGGACATCAACGGCAACAGCAACAATGGTTATGCTTCTCCGGCTTTTGCCGACCTGGACAAAGACGGTGACCTTGATTGTGTAATTGGTGAGGCTGATGGTACCCTCAACTATTTCCTGAATACCGGCACCGCTGCTGCCCCCGTTTTTACCCAACAGTCCGGAGGAGCCAATCCTTTCAATAGCTTTACCGCCGCCAGCAATGCTTCTCCCGCTTTTGTGGACATCGACAACGACGGAGACAAAGACCTGTTTGTGGGGGTAAGCGGAGGTAACATCCTCTTTTTCCTCAATACCTCACCGCTGCCCGTGGAGTTTCTTTCTTTCGAAGCCGAAAGGGTTTCCGGCCAGGTATTACTTACCTGGGTTACCGCTACGGAGCTCAACAACTTTGGCTTTGAGGTGCAGCGTTCTATGGATGCTGGCCTTTGGCAGAGCTTGGGTTTTGTACCCGGAGCCGGAACCAGCCAACAGGTGCAGCAGTACGCATTTGAAGATGCTTCGGCACCCAAAGTGGTCTCCTATTATCGCCTGAAGCAGGTCGATTTTGACGGAGCTTATGCCTTTTCCTCTGTGGTAGAAGTAACCTTCGCCAGCAATGAGGCTTTCCTTTCCGTTTACCCAAATCCTTCTGAGGATGGAAAAATCGAGGTAATTGCTTCCGGATTTGACCATAAATCTACCCGCGTAGAAGTCCTCGATATGGCTGGGAGGGTGGTTTTTGCCAGGGAAAATGCATATCAATCCGCAAATCTGGCTGTGTACCTTGACCTCGCCCAACTGACCGCCGGGGTCTATACCGTCAGGGTGGCAGATGTTACCAAGCAGCTGAACCAAAGAATTTTCGTGAAATAATTTCTCCTGTCAACCGAGAAAGTGAAGGGAGGGGCTTAAGCTTCCTCCCTTTTTTTATGACAGATACCGAACTGGTTCTTATTAAGCGTTCGAATCGGATGCTATTAGGGTGCTAATTCGTCAGAGAATATATGAGGTAATGATTTGCCTTATGTTAACTGAAATAACTCGGTTTGTTAGACCACTTGGAGGCGTTTGTTAATGTGAATCAAGCAGCTTTACCAGCAGTCCAATTTTAACTGTAATGCCCTGCCGCAGCTCACAGCTAATGACCCTCAAGCGAAAGTCCCAAGGATCGTAGTGGTTCAGGAAGCAGATTTTTTGACAGTTAGCTGGGAGCCTTCCGGGAAAAACCTGGAGCAGGTTGAGCTCATTGACATGACGGGCAAAGTATGCCTGAGTCAACGACTGGATTCGGGCCGCGCAGATTGCCATTTGTCCACTGCCGGGCTTGCCTCAGGGGGGTATGTCGTTCGCCTGTTAGGTGCTTCAGCTGCTTACACGGAGAAAATATCGTTGAGGTAAGTCCTGAATATTTGCGGAGGAAATGAAAACCTGCCCCATAATTTCGGGTAAGGATGCTCTCGCGAGGTCGAACCGTTTTAGCTAAACCAGGAGGAATTTTTCGAAACAATAGATTTTGGCAGAGAGAATCAGATAAATAAGGGATTGGTCTTATAGAAAGGGCTAATACCCCCAGGAGAAGAAAATAATCATCAGGGTAGAAAAACGAAATTATACCCAATGGCAGACTTTTCTGCCCGTCGAACTAATGGGAAACGGCTAATTTCCAAATAGTTAAGGAGCGCACCTGACGATTTTTTTTCCATACATTTTACCTTTTCTCCCCCATGAAAAAGACCCTACTTTTGGTAGCGACCTGGCTTTTGCTTGGCTTACAACCAGCTATGGCCTATGTGTACACCTGTTATTCAGTGGCTGATATCCGTTTCGGGATGGCCAATGCGGTAGCAGGCGACGAAATCGTAATTACTCCCGGCACCTACCTCGCCACCAATACAGCCGTTTCTGGTTCTTCGGCTTATTTCTATGGTAGCGCAAACGGAACGGCCTCAAACCCCATCACTATTCGCAGCCAATCTGCCAGCAATCCCGCTACGCTCTCTGGCAACGATGTGGGTAGCCTCACTGTGCTCCGGATTGAGGGTGACTACTGGGTCGTGAAAGACCTCAAAATCACCCAAGGTCAAAAAGGGCTGATCTTCGACAATGCCAATTATGGCAAAGCGATTAACTGTGAAATTTTCTATATCGGCTTTGAAGGCATTCACGTTCGTGATGGCTCCGACCATGTGACCATAGAGGGCTGCAAGGTATATGATACCGGCAACACCAATGCCGGCTTCGGAGAAGGGATCTACATCGGAACGGATAAAGGCTCCTGGACTTCTTACGACCCGTCGGTTGACTATACCACCGTAAAGGATTGTGAAATAGGACCCGATGTGCGTGCCGAGGCCTTCGACATCAAGGAAGGGACCACCGAAACAGTGGTCGAAGGCTGCACCATCGATGCGAGCGGGATTTCCGGCGACAACTTTGCCGATTCATTCATCGACCTCAAAGGCGTAAGAAGCTATATCCGCTGCAATACCTTTAACCGCAATGGAGCGACAAACCTTACCAAAGGCATAGCCGTCATTGACCGGAGCGTGGCGCTATCCAGCTATGAGCATGCTATTCACAACAACGAGTTTAACATGGATGTGAGCGGAGGAAATATGCTGGAAGGCTATTCCGGAACTTCCAATATTTACGGCTGGAGCAATACCCGGACACCTTCCGGCGACAACTACGGCAGTTCTGTGATTACGAGTTGCTGCCCCTCCTGGTACGCTTCGCCGCCCACCTGCGGCAGCACGCCACCGCCCGCCTGCAACGCACCCACGGGCCTGGGCACCGCTTCCATTACGGCGTCTTCCGCCACGTTGAGCTGGTCGTCGGTTTCGGGCGCGCTCGACTACGACCTTCGCTACCGCGTAAGCGGTACCAGCACCTGGACGGAGGTAAACAACCTCACCGGCACCAGCCGCAACCAAACGGGCCTTGCAGCCAGCACCACCTACGAGTGGGGCATTCGCACCAGCTGTAGCGGAAGCAATTCAGCATATGCTTCAGGAAGTAATTTTACCACCTCAAGTATCCCGGTCGGAGGCAATGATTACGTGGTTTATGCTGATGCACTGGCTCCTGACTGGAATAACAATTCCTACACAGGCACCTACGATCTCAATCATACAACCAACGTGCAGGTGGGCAGTAAGTCGATTATGGCCAGCTACGGTTCTTACGGTGGGGTGCTTTTGCGTAAGGGTACAGCCTTAAATCTCAGCGGCTATACCTCTATCCGTTTTTGGGTAAAGAGCAATGGCAGCAACAAGATCAGGGTGAGGCTGGAAACAAACCTCGGCAACAAGGATGTGGAGTTTTTCACCACATCCGCCTGGGTGCAACAGACCATACCACTCAGCCAGTTTGCCAACCCGACCACCGTAGAGTCCATTCGGCTGATTAACCGCTCGGGCAGCAATGTGACTGTGTACTACGACCAGATCGAATTTGTTGGTGCAAGCGGATCAAGAGAGGCCGCCCCATCGCAATCCCGGCTCGTTGCTTACCCTAACCCTGCGAAGTCTGGTAGCACCTTGATGCTGAATATCGAAACGATAGAGGCTGGTGCTGCCAACCTTACTTTGCTGGACATGCAAGGTCGTGAAATACTCCGGCAAGCGTTTGATGTGGATGGAAACACAACCTACAAGGTGCAGCTCCCGGCTGCTTTGGCGCCAGGGGTTTATCACCTCCAAATAGAAGGACCAGCGTTTTTCCTGAATCTAAGGTTAATGGTTCAGTAATGGGTCAAGGACTGTGTTTTTGAATGAAAAAGGGCTGTCCGGTAATCGGACAGCCCTACTTGTGTGATGACTTCAGTAGTGCAAGACTATGGTCTTATAACTTGCTGTAAGTGAGTAGATTAAAAAAATCCTTCGCTCATTCCACGCTCAATCCCAGGTCTTTCCGCATGGCCCGGTCCACATTGAAGTGGTGAATCCAGTAATCGGTGCGGAGGGTAGCCATTTTTTTGGCGCGGGTCGTGAGGCGGTTTTCGCCGGGAGCTGTGCCGGGCCAGCCGCTGAGGTAGATTTCCTCCCATCCCTCTATTTCGTAGGGGAATTGCGCATGAAAGTAAATGTGCAGCTCGCGGTCGGGTTCAGCATACACGATGCTGTATTTCATCAGGCTATCGGTCCCAAATTCAGGGTTTACGACCTTGCTCAGGCTGAGATTGGCCTTTCGGGGTTGACCGTCGGTATGGCGCAGCCGCTGGTAAAACACCGATGGGAGCAAGGTCTTTTCTCCTGTGGGCAAGAGGCTGGGATTAAGCCGGATCCAGGTCCAGAGCTCGTCCTCGATCAGCACCTTCGGCAGCCGGTAAGCGCGGTCACCCTCCGATTCGAAATACGAAAACGACTGCACGTGGAGACTGTCGGCACGATTATTCACCTGCATAAAGGCATGGCCGCACCATTCCTGCACCGTGGTCGTTACCTTCAACGCGTCCTGCAAGGTATCCCGGTTCGCAGGTGTAAAGGTGGACATCAGCAGCGAATACGGGTATATGCCCGTGAGGAACTTTTTCTCGAGGTTTAATTTCATCACCGGTACCGCATCTGCACCCGCTGCAGGACCATCGTCGAGCTTTACTTGTTTCGAGCGGGAAAAAGGCTCCGTTACAAAGACCAGCACGGCCTCTCCACTATTCAATTCGCCATACCGTGCCTGATTCAGCGCATAGCTCGTGAGCTCGGCCTTGCCTCCGTACCAGTAGCCGTTGAAGTCTTTGGGTGCCTGTTCTTTGGGGGTGCTTGTGGGGGAATCAGCCTGGGTTTCCTGCTTTTGGGCACAACCCGTGGGGGCAATGCTGCCGAAAGCGGCCAGGGCTACGAGTCCAAGAAAAGCTATGTTTGGTTTCATGTTGTTCGTTTTAAGCAATTTACCTCAATCTTCATGGGCATAGAAAAGAAAAAAGGCATTTTCGATTTCCCATTGTCAGGGTTGTCAACTGAGCGACTTCCCCACCGATGCAACCCTGGCTTTTCTGGTTTGTTTATCCTTTAGCATTAGTTGTTCATCCGTATTTTTAAAAATAAATAATTCTTTTGGAAACACTTTTCAGCGCCTTGGGTAGCGGGGGGTTCCTTTTTCTGGGAATCCAGCTTATTATCCGAAAAAATGACCCTAACCGCCTGGCAGGCCGGTTTTTAGGGCTTGCCATGTTTGCTGCCGGAGCCATGATGCTCGACGATAGCCTGCGCGAAATGGGCCTGCTGATTAAGTATCCCTACCTGTTTGGCCTCACCGAACAGTTTCAGCTCGTGCTTGCACCTGCTTTTTTTCTGGGGGTAAGGGCTTATACCGAAACGCGTCCACATTGGCATAAGTACGATTGGCTCCATTTTTTACCGGCGGCGCTTTTCTTTGTTACTGAGCTGCCCACCCTGCTGCTGTCTCCTGCAGAGAAAGCCGAAATATACCTCCATCCCGACCATGAGTTGAACAGCGGTCCGCTCGTCATGGTCGTTTTTGGGCTTTGGTTTGCACAGATTTTCACCTATCTGTTTTTGGCTTTTCGAAAAATTATCCTCCACCAAAAAACGCTGCGCACGATCAATTCCCTCACCGAAGACATCGACCTACGGTGGTTGCAATGGTTTGTAGGGGGCTTTGCGGTAATGATTTTGGTTTGGGCAAATGATGTATTCGAGGTGGTGCCCGGAATTTCAGGTTTTTCGTCCGCCATTTACCTGATTGGGGTCTGTTTCGCGGGGTATTTTGTGCTGGGCCAGGGGCGTATTTTCTCTTTTTCTGAAAAAGAAATAGCCGAAATAGAGCAAATATGGGAGCAGAAGGAAGTATCTGATGCCCAAGTGCCCGAACCAGAAACCATTTTGCTCCGCCAAAAGCTGGAGTTATGGATGGAAAACGAAAAACCCTACCTTTTACCCGGCCTTACCTTGCCCGAACTTGCCCGTCAGGTTAGCCTTTCCACACATGAGTTGTCTTTTTTGCTGAATCAAGGCATGGGCCAGAATTTCTACACCTATGTCAATCATTTTCGCGTGGAAGAAGCCAAACGCTTACTGGCCGATCCCAAATACGCACCCTGGACGTTAATCGCCGTGGGTTTTGAAGCAGGCTTTAATTCTAAGACCACCTTCAACACCACCTTTCGCGAATCCACCGGACTTTCCCCTTCTGCTTTCCGAAAATCGGCCATGGCGGGGCATTCGGATGATTAAATAGGCGTTCGTTTGTATCAAGTGTTTGATTATCAGCCATTTTTAGCTTGTGCGTTTCGATATAGGCGAACAGTATCCGGGTATGGAGTGCCGAATTTTGGGTCATTATTTATCTTAATTAACACCCAATGAAAAAGCACTTTTGGCTTATCCTCCTTCCGCTTCTGGTATTGGGCTGCAAACGCGATGCAGGGTTTGATCCCACACTTTCCTCTAATCCCTTGGTTTCAGCACAGGACCTGGCAGTAGATCAGCTTGTTTCCGACTACAAAGACCGCATCAATACGGTAGGTCTCACGATTGGTATCCTGCACAACGACTCTGTCTTTGTTTATGGCTATGGGGAAACAAAAGCCGGCAACGGCGTAACTCCAGATGGGCATACTTTCTTCGAAATGGGCTCTTTGACCAAGATATTCACCGCCATTGCTACCCAGCGATTTCTCGACGACCGTGGCCTTTCTGCTAACGCTTTCGTCAACGATTTTCTTCCCGCCGACATTCCCTCCCTCGAAAAGGAGGGCAAAAAGGTTACACTCCTCCACCTCATAACCCACACCTCCGGGCTTCCCTATATGCCCGATAACATGGGCCCCAATCTCGTGCTCAATATCGACAAGGCCTGGCGCGAATACGATACCCTCAAGTTGTATAAATGTCTCCGTGGGGTAGCGCTCGAATTTACACCAGAGAGCAAATGGAAGTATTCCAATCTGGCTGTGGGCACCCTGGGTACGATTTTGGAGCGGAATGAGGGCAAATCCTACGGCCAGATTATCCAGGATGAAATCGCAGGTCCGCTCGGCCTCACCGAAACAAAAGCAACGCTTTCTTCCGCCGAAATGACCCGCATGGCCGACGGGCATAAAGGCGGTAAAAAAGTGGATTTCTGGACCGACCTCAACGCCATGAATGGGGCAGGGGTGCTGCGATCTACTATCCTCGATTTGCTGGAGTTTGGGAGAATAAACCTCGACCCGCCCGCTACTCCCCTGGGCCAGAGCATGTTAACCTGCCAGCAACCAACCCTTGCCAGGCAGGCAGTTGTTCAGGATACCCTCATCCAAATGGGGCAGGGTTGGTTGATTCAAACAACAGCTGCTATCCAACAGCCTTTTCTGTACCACAATGGCGGTACAGGTGGTTTCCAAACTGAGTTCATGGTTTTTCCTGAAGATAATGCCGTTCTGGCCATTTCTTTTAACAGCCTCACGACCACCAAGGATCAGAATGAGGCTCGTAATGACTTTTTACTAGCCCTGGCCGAGCTCGCTTCCGGAAATTAAGTTTTCAGCTTTACTTAAAGCCATATACACCCGTGATTTTCAGCCCTGTAATCAGAGTTGGAAATCACGGGTGTCTTCGTAAATAATATCCGATTTAAAGTTCATCAGGTGTCGCACGATGGGGGGGGTAGTCGCCGGTAAAGACCCAGCAGATGCAATTCCAAAATCACCTTCAGCACCCTCTTTCGCGAATCGACCGGGCTTTCTCCTGCTGCTTTCCGGAAATAGGCTATTGCGGGGAGTTCGGATGCTTAATTGAATGTTCGTTTATATCAAGTGTTTGATTATCAACTATTTATAGCTTGTGCGTTTCGATATAGGCGAACAGGGGCATGGCTGGGAGTGCCGAATTTTGGGTCAATTATTCACGCTAATTATTATCTTATGAAAAAGCACCTTTGGTTTGTCCTCCTTCCGCTCCTGGCATTTGCCTGCAAACGCGACGCGGAATTTGACCCTTCCCTGACCTCGAATTCCCTCTCTTCGGCGCAGGACCTGGTCGTAGATCAGCTGGTTTCCGACTACAGAGACCGCATTAACACCGTGGGTATGACCATCGGCATCCTGCGCCACGACAGTGTCTTTTTTTATGGCTACGGAGAAACGAAAGTCGGCAACGGCGTAATCCCTGACGGAAATACTTTCTTCGAAATCGGCTCTATTTCTAAGGTGTTTACCGCTATCGCTGCCCAGCGGTTCATAGAAAACCAGGGAATCACCGCCCAAACTCCCATCAAGGACTACCTGCCATCCGACTTGCCTCGTCTGGAATCTGGTGGGGAAGAAGTGACGTTCCAGAACCTCATGACCCATACTTCCGGCCTGCCATACTTGCCCAAGAACATGGGACCGGATTTGCTGCTGAACATCGACAAAGCCTGGCGCAACTACGACACCATTAAGCTTTACAACTGCCTCCGTAAAGAAAAACTTGAGTTTACCCCCGGCACAGCCTGGAATTACTCTAACACGGCGGTGGGTACGATGGGCACGATACTGGTTCGCAATCAAGGAAAAACGTATGGGCAAATCATTCAGGACGAGATTGCCACTCCTTTGGGGATAACAGACATCAAGGCTACCCTAAGCGCCAGTGAGCAGTCACGCATGGCTGACGGGCACAAAGGCGGTAAAAAAGTGGACCTCTGGACCGACCTCAACGCCATGGATGGTGCCGGGGTGTTGCGCGGCACTACCCTCGATTTGCTGGAATTTGGGAGGCTAAACCTCTATCCTCCAGCAACGCCGCTGGGGCACAGCATGGAAATTTGTCAGCAGTTTTCGATCGAAGCCGAAGCCCCCACCGCAGCGGGTGTAATGGTCCGCATGGGTCAGGGTTGGTTTCTTGAAACAACCGTCCGTGGTGAAAGGCCCTACCTGTACCACAACGGAGGCACAGGGGGATTCAACTGTAACCTCCTGGTTTTTACAGACGACGATGCCGTATTGGTCGTGTTTTTCAACAGCTTTTCTGAATCCAATAAGGATGAGACCGACGCACGTGAAGAACTAATTCAGGACCTGTCAGATCTCGCGATCGGACAATAAACCTGATGGCAGGAAAAATCTTATTTGAAGGCATTTTCACCCGTGATTTCCATCCCTGTAATCAGAAGGTGGATGTCATGGGTGCCTTCGTAAGTAATGACCGATTCGAGGTTCATCATGTGGCGCATGATGGGGTAGTCGCCGGTAATGCCCATGCCGCCGAGCACCTGACGTGCTTCGCGGGCGATGTGGATGGCGTTATCGACATTGTTGCGCTTGGCCATCGAGATCTGTGCGGAAGTAGCGCGCCCTTCGTTCATCAATTGACCTACCCGAAAAGCCAGGAGCTGCATTTTGGTGATTTCGGTTACCATTTCGGCGAGCTTCTTTTGCGTTAGCTGAAAACCCGCGATCGGCTTCCCGAACTGGTGGCGCTCCTGGGCGTATTTCAAAGCGGTGTAGTAGCAATCCATTGCCGCACCGATCGCTCCCCAGGCGATGCCGTAGCGGGCTTTGTCCAAGCAGCCAAGTGGCCCTTTCAATCCCGAAACATTTGGCAGCAGGTTTTCCTTGGGCACCTTCACATTATCAAATACCAGCTCGCCGGTAGCCGAAGCCCGCAGCGACCATTTGTTGTGAATTTCGGGTGTGGTAAAGCCTTCCATGCCCCGCTCCAAGATCAGGCCATGAATTTTGCCTGCTTCGTTTTTGGCCCAAACCACCGCGATATCCGCAAAGGGCGCGTTTGATATCCAGGTTTTGGCGCCATTGAGTACGTAGTGGTCGCCAGCATCTTTAAAGTTAGTGAGCATACCGCCGGGGTTAGAGCCGTGGTCGGGTTCCGTAAGGCCGAAGCAGCCCATGATTTCGCCCTTGGCCAGTCGGGGCAGATACTTCATTTTCTGCTCTTCGCTGCCGTATTTATAAATGGGGTACATCACCAGCGAGCCTTGCACCGAGGCAATGGAGCGCAGGCCCGAATCTGCCCGCTCTATTTCCTGCATAATGATGCCGTAGGTAATGTCGTCGAGGCCGGGGCAGCCGTATTTTTCAGGAAGAGAAGGCCCGAATAAGCCCAGCTCGCCCATTGCGGGAATGAGGTGGGTAGGGCAGTGGTTGTCCTGCGCCCAGTCGTTGATGTAAGGAGTTACGTTTTCATTGATCCAGTCGCGGATCATGGAGCGAATAAGCTTTTGCTCGTCAGTGAAGAGGTCATCGAGGAGGTAGTGGTCGGGAGCTACAAAGCTATGGGCCACTTTTTTTTGTGCTTGTTTTTCCTGCAACATCATATTCGGGGAATTTGAGAAATCAAAGGTACAACCGGCCGTTCATTCTGCCAATGGACTATCGGGAATCTACAGCGGAATTTCGCTCGATACAAGGACCCCCAAACGAAAAAAGGCAGCCTTACGGCTGCCCCGGCCGGCCTCCGCCGGCGCTCAACTTGAAGGGCGGCTTAGCCCCCGTTCAAGGTTTTTCAATAGGTGTAAAGATCTCCCAGAGCATTTCCGCTGAAATTATTGTTTTCCAGCACTACCCCCGATACGTCACGGTAGCCAATGCCATAGCCGAGTCCGTTCCTGATCTGGCAGTTGCGGATGACACAGGCAGGGTTGAGAGATGAGCCTCCCAGCTCTATATTGGCTTTGGCGGAAAAGAGGGTGAATTCGCCCCCGTTCTCCACCACGCAGTTTTCCAGTCGGTTGAGGACATTGGAGTTGGCAATGTAAATGCCTCCCCATGATCCGGCTACACCTTCGCTTCCACGGAAAATGATGGGCTCAGCCGGGGTGCCGACCGCGATCAATGCCGCATTGGCTTCAATGACGTTGAGGTAAGCGCCTTGCTCAAACTCCAGGATAGCACCCGGTGAGATGGTCATTCTTTTTATAGTTACAGGTTCTCCGCTAAGAAAACGGTAGGGGACAGGTAGTTTTACCAGCGTAACGTCAGGCGTATTAGGCCAGCCTCCTTCAATGGCGATGTAGGATTTGCCGTTTTCTCTGCCGGAAACGGTGTACACCGAACTGGCATCGATTTTATTGAGCAAATTGATACCAATAAATACAGGGGCATCCGAGTTGCGGATAAACGTATTGCCTTCGAATGCAGAGAGATTGGCATCTACCCCTTGTGCAAAAAATCCGAATCCTTCGTTATCGGAGAGGGTGCAATTTTTGATGGAAAGGCGCGAAGTACCCAGGGCCGAGTACATGCCTACGCCGCAACGGTCATCGAAAAAGAACTGTTCTTCGCTGCCCGCATGGCTTACAGTGACATATTCCATGCTGTTGTTTACACTATTAGAGGAATAGAAAATGCCTTTCCAGGTTCCTTTAACCGCAATTTTTCCTTCCAGTGTGATGGGAGCAGAAGCGTTACCTATCATTTTCAGGGAGCCTTTATCGACTAAAATTCCTGATTCTGCACCTTCGAACTGAACCGTTACACCGGGCTCGATCACGAGGTCCTGGCCCGATTCCAGGGTAATGAAGCAGCTCACGATATAGTCCACGTTCAGGTCGGGGTTGTTTTTCCAAACAAGGGGCAAGGTGCCGTTACAATCGATCAGCGTAGGAACGTCCGGGGTGATATCGGGACCGTCTCCTTTGCAGGAAGTAAGCAGGGCAAGGGAGGAGCTTGCCAACAATAAGAGCAAAAATTTCAAATTGAGCTTTAGCATAACTTTGACTTTGAGTTTGAGTGAAACATCGGATCAAAGTTCAGTCAGCCGCCAGGAGCATCCTTCGGGGGAAAAGGGTAGATGTCCAATTCAGGGTTTTCCGGGAGAAAAGGGCAGGGGTAGGCCTAACCCAGCAGACCTTTTTCCAAGGCTATTTTTACGAGTCCAGCCACATTGCGCACGCCCAATTTCTGGATAAGGTTGGCGCGGTGCGTTTCTATGGTATTGACCGATACAAACAAGGCATCAGCGATTTCCTGGGTGGTTTTTTCATCGACAATGAGCCGCAGCACATCCAGCTCCCGGCGGGTCAGCCGGGGCAAAAACGAGGTTTCGGCGGGGCGTTGCAGGGCTTCCGCCAGCAGGGCATCGCGGATGGGGGCGTGCAGGTACTCCTCGCCTTCGGCTACGCTGCGTATGCCTTCGAGCAAATCGGCGTATGCTGCATTTTTGAGCACATATCCTTTTGCCCCTTGTCGCATGGCCGCCCGCACCATCGAGGGTTGCGAAAACCCTGTCAGGATCAGCACCTGCATGGCGGGGTATGCCTGCCGGAATTCGCCGCAAAGGGCCGCTCCGTCTTCTCCGCCGAGGTCCAGGTCGAGTACCAGTACATCGGGAGCCGGATTTTCAGCAAGCCAGTTTCGAAGCGCTTTCCCCTGGGTAAATTGGCCCACGACCGTCAGCTCAGGCTCCGCAGCCAGCATCTGTACAAGGCCATTGAGTACCACGGGGTGGTCGTCAGCGAGGGCAATCCTGAGTGGGTTCATCGGCGTAGCATGATTTCGATAAAGACACTGGCCCCTTTTCCGGGGGTTGATTGTACGTCCATTTTTCCATTAAGAAAATTCAGCCGCGATTGAATGGCATCGAGGCCAATGCCGCTTTGCGTCGTGTCGGCAGCGAATCCCTGACCATTGTCCTCCACGGTGATGGCCAGCACCGACTCATCACGCACGAGCTGCACGTCGGCTTCGGTCGCTCCGGCGTGCTTGATCACATTGTTGATCAGCTCCTGCACAATGCGGTACACCGACAGCTCCAACGTAGCAGGTAGACGGGTTTCGGGCCCGAAGTATTCGAAATGCAGCACCATGACCCCGGCTGTGCTCATTTGGGCACAAAATGCGCGCAAAGCTTCGGGTAGTCCCAGCCGCGTAAGCATTTCAGGCATCAGGTTGTGGGCTATTTTGCGGGCTTCGTTGCTGGCGGTATCGATCAGGCTCAGTCCCTGTGCAAATCCGGGCGTATCGGCCAGTTCGGGTTGGCGGGTGGAGAGCACGCTCAGCTGTAGTTTGGCGGCAGAGAGCAATCCGCCCAGGCCATCGTGCAGCTCCTTGGCTATGCGGGTGCGCTCCTTTTCTTCGCCTGCCATCATGGCTTTCAGGCCCGACACCTCCTTTTCCTGCTCCAGCTGAAGGATGGTTTGCCGGTTGATTTTTCGGCGCTGCACCATGATCAGCAACAGCCCAAGCAAGCTTACCCCCAGGGCGGAGGCACCACCCAGCAGCAAGCGAATGCGGCTTTCATTTTGGGTGAGGGTCAGTTGTTGCTGGGCCAGTTCCCGGTCCTTTTTCTCCGATTGGTAGCTGATATTCAGCTCATTTACGCGGTCTTTCACGGCTTGTCCTTCGATGGAGTCGCTCAGTGCGTGGTAGGTTTCATTCCAGGAATAAGCCTCCTTCCAGTTGCCGGTCCGCTCATACAGCTCTGCCAGGCCCGCCGCTGTGTTTTTCTCCACTACGAGGTCGCTCATTTTTTGGCTCAGCGCATAGGCCTCATTCAGGTAAGCCACGGCCTGCGGAATACGCCCTTCTGCCTCGGCAATCACCGACTGAATGGTGCGCACCTGGGCCAGTTTGTAATCGCTGCTTTGGGCGAGGGCAATGGCTTCTGCCTGCAAAATACCCTTGTTGGCCCGGGGAAAATTGGCCGCCGCCGCCTGGTATTCCCCTTCGCGCAGGTAGGCGTAAAAGGACAGCTCCTCCGTATTATCAAAGCCCTGCAGGTAAGCGAGGGCCTGGTCGTTGCTGGCGATGGCTTTAGTCAGGTCGGGTTTTTTTGCTTCAAAATAGCAGCTGGAGAGGTTTATAAACGTTGAGGCCATCATCAGGCTGTCGTTCTGGCTTTTTTGTATTGCCAAAGCCCGGTTGTAAAAACCAGTGGCATCGTCGAACTGCTGGCTTTCGTAGTAAAAATTACCGAGGCAAACCAAGGCCATGCCTTCAAATTGCTGATGGTGAATGGCTTCGGAGATTTTCAGGAATTGTAAAAAGCCTTGCTGGGCTGCGGGCATATTGCCAAGGTGTGACTGGATGGTGGCCACTTCCTGAGTGGCCGATGCCAGCATGACAGAGTCGCGGATAAAGGTAGCTGCGGCTTTCCATTTTTCTGCGGAGTCGAGGGCGGCGGGGTAGTCGCCCGTTTTTTCGAGGAGGTAGGCAATTTTGCCGAGGGCATCGGCTTCTCCTTTGCGGTCATTCAGTTGCCGGGAAAGCCGGAGTGCTTTATCAAAACACAGGCGGGCACTGTCTGCATCGGTGCGGCGGTACATTCGGCCCAGGATGACCCAGGCCCGGGAGGTTCCGGTATCTTTTTTTGCAACAAAAACGACCCCCAGCAGGCTGTCTTTCTTTGAATAATCGAGCTTTTGGGCCTTTACCTTAGGGGCATTCAGGCACAAGATCAGGAGCAGAGGCAAAAAAAGAAGGGAGGGCGAAAACTTCATGTAGAGGATTATCTAAATTAACTGCAGCTATGACAGGATGCAAAAGTAGGGGGTAACGCTCATTCAATATCCAAGATCATCAATTCCCTTTGGTTGAAACACGCGGTAAGTTAAATATGAAAGGAAAAAGGACGAATAGCCTCCCCACCTTTGCACAGACCAGGCTTTATTCGCACAGGAGAATTCCTTTGTGTAACTTGCTGGAGCATGAGATGGCAAAGAAAAATCAGGGCTCAGATGTGGCGGGTTTTCCGCAGCGGACCCTCTTGGGGCAGGATAGCTTTTTTTGGCGGCTATATTCTATTGCTTACCCTGCTGCTGCCCCGCACCCACAACATACAGTACAACTACCAAGTAGGTAAGACCTGGAAGGACAAGGACCTGATCGCGCCCTTGGAATTTGGGGTGTATAAGTCTTCCGATGAGCTGCAAAAGGACATAGACTCGGCCCTGAGCCAGGTTTTTCCTGTTTATCTCTACGATTCTGCGGCTTATTTTGAAGGGGTAAACCTGGCCAAACTGAACCTTGACGATTTTTTTAAACAAACGGAAGCTTACCGCTCAGCCCTTCAAAAACGAGATACCACCACGGCTGGGCTACTTGTCCGGACAATTTTCAAATCGAATTTCCCGGATATTTCTCTGAATCAATTGCCCTTCCCCAATCAGTACAATGCCCTTCGCGAAAACCTCGATCGAAAGGCAATGCTGGTGGAGGAAAAGGGCTACCTCAACCTCACCTGGCAGGACGACCATGTGCCCGATTACCTTTCGCTCCGCATATTGCCCGGCCTGGAAAAGCTGGTAGCTACAGAAAAACTACTTTTCGATTCCACGGACCTTGAGGTGTTTTTGGCCACAAAAGCCAACCCTAACCTGCCCAAAGGCACAAACGAGCTGGTAGATGCCGTAATGGTCCGCAACCTTACGGCCAGCTTTCGCTACAACGAAGAAATGACCTCCCAGGCCCGGAGTGCGATGCGTGAGCAGGTATCGCCGCTGAAGGGATTGATTACCAAAAATACCCGCATCATCGGCCGCAACCAGATTGTATCGAAGGAAAATGCAGCAGCTATCGAATCGCTGGCCATAGAACTGGAAAACGTTTATGGCGAAACCCACTTCTGGAATGTGCTCCTGAGCCGCTTTATCCTTGTGGTGATGATCAGCCTCCTGCTCATCATGTACCTGCGTGCCAACCGGCCCCAGATTTATGAAAGCTATGTCAAAACCTCGCTCATCCTCTTCACCTTTTTGCTGGTGGTGTGCGCACAGGTATTTGCTTCCCGCCTGGGCGACCTCGGCGACCGCTTCATGACCTTCCTCAATCCGGCACTCAACCTCCCGTATATTTACCTGGCACCAGCCTGCATTATCCCGATTTTCATCAGCAATTTTTTTGGGCCACGCACCGGATACATCAGCAATATCGTCATCAGCCTTTACGGCGGCGTGTTAATCGACCAGAGCGTGGAGTATGTTTTTGTGCAATTGATGGCGGGCTCCATTGCGGTGTACAGCCTGCGTCGCCTGCGTAGCCGGGAGATGTTTTTCTACAGCCTGGGCTTCATTTTCCTCACCTATGCGGTTTCTTACCTGGGCTTCAACCTGCTGATGAAGGGGAGTTTTTACGAGCTGAAATACAGCGTGCTCTTGCTTTTAGGGGTAAACGTAACGATCACCATCATCGCTTATAACCTCATTTACCTGCTGGAGCAAATGTTTGGCGTTACCTCCGACCTCACCTACCTGGAGTTGCTGGACATGAACCACCCGCTGATGAAGGAGCTTTCGAAAAAGGCTCCGGGCACGTTTCAGCACAGCCTTCAGGTGGCCAATATTGCAGAAGCTACCATCAACGAAATCGGCGGAAATGCCCTGTTGGTACACGTGGGAGCCTTGTATCACGACATCGGTAAGATTGCTACGCCCAAGTATTTTATCGAAAACCTCTCCAAAGAAGAAAAGCTCGAAAATCCCCACAAGGGTCTTTCCTGCACCGAAAGCGCCAGCATCATCATCGGGCATGTGCGCAAAGGGGTAGAGCTGGCGCAGAAATACCACCTCCCGAGAGAAATAACCAATTTTATAGAAACCCACCACGGCATGACCCGCGTGGAGTACTTTTTCAGGCAACACCTGGTGGAGCTTAACTGCGATACCGCCGAAGACGAAGCCATGTTTCGCTACCCAGGTCCGCTGCCGTTCAGCAAAGAAACCGCCGTGGTGATGATGGCTGACTCCATTGAAGCGGCTTCTAGGGCAATGAAAGACCCTACGCCCGAAAAGCTCAACGACCTGATCAACACGATCATCGACCATAAAATCCGCGATAACCAGCTCGAAAACTCGAACCTCACCTTCAAGGATATCGCCACGATCCGCAAAACAATCTACCGCCAGCTCCTCAGCATCTACCACGGCCGCATCGAGTACCCCCGCGAAGCAGTATTGTAGGTCAGTACTTGCCATACCGGTTTTGATCTCCCTCCTCTGCTCGGGTGTATGAAAAGGAGGCCGGGGATACCTCCAACTTTGCTGAATTTCTTTATTGATAAATTGCTGATATGAGTATAATTAACTGATTTTCAGTTGTTTATGACGATATTTTCAGAATAATTTATTTTTTCAAACGTAATCCCCTTATTAGAAGTTGATTGGATTACAAGGGGATAGAAACTTCTTCGGAACGGAAAAATGGGAAAAACAGGAGCTTGCCGGTCTTTGCGCATTCGTTATCTGTTTTAAAAAATACTTCTAAAGAAAAAAATACCTGTAAATCAGGAATAAAATAGCAATCTGCTATCTCCAGGCCTTATTTTTAGAAGATTTTTTACACCCAATTTCCCCGCCCATGAAATTCGTTTCCTACCTCGCCATACTTGCCCTTTTGGCTGTGTATGCCTGCAAACCCGCTTCAACGCCTACTGCTGCCAACGGCAATGATCCTGCAATAGAAGCACGTATCGATTCCTTCCTTTCGGTAATGACCCTGGAAGAAAAGCTCGGTCAGCTCACCCAGTTTACCAGCGACTGGGGGGAAACAGGCCCGTTTATGCGGCCCAATTTTAAAGAAGACATCGTTGCAGGAAGAACCGGCTCGCTGCTCAATGCTTACTCAGCAGCTTACACCCGTGAGCTTCAGCACCTCGCCGTTGATTCTACCCGCCTGCACATTCCGCTCATTCTGGGCTACGATGTCATCCACGGCTTCCGCACCATCACGCCTATTCCTCTTGGCGAATCCGCTTCGTGGGACCTGACCGCCATCGAAAAATCAGCCCGGGTAGCTGCCGACGAGGCTTCCGCCTCAGGCGTACACTGGACCTTTGCGCCAATGGTAGACATTGCCCGTGATCCTCGTTGGGGCCGGATGGCCGAAGGCGCAGGAGAGGACACTTACCTCGGGGTCGCCATCGCCCTCGCCCGGGTACATGGTTTTCAGGGAGATGATCTCAGCGCCACCAACACCATCCTGGCTTGTACCAAGCACTTTGCCGCCTACGGTGTAGCACAGGCTGGACGCGATTACAACACCGTTGACATCTCTGAGCGCACCCTTCGCGATGTTTACCTGCCTCCATTTCAGGCTACGGTCGATGCCGGGGTGGCTACTTTTATGTCATCCTTCAATGAAATAAACGGCGTTCCTGCCACCGGAAACCGCGAATACCTTACCGACATCCTCCGTGGCAAGTGGGGTTTTGAAGGGTTTGTGGTTTCTGACTACGGCTCCATTGCCGAAATGGTGACCCACGGTTTTGCGGCCGATACCTTGAACTCCGCCGAACTGGCCCTCAATGCCGGGCTCGACATGGACATGATGAGCGGTGCCTTCAACAAATGGATTCCTCAATTGGTAAAAGAAGGAAAAGTAAAAGAAGCCGACATCGACGAAGCCGTTCGCCGTATTCTGCGCATGAAGTTTAAGCTTGGCCTTTTCGACGATCCTTACCGCTACTGCGATACCCTGCGCGAGAAAAACACCCTGCTCAACGAAGCCAACAAAGAAGCGGCCCGCGACATGGCGCGTAAGTCGATGGTGCTGCTTAAAAACGAGGGCAATGTACTTCCGCTGAGCAAAACTTTGCGCAGCATTGCCGTGGTTGGGCCACTGGCAGATTCGAAAGTAGATATGCTCGGTAACTGGAGCGCAGCCGGCCATGCAGATGAATGCGTTACGCTACTCGAGGGAATCAAGGCGGCTGTTCCTGCTGCCAAAATCAATTACGCTGAAGGCTGCAAAATCGAAAATGCAGAAACTAACGGAATCGCTGCCGCTGTAGCCGCCGCCCGCCAGTCAGAGGTGGTCGTGGTAGCCGTAGGTGAGCGCGGATACATGAGCGGCGAAGCGGCCAGCCGTTCTACCCTCGACCTGCCCGGTGGTCAGCGCAAGCTTCTCGAAGCACTCAAACAAACCGGAAAGCCCATCGTGCTTGTGCTGATGAACGGCCGCCCGCTCACCCTTGTATGGGAAACCGAAAACTTCCCTTCCCTGCTCGAAACCTGGTTTTCGGGTACCATGGGAGGCCATGCCATTGCCGATGTATTGTTTGGCGATTACAATCCTTCCGGAAAATTGCCGGTCACTTTCCCTCGTTCCGTTGGACAAGTGCCGCTGTTTTACAATTACAAAAACACTGGCCGCCCAAAAAACAACACCAAGTACACCACCCAGTACCTCGACGAGTCTAACGATCCGCTGTTTCCCTTCGGCTTTGGCCTGAGCTACACCACATTTGGGTACAGCAACCTCTCGGTAAGCAAGTCCTCCATGGGCATGACCGACAGCCTCGAAGTAACCGTTACCGTGACCAACACTGGAAGCCGGATGGGCGAAGAGGTGGTTCAACTCTACATCCGCGACCTTGTGGGCAGTGTTACCCGTCCGGTGAAGGAGCTCAAAGGTTTCCGCAAAATAGCCCTCGATGCAGGTGCCAATCAGCAAGTGACCTTTAAAGTAAAGTCTTCAGACCTGGCCTTCTCCCGGCTCGATATGCAATTTCTACCCGAGCCCGGGGGGTTTGAGGTATATGTAGCCGACCTCAAAGGCACCTTTTCGATTAAGTAACAGTCAGATTCAACCAAATACGAACCGGGGGCATTTGCTCCCGGTTTTTTTATGAACAAATATCAGGACTTCCATCTCCAGGGTCTGAAACTTATAGTGGTAAAAATTGCCGGAGGAAGAGGAGTTTATTGGTTGTTTTGACCGAAAAAACAATGCATTTGTGCCAAAAAGACCGAAAATGGTTGCGTGGCCAATAAATTGAAGGTAAGGAGAAAAGAAGGTTGAACCATTTCAGCCTAATGATAAGCATATGAACTTTAACCAATATACCCTCAAAGCCCAGGAGGCCGTGCAAGGCGCGGTAGAACTGGCCAAAGCTTCCCGCCAGCAATCGGTGGAGCAGGCACACCTGCTTCAGGGGTTGTTGGAGGTAGAAGACAGTGTGGCACCTACCATGCTGAAAAAAATGGGCGTGAACCTGAATCAGGTACAACTCAAAGTACAGGAATTGATTGCGACCCTGGCGCAGGTAAGCGGTGCTACGGGCGGTCAGTTCCTTTCGCGGGATTCCAATGATACCCTCGAAGCCGCCAACCAGGAAGCCGGTAAAATGGGCGATGAATACGTGTCCATCGAACACCTCCTGCTGGCACTCGCCATGTCAAAAAATGCTACGGGCAAATTGCTCCGTGAGCAGGGAGCCAATGAAAAAGGGCTCCGCAAAGTAATCGACGACCTGCGGGGCGGTGAGCGCATTACCGACCAAAACCCGGAAGCCCGCTACAACGCGCTCCAGAAATACGCCCGTAACCTCAACGAAATGGCCCGAAAGGGCAAGCTAGACCCCGTTATCGGGCGTGAGGAGGAAATCAGGCGGGTGATGCAGATCCTTTCCCGACGTACCAAAAACAACCCGATTCTGGTTGGTGAACCCGGCGTGGGCAAAACAGCCATCGCCGAAGGGCTCGCGTTTCGGATCATCCAGGGAGACGTACCCGAAAACCTGAAATCCAAAACCATCTATTCTCTCGACATGGGTGCCCTCATTGCAGGGGCAAAATTTCGGGGAGAATTTGAGGAGAGGCTCAAATCCGTAGTAAAAGAAGTCGTGGATGCCGAAGGAGCCCTCATTCTCTTTATCGACGAAATACACACCCTGGTGGGGGCTGGCAAGGCCGATGGTGCCATGGATGCCGCCAATATCCTCAAGCCTGCCTTGGCTCGGGGGGAACTGCGCGCCATCGGGGCTACAACCCTGGATGAGTACCAGAAATACATTGAGCAGGACAAAGCCCTCGAACGCCGCTTTCAGGCCGTACAGGTATCCGAGCCTAGCGTAGAAGACACCGTTTCGATTTTGCGTGGACTGAAAGAGAGGTACGAAGTGCACCACGGGGTTCGCATCACCGATGCCGCCATCGTAGCCGCTGCTGAACTTTCCGACCGCTACATCTCCGATCGTTTTCTACCGGATAAGGCCATTGACCTCATCGACGAATCAGCGGCCAAGCTCCGCCTGGAAATGGATTCCATGCCCGAAGAGCTGGATGAAGTAGAACGCCGGATCAGGCACCTCGAAATCGAAAGAGAGGCTTTGAAGCGGGAAAAAGAAGACAAGAAACTCGCCGACATCGAAGAGCAACTTGCCAACCTTACCGAAAAACGAAACCAGCTTCGCCTGCATTGGGAAACCGAAAAGGACATTATCCTCAAAATCCGCCAGGCCAAATCGCGGGTAGAATCTCTGCGGCAGGAAGCCGAGGAGGCTGAACGTCAGGCTGATTTTGGCAAAGTAGCCGAGATCCGCTACGGCCGCCTGGTTAAGGAAGACCGCCAAATCGGGGAATTGAATGAAAAACTCATTGAATTTCAGGCAGATGTGCGGATGATGAAAGAGGAGGTGGATGCCGAAGACATTGCCGGGATTATCTCCCGCTGGACAGGCATTCCGGTGAGCAAAATGGTCGAAAGTGAAAGGCTAAAGCTACTTTCCCTCGAAACCAAACTGCATGAAAGGGTAGTGGGGCAAAATGAAGCCATTGAAGCCGTAGCTGATGCCATTCGCAGGAGCCGGGCCGGCTTGCAGGACCCCAACCGCCCCATCGGTTCCTTTATTTTCCTCGGTTCCACGGGGGTAGGTAAAACAGAGCTGGCCAAAGCCCTCGCCGAATTTCTGTTCGACGATGAACGCGCCATGATCCGCATCGACATGTCGGAATACCAGGAGAAACACGCCGTTAGTCGCCTCATTGGTGCCCCTCCCGGATACGTGGGCTACGACGAAGGCGGGCAACTGACTGAAGCCGTTCGCCGCAGGCCTTACTCCGTTATTTTGCTCGACGAGATCGAAAAAGCGCACCCCGATGTGTTCAATATCCTGCTGCAGGTGCTGGACGACGGGCGCCTGACCGACAACAAAGGGCGGGTGGTGAATTTCAAAAACACCATCATTATCATGACTTCAAACCTCGGATCGCACTATATCCAGGAAAAATTCGAAGAACTGACCCCTGAAAACAAGGACGCCCTCATGGTCATTATCCGCGAGCAGATTCTCGACCAGCTACGAAAACACCTGCGGCCCGAGTTTCTGAACCGGATCGATGAAACGGTGGTTTTCTCGCCTTTGAACGAGAGCGACATGCACGCTGTAGTTTTGATTCAGGTAAAACGCCTCGAAGAAAAACTCAAAGAGCTGGACATCCACCTCACCTTTGACAAAGAGGCATTGGATCTGATCGCCAGCCTGGGGTATGATCCGCAATATGGAGCCAGGCCGGTAAAACGTGTTTTGCAAAAAGAAATAGTGAATACCCTCTCAAAATCCATCCTGGCAGGGGAAGTTGCAAAGGATGCGCATATCCAGGTAACGGCTCGTAACGGAGTTATTCGTTTTGTGAATCGAATCGAAGAAACTTCCGTATAACAATTAGTGATGCAGCCCATCAAAACCGGAAGCGCCTAGTGAGTGGATGGATTGGAAGAGGCACCGGACTAAAGGCTGTATCTGATTGTGGTTTTTCATAGTTGTTGGGGTTATATCCTCCACGTGGATCAAACTGCGTGGAGGATTTTTTTTGGGACTATTATCCAAAAAATAACGGTTTGTCATTGTCTTTACTCAAATACTGACAATTTTCTAACATGGATACAACCGGATGAAAATTTGGTTCGTATGTCTTTTAGAGCATCCAATCCTATCCTTATGACCACTACACAGCGCAACTTCTGGATTTTTCTTACAGCGTTCGCCACGTTGATCCCCTCCTATCAATTGTGGCATATGTTCAATAACCGGAATGCCCTTAGAAGCTATCACGGTTGCGGTTTTGAGCGGGAATATCGTGGGGGGCATTGTTCGTACCGTCCAAATCCGGAATCTTTTTCGGAGGAAAAAATACTTCGGGGTGCGGCGGTAGAACTGTCCGTTCCTCCCCGATACCTGCCTGAAGGCCAGGCGCTTGAGGTAGATTGTGTACTGTACCGCGACATGGACGGTTCGCTGACCAATGCTTATTTCACCACTGAGTTACCCGAAATGATGAGTGAAGCTGCCTGGCCCTTGTTGAATAGTCTGGCAGGCTCTCTTCCTTTGGATGAAGGTTCGGTATCAGTAGTTACTGTCCTTTTTTACCCTCAATCGTATTAAGGGATGTTAGTTTGATTCCTGAAAATTTGTTTACGGAATGTTTTGGGCATTCAAATTGATTTACAATAACCCCTGAGGTCTGTTTTTCGCCTGATTGTTAATCTAAAACACTTGTTGAGGGATGTAACACCCTTACTCAAAACCGTCTTATTTACTACGAAGTTTCGTCTAATTTCAAAAATTGAAAGAACTGCATGAAGCAAAATGTACCCTTCGTTCAAATTTAACTGGTTTCTGCTATGAATTTTCTCATCCGTGCCCCATGGCTTTATTTTACCGCAGTTGCTTTCCTGGTTTCCGGCCAGCAATGGAATGCGAGCCCCGTATTGGTAAATGAACAAAGCGGAATAGGGAAAAAGGCAGCTTTTGTGGCGCCCGAAAATGCAACCTATGCTCCTCAGCCGATGAATCTCCACGTGCTGCGCAGCCAGATTGGTTATCCTGTGCAGGCAAGCAATGCCGGTATCGAAGGGGAGGAAGTATTTCGGGTATATGTAGATGGAAACGGAAGTTATGTACGACATGAAGTGATTTCAAGCACCCATCCATTGCTTAGAATTGCGTGCGAATCTGCACTTGAAAACCTTCGTTGTTTCCCCGCAGAGGTAGAAGGGAGTCCGGTAAGCTCCTGGACAGAAGTGCGTTTCGATTTTGTAAAACAGCATTGAAAACGCTTTTTCTCCAACGATAGATCACAAAATCAAGGATATAGCGAGTTCTGCCTTTACGGAGGCAGAATTTTTTTTATTTTCGCAGTTAGCATTACTCCCGCTTCGGATTCGTTATTACAGCAAAATCGCTAGTTACATGAAGGTATTCTCTACCCGGATGATTGGATTCATGGCAATGAGTTGGATGTTCTTTGTCGGAACAGCCTCTGCCCAGTGTGTCACTACCTATCCGTATTTCCAAAATTTCGATACCGGAGCCAGCGGCTGGACATCTACCCCTACAGGCCCGAATGGCTGGACTTTGGGTACCCCGGCCAAACCTGTAATTAACGCTCCATTTTCAGCGCCCAATTGCTGGATAACCGGCTTTACTACCGGAAATTACTCCAGTAATAGAAATGCCTACGTTACGAGTCCCTGCTTCGACTTTACCAACCTTACTCGTCCGGCTATCGCAATGAAAATTTTTTACGAATGCGAATACAGCTTTGATGGTGCCGCGTTTTTCAGTTCCATCGACAATGGCGTCACGTGGCAAAGGGTGGGCGGATACCTCGATCCGGTTGGTTGGTATAATGACAATACTATCAATGGCGGCATTGCCGGAGGCCCGGGTGGTCAACCCATTGGCTGGACCGGAGCAACGGACAACGGCACAGGCTCTATCACCTGGCTTACTGCACAGCACACCCTTTTCAACCTCGCAGGTCAGCCCATTGTTAAATTTCGCATGTACTTCGATTCCGATAATGGACCGACGTCGGGCAACGACGACGGATTTGCTTTCGACGATATCCTGATTGCCGATGTACCCGATATCTCTCTCGGGCCGGATATCCAAATGTGCTTTGCCGATACCGCTACGCTCTTGCCTGGCTGCAATGGTAATTGTACCTTTAAGTGGTCCACCAACCCTTACGATACCCTCAGTTCCCTTACCGTAGTAAAAACCGGCAACTATTGGGTACAAGTGGTAGATACCAACGGGTTTATTCTGCGCGATACCGTTCACGTAACGGTTTCCCCGACTTTCGTTAACCTCGGACCGGACCGCATTATCTGCCCGGGCGATACCCTTAACCTTGATTCAGGTAATCCGTGGGCACTTACCCATACCTGGCAGCCCAATAATATCCAAAGTCAAACCCTCAAAGTCTCTTCGTCCGGCAAGTACAAGGTCACGGTTACCGACAGCTATGGGTGCGTGGAAATTGACTCCATCAATGTGATTGTGGATTATGTCCCGCCTGTTGAGCTAGGCAATGATACGACCATTTGTATCGGGCAGTCGATTGTGCTCGATGCGGGTGCAGGTAACCCGGGCACTACCTACCAGTGGAATTTCGGCACTGCCTCTACCCAAACCATCACCATTTCGGCACCTGCAACCTATAAAGTCGATATTACCACACAGGCAAACTGTACCACCAGTGATTCTATCACCATCGGGGTTTCTCTTTCTCCCGTGGTTGACCTCGGACCCGACAGAACCGTTTGCGGTTCATATGTGCTGAATGCAAACAATACTGGTTCCAATTTCCTTTGGTCCACCGGCGACATCACCCAAACTATCACCCTAATTCAGGGCGGAACCTTCAGTGTAAAAGTGACCAATCCTTTCGGTTGTTTTGATTCCGATACAGTATCAGTCGCTGCGGGGGTCGTGCCGATTGTCAATCTCGGACCCAACAAAGTGGTGTGTAATAACTCCCCGGTTTCGCTGGATGCCGGTAACCCAGGTGCGCACTATTTCTGGTCGAATGGCGATACTACCCGGGCTATCCAAGTGACCAATGGGGGCACCTACTCGGTATCCGTCACCAATGCAGGTGGCTGTACCGGGCACGATACCATCGACGTGGTGCGGTCAAACCTCTTTGTAAACCTTGGAAATAACCGCACCATCTGCTCCGATGACCCTACCACCCTGGTAGCTGGTCCGGCAGGTCCTTCCTATATCTGGAGCAACGGAGGTACGGGTTCCTCTATCACCATTTCAGCCGGAGGTACCTTCTCAGTTATAGCTACTGACGGCACGGGTTGCGTGGCACGGGACACCGTATCCATTACCGCATATCCCAGCTTTAACCCTGATTTTTCGGTTACCGGCTCACTGCAGTTGTACAACAGCCTGCAGTTCAACAACCTCAGCACGGGCAATACCACCTCTTGGTTCTGGGACTTTGGCGATGGCGTTACTTCCAATCTCAAAAATCCACAGCACACCTATCAGGCCTTTGGCAACTTTACGGTGCTGATGCGCGCCACCGATGGTCCTTGTGTGCGTACCGTGACCAAAAATATCACCATTGAGCTGTTTACCAGCCTCGAAGAAGCCCTTGGGCTAAACTTGCAGGTATATCCAAACCCCGCAGAAGACGACTTTACGGTAGCTTATCAGGTGGAGAAAGTGGTGCCTATGGAGATCAGCCTCATTGACCTTGCGGGTAAAACGCTCCTGAGGGAATCGCTGATTCCTAACCACGAAGGGGAGGTAGTGTTTAACGTAACTCAATTGCCAGCAGGACTTTATCTGGTACGCTTACAAGTAGAAGCAGGGAATATCTTTAGGAAAATATCGATTCGATAGTTTCCTTTGCCGCCTGCTGAAGTACACGTAATGAAAAATGAAGTTCAAGTATTTGCGCCTGCAAGCGTAGCCAATGTCGCTTGCGGGTTCGATACCCTCGGTTTTGCTATCCAGCGCCCCGGCGACGATGTCATTGCCCGGTTTTCCTCCAAACCCGGCCTTACCATTAGTTCCATCTCTGGCGATGGGGGCAGATTGTCCCTTTTGCCCGAAGAAAATACAGCGGGCGTGGCTGCCCTTGCCCTGATGGAGGACCTCGGTATTACCCGCGGCATCGAACTCGAAATCATCAAAGGCATACCGATCGGAAGCGGCCTTGGCTCAAGCGCATGCAGCGCAGTAGCGGGTGCTTTGGCCGTTAATGAATTGATGGGCAGGCCCTTACCCAAAGAAAAACTCCTGCCTTATGCCCTGAAAGGAGAGGCCATCGCCAGCGGTGGTGCCATCCACGCCGACAATGTAGGCCCTTGCCTTTTGGGAGGTATGGTACTCGTGCGTTCCAACGACGACCTCGACACCATCAGCATTCCTACTCCCGAAGGTTTGTATGCAGCGGTCGTATTGCCCGAGCTCGAAATATTAACCGTGATGGCCCGCAATATCCTTCGTAAAGAAATACCCATGCACGATGCCATCACCCAGTGGGGAAACCTGGCCGGGATGATTGCCGGATTAATGAAAGGCGATTTCGACCTCATTGGTCGTTCTTTGCATGATGTGATTGCCGAGCCTTACCGTGCCGAACTCATTCCTGGCTTTTATCAGGTAAAAGCGGCTGCTATGCAGGCCGGGGCCCTCGGTTGCAGCATTTCCGGGGCCGGGCCAGCCATATTTGCCCTGTGTAAAGGAGATGATACCGCTTTTAAAGTCGGGATCGCGATGCAAACCGCATTTAAAGAAGTAGGGATCGGTGCTGAAAGGTATATTTCCCCAATCAATTCTCAGGGCGCCACGCGCATCAAGTAAGCACACTGCCAGCTGTTTGCGGTAGAATCGCCCCCTTTCTGCCCATCTCATTTTCGTAAGCTGCTCCCATGGAGTTTTTCAGTACCAACAACCCCGCTTCCCGGGTGGACCTGCGCGAAGCGGTACTTACCGGCCTCCCTGCCGACAACGGATTGTTTATGCCCGAAAGGCTTGATCCTATGCCCGATTCTTTTTTTCGGGATCTGAGGAACATGTCCTTTGCCGATATAGCTGTGGCGGTTTCCAACCACTTGTTGGGCGATTCCCTTCCTCAATCGGTACTGGAGCCTCTGGTGCGCGAGGCCATCAATTTCGATGCTCCGCTGGTGCAGTTGGGTGACTCGGACAAGTATATTCTGGAGTTATTTCACGGGCCCACGCTGGCGTTCAAGGATTTCGGAGCGAGATTCATGGCCCGTTTGATGGGACATTTTGTAAAAGACAGCGAAAAAGAGCTGGTCATACTGGTGGCCACATCCGGTGATACAGGCGGCGCTGTGGCCCGTGGTTTTTATCAAACACCTGGTATTCAGGTGGTTGTATTATATCCTGAAGGAAAGGTAAGTGCCTTACAGGAAAAGCAAATCGCTGCTTTGGGGGGCAATATCCACCCTTATAAAGTGGCAGGAACTTTTGATGATTGTCAGGCTTTGGTTAAGCAGGCGTTTCTGGATACGGAACTTCGCGACCGTATCTGGCTTACTTCGGCCAACAGCATCAATATTTCGCGGCTGATTCCTCAGAGTTTTTACTATTTCCGAGCCATCCAGCAGTTACCGGAGGGCAGCCCTGCTCCCGTTTTTGTGGTGCCAAGCGGCAACTTCGGCAACCTCACCGCGGGGTTGATTGCCCAAAAGCTGGGCCTGGACATTGCGCATTTCGCCGCAGCCACCAACGACAACGACATTGTGCCTCAATACCTGGCTTCAGGGACTTATTCCCCTAGGCTCTCGGTGGCTACTATCTCCAACGCCATGGACGTAGGCAGCCCCAGTAACTTCGTGAGGATGCAGGCATTGTTTCACCAAAGCCACGAAGATATGTCCTCAGCAATCGATGGATTTGCCTATAACGATGGGCAAACAAAAGAATCTATCGATGAACTGTGGAGTAAATATGGATATATAGCTGATCCGCATACCGCAATTGGCTATTTGGCTGCTATGAACGTGTCCAGTAAATGGGCGCACCACCCTAAAGTTGTACTTTCTACGGCACATCCGGCTAAATTTCCGGATACAGTTGAAGAAGTTATTAAAAGACCTGTTGATTTGCCTAAAGAGCTAGCTGAATTATCGACATTGCCGGTGCTTTCAAAAAGCATTGGGGTAAAATTTGAAGGGTTTAAGGAGGAATTGCTCCATATTTTTGCCTAAATCTGTACTAATGATCTGATTTATAGAAGTAAAATCAGGAATACCCGGATTTGTGCAAGTCTTTTGCGAAGACAGGCTCTTTTTCATCAATTTATCACTGGTGTCTGAACCCAAATCAGGGGAATTGTCAGCCTTGACCAATCGATAATTCCCTGGAGAAAAATATTCTTATTAAAAAATCAACAATTTGTTTGGAATTTCCTGATCAACCCGTCATCTTTGAGGCACTTTCTTTAAGAAAATGAATTTTTTCAACTCTATCCCCCTCGTCATTGACCTCGTGATCCTTGGTATTATCCCATGAGGGTGGAGCGGTGCAACAACATAAAACATCGGGCCATTCTCCACTCAGAGGATGGCCTTTTCTTTTAAAAAATGAGCAAGACCTTTCAACAACCTACCCAACAAAACCAGCAAGGCGCTTCCTGCCCTGCCGGGTCGGTAGCACGTGTGGCCTTTCTCAGCGGGAAAGGCCACATGTGTTTTATAACCTTTCCTTATTCATTCAGGTAAGCCTTTTATGAACTACTACGATTCCCATACCATTATTTACGTTTCGGGCAAATACCTGCTTGCTACCGAAGCCAGGGGCGACTTGTACAGCCAGACTCTTCACTATGGCAACGGTGTTTTTGAGGGCATCCGTGCCTACGAAACCCCGGATGGTCCTAAAATTTTTAAAGCAAGAGAACATTTTGAGCGACTCGTTTTTTCAGCAGGTACCATGGGCCTGAGGGTAGGGGAGTCGATAGAGGAAATGACGCATATTGCCTATAAAGTGCTGGAAGCCAACGGTTTCGGCGACGCCTATATTCGTCCTCTGGTGGTAGCTGATCCATCTATGGGCTTAGGTACTGCCGAAAAAGCACATCTTGTAATGATGGCCTGGCAATGGCCTCCGCTTCTGGGCGATGCCCCAGTTCGCCTGATGATCTCCTCATACCTGAGGCCACACCCCAAAACCGTACATGTAGAGGCAAAGGTTTGCGGCCATTACGTAAACTCAATCCTCGCCAGTACCGAAGCCAAAAAGCTGGGCTTCAATGATGCCATTATGCTGGATGTCGAAGATCATCTCGCCGAGTGCTCAGGCGCAAACATATTCGTAGAAAAGGACCATACCTTGTACACCCCTGCACTGGGGCATATTTTACCCGGAATTACCCGCCAGACTGTGATTGACCTTGCCCGTGAAATGCAAATTCCTGTGGTAGAAAAGCACCTTACTGTTGATGACCTCAAAGCCGCAGATGCGATGTTTATGGTTGGTACCGCGGCTGAAGTTACCGGGGTCACAGCCGTGGGCGATATTCATTTCCCGCTTGAATGGGACAATACCTTCGGCCACGTGCTCGCCCGCAAGTACCACATGATGGTTACCCATGCCGATCCTCAACCCGCTACCCTGATCTGATTTTCCAAACATGAGTTTGAACCGACACAGCCAACTTCTTACCCAGGACGAATTTCAGCCCGGGTCACAGGCCATGCTTTACGCCATTGGCCTCGAAGAAGCCGATATGGACAAAGCCCAGGTGGGCATCGCCAGCACAGGTTTCGATGGAAACCCCTGCAATATGCACCTCAACGACCTCGCTACCAAGGTGAAGCAATCCATTGAAGCCGAGGAAATGCTGGGCTTACGCTTTGGCGCTCCTGCCGTGAGTGACGGCATTTCGATGGGTACGGAGGGCATGCGTTATTCGCTTTCGTCCCGCGACCTGATCGCAGACTCGATCGAAACCGTAGTAGGAGCCCACTTCTACGATGGGGTAGTGGCCGTAGTAGGCTGCGATAAAAACATGCCCGGAGCGCTTATTGCTTTTGCCCGGCTCAATCGCCCGGCTATCATGCTCTACGGCGGTACCATTGCCTCAGGGCATTACAAAGACCAAAAGCTCAACATCGTTTCTTCCTTCGAAGCCCTCGGTGCAAAAGCTGCCGGGCAAATGACCCCGGAGGAATTTAAGGCAATCGTGCGACACAGCTGTCCGGGGCCAGGTGCCTGCGGAGGTATGTACACGGCCAACACCATGGCTTCGGCCATCGAAGCCATGGGAATGTCGCTGCCGGGAAGTTCTTCTTTTCCTGCACTGAGCCCTGAAAAGCAGCTTGAATGCGACCGCATGGGTGCTGCCATGCGCAACCTGCTCGAAAAGAATATTCTTCCGAGCGACATCATGACAAAAGAGGCTTTCGAAAACGGCATTACCACCGTTATGGCCCTCGGAGGCTCAACTAATGCCGTATTGCACTTAATTGCCATGAGCCGTGCCGCAGGTGTGCCCGTGACCCTGAGCGATTTTCAGCGCATCAGCGACAAGACTCCTTTGCTGGCGGACCTCAAGCCGAGCGGCAAATTTATGATGGAAGACCTGCATGGCCTGGGCGGTACTCCCGCCATCCTGAAATACCTCCTCAAGGAAGGATATCTACATGGCCACTGCCTTACCGTAACGGGTAAAACCCTGGCAGAAGACCTCGAACTGGCCGCTGACCTGGCCTGGGAGCAGCAGGTAATTATGCCAAAAGAAAAACCCCTGAAAGCCACCGGACACCTCCAGATCCTTTACGGAAACCTTGCCCCGGAAGGAGCGGTGGCTAAACTTACCGGAAAAGAAGGCCTCCATTTTGAAGGTCGTGCGCGGGTTTTTGATGGAGAATTTGTGACCAATGAGGCTATTCTTGCCGGAAAAATTCAGGCAGGAGATGTGGTGGTGATCCGCTACGAAGGTCCGAAAGGAGGCCCCGGCATGCCCGAAATGCTCAAACCTACTTCTCTGATTATGGGAAGGGGGCTTGGCGATAAGGTGGCCCTGATCACAGACGGGCGGTTTTCAGGCGGTACCCACGGTTTTGTGGTGGGACATATCACCCCCGAAGCCCAGCTGGGCGGTCCCATTGCCCTGATCCAGGATGGAGACCCGATCCTGATTGATGCAGCAAATCATGAATTAACCCTTTTGGTTTCTGAAGAGGAACTGACCAAAAGAAAAGCAGCCTGGACCCCTCCACCGCTGCGTGTAAAAAATGGGGCACTCTATCGCTATGCCTCCACCGTAGCGACTGCTTCATTGGGTTGTGTTACTGACGAATTACATTCCTGAAAACCCTTTATATGTCAACAGCCATTCAGTCTAAGATCACCAGCGAAACGGCTAACCTCCCGATCATGACCGGTTCGGAGGCGGTTGTTCGCAGCCTGCTTGCCGAAGGGGTAGATACCATCTTTGGCTATCCGGGCGGAGCTATCATGCCGGTGTACGACGCCTTGTTCGATTTCACAGAAAGTCTCAGGCACATTCTTACCCGCCACGAGCAGGGAGCCATCCATGCGGCCCAGGGCTATGCACGGGTAACCAATAAAACCGGGGTTTGTCTCGTGACTTCCGGTCCGGGAGCCACCAACCTGGTTACCGGTATTGCCGACGCACAAATCGACAGCACCCCGCTGGTCTGTATTTGCGGGCAGGTATCGAGTCATTTGCTGGGTTCTGATGCTTTTCAGGAAACAGATATCATCGGCATTACCATGCCCATTACCAAATGGAGCTATCAGGTAACCGATGCATCTGAGATTCCGGAAGTACTGGCAAAAGCCTTTTACATTGCGAATACGGGTCGTCCGGGGCCGGTGGTTATCGACATTTGCAAAAATGCACAAACCGCTAAGCTGGCCTTTGCCTACGAAAAGTGCAGCCATATCCGCTGTTATTATCCGAGCCCTTTTCCCAAAGAAAGCAACCTTGAAGCAGCAGCAACCCTGATCAACGACGCGAAAAAGCCTTTGCTGCTTATTGGTCACGGCGTATTGATTTCGGGTGCGCAAGCTGAGCTGAAGGCTTTTCTAGAAAAAACCGGCATCCCGGCAGCTACTACCCTGCAAGGACTTTCAGCCATGGAAACCGACCACCCGCTCCATGTAGGCATGCTCGGTATGCACGGCAACTACGGCCCCAATATCAAAACCAACCAGTGCGATGTGCTGATTGCGGTAGGTATGCGCTTTGACGACCGGGTAACGGGTGACGTCAGCCGCTACGCCAAGCAGGCCACGGTTATTCACCTGGAAATTGACGCGGCAGAAATCGACAAAAACGTATCGGCGCATGTGCCCCTTCACGGCGATGCCAAAGCGGTACTCGCGGATTTGATTCATCGTGTAAATCCGAATAAACACGAGCAATGGCTGGGTGAATTTCGCGACTGCGACCAGATCGAATACGAAAAGGTGATCCGCAGTGACATCGGCCCCAAAACGGAGACGCTACGGATGGCCGAAGTGGTGGATACCATTTCAAAAATGACCAACGGAGAAGCCATTGTAGTAACAGATGTAGGCCAGCACCAGATGGCCGCTGCGCGATACTATCGCTACAAGCGTACCGATAGCTGGGTCTCCTCCGGGGGGTTGGGTACGATGGGATTTGCCCTTCCGGCCGCTTTTGGAGCCAAAGTTGCCAAGCCCGAACGTGAGGTAGTCGCTTTTATTGGCGACGGTGCCTTCCAGATGACCTTGCAGGAACTGGGTTGCCTGATGCAGGAAAATGCCGCTGTGAAAGTGGTGATCCTCAACAACAACTTTCTGGGCATGGTGCGTCAGTGGCAGGAACTCTTTTACGACCGCCGCTACTCCTCCGTGGACCTCGTGAACCCGAACTTTGTGAAAATTGCGGAGGCCTATAACGTTGCCGCCCAAAAGGTAGAAACCCGCGAAGCACTTGTTCCTGCATTGAAAGCCATGCTGGAAAGCAAAGGGCCTTATTTGCTGGATATTTTGGTGGAAAAAGAGGGCAATATTTTCCCGATGATTCCTTCTGGTTGTAGTGTGGATGAAATTAAACTTGAGCCTTGATGTCAAAAACCCTTTCTTCTCCTTCAGCGGTAGCCAAGGGCTCCGGAGGAACACAGGAACCATTTACCCTGTCCATTTTTACCGAAAACTGGATCGGATTGCTGCACCGGATCATCACGGTGTTTACGAAGCGCCACATCAACATCGAGAGTTTTACAACCTCTGAGTCTGAAATCCCTGGCATTTACCGGTTTATTATCCTGATAAACAGCACCGAAGAGGAGGTATCGAAGATTCAGAAGCAGATCGACAAAATCATCGGGGTGATCAAGGCATTTGTGCTGCGCGAAGACGAAGCGGTGTATCAGGAATTGGCTATGTACAAAGTATCGACCGCCCATCTGGCTAATTCGTCGATAGAGAAAATTGTACGCGACCACCATGCACGTATCCTTAGTCTGGAAATGGATTACCTCATGATCGAAAAAACCGGTCACCCGCACGAAACCCAGGCATTGCTTCAAGCCCTGCAGCCGTTTGCGGTACTTGGTTTCTCACGCTCAGGCATCGTTGCCATTGCCCGCAGGCCTCTGTACCTGCGCGAGTATGTCGATGAAACCCGGCGCTAACCCATCGTTTTACAACCCTTTTTACATTCGAAACTTAGAACAACCTCATGGCAAAGATCAATTTTGGCGGTGTATGGGAAGAAGTGGTCACCCGTGACGAATTCCCCCTTTCCAAAGCCCGTGAAGTCCTTAAAAATGAGACCATCGCTATCATTGGTTATGGCGTACAAGGTCCCGGCCAGGCACTGAACCTGCGTGACAACGGCTTTAACGTAATCGTTGGTCAGCGTAAACCATCGAAATCCTACAACAAAGCACTGGAAGACGGATGGATTGAAGGCGAAACCCTCTTCTCCATCGAGGGTGCCCTGGAAAAAGGAACGGCTATTTTTTACTTGCTTTCCGATGCCGGCCAGATCGCGCTTTGGCCTACCGTGAAAAAGCACCTCACCGCAGGTAAAACCCTTTATTTCTCCCACGGCTTTGGCATTACCTACAAAGAGCAGACCGGCATTGTGCCTCCTGCCGATGTGGATGTGGTGCTGGCTGCCCCAAAAGGTTCTGGCACCAGCCTGCGCCGCTTGTTTGTGGCCGGAGAAGGCCTGAACAGCAGCTTTGCCATTTTTCAGGATGCGACCGGCATGGCCCGTGACCGTGCCATCGCCCTCGGTATTGGTATTGGTTCAGGTTACTTGTTCGAAACCACCTTCCAGAAAGAAGTGTTTTCTGACCTTACCGGCGAGCGTGGCATCCTGATGGGCGCACTTGCAGGGGTAATGGAAGCCCAGTATAACCTGCTCCGTACCAAAGGACATTCTCCTTCAGAGGCATTTAACGAAACCGTAGAAGAGCTCACCCAGAGCCTTATTCGCCTTGTAGCTGAAAATGGCATGGACTGGATGTTTGCTAACTGCTCCACCACCGCCCAGCGCGGCGCCCTTGACTGGAGGCACAAATTCCGCGAAGCGGTAACTCCCGTGTTTGAAGACCTCTACGAAAGCGTAGCTACCGGCAACGAAGCCCGCATCACCATCGAAGCCAACAGCAAGCCCGATTACCGCGTGAAGCTGGAAGCGGAGCTGGCCGAAATACATAATTCTGAAATGTGGCAGGCAGGTGCAGCTGTACGTAAGCTCCGCCCGCAAAACGAAACTTCTCCTGTCCGGTAATCAACCGGATAAATCTCACCTCAATGGTCAGAACTGAATCGAAAAGGCTGGCCCTGGCATCTGTCAGGGCCGCCCAATCTTGTCTTGCCCCCATCGTAAAGCGTACCCCGCTGGAGTACCACGCCGGACTGTCCGAAAAGTACCACGCCAGGATCTGGCTCAAGCGGGAAGATTTGCAGATTGTGCGTTCGTATAAATTGCGGGGCGCCTATTACCGCATGTCAAAACTCACCGCTGAAGAACGTATGCGTGGGATCGTATGCGCCAGTGCCGGAAACCATGCCCAGGGCGTAGCATTTGCTTGCCGGCACCTGGAAATTGAAGGCAAGATATTTATGCCCGTGCCAACCCCCGGACAAAAGGTGGCCAAAGTGCGGCATTTTGGGCAGGAGCGTGTTCAGATCGAATTGGTGGGTGATACCTACGACCAGGCGGGTGCTGCGGCACGTGCTTATGCCGAAAGTGAAGGAAGCGTCTATATTCATCCTTTCGACGACCTCGACGTGATGGCTGGCCAGGGAACGGTGGGTCTTGAGATCCTCGAAGACCTGGCGGAAACTCCTGACTGGGTGTTTATGCCCGTAGGCGGAGGCGGTTTGTCGGCAGGAGTAGGCAGTGTGATGCGAGCCCTGGCCCCGAAAGCACAAGTGGTGGGGGTAGAACCCGCGGGTGCTGCCGCCATGGTGGCTGCTTTTAAAGCGGGCGAAGTAGTCGCTTTACAGGCCTTCGATACCTTCGTGGATGGAGCCGCCGTGGCCAAAGCCGGCGAAAAAACATTTGAAATATGCAAAGAGGTACTCGATCATCTCGTAACGGTGCCGGAAGGCCTGGTGTGTGCGCAAATCCTGAAATTGTACAACGAAGATGCCATCGTGGCCGAACCTGCCGGGGTGCTCAGCCTCGCAGCGCTGGAGCAGTTTAAAGACGAAATCCGCAACCGGACGGTGGTTTGTGTACTCAGTGGAGGCAACAACGACATCATGCGGATGGAGGAAATAAAGGAACGTGCCATGCTTTTTCAGCAGCTCAAACACTATTTCCTGATCCGCTTTCCCCAGCGGGCGGGTGCCCTGCGCGACTTTCTGGCTCAGGTACTCGGCCCCACCGACGATATCTCCCATTTTGAATACACCAAAAAGACCAACCGCGAGTCGGGCCCGGCCCTCGTCGGTATTGAGGTCTTATCCAGGGCCGACTTTGAGGCGCTCATTGCCCGAATGGATGCCCACCAGGTAGATTACCAGTGGCTGAATGACAATCCTACCTTGTTTCAAATGCTGGTTTGAATCGACCTGTGTACTATTTTTGTAACCAAATTGCTTAACCCATGCACGTAATGAAGTTCGGCGGGGCATCCGTGAAAGATGCGCCTTCGATCAGGAATGTAGCTCAGATTATCCGGGAGCACCTGAACGAACCCCTCGTGGTAGTCATTTCTGCCATTGACAAAACGACCAATAGCCTCGAAACCCTGGCCCACCTTGCCCGCGACAACAAAGGCGAAGAGGCCATGGCGCAGTTCCGCAAGGTGCGCCGTTTTCACATACACCTCATTCACGACCTGTTTGGTTCCGAAGAGGTAGCTGGGGTTCAGGAAAATGTGCGGCAGTTTTTCGAAGAAATTGAACGCATTGTGCAGGGTATTTTGCTGTTGGAGGAGTTTCCGCCGCGTATTTACGACCGCATCGTGTCTTACGGCGAATTGCTGGCTACCCGCATCGTGGCTGAGTACTTGTCCGTTCAGGGCGTTGATACCCAGTGGATTGATTCCCGCCAATTGGTGAAAACCGATGCCAATTATAAATCGGCAGGGGTGGTGTGGTCGCTAACCCAGGCCAATATCAGCCGCGAAGTGAGCCCGCTCTTGCAGCCCGGCAGGGTGTTCCTGGCGCAGGGTTTTATCGGCTCTACCACCGACGGACATACCACCACGCTCGGGCGGGAAGGATCCGATTATACGGGCTCCATTTTTGCTTTTTGCCTCAATGCATCCCGTTTTTCTGTATGGAAAGATGTGCCGGGTATCCTCAATGCCGATCCCCGTATCCGGGAGAATACCGTGAAAATCGACTTCCTTTCTTATGAAGAAGCGGTAGAAATGACCTTTTATGGAGCAAGCGTGATTCACCCGAATACCATCAAGCCTATTTACAACAAGCAAATTCCCCTGCATGTAAAATGCTTCAAAGACACCAGCCTGCCGGGTACCATCATTTCTGACCGCACCAACCCCGAGGTCATTACGTCCTATATCCAGAAAAAGGACCAGGCCTTCATGGTCATTAAGCCCAAGGATTTTTCCTTTATGGAAGAACGCCTGATGCAGGAGATATTTGACCATATCTACAAATCAGGGCTGAAGGTAAATCTCGTGCAGAACTCCGCCATCAGCCTGCTGCTGTGTGTGGACGACAAGCCCGTCATTTCGGCGTTCAACTCCCTGCTGCTCGACCGCTTTACCGTGGAAGTAACCCAGGGATTGACCCTCAATACCGTGATTAATTTTACTGTAAAAGACCTGAAAGAGGCCAGCGACGCTGTGATGGTGCAGCAGAATGGCACCAAGCTATTTATGGTGAAATAGGCCAGAAAGGAGCCAATTAATTTTTCATGAACAATTGATGAGGGGCATGCCTGAAAACCAGGCGTGCCCTTTGTTATTCCGGGCCTTGCATTGTCAGGAAATATTCTATTTTAGGCATAGATTTTAGGCAGGGGCTAGAAACCGGACTTTTGCGTGGAAAAGGGGAAAGTATTTCAATTGTTGGGGTCATTAAGCAATGAAGAATTAGAAGCTTTTGAGCAATACCTCCTTTTACATTCCCCTGGAAGGCCGGGCAGCAACGAACCTTCGGAGCGGGTGAAGGTATTCCGTAAGATCCGAGACATTCAAAAAGAGGTAGGAAATGATAATCGATTCAGCCAACGCCCGGTAGATACAGCGAATGATTCACAGGCGGAGGCAAAAACATACAGTTCGGGGGCGGGTTTTTCTCGTAAAGTCAATTCCGAGCTTGTTTCGCTGGTAGAAAAGTTTTTGGTAGTAAGGCAGGTCGAGTCAGACGAAGGGTTGTGGTACCTGCAACTGCTGACCACCCTTAATACCCGCAACCAGTTCGATCTATTCAAAAGATCTTTTACGGAGGCTGAAAAATGGATAGCAGGCAGGGAATCACAAAGTGACGAGTGGCTGTTTGAACTGAAAGCCAAACTCGAAGAAGCCTATATACGGTACCTGCATAAAGGCGGAAAACCCTTCCGGGAGAACGCATGGAACCAATGGAGTCAGAACAAAGAGTATCTGTTTATTTCCTATCGGGTCTTGTCACACCTGCAAAAAGTTCAGACTACCGAGGGCAAATGGGATCATTCTCTTTCCGGCTTAGCTGATGATGTGCTTTCGGTCGTGCTTACGCACAGGAAAGAGATCGGCGATCCTGCTCTGCAATTTATGGCAGCCTTGATAAACGGGGATTATAACGCTAACCTGTTCGATGCGTTGATGGATGCTTTCGGGAAAGTAGCTCCTGGTATGTCGCCCGAAACCCGGATGAGCATTTTCTTTTCTTTTCAAGGAAAAATCAATGCAGAGGTGGAAGGTGAGCTCGAGCGAAGCATTTGCTCCGGTAAGTTGATTTCATACGGACTGAAGAACGGGATGATGGAATCAGACGGCGTGTTTTTACAAAGCGTCCTCTACACTGCTGTCATGAACCTGGTAAGGAATAAGGACTTTCACACCGCAAAAAACGTGATGGATACCTACCGGCAGACCATTCCTACTAGAAAACACCCGCCAACCGAGGCCGAGACCAACCTGACCATGCTGTGTGATGCGTTCCTGGATTTTGAATCTGGTTATGCATCGTGGAATTTGTCAGCCATTCGTAAGGCAAAGCGGTTACTGGTGCTTAATTTTGAGCGTGATTTTTACCGGTATTTAGCACAGCGGTATGCTTTGCAGGCGATGTACATGCTTTGTCCTGACGAAATTGAATTCCGCTACCTCGTCAGTGAATGCAGACGAATATTAGCCAGTAGAAAGCTAAGGGATAAAGAATCCCGCAATATGGATGTGCTTCACAGCCAATTCGAATCCATGAAGCGGTTGTTCCTGGCTGGCAAGCATCCAAAAAAGCTTCGCCTGCTCCTGGAGGAAGAGCAGGCGAAAAACAGCAACAACCTTTTTTCTGATTGGTATCAGGCGATGGTAAAGTGGCGTTTGGAGGCGGGTCGGCTGCGGATGGAGTAGGGGTGGAGAGGTGTTGGTGCGGTGGGGGATGGGGTTTACGAGTGGCTGCACCCATCGCTGAGGTATTGCGCCCTTTCAGGGCTTATACAGGTAAAATCCGGATTAAACTTTTGGGGGTGGAGTTGCCCTCCCTCGCGGCGGGTTTGATACCCGCCTTTCCCTGGTACCGGCGAGCTTCAGTCGCCGATACGAGACACAGCCGATGGCTGATTTTTTTCATGGGCGACTGAAGCTCGCCCATAATAAAAAGGACGAGAAGCCCCCAGTAACAAGTTTAATACCAACCCATCTCCCTACTTCACGCCCTTCCATCTCCGCATCACTTCCCCACCAGCACGAATCTCCAGCACGTACAGTCCTCCAGGCCAGTGCGTCGTTGCAGCCTCCAAATGCGGATCAGCGGTAAATTCACGCACCAGCAACTTCCCGGAAAGGTCGTAAACCCTGACTTCGTAGGGACCTCCAGCGGCGGTTTGCCACGCGATTTGGAGCGGATCGAGGGAAAAACGCGTCAACCGGAAAGGCGGCAGGGTGGTGGAGACCTCCGTTACGGCTCCGGGGTGGTAGCGGCCTTCGGTATCTGTCCAGAGGAGGCGATAGGTAATCGGCTGACCGGGGATAAAGGTATTGTCGGTAAAGGTATAGCTGTTGGAGCCTGCTTCGGTGAGGATCAGGGGGGTCGTGGTTCCCTGCTGGGTCCGGCTCAGGGCGTAGCCTTGAACCTGTGTTTCGCTGGACGAAAACCATTGCAAAAATACCGAGCCAGGCGAGGGCTGCGCGGTGAGGGTAACTTGTACCTCCGGCAGCAAAAACACCTCAAAAGCACCGGGATCTGGTGCTACCGGATCCCGTAATTGACCCAGGATGTCGGTAGCCACCCCCACAGGCATACATAGCCCGTCAATTCCTGAGCCGGTTGGCGTAAAATCACCTGTGCCTGGACTGGCAAAGCCCGGATCCATTTCCAGGGAGGATTGGTCGAAAGTACCTCCGTTTGCCGTTTGCCACGTGGGCAGGGTCGCGTAAGTTGTTCCGTTGTACTGGCCGATATAGGAGTTGCCAACTACTCCGCTCACAAATATGACGTTGTAATCTGACGAAACAACCGGGGTACCCTGGATGAAAATTCCGCTCCGGTTGCCCACGGCGTTGGTGTTGCGGGTAACGGAAATGATGTTGTTCCTGATCTGGATATTGTCGGAAGTACCACTGCAATTGATTCCAAAAGTATTTCCCGCAGTCGCTCCGGAATTGCTGAGGTCGATGGTGTTGTGATACAGGTCGAAGTATTGGCCGTTATTGTTCACCCGAATACCATATAGAATCGCTGTAGGTACATTGATGGCGTAGATGACATTATTTTTTACCAGATTAATTGCGCTGGAACTGCCAAAGCCATTGAGGTTGAGGCCCGTAAACTGGCCTGATGGCCCTGCAGTATGGGTATCATGGATGCGGTTTTCAGAAATTAAAGCCCCGTAGTTCGCACTGATGAGAAATATGCCACTGCCAGGTGTATTTCCACTGTAAAGTGGTCGCGTAAAATTATTGTATTGCACTGAAAGTCCTTCAACATAAGCCCCATAGACTCCTGCAAATTGAAAATCCTGGATGTCGTTATTCAGCAGCTGGATGTCGGGGATCATGTCATAGGGCGCTACTCCCGAACCCGGATTGCCCGAAACGGCGATCCCATAGTATCCTCCGATCAGGGTGTTGTTCGCAATTACCACATGGCTGGCGTTGTATCCCTGGGCTATCGGGTTCGAAGAAAAGTTGGTTACGGCAATAGCAGCTGTATTCGTAGCACCGGTATAGGCCAGCAGGCCAAGATTCACGGTGCAGTTCAGGATGCTGTCGTAACTAGCCGTGTCGGAGAGCATAATGCCAATGCCCGCAGTGGTAGCCAGGTCAACGATGGTCAGGTTTTTGAGGGAAAAGTAGTCCGTTCCCGCCAGGCGCAGAATATGTTGATTGGGGGAAACCGGAGTAAATTGGAGAGTTTCGCCGTTGCCGTTAAGCACAATCCGGTTGGTGGCGTTGCTTCCGGCTATTTTTCCAAAAGCTACTTGTTCGTTGTACGGGCCCGATCCCGCCGCTACGGTAAGGGTTACCGGACCACTGATGCCCTGGGTATTTAAGGCAGAAGCAGCCGCAGTGAAGCTCGCGAAATTGCTGCCTCCGGTCGCGAAGCCTGCATCGATGGTATAGGCGCCACTGAGCTGGCCAAAAGCCTGGCCGATAAACAGAAACGTGAAGAGGGGGGATAAGAGCTTCCGATTCATAACTTCAAAGGTAATATTTTCCACCCTTAAGCATTAAAATTTGGGGTGAATGAGCAGTTTCCGGCTGTTCAACGGTTCCTCTGATAAACGGATGGTCCTTCCTTGTTGATTTATCCATGTAAGTATGGATTGCTTTTGAGCAGAAATGTCATAAAATCATAACCTTTCCGAAGGAGTAAGGTTAGCTTTACATAAACAAAAACCTCCCCTATGGAATACCGTCGTCTAGGAAAATCAGGCTTGCAAGTGAGCCTCCTCTCTTTTGGTTCTTGGGTCACCTTTGGCAAACAGGTGGACAATGACATGGCCGAAACCTGCATGAAAGTGGCTTACGATGCCGGAGTCAATTTTTTTGACAATGCCGAAATCTACTCCAAAGGTCAGTCAGAGGTCGTCATGGGCTCTATTTTGAAAAAAATGGGCTGGAATCGCCAGACCTACCTCGTGTCCAGCAAGGTGTTTTGGGGCGGCGATCAGCCCAACCAGAAAGGCCTGAGCCGCAAGCACGTGATCGAAGCCTGCCATGCCGCCATGGCCCGCCTGCAGGTTGACTACCTCGATCTTTACTTCTGTCACCGCCCCGACTACAACACCCCCGTGGAAGAAACGGTTTGGGCCATGAATACCCTCATTCAGCAAGGGAAAATTCTGTATTGGGGTACCTCCGAATGGCCCGCAGAGCGCATCATGGAAGCCCACCTCGTAGCCAGGGAAAACAACCTCATCCCGCCCGTGATGGAACAGCCGCAGTACAACCTGTTTGAGCGCAAAAAGGTCGAACTCGACTATCTTTCCCTCTACGAGCGTGGGCTCGGTACCACCATCTGGTCGCCGCTGGCATCTGGATTGCTGACCGGCAAATACCTCGACAATAAAGACGCCGATGGCCGCCTCAACCTCCAGGGCTTTGAGTGGCTCAAAGAAGGCGTGCTGAAAGACGATCGTAACGACAAGGTTCGCGCCCTCAAAACCCTCGCGGAAGGATTGGGAATATCCGTCGCAGCCCTCTCCATTGCCTGGTGTGCCACCAACCCCCACGTGAGCACCGTGATTCTGGGCGCATCCAAGGTATCTCAGCTCGAAGAAAACCTCAAAACCCTCGAGGTTATGCCTTTGTTGACAACCGAGGTACTGGCAAAAATCGAAGAAATCATGGGCAACAAGCCCGTTCGTGAGTCATTCTGAGGCAAGTGAAAATATCAGAGGGCAAGCGCTGCACAGGGTTTGCCCTCTGCTTTTTTCTTCGAATATTGCCCCATCATGAATTACCTCCTGCAACCCATCCACCTCACGCCGCTTGAGTGGGCTTTGTTTATCGCCGCCGGCATATTAACGGGTGTAATCAATACCCTGGCAGGCAGTGGATCGCTCATTACCCTGCCGCTGCTCATGTATGTGGGCATGCTTCCGGCGCCCATCGCGAATGCTACCAACAGGGTAGGGGTGCTTATTCAGGGTATCGTGGGTATTTATGGCCTAAACAAGGCCGGAAAAATGCACTGGAAAGGCGTTTACTGGATTTTAATCCCGATGTTTCTGGGGGGAGTTACGGGTGCAACGCTGGCAGTAGAAATGAATGAACTGGCCATGAAAATCAGCATCGGATCGCTGATGCTGGTGATGATGGTGCTGCTACTCGTAAAGCCTGAGCGATGGATTAAAAACGCTGATGCCAATCAACCCATCAGAAAAAATCCCTGGCATTTGCCTGTTTTCTTCGCTTTGGGGGTGTACGGCGGATTTATTCAGGCTGGGGTGGGCATGTTTATGCTGGCCGTTTTTGTGTTGATGGCGGGGCTGGACCTTATCCAATCCAATGGCATCAAGCTGCTGGCTATCACAGTGCTGAACGTGCCTGCGTTTTTCATTTTCCTATACAATGGCCAGATCCACCTCGGTTTGGGGCTTTTGCTGGCGGGCAGCCAGGTGCTGGGAGCCTGGGCTGCGGTGAAGTGGATAGGAAAGCAACCCAGTGCCCAGGTATGGACCTACCGCTTGCTGCTATTGGTGGTCATGTTCTCTGGCGCACGCATCGCCTGGGATATCTGGACCTATTTAGCCGCCCGGTAAAAGAAGCGCTCCTCCATTGGGGGTAGGGGGATGCGGATGCCTTCGCTGGCTGATTTCGGCAAGGAAAACAGAGCGTTGTAGTAGGTGGTGAGCTCTTTTAATATGGCATCGTCGTTGAAGTCGCCCCAGGAATAAGTCCCTTCGTCCTCTGTTTTTTTGTTAAACTCCCTTACGAGCGTTTTGGCCGATTTCAAAAAAGCCAGATGCCGGTCAACGTAGTACTCCCGGGAAGAGCTTAATTCCATATCCCCCGATTTAACAAAGGCTTCATAGGCATCCAGCTTTTCCTGGTACTGGCTCAAAGTGGTCTTTAATGCTTCTAAATCAATGGTTTTTCGATTGGGTTTGAGCGAAAGCTGCGCTAACCGGTACGAAGCATCGATGAGCTGAATCAGGTAGTAGTCTTCAGTGCTGGTCTCATCATAACTCACCAAAACAGCCATTTGCGATTCAAAAACCTGCTTGGACGCATTTCTTAATATCAAATCGGATTCGAAATAATCCTTGAAAGCAGCCAGTAAGGTGTCGTTCATCTGAATGCCAAAAGCCAGGTTGTCGTCTTTGTAGTCTTCGAGCTCATAGTAGCGATTCATGCGCCGGGTAAGGTCGTAAACCCGCTGCAGGGCGTAGAGGTAATGGGCCGCTGATTCATCCATACCTGTGGGGAAATTGGCATCCAGCAGCGGTTGCTTCAGCCGTTGGATACAGTCCTTTGGATCATAGGTTTCGTACAGCCCGTAAGAGATATAATTGCTCTTGGTTGAGGGGCCTTTTACTGCATCCACCCAGCTGAGGTAGCGGTCATGGCTGGCCACAATGCGGATGGCATGCCGACCCAGGCATTCGTTGCAGGCTTCCCAAAAGGCCGGGTATGCCTCCTGGTTTTGTTCAGGCTCAGGAGTGTTGTCGGTCACGATATCTACATTTTCAGGTTCTGACGGGCTTTCTTTTCCTTTAAAGTAAAAATAAAGGCCCGCTACAATCAGTCCGCCGAGGAAGATATTCAGGAGAGGTTTTGAGTTCATTTTGGGTAGAGATACAGCTGTATTAATTACGAAGTACGGATTTTACTTCGCCTTGTGGCGTAAGCCAAATATATTCTTTTTCGGGCTGAGGTGCGGGATTGATGCGCGCGGAGTACTTCCATTGGCAGGTAAACTGCACCACCGGACGTGTGACTACGGGGTTAATCACGAGGTCAAATCCCCGGTTGGGCAGCGATTCATATATGCCCTGCATGGTTTGTCCGGTGAGGGGGGCATTTACGCTGCGCTTAAGTCCTTCATATTTGTTGCTGCCAATAGCTACCACGCGGTACCGGTCGCTGGGGTAGGTCACCTGCCAGGCAGAGGTCATGCTGCGCATTTGCGAATCAGGAAAAATGCCAAAGGTTTCCAGATCGGTCAGTTTCTCATTTATCAGTTTCAATGCTTCTGTGCGCATCACGCCCCGTATCGAGTCCTGATTGCTGACGAAGTAGTCCACCCGCAGCAGGTCGTACAGCTCCACCTGGGTAGCTGCCTCAATAATGCTTCCGAGCTGTTCTGTTTCGCCATAGTGCACCTGGATATTGGCCTGAAATTCAAAGCCTTTGGGCACCTCCGTATAACTTTTGCTAAACAGCTTTTTCTCTACTTCCTGGGCATAAACGGGCACAAAGGAGATGAAATCCATGTACACATCTTTTTCGGCGATCCCCAAAGACTTCAACGAGGCTTTCATGCTGGTGATCTTGTCGTTGGCCAGCTTGCGGGTTTCTTCGGCAGATGCACCCACCTGAATCAGGCTGAATACCGCCAGGCAGGAGGTCGGCGCGGCCTGGTACATCACATTTACCTCGGCGTTAATCATGCCCGGATCAGCACTTTGGGCAATGGCCCGAATCTCTACCGGAGAAGCTCCTCCCCTGCGGATCATCATGTTGCCACCTTCCTGGGCAAGCAATATTCCGGATGAAAGGAAAAGTAATACCGTCAGAAGAAATGGAGCTGTTTTCATGTTTTTGGGAGTAAAATGCCGGTTCTCTAAAAAATTACGACCTTTTTTGAAATAATCCGGCTCGTCGCTTCATGTGATGGGCGCGGTATTTTGACACGTTAAATATGATTATCAGGTCGTAATTTGCAGCCATGTGGAGGAAAAACCTATTTCCAGCAATTGTTTTGCTGCTTTTTGCCTGGCTTGCCGAAAGCTGCGGAAATTTTCCCGATCCGGTGAGCAGTGGCGTGCTGACCTTTGATCAGGATACGGTAAAGTTTGATTCGATTTTTACTACCCTCCAGGCACCCACCAAGCGCCTGATTGTGTACAACGACCAGGGCCAGGCCATAGCCATCGACAGCATTTGGCTCGAAGCCGGAGCGCAGTCAGAATACGACCTGATCGTAGATGGTATCCGGGGCGACCGGGTGCGCGACCTGTCCATCGACGGCCGCGACTCCATGCACGTGTTCATTACCCTGAAATCGCAGCTCAAGGATAATTTTTCGGAAGAATATATCGGCTTTCGTGTGGGCGACGAGGTGCAGCACGTGCTCATCCGGGGTTTTGTGCTCGATGCGTATTTTTTGCAGGCACGCCTCCTTCAGCCAGATGTGAATTCCATCGCCGTTCAGGGCTTTTTCTTTGACCAGGACACCATCCTAACCCCGGATAAGCCCATTATTGTCGATGGACCGATCCTGATTTTGCCGGGGGTGAAGGTGACCATCCTTCCGGGTACCCAGCTGTATTTCACGCCCTATAAATTCGGGGTCCGCGACAGCAACAATCAGCCTGTTTTCGTGTTTTTCTCCACCCTCATCGTGTACGGCACCCTCGACGCGGAGGGCACGGCCAATGCCCCAATCGTGATGAACGGCAGCCGCCTCGACAGCAACTACCGCGAAAACCCGGCGCAGTGGCGGGGCATACGTTTTGGTTCAGAAAGTAAAGACAATGTGCTGAAGCACGTGCAGATCAAAAACGGCCTCGTGGGCCTGCAAATCGATTCCCTTTCCGTCAATGCCAACCCCAAGGTGCTGGTTCAAAATTGTGAAATCCGCAATATGGGTTCCTATGGCGTGTGGGGTCTGGGTTTTGATCAATCGGGCTCGGCTCCCTTTCGTCCTCCTTCGCTGCTGATGGAAAACTCCATCGTCACTACCTGCAAAGAGCGCACTTTCTTTGCCTATGGGGGCGGCAATTATGCTTTTTATAACTGTACCTTCGGCAACTTCAACCTCGCCAATCCGCGTTTTTCACGACGCACCCCCCAGGTGCTGATCAACAATTACTTTGTGGATGAAAATAACACGGCCACGATTTATCCTTGCCTCGCCAATTTTACCAATTGTATCATTTGGGGCAGCGAAGACGACGAATTTGTGCTCGATACCTTTCCCAATATTCCGGTGCCGGATGTCCGATTTCAAAACTGCCTGGTAAAATCAAGTACCGATTACCTTCCTTATGTATCGCCGCACTATTTCCAAAGCATCGTAAACCTCGATCCTTTGTTCAACGATTATTCACTGCGCGATTACCGCCTCAAGGAAGGAAGTCCGGCAATCAATGCAGGTGTCGATTTTCCGGTGGGTTCTACCGGCTACAACGACGACTATCGCGGAAGAAGCGATTCGCTCCGCTACGATGGGTTCGACATTGGCGCGTTGGAATACTGGCCTTTATAGCCTCCTCTCCTGCTCAGGGTATCAGTGTGGCAAAGGTCTTTTTCTTTCGAAGAAAATACCGGTAAACGATGCTGCCATGGAAAAATCCATGCTTCGGAAAGGCAGAAATCCCCTCCGGGTAGAGAGATTTTCTTTGCTTTGAAAGCTGCCGCCAAAGCCTGTAAAAGGCTCGGTGTGCTTTTAGAATAGCACCTATAGAGGCGAAATCGCCTTGACTCAGGCTGCGAATGCTCCAAACGCCATCCAGTAACAGCCTGAAAAAAATCCGGGGGATGCGTTGTCCATCGGGTAAATGAAGGGCCAGTACGCTTAGGCTGTTGCGCACGTTGAGAAACGTTTTGCGCGGACTGCCTTGGGGCAGGGTACCTCCTCCCACGTGATAAACCACCGACCGCGGTTCGCAACCTATAAGGTAACCCAGGTTTTGCAGCCGCCAGCAACATTCTATTTCTTCCATGTGGGCAAAAAAGCCCTCCTGAAAGAGCCCGTGTTGTTTCACGGTTTCAGTTCGGAGTAAGGAGCAGGCACCACTGGCCCAGGCGATGTACGCAAAATCGTTGTATTGGCCGGTGTCGGTTTCGAGGGTATCGAACATGCGGCCCCGGCAAAAAGGGTAGCCGAGGGTATCCATCCACCCACCGGCTGCTCCGGCGTATTCAAACTGGTCGCGCTGCTCTGTCCAGCAGATTTTTGGCTGAATGGCCGCCAGCCGGGGCTCGGCCTGCATGGCCGCGACCAAGGGTTCCAACCAGCCGGGTTGAGGAGATACATCGCTGTTGAGCAACACAAAATAGGGCGTATCGATATGGGGCAGTGCCCGGTTGTAGCCACCGGTGAAACCGTAGTTTTCGTGCAATGGCAGCAATTGAACGTCAGGGTAGTGCTGCGATAGCCAGGGAATAGTATCGTCGGTGGAGCCATTGTCGATGACCAGGTATTGGGCTCCGGAGTAGGTGGTAGCCAATACCTCGGGCAGGAATCGCTCCAGCCAATGGCGGCCATTGTAGTTGAGGATGGCGACAGTAACCGCCGGAAAATCAGACATGTGCTTCCTTTAACCCAATCCGAACTTTGAGAGGTCAAAACCGGGGGGCAATATTCCCTGGGTTACCTTTTGCAGCTCTTCGCGGCCACGGGTTTCGGCTATGGCGAGGGCGCGATTCACGGCAGCTACGATCAGGTCCTCGAGTATTTCGGGGTCTTCTTTGTCCATGATATCGGGGGAAATATGAATTTTTAGCACCTGACGATTGGCATTGGCTATTACCCGCACCATTCCGCCACCGGACTCGGCTTCCACCACAATGTCACCCAATTGGGCTTTCACCTCATCCAGCTTCCGCTGCATATCCTGAAATTTCCCGAAAACATCACCGAAGTTGAACATGTGAACCCTTGATTTGAGGCAAAAATAAAAAATAGCGCATCACCCGGCAAAAGGATCAGTCGTTGGGATTGAGCTTGGTATCGTAATTGGTGTTGTCCTCAAAGTCGATATTGCCGGGCACATTTCCCCTGCTCATGAGTTGCTGTCGCCAATTAGGATTGTTTACCTCACCGTATTTGTCAGAGTGGAGCAACTCGTATTCGTTGGTACTCAGGTCTTTGTCGTAAAATATGAATTTTACTTTCGTCTGTACGCTCAGGCGATCGTAGTACCATATTTCGTAGGGCACCAGGTTAGCTTCGTACGGGAAACGCTCGATATTGCTGGGGATTCCATATTTCATAAATACCCTTCCCCGGTCTGTTTGCCAGCCTTTGCGCAAAGCGGATTTAAACTCCTGGTTGCAGTAGGTGAGTGCGGCGAGGTGGCCCTGCCACAGGGCTTCGATGGGTTGGGTAGGGTAACGGCGGCGTTTTTCCCAAAAACTGGCCAGGTAATTTCGCTTTTGGTCGGCGTTGGCGAGTACCCCGATAAAGTTGCGCTCTTCCTGCGAGCTGATATAGGTCAGCGTTTGGAGGTAGGAGTTGAGCTCGTCTTCAGAATAATTCGAAAAAATATCTGTCTCCGGATTGGTAACGGTAAAGGCGTCAAAATCAGAATCCACCCGTGAATTCCATAAAAAGAATTTACAGCTGGTCGAAGATTTGACATTGTTTTTATTGTCCACGAGTTCCACCATGAGGGTATAGATATTCGATTTCAATTTGCTGATATCGAACTTCTCTTTGATCATGTTCAGGGGCCGGGGCGATTTGTTCTGCACCTCCTCATAAGCAAACAGGATCCGGTCTTCGATCATGATCCGGCTTCTGACAAAGAAATTGCCATCGAAGAGTTTGTCTGAATTGTAAAACTCCACAAAGAAGGAGAGGGTGTCCTGGTTAAAGAGGTTGTTGTTGGTACCGAGCGGAATAAGGAAATCTCGCCTGTCGGGCCAATGGCTTCCTTTTTCGAGCTGGGTAGGGTAGGGTAGTTCGCCGGCCAGAAACTTAATGTCCGAAAATCCGACCTCCTCTCTGGGTAGGCGGGTAACCACAATTTCGCTGAAACTAACAATAGGGGAAGATTTCGGTGCAAAATTATCGTTAGCAATGGCCTGAATGACATACCGGCCTTCGCTTAGCCCGATTTCATTGGTGTTGCGCAGCATTACCCGCCGGGAGAGCAGGGTGGTGTCGGCAATGCGGTCGGCAGTTGCCAGGCCCAAGTTATATTTATCGTGATAAATTTTAGAGGTATCATTGTCATCGGTAAGGCGACTGATGGTGATATCTATTCCCACCGAAGCCTGAAAAAGATCATCCTGTTCCCGCTCGTATTGGATAGAAGTACCATCCACGGCAATGATAATCTGCACATAAGTTTCACCCGTAGTGTAGTGGTAGCGGATAGGCTCCAGAAAGAAATTCAATTCCTGTTCTTGTGCAAATGCAGACCCAAGGAACAACATCATGCAAACTATCGCCAGACTGCCCCTCATTTTTCCAATTAGCCAGGTGTTCATGAAATCAGGTTTTGCCACTAAGATACGTATTTTCGCCCAGTAACCGGAACCGTATGCCCCTTGCCTTTCCCTTGTATTATTTTCCTACCACCCCGTGGCTTGCTGCTGCCCTTCAGCAAACCACCCTTCACTACGACCTCGGCATTATTTACCGCAAGCAGCGTTTCTTTTCACGTACCCCCATACTTACTGCACAAGGCGTACTGGCACTCACGGTCAGCATCGGTCGGCGGCATACGTATGCCCCAATGCAGGAAAAAGAGGTGGTTTTTTACGAAAACTGGGTTCGCCAACACTTGCGATCCATTGAGATGGCCTACCGCAAAGCGCCCTTTTTTGAGCACTATTTCCCCGAATGTGAGTCACTACTCCAATCTCCGCCTACATCGCTCTGGCAATTAAACCTCGCTACCACGCAGTGGCTGTTGCAGTCTTTTGGGTGGAAAGGGGAAATGAAGCCCGCTGGGCATCTGGAAAGTGCCTCTGTTGTTAATTTGCACCATCAATTCGATCCTACCCTTCAAGTCTTGCCTGCCTGGTTTACCCCAAAGGAATACCGGCAGCTATACGGAAATTTTCAGCCCGGGCTTTCCGGCCTCGATTTGCTGATGAACGAAGGTCCGGTAGGGAGATTGGTGCTGCTCGATTCCTGGAAGGAAGCAGGCGCATTTCAGCTATAGGTAGAGGCTACCAGCAGGTTTACAGCCTTTACGATATCGTTATTTTTCAGCGAATAATAAGAGTGCTTCCCTAGCCGGCTTGATTCGAATACTTCTTTTTCCTTCAGGATGCTGAGGTGCTGTGAGGCTACCGCCTGATCGAGCCCAAGTGCCTGGTAGATTTGGGTCACATTCATCTTCTTTCCGTCTTTCAGCAGATTGATCATCGCCAGGCGCACTGGGTGAGCAATGGCCTTCAAACTACTGGCAGTTTTTTCGAGGGTACCTTTATCTATTGGGGCCGGTATCTCAGGCATTTTATCGGGTGTTTTAGTAGGTGCAAACTCAATAAGTATTTCAAAAACATGAGCGGTTGTTGAAACATTTGTGTAAAATACAGATAAAACGTAAAACAAAAAACTCAATTTGTTGAATGTAAATGCATTTAATATTTGATAAGGGCTGCTGGCTATTCCAGCATATTCTCCCTTTAGTATACACATATATTATTTGGGGTATTGAAAAGCTTTAGGGAGTTTTCCGTACAAATACTACCTTTCAATTTTTGAACGATCACCCCGAACATGGACCATATTCATATCAATACCATTGAGGAAGCGCTCTCGGACCTCAAGCAAGGCAAAATGATCATCGTGGTGGACGACCGCGACCGCGAAAACGAAGGCGATTTCGTTATTCCGGCCCGGTTCGTTACCCCTGAAGTGATAAATTTTATGGCTACCCACGGCAGGGGCCTGATCTGCACCCCGCTGGAGGGAGAACGTTGTGAAACCCTTGGGCTCGACCTCATGGTAGGAAAACAAACGGACCTTCACAAAACCGCCTTTACCGTTTCGGTCGATTACCTGCTGGACGGGTGTACCACCGGCATTTCAGCCTCTGATCGCTCCAAAACCGTTCAGGCCCTCATCCATCCGGCTTCCAAAGCCGACGATTTTGCCCGTCCTGGGCATATTTTTCCACTTCGCGCAATGAGTGGTGGGGTGCTTCGCCGGGCGGGGCATACCGAAGCGGCGGTGGACCTCTCGCGCTTAGCCGGTTACGAGCCTGCGGCTGCCATTGTCGAAATCATGAATGAAGATGGCTCCATGGCCCGCCTGCCTGATTTGCGCCTGGTGGCTGATCGCTTCAACCTCAAGCTCATCACCATCGAGGACCTTATTCAGTACCGCCTCACTCATGAGAGCATGATTCGCCGCGAAATAGGGGTGAAAATGCCTACTTCTTATGGCGATTTTGACCTCATTGCTTTCAAGCAGCTCGATACCGATGAGGTACACATGGCCCTGATTAAAGGGGAATGGACGCCCGAAGAAGCGGTATTGGTACGCGTACACTCCTCCTGCGCCACGGGCGATATTTTCGGTAGCTGCCGCTGCGACTGTGGCCCGCAACTCGAAAAAGCCCTCGAAATGGTAGAAGCTGCCGGCAAAGGCGTGGTGCTGTACATGCAGCAGGAAGGCCGGGGAATCGGACTTTTGAACAAATTAAAAGCCTATAAATTGCAGGAGCTCGGACGCGACACCGTAGAAGCCAACCTCGAACTGGGTTTCAAAATGGACCTCCGCGATTACGGCATTGGTGCCCAGATTCTGCGCGACCTCGGCGTGCGTAAGATGCGCCTGATGACCAACAACCCCACCAAGCGCGCCGGTTTGATCGGCTATGGATTGGAAATTGTCGAAAACGTACCCATTGAAATCCAAGCAAATCCCCACAACGAGCGATATTTGCTTACCAAAAAACTCAAAATGGGGCATTTGATCATGAATGACCCAGGATAAAGCGCCCATGCCAAAGCCATTTTTCAAAAACTACCGCCAGGTCGCCTTCGTTGGCCTGGCGTTTTTTTTAGGCATATTTTTAGTCCTCGGGCTGGTTTCGTGGTTCATGAACGAAGGCCACTTCGTTTATTTTCTTGACGATACCTATATCCACCTCGCCACCGCCCGTCAATTGGCCGATAAAGGGGTATGGGGCGTAGCCAATGGTGATTTTGTTTTCTGCTCTTCCTCCCCGCACTATACCGTGCTGCTATCTCTCCTTACCGGTATTATTCCGTGGACCTACTGGCCGGTCCTGATCAACCTGGTGGCTGGAGTCGGCTGCGTGCTATTGGTGGTTAAGTGGTTGAGAGACAGCGAGGTGTCTCCATCGCGTGCGTGGATATGGCTGGCCTTGTGGGTAGTGCTGGTGCCCCTGCCTTTTCTGGCCCTGATTGGCATGGAGCACACCCTGCAGGTATGGATCGACCTGGCGTTTGCCTGGGCATTGGTGCAGGCGTTGACGCGCACGGAAAGCCAAAGGCTCTTGCAGCTAGGGTTATTAGCTGCATTGGTTACAGGCATTCGGTACGAAGGCATGTTTCTCGTAGCCGCAGGGTGTGTATTGGGGGTGTGGAAAAAGAAAGGATCGGAAACTGCGGCCATGCTCATCGGAGGGGCAGCCACCGTGGTGGGCTACGGCCTGTTTAGCCAATCGCAAGGCGGCACCTTTTTTCCTACTTCCCTGTTAATCAAAGGCTCCGTGCCGGGCAGTTCGCTGGAAAGCCTGATGGCTATGGTACTCAACCTGCTTACCTATCTGCACGAAGAGAGTTTTGTAGCGAGCATCCTCGTGTTAATGGCCGTAGGGCTGGTTCTGCCCTGGGTGCGAAACAAGGAACCTGAACTCTCGAAGGGGTGGTACCTGCTGGCCCTTACGATGCTTGCTTTTCCGCTCCACCTGCTTGCCTCCAAAGTAGGGGGCGTGCGGTACGAAGCCTACCTGATGGCCCTGGGCTTTTTGGCGCTGATCCTCTCTGCCGAGCAATGGGGCCTTATTTTCAAATGGAAAGGGCAGCCTTTTTCCGTCAGAATCATCCTCTTGTTTGGTGTCGCATGGGTGTTGATTCCCTTCGGGATGCGTGCCGGATTTTTCTCCTGGAACCTGCCCCGGGGCTCCAACAATATCTATTCGCAGCAGATTCAAATGTCCCGCTTTGTGGAGCGATATTACCCCAAGTCCTCAATCGCCGCTAACGACATTGGCGCGCTGACGTATTTCAGCAATATCCAGCTTACGGACATGGTGGCACTGGGCGATCAGGAAATGCTGCCCTTGATTTTGAACCGCCAAAATACCCCCGGAAACGTGCAGGCACTTGCAGAAAGCCGCGAGGTAGAAATAGCCGTTATTTATGACAGCTGGGTATCGGCTTGGACGCCTGCCACCTGGGTGCCCGTAGCCACCTGGGCTTTGCCCGACAATTTCATTTGCGGCGACAGCATCGTTACCTGGTACGGGGCCGATTCGTTGCAGGCGCATTCCCTCTCCCTGCATTTGCACGAATTTGAAAAGGAATTACCTGCCAAAGTGAATGTGAGGTACCTGAAGTAGGGGTACTAAGCCGATTTGCGCATCATCTGGGCGCGGTAAACCTTTAGTGGCATGCCTTTGATCAGGCGGCCATCCATCAGTTGGCGGGCAGCTTTTACGGCTTCGCTTGTGCCAAACTCCACAAATCCATACCCTGGATTTTCTTCGATCCGGATGTCGCGCATAATTCTTACAGATAGTACTTTGCCAAATGGGGCAAACAAGTGCTGAAGGTCATCCCTGCTTAAAGCAGGCGAAATATTAGCGATGTAGAGCGTTGTGATTGAGCAAGGAACGTGAGAAGCTTTAGTAGCTGTTACGGGCATCCGCATGAAAAATTACGAGTTACTTATTTCTGAACTGAGTCTTAAGTTTTGTATTTTTATTTATCCATCCAATAGAAGTGTTGGATCAATGGTATTATTGTCTGTATAATAAGTTGCTATGAAAAATTCACGTTTCCGTATTTTATGCTGGGCTTCCTTCTGTTTTCTTGCAAGTGCTATTTGTGCTTGTTCACCAGCCACAAACTGTCCGGGTTTGAGTGAAAAAAAGTGGATAGAGCCCTTTTCACCGGGCATGAAGATGGAAAATGTACGGAGAAATGCCACCCGTGAAGGCTACACCCTGCGAAGTGAGGGCCAGAGTCAGGTAGAGAATCGATTGCGCATAGTGGACTTTCACCACCTCGAAATATTTGGTGAGCTGAGGTTATATTTCTTCAAGGATCAGCTCTTTCGTATGCGTTTTTTTCCGGATAATCCTGTTGCCTACCTGGCGGCCTTTAATCCCCGGTTGGCAGAGTTAACCCGCAACCACCCTGAAATGCAAACTGAAGTAACGCTCGTTGAGGACCAATCCTCAGGGGAAAAATACGCCGAATGGCACAACGAATGCCTGACCCAGGCATTTAATGATTGGGTAGCCAGTCAGGCCACGAAATAGGCTCAACCCATTCAGGATTGCATAAAAAAAGCCACCCTGATGTTCAGGGTGGCTTTTTGTTGTTTATTCCTTTGCTCAGGGCTTAACCAGCCGCTGGGTATATATTTCTCCGGCTGAAATAACCTGCACAAGGTACATGCCCGAGGCAAGGGATTCGAGATCGAGTGTCACCCGTGAGTCACCGGCAGGATACGACCTGGCACTGGTGCTCCACAAGGTTTTGCCCATTACATCCGTGATCCGGAACTGGAGACTGGCCTCAGCTTTGAGGCTCACCAACAGGCTGCTGTTGCTTGTGGCGGGGTTAGGTGCCAGCACAAACGACGAACCGGCTAGGAACTCCGGCTCAATGGACACATTCAGGTTGCGGACGCCTGTGGCATACCATACTCCCCATTTGGCCTGGCCTATAAGTACTGTAGCAGTGCCCGAAGGCGTGATTTTATTCGCCTGCAAGCTTATTTGTGCCACTACCGGGCTACCCTGGAGGTCATTTGCGTTGAAAATCAGCTTGTTGTCCAGGTTAGAGAAGTTGGGGTAAGACAAGATCTGGTTGTTGAAAATCTCATTCACCTCCCCCGATTCCAGGTTAGCCGCCATCAGCAGGTTTTGGCTGGTATTGTCGTTGATGTAGTCAAAGGCTATGACTGCGGTAGAATTTTTGGAAAAAGCGGGATTGCCTACACTCACTCCGCTGGGCAGGTTGGTAAACACTTTGGTAATTGTGCCGTCACCGAAGTTATTGGTGGCTTTGTTCCATACGTTGATAAAGCCTACGTCCCAATACGTGAGGTTGGTGCCGCTGATATTCGGAATCTCGTTGTAAGAGTCGTACATCACGTACTGGCCGCTGTGGTCAAACTCGATGGCGTCGGCGTAATGAACCCCGCCAGTAGAGACGCCTTGGGTAAAGCTGGGATTGTACAAAATGTACTGAATGCCCGTGATGGGGTTTGCGGCGAGGTTGAAGATGTAAATCGAGGTGTCAATGGAAGAGGAAACGGCCGCCAGCAGGTTTCCGTCTTTAGAAATAGCGACGTTGTCCCACTCCGGCTGATTCGACAGTTGAGTCTCCTGCGGAGTGGTGGCATTCATGCGCACCCGCTTGATATGATGGTCTTCGCTGACAAAATAACCGTATTGGCCATTGTCCGTAACGCTGATTTTGCTCCTCGGAATGGTCGTAGTCAGCCCCTGAAAATTGGTGCCTGTGGTCGATGAAAGGTAAATTTCAAAAGGATTTACATCGGTATCGGTACTTACAATGAAATCGGCACCCGGGTTAGGCGGAAGCTGTGTCTGGTAATTGGAACCACCAGATCCACCGCCCTGGTTGCCCCCGCTGGGGCCGGGAATACCTACCTGGTCAAAGGCCGTTGCGGCGGCGCTCACTTCAGCTGAATTGGCTCCGTAGAGGTCGGTTGCTGCTTGTATTACGGCTATACGCTCATCCACAAACTGCGAGGATTTGGTGAGGTAAACGGTCAGGGCGCGGTAGTACACTTTCTCGGCTTTGTCCTTGGTAACTGCGGTGGCAAATTTGAAAAATGCCCAGTTAGGAATGCCGGAGTTGATGTGCACCCCGCCGTTGTCCTGCGTTCCGGTGTATTGCTCGTTCACGTGGCGGGGCTGGTAGCCGGGGCTGTTGAGGCTGGAGCCGCCGTTGTGCGGGTCCTGCATGCTGCGCAGGGCGCCGGAAGGAAAGGCGGATAGTTTTACCACATCCTCCCCAATCAGCCAGTCGTTTCGGTCAATCATGGAGCCAAAAATATCCGCAAACGATTCATTCAAAGCGCCCGATTCACCCTGATACTCGAGGTTAGCACTGTTTTGCACTACGCCATGGGTCATTTCGTGGCCTGCTACATCCAGCCCGCCCGCCAGGGGAAGAAAATCTGTTGCACCATTTCCATAAAACATCGCTGCACCATTCCAAAAGGCATTGTCCATCGACAGGTTGTTTTCATCGCGTACGTTGATGAAAGAGTTGATGTCCCCGCCACTGCCGTTGATGGAGTTGCGCTGGAATACATTTTTAAAGTAGTCATGCGACACACTGGCATTGTAATGTGCCGAGATCGACTTGGCGTTCCAGGTATTATTGTTGGAGACAATGTAGTTGTAGGAAGGGTTACTGGTGTTTGAGTTATTCATGTCACCCGTCAGGATAATACCTTTTCCTTGAGCTGGCAGGACGTTATTGGTGCCGGTGTACATGGGCTTAGAGGCATCGACCAGGTAGTAAGTGCCGTTGGTATCCTGAAACGTATTCACCGTGCGTGAAACACCGTTCAGGTCATTGCCGGTAGCAGTTGCTGGTCCGAGGGAGCAGGTGTTGTCGTAGTGGAGAAGGATAGCACCTGTTTTTGCATCCACATAAAACTCGTACCTGCGCAGAAAGTTAGGCCTGAGGGTGAATTTCCATGCCAGTTTGTAGCTGGTCGTAATGCCTTCCAGGGGGTAAATAACCAGCTCAGCCACCGGGCCGGTATAGCCCAGCATGGTTTGCTGCTCGGCCGTGAGGCTCGTGATTACCGTTTCTCCGGCCAATTGGGCCATGGCCACATTGATCGCATCCTGATCGGAAATGGCTGGGGATACGTCGGTGAGTTTGCACGAAGGTTGCAGCCGGCCTGTCATGCGTACATTTCCCGTTTGGTCGAAATGAACGATGGCTTCGGCTCCGTAAACGGGCACGCCCATCCACTCCTGCTGCATTTTTACATGGGTATGGCCCAGGTCGTCGGTCTCAGTTTGCAATACGTGCATTTCATCTTCGGCATGCTGGATGCGAAAGGCATTGCCCATGTCCTGCATAAACAACTGTGCCTGTGAGGCGGCCTGCTCCGTAGAAAAGGAACCCCGCTGGCTGTACCTGTTCTTTTGCTCAATAAAGAGGGGCTGGCCCGAAACGGGGTCGCGCACAATGTCAGGAACCGAAGCCCCGGGCTGCAGGGTGGGCGATAGCAGGTAGTTTTCAGGGCTTCCGGGAAGGGGTTGCCAGAGCGGTTGGGTAGCGGAAGGGGTTAAGCCTCCTTTTTGGGTGCTAATCCACGGGCCCGTTGCGCGTTCAGCGGTACCGGTTTTTGATTTTTCGGGCAAAGGATTTTGAGCCACGGCTGAACCTGCGGCGCAAAAAAGGCATGCAGCAGCGATCCAGGAAACGTAAATATTACGCATAATGGTAAGGTAGAAAGTACGGTAGAGTGGTTATTCTTCGGGATTAATTTTCTCCATCAGGCTGCGGTATAAGGCAACCACTTCGGCTGGAGGGGTTCCCTGAGGGGCGCCCCAGGTAACGCGGTGCGTTTCATTTTCCTGAGTCCATTCCAAAAAGCTGTACATGTTGCCGGGTTGTTGAAAATGGCTCGTTGGTAGCGAGGCCTTTTCTTTCATCAGGGCTTTAGCTGTAGCTTTCGGCATGCGGAGAACCTCGGTAAGGGCGGTGTCGCCCATCGAGTTTTGCTTAAAAAGTCGGCCATCGGCCAGCAGGGTGTAGGTGGTTACCAGGCCGGTAAATCCACCTCCGGAGCCAAAGATTACCTTTTCGCCCTTGTAGCTGTCAAGCGGCTTGGAGGTTTGGCAGGCAGAAGATAGGCCCATCAGGACCAGCAGGAGGAGTAAAGAGTGCTTCATATCGTTTCGGAAACCTATAACCTGACGCATGAACGGCTGATTTTACCGTTCTCACGATATGAATGTGAGAAAAATATTTTTCCCTTCAAACTACGACATTACACCATCTTCATCCGGCAGACGCACCAGCTGCACATTTTTGGCTGGGTTGATAATCATGGGCACCATTTCTTCGGTTACCTGGCTGGCATCAAGGCCAAAATACTTGATTTCGGAGAGGGAATATTTCTTCAAAATGAAGTAGGCATCCATGATGAGCTGGTTGCGAATGGGCAACTCATTGTCGGCAGAAAGGAAACGCTGCAGCACCACAAACCGAAAGTCGCCTGAAATATTTTGCTTGCTCAGCGAAGCATAGCGGCTGGTAATGTCCACCTCTTTGTTGCGCACCAGCTCTTCTACCACCTTCCGGAAATACAGGCTGATCTTAGGCTCTACCCGGAAACCCAGCCTGAAAGTGATCCGGATAATGCTTTCTTCATCCAGAAATTTCACCTTGTACTCCATGGTATAAGGTTCGTCCGTAATCTCTACGTGCAGAAACCAATAAATATCCGCTCGCTTGGGTTGCTTCTGGAAAATGGAGTAAATAACCTTCGACTCTATCGTTTGCGGGTTTTCGGAACTGGTGAGGTACACCACATTGGAGGCAAATTTGCCCATGGTGAGGTCATGCGATAGTTCCTTGAGGCGCATCAGGTAAGGGGTCATGCTCACGTATTCGGTGAGTTTGCGCTTGATATTGCCGGCTTCGTACCACACAAACATGACCAAAAACAACAGGGAGCTGATGATAAAGCTCACAAAACCACCATCGTGAAATTTGGTGAGATTGGCGGCCAGAAAGGCAAATTCAATCGTAAGAAAGGAAATGAGGAATAGGGCAATATATTCCCGCCTTACCCTGTTCGAAATGAAATAATAGGTGAACAGGTAGGTGTCGATCAGCATGTTGATGATGATCAGCAGCCCGTAAGCCGATTCCATCCGTTCTGATTTTCTGAAAATCAATACCACCAGCGTACAGCCGACCCAGAGCAGCAGGTTGATGCCCGGAATATAGATCTGGCCTTTGAGGTTGGTGGGGTAGTTGATCTTCATTTGTGGCCAGAAATTGAGCTTAATGGCTTCGCTGATGAGGGTAAACGACCCCGATATAAGTGCCTGGCTGGCAATAATGGCTGCTACGGTGGCTATTCCGATTCCGATATACAAAAACCACGAGGGCATCAGGGAATAGAATGGGTTCGAAGGCAGGTGCTGACCCTTAAACTGAAGGAGCCATGCTGCCTGTCCGAAATAGTTCAGCAACAGGCAGGTTTTTACAAAAATCCAGCTGGTCTGAATGTTTTTTCTGCCACAATGGCCCAGGTCGGCATACAGGGCTTCTGCCCCGGTGGTGCATAGAAAAACAGCACCCAGCAACCAAAATCCATTAGGATAGTGTACCAGTAGCTGGATAGCGTACCAGGGATTGAGCCCTTGCAGCAGCACCATCGGATTGAGTGTCAGCCCCGATATTCCGAGTATGCCCAGCATCAAAAACCAGGTGAGCATGATGGGGCCGAATGAGCCCCCCACGGTTTTGGTGCCGAACCGCTGAAAGAAAAACAAGGCAGAGATAATCCCAATAACAATGGGGATAGTAGGTATGTCGGGATTCTTGATCAAAACACCCTCGATGGCGGAGGAAACAGAGATCGGTGGCGTAATCATGCCATCGCCCAGCAGGGCACAGCCCCCGATAATGGCCGGAATTGCAAGCCCTTTTTTTACTTTCCGGCGGGTGAGGGCATAAAGCGCAAAAGTGCCGCCTTCGCCGTGGTTATCAGCCCGCAACGCCAGCAACACATACTTCACGGTGGTCATCAGGGTCAGGGTCCATACCACGCACGAAACCCCGCCAAGCACCAGCTCTTCCGTAATCAGCGCGTTACCCACAATGGCCTTCATCACATACAAAGGCGAGGTGCCGATATCCCCGTATATGATTCCCAGCGAAACGAGCAGCCCTCCGAGGGTTACTTTATTAAGGTTGTGTTTTTCAGAATGGTCCATGTTGGCAAATCTGGGTTCTTTCTCCGGGGCGGGTTTTTCAGAACGGGGCAAATATAGACAAAATACCCCCCACCTTTTTTTCGAAGGAATACCAAATGAAATAGATTTCTGCCCAAAAAGCACAGGAAACTAGGGACAGAACTTGTTTTTTCTAATTTTGTCCACAACCATTATTGTTTCGACTCACCACCATATAAATCGCGAATTTCATGAGCAGCCTTGACCCCGCAGTACTGCAAAAAGCTCAGTCCTGGATAGATTCCCCCATCGACGAAGCCTCCCGAAAGGAAATTGAGCGCATGATCCTCGAGGACCATGAGACCCTTTCCGATTCTTTTTATAAAAACCTCGAATTTGGCACCGGTGGCCTCCGCGGACTCATGGGCGTGGGTTCCAACCGCATGAACCAGTACACCCTCGGCATGGCTACCCAGGGCCTGGCAAACTACCTCAAGGCTACTTTTCCCGGTGAGCCGATCAAGGTGGCCATCGCCTACGACAGCCGCAACAACAGCGCATATTTCGGCGACATCGTTGCTTCCGTATTCTCGGCTAATGGCATACAGGTAAATATCTTTGCGGAATTGAGGCCTACGCCCCTCCTTTCCTTTGCCCTGCGGCACCTGGGTTGCCAGTCGGGCGTGGTGATCACTGCCTCGCACAACCCCAAAGAATACAACGGCTACAAGGCCTACTGGAGCGACGGCGGCCAGCTCGTTCCTCCGCACGACAAAAACGTGATCGCCGAAGTGAACAAGATTTCAGGCATTGAAGCGGTAAAATTTGAGAAAAACGAATCGCTCATTACCTACCTCGGCGAAGAAATTGATAACGCATACCTCGCACAGGTAAAGGCCCTCTCGCTGGCGCCGGATGCCATTGAGCGCCAAAAAGACCTCAAAATCGTGTACACCCCCATCCACGGTACCGGCATTACCCTCGTTCCAAAAATCCTTGACCTTATGGGATTCCGGAATGTGAGCATCGTGGAGGCACAGGCTACCCCGAACGGTAATTTCCCTACCGTGGTGTACCCTAACCCCGAAGAAAAAGAGGCCATGAGCATGGCCCTCAACCAGGCTAAGGAGATGGACGCCGACCTCATTCTGGCTACCGACCCCGATGCCGACCGCGTAGGCATTGGCCTGAAAAATCCCAAAGGCGAGTTTCAGCTGCTAAATGGCAACCAAACCGGCTCTTTGCTGGTGTATTACCTGCTGCGCAAATGGAAGGAAAACGGCAAACTCGATGGCCGCCAGTACGTGGTGAGTACCATCGTTACCACCGACCTCATCGACGCCATGGCCGCCAGCTTCGACGTCAATGCCTACAAAACCCTCACCGGCTTTAAGTGGATCGCCGAAATTATCCTCGAAAAAGAGGGCAAAGAAGAGTTTATCGGTGGCGGAGAAGAAAGCTACGGCTACCTCGTGAGCGATTTTGTGCGTGACAAAGATGCAGTGAGCTCCTGCGCCATGATCGCCGAAATGGTTGCCTATGCCAAAGACAAGGGCCTCAGCCTTTTTGATTTGCTGATGGACATGTACCAGCAGTTTGGTTATTACCTCGAAGACCTGATCTCGATTACCAAAAAAGGACAGCGTGGCGCCGAAGAAATCAAAGAAATGATGGAATCGCTGCGTGCCAATCCGCCCGCCATGGTTGCCGGATCGCCCGTAAAACAAATGCTCGATTACCAGATGAGGGTCGGCAAAAACCTCGAAACCGGCGAAAGCTTCCCACTTCCTTTCCCTAAATCGGACGTGCTGCAGTTTATCACCGCCGATGGCTCCAAAATTTCGGCCCGCCCTTCAGGCACAGAGCCTAAGATCAAGTTTTACTTCAGCGTAAACGAACCCCTTTCGGGCCCTGAGGCATTTTACAGTACCCTGGATGCCCTGCGGGAGAAGATCAACCGGATTATTGCGGATATGGAGCTTGCTTAAGGGCAGCTTTTTATAGCATTTTCTACCACCGTTGCGCGGATCGGAGGGGCGTCATTTCCCCACGATCCGCGCACATAGTTTACGATGGCCGTAATTTGTACCACGGACAAGGCAGGGTTGCCGGGCATGGGTTGGGTGTAAGTGGTGTCGCCAATGGATAGGGGAGTGTTTGCCCCGTTTTTGATCAGGCAGGCAAGTACTGTGGGGTCGCCTTTGGCCAAAGCAGCACCTGCCAGTGGCGGATAAAGCTGCTTAAAGCCTTCTCCTTTGTTGCCGTGGCAATTGGCACAATGAACCTGATAGAGGCCAGCCCCTTCGCCGGTATTTGCCCCCGAGTAGGTAAAACGAAATACCACCAATCCCCCGAGAATGAGCAGCGGCCAGAAAATGTAGGCGATTGTTTTCCAGGAAAAAGACTTGTTATTCATCTAGCAGACGCTTGATATCTGCCATCAGCTCGTCCACCTCTTCGGTTTTGGTGCCGTCGTAAAAGCCACGCACGTGCCGGTTGCCATCTATGAGGATGAAAGCGCCTGAATGCACAATGCCTCCCGGGGCTGTGGGGTCATCAAGCGCGCTCACCATGTATGCACGGGCTTGGGTATAAATTTCGTCCTTGTCGCCCGTAACCATGTGCCATTTGGGGGTTTGGATGCCCAAAGCGGTGGCGTAACGCTTCAGCACGGCCACCGAGTCATGCGCCGGGTCGATGGAGTGGGAGAGGAGCCTTACCCGGGGCTCATCCAGAAAAGCATCATATACCCGCACCATTTCTTTTTTCATGATGGGGCAAATGGTAGGGCAGGTCGTAAAGAAAAAATCAGCTACGTAGATCTTTCCGGCAAAAGTATCGGGCACAATCAGGTTGCTGTCCTGATCCACAAAGGCATAATCGGGGATGGCGTAGTACGTGGTGTCGCCGTTTTCGTCGATATGCACCGCACCCAGAATAGGCAGGGGCCCTTCAGGTTCCTGGGTAGTTTTTTTGCAACCGGAGAGGGAAATAAAAAACACAAGGGCCAACCCGAGAGGCAGCAGTCGTTGTTTTTGATTCAAATAAATGAAGATGCCGCGCATGTGGTCAGATTTCGAAGGTAAAAGCTAGGGATTCTACCTCGAATTGAGGGACAGGGTTCAGGGTTGGGCGGAATATTTGTCGGCTACTTGCTTTCCAGCGGCAATCGCAGTGTTCATTTTTTCTTTTACCGCTTCCACTTTTGTCCTTTCGCCTTGCAGGTAGGTAATGGCCACGGTTTTATCGGTTTCGTTGGTTGGCGGGTTAAATTCGCGCATCCACGACATCATGGCTTCTTCAGCTACATCCAGTTCGCCGATGGCGTAGTTGATTTCTTTACCTGAAGTTGAATCTACCGCTGTAGCGTCCATTTTTTTCAGGATCCTTTTCAGGTTCGAACGCACATCGAATACGGGGTCCATCAGGGCCATGGCTTCGTCGTGGAGGTTCATCACGGCCTTGGTTTCGTCGATCACAGCCGGAGACATGGTTTTGCTACATGCAGCCAGGAGCATCACCAGGCAAAAGAGGAGAGAAATGGAGCGGAGTGTAGTCATAATGGGGAGCAGTAAATAAATGAAAAGACCCTAATCGGGTTGAAATTAGGGTCTTTTCCGGCGAAATCCGCCTTATTTTTCAAATTCAAAACCGATCAATGCAAGACCATCAGTTTCAGGGTACCTTTTCCTTTTGAGCCTTGCAGCTCCACGAGGTACATGCCGCTGCTCAGTGCGTCGAGTGCCAGGGCTTGGCTGGTTTGCTGGGTGTTTACCTGCCATTCGCCGAGGGTTTGTCCCACGAGGTTACGGATAAAGATGTGCTCGGGCTGCCAGGAGGCGGACTCCCAGCTCACGGTGGCTTGGTTGCCTGCGGGGTTAGGATAGAGAGAGATTCCCGAAAGTAAATTTTCCGGAGTAATGGAAGTTGCACCTGCAGTAACAAGCACATCAAAGGTATTTTCTGCAAAACCGCTCTCTCCTTCCAGGCTAGTGGCCAGGCACTGGTTGTGTACCAATGATTCGTCGGCAATGGCGATGTCGTCAATGTACCAGCCGATACTTCCGGCGGCTTCGTCGGTAGCAAATCGGAAACGAAGCGCCACCGAAGCTCCTGCAAACTGTGCCAGGCTGAACTTGCTCTGGATAAAGGTGCCGCTGCTTCCTGAAAATCCCCTTCGGGCACCCAGCGGATTGTTAGAGCGGATATCGGCATTGTAGCCGTTTTGAACATCATATCCGTTTTGAACAGAAACCGATCCCAGGTCCTCCCAGTTGCCGTTGGCATTGTTGAGGTATTCTAACACGCCCCCATCGTACTCAGGCTCGGTTTCGTAGCGATGCCAGAATGAAAGCACGGTATTGGCCGTAAGCGGAACCGAAACCAGCATCGAAAGGGTGTGATCATTGAAGCCGTCCATGTCCGGAATAAACCACGACACGTTGGCACTGCGGGCATTTCCGGTATCTTTTCGCCACACATTGGTACCCTGAAAACTACCCACGATATAGTTGTTGGCTGCGGTTTCGAGGTTATCGTCCCAGTAAAAAAATGAAACAGGATAAGTAGGGTCAACCTGTGCCTGGAAGGTGCAGGTAGTGGATACGCCCGGAGGCATGGTGCCCAAAGCAAATTCGAGGTTATTGCCATTTTGAACCACCGGACAAGATGAGCCTGCTACAAGGGTAAGCCCCTGGGCAAGGGTATCGCGCACGACTACACCCGTAAGTGTAGAGTCGGTTTGGTTGCGCACAAAGAGCCGGTATGTGACCAAGCTTCCTGCGGCTATACGGTCTTCAATCGCTGTTTTTTCAACGTACAATATCGGCTGGCAGGAGGGGGGAAGGTCGTAGCCCTCAATGCCATCGCTCCTGCTGCCGGAGCTTTTTTGGTCTGCACTGTAGCCCAGTCCGCGGCGGGCAAAGGTCTTCCAGATCAGGCATTGATTGGTGCCTCCATACAGGATTTCATCGGCTTTAAGCACGGCATTCCGCGCATCCACAAATCCCGGAAAACAAGGCTGGAGCTTTAGTCCTTCGTTAATAATAGCCATGGCCTTGTTGTTGCCGCCGGAGCCTTGGTAGAGGTCTGCGTCGTAGCCGTATTCATCCACCATGTTCCAGTACAGGTCCCAGATCATGGATGCCCATACAAAGCCCACCCCGTGCGGGATGGAAAATGTTTTGATGTCATCATAAGTAGCTGGATTGACAGACATATCTGTGCTGTAGCGAAACGGGCGAATACCGCCTCCGGAAGTAGCCTGCCCCTGCACGTAGGTGCCTATTCCGCGCGGCATGACCCCGTTGTCGTTGGGTTCTACGGTCATGACCAGTCCGTACCAGTCGCTCCAACCTTCTCCGGCCTGTTCGTCGTTGAAGAGGCAGGAAGTTGCAGGTCCGCCGGTAAGGCGCGTGGAAATACCGTGGGTGTACTCGTGGGCAATCACCACATTGTCCACATCACTGTCGAGGGCGTTGAGGTTAACGGCTTTTAACAAGGTTGCATTTACACCGGGCAGATTGGCCTTGAGGGTGTTTCCGTCGGCCTGGCTGATCATGACTGAGGGGATGGTGATCCCTGCGCCATTGCCGCCGATCGTGGTGGGGTTCCCATTTGTATTTTGTACGATCACCACCGCTATTGCTCCGGCATTTTGGGCATTGGTGATTTTTGCAGCAAAATTACAGTTGCCCCGGTCGATGAGGGCTATTTTTCCCGCAATACTCGATGCATTGACCAGCGCCGAACAGCCCTCTGCGGGGTTCGTTGTACCATCGTTCACCAATACTACGTCGGCAGTAATCGGGGTGTTCGTTAGCTGTGGACCAATGCTCGCCAGGGCCGTGGAATACCCGCCGGCAATACCCGCAGGCGAATTAACGGTCAGTGCCAGTACACCGTTAGAACCCTGAGGATTCCAGAGGTACATCTGCATCCTGGGGTTTTGGCCGTCTTCGGGGGTTGAAAAATTGGCGTTATTCGTTCCGCTTCCGTCCTGGGCGTCGGCGTTTACAAAGTCTTCTGCCAGGCCGCCCCGGTTGTAGTTATTTGCCTGAAAATTTCCGCTCACCTCATCAAATCCATACTGATACCACACATCGTGCATGAGGTTATTCCAGAAAAAGAGGTTGGTGACGGCGGCATCCAGAATCGTATCAGGGCCTTGCCCCTGCACAAAAGGAAAGTCGAACACCAGTCCGCTGCCGCCTTCGGGAGAATAACCCGGCAGGTCAAGGTCGTTGCGGTCTTCGCTGGCGTACACGTTATTTCCACGGGTAATGGTGTATTCAGCACCGCTTGCACCGTTGGTATCATGCCATCCGAAAGGACTGGCGATGAGGTCGTGGGGGTCCGTAACGAGGGCGCGGCTGCCGTGAATGGGGCTTTCTACCGGATAAGGGAAGATGCGGTAAGTGCCATTGGTCATGGTGCGCTCAATGCCGGCAGGCGATGCCTTGACTTCTGCTACAGATTGTGCGCAATCGCTGTATTCGGAGTCGAAGGTGCAATGCGTGACCCGGTCGTACACCTGAAGCACCGTGCCGTTTTGCGCATCCACCCAAGCTACCCACCAGTGGTCGGTTCCTTTGGGAGCGAGGTCTGTTTTCCAGCTAAGCCGGATTGACTTGTCGGGGCGGGGAAGCCACGTCAGCTGGCCTTTGAGCGGCTCGGAAAGGAGCGCCGGGAGCAATTGTGAAAACGGCTGTTCGGTGCCGGTTAGTTGCGGCAGCACCAGATCGGGGAATACTGTTTCGGGTATCAGGGTTTCCCAGGCCTGACCTACGGCGGCTTGGGCTGAGATGGCTGGCATTGCATTCTTAGCGCGTGTGGAAAGGCCGATTTCGAGGTTTTTATGGAGCAAAACGACCTCGCCCCGGTGGTTCAGGTAGGCTTGTACCTGTACCCCTTCCACGCCGATGCCGCTGTGTTTTTGTTGCAAAAAGAGGTGGTAAAGCCCGGTTTGTTTGCTTTGATAAAAGTCCTTAATGAACAGCTGTTGTACCTCGCTTTCGCCGATGCCCCAAGCAGGTTCTGAAAGCAAATACTGCTTCACCTGCTGGGAAAGCCAGGCGGGCGAAGGGCCTTCCTGCGCAAAAAGAGGGAGAGTCGCTGCCAAAAAGCAGCAACTGATCAACACATTTTTGAAATTCCTCATGACAATTTTTCGAGCTTACCTGTGATATGTTATCTGTACCTGAATATAATTCGGGAAGATATTTTCAAGCTTACAATCTAACAAGAAACAAATCAATCAAATGAACCGAATCCCTACTTTCCACGCAGGATATTTATGCACAGCGGTATTTTTGCTCCTCTGGTCGCACTCCGCACTTGCCCAGGGACATCGCGCATCTTCACAGACGGGAGATATTATTTCGAAGGGAGGATACTTTCCGGCCTGGTCGCAGGACACAATAGTTCCTGATGAATTTTTTCGACCGTGTGGAGATTCTGTTACTGTTTATGCGCCGGACTCTGCTTGGGGATTTATGTCGGGTACCAATGGCTACGGCGACCTACAGAAAGCGCAGTTAGTTTCTACTTTTATTGACGCTTCCGTTGATCTGGTAGAAGCCTGGGTGTTTTTTGCGGTAAATAAAGGTCCGGGGCTTTCAACCATTAAGATGAATGTTTATGCAACTTTTTTTACTGGACCGTTATTTTTTACGGGATCAAGCGAATCAATCCTTGCAAGTCAAATTCGAGTCAGCCCTGATTCCCTTGTACCAACCATATTTTTGTTTCCTGATACCTTGAGATTAACAGCTCTGCCTTTTTTTGCTGTAGATTTTTCGGATTGCTATGCCAATCATGACACCTTAGCCACATACACTACAAAAGACCCTTGTAGAGGCTACGGCTCTTGGGAGCAACACGCCGATAGCATTTGGTACGCCGTCAACGATTCTACTTCCGGTTGGGGGCTGGATCTGGCCTTTTATATGGCGGCTATTGTAAAAATTGGCCCCGGAGTAGCCATCGACGATAAGCTGGGCTGGGAAGGCATTTCCCTGAAAAATATCGAGGTACAGGACCAGCTGGCTACCCTTTCCTACGAACAAAGCATCCTGGAGCCCGTCGAAATGGCCATATACAGCGCTACCGGAGCGCACCTTGCTACCTGGACTGAGCACCCCGGAACCCATGGTAGCAGTTTCGATCATGGGGCGTTGCCCTCTGGGGTGTATGTGTGGATGGTTTCCACGTCGCACGGGCGGGTAGGGTTGAAATGGCGCAAGCCCTGAAATGCGCACGTGTTTTCAACAAGGATACACCGATAGTAACATTTTCGATTATTCACCAGACCATAATTGACCAGGTACGTAAGTTTACCAAGGGAATTCGGGCTGTGTCCGATAGGTATGCCGTTTTTCCTCTTTATTTCTGCTTTCAATAATTTAGCTTTCTTATGATCCAAATTCCTACTTCTCTCCGCAAAAAATTCGTGACCCTGGCCTTTTCCCTGATGTTTGTTTCAGGAATGTATGCCCAGGGCCTTCGCCCATCCGCCCCCAGTGAGCTATTCAGATCTACCGAAGGCCGTTTTCGGATGAGTGCCATTGAAGAGGTTGGAGATACCCTCGTTCCGCCGGGCCTGGCCTCTTCCTGCGGCGACACAGTTACCGTGTATCTTCCTTCCGGCACAGGGGCATGGGGTTATATTTCCGGAAACAACCAGTACGGTGACAAGCAAAAAGCCCAGAAATTTACCTATGCCAGTTTTGCCAATACCCTGATTTCAGAGGTATGGGTGTTTTTTGCAGAAGCAAAAGGACCGGGTAACTCCGCCGTGAAAGTGAATGTCTATTCTGCTACTACGGGCGGTGCACCTGCAACCCTGTTGGGTTCGAGTTCCACCCTTACGAAGAGCCAGCTCCAATTGAGCCCTACCTCCCTGGTTCCCACCATTTTCCCTTTTACCCAATCACCGACCCTCACTGGTGCCGATTTTTTCCTTTCTGTTGACCTTTCAGCCGCCTATGCAGCAGCAGATACCATCGGCATTTTCAGTACCCGGAATAATTGCGGGACAGATGCCTGGGAGCAGTTTTCGGATGATACCTGGTTTGCCATGAACGACGGCACCAACAGTTGGGGGCTAAATCTCAACCTGGATATTCTGGGCATTGTGAAGGTAACAACCGGCGTGGATGCAAGTATGGGTTGGGAAGGCATCGCCCTCGGCAGCATTCAACTCAACGGTCATACGGCCACCCTTTCCTACGACCAAAGCACCGCAGAGCCTGTGGAAATGGCCATGTATAGCATAAACGGAGAGCGTATTTCAAAATGGACCGAACAACCGGGTGCTGCCCAAAGCAGCTATGACCATGGTCCTCTTCCTGCAGGGGTATATATTTGGACCATTGCCAACTCCCGTGGACAAATCGGGCTGAAGTGGATCAAACCCTGATTTTTTCTATAAAGACTACTTTGAAAAGGATGGCCCGGTGTCATCCTTTTTTTATGCTAAAAAATCGGTCAGGCAGGATTTCAGTATAAATCTCAAAGGAACGTACTTTTGTCTCCTGACCGAAAAACAGATATGCCTCTTACGCTATTAACACCAAAACTTGCGCATGACTATTTCTTACAAATTACCCGTCAGCTTGCTTTAGCTGAAAAGTCCCCGGCTGATACCGCCATCCAGCTCCGCAAAATCCTCGATCTGCTCACCAAGGAGCTCACCCGGGAGGAAAATCAGGCTTTTTCTGACCTCAACGGCAGACTTTGCTTTCTGGAGCTTCGCTACCCCATGCCGCAGCGACTCCCCGACGAACTCCACGGCATCCGCCGCCTCGGCAACCGTGCCGTTCACTCCAACGATCCCGTGGCCACACAGGAAATACAGGCGGCGATCCGCAACCTGAGCCTCATGGTTTCCTTTTTTTCGTCAGAATCCCTCCCCGCAGCGCTCGATGAACAGGCCCGAAAACACGCTACTGACACCCTTATCCGCACCTATAGTTCCTCCGCAGAGCGTATCGATGCTATTCGGGCAGTGGTTACGCGGATCGAACCGCGCAAACCCACCGAAAACGAAGGCCTATTCTACGCCGACCTCTGGTGCCGATCCACGGATGATACCCTCGATACCTTTTCGGTTCGGCTGTTTGATGCCTCTACCCCCGACGGCAAAGTATTTCCGGGGCAGAGCTTTAGCCAACTGGCGACCTGGGCATGGCCGTACTGCACCGTGTATTTTTTTGATCTGAGAAAAACAGGCGAAAATCGTTACTGCACGGATTTCAAAAGCCGGGTAGTGCTCGAACCCGACTACCTGATGGATGCCACCGACCTGGCCGGTTGTTTTTTCGATAAATTCAATGCCCTGCAAACCAATCCGCTGCTTTTGCCCATGGCCCGTGCGGAGGGGTTTCAGGCAAACTTTAATTCCCTGCTCGGTACGCTTGTGAACGACCTGCTCGACCAGCTGATTCGTGAGCCGGGGCTGGATTGGAAAAACGCATTCAGGGAAGCCCTTCGCCTGCGGTACCTGCAAGCGGTGCGCATGGGCAGAGACACGCTCAACAAAATCCGCGATTCCATTGAAATTCAGCACTTTCCGCAAATTCAAATGGTGGCCCGGCGGTATGCCGACCAGCGCCTCGTGATTGAGCCTACCTTTATTTCGGCACGCTACGGCCTGCTGGGTCGCCTCGATGGGCTGGTCCTCCACGACGATGCCGATATGCAGGACATCTTCGAATTGAAAAGCGGAAAAGCGCCTATAGACGACAGCGTAAAACCCGAACACGCCATGCAGGTGCTCTGTTATCACCTCTTGCTGGAGTCGGTTTCCTCGGGCAAGCGCAGAGGCCTTTCTTCCGTTTTTTACAGCCAGACCAACCATTTGCCGCTGCGCAATGTGAACCCCGTGCCCCAACAACTCCAGCATTTGCTTCAGGTGCGCAACGAGGCCGTGCATTGGCTACATGTGCTCGAAAATGATCCTACGGCTCTTTGGAAGCGGATGCGCCTCAATAAGTTCGGGCCGGTGCCTAGGTATAAGGAAGAGATTTTGAAAAATATGCACGCCCTGCTGGAGGAGGCAAGCCCCCTGGCGCTGGCTTATTTTGAGACATTTACGGCCTTTGTGCAAAGAGAAATACGCACCGCTAAGGTGGGCGACAGCGTGGAGGACGAAGTGGCTTCGGAAGGTTTCGCCGCACTTTGGCGGCTTACCCGCGAAGACAAACTCAGGCTGTATAATTTGCTGGAAGGATTGATTTTCAAGCGAATAGACGAAGAGGGGAACTTGCTGTTCGAAAGGCAGGAAGGGCATTCCCTGGCCACTAATTTTCGGCAGGACGATGTTTGCCTCATTTATCCCGCCGATGAATCGGGCACTTTTCCCCTCCAGTACCAGATCCTGAAATGCCGCCTGCTCCGCCTCGACCCCGACGGCATTTTGATTCGCCTCAATAACCCTCAAACCGACCGGGAGATTTTTGCCAGAAGAACCCAATGGGTGCTGGAGCACGATTTTCAGGAAAAAAATTACCATACCTTGTTCGAGTCCATGCTCGAATTTCTGGATGCCCCAGTGGCAAGGCAGGCGCGAATATTGGGGCAGGCAGCCCCCGGTTTTGCCTCGCTGAACGAACTGGCTCCGATTGAACCCGCCATCTGGAACGGAACCACCCCGCACCAGCGGCAGGTGATCGAGCAGGCGGTAACCGCCAACGATTATTTTCTGATTCAGGGCCCGCCGGGCACGGGCAAGACCTCCACCGTCCTCACGCGGATCGTGCAGTTGCGGCTTTCTCACCGCAAAGAATCCCTCGTGGTGCTGGCCTTCACCAACCGGGCCGTAGCCGAAATAGAGCAACACCTGCTGCGGGTGGGGGTGCCTTTTCTCCGCCTCGGTGCCCAACGCTCAGAACAGTCGCTCGATCGCCAGTTTGAAGGCAAAAACTTCATTGAGGTGGAGCAAATGCTGCGGGAAGTGCCCGTATTTCTTTCCACGGTGGCCTCTTACCTCAATGCCCGCCGCGACCTGCAGGAGATCCGCCAGTTTGATACCCTGGTGGTGGACGAAGCCTCGCAGTTGCTGGAGCCGCACCTGGCCGGGCTGCTCGGTCGTTTTAAAACGTCGATCCTGATCGGCGACCAAAACCAGCTGCCCGCCGTTTCTATTCAGCGCGAAGGCGGCTGCAAAGTACAGGAGGACAACCCGCTTTCGGGGCTGGGCTTCGAAGACCTGCGCACTTCTTTGTTTGAGCGATTGTGGAAACAAGCCCACCGCATGGCCAGCGAACAGCCGGAAAACAGCTCGTGGTCCCTGGCGACCGCGATGCTCAAAGACCATTTCCGGATGCATGCCTCCATTGCAGAAATGATCAATCCCTGGTACCACGGACAGTTAAGTGCGGGTAGAGAAGGGCAAAGGGCGGATTTTTTGATAGAAAATAGGGTTCGGGAAAATGAAATGGCTGAGTTGCTGGCCGCGCATCGCCTGGTATTTTTCGGGTCACTGCCCGTTTCTACCGACAAATGCCACCAGCAAGAGGCCGACCGGGTATATGAGCTGCTGCGCATCCTCCGTGCCCGCTATGGCAGCCATTGGAATCCGGAAAAACACGTGGGCGTAATCACCCCCTGGCGCGCGCAAATAAGCCTGATTCAGGAAAAACTGGCCGGAAGCCCCGACCTGGAAGCCGTGACGGTGGATACTGTGGAGCGCTTTCAAGGTTCTGAACGCGAAGTGATTATCGTTTCTCTTGCTGTGAGCCAGCACCGACACATGCGCGTGCTCAACTCCGAAACCTGGCTGGAAGACGGCACGCCCGTGGACCGAAAGCTGAATGTGACCCTTTCGCGGGCGCAGGAGCAGATCATCCTGCTGGGCGATCCGCACATCCTGTGGCAAAACACGCACTATCGCCGGGTACTCCAGCACATCCGCGAGCAGGGGGCCTGGGTGGGCGAAATGGGCGAAAGCAATCGTCTGCCAGCCGAAGGATAATTTTTTTTGGCTGTTTTTGTGGAATGAGGAAAGGCAATTTCTCTATACACTAAACACCAAAAAACGATGGAATCATCTACCCTGATGGGTCGCCTGTGGCGATCCTTCCAGTCCGACGCGCGTCATTTTCAGATTGTCTTTCTGGCCGGATTTTTACTCTACGGCTGGTTTGAACTGCATTGGAAAACCGATTGGTTGCGGTATGTCGTTACCCTGTCAACGGCGTTGTCCATTCAGGCCGTTGGGTTAAAGCTGACGGGCAAGCCCATGTCAGGGCTGAAAAGTGCGCTGATCACGGCTCTGGGTTTGTGTTTGTTGCTTAGGGTAGGGGAGTTGTGGGTGGCTGCATTCGCTGCGGCAGTGGCCATTGGCAGCAAGTTTTTGATTCGTTTCAACGGAAAACATGTATTCAATCCCGCCAACCTGGGGGTGGTCGTGCCGGTATTACTCGGCCTGGCCTGGGTATCGCCCGGGCAGTGGGGCAACGGTCCCGCGCTGGTGTTTCTGATCGGAGGAGCTGGTTTACTGGTGCTGATCAAAGCTACCCGACTGGATACAGCACTGGCGTTTTTGCTGGTTTTCGGCGGATCGCTTGCCCTTTATCAGGTGGTATTTCTCGGCTGGCCGCTGGATTATTGGCTGCACGGCATGTCCAACGGCTCCCTGCTGCTGTTTTCCTTTTTCATGATTACCGACCCCATGACCACGCCCAATTCCCGTTGGCCGCGCATGGCCTGGGCGGCAACCCTTGCCCTTGTGGCCTTTTACCTGCAAGCCCGCCTGTTTGTGCAAGCGGCGCCTATTCTCGTGCTCGGCGGTGCTTCGCTGCTGGTGCCCATCCTCGACCGTTGGTGGCCTTCCCGTGCATTTACCTGGAAAACCACCCCCGAACCTGCCCATTTCCTTCGCCTTCCAATAACGATTAAACAATTTCCTATGGCTTTCAGAAGCATGTTTTTACTCCTGCTCCTTTTTGTGAGCTCCCCCGTGGTACAGGCATTTTGCGGATTTTACGTAGCCAAAGCCGACGCCAGCATTTGGAACAAAGCTTCCTCTGTGATCATTGCCCGCAAAGGCAACCAAACCGCCGTGACGATGCTCAGCGATTTTCAGGGCGATGTGAAAGATTTCGCCATCGTGATTCCGGTTCCTGAAGTGTTGAAAAAAGACCAAATACGGGTGGGTGATGCATCCGTTTTTCAAAAATTCGACGACTATTCGGCTCCCCGCCTGGTGGAATACTACGACGAAAACCCCTGTGACCTCCGCCGGTATGAGATGTATAAAGACGACGTCCAGATGGTGGACATGGCGGCACCTGCCATGGAAATGAAATCCAATACGGGAGGTCCAAAGCCAACAGTAACGATTCTGGAGCGCTATACGGTGGGTGAATACGACATCCTGATTCTTTCGGCTGAGGAGTCGCAGGGACTGAAAATCTGGCTGAATGAAAATGGCTACCGCGTGCCGGACAATGCCGAAGAAGTGCTCGATCCGTACCTAAAAAGCGGCATGAAGTTTTTTGTAGCGAAGGTAAACCTCGAAAACTACGCCCAAACGGGCTTCAAGGAACTGCGTCCGCTGCAAATGACGTTCAATTCCCCCAAGTTTATGCTGCCCATCCGCCTCGGCATGGCCAATGCCCAGGGTGACCAGGACCTGCTCATCTACGCCCTCAGCGACCAGGGCCGCATCGAAACCACCAATTACCAAACGCTCGAAATTCCGACAGACAAAGAGGTGCCCCTTTTTGTGAAGGAGAAATTCGGGGCTTTCTACGGCGATTTGTTTAAGAAAAGCTGGAAGAAAAATGGCGAAAATGCCGTTTGGCTCGAATATGCCTGGGACATCAGCGGCCGCAATTACACCCATTGCGATCCTTGTACCACCACGCCGCCTACCTACGCCGAGCTGCGCGAAGCAGGTGCCTTCTGGATAACCCGGGCCAATGCCGACGGCTACCGAGCCAGCGACTACGACGGCGAGGTGTTTTTCACCCGCTTGCATGTGCGCTACCGCCGGGCTACTTTTCCCCAGGACCTCTCTTTTATCGCTACGCCTAACCGTGCCCAGTTTCAGGGCCGCTATATACTTACCCATCCCGCCACGGGCGATCTGAGTTGCTCCGAAGGAAAGAATTACAAAAAGACCCTCCTCGATCGCCGTCAGGCAGAAATCAGCAACCTGGCCATGCTTACGGGTTGGGGTGCTACGGCCAGCAACGATTACCTATACAGTGCCCCACTCGAAGGGGAACGTAACCGCCACCAACCCTATATCGAGCCCATTCAGCAACCCGACAGCCTGGACCGGGGATCGATTTTCATTCCGCAGGTAAATGACCCCATCGACCCGCCGACCTTTCCACTGTCGGTGCCTACCCCCAAGCCCTGGAACCGCAACCTGGTTATTTTTCTGGCCTTGACAGGTTTACTGGTTGTGGGTGGTTTGCTAACAGGTGCCAATCGTGGATTCTTTCGCCCCCTCGAAAATAAGAGTTAGTGTTTGGGAAAGTCAGGGTTGGGCTCCTTCCGTTTGGGAGGGGCCTTTTTTTTGTGTTGCATACCGCCAATTTTCATGGGCGGGTATCAAACCCGCCGTGAAGGAGTTGCTCTGCTGTGTAACGCCGACTTCCAGTCGGTTCCAGTAAGAGCCTAAGCCAGGTGTGGAGCCTGCTGGAAGCAGGCGTTACGGGGTTGTGCCGCCGACTTGCGGTCGGGTCTGTCCTTGGCGGGTATCAAACCCGCCGTTATGGAGTTGCTCTGCTGTGTAACTCCGACTTCCAGTCGGTTCCAGTAAGAGCCTAAGCCAGGTGAGGAGCCTGCTGGAAGCAGGCGTTACGGGGTTGTGTTACCGACTCGCGGTCGGTGCTGTTCTTGGCGGGTATCAAACCCGCCGTTACGGAGTTGCTCTGTTGTGTAGCTCCGACTTGCGGTCGGGATGGGTAACGCCGACTTCCAGTCGGTGCAGGTGTAGCTCCGACTTGCGGTCGGTTTCCGCAGGAGTTTGAGCAAGGTTTTGGAGCCTGGCAACTATTCCTTTGTTACCCGAAAGACCTGTGGTTTCCGGTCTTTGCCCGTGATGGTCAGTACATAGGCTTGTGGAAGAAGGTCGCCAAGGTCTTTGAATTCCATGATCTGGGGACCCGTGCCGGCATCGTAAAGGGCTTCTTTTACCAAATTACCCGACACGTTAAATAGCTCTAAGTGGAGTACATCGGCTTGCTGCGTGGTGAAGTGGATATCCAACTGATCGGAGAAAGTATTGCCATCGAGGTGCTGCACTTCAATGCCCTTTTGCTCAGGGTGGAAGGTAGCAGATAAAATATCGGCATATGAAAACCAGCCATTGGCACAGGTTTGCCGGATGCGGTAGTAGTTTTTTCCGGTAAAAGGCTGCTGGTCAGGTACATGATAATGCAGGAGATCGGAGCTGAAGCGGCTGCCAGCCACCTTTTTGAGGCTTTCCCAGGTTTGGCCGTTCTGGCTTCGGAATACCTCAAAAAGGGCGTTGTCTTCTTCCTGGTTCGATGCCCAGGAAATAAGCACAAACGCACTTCCACGTACCCCCGATTCCATCAGGGCGTAGTCAACGGGCATGGCTTCCGGAAGGACTTCCACCTCCCCGAGGTCAAAGACTTTTCCTTCGTGGTCGAGGAAATAATTTTCCCATTTACGCCATTCCTCTTTTTGCCCTGGCGAAAGTGGAGGGGTAGGGTCGCTTTCTCCGGCAAATAATCCCTGCCAGAAGTACACCTCCTTGTTGAAGGCCGGGCGACTGCTCAGTTGATCATTGCCAAAATAGAGGTAGCAACTTGCTCCTTGCCGCAGGGTATCGAGCTGAACACGGGCCTGCAGGGCGCCAATTTCGGGATCGTAATGCAGCACCTGAAAAAGCAACGGGGTAGCTCCGTCCGGAGCCGTAAAACGGAGGTCGTATCCAAGGGTATGCTGAACCTTTCCCCCAAAATTCACCGATTTCAACTGCTCATCCTGCACGGAAATAAGCACCGGAAATGCCGGGTATGCGCAAAATACCGGAGCTTTTACCATATTAAGGGATAATTTCACCCGTGAATGAAAGCCAAGGAGCCTGCCTTTCGCCGATTCTTCTTTTGGAGAAAGCAAAACGAGGGCAAGCAGGCTTGTAAAAAGCAAACCCAAAACCCCTACCACCCTGCTGCGGAGGCGCAAGTGTAGTTGGTTTTCAAGTTGTGGGGATTGTGAAATCCGGCTTTTGGACATGGCTGATTACTGGGAAGCAAAATAGGGTATGATCACGCGCAGACCACTTCTATTTCTAACCGGATATTACCTGATACCTCCTCGCCGGTTTTTGTCAGAAATTGATTTATCAAAATTATTTTTTGATTTGAGCTGCCCGTTGTTTAGGCAGGAATCAGGCTATTTCAGCGTGGCATAAAATTCGAGGTTCTGAAAGCCACAGGACTTCATATGCACCACCAACCACAATACCCACATTACCCGGGCCTGCCCGGCCTAGTTTTGGAACAGCTCTCGATTCGCTCTTTTACCAGAAAAGAGATGAAAAACATGCTAATTGCGCTCAACCACACGGAACAACCTAACGAAATTTCTCACGGATACTTGCGGGCAAAATCGACTTTGCTTTTAAAAACGAAGCAGTATGACGATGCCCTTGACTTGATGGTTGGGGCGCTCAACCACGATTATTACGAAGTTGACTGGGCCTGGGCGCTTTTGGGTAAAAGCCTGGTCAAACTGGAGCCCCACCTTGCCATCGCTTGTTGCGCCCGTGCCTGGCTGATGGAAGTGGCGTTGATTCCGGAAGATCCCCAGGGGTTGATGCTGAAATGGCTGAGCAAACATGGATTTCCAGGATGCTGCGCTACCTGTAACCGGGATTTTGCATGGGAGGTAGAGTCGCTTGCTGAAGAGGTACTGCTCGATTTTTCCTCGTCGCGTATGGCAGCATAACAAACTGCATGCAAGGGCGATAGGGAATAACCGTCCGCAGGTCTATATTTGGGCATGAAAATCCGGAAAACAGTAGGGCTGTGCCTGGCAATAATGACCCTGATGGCCTGCGGACGTAAAGTTGAAAGCCGCTTTTTTGTGGAAGGAGCCTGCGAAGCCTGTGCTCCCCTGATAGAGTCCGCCGTTTTGGACCTGGGTCCCGTTCGTTCCGCCCACTGGGACATCAGCAACAGCATACTGGTAGTGGCGTATGATACCACCCGCGTATCGGTCGATGCACTGCAGGCTGCGGTGGCTGAAAAAGGCTTTAACACGCAGTATTACCCCGCCAACGATGCCTCCCGGGCGCAGTTACCGGCCTGCTGCAAGGAAGCCATTTCTACCAAATTGAAAGTGCCTGATTACCACGGGATTCCGTCCACGCCGAAATAAATCGGGCCCGAAACGGGCGTAATTTTTAGCATCAAGTTTCATTTTCCACCTGCAAAAAGCCTGTTACCTTTCGGTATATGGGCAAAAAGCTTTGTGCTGTCAGGGTAGCTTTATGGGCGTTGGGGGTCATTTTGATAAATGGCGCTCAGGCACAGATTGCCTCCTCGCGCGCACTCGCACGTGTCGATACGGTCATAATTAAAAATTCACGAGAAGCATTTTCCAGCCAGATCAGGGAAGAGCGGACCTGGTATTCGCCTGAGCATAAAATACTCAAAGAAGCCTTTCAGGTAAAGGTGGAGGATCAGGCAAGGGTAAAGCATGGTTTTTACAAGCTGTTTGACGATAGCGGACATCTTTGGCAGGATGGACAGTACTGCGAAGGGGAGCCGGACGGAACCTGGAAAATTTATGCGGCGAATGGCTTTCTCAAGCAGCAGATTACGTTTGTCAGCGGGTTAAGAACCGGCCGATTTGCTACCTTCGACACCCTCTCAGGTGCCTGCACGGCCAGGGGCGTTTTTCTCTTCGACCAGCTACAGGGCGAGGTGAAGCTATATTACCCCAACGGACAGCTAAAGGAGCTTGCTTACTATGAAAAAGGCCGGCTTTCGGGCGAGCTGATCGATTTTTATGAAAATGGAAACATCCTGCAAAAGGTATTTTATATAGCCGGAAAACCCGGCGGAAACTGGGAGAAATACCATCCCAACGGCTATGTCAAGGAGCGGTGCTTCGTGTTGGAAGATCGATTAAACGGAACCTGGAGGAGCTATTTTCAGGAGGAAGAAGGGGTTTTGATGGCTACAGTGCCCTACCTCGACGGGCAAATGGAAGGGGTTTATCAGGAGTTTTTTCCCGGAGGGTCCATCCGCTCCGAATGCACCTACCAGGCAGGAAAGCAACACGGTGTTTACCGGGAATACTTTGAAAACGGCGTTATCTATCAACTGGGAAATTTCGGGCAAGGAGCAAAAAACGGAACCTGGCGCACCTATTTCCCCCAAGGCACTTTACAAATGGAAGGAATGATCGGGCAAAATCTCCTGGAAGGATTGTGGAAAACCTATTACCCCAATGGCAACCTGAAATCGTATGGGCATTACGAAAATGGCCTTGCCGAAGGACCCTGGACCTATTTTTATGAGCAAGGCGGGGTGCAACTAACGGGGGTATTTGAGAACAACCTACGGGTAGGCGAATGGAAACAATTCTATCCGTCTGCCATAATCAAGGGCCGTTTTTTGTATCAAAACGGGGTGAAAGAGGGCCTCGCCAAAATGTACAATGCCTTGGGCCAGGAGGTGTGTTCGGTAAGATACAAGCAAGGGATACGGGTATCTCAGTCTGGTGATCTCCCGCCCGGGTTCGTGGATGAACAGTAGAAACGGCTAAAATTACGGGTGCCCGTGAGGATATTTCAGCCACTAGGGTAATTGCCTAGTTTCGGCCATGAACCCTACGGCCCTCTTGTGTATTCCGGTTCCGGGAATCCGGCATTTATTGTTCCTGCAACGGCAGTTGGCCTGGGAGCGTGTTTTGTTGCTCGTTCCCCACGACTATCAACCTGAAGGCCTGCTACGAGCTGCAGGTCTGGAGGTACACCAGGTCAAATCGCTGGTTCAGCTAATCAAAGTGCCTGAGGGCGCTACCCAACTCGAAATACAGGATTTACTGGGCAAAGCGCTGGGTAATCATACAGGTACGCTCGAAGTGCTGATGTCGGGTACCTCGAGCGAGTGGGACGTGGCCGTAGCCGCCGAAACGATGAAGCCCGGCGTATCAGCAAAAATATGGCGTTACCGACATGGGCATTTTAACCTTACCTGGCCTGAAAGCGGCTGCGAGCAGGTGACCACCAAGCTAGGATTGGAGCACACGGTTTCGCTTTTTTCACTAAAGCAGGGTCTGGAGTCGAAGTGGCAGGAAAAGTTGTTGATTGCCGATAAGGTATTTGCCCACGTGTCGGGCCGCATTCCCGATAAGACTATCCATGAGCGGTTGCAAGAGGCGCGTACCGATCCGATAGAAATTCTTTTTCCTCACCTGAACCAGAACGACCGCTTGTTTTACCGCCAGGACTGGTTGCGGGTGTGGCTGGCCGGGGAGTTACAAGCGGTGCTTAATCTGCCGGCAGCCGATTTGCAGTCGGGCGTTTCTATTTCCCATCCCACACATCTCGGGGCATATTCCCCTGACCTGATGTTTGTATGGAAAAACCGGCTCTACTTTGGTGTATGTCGTTTCTTTCAAAAAGGAAAACTCTCCGATCCTACCCAGCTAATCCCTGACCTGATTCACCTCACCGATGTATCGCGCAGGTGGAAAGTAGAACTGGTGCCCTTTGTGGGCGTGTTGGGCGTGAATCCGGATACCTTGCCAAAGCTCAATGAACTGCTGGCCACCTTTGGCCTTTCCGGCGCGGCCACCATCGAAGTACTGAGAGACCCGCTCTTGCTGGAAAACTACCTGCTTGGGCTTTATCCCCTCGTATAGCAATCGGTTATTCCTCAGGGTCGTCGTTTTCAACGGCAGGTTGTTCCGCTCCCGGCATGCCGAGGTATTTCTTGATGGTATTGATGGCTGTTTTGAGCAGTTTTTTGGTTTGGGCCAGGTTGCGCCCGGTCATTTCATACACCTCCTGGATGTGTCTGCGTTTGGCGGTTTCGAGGGTGTAGTCGGTCATTTGAATTTTACTGAAAAAATCGGGCATGTCCTTGAGCATCACCACCCGGTCGGCATACACATAAAAATGGGCAATGTAGTTGAGCAGTTCGCGGATATTTCCCTGGTAGCGGTGATACAGCAGCAATTGCTCTACCTCCGGGCTCAGCCGCAGCGGCATGAGTTTAAACCGGGTAGCTTCATTTTTAAGAAAAAAACGAATGAGGTCCAGCCTTTCGGACTTGGGGTAGTCGCGGATGGCCGGTAGGTTAAGTCCCACTTCATTTAACCGGAAAAATAGGTCCATGCGGAAGCTGCCCTCGTTGCACATTTCCCACAGGTCGCGGTGGGTAGCAGCTACAATCCGCACGTTTACCTTTTCGGCCTTGTTGGACCCAATGGGGAAAAACTCCCCCTTTTCTATCACCCGCAACAAAGATTGCTGCAGCTTGGGGCTGATATCGCCTATTTCGTCAAGAAATAAAGTGCCTCCATGGGCCTCCTTGAACAGCCCGGGCGTATCACTTTCGGCACTGGTAAATGCCCCTTTTTTGTACCCAAACAACGTAGATTCGAGCAGGTTTTCGGGAATGGAGGCGCAGTTGATGGCCGTAAACTTGCGGTTGTGCCGGGGCGACTGGTCGTGGATAAAGCGGGCGAGCAGCTCTTTGCCTGAGCCGCTTTCTCCCTGAATAAGGCAACGCAGGTCGCCATGTGCCGCCAATTTGCTGGCCTGATCATACACCCGCTGTAGCGTGGGGCCCATGTAGCGCGTGGGCGACGGGGACGTGTTCCGGCTTACGAGCAGGCGGTAGCTGACCTCCGATCGGTTGATGATGATGCGTTCAAAGCGGGCTTTACCCATGCCCATCAGCTGATCCACTCCTTGTACCAGGTTGATTTTCAGGTCATTGTCTTCGAGGTGAAGCAATACCCAGGTCATCCGCATAGGCGTAGTGCCCGTTGAAAACAACACGTCGATCTCCCAACCCTCGTACTCCTGCAAGACCGACTCTACCCGGTATTTTATTTCCTGAAAATCGAGGATATTGGCAATTCCCATATGGACCAGTTCCACGCTGTGGGAAGGGAAAAACACCCGGAGTTCGTTTGCGAGCAACTCGGCCTTGAGGCCGTTGTTGTCATCGTCCTTGCCCTTACTGCTCGAAAGCAGGAGGTGTTTTTCGTAAACCTCGGAGTCGTAGAAGGTTTCGTGACAATGATACGTAGGGCCGGTATGCTGCACTTCGCCACTCTCTTTGATGAAATCGTAGTAAGTGGCTATCCAGGAGACAAGAATGCGTTTCATGTGGGGGAGGATTGGTACTCAAATATTGACAATGTGTTTCAATAAATGACAACTTGACATTGAATATTTTTGAATTAAGCAGGAATAGGTAATTGGCTTCTTATTTGTTAAGGTGGGGGAAAAAGCAAATGGAACTCGTATTAAATCAAAAAGGGGTGAGCCTGGCGCGGGAAGCCGGAGCATTTGTGGTGAAGTATGCGGATGGGCGTAACAAACTATCGCCCGACAAGGTGAAATCGATTGTGATAACGGGTGCGGCCACCATCAGCTCGGGGGCAATTTTGCTGGCGGTGGAACACGACATCGATATCCTGTTGCTTGACCGTACCGGGCAGCCACAGGCGCGGCTATGGAGCTATCGTTTTGGTTCGATAGCCAGCATCCGGCGGCAGCAAATACAGTTTGCCGATAGCGAATCAGGGGCCACCTGGGTGGTGCGGTTAATTGTCAACCGGCTGCTGGGTGCCCGGGCTATTTTGCAGGCTTTGCACAAAGACCGCCCGGCACAGCATTACCTCGCCGAAACGGCCAACCGGTTGGAGCAGGCGACGGATCGCATCAGGCTCATTCCACAAGGGGTGCTTGATGACGAACGCAAGGCACGTATCCGGGGCATAGAGGGAGCTGCCACGCTCGCCTATTTTGAGGCATTGTCGCGGGTAGTACCCGATACGTTTACCTTTGATAAGCGCAGCCGGCGGCCTGCCCGGGATATGTTTAATTGCGCGCTCAATTACCTGTATGGCATGCTGTATGGGAAAATAGAGCTGGCTATGATCCGCGCCGGGCTCGATCCCTATATCGGTGTTTTTCACCGCGATGATTATAACCGGCCCGTGATGGTGTACGACCTGATAGAGCCCTATCGGTGTTGGGCAGAAGCTGTATTGCTGCCGCTGTGTTTTCGGAGGGCGATTTCGGCCGATATGTTTTCAGAATCGAAAGGCGGTCTTTGGCTGGAAACAGAGGGCAAGCGGGTGATCATAGCGGCGATGAGCGATTACCTGCAAACGGTGGTGCAGTATCGGGGGAAAAGGCGCACCCGCCTGGTGCACCTGCAGGAGGACTGTCAGTCGTTGGCGCAGGATATCCTCGCGGGCGAAGTGCCGGGGGAGCGGACCGATAGCCTGAAATACGATGGTTGAGCGTTCGTTCAGGATTATCGCCATTAACCGCTTGCTCGATGCGCTGCTGGAGAAGGCTGCCGGTCCTCCGGATGAAGCATTTGGGTTGCCCCCTCGCTTGCTGGATCCGCTGGAAAGCCGGGAAGTGAGAAAGTTACTCACCGAACTGGCGGCTCTTGACCGGGAAAGGCCTGCGCGCGTGTCGGTGCCCCGGGCCGAAATTTATAAAGCCCGACCAGGACCGAAGCCCCGATCGATGGGGGAGTCGGTGCCGACGGTGGGGGAGTTGTTTACAGATTTGGGCTATAAACCGAGAAATGAAATGATTTGCATGATTTTGTACGACATTAGCGACAACCGGGTGAGGAAGGAGATTTCGGATTTCCTGGAGGCCAAAGGCTGCCAACGGATACAGCGTTCTGTATTTATGGGCCAGATAGACCGGCGGCAATACCGGGCAATAGAAGACGAGCTGCAGTCGCTCAACGACCTGTATGAGGCCAATGACACGGTGGTGATGATCCCGATCAGTGAAGACGAGATTCACCAGATGAAGATGATCGGTAAGCCCTTGGCAATCAGGGAGATACTCGACCGCCGGAACAGCTTGTTTTTCTAGGCAAGAGGCTGTAATTTTAAGGGACAAATAGCTGTCCATTTTCTTTGACGTATTGATGTACAAATAAAAGTACAAAAAGTGCAAAAGCCGGAAAATCTTTGGGGTAAGTATGTGGGTAACCGACTGGTTATCAGTGGCTTGACTAGAAGGTGCTCTCAGAAGGCCTATTCCATTAAAACAAGGATTAAGACTTGTCGGCCCTCACTGCCGTTGTGCGGATGGAGATTGTCTCAGAAGGCCTATTCCATTAAAACAAGGATTAAGACAGGGTAGCGCGACTACTGAAAAGAACGTTAGTACGAACTCAGAAGGCCTATTCCATTAAAACAAGGATTAAGACGGAGGCAAATTTAACCCATCCCTCCTGACCTGCGTCAGCTCAGAAGGCCTATTCCATTAAAACAAGGATTAAGACAAGCGAAAGCGGTCTACAGAAGTGACCATTTCCCACTCTCAGAAGGCCTATTCCATTAAAACAAGGATTAAGACAAACGGGTTTCAATCTCTTTCAATAGAAATTTGCGACCCTCAGAAGGCCTATTCCATTAAAACAAGGATTAAGACTTTGCGACCTTTGTTATCTACCTTGCCCGTAAGGTCCTCAGAAGGCCTATTCCATTAAAACAAGGATTAAGACTTGCGTCCATGAAAGTTGTCACGGGTGCTTTATCCTCTCTCAGAAGGCCTATTCCATTAAAACAAGGATTAAGACAGGGACGTTGGTTTGTTGCTCATTTCCCGAATTGGGCTCAGAAGGCCTATTCCATTAAAACAAGGATTAAGACCATTTGTTAAGTTTTTACAGTGGAAATAGGGGAGCTCAGAAGGCCTATTCCATTAAAACAAGGATTAAGACTTTTAGGAAGGGTATTCCCTTCCTATTTACCTTTCCGGCTCAGAAGGCCTATTCCATTAAAACAAGGATTAAGACCTACTGAAAAGAACGTTAGTACGAACTTCGTACTAATTCTCAGAAGGCCTATTCCATTAAAACAAGGATTAAGACATTGACAGGAAAGGAATACCCTTCCTGAAAAATAACCGAGCTCAGAAGGCCTATTCCATTAAAACAAGGATTAAGACATTCACGGGTTCGAACCGTTCTAGCCCTCCATTAGGGGCTCAGAAGGCCTATTCCATTAAAACAAGGATTAAGACCTGAACACGATCTCCCCTGATGTCTTTCCAATACCGAACTCAGAAGGCCTATTCCATTAAAACAAGGATTAAGACCGAGTCAATGGTCATGGACCAACTGGAGTAGTACACTCAGAAGGCCTATTCCATTAAAACAAGGATTAAGACCTACTGAAAAGAACGTTAGTACGAACTTCGTACTAATTCTCAGAAGGCCTATTCCATTAAAACAAGGATTAAG
>JBGSTW010000021.1:0-224142 GCA_041753595.1 Bacteroidia bacterium | reverse complement strand
CGTTACTTTGATGTAGGTGCGTCGGTCTTTCTCCTTGCGTTGTAGTCTGCGAAGTTGCTCTCTGGTGGCGGTATCTAGTATTGACATGCTTCAATTTACCGAAAATTATACTTCCGCAAACCACTTTGTGTTGGGTATACTCACCTTTGCCGACGGGCATATCGAATTGATGGAGACCACCAAAACGCCCATGATCGATCAGCATGGCAACCTCCTGGGGGTTTTGGGCATCGCACACGACATTACCCAACGCAAACGTGCCATTGCCGCCCTCCACGAAAGCGAAGAGCGCCTACGCCTGGCTATTTCTGCAGCCAACCAGGGCCTTTATGACCTGGACATCGAAACCGGAGAAGCCATCGTCAGCCCCGAATATGCCCGAATGATTGGCTATGAGCCCGAAGAGTTTCATGAAACCCACGAATTTTGGGGCTCCCGATTACACCCCGAAGACCAGGATACGACATTGCAAACTTTCAGGGATTATCTCAGCGGGAAACTGCCCGGGTACCGGGTAGAATTTCGCCAGAAAACCAAACAAGGCGATTGGAAATGGACCATGTCGCTGGGGAAAATCCAGCAATTGTCAGCGGATGGCAGGCCCCTTCGGATGCTCGGTACCCACACCGACATTTCCGCCCGGAAAGAAGCTGAAATGGCGTTGTTGAAAAGCGAAAAGGAATACCGCCTGCTGTTCGAAACCATGTCGCAAGGCGTTATTTATCAACAGGCAAATGGACAAATAACCAAAGTAAACCGCGCAGCTTGCGAAATACTGGGGGTCGAAGAATCGGAAATCCTCAAACGTAAATCCTCTGACGACCGCTGGCGGGCCCTCACCGCAGACGAAAAGCCCTTTGCGGGCGACCTGCATCCCGCGATGGTGGCACTTCGCACAGGAAAACCGGTGAGCAATGTGGTCATGGGTGTTTATAATCCGGCTAAGCAATGCTATGTATGGATTTTGATCAGCGCTACCCCCGAATTCAAACCCGGAGAAGCGGTGCCCTTCCAGGTTTTCACCACGTTTACCGACATTACCGCCTTGCGCAATTCGGAGAAGCAACTCCGCTTCAACGAAGAACGCCTCGACCAACTGGCCCGACACAGCCGCAATTTCGCGTGGGAAGTAGATGCTGAAGGCAAATACACCTACATCAGCCCGGTGGTAGAAGCGGTGCTGGGTTATACTCCCGAAGAATTTGTAGGAAAAAAATACTTCTACGACCTGCACCCCGAAGAAGACAAAGAGGAATTCCGGAAGGCTGGATTGGCAGCTTTTCATCGGAAAGAAGAGTTTATCCAATTCGAAAACAGAGCACTGAGCAAAGACGGAAGGCTGGTTTGGCTTTCAACGAACGGCATACCCCTGTTTAACCCTGATGGCACCCTGAGCGGTTACCGGGGCAGCGATACCGACATTGCCCTGCGCAAATTTGCCGAAGAAGCACTGAGGGAAAGTGAATCCCGCTACCGGGGAATTTTTGAAGTAGCGCCCGTGGGCATTGCCATTTTGCAGGACGAAAAACTCGCCTTTGTAAACCCTACCGGCCACCGGATGCTGGGTTGCACATCAGGCGGAGAATGTAGCGGTCAATTGGCCCGAAAGTTTATTAACCCCGAGCATTTGTCCACTTTCAACACGCTCGTTGATCGGCTAAGGAATGGAGAAAAAGGCATTTTTCCGGTTGAATTAGAGTTGCTTACCCTCTCCGGCACTCCGCTGGAAGTAGAAATTACCGCCTCTATCCTTCGGTACAACCACAAGCCCGCTATCCAGATTATCGCTACCGACATCACCGAAAGGGTAAAATACATGCGGGCCATGGAGGCGCAGAATAAAATTCTGAAGGACATTGCCTGGACGCAATCGCACGTAGTACGCGCCCCGCTCGCGACCATGATGGGCCTCATCAATTTGCTGGAGCTGGATGATTTTTCGGATTTCAGTCATCAGGACATCCTTGCCCAAATCAACAACAAAGCACACGAGCTGGATCAGGTAAACCGCAATATTTCGGACAAGACCTATACCGTAAGCATCATTGAGCAGGAAAAAGAACACAAACCTGCCCTTTTGGAGCACCACCATACCCAACGACAGGAACTGCTGCTCGTAGATGATGACCAACTGGTGCAGAAACTGCATACCTCGGTGGCCGTCAAAAGTAATTTTCACCCAGGGCCACGCTCTTTCTTCAATGGAAAAACTGCCCTTGAGTTTATTCTCACGAATAACCATCCGGAGAGCCTGTACCTTGTTTGGCTCGACATCAATATGCCCGTGATGAATGGCTGGGCCTTCCTCGATGCCCTCAACGAACACGAACTCCTTTGTAAGGTTCAGGTGATTATCCTTACCTCGTCGGTGGACATGGCCGACCGTATCCGCGCGCAGAAGTATCCGCAGGTAATCGACTACCTCACCAAGCCCCTCAACCGCCAAACCGTGCAAAATCTGCTCAGCCACCCAAAACTAAAGGGCATCTGGAAATAAAAAGGAAGGGGTTTCAGACAAAGGGCCAGCAGGTGACATTGGCTAGCCACGATCGGGTAACGCTGACTTACCCCGCCTCCTCCATTCGTTTGAGCCACTTCTGCATCTGCTCCGGGGTAAAATCATCTCGGTAATACCATTCGAAAAAAGTGAGCTTCACCTCCAGACTGGTCTTTCCGGGGTAGCGTTTCCTGATCATACCCAAATGAAAGTGCTGTCCGAATGATTCTGAGGGTAATCCTTTGAAAATCAAGGAAATCAATCCTGTAAATCCTCAAATCCTATTAATCCTGATCACTTCTTTGGTTTGATTTACCCCATACTTCCTCATTTCCATCACCATCTGAAACCGTTCCTGAGGTGTCTTGGATTGATAAATCTCAACCTGCTTTCGCTGCATAAAGGGGGAAGTATCATTCATTTTGCCCATAGACCGAAGGTGTTAAGGTTTAGGTTTTCTATCCAATGATTGAGGTATGAAAAATCATCCCAACACCTTTTCAGCCGCTTCTTCGCCCGAGTTAATCGCCCCTTCCATAAAGCCCTGCCAATCGGCGAGATGCTCCCCGGCAAAAAACACGCGTTTGAAGGGCTTTTGCAGCGGCGGCATGAGGTCAAACCATTGCCCCACGCCGTAAAGCGCGTAGGCTCCCCGCGTGAGCGGATCGGCGCCCCAGTAGTAGCTCAGTTCGCGCTTCACTTTCTCCGACACATCGCCAAAACCCGGCGCAAGGGCTTCGGCCACGGCTTTCAACCGCCATTCGCGGCTTTGGGCACCGAACACCTCGGCCTTTTCGCCGATGCTGTAAGAAATGAGGGCACCCGCTTTTCCGGGTTGGTTTTTGGTAGCATGATAAAAATAATGCGCCGGCAGGTCGGTCACCATGTCGAAGGACTCGTCCTCCCAAAACCGCTCCTGGAAGAGCACCGCGGTTTTGTTGATGCGGGCGTACTGAAGCTGATTCAGTGCCGCCATTTGATCGGCAGGCAGGGCGGGCGACCATTGCAGGTGGCGCAGGGCAAAAGTGGGCAGGGTGCAGATCACTGCATCCGCCTCGAATTTCAGGCCGTTTTCGGTGGTTACCGTCACCGATTTTCCCGACTGGTCCACGGTCGTCACGCGGTGGTTGAGGAGGATACGGTCGCGCCCTACCCGGTCGGCCAGGGCCTGGGCCAGGCTGCTGTTGCCTCCGCGTATTTTGTAATCCATCTCGTTTTTGGGGCTGCTCTCGGCGTATTCGGCCAGGGCTGCAAAGGCAGATACGTGGCGGATGCCTTCGCCGAAATCGGTGCTGTCGAGCAACGAGCGGATATTGAGGTCGGTATCGGAAATGCCCTTGTCCGTGAGGTAATGCCACCAGTCGGTGCGGTCGAGCACGCGCAACTCCTGGGCGGAAAGCTGGTGGTAATCGGCAATCAGGCGATCGAAGGTGGCGTTCCATTCCGGCGAATACCCCCAATCGGAAGTAGCTTTGTACGCGCCCTGGACGGTAAGCCGGGATTCAAACTGATTGTTGAACAACTCCAGGCCAAATTCTTTGCACATTTCCAGGATACGCGTATGGCTGGCCCCCACCCATTCGGCCCCTAGCTCTACCACAAGGTCTTCTTCGCGGTCGATCACCTGCGAGTTCACGCGTCCACCCACCCGGCTGCGGGCTTCGAGCACGGTCACGTCCACCCCCCGGCGAGTAAGCGCCCAGGCAGCTGCCAGGCCCGAAAAACCGGCTCCTAACACCAGCACTTTGCGGGGGCGACCAGCACTTAGGGCTACAGAAGGGGCGGCGAGCATCAGGGCACCTGCTGCACCTGCTTGCTGGAGAAAGGTTCTGCGTTTCATTGAGAATGGAGTTGTTGGGGTTTTAAATTAGAAATTTTTGGGAAAACAGCTTACGAACTTTTGAAAGTGGGCAAATGGGTCGGTAAGCCTCGTTTGTTTACAGGCGAAGTACAATCGGAAGAATGACTGCTTTCATTTTCCGGTATTTCAAAAAAAGAAAAATAAGGGCGTACATACCTTTCAGGCATCGCCATTTATCGCAGCATAAAATTATTTATCGGTTCGCATCATGCGAATCATTGATTTCTCGGATTGCTCCCGCTGAAAAATCCGTTGAGGGTCGTATTTCGTACATTTTGAGGGGTAAAGCGGCATTCTTCTTTCAATTGGGGGCAAACGGGTTGCAGAATCACTTACACCGGACTAATTTTCAGTTTCAACGAAAAGTAAAGCAGAGGCAAGCTGAACCTACATTTTGTTTATATCGTTGAATCAATTCTAGCGAATGTTAAATATGAATAAGCGGCAAGTTATCTGGATATCAATCAGCGTTTTTGGCCTCTCTATGTTGGGCGGGTTAGCAGGTGCCGGTATCTACCAACGATTTTTCGACGATACCCCTACCTACCGTACCCTTCCGGTGGAGCGCATTCCCGCTTCCTTTTCCAGCATGCAATCGCCCGCGCTGCTCAACCGCCCTGACTTTGTAAATGCTTCCGAAAGTTCGTTGCAGGCCGTTGTTCATATTCGCTCTACCTATGAAAACAGCCACGGAAAAAAATATCCCGACCTCTTTTCTGATCCCATTCCTGATTTTTTGCCCAAGGACCCCGAGGAAGGTCCAAAGGGCGTTTCTACAGGTTCGGGGGTCATTATTTCCCCCGACGGATACATCGCCACCAACTACCATGTGGTCGCCGATGCCCGCAAAATTGAAATCACCCTTTACGACAACCGCTCTTTTACCGCTGAGCTCAAGGGCTACGACCCGACCACCGACCTCGCATTGCTGAAAATTGACACCGATTCCCTCCGCTATATGCCCTTCGGCGATTCAGACGAGGTGCAGGTAGGCGAGTGGGTGCTGGCCGTAGGTAACCCCATGGACCTCAACTCTACCGTTACGGTAGGCATCGTGAGCGCCAAAGGCCGCAACATCAACCTCCTTCGGGGCGACTCCAACAACCCCATCGAGTCTTTTATCCAAACGGATGCGGTGGTCAATAAAGGCAACTCCGGCGGCGCCCTCGTCAACTCCAAAGGCGAGCTCATCGGCATCAATACGGCCATTGCATCCTCCACCGGCTACTATACCGGCTACTCCTTCGCCATTCCTTCGTTGCTCGTGCGCAAAGTAATGGAGGACTTGCTCTCCTTTCATGAAGTAAAAAGAGGCTACCTCGGCGTCACCATTACCCCGGTAAATGCTACCCTCGTCAAAGAATCGGGCCTGAAGGTTAACCAGGGCGCATATGTGCAGCAGGTGTACGAAAACACCGGAGCTAAAATCGCTGGTATCCACAAAGGCGATGTGATTGTATCTATCAACAACCACCCGGTGGTGAATGCCGCCCAGCTTCAGGAAATTGTGGGCCGTTACCGCCCCGGCGACAAAATTGAGGTAGTGGCCTACCGCGGAGCCGAAAAGAAGAGCTACACCATCCTGTTGCGTTCTCTTAAAGGAGAGGATGAAACCGAAGGAGCGCCCAAGGTAATGACCCTCATGGGGGCAACTTTACGGGCCATTACTTCGCAGGAAAAAGACCAGTACGGGGTGCTTTCGGGTATCATGGTAACGGAAGCTGGCCAGTTTTTTACCCAGCAAAAAATTCCCGCCGGATTCGTCATTACCGAAGTAAACGGCCACAGTGTATATACCCTCGAAGATTTTGAGCTATACGTGCACCAAGCAGGTAAATCGGTCTTGATCCGGGGATATTTTGAGCGCGGTGTGGCTGGCTCCTTCAAGTTCAGTCCCGAATTAAAGTAACAGGGGCGCACACGAAAGTGAAATGCCTAGCGCAGTAAATGTTATTTTTGCTGCATGGCATTAGCACAATCCATTTCCACACACCTGAGCGTAAACCTGAACAAGGTGGCGCTGATTCGCAACAGCCGGGGGAAAAACAACCCTGACCTGCGCCAGGTGGCCCTTGACTGCATTTCCTTTGGGGCACAGGGCATTACAGTGCACCCCCGCCCCGACGAACGCCACACCCGCCGCTCCGACGTGTACATGCTCAAGGAGGCCATTTCGGTGGAGCTGAACGTAGAAGGTTACCCCTCCGAGGACTTTTTGCGCATGGTGGAAGAAGTGAAGCCCGCCCAGTGTACCCTGGTGCCCGACCCGCCGGGCGCACTCACCTCCAATGCCGGATGGGATACCCGAAAATATGCCCAGCTGCTGTTCGAGGTCGTAGCCAGACTCCAGGCTGCCGGGGTGCGTGCTTCGGTATTTGTAGATCCTGAACTGGAAATGGTCGAAGGTGCCCGCGAAATAAATGCCGACCGCATCGAGCTATTTACCGAGCCGTATGCCGATGCCTTTGCTGCGGGCGACCCAGCCATTGTAGAAAGCTACGCCCGTTGCGCCTCTTTTGCGCATGAATTAGGCCTGGGCGTCAATGCCGGGCACGACCTCAACCTACACAACCTGGCCTATTTTCGCCAGCAGGTGCCCGTGCTGCACGAAGTATCCATCGGCCACGCCCTGATCGGAGATGCCCTTTACCTGGGGCTGGAAGAAACCATCCGCCGCTACCTTGCCTGCCTCGTGTTGCCCAATCCGTCCTGAAACATGTCGAATACCGCCGAAGCCTTCCGTATTCACCTGCCACAATTCGATGGCCCTTTCGACTTGTTGCTGTTCTTCATTGAGCGCGACGAGCTGGATATCTACGACATCCCGATTGCTTCCATCACCAACGAGTTTCTGGATTATATAAAAGCCCTGACGGAAATGAACATGGACCTCGCCTCGGAATTTATCCTTGTGGCAGGTACCCTTATGCGCATCAAAGCCAAAATGCTGCTTCCGCGTCCGGTGCTGGACGAAACCGGTCAGGAAATTGACCCCCGGCAGGAGCTCGTTGACCGCCTGCTGGAGTACAAGCGTTACAAGCAAGTGCTGGAGTCCATCGCCAACCTCGAAGAAATGCAGGCCATGCGCGCCATGCGGGGCAATGTGGCCGCCGAAGAAAAAATGATTCCAGCCATCCTCGGCGAAGAAGAACTACTCGAAGGACTCGACCTTTTTACCCTCATGCGCACCTTCAAGCGCATCTGGGAGCGCCATCAGGACCATTTGAAAAAACCCCGCCATGTAATTCGTCAGTATCCTTACAAAGTAGATGAGGTAAAAGAAATGCTGATCCGAAAACTGGATGACAGCCCCCGCCTCGATTTTCTGCAGATGATAAAAGATGGCCAGGAGATGATTTTTGCGGTTTTTTGCTTCCTGGCCGTGCTCGAAATGGTACAATCTCAAGTGCTCCACCTTACCATAGGCGATGGGTTCAACAACTTTTGGGTAGAGAAAAAAGCACCCCAGGCCGCCTGATATTACCTGATTTCAAAATAAACCATTTTTAAATAATTTGGTTTTTGAAATAATGCCCCTATCTTAGAATTGTCTTTGGCACATGCCAGATACAGAAGCTAGGGGTTAGGGTGATTCTCCGCACCGCGGATTGAGTCCCCTAATTTTTTTTATACCTAGTTTTACTCCATGTCCCAATCTCTCCTCCTCATTTTCGCCAAACACCCCGTACCCAACCAGGTAAAAACCCGGCTGGCGGCTGGCATTGGTCATGAAAAAGCCTTGCAGGTGTACGAAGCCCTGCTGGCCCATACCCTGGCCACCGTGCTGCCCATAGACGCTGACAAGCATGTTTTTTATGGAAATGAGGTTCCTGAAAATGACATTTGGTCCGAAGCCGGATTTAACCGCGACCTGCAGGATGGCGCCGACCTGGGCGACCGCATGGCGCATGCTTTTGCTTTTGCATTCAGAAAAGGATACGAAAAAGTGGTGGTGATCGGCACCGACTGCCCCGAAATCACCCCCGAGATACTTACACACGCTTTTCGCCAACTCGACAACAACGAAGTAGTCGTAGGCCCTGCCACCGATGGGGGCTATTACCTGCTAGGCATGCGCCGCTTTTACCCGGATTTGTTCAAAGAAATACCCTGGAGCACCGACGAAGTATTTAAGCTTACCCGCAATGCCCTGCGCGCCAAAAGCATCAGCTTCAGCCTGCTTCCCGAGTTGCACGACATAGATGTGGTTGAAGACCTCACGGGTACCTTTCTCGAAGCCTTAACAAAAGACGCCTGACGGGGTTATGCAAGCATGAACATGAATATCCGGATACTATTGATACTGGGAAGTGTGCGTGAGGGACGCAAAAGCGACCGCATCGCCCATTATCTCATGCAGTTGCTGAACGAAATGCCGGGCGTGGAGCCGGAATTGCTCGACCTGATAGCCGACCCGCTGCCCATGTTTGAAACCCGCTGGCAGACCGACAACCCCGAGCATACCCAACTCCTGCGCGTAAGCAATATTTTGAAAGCCGCCGATGGCATCGTGCTGATCTCTCCTGAATACCACGGAAGCTATACCGGCGTGTTGAAAAATGCGCTCGACCACTTTTGGAAAGAATTTCAGCGCAAGCCCATGGGCGTGGTAACGACTGGTTCCGGCAAATTTGGCGGCATCAATGCCTCTACCGAAATGCAACAGCTGATCCTTTCGCTGGGCGGATACCCCATACCGAATAAATTGCTCGTTCCGCATGTGAACGATGCCTTCGATGAAAACCAGCAGCCGGTCAGCCCCGAACTCGTAAAAGGTTCAGCCAAATTCCTGGAGGAGTACCTTTGGTTCGTGCGTGCACTCACCTATGCACGTCTGGAAACCGAATCCGCACGCTAGAAATCCCGATGCGGGAATATCGGCTCTGAATTCTCAAAATGGGATTAATTTCCCATATTGGAAAGATTCCGTGGACTGAAGAAAAATTTATACCTTGATAACCAAGAGATTACATTCCGTGCCAATATTGGAACGTGAATTGAATCTCCGTTTTCAGAGTAACCGTTTTAGTCCCAACCAACAAACATTTTATGAAAAGCAAATTGCTCATTCTCCTTGTTGCCAGCCTCAGCTTGTTTAGCTGCAACAAAGACAAAATCAAAGCACTCGAAACCCAAAATCAGCAGCTGCTTGCCGAAGCCCAGATGAAAGACTCGCTCCTTGGCGACTTCATGGCTTCTTTTAACGAATTTGAAGAAAACCTGGAATTGATCAAGCAACGCGAAAACCTGATCTCCGGCTCTTCTACCGACCCCGAAATGCGCCGTTCAGGCAAGGAAAAAATCCTCGAAGACATTCAGCTTATCAATGGCCTGCTCGAAGAAAACCGCCGCATCATCGACGAACTCAACAAAAAGAACGACTCCAACGCAGCCAAAAGCCGTTCGCTTCAGGCCATGGTATCGCGTATGACCAAGCAGCTCGAAGAGAAAGATGCGGAAATATCGTCATTGAAGGACCAGCTCGTGAACCTCAACTACGAAGTAGAAAGCCTCAATACCCGTGTGGCCGACCTCAGCAGCGTTCGTCAGCAACTGGAGAGCGAAAACTCCACGAAATCACAGCAGATCCAAAGCCAAACTCAAGCTATTGAAGAGCAAACTACGGCCCTCAACACTGTGTACTACGTAGTGGGTACCAGCAAAGAGCTGCGCGACAAGGGCATCCTGACCAAAGAAGGCGGTTTTGTAGGCCTTGGCCGTACCACCTCTCTGCAGTCTGACTTCGATGCTTCTGACTTCACCAAAACCGACCGTACCCGTCTCGACCGCATTCCACTCAGCGGCAAAAAGGCCCGCGTGATCACCAACCACCCTTCTTCTTCCTACTCCATTGAGTCCACAGGCAAGCAGGTAGATGCCCTGGTAATCACCGATTCGAATGGCTTCTGGAAATCATCAAAATATTTGGTAGTCGTGCTGGAATAGCTTCCGGCCGAAGCCTGAACTTTCAGTTGGGCTTACTCGTCGTCCGTTTCCTTATGGGAGCGGGCGATTTTTTTTTTAGCGCTCAGCGGTTGCTTTGAGGGCTTCAAGCCAGCGAAGCATACCACCCTCAAGGTTTTGCTGAAAAGATTTCTTCAGGAGCTTTGCGAGCAGGCCCTCCATGCTTTCCTCCACCCGCACTTCTGTTACGCCGTTTTGCTCGTGCAGGGTCCAGTTGTGTATCGCCAGCATGCCAAAGGTTTTGCCGGTCCAGCCAAAAGCCAGAGGCTTATCCACGGTGTGAAGGGTAGAAGTGATGGGCGCGCCACCCGTTTTCCAGGTAAAAACAGCACCAGGAGCCAGGGAGCCCTGAAGTTTGGGCAGGGTGATGTCCTGCTGCCATTCGGCCCAGCGGTCGATATCGGTCAACACTTCCCACACGCGGGCAGCAGGGGCCTGGATAGAGAGGGCATTTTTGGCTGAAACCGGGGCTTTTTCATTGATCTTTTTCATGTCAGACAAATAAGAAGGTGAATGTGAGTGTCAATCCCCATCGGATGACAAACCAAAGCTCCGGTTCTTTTTGCCTTACCCGGTTGATCTAAATCAAGAACTCAGCCAAGGGCTTTTTTTCTGATGCGGCTCAGCGTTTCGGGGGTCATGCCCAGCAGCGAAGCGAGGTACTGGAGGGGGACCTGGTTGAACAACGCCGGCTGGAAATCAAAAAATCGCTGGTACCGCTCTTCGGCCGTAAGCGAAAGGTGCGACATGATGCGGTCTTCGAGGATACCAAAGCAACGCGCCAGAAACAGCTTTTCGAGCTCGGCCCACTTGGGGGCCAGTTCGCCGAGCTTTTGATATTTTTCCCGATAAATGACGTGTACCTCACAGTCGGTAAGGGCCTGCAGGTTCCAGCGGGCGGGTTGATCGAACAGGAAGCTCGCCAGGTCCACCACAAAATAGCCTTGGGTAGCAATCCATTTGGTCACTTCCTTTTCTTCTGTATCGACATACTCGCGGATAATGCCTGATTGAATAAAACCAAGCCGCTCCGACCTACGCCCTTTTTGCAGGTAAAAATCACCTTTACGGAGGGTTATCAATTCAAAGCGGCCCGCAATGTCGGCTGCTTCGTGGTTCGTGACCCCGAAATAGGTTTGGATATAGGTTTCGAGTGTGGTCATACTCCGAATTAAGGAAAAATACCTTGAAAGGATATAAAGCACCCGCTATTTTAAACTACTCCTCCAGATTTATTCCAAAAAACCGTACAATCCAATTTTTCCAATATAAATCTAAAAATCTCCTATTCAGGATTAGCATATTTGCAATATGGTAGTATTATGACGCATAAGGCGTCATAAATGCATGTGTTTTCGAATCTGTAAGATTTGTGACGAAACGTTTAGTAATATACATATTGTGTGAAATGGTATTTGGAAAGTCCTGAACAAAATCCTAGGTTTAGGTATTGCACGCTATTGCTGTCCCTCCTACTGTCATCTACTTCTTTATTTTATCTATATGAAAAATCTTTCATTCGTCTTAGCTCTCTCTCTCTCTCTCTCTCTCTCTCTCGTGGGCTGAGATGATGGGACATCCCAGTTGTCTTGATTTTCAACAGGGGGCCATTTGAAACACAGAAAACCAGTCTAAGAAGTCGGCAAACCCGTCTTCGAAGCTTCTCTTTGTCTCTTTTTCACCTTAATCATTTTTTTATGAACAGAAAAACGTTGTATTCCCTTGGATTGTTGCTGCTCTTCGCGGCATGCAAACCCTGTACCGACCCAACCAACCCCGAGTGTGAAAACTACTGCGATGATCCGGCCAACCTGGAGTGCTTCAATTATGATCCGTGCTACGGTAAAAACGCCGTGAGCGCCGCCTTTACCATAGAGGAAGTAATCGGGGGGCGGGGCGATTCGGTTTACTACATTCCCACCGACACGGTCATTGCAGGGCCCAATCGGGTGCGGTTTCGGGCCGTGCAAGAGGCCGAAAGCTACACCTGGCGTATTGGCAACGATACCCGTGTGTGGAATACCCGCTCAGTAACCCTGTCGTTTCAAAACCCGACTGAGGTCAATGTGGTCCTCGCGGTAAGCAGTACGCCCAATACCGATTGCTTTCCGCTGGACAATGGCCTGGATACGGTGTTAAAACGATTGGTGGTATATCCACGTCCTCAAACTGCTATGAAAGGAATTTATTTGATGGAGGTAATTCAGTATCCGGAAGCTTTTCCTTTTGTTTGGGAGCCATTTGAGCTGCGAATGACTGAGTTCATAGAGGATACCAGTCTATCTCCATTAAGTGGCTATCGCATACAAGGTTTTACTCCCGGTTGCCTGAATGACCTTCCCCTAAGCCAATGGACTGAAAGAACAGGATACCGAGCTGTAACCTTTGACCAGGGAGATTGGCGAGAAAGTCCAACGTGCAATTTTGGCCCATACGGCTTAATTCGTCTGTTGAGCACCAATGATTCTATAGAAATCCGGAGTGTGCTGATCGACAAAACGCTGATTTTTCCTCAGCCCAACTACAAAGGTCTTTTAATCGCCCGAGGTGTTCGGGTTCAGTGATTTTTAACTTCTAAATTTTTACTGCCATGAAGAACAGGTATTTTTTTCAAATCAACAATTTTTAATGATCCTATCCTTTTTCCTTGTTTGGGGGGGGGTAAATGCGCAGAATTGTGGATATTTTCCGTTTCCAACAGCAGAAACTTATCCAATTGACACCGATCCGTGTGCTAACTACATTATCCGCACAGATCCTTACAACCCTTATAACCGGCAGTATCTGCCAAAGTACAACGTTTTTAACTGGATTGATCCCAATCCGGATGCAGGTACAGTTTTCGATGAGTATTGCTTGAACAGTACTGAATCAAATGCTACCCATGTAAAAACACCGTGGAGCCAGGACGACAATTTAACTATCGCGCACTTTTTTGAATCGGGAGACCGATACCCCAAAGACGGCTGGGAATTGATCAAATATGATCTTGGGTATGCACCCTCCGGGCAGCCCACAGGGGTGAAGGTTGACTTTCCTTATTTAATACTGTATAACCGATTCACAGGCATTCTGAGGGTATTCTATGCAGATAATCCACAAAATGCAGCATACAATGTTGCTTCGATTGGTATTAAATTTAGAGGGGATACCTATGCATCCTCGAATCTGGATATCTCAACCGCATTTACTTCCACCTCTGATGGACTGGGAGCACTTAAGAACTTTATACCGGATGCTGAGTTTCGTGCTGCAGCACGTTTTGTTAACGGCAATATGCGCTGGACGTATGCAGAGTTTCCTATGATGTACGACCCCTGTGTATGTTATTATGAAACTATGGAACTAGTGGTTGAAATTCGGGTTTCAGAAAATTATGAGGTTATTGGTACCTTAACCACAAACGGAAGTATTCAACCAAGTGGTAATGGATCGGGTCCCATCCTTAGTTCAACCTCCGGAACCTATAACGATCAGAATGGGCAATCTACCTTCGGATGGAAAGACATCAGCGGAGTGAATGATGCATTTCAGAAGGCCGCAAAAGGCTATAAAGATGTTTCGGAATTTGTGAAAGGGGGCTATTTAGCTACTGACAACAGCGGGTATTCTAGCGACGAAATTGCCAGTAAAAAAGAAGCAATTTCCGATCTCGCGGATGCATTAAAACTGAAAGATTTTTTAAAAGCTGGATTGAAGGCGGTACCCTATGTTTCGGCTGCGATTACATTCCTCGATTACTTTGTGGCCGGCGGGAAGAAAGAGTCCGCTTCTGGCCCTATTAAATTGCATCCAATGGGGATCGAGATGAACTCAAGATTTCAGGGAAATATTCAAAGAACACTAAATCGAAAAGACATACTCTTTTATGTTCCCGGATCGGCGAAGTTTCTGAATATGACAGCAAATGAATCTGAAAAATATCCCTACTATAACCAGGCGTTGGGGGTATTTAATCTTGTCGAAACACCGACAATAAAATACAACAGCACCTATGTAGGATCACCAAGTTTTTGGCCTACCACCTACGGTCCAGTGTATGTGGTTGATAAAAATATCGACCCAACATGGGAATCTTGGGACAATTATCTTCCTCACAGTCATCCTGAATTCGATCCAAATTCATTTTATGCGGTTGATCCATTTAACCATCAGCCATTCGGAGACAATCAGGATGATCCGGTTCGAAATTATGTTTATAAAATTGACTCTGACGTTGCCTATCTGGTAAACCCGGCAACTGAGTTTTCAGAAATCGGCTCAGAGGTTCTTGCTGCTATCTGGATTGAGGTGCGAAACGGCTCTGCTCCTTCCGGAGTAGGCTTTTTGCAAAACACAAACTTTAACCTTTTTTCTGAGGGCAAAGGGATATACAGAACTGAGTATGTTCCCCTTTCGTGTATCAATGGACTTACGGCTGAATTCTCTACCTCAGACTATAACATCGTAAACGTTTACCTAAAGGTTATAGCCAATTTTGCAAGAGGCGACATATATGCTTTTGAAGGATTGGACCCAGATGAGCTTACCAATAATGTTCAGAATGTACTCTGGTCGGGCAAATTCAGGCTTGAGAAAACTCAAGATACTAATTTGGGTATCGGAGATTCAAATCCTTTTGTGAATGTGCCTGAAGAAGTTGTGTTTTACCAAAACACAAACCTGACACAGGATGTTGTCGCCTATGAGAAAATCATTGTTTCAGCAGGTGTACAACTTACTGCTTCTGTTCCAGTAACGCTACGCTCAGGGAAAAGTATAATCTTCCAAAGCGGTTCGAGCTATTCCCCCAACATTACACTACAGGTTGCACAACCGAATGGTTGTACAGATTACTACAACCCGACACCAAAAGACGCGCTTGCATCTTTTTGTGTTAGCGAATTATACAGGGAAAATAGAATGGTTGAAAACCGTAGTGGTCGAAGTGATGGCGATGACCCGATATCAGGTGAAAATAGTTTCAACGACACACAACCGTTAAAGGCTTCTCCCAACCCCTTCACCCACGAGCTGACCCTCGAGTTCACCCTGCCTACAGCAGGTATCACCAGCGCCCGCCTGCTCGATCCCTTGGGCCGGGAGGTAATGATCCTCTGGAATGGCCGCGAAAGGGAAGCCGGGCCACAGTCCGAAACCATCGACCTCAGCGCCCTCTCCGCAGGCATCTACCTCGCCGTGCTCGAAACCCCGCAGGGCCGACAAACAGTGCGCGTGGTGAAGGAGTAAACGAACCCGATTTACGATCAGGAAACCAGCCGCTTTTCGAAGCGGCTTTTTTGTTTCCTAACCCTTAGCTCCCGCCCAGATTCCTCCACCCCTTCAATACCACCGCCAGGTCGAGGTCCCAGGCATAGCGGCGGGCATAGTCTTCGTTCAAAGCGCGGAGATGGGTACTTGGGGGCACAGCCCCCCCCAGGCGTTGGCTTACGTCCAGCAGCCCGGGTTGCAGGCGCGGAAGGCCCTGGGTATCGTTGGCGGCGTAGCCCACGAGGTGTTTTTTGCCGGTAAGCACCGAGAGCAATCCCGTAAATGCCTTGCCCCGGTTGCGAATGCCGATCGAAAGCAACGGAAAGGCCAGCACCAATATCCCGCCAACCACGAGGTCGAAGGTGCGCTTGGTGCGTCGGGCTGATTTATCGCCTAAAGGAAACCGACCCACCGGACCATTGCCTGCTGCCACTACCTGGTGCGGGCCTATCAGGAAATCGGTGTCCCTGGGGGCTGTTTTCACGACTACCCCCGAATTATGCAATTGCTCCAGGTGCTGCATGATCCGCTGCACTGGCACCGAGCGCATGCCTACGATCACTTCTTCTATTTCAAACAACCGCACCAGCGCCACAAGGTCTGCTTCGTTGCCGAGGAGGGGCCATTCTTTGCCCGCAAACAAAACCGGATCAGGGGCTATTACCCCAACCAAATCTACCTGGTAGGCCGATTGGCCGCGGATAACGGCGTTCATGTGGGCTACCTCCTCCGGATCGCCCACCAACACGGCCCGCCGCAGCCCCGCTTCGGTAAAAAACGGCGTTCCCCGCTCTCGCCAGTGCAGTAAGGCGCGGGTGGCAAAGGCCACAATGCCCGTAAACACCGCAGATAAACCCACAATGGCCCGCGAAAAATTGAGCACCACCGAAAACATGTACGTCGTAGTGGCGATGGCAACGAATCCCGCCAAAGGGGCCAATATCAGCGGCCGGAGGCGATACGGCTTTCGGTAAGCGCCAAACGCAGCCAGCAATGCCACAAATACGAGCGTATAAACCGGCAGGTAAAGCCAGCTGAAAATGGCGGGGTAGGCCCCCCCTTCGATAAATTTGATGTAGTACTCCCAGTAGCGCTTTACCCCAAACATCACGAGGTAGATCAGCCCGGCTTCCAGCATCGGAAAACCAGCCTTCCATATCAGCCGCTCACATGCGGCTACCAGGGCACGGCTATAAACCGCAAACCGGATGGCTCCCACAAACAAGCGTTGGTACATGCCGGCGAAGTGCTTTTTGGCAAAAATGATCATCGCCTGGTAAAACACCCGCACGTAGTTAAGGCTGCCCTTTTGGGTGCTTTCGCCCTTGTAATGGACAATGCGGGCCTGCGGAAAATAGTAGTTTTTGTAACCGCCGAGGATCACCCGCCACGAGAGGTCGATGTCCTCGCCGTACATAAAAAAGGTCTCGTCGAAGCCGCCGATCTGGTCCAGCACGGCCTTGCGCATAAACATGAAAGCGCCGGAGAGCACTTCTATTTCATGGGTTTCTTCCCGGGAAAGAAAGCCGAGGTGGTAGCGGCCAAATTTTTTGCTTCGGGGAAAGAGATTGGCCAGGCCAAATATTTTGTAAAAAGAAACCCAGGGCGTAGGCAGGGCCCGCTTAGACTCGGGCAGGTAGCGGCCGGCCCCGTCGATCATGTAGGCACCTATGGCTCCGGCCTCGGGATGTGCGCCCATAAAGTCGATGCACTGCCGGAACGTATCCTGCGCCACCACGGTATCGGGGTTCAGCAGCAGGACAAATTCGCCGGTAGCGCGGGCAATGCCCTGGTTGTTTGCCCGTGAAAAGCCCGGATTGTCGGTATTGGCCATGACGATGACCTGGTCCGCAAACCGGCTACGGATCATGTCGAGGCTATCGTCAGCCGAGGCGTTGTCCACCACGATTACCTCCAGCGCGTACCCTTCTGCCGCCTCAAATACCGACACGAGGCATTGCTCCAGGAAATGCCTGACGTTGTAGTTGACAATGATTACGGAGAGGTCGGGGGTCGTAACCGTCATGGTTTAGCGTTGAAATCAGCCCTGCCCGGAAAGCTGGGTGCGGTTTTGGAGCGAGCGGCCAAGGGTAATTTCGTCGGTAAATTCGAGGTCGAGGCCTACGGGTATGCCCCTTGCGATGCTGGAAACCCGAACACCGAGCGGAATAAGTTTTTTGGACAAATAGAAGGCGGTGGTATCGCCCTCGATGTTGGCACTGAAGGCAAAAATCACTTCTTCGGCCTGGCGGGACTTCACGCGGTCAATCAGCGGCTCGATGTGGAGCATCGAAGGACCAATGCCTGCCAGCGGGTTGATGAGCCCGCCCAGCACATGATACAGGCCATGAAACTGGAGGGTGTTTTCGATGGCGATCACGTCGCGGGTATCTTCTACCACACAGATGATGCGCTGGTCGCGGCGGGTATTTTTGCAAATGCCGCACAGCTCCTCGTCGGAGATATTGTGGCATTCGTTGCAGTAGCGGATGTTTTTCCGGAGATGAATGATAGATTCGCCTAGCCTTTCGGCCTCTACTTCGGATTGCTTGAGGATGTGCAAAGCCAGCCGGAGAGCCGTCTTTTTACCGATCCCCGGCAAACCCGAAAGTTCATTCACCACATTTTCAATCGATTTTGAGGGGTATTCCATGTTGATGCTTTGCCCGAAAGGCATAGTACAAATTTAGTAAGAAACCCTCGTTTGTCCTTGGCCGTGTGCAAATGACCACTATCGGGGATTATCCCAAGTAAGAAAGTATTGAATTTTAAATCCTAAAAGGATAAATTTCTCATTCCTCGTTTTTAAACCCACCCTTCACTCTGATGAAAAAAACACGCTACCCTTTCTTGCTTGCTTGCTTTTCCTTTCTTTTCCTCACCACAAATACACTTTATGCCCAAAGCCTGGAGCAAAAAAGTAAACAGTACCTCGTCGATAAACAAAAAGACTGGCAGGCCACCCCGGAAGACTTCAGCGACCTGAGACTGCTTAGCCAGCTTACGGATGAGCACAACGGGGTCACCCACCTGTATTTCGTTCAGCAAGCACAGGGTATAGCGATCAAGGGCACTGCGCTGAATTTCAGCTTTGACCGCACAGGCAAAATGGTGCAGGCAGGAGGTGCCCCCATCGGTGGCCTTTCTCAAAAAGTAAATGCCTGGTCTCCGCAGGTTTCTGCCGTACAGGCCATCCGCCTTGCGGCACAGGAGCACGGCATCAGCACGCCAGTGGTGTTGCAGGTCGTGCGGGAGGCAACGGGGCCCACCTTGCGGCAAGTAATCAATCCCAATGGTTTTGCCCTGGATTCTGTAACCGCCCAATTGAATTTTTTCCCCGAAAAAGAAACCATTACCCTGGCCTGGGAAGTGTGGATCTATACCCTGGATGCCAGTCACCTCTGGCAGGTATGGGTGGATGCCCTGACCGGTAAGGTGCTGGAAAGTGCCGACCATGTGGTGAGTTGCAGCTTCGGCGAATCAAATCACCTTGAAGTATTTGACCACCAGCACCACGGCCCGGTGGCTCAGCTCATGCCAAGTCCGCAGGCGAGGCCCATGGCTATTCCCCAGTACCGGGTATATCCGCTGCCACTCGAAAGTCCGCTTTTTGGCCCCCGCAGCCTGCTGGTTGATCCTTCCGATGCCACCGCTTCCCCTTTTGGCTGGCACGATACCAACGGGGTAACCGGAGAAGAATACACCTATGCCCGTGGCAACAACGTGTATGCCTATACCGACCTTTTGAATAACAATACAGCCAGCCCTGCCAACAGTGCAGATGGGGGAGCTACCCTCAATTTCGATTTTGCACTGGACCTTGCCCTGGCTCCTTCCACCTATCGCCCGGCTGCAGTTACCAACTTGTTTTATATGAACAACATGATGCACGACGTGCTGTATCAGTACGGGTTCAATGAAGCAAGCGGAAATTTTCAGTCGAATAATTATGGCAAAGGAGGTACCGCCAGCGACGAAGTGAATGGAGAAGCACAGGATGGCGGAGGAGTTGACAACGCCAATTTTGCTACTCAGATTGACGGAAACAAACCCCGCATGCAGATGTATATTTGGACCACATCCATCCCTAACCGCGATGGTGACCTGGATAATGGCATCGTGGCGCATGAATACGGGCACGGCGTATCTAACCGGTTAACCGGTGGCCGAAACAATACCAGCTGCCTCCAGAATACGGAGCAAATGGGCGAAGGATGGAGCGACTACCTGGCCCTGATGCTCACCATGAAACCAACCGATACAGGCACCAAAAGCAGAGGCATCGGCAACTATGCCCTCAACCAGGACAGCACAGCGGTTGGCATCCGCACTTACCCTTATACCACCGACATTGCGGTTAACCCGCACACCTACAACTCGATAAAAACGGCCGTGGTCCCTCATGGCCTCGGCTCGGTATGGTGCGAGATGCTCTGGGAAATGACCTGGGCCCTGATAGACGTATATGGGCTTGACCCGGATATTTACAACGGCACCGGGGGAAACAATATCGCCCTGCAACTGGTGATGGACGGTATGAAGCTGCAGCCCTGCAGCCCCGGATTTGTCGATGGACGCAACGCCATCCTGAAAGCTGATACCCTCAACAACGGCGCAGCCAACAGCTGCCTCATCTGGAAAGCATTTGCCAAGCGGGGCCTTGGGCTGAGCGCCTCTCAGGGGTCGAGCGGAAGTAAAACCGATGGGGTAGAAGCGTATGATTATCCTCCCGTTTGCGATCAAACGCTCAAAGTGTACCTCACCGCCACCCCCGATCCGGTAGCTGCCGGACAGGTACTCACCTATTCTATCAAAGCCAAAAACCAAAAAACCTCCAGCCTCACGGGCGTAGTACTTTCTGAAACCCTGCCTTCCGGCGTCGTCTATGTCAACGGCTCCGCCTCTAATGGAGGAAGCAGCGACGGAACCACGGTTTCGTTTCCGGGCGTAGCATTGGCCGCTGGTGATTCAGCCGTTCGCACATTTGAGGTACAGGTAAATAATGCCCCTTATTCCATTGATTTTGTCAACGACCCCGCCGAAACAAATACCAACTGGACCTTGACGAACGCCGGAGGCACTACTAACTGGGCCCTCGCTTCCAGCCCTGCCCCTCACCAGGGTACCAATTCCTGGTTTTGTGTGGATGCGTCAACGATTACAGATGTCCGCCTGGAGCTAACCACATCTATTGTACCCGTTGCAGGCACGATTCTTTCTTTCTGGCATAAATACGCATTTGAAAGCAGCTACGACGGGGGGGTAGTAGAATTATCCACCAATGGCGGTTCCTCCTGGCAGGACCTCGAAATTCGCATGATCAATGCGGCTTACGATGCGAATCTCAGCACGCTTTATGGCAACCCGCTCGCTGGCAGAAGGGCTTTTACCGGTAACCAAATCAGCTATAGCCAGGTACTGATCGACCTTTCCCCATTTGCCGGACAAAATGTAAAAATCCGCTTCCGGGTTGGCTCAGATTCATCGGTAGGCAGCACTGGCTGGAATGTGGACGACATCGTCATTTCAAAATCGGTGTATATCCCTGCTACAGCCTGCGCCACTGCCCTGGAGGGAGATATTGCCTGCATCAGCCTGAGCGGAAATGGCACCATGGTTACGGCACCTACCGGCACGTTACCCGTTGAAGGACTTAACCTGGTAGCCTTTCCGGCCGATGACCAAATAGAACTGACCTGGTCCACCACCCGGGAAATGCAGAACGCGGGCTTTGGGGTAGAACGCCTCAGTCCTCAAGGGGTTGATTTCGAAAAAATGGGCTTCGTAAAAGGGGCAGGTACTACCTTTTCACCCAGAAACTACCACTTTGCTGATGAGGCAGCCAAGCCAGGAGTCGTCTATCGCTATCGCCTCAGCCAGTTGGACATCGACGGCTTTGTGCATTACTCCAACCTTGTGGAAGCCGCTTTGCCCCTCAGCGATCCTGGAATTGCCCTCGTACCAAATCCCGCACAGGACCTGGTGCTGATTCGTGTGGCAGAAGTCGGCAAACAGGTAACCGTTTCCCTCACCGATCAGCAAGGCAAAGTGATCCTCTCCTTTAAGCCGGAAGCGCAGCAGCTTGTCAAAGGTTGGGAGCTATCGATCAGCGAAGTAGCAGCAGGGCTTTATTATCTGCAGATTGAAGACGGCCTGAACTCCCGCACGGCCAAACTATCCATCGTGCGGTAACCGAAAGGGCTTGATTTGAATAAAAAAGTGGGGGCTTGTCCTCCACTTTTTCATTTTCAGGCGTAAAATTTTTGCCATCCAAGCAGGCTTTGCATGAAATAAAATTGCCTTTTAGGTTAAATCCACTTAAAGTAATTGGTTCTTTATATTTGATAATCAATGAATTATACAACCATATTTCGGAATTTACAAAAATCCAAACTTGTAGTATTCCAATATTGAATTAATTTGCCAGCCCAACTCCTCCGGCTATGTTTGTAATGTTCTCGGCGATAAGCCAGATACAGAAGCTAGGGGTTAGGGTCGACTCTCCGCTCTGCGGATTGAGTCCCCTAATTTTTTTTTATACCTACCCCTTCGGATAATCGACAGAAATATTTCTATTTGCCCGATTATTTTTAGCTTCAAGTATGTATATCTACGGCGTAACAGTTGCAGTTGACCGCGAAATGGCGGAAACCTGGCTCTCCTGGATGGAAGAAATCCATATCCCGGAAATAATGGACACGGGCTTTTTCAATGGATATACGATCCTGGAACTGCTCGATCCGGTGGTCGATCAAAACAACCGTACCTTCAACGTGCAGTATCGTTGCCCCTCATATGATCATTACCAGGCCTATCTGAATGGCCCTGCCGATGAGCTTCGCAAGGCTCAAATGAAGAAATTCGGACAAAAAACCGTGGCTTTCCGCACCCTACTCAAAACCATACGCTCGACATGAAGCCCCTCTCTACTGTAAAAATACTCTTCCTATTTTCCGGAATATGCCTGATGGCTGGTTGCCATACCGGGCAATCGGCCGGCGGAGAAAAAGCTAAAGCTAAGGAAGGCGATCCTGTAATGCACACCTCCCTCAATCGGGGTCAATACAGCGGCGTTTCCGAGGCCGGCACCATGGTTATACGTTCCGAATCGCAGTGGGACAGCATCTGGCGGGTGACATTTCAGGTAATAGAGCCTGCCCCCGAACGCCCCGCGGTTGACTTTACCAGCGAAACAGTGATTGCTGTATTTAGCGGTATGCAAAACAGTGGCGGTTATTCGGTGGACGTTACCGGAGTAGCTCAAAAGGGCAAAACCTGGACCATCACCACCGTTATTACCAAGCCCGGTTCTGATTGCTTCACCACCACGGTTATCACCCAGCCCTTTGCGTTTAGCCGGGTGAAGGGCATGGCACCAGAGGAGACTGTCTTCGTACAAAAAGAAGAAACCCTGCCTTGTTCGAATTAAAGTACGCGTGTACTTACACCCCGTTATTTTGCCTCGGAAATAAGCAGAAAGCCTTGTTTCTTTAGGCACTCATGACAGACCCCCTGAAATTTACATCCAGGCAGGCATTTCAAGCAGCTGTAGTATTCCTCTTCGTTATGGGAGGGGGATGGCCTTGTACCGGCAATGCTCAGTCCACGGCTTCGGTTCAAACCCTGAGGCAAACGGGGCCTATGCCCGAGCAGGTGTGGAACCTGGCCCATGGAGTGGAAGTATTCCGGCCCCTGGAGCAGGATGAGTATTACCAACAGGTAAGAGCGGTACTGAATCCCTGGGCGACCTTTCTGGTAAGGCGCATTGCATACAGCGGCAAATTGGTGTACGGCGATCCGCTTTCACGCTACTGCCAGGTGGTGGCCAATTCCCTGTTCAAAAACCAGACAACCCCTGCCCTGAGGTGCTACCTTCTCGTAGAGTCTTCACCGGATGCCTTTGCGCTGAGCAACGGCATGGTTTTTCTACATACCGGTTTGATTTCCCGGCTGGAAAATGAAGCACAACTGGCTTTTGTACTGGCGCACGAAATGGCGCATATCCGGTTGGGCCACCTCCACCAGACCATGCTCGCCGCAGCTGATCCCAAGCAATGGACGGATCGACAAGAAGCCCAGGCACCGGATATCCATCAAAACCCGGAATGGGAAAAGGCCGCTGACCTGTTTGCGATGAATATCTACCTCAAGGCAGGCTACCCCGCGCACCAGGCCTACCGCGCCCGTATGCTTACTTCAGCTAACTGGTCCGAAGCCGATTTTGCCTGGCCGCTCAAAGAGCCCGCGCCTGCTGTAGCAGTGCCTGAGGCTGAGCTCCTGGCTGATTACTGGTTACCATTTGCCTCACCCGGATCTACCGAATATGGCTCACCAGCCATTCCTGCTGATTTGCGCAGGCTTGCCCGGCAATCGGTGGCTTCCGCCTTCCTGCACGACCAGCAGTATCTGCCATTGCTGGGTTGGCTGGCTGCTCATCCGGATACCGAACACAAAGAAACCCTCGAAGCTTATGCCTGGTACTGCCTGCTGAGGTATCAATGGGCGGGTAAATGGTGGGAGGTGGTTCCCGTAGATCAAGAGCTTCCCACTACCCTGACTCCTTTACCCGAAAAACTGCAAAACCAGGATGACCTGGCCTGGATGGATGCCGTTGGCAAAGCGATGGCCGAAGCTGTAAATATAGATCACAGCGACGCATGGGTAGAACTCATGGCGACAAACCTGCTGCACCATGCCGAAATACCAGAATGGGAGAAAATAGCTTATTGGAAAAAATGGTTGCCTCAGCTGCCCATCCCCGACCTTTTTCCTGAACCCCACTTTTCGCAAAATATCCTGATAGCCCAACCTGACCGACCGAGGCAGGAATCGCAGCAGGTCAAAAAAGGATTTGCCCTTGGCATAAACCACCTCCTGGTGGCCGATCCTGCTTACCTCGCCATCGACCTGCGCAACAGCATCGGCGTGAAATTCAGGGAATCGATGCGCAGTGAAAACCTGATCAGTCAGTCGATTATCCTTTCAGGAAAAACGCTCGGAATGGACATTACGGTGCTCAGCGCGTATGCACACCAGCCCTACGATCTTTCGCTGCTCGATGAAATGGTAACGATCAATACCTGGCTTTCGGCCCGCTGGCAATTTGGCGACCTCGATATTTTGCCCTACAACGAGCTGCAAAAATCCCTTATCCTGAAAAAATATGGCGCTGAGGGTTTACTTTCTACGGGTATCTTCGCCCAAACCGACGCCCACCGGTTGCCGGCATACCACCTGGCGCTGGGTGTAATGGTGCCTCCCTACCTTCCCTGGGCACTCTATTTCTCCTTGTCGCCCGACCAAAAAGTTATTTTCGATGCTTCGGTTTATTTACCCCAAAATCCACAACCGGCCCTTATTTACCGCCGCACCATGCGCATACCCGACTTCGATGACCTTACCGAATCATTTATTTACGATCTCCTGTTCCAAATTCAACGATAACCCTTGAAACACACCTTCGCATTCGGTTGCTGGCTGATGCTGTCCTGTGCCCTAGTCATGGGGCAGGCACCTGGTTTTGCGGGTAGAACATGGTCGTTTATGGCTGACTTTTCGGCTTTTCCGAGGTTAAACCTCAACTCGTCAAAACTCAATGTGCCGCACATTCAGTCGAAAATGGGACTGGAGATCAACAAAGTACTCACGCGCCAATACGAGGTCGGCATTCATGCAGAAGCCCTTTACAGCAGAATTGCTTACGACTATGGCATCGGACGACCAAGGGTAGCGGGCCAGGCCTGGTTGCATGGCATTAGCACAGGGGCCCACTTGAACTACTACACTTTTTTGCAAAGGGGAAATATCGCCCCGCTCGGTATCTGCCACGAAGTACGCGCCGACTTTCTCCAGTATTCCCTCTCAGACATCGACCTGCATTTTTACCCCGATGGCCGCAAACAGCTTGGTGCTTTTCACGACCTCGGCCTCACCTACGGCCTTTCGATGTCGCGGATATGGGACCATCAGTGGCGATATACATTTGGGATGAATGCCGGATGGGTATTCAAGGTTTTTCCGGACCCCGACGACCAGGAACAAACTTACCTTAGGAGCATTGCCCTCAATCGCCTGCGGGGATATTTTACCCTCAATGCCTATATCCGGCTGGGATGGATGGCGCCGCCGCCCAAACCCAAAAATCGATTCTGATCTTACCCGCGTAAGCAGCATCCGTTAACGGCTGGTCTGTCCATGAACTGCCTTGCATCTTTCTTCCGATGTCGGTCCGTCGTTTCGGGTAGCAGCTAGTTCCTTTGAAGCGGGCATTTGTGCAGCTAAGCCTTCTCGACTTGAGAATGCGGTAGCTTCATGCCAACTTGCCTATCCTGCTGTTGTACTCTTTGAAACGCCCGATGGACAGCAATGTGCCTTCGGTATGATACGTAAAGAAAGTCTTATCCTCTTGCTCTTTTCCCTCAGTTTTGCGGCCCCGGTTGCTAAACAAGAAACTGAAAATCGCCCTAAAACTACTGTTTTGGGGACTTCTGCGGCTACCATCGATTTTGTTACCTCCCAACAGGTACTCGACGAAGCCCTGCGTTTTTCTCAAATCCTGCACACCTACTTTCCCGGCTATGGCAATCCTTACCGCTTTAACGGCTACGGAACCGGCGAAGGTCAATACGTGTGCACCACTTTTGCTTCCGAAATTTTTTGGCGGGCAGGGTGGCCGGTTTCCTTCGAAACCTGGAAAAAGATTCAGATAAATACCCTCGAACAAGGTGTGAGCTTGCCCGACCTGCTGCGTGCAGGCGATCCCCGCATGAAAGGAATTGTACATGCCCTCACATCTGCCGGGCTGGGAATGGAAGTTTCGTTTGAAAATTTACAACCCGGCGACTGGATACAATACTGGTACAGCAGCGGCGATCGGGTAAAAGGGCATGTGGTATTGGTGCTCGACACCCAAACCCTCGAAGATGGCCTGCATGTGCGCGTGATGGGCGCCAATGAATCTACCCACGGCGTGGCAGAATTATCCCTTCATTTACTCGACGAAGCCGGAAACAACCGGATGGTGCGCGCTTTTGCCGTGCGGCCATTGATGATCAAAAAAGCAGCCATGCCTGGTTTTTCTGCCTCAACCACTGACCCGCTTCAGGCTTCCGGCCCTTCGTGGTTGCATCCCAGGCGCTACCAAAGCAGCGGATTGGGGGCCTTGGCGCCCCAGGACTTTTGATTATCAGGCCCTTTTGAGGAAAAGTGATCGGTTTGCCGTGTTTATTGGAGTGAATCAGTAAATTTGCGCTGATTACCGCCAACTATGACACACTTGCTACGGTCCATCCTTTCCTGCGTCCTCCTGGTTGCATGTTTGATGGCCTTTTCACAAAACGACAGCCTCCGCGCTGAGCCCGTTTTTACTTTACCCAAAATTGAGGTAAAAGATCCCCTGCCTTCCAGCGATCTCAAAAACAAAAAAACGTACTACAGCCTCCAGGAAGCCATGGCGCACCCGGATGAGGTGTACAAACTTTCGCTCACCGGACTTAAGCTCAAGACCTTTCCGGCGGATATCCTGCGCTTTTCTAATTTGCAGGAACTCAACCTCAGCAACAACAAAATAAAGTCGCTGCCCGACAACCTCGACGATCTGCCCAATTTGCAGCTCCTCAACCTGGCACAAAACAAGCTATCGGTTTTGCCCGAAAGTATCGGCCAGCTCCAGTACCTCGAGTACCTCTACCTCGCCAAAAACGGACTAATCGATATCCCCGTTTGGGTAGGTGGCCTCAGCAAACTTCGCCTGCTCGATATTACCTACAACCAGCTTACCCCGTACCAGATCCAAAAAGTACAGGCACGCCTTCCTCACTGCCAGGTAAGCCACGGCGCTACCGAAGAGAATTGATCTTATGGAAAACCAAATCCGGGAACTGCTCCACGAAGTCGAAAGCTTTGTCGTAAAAACCCAGGAAGACCTGGAAAACTACCGCAAGCGCTTTACCAATAAAAAAGCCGTTATCAACGACCTCTTCGAGGCGATGAAAAATCTGGCTCCGGACGAAAAGCGCTTGGTAGGTAAGCCGCTCAACGAGCTCAAAAACAAGGCCCTTTCCAAACTGGAGGAGTTTCAGGCTGCGCTGCTGGCTTCCGGTGCCAAAAGCGACCTGCCCCACGACCTTACCCTGCCCGGCGATCCGCACCGCGACGGCGGCCAACACCCGCTCTCGATCGTGACCCAGCGCATCGTGGGTATTTTTGAGCGAATCGGCTTTACCGTGGCGGAAGGTCCGGAGATCGAAGACGATTTTCATAACTTCACCGCGCTCAATTTCGAAGAAAACCACCCTGCCCGCGACATGCAGGACACCTTCTTCCTTTCACGCGACCCCGACTGGCTCCTCCGTACGCATACTTCGTCGGTACAGGTACGTGCCATGCAAAACGGCAAACCGCCTTTTCGCCTGCTGATGCCCGGGCGGGTGTACCGCAACGAGGCCATTTCGGCACGGGCACACTGCTTTTTTCATCAGGTAGAAGGCCTTGTGGTGGACAAAGGCGTAAGCTTCGCCGACCTGCGCCAGATCCTGGCCTACTTCGCTTCCGAATTGTTTGGCGACTCCGTAAAGGTAAAACTACGCCCGAGCTATTTCCCCTTCACCGAAATCAGTGCCGAGGTGGACGTTACCTGCCGCATCTGTGGCGGCAAAGGCTGCAATATCTGCAAATACACCGGCTGGCTCGAAATCATGGGCTGCGGCATGGTGGACCCAAACGTGCTCCGCAACTGCGGCATTGACCCCGAAGAATACTCGGGCTATGCTTTCGGCATGGGCGTGGAGCGCATCGCCCAGATCTTGTATCAGGTTCCCGACCTGCGGATGTATTCGCAAAACGACCTGCGCTTCCTGTCGCAGTTCCGGAAAATCTGAGTTATTCCCCGATCAGGTACCGACCTGCAGCGGGCAGAACGAACTTCCAGGTAGTTACTGTGGGCTGCTTCTGCGCAATCTCCCACTGCTTTAGCTTGGATTCGTAATTCGCAAATTGTGCATTGTAGATCGAATCATTCGCTTTGCGGGTAGTTTCCCATGCCGTCATTTCGCGGAGGTAGGCGCCGTTGCGCGCATTTACCCGTTGGTTGGCCGCTTCGAGGGTAGTGGCATCCGGCAAAGCTCGGGCAACGACCTCTTTGGTCAGGAATCCGTTGTTGGCGGTATTTCTGGAAAAGGAGAGGCGATAGGTGCCATTGGTGAGCTTTTGCGCCCGTACATTTTCCCATGCGTTGTTTTCGCCTACCAAACCTGCTTTCCACGGATCAGCAGAGCCTTTTCCCGGCAGGTATTCCCAAAAGGTTTTGTCCCGGTTTTTAAATTCGGGATAATCTTCGGGGTTACTCAGGCTGATGGCGAAGGCCACTTTGGGCGGAACAGGCATCGGGGGAGTCGCTTGTGCGAGGGGCGGCTCGGGCTTAGCAGCCTGAACCGATACCGCAGCAGGGGCGGCGGGCGTCAGTTTTCCGGTGCCTTCGAGGTAAACGGAAGCCGCTTGATCGGCGGGTGCGGTTATTTCAAGTAAAATTCCTTTCTCAGGAAATGGTCCCTGGCTGTAGAGCCGTAAATCCTGCTTTGCCCCGGGAAACTCCGCAGGGGCTGCAGCTAATTTTTCCCAGGAATAAGACACCTCTGTCTCAGGGCTTCCTATAAAAGAAAGGCTCACCCCCGAACCGAGGGCAACGGAAGGCGAACCCGCCGATAATTGCGGACATTCGATTACGGGCAACCCCTTGCTTACCTGGGCAGGCATTTCAAGGGCGCTGTCGTCGGTAGGCGCGAGGGCCCACCAGCTACCCAGTACGATCACTACCCCGGCAGCTGCGGCTCCCCACCAACGCAAATCCCGGACTTTGACGGGTGCTTCGGTGGTGGGTACAGGTTGCGCTTCGAATTGCTTAAGCAGTTGTTCGAAGTTCTGGTGCTGATCGATCTGTTCGTCGTCGGGTAGCTTTCGGTCAATAAAAACGCGGTATTTTGACATGGTTAACAATTCAGATGTTAGCTGGCCGGTGATGCCTGGGCGTCCCGTTCCATCCATTTCCTCAATTTTCCCAGCAGCCGGTACATCTTTACCTTGGCGTTGTTCTCCGTAATGCCGTAGATATCGGCCACCTCACGGAAGGGCACTTTTTCAAAAAAGCGCAACTCGATCAATTCCAGTTCATCGGGCTTCAATTGATTGAGCGCCGATACCAATCGCCCTACCTGGTCGGCTGCGGGCGAATCCTGCATTTCTTCAAAAAACTCCCCCAACTGGCTGGTATCGATGCTCACGCACCGGTTGCCCGCCTGCTTTCGGAAGTATTGGTTCACTTCGTTGAGCGCAATCCGGTATAACCACGAAGAAAACGGCAACCCGCGAAACGTATAGCCCGCCAGGTTTTGCATGGCTTTCAGAAATACCTGCGCCACGATATCGGCAGCGGTATCTTCCTCAGCCACCCGCTTGAATACGAAGAGAAACATCTGGCGGTAGTATTTGCTGTAAAGCGGCCCGAAATGACGCGGATCCTGCTGTGCAGCGACTACCAGGCGTTGCTCTTCCTGTATTTGTTCAGCCGTTTGGGTAAATGCCCTGTTGGTCACAAAAGATTGCTTAGTAGCTATAATTCAGGATAGGCGAAAAGATACACCTGATTTCGTAATTTTACCAGATGCCATCAGCACCAAAAGGTTTTTTAAATTTAGGGCTACACGACCGTGTACTCGACTCGCTAAACGGATTGGGTTTCAAGAAGCCTACCCCTGTACAAAACGAGGTCATCACTCCTTTCTACCATGGCAAAGACCTCATCGTAGAAGCCCCAACCGGAACTGGCAAGACCGCTGCGTATGGGCTGCCCCTGATTTCGAAGCTCAACCTGCTCAAAAGAAGTACCCAGGCCCTGGTGCTGGCTCCTTCGCGGGAGTTGGCCGTGCAAATTACTTCCGCCCTCAGCAGCTTTTTTATCGGTCCGCAGCTTTCCGTTGGGCTGGTTGCAGGCGGAAGCAGCATCGAAGAAAGCCACCTGGTCGTTAAATCTGCGCCGCATATTCTGGTAGCAGTGCCGGGTCGCCTCCGCGAGATAACCGCCATGTACCCCAACGATTACCTCTGGCGCGACATTCGCCACCTGATCGTGGACGAAGGCGATAAGCTGCTCGAATCGGGTTTTCAGCACGACTTCAAAGAAATACGCAGCCATATCCGCAGCACGGTGCAGATGGCTTTTTTCTCGGCCACCATCTCTGCAGATGCGGAGAAAATGATGCGGGAATATACCGAGCGGCCCATAGTGGTGCGCTTGTCGCCCAAGGTTTTGCTTCGCCACTTGCGGTTTCATGAAGTGATGGCTCCCCCCTCTGGCCGCGAAGCCGGGCTGGCGTTGCTGCTGGCTTCGGGTAAGGTGCCACGCGCGCTGATCTTTTGCAGCCGCCGGCTGGAGATATTTTCCATCACGGGTTTTCTTCTGAACCAGGGCTTTCGTGCGGAATCGTATTACGGCGCCCAAACCCCCGAAGAACGCCAGGCAATCCTCGAAGCCTTTCGCGAAGGACGCATCGACTACCTCGTGGCCTCTGACCTCGCCGCCCGCGGGCTCGACGTGCACGACCTCGACGCCGTGGTCAACCTGTTTATTCCTGAAGAATACGACTACTACCTGCACCGCGCCGGCCGCACCGGACGTGCCGGACGGGAGGGCCATGTGTGGAGCCTGGTCGCTACCGAAATGGAGGGCGTACACCTGCATCGTCACCACAGCGAAATGGGGCTCCCGATCGTGTCTTACGACCTCAAAGCCAAGACTTTGCCGGCCCGCGAAGCCGACCAGCGCTGGGTAAAAGTGCATATCTCCCGGGGCAAAAAGGACAAGATCCGCCGGGGAGATGTGGTGGGCTTTCTGGTCAATCAGCTCGAAATTCCCGCTGAAAAAATCGGGGTTATTATTTTGTTCGACACACATTGCCTCGCTACCGTGCCCGAATCGGCCCTGGCCAAAATAGAAGGGATGGAAACCCTTTCGCTCAAAGGCAAAACCGTGAAAGTGCGGAAGTTTGGTGTCGAAGAGCAGGAAAAAGTGGCCAACGCCCAAAAAAGCCTGCTTCGGGACAGAAGAACAGGCAGCGATTCCCGCAAAACTGCTGAGCGCGCCGAAGCCCGCCAACAATCGGCTGCTGCGCCAACCCCGCCTGCCGCCCCAACCAAAAAAGGCAAACCCAAGCCTAAGGACCAGAAAAAGAAATAGCCCTTACGCAGCGCAAAGCTGCATAAGGGCTTATGAAGTAGCATCTTACCTACCGCGCTGCCTCGAAGCACAGCGCCATGTTGTGTGTGCAGCCGACGATGCGGCCCTTTTGTCCGTTGATGCCGGGCACCACGTACAGCTCGGGCTTGAAGTCTTCGCTGCCTTTGTCGAAGCGGCTGGCTTCGAGCCGCCACAGCTTTTTGCCATTCTGGATATCCACCGCGTGCAGGTTACTGCCTGTTCCGCCACTGTAATACACTACCCCATTGAGGTAGCGTTCCTGCAACCGACTGCCTGTTCCTGCTCCTTCAGCAGTCCACTTTTCCTGCCCTGTTACAGCATCAACGCCGTACAAAATACCATTGCTACAGTTGGCTACGACCATGCCCTCCCGGACGATAAAACCCGAGAAGAGAAAATCCAGAGGAAATTCATGCCTCCAGAGGCGTTCGCCCGTGGAGAAGTCGAAGCAGGCGATTTTGTTCCCTCCTGATACGTACACCTTGTTCTCAAAATACTCGATGTAAGCTCCAGAATTCGCCTGACTGGGTTCTGATACCAGTTTGCGGTTGTAGAGCCACTGCCCGGTGTCGTAGTCGTACAACCCATAAAATACATTGTAATTCCAGTTCGGATACGGATCACTGGAAATCACTGCCAGGTAGCGGTGGCCATCTACTGTCAGGGATTCAATTTTTTCAGCCGTTGTGATGAGGTTATCCACCCCACCCGTAGTGGAATCTATGTCCGTGATTAAAAACTGCGTCACTCCATCACCTGCACTCACTGATCCGCGGTACCCACTGTAGGTTTGATACCCTTGAAACGTATCCTGCGTGGCCCCTACCAGAAAATAGGTGTCGTCAAAACCGGAAATTCCAACGTAGATATCTTTGTTGAGCTGAACTTTCCACCTGGTCTTTCCGGTTGCCATGTCAATAGCATAGCGCGAATCACCCTCACCATAGGTCATGGTACCATTGTGAAAAAATGCATCGTCTATGTCATAGTATGCACCAATCGGATTAAAAACATCGTTCCACTTCCACAGCCGCTTCCCGGTAGCCACATCTACACAGCTCAAAAACCTGTTGTTTTCCCCCTGAGTAGTACCGAACATCACCTTGTTGTCGTACACCAGATGTGCACCCGCAATACTGTTACTCGTCGGCTCCAGCTCGTGCAGGTCGAAGGTCCAGAGCGGTTCCAACTCCACGATTTCTCCATTGGCGTTGGTATCCCCTTTTGACTTTGGACCCAATGGATCGAAAAGCGAACAACCTGGAAGGAGGCTGAGGATTGTGAAGAAAATCAGGATATTTTTCATGGTAGGTGAGGTTAACATCCTTGTTGCCGGGTATTGGTTTGAAAAAAGTCGCCCAGATCTCGGTTCCAAATCCGATCAAAAATAATTCTCATCACATCTCCCCCCTGAGCAGCCGGTCGGTTGGTGGTATTGTTTTCTTCCCGGTGGTTGGCCCCGTCAGCTGTGTAAATGTTGGACTGAGGAATACCATCCATGATTTGAGAGTCCTCGCACACCAGGCCATCGGAGGGCAGGCGTACAAAGACGGTGGAGTTGTAGGTGGTGGGATAGAAGCATCCCGCCCAGTTGCCGGGGCACGTGGCGTTGAGGCAGTTGATCCAGGGGGTGGTACCCGTGGTAAACTGCATACAGGGGTTGTAGGTGGTGGTAAAGGAGGTCGTTTCCCAGCGGTGGCACCGCGTCAGGCCATTCCACAGGTTTTCGCTCCGGTCAAACCAATCGCGGCCTTTTTTCCACTGGGCCGATCGCCAGGCAAAGACGGGCGTGCCAATCTCCACGATTTCACCATCAGCGTTGGTGGCTCCACGCGGTTCGATGCCATCGAATTTGCAGGCGAGGAGGAGTGCGGGGAGGAGTAAAAGAAAGATTGCCTTTTTCATATCGCTTTTCTTAAAAAAAAGCCCCGCGAAAGCCTGTAAATGCCTTCGCGGAGCATCTTACCTACCGCGCCGCTTCGAAGCAGTACGCATTCAGGAAAGTACAGGCGATAACACGCCCTTTTTCTCCATTCTGCCCCGGAACCACGTAGAGGTCCGGTTTCCAGTCGTCTGTACCCGGCTCCAGGTATCCGGATTCCAGGCGCCAGAGCGTTTTTCCTGTTTGCACATCCACCGCGTGGATTCTGCCTGTGCTGCCGCCACTAAAATACACCACCCCGTTGAGGTAGCGATCTTCCAGGCGGCTGCTCGTACCTGCGCCTTCGCCCTGCCAGCGGGTAACTCCGGTGCTGGCATCGAGGCCATAGAGGATGTTATTTTCGCAATTGGCAACCACCAGTCCTTCGCGCACAATAAACCGAGAAAACATAAAATCAAGCGGGAACTCCCGACGCCAGAGGCGCTCACCCGTAGCAAAGTCGAAGCAGGCAATTTTATTGCCCGCCGATACGTACACCTTGTTTTCGAAGTACTCCAGGTGCAGACCCGCATTTGCCTGGCTGGGTTCCGATACGAGCTTGCGGTTGTAAAGCCACTGCCCGGCATCGTAGTCGTAGAGGCCATAGAAAACATCATAATTCCAGTTAGGATACGGATCGGAGGAAACTACCCCGAGATAATGATGACCATTGATGGTCATCGATTCGATATCATTAACAGTGGTAATGAGATTATCTACCCCTCCGGTAGTGGTGTCGATGTCGGTGATCAAAAACCGCTCGATTCCTTCCGGTACTTGAACGCTCCCTCGATAACCACAGTAGGTCTGGTAACTCGCCAGGGTATCCTGAGAACGCCCTACTAAAAAGTAAGTATTCTCAATACCTGTAATCGAACTGGTTATGTCAAAAGGAATCTTAAACTTCCACTTGGTTTGGCCGGAAATCATGTCTAAGGCAAAACGATGGCCTCCTACACCAAAAAACATGGCTTCATTACGAAAATAAACCTCGCTTATACTGAGATTATCTGAACTTGGGTTAAAAACATCGTTCCACCTCCAGAGAACCTCTCCGTTATTAACATCCACACAAGAATAAAGGTGAACACCTTTTCCTTTGGTAGTAGCTAGCACCACTTTGTTGTTCTCCACCAGATGAGCTCTAATAATATTGTTGCTGACTGGTTCCAGCTCATGGAGGTTGAACGTCCAGAGCGGCTTTTGCTCCACGATTTCGCCTTTTGCATTGGTAGTTGCTTTCGGGCCAGGATCTGTATTGTCTCGTAGCCAGCAACCACCTAAAAAGAACGCCAAAATTGTTAAAACTAGAATTTTTTTCATGATTCAATTGTTTTAACAGCCAAGGTTACTGGTGGGTGTATAGAAGAAGTCACTTTGTGGACGGGTCCATATCTCTCTTAGTTTGTCTTGCATCTCGTCATTCCCCAACAGGGTATTCCCGTGCGTAGTGTTTGTTTCTTCGCTGTGGTTTACGCCTCGGGCTTCATACACATTACCGGTAGGCAGGCCGTCGAGTATCTGGGAATCGTCACATACGAATCCGTCGGATGGACGGCGTACAAAGACCGATGTGGTGTAGGTGGTGGGATAGAAACAACCCGCCCAGTTGCCGGGGCACGTGGCGTTGAGGCAGTTGATCCACGGGGTGGTACCCGTGGTAAACTGCATACAAGGGTTGTAGGTAGTGGTAAAGGAGGTCGTTTCCCAGCGGTGGCACCGCGTCAGGCCATTCCACAGGTTTTCGCTCCGGTCAAACCAATCGCGGCCTTTTTTCCATTGGGTACCTCTATAGAAATATACGCTGGACGAAAACCAACTCTGGGGTCTCCAAAAACCAAAGATAATTGAAATAATGCCTCTCATTTGATTATTGTGCCGCTGAAGCTCATATTGTCCGCGTAATCCATCAGTAACAGCAACTAACAGAAAGTCGTTTTGATTTTGTGTTGCGAACGAACTCGCAATTCTCCAATGGACTGGGCCTGTTTCATTTCCCCAAATCGAGATGCGGGGAACTGTAGAGGTGTACATATTGATGTTGTTTATTTGTTCAGAGTTTTGCTTCAATTCGGTAGCATTGGGCAAACCTGTTTCATCTTCGAGAAATGGATTTATAACAGAATCTTCCAGGTAGTCACAAACATCTTCTCTTACCCAACCATTAGCTACTAAACTAAGTACAAAGGGCAGCTCGCTTATGGGTCCGGCAGCAAGTTTATTGCAAGCATCATTAAAGACATAAGCCACCTGACCATCCTCATAAGAATTTACCAGTCCCGCTCCCTTATTTGGGCCACCAACTGTGATAATCCCCCCAAAGCGTTTGCTATTAATATTGGGTGTATGATCCATTTGGTCCACCCTTCTTATTGCCAATGAACCCATACTGTGGCCAATAGCAATACTTCTGGGATTGGAGATTCGAGGGAACCCAGTACTACTATTAGCTCTATTACTTACCTGATTTGCAAATACTTGTATCCCCGAACCAGTAGTATAGCCAGGTGCCCGATACCCATTCATACATCTTTCAGCAGTGAATATGGCTTCGTAAATAGCCCACGTATCCTGACCTTCCCCTAAACCATGTACCCAGTCTACACTTCTGCGACCTTGAGCACTGGCAACAAATACTGAAAAGCATATCCCCGCAAAAAGCAGGATTTTGAAATTTTTCATGTCGTTTATGATTTAGTTGATGGTAACGGACAGGTTTGAAATTTTACAGTAAGTTTCCATTATGGCAGACTGGCCGGAAGGCAATTCATCTGCAACCTGCTGTAAGATACCCTTGACATGGGGGCTAGACCCTTGCTCATATTCAATCATTACACTCGAAAGTGGATTTCCGTCCACATCATAAAGTCTTGTAGCAAGCATCAGGTTCCTGTTCGTATCTACAAGTATGACGATTTCGCCTTCCTCTGTCTCAATCCCGGTATTACTCGAAGACATTGAGATACTTGATATTCCATTACCCAATTCAGAGACTGTCGCTCCATAATTGGAAGGATTGGCTATCATCGCAAGTAACTCGCTATTGTAACCTTGTGTTTGCATGTTCAAAATGGCTTGATTGATGTCCGCTGTCGAATATTGCTCTTTGACGGAAAGAATCGTTTCCACCAAATGCGACGCACTCGGAATTGGGGTTTCGTGTGCCTGGATAAAAACCCCATCTTTATCATAAAGGCTCATTTTCCCATCTGCATACACAATTTTGGTAGGTATGGGTTGATTATTGGGTAAGCTCTCGTGATCTGGATAGATATTCTGAGACGGGGTTAAGGTTTCAATGATCCAACTAGTTTCACCCGAAGAGGTTAGCATCATCGTTACGCGCTCATTCGTGATTTGAGGCACCATCGTAATCAAGTCCGGTGTCTCATCGCTCGGTGCATTAGGTAGAATCCGGGTTGTTGATTCTATCTCGTAGCTCACTTCTGCCAAAGTTGACTCTGCACTCAGAGCCGCGGTCATGGTTTGAAAATTAGCTGCCTGCTCACCCAGAGAAACCGGGGAATCTTGACAACTTAGCATCATTGAGGCAACAATACCCCCCCCCACAATCAGGGAAAGCGAATGCCTCATTTTTGAAAATAAATACATATATAAAACATAAAAAGTGACGATGGATACAAAATAATATAGATACATAGGTATCACATTCAAGCTAGCTGTTACATCGATAAAAAAATAACGTCTTGTCCCATCTTGAAAAACAATTTCTGACAAACCGGGAGATTCAGTCAAAAGATCATCCGCTCCATCAGGAGCACAAAATAAAAAGCCACCCCGAATCAGGATGGCTTTTGTCGTTTTCCAGGGGTGCCTGGTATTTTTATCGCTTAAGACATTCCAGCTTAGAGCGGAAAAACTCAACCGGAAATAAAACCCTAAACCGTGTATCTCCAAGTCATCAATTCCCGAAAAAATCCCTCATTTTGGAGAAAAAGCTTCTTTCAGCCTGGGTGGGGTTGGGATGAAAGTTTTTGCTGTTGCGGAGTTTTTCGAGGATGGCTTTCTCCTCGGAGCTCAGGTGCTGCGGGGTCCAAACGTTGATCTGCACGAGCAGGTCGCCGGTTCCGTAACCATTGATATTGGGCAGGCCCTTGCCTTTGAGCCGCACCACCTTGCCGGCCTGGGTACCCGGGCTGATCTTGAACCGCACCTTGCCTTGCAGGCTGGGCACCTCCACAGAGGTACCGAGGGCCGCGTCGGAGAAGTTGATAAACAATCCGTGGATGAGGTTGTCGCCGTCGCGTTCAAAGTCCTCAGAGGCCTGCTCCTGGATCTGGATAAGGAGGTCGCCGGCTGGTCCGCCGCGAAGGCCCGCGTTGCCACGGCCTTTCACGTTGAGGGACATGCCTTCGGATACCCCGGCGGGCACCTTAAAGGTTACTTCGTCCTCGGCTTCTACGCGGCCTTTGCCGTGGCATTTCTTACAGTTTTTGGTAATGATGCGTCCGTCGCCCTGGCAGGTGGGGCAGGTAGAGACCACAATTTGCTGAAAAAAGCCCCCTCCGGCCTGCTGGCGGATTTCGCCCATGCCGTTACAGGTAGGGCAGATTTTGACATTGGTGGCATCTTCGGCACCGGAGCCTCCGCATACATCACAACCTACCTGATGGGTGAGCTTGATGTGCTTTTCAACGCCGGTAGCAATTTCTTCGAGGGTAAGCTTCAGCGAAATGCGCAGGTCGGAACCCCGCTGCCCTTGCTGGCGACGGCGACCTCTTCCGCCTCCTCCGCCAAAAAAATCGCCAAAGCCACTGTCTCCGAAAATATCGTTGAACTGGCTGAAAACATCCTCCGCAGAGCGTGGATTATAGCCCCCGCTGGCTGAGCTTCCTACCCCGGCATGTCCGTAGCGGTCGTACGCAGCGCGCTTCTGATCGTCGCTCAGCACTTCATATGCTTCGGCGGCCTCTTTAAATTTGTCCTCAGCGGCTTTATCTCCTGGGTTTTTGTCGGGGTGATATTGCATCGCAAGCTTCCGGTATGCCTTTTTCAGGTCATCTTTCGAAACGCCTTTGGCTACGCCCAGCACTTCATAAAAATCGCGTTTAGCCATGACTTACTCGCCTACAATTACTTTTGAAAAACGAATTACCCGGTCGCGCAAGCGATACCCTTTCTCGGCTTCGTCGATTACCAGTCCTTTTTTTGCTTCTTCCTCCACAGGAATGCTCGAAATAGCTTCGTGCAGGTTCAGGTCAAAAGGTTGACCAATGGCCTCGATGGGCTCAAGTCCTACTTTTTGCAATTGCTTGCGCATATTGTTGTCCACCAGCGTAATTCCTTCTTTGATGGCTGCCAGATTGTCCGTTTTTTCGATTACCCCGAGGGTACGGCCAAAGTTGTCGAGGATAGGAAGAAGCTGCTTCAGCACATCTTCGTTGGCGTAGCGGATCGCATCTGCCATCTCGCGCTCCTTGCGTTTGCGGAAATTGTCGAAGTCGGCCGAAAGGCGCATTACCTGCTCCTGCGACTCTGTCAGGGCCTTGAGTGCTTCTGACAGTTTCTTAGCCATCAGGTCCACAGCCGATTCCTCGGCGTTTTCTGATTCACTGCCCGATGCATCCTGGGCACCTTCAGCAGTTTCATTTTCAAGGATTACAGGATTCTCCAGCTCTTCAGCGGTGCGCTTGGTAGCGCTATCTTTCGAGTTTTTCATAGGATAAACAAAAATTTCCGGACAAAGGTCCGGTTAAACCAGCTTCTTACTGGCATAAAATATGCCATTGACAGCGTGGCAGAAATTTAGGGCAATTTGTCAGGAGAATCAGTGTGCAGCCGTGTATTCCTGCTTAAACTGATCAAATGGGGTGGTTTTATAGCCATTTTCGGCCATGTACGCCAAAATCACCTGCATGTCGGAGGCTCCCTGGTAGCCGGGAACGGGCATAATCATCGACATGTCGGCTTCCAGAAATACCGTTGTGGGATAGCTCATTTTTCCGCTGAGCATACGGGCAGCTATTTCGTGGGTGCCGTTACGGCCCAAATCGGGCAGGTACTTAAACACGCGGTCGCCGATAACCACCTCTTCATGCGATTCGGCATCAAATTTCACTGCGTGGAAATTGGCATTGATATAAGCGACAACCGCTGAGTCGGTATAGGTGTCGGCATCCATTTTCTTGCACCAGCCGCACCAGTCGGTATAGAGGTCCACCATGATTTTTTTGCCATCCTGGCTGGAAAGTGCCGCCGCTTCTTCGATGGTAATCCATTTAATGGAAGTCTGAGAAGCAATTTTATGGCTATTTTTCGCAACGGCGCTATAGCCTATTACTGCAACCAACAGCAGTACGGTACTGAGTAAAACGATTTTTTTCATAGAAAATCTGTTCATGGCTACAATTTACGCAAAAAACCGGGTAGGGATTTGTGCTAAGGTTATAATCCTGTCACCCCTGACGGGGTTTTCTGTACAGGTGAGTATGCTCCCTTATCGGTGAAGTCATTCACCACGTTTCGTACACAAGTACAGCCCGACTCCATAGGAGCCGCACCACTGCAGAACGAATATTCACAAAGAGAAACCGACCTCAGAGAAGGTCGCACAACTCCTTAGCGCACCTCATAGCTTTTACACAAAAAATATGAGTCACCCCAACAAATGGGATGACTCATATTACTTAATCAAGACTTCCGTTTGCTCAGATCAGCATGCGGATCGGGTCTTCGAGGAGCTGGCGCAGGGTACCCAGGAAAGCCGAGCCCACCAGGCCGTCCACCACGCGGTGGTCGCAGGAGAGGGTTACTTTCATGGTGTTGCCTACCACGATCTCGCCATTTTTTACCACCGGCTTGGTGATAATGGCACCTACAGCCAGGATACAGGCGTCGGGTGGGTTGATGATGGCGGTAAACTCTTCGATGCCCATCATGCCCAGGTTCGAGATGGTGAAGGTATTTCCTTCCCAATCGCTGGGCTGGAGTTTTTTGTCACGGGCGCGTGCAGCAAAGCTTTTGCTTTCGGCAGCGATGGCAGAGAGTCCTTTCTGATCGGCAAAGCGAATTACAGGTACGAGCAATCCGTCGTCGATGGCTACAGCCATGCCCACGTGAATATGCTTGTTGAAGCGGATTTTATCTCCGAGCCAAGAGGAATTGACGGCCGGGTGCTGGTGCAGCGCTACTGCACAAGCTTTGATCACCATGTCGTTGAAAGAAATTTTCACGGTAGAGGTCTCATTCAGGGCTTTGCGCACTTCCATGGCCTTGTCCATGTCTATTTCCATGGTGAGGTAGAAGTGCGGAGCGCCGAATTTGCTTTCGCTGAGGCGCTTGGCAATCACTTTGCGCATTTGCGATACACGTACCTCTTCGAAAGACTCTTGTCCGGCTACCATCGGGGCAGCTGCGTAGGCAGGCTCGGCGGCTACCGGGGCAGGAACGAAGGTTTCGATGTCGCGCTTAACGATACGGCCATTTTCACCGGAGCCAGCTACCTGGGCCAGGTCAATGCCTTTATCTTTAGCCAGTGCTTTGGCCAAAGGAGAGGCTTTCATGCGCTCGTCGGCGGAAGCAGCTACTACGGGTGCTGCCATTACTTGTGCAGCAGGTGCCTCTGCCTTGGGAGCAGGTGCAGCTTCTTCTGCTTTAGGTGCAGGAGCGGAACTGGTTTCAGCTGCCGGCGCAGCAGACTTAGCACCAGCGGCACTGACTACCGAGGAAATATCCTCACCAGCTTTGCCGATAATGACCATCAGCTCTCCAACGGGAATGGCACTGCCCGCTTCGGTACCTGCATACAGCAAGGTGCCCGAAAAAGGAGCTTCAAAGTCCATTGTTGCCTTGTCGGTTTCGATCTCAACAAGGAGGTCGCCGTTTTTCACCTGATCTCCGACCTTTTTGTGCCAGGCTGCCACTACACCTTCAGTCATTGTGTCGCTGAGGCGCGGCATATATACCACTTCTGCCATGGGAATAATTACTTTTTTGACGGGTGAAATTAGGCACTTCTAAGCGAAAACGAAAATGCAGTTAACATGCAGCGCAGGAAACATCGGCTGTTTCGCCTTTGTGCTCTCAACTAAGCCTGGTTTTCAGTGAAAAGTTTGGGTAAAATGCGCTTTGCGGGTCTTTTTTACTTTAGAATCAGCCCTTATAATTGCTGCCTACATCCGTTTCTTCAGGAGTTGAAACCAAATGGCACCGCGGCTTGGCATTTCTATTCACTCATCTCCCCCAAATAGTCGGGTCCACCACTTGGGGGCGGTATTTCGTTGAATAAGATCAGACGACGATGGTGAGGTGGGATCAGAATCGGGTGCAGCACCATTAGCCTTAGCTTCCAAAATAGCAGCGATATTTTCGCCCCTTTGGCCAATGACCAGCAGGAGTTCGCCCGCGTTGAGGGTATTTCCTTCCTTTGCCCCCAGGTGCAGCACGGTGCCCGAGCAAGGCGCCTCGAAGTCGATGGTTGCCTTATCGGTTTCGAGCTCCGCCAATATATCGCCTTCCACCACCCTGTCTCCAAGGTGCTTGCGCCAGGCCACAACCTTTGCCTGGGTTATTATCTCGCTGATGGCGGGCATGTACACCGCTTGTGCCATATCTCTAGCTGTTACCTTGAACCATAGAAATTAGGGATATCCTGAGAAAATAGTGCGGCTTCCCCTCGATTTTTTCGAATAAAAAAAGCCGCCCCATCGGAGCGGCTGTAAAGTATCCATCGATTTTTTAGCCGAGGGCGTTTGCCCCTGCAGCGATTTCGATAATTTCTTTGGTAATGGCAGCCTGACGGGCTTTGTTGAAAGTCAGTTTCAGCTGTTTTACGAGGTCGTTGGCATTTTCCGTAGCAGCATCCATCGCTACCATCCTTGCCCCGAGTTCAGACGCATTGGACTCCAATACTGCCTGAAAAAACTGGGTTTTGATGGCTTTGGGGATGAGGTCGGTGAGGATGTCTTCTTTTCCCGGCTCGAAAATATAGTCGGTGCGGCGGGTAGAGGTAGCTCCTCCCAGCGAATTAAAGGAGAGCGGGAGCACCGTCACCTCTGTTTTATCCTGGGTCATCACGTTGCGGAATTTGTTGTAGATCAGGTGCACCTTGTCGTATTTCCCCGACTCAAAGCCCTTGAACACGTCTTCCACGTAGTGATTAACGCTGTTGAAACTCAGATTTGTAAACACATCTGCGTTGTCTCCGATTACCGAAAATTTACGCTTGACAAAGTACTCATGCCCTTTACGCCCCATGCACAGAAAGTGCAGGTTGCCGCTGGCGATCAGGTTCGGGTAATTGGTTTCAGCAAATACCTGAGCGAACTTGATGATGTTGGTATTGAATGGACCGCAAAGACCGCGGTTTGCCGTTATCAACACGATGAGCACATTTTTTACCTCGCGCGACACCACCAGTTTCGAAGGGATTTCCTCCGGATTCACACCTGCAGTGACATTGGCGATAATGTCCTGGAGTTTTCCTGAGTAAGGGCGCAGCTGGATCATGCGGTCCTGAGCACGCTTCAACTTGGAAGCCGCCACCACTTTCATGGCTTTGGTTACTTGCTGAATGTTCTTTACCGAACTGATCCTTGCGCGTATTTCCTTGAGATTGGCCATGGATTCGGGTTATGCCAGTTGAGAAACGATCGTTTCAGCAGCTTTTTTCAGGCTTGCGATGATGGTATCGTTCCAGTCGCGGTTGCGAATGGCGGTCAACGTATCGGGATAATTCATTTCCAGTTCGCGGCTGAACTGCTCCTCAAACTCATTGACCATGCTTACCGGAATGCTATCGAGGTAGCCGTTGGTACCTGCGTAGATCATGGCCACCTGCTTTTCTACAGATACAGGATTGTACTGTTTCTGGATCAGCATCTGCACCAGGCGCTTACCACGGTCGAGTTGGCGCTGGGTCGTTTTGTCCAAGTCAGAACCGAAACGAGCAAAAGCCTCAAGGTCGCGGTACTGGGCCAGGTCCAGCTTCAGGGTACCTGAAACTTTCTTCATGGGCTTGATCTGAGCAGATCCTCCCACACGTGAAACGGAGATACCTACGTTGATGGCCGGGCGTACCCCTGCGTTGAAGAGGGAGTTTTCGAGGAAGATCTGACCGTCGGTGATGGAGATAACGTTGGTCGGGATATAAGCCGATACGTCCCCTTCCTGGGTTTCGATGATCGGAAGCGCGGTGAGCGATCCGCCCCCTTTTACCATGGACTTAAAGCTTTCAGGCAGGTCGTTCATCGTTTTGGCGATGTCGTCCTGGTTGATCACTTTAGCCGCACGCTCCAACAAACGGGAGTGGAGGTAGAAGATATCCCCGGGATAAGCTTCGCGGCCCGGAGGACGACGGAGCAGGAGGGAAACTTCCCGGTAGGCAACGGCTTGTTTTGAAAGGTCATCATATACTGCGAGGGCAGCGCGGCCTGTGTCGCGGAAAAATTCTCCGATAGCAGCACCCGCATAAGGAGCAAAGAACTGCAGCGGGGTAGGCACCGAAGCAGGAGCAGCTACAATCACGGTATAGGCCATGGCTCCGCCTTTTTCCAGGGCTTTGAGCACCTGGGCAATGGTAGAAGCTTTTTGGCCGATAGCCACATAGATACAGAATACAGGCTCACCACGCTCGAAATTTTCGCGCTGGTTGATGATGGCATCAATGGCGATGGCGGTTTTACCGGTACCGCGGTCACCGATGATCAGCTCACGCTGTCCACGTCCGATCGGGATCATGGAGTCGATAGCCTTGATACCCGTTTGGAGGGGTTCGTTTACCGGCTGGCGGAAGATAACGCCCGGCGCTTTGCGCTCGTAAGGCGATTCGAACAGCTCGCCGGTGATAGGGCCTTTGCCGTCGATTGGCTCGCCGAGTGGGTTGATTACCCGGCCCAGCAGGCCTTCGCCTACTTTGATTGAAGCGATGGTACCGGTACGACGAACGGTGTCGCCTTCTTTGATTCCTTCTGAATCACCGAAAAGTACGGCACCTACGTTGTCTTCTTCGAGGTTAAGCACCATGCCTTTGAGGCCGGATTCAAATTCGATCAATTCCCCGGACTGTACCTTGGTCAGGCCATAAATACGGGCGATACCGTCTCCGATCTGGAGTACTGTACCAATTTCCTCAAGTTGAGTAGAGGTTTTGAAGTTGGAAAGCTGCTCGCGCAGGATGGCCGATACTTCATCTGGTCTTACCGCTGCCATATAAGTTGTAAATCGTTAAGCTTTGGAGATATTCGGAGGCTCCCTTTGGGGGATGGTTGGTTGTTAAAACGAAGTTTTGACGAGGGATTGGCGCAACTTCCTGAGTGAAGAAGACACGCTTCCGTCGAAAAGCCGGTCGCCCACCCGGAGGGTAAATCCTCCGATCAGCTGAGGGTCAACGCGGTGCGTAAATACAAACTTATTTCCTGTTTCTTTTTCTACTTCCTGCTGGATGGCGTTCAGTACATCAGAAGAAAGCGTATCGGCCGAAACTACTTCGCCTTCACTGATGTTGTGGGCTTTCTGAAAAATCTGAATGAACCCAGCCGTAATCTGGTGGAGGTATTGCTCACGTTCTTTTCTCAGGATCAGGTTGATAAAATCCTGCGTAAGCGGCGATTTGAAACGGGCAGTAAAAATTTTATTCAGCACGGTTGCTTTCGTGCCGATGGGAATGATGGGGCTTTTGAGGGTAAGCACAAGGTCCTTGCTGGATGCCAGGGTGTCGCTTACCATTTGCATGTCCTCGAAAGCCGCTTCGAGCTGGCCACGGGATTCAGCCTCGGCATACAATGCGTGGGCGAATCGTAGTCCTATCCGATCTTCTACCATAATGGGGGTGGATCGAGGTTAATTAATTGTTGTTGAGGTCAGCGAGCAGGGTGCGGGCATAAGCTTCCTGGGCAGCTTTGTCGACAAATTGCTTGCGAAGAATTTTTTCAGCTATGTCCACGGCCAGGCTGGCAGCCGTTTGCTTGAGCTCCACCAGGGCAGCACGTTTTTCAGATTCGATCTGCTGCAGGGCTTTATCGCGCTCTTTGCCAGCTTCAAGTGAAGCCTTTTCTCTGGCTTCAGCGATAATCTGATCCCGAACGAGCTGGGCTTCTTTCAACATTTTCTCGCGTTCGGCGCGGGCTTCTTTGATCAGCGACTCGTTGTCGGACTTGAGTTTCGACATTTCTTCGCGGGCAAGGCGTGCCTGCTCCAGCGAACCGGCGATTTCGTCGTCACGCTGTTTCAGCATGTCGAGGATCGGTTTCCAGGCCAGCTTGCGCAGCACAAAGAAGAAACCGAGGAAGATAACGGTGGTCCAGAAAAATAGACCAAGTTTTGGGAGTAGTAGTTCCATAACCGCAGAGCGTAACTTATGAGAGACCTTAGCAAATGAGAGCCGGGGCATTCCCCCGGCTCTTTTTGAAAAAAATTACTTCAGGAACACAATCAACAGACAAACAACTTCTCCCAGAAGAGCTACCCCTTCGATGAAAGCTGCTGTAAGGATCATGGCTCCACGGATATCTCCGGAAGCTTCTGGTTGACGGGCAATAGACTCCACTGAGGAAGCTGCCAGACGACCGATACCCATGCCTGCGCCGATTGCGGCCAAACCTGCGCCAATGCCGGCGCCCATAATGCCAATGGTCTCCATAAAACGGTTGAGTTTATGTGAAAAAAAAACGGAGTCAAAAAAATTCAATGATGCGCAGCGTGTGATTCTTCGTGGTGGTCGTGGCTTTCGAGGGCCATTCCCAGAAACACAGCAGTGAGCAGCGTGAATATGTAAGCCTGGATAATGGCAACAACCATTTCCAGAAAGAAAATTGCGAAGGTAAAGATGAGCGAAAGGGGCATGGCTCCCAGTGCTCCTCCGATGCTCTCACCGCTCTTGCCCAAGATAAAGATGAGGCTGATGAGCGACAGCACCATGAAGTGCCCGGCTGAGATGTTGGCGAACAAACGAATCATCAGGGCGAAAGGCTTGGTAAATACACCAATCACTTCCACGATCGGCATCAGCGTAAAACGCAGCGCGTTCGGGATGCCGGGAGGAGCGAAAATGTGCATCCAGTAGTCTTTGCTTCCGTTGAAGTTGATGATCAGGAAGGAAAGAAAAGCCAGAGCAGCCGTTACCGAAATGTTTCCGGCGATGTTAGAGTTGAAAGGGGTAAGACCCAGCAGGTTCGAAAACCAGATAAAGAAAAACAGCGTGAGCAGGTAAGGCATGAAACCGTCGGCTTTTTTACCCAAGTAGGGCTTAGCTATTTCGTCGCGGATAAAAACAATGATGGGCTCGAACAAAGACTGTATGCCGGAGGGTGCCTTTCCTTTGTTGCGGGTATAGGCCCGGGCTACGCTGGTGAACACAATCAGCATCAGGATACTGATCAGGAGCATCTGAAAGCTGGTTTTGGTGATGGAAAAATCCAGTACCGTCACGGATTTATCTACATTTTCGGCGGCAAAAGCATCCCAGGTTTCTCCTTCGGGCAGGTGCAGGTGGCCGTGGGCGTCCAGGTGGGGCTCGGCTCCTGCACGCAGGGCGTAGAGGTTTTCCTTATAGGTAATGTATCCTTTGTGGAGCAGGTCGTGGGTGGAAGTAAAAACAGCTCCATCACGGCTGCTGTAAAAAATCCAGGGCAGGTGCAGGGCCACAGGGGTATAGGCTGTTTGGCCATGCTCGTCTTTTCCGGCTGGGATGTCGGTGATGTGCCAGTCGTGGTTGTCCAGCACGTGATCGAGAATAGTAGCCGATGGGCTGAATTTTTCAGGTTTACCGCCTTCATGCTGAGCAAAGGAAGGCGTTGAAAAAACAGCTATAAGGGCAAACAGAAGGACGAATCTCAGGGACATATAATTAGGCTAAACCGCTCGTTTTCAATGGCTTTTTGAAAGCGCGCGCAATTTACGCATTAAACCATAAACTTCAAATCCGGTAAATGCGAAATAGGAGCTGATATAAGACAATGCGAACGTAGCCAGATGTTCGCGAAATTTAATTCCAATGATCAGAATGGCCAGAATTCCGACCAGCATCTTGATCATCATAGCCCCCATGAGGTAGCTCATAAACAGGGTAGGACGCTTTTCTAAACCCGTATAGGTCAGGCTATAAGCCACTCCCGTGAGTATCAGGTTAAAAAAAACGGCACCTACAGCGGTGTAGGGTTGCCCATCTCCCAGCCAGGCAGCCAGAAGCCCTAGCCCCACGGCCAGCATGAAAGAATACAACCAAAATTTACCTCTTTCCATAAAAAGAAAATTCCAGGCCGAAGCCTGGAGGTACGTTATTTCGAAAATTTCTTGATCAGGTAGTACATGGCTGCACCACAACCTACCAAAGCACCGACCATCAAAAACCAGGGTTTTTCTGTACCGACCAAGCGATCGAGGCCGTAACCTGCCCCAGCCGGAATGGCCACCGCTCCCAGCATTTCAAAACCCAAACTCGCGTATCGGGCATAATCTTCCATGGGTGAGCGATCTTTGGACATAGGTCAAGCTCAGGATTTGCCTGAGGACGGCTGGTTGCCGGAGGTATTTTCTGTTTTGGAAAGGAGTTCCTTGGCAGCAGGCTGGCTCTTTTGGAGCATTTCTTTGGCGGCGTCGGCCATTTTGCTGTTTCCGGTAAATACGGCACCCATTTCTACAACGAGTTTTTGGGTGAAGATATCTCCCTGAATTTTACCGGTATTGGCGATGGTCAGCAGTTCGCGGGTCACTACGTTTCCTTTGATTTCGCCTTCTACAGTAGCTACACGGGCATCCACGTTTCCTTCGATATAGCCCGAAGCGCTCACAATGAGCTTAGAATTACACACGATGGTACCGACGATACGGCCTTCGATGCGGAGGTCGCCTTCGGCATTGATGTTACCTACGATGACGGTACCTTCGGAAATGCGGTTGGTACGGCCCTCGGTTGTTTTGGCGGGAGAAGACTGCGCTTTGGGCGCTTCGTTTTTGTTGGCAAACATGATAAACTAGGTGTAGGGTTAACGGAAGGGGATGTATTGGGCGGGGTCAATGGCCTTGCCTTGCTGCCACATTTCGAGGTGGAGGTGCGGACCGGAAGAATTTTCTCCTGAATTGCCAATTACAGCAACTGCCTCACCGGCATACACGTAGTCGCCTAACTTCTTGAGCAGGCGGCTGTTGTGTTTGTAAAATGTAAGCAAATTGCCAGGGCTCATGATCCCGATTACGTGGCCAGTCTCGTAAGAATATTCGGAAATAACCACAAAACCATCGGCAATTGACTTAATGAGCGTATTATCGGCTGCGATAATGTCCACCCCGTAGTGTTTTTTGGATTCGTTGTACCCATTGCTTATTTCTCCTTTTATAGGAGGGAAAAGGTGTAGCAGCGGATTGAAGCTGCGCGCGCCTCCCTGATCGGCATTATTGGTGGTGTACACCACGCGCATAGGAGTTGCCTCGTCATTTGTTAGCTTTACAGGCTTTTCGTCTGTTTGTGGGGTATTTGTTTCCGGATAATCGGGCTCGGCGGGTGGGCGATACCCTTTGCTGAGCGAATCGAGGAGCACGCTGTCGGGGCGGCCACCGGCAATGGTGCGGATACTTTCGAGGAAATACTGGATGCGGGTGAAGCGCTCTTCTGAAGCTACAATCTGATGTACCAGCTCTTCCTGTTTTTCTTTCAGGGCCGTGGGATCCTCATATCCGGGAATCAACCGCCGCATTCCGGGGGTGAACAGCACAAAGCAGATGGAAAGGAGGGCTATTACCAAAAAGGCACCTCCACCGATAAGCAACAATCCTGAAACTTTTTGGGTAAAAGAATAGGATTGTCTCAGGCTTACATCTTCAATAAATTCGATCCGGTATTTCGTGGAAAGAAATTCTTTCAGCCGGTTGTAAAGGTTCTGCCACATATCGTTGAGCTTAGCCGGTCAGGATCAATAACTTTGCACGGATAACGTTTATTCCTCATTCCCTTCTGCTTCAATCATCTGGCAATGATTCAGTTATCAAAGCGCCACAAAGCTATACAAATTTTACTGTTTCTGGGCGGATACCTCCTCCTTGCTGGCTGCAATAAGAACAGTACCACTTTCGGGGCGCGGCTTTACCACCGCACCACCTCGTATTTTAACGGTTATTATAATGCCGAATTGCTTTTTGACGAAACCGTCGCGAAGCTCGAATTGGCTTATCCGTTCCCCGATAATGACTTTATCGAGCCTATTTACTACGGCACCGAAGACGAGATTTCATCCCTTAAAAAGGACTTCGAAAAAATAATGGAAAAAGACGATGCGGTGATCTTCAGGCACCCGCATGGTTCTTATGTGGACGAAAGCCGCCTGCTCAATGGCAAGGCCTGGTTTTATCAGAAAAACTACCTCCGCGCCCAACGCAATTTTCAGGTGGTGGTGGACTCCTTCCCCCACGGTAAAACTACGCCTGAGGCCTGGTTTTGGCTGGCCAAAACGGCCTACATGGACGAAAACCCCGAGTTTGCCCGCGCCCTTCTGGCCGAACATATTCTGGAGGTGGATACGCTGGTATTGAACAAGAAACTGGCCGGTGAAATTGCCCTTTTCCGGGTGCGTCTGGCCATTGAAGACAAAGACTACCGCCTCGCCGCTGCTTTGCTCGAAGAACAAATCGAAAATATCTCTCCGCTCCAGCGCCGGGTACGTTCTCACTTCCTGCTCGGACAGCTCTACGGCGCCGCCAATCAATACCCCAAGGCCCTGGAGCAGTACACGGCAGTGGTCAAGAGCCCTTCGCCCTACGACATTATTTTTCGGGCAAAACTCAAAATAGCCCGCCTCTACGTAGATTTTCAGGAAGGAAAAGACGACGACCAAAAGGTGTACGAATACCTGACCGCCTTGCGCAAGGACCCCAAAAACGAAGATTACCTCGATCAGATTTTCTTCGAATTTGCCTTGCTGGAAGTGAAAAAGGATAGCCTTGACGAAGCCCTCGGCTATTTGACAAAGTCGGTTCGCGCCAACAGAAACAACCAGCGACAGAAAACTATGTCGTATTTCAAGGCCGGGCAGATCTATTTCTACCAGCTCCGCAACTACCCCGCGGCTCAGGCTTATTACGACAGTGCAGCTACGGCCGCTAATCCCAAAATGCCCGAATACGAGGAAATCACCAACCTCGCCGCCACCCTGAAGGATTATGTAACCCATATTCAGACCATTCACTACCAGGACAGCATGCTTTACCTTGCTGCCCTTCCGCAGGATAGGCTCGATGCGGTGGTGGATTCGCTGGTTGCCCTCGACGAAAAGCGTAAGAAAGAAGAAGAAGAGGCGGCTAAAAAGGCGCTTGCCGCTCAGCAAAATAGCAATTTCGCCAACCCCACCCTCCAGAACCAATTGAATAGCCAGACCGATAACGGCAGCCAGGGGTCGTGGTATTTCGACAACCCTTCTTCTGTTTCGAGTGGTAAAATTCAATTTCAGACTACCTGGAAAAACAGAACCAACGAAGACAACTGGCGGAGAAGCAAAAAATCGGTGTTCGCCGCATTTGCTGAAAAACCCGCCGAAACAGATGCCGCAGTAGTCGATAGTTCTCTCCTCAATAAATATGGCGACCGGGCCAAATACTATCAGGACATTCCGAAAACACCCGAAGAGTTTGCTTCTGTAAATGGCAAAATCGAGGAAGCCATGTACCGCCTCGGGCAGATTTATCAGCTCAAGCTCGTAGAGCCCGACTCCGCGGTGAGCACCTACGAAAGGGAGCTCGATCGCTATCCCTACGGAGAATTTAACCTGCCCGCACGGTATGCCCTTTACCAAATGTATAAGGAAAAAGGCAACCCCATCGCCGAAGCGCTTGCGAGCTATATCATCAACGAGCATCCGCAAACGGTGTATGCCTACCTGATTCAGGGGCTGGATCCCAGGGAGCTGGACCGCGACCGCGAGGACTTCGACTTTGCCTATTCCGGCCTCTTCAACGCCTATCAGCGTAAGTCCTACGAAACCTCGCTCGGGTTTGCCGAATACCTGCTGGCTCAGGAAAAATTCATTGCCAGCGAAAAAATCGACCTGGCCGAGGTGCAGTACATCCGTGGCATGTCCTATGGCTACCTTGGCGTTACCGATAGCCTGGAAGGAATTCTTACCTACGTGGTGAATACCTGGCCCCAGGCCGGCGTAACGCCTATAGCCCAAAAAACCCTCCAGTACCTGAAAAACGGGGTACCCAAAACCATCATGGCCCAGGGAAATCCGGAAACCCCAACACCCGGAATAACGCCCGGCGTGGTTGATGCCGCATTAACTGACCCCAAAAATTCCAAATACGAAGGCTTCTCCACCGAGGTACCCGTAACCGACAAGGTGTTTGTGATCATGTTTGTGGGCAAAGACGGGGCAGATAAAAACTTCATCAATACACGTTTGGCCGATTTCAACAGCCGGCTCTTCAAAGAAGGCAACCTGCGGGTATTCACCTTTATGTACCAGCAAACACACCTGCTTCCCTATATCAGCCAGTTTGCCAGTGCCGAAGACGCCCGCAAGTATATTACGGCATTCAAAAAGGAGCCTATTGCAGCTGAAATCCTCTCAAAAGAGGGCGATGAGGTGTTTTATATCTCGCACAGCAATTTCAAAATCGCCTACGGTCAGAAACGCATGGAAGATTATTTGCTCTTCTACCGCAATATTCTGAAACAGTAGCCCTTGGGGGCATAACCCGGAAAAGGCTTATCTTTCCAACCACTTGACTCCTGGATTGATATGACCTTGCCCTCTGCTCATACCCCAAGGGAAGATTCGGTTCCCGCTACGCGCCCTGCATTTTGGAAAAAATATCCCTGGTGGATGTATCCCCTGGCCCTTACCGGTGCGGGTTTTCTGGTCGTGTTGGTATTCTTTATTTATGTCGCATTTAACCTGCCTCCCCTCCGCGAAATAGAGGACCCCCAATCGCGGCTTTCTTCGCAGCTACTGAGTGCCGACGGCGAAGTGCTGGATAATTTTTTCACCGAAGAAAACCGCCTGCCCGTAGAGTTACACCAGATATCGCCGTTTGTGATCGATGCCCTGGTTGCTACCGAAGATTCGCGATTTTACGACCACTCCGGGGTAGATCAGTACTCGATTCTGGCCATATTCAAGCGCTTTGTGTCAGGTACCACCAGTGGCGCCAGTACAGTTACCATGCAGCTGGCCCGCAACCTCTTCGATGCCGTGGGTAAAGATCGCTCGGTCTTCCGGAAGCTGAAGGAAATGGTCACGGCGGTTATTTTGGAGCGAAAATACACCAAGGAAGAAATCATCCGCACCTACCTCAACACCGTCAGCATTTACGGCAATACCTACGGCATTGAGATGGCTGCCCGACGGCTGTTTGGCCATCAGGCCCGCGACCTTACCCTCGAAGGATCGGCAACCCTTGTAGCCATGCTCAAAGGGCAGGGTGTGTACGACCCCGTGCGGAGAAAAGAGCGGGTAATGGTGCGCCGCAACCACGTGATTCTCCAGATGGTGAAACACGGCATGCTCAACCCTGACTCCATCAACATCGACAGCGTAAAATCCATCGACCTGGTGGTTATTCCTCAGGAGCTCGACCATATACGGGGAGCAGCTCCTTATTTCAGGCAGGCCGTGCGGGAATACGTGGTGAACTGGTGCCAGCAAAACCCCAAGCCCGATGGCACCACCTACGATCTCTACGGCGATGGCCTGCGGATTTTCACTACGCTTGATTCGCGGATGCAGGCACATGCCGAGGCCGCTGTGCGCAAACACATGCGCGAGATGCAGCCCATTTTCGACAAGCACCTCAAGGGCCGTGAGCCTTATTTGCGCGAACCTGAGATCCTGACCGACCTCATGCGGCAAAGCGACCGCTATATCCGCGGCAGGCAAGCCGGCAAAACCGAGCCCGAAATCGTGCAGGAGTTTGAACAGGCGATTCCCATGCGGATCTTTAGCTGGGAAGGAGACATCGATACCGTGATATCGCCCATAGACTCCATCCGCTACTACTCCAAATTTCTGGAAACGGGCATGATCGCCATCGACCCCGAAAACGGCCAGGTGAAGGCTTGGGTGGGCGGCATTGAGTACAAATATTTCAAATACGACCACGTAGCTAAGGGCAAACGCCAGGTGGGTTCCACCTTTAAGCCTTTTGTATATGCCGCCGCGCTCGACAATGGCTGGAAACCTTGCGACCAGATCCTGAACCAACCTGTGTTTTTTGAAAACCCGAATGGTGGACCCATGTGGTCACCCAAAAATTCGGATGGGAAAATAGGCGGAAAAATGACCCTCCGCAGAGGGCTTGCCACTTCTACAAACATGATCACGGCTTACCTGATGAAAAAGGTCGGCCCTCAAACCGTGGCCAACTATGCCCATCGCATGGGAATCACCAGCGAACTCGACCCTGTGCCTTCGCTTTGCCTGGGCACGACAGACCTTACCGTTATGGAGCTTACCGGGGCCTATTGCACCTTTGTTAACCAAGGCGTGAGCAACGAGCCGGTATATGTGTCTCGTATTGAGGACAAACATGGCAACGTGATTGCAGAGTTTCCTGTACAGTCGCACCGGGCCATGAAAGCCGATCGCGCATATACCATGATCACGCTGTTGCAGGGAGTAGTAGATGAGCCGGGAGGTACGGCGGGTCGCCTGCGATTCCGGTACGGGCTGCGCCAGCCCATCGGCGCCAAAACGGGCACCACGCAAAATCACTCAGACGGTTGGTTTGTAGGCGTAACCCCGCATGTGGTGGCAGGGGTTTGGGTGGGCTGTTCGGACCGTAGGATGCGCTTCCGGTCGATAGAATATGGCCAGGGAGCCTCACTGGCCCTGCCGATATGGGCATATTTTATGAAATCGGTGTATGGCGACAAAAAGCTGGATATTCCCAATGATCCTTTTACCAAGCCAAGTGGATATACAGAAAGCTATTGTGCCCCGGAAGAGAAAGAAGACGGAAGCGACGATCCCTATCGTCTCAACTCCGATGACCTGGACGGTTTTGAATAAAAAAATTCAGGGAAAAGCGCTGACGGGATTAATTTAGACGACTGTAACACTAAAGGGTCACACACGCTTAGCATCGATTTTTACACGTTCATTCGATTTTGAGCCGCATTCAGGTTATTTGGGAGAAAAAATAATTCCACAGGCACAGTATTGGCATAGCACAAGGAAACAAATCAACCTTTGCTAGTTATGAAAAAGCTTCTTTTCGCCTCGATCGTTTTGGGAATGATTGCCAGCATCTCTCCAGCCTTTGGCCAGCGTATCTCCCTCACCGCCAACATCAGCGACTTTCGGATCGATAACGCCAATTCCGGCAACACCAATATCAACTATCAGGGCAGCTCCTCCATGTCTGCCAACCTGCGCCTGTACTCCAAAAAACATTGGGCGCTGCGCCTGGGTGCCGGGCTTGACAATGTAAATTATACCGTAGCCAATGGCATCCAGACCGACTACACCGCCCGCCGCCAGGATATTCAGGGCATCATTGGTTTCGAAAAACACTTTATCATCGGCAATTTCCTCGACATTTATCCCGGTACCTACGTGCCTGTGGTTGTGGTAGGTAACGACATTATCAACGACAATTACGCCCAAATCACCAATGGCAACCTCCGCGCCGGGCTGGGGATGCTGGTCGGTGCCAACGTAAAACTGCTGAAGATTTTGCGGGTAGGGGTGGAGTTTAACGCCAGCTACGACAACTTCAAAAATGCCATTTACGACGGCGTAGAAAACCAATCTTTTGTGCCTATCAAAGGCTTGAACTACAATACTGCGCTCACACTTGGAGTTGCATTTTGAGGTCTGCCCCAAAAGCCGGAAATTTCAGCCTCTTCCTTTAGGGAGGGGCTTTTTTTATGTCTGAACTAGAAGTAAAAATACTGGAAATAAATCCCGATGACATCGAGCGCAGGCTCCTGTCGCTCGGCGCTGTTCGTGAATTTGACCATGAATTTGAGGCCATTTTCTGGGACTTCCCCGATGGCCGGCTGGCCCAATCGCGTAAGCTGCTCAGGCTCAGGCGCGAAGGCGACCAATCTGTGATTACCTTCAAAACGCCTCAGAAAGCCGAAGGCCTCAAAGCCATGGAGGAGCTGGAAACCGGCGTAGTTGATTCGGCCATTTTCTCTGAAATACTCACCTCTATCGGCCTGCATGCTACCCGCCGCACCCGCAAGCGGCGCATTCAATACACACTGGGAGCCGCCCACGTGGTACTGGACTTTTACCTCGATGACCTTGCCGCCATTCCTCCCTTTCTGGAAATAGAAGCCCAGGACAGCGATACGGTATTTGACATGGTGCAAAAACTGGGATACGAGCCCCGCCACACGACTTCCTGGAACACCTACGACCTCATCAACCACTACCTTGGCCCCGGCCATCAATCCGGCCTTTGAAATGGTACAGGAAATTACCCTCGATCAAACCCTGCATGTGCGGAGCCAGGCACTCCGTAAAGGAGCCCCTGAAGAGACCTGCCGCCTGAGCGAAGACCATATGCCAGGCAGCTTTCACATGGGCTATTTACTGGAAGGAAAAGTAGTAGGGGTTGCCTCATTTTACCCTGTAAACTATGGCGAGTATGCAGGGCTGGGTTATCGGCTGCGGCTGATGGGGGTATTGCCAGCCATACAGGCCAGTGGTATCGGCAAAGCAATTCTGGCCAGGGCATTCGAAAAATTATTGAAAATGGGGGCCGATTACGTGTGGTGCCACGCCCGGCAGGTTGCTTTTGGTTTTTATGAAAAACAGGGTTTCAGCTACGAAAGCGACTACTTCGATGTACCCGGAATTGGCCAGCACAAAATCATGGTAAGGCCTATTCGCAAGGGTTGGACTCCTTCCTGAGCAACTCAAACACGCAACTTTCCCCCTCAAATAGTACCCGGATTGCCCTTCGAAAGGGAAGCTGGCGGTGTTGGCTTTTTCCAAATCAGGGTTATTCCGCTAAAAAACAACTCCCGGAATTTGTCCCACCCGCGGTCTCTTGCCGCCAGGGCCGGGCCGGCAACCCACTTTTGCCATTGAGCACGGATAGGCTCTATGTAGTAAATCATCCCCACGAAAAGAGAAAGGAACATCAGGGCACCGATAGCGGTGGCCCAAGGGTTGAGAGGTGCCAACCTGCCGACCCAGTTCAGCTCATACCAGGTACCGTATAGCACCACGTAATGGGCACAGTAAATGGTGAGTGTTTCCGAGCCAACCTTCAGCAGCAAGGGTGGAAATTTTTTGAAAAGATATTCAAGCCCGATGAAAATGGAGATTACCATGAGCACCCTTCCGAGCGGGATGATGAGGTAATTGTTGTACGCCACAGCTTTGGGCAGCTCCCAACCGGTGAGGAAATGGAGCCGCATCAGGCCCTCTGCCGAAAATTTTTGGATCACATAGCCCAGCAGCAATAAGCCTAACGGAAGCCACCAGGTGCGGTACCACGAAGGTTTGCGGCTGATGTGCCAGCCAAATACCCCCCCGATAAAGGTGTAGCCGATCCACGGAAAAGGAGTGAACACCGAGCCATAGTCCTGGGTGAAATAGTTGCTCAGCGCAGGAAGCCAATGCGAATAATCAACATTGTCCCAAAGCGGGTCCAACAAAAACACCGACATGCCCGCAACGCCCAGCACCCACGGCAAGGGCAGCCGCAACCAGCCGCTGAGCATATACAAACCGATAAGCGATAGCAGCCCGATGCCGATGCAATGAAGTACATCTACATACCAAAAGTGGTCGTAGAGTTTGCCAATCATCAGCCCGAAAAAGCCCAGCTTTAGCACATATCCGATGAAAATGAGGAAAATGCCCCGCCGAAGTCCAGCTTTTACCCGTGGATTGTGGTCGTAAGGCACATTTTTTCTCAGCAAAAGAAAAACGAATACAATGCCGGTAACGGTAAAAAAGATGGGGGCCGTCATGCCCCGCATAAAATACCAGGTGTAAAAAATGGGCGACGACATGTCGCGGTACTCCATACCCAACACCTTGTCCACAAAATGCCCCTGAAGCATCATCAGGATGGCATAGCCACGCAAGGCGTCGATAAACTGGATGCGGCTTTCACCCGCGTGGGTGGTAATGGGCTTTGACAGGGGGGAGGACGTTAACTATTTCCGGAAACGGGAAAGACTTCCGGTAAGGGAAATCTGCCATCAAATTTACTAAAAATCCCCTCATTGTAATTTGTAAAACCTGACTGGTAAAAGACATTGCCCCTGCAAAATCGGCTTACCTTTGTAGCTTAATGCCTATTGCTATGGAGTTTACGCTAACGGTCCCTTCGCTGCTTTTTTCTACCATTTCGCTGCTTTTGCTGGCATTTACCAACCGCTTTCTTACGGTTGCAAGCCTCATCCGGCAACTACACAGCAGCTACAAAAAAGACCCGCACATCCTCGTAGCCGGACAAATCAGCAACCTGCGTAATCGCATCAAGATTATCCGCAGCATGCAAGCCCTCGGTATCGGGAGCCTTTTCATGTCTACTTTCAGTATGTTTCTGTTGTTTTTTGGATTAGAATATCAGGCAAAAGTGGTGTTTGGAATGGCGCTTTTGTTTATGATCGGCTCATTGGGGCTTTCCTTTTGGGAAATTATGATCAGTACCCAGGCCCTCGAGTTGGAACTGAGCGACATGGACCTACCGCAGGAGCACAATTCATTTTCCGATCTGGTATCCCGGGTGCAGCAGGTGCCCTCCAAAATAGCTGACCACCTCCGTCACGATACCGATAAGCACGACCAGCCCGAAGATCCGCATCCTTTGCCCTGATTATCAGGTCATTCTTGCATGCAAAGCGCGGCTGAACCCAAAAATTGCCGTTACTTTGCGGTTTCATGGAAAACATCAGCGTAAATACCCCGCAGCAATGGGGGAAGCAATATGCCCTCATCGACAGCGGAAACGGGGAAAAACTGGAGAAATTCGGTGCCTGGGTATTGCGTCGTCCGGAACCACAGGCCATCTGGAAAAAATCCCTCCCCGAGCAAGATTGGGAGAAAATGGCCCATGCTGCTTTTGTACCCGACGGCAGCCACAGCGGCAAATGGGAGCGCAAGCCCGGCATTCCCGACCAATGGTGGATCGAGTATCCGATTGGAAACCAAACCCTGAAATTCCGGCTGGGCCTTACGGGCTTTAAGCACGTGGGAATATTTCCGGAGCAAGCCGTTAACTGGGAATTTATCTACAAAGTCTCGGCTTCGATGGAGTCGCCCAAGGTGCTGAACCTGTTTGCCTATACAGGCGGTGCCTCCCTGGCTGCCCGTGCAGGCGGTGCCGATGTCATCCATTGCGATGCCATCCGCAACGTGGTCAACTGGGCCAATGTGAACATGGACGCCAGCGGCCTGAACGACATTCGCTGGCTGGTCGAAGATGCCATTACCTTCGTGCGCCGCGAGGTAAAGCGTGGCCGCAAATACCAGGGCATTATCCTCGATCCGCCCAGCTGGGGCCACGGACCCAAAGGCGAAAAATGGAAACTTGAAGACATGGCCGACGAGCTTACCGCCCTCGTAGCCGAACTCGTCGATCCGGAGCGGGGTTTTCTGGTGTACAACAGTTATTCGCTCGGCTTTTCACCGCTGGTACTCGAGCACCTCATTGCCGCACATTTTTCCCCAAAAATGATCCGCAACCTCGAAATAGGCGAACTCTGCCTGCTCGAACAATCAGGAAAAAGATTGCCCGCAGGTATCTACGGGCGTTTTTTCAATACTGGACGATAATGCCCAGCGTTGGCTGCAGGATACCCAATGAATTTTCGAGGTACTGCATCTGGTAGCGCGTTGGATCAGTGGGGCTTACCACGGGATTGTCGTTTTCGTCGAATACGGCGGTGTAGTAAGGCGGACCCGGAATGGCGTTGTTGTAGCTATTCTGAATGTCGAGGTAGAGGTTCAGGCTCCAGCTCTTGAAGTACCAGCGCTTGTCCACCCGCACATCCAGCTGATGAAAATTATTGAGCCGCTGCGAATTGAGGCGGTTGTAGTCGGGCACTTCGCGCTGGCGGGAGTCCCATACCGTAATGAGCGAAGAAAGCGATTCGTTGGCAGGGGTGAAGGGCTGCCCGGTGGTAAAGCGCCAGCGAAAGCCGGTTTCCCAATTGCCTTTCCATTTTTTACCGGCAGTAACGTTGATGATGTGTCGGCTGTCCCACGATGAAGGGATGTATTTACCGTGCTTGTCCTGAAACTCGCTCCAGCCGAGGGTGTAGGCCAGGATACCGTAAAATCCTTTGAATAGCCGCTGCTGCACCAGCACTTCGAGGCCGTAGGTGCGGCCCTGCGAGGTAGAGGTAGCCGTACCGTTTCCGATTGCGCCAAAATCTCCGCCGAGGTTTGCCAGGGAAATAGAGTCGGGCAGCAGAAAAGGATACTGGTCGTATTTTTTGTAATACCCCTCTACCGAAAGCTTGAGGTTTTTGGGGGATACGAATGCCAGGCCGGTAACCACGTGGCTGGTGCGGATATAGTCGATGTCTTTGTTAACCAGGGTGCCGTTGGCATCGCGGTATCCCAGCACCGTGTAGGGCGGCAATTGGTAAAAAATACCCGTGTTGAAGTTCCAGCTCAGCTGCGAATTGAAAAAGTAGGATGCCGAAAATCGGGGAGAAAGGGTGCGCCAGGGTTGGGCCATTTTGGTGGAAAAAGAATTGCCATCCATACGTGTGCCCACCGACAACCGCAGCCGCTCGTCGAGCCAGGAGCGGCTCAGTTGGCCAAAACCGCCGTATTTGCTCAGCAACAAACGCGAATTGAAGGTCTCGACCCCGAAAGGCAACTGCAGGTAGGTATCGTTGACGTACCGGGCGAGCTCGTAGTTAACCCCGTAGTTCAGACGAAAACCGCCCACCTTGCCGGTGTATTCCACCCGGAGCTTGTTTTCGCTTTCCTGCGAAGTATAATCCTGAAGCTTGGTGCCCGACTCGTTGTTGTCGAGGTATTTGTAGGCGCGGTAGTTGATCATGTTGCGGCTCAGAATCACGTTCCAAAAGCCATTGTCGCCAAAGTATTTGTAATTGGCCCCTACGGTATAGTTCCACTGCGTTTGTACAGGCAGGTTTTTGAGGAAATATTTTTGAGATGGGGTCGAATCTGCATCCAGGTTGAGCGAAAACTGGTCGATGGCCCCAAGGCCGATCACGGTAAGTTCGTGGCGCGAGCCCCAGTTGGTTTTGCTCTTAAACTGAAAGTCGTTGTAGGTGGGCAAAAAGGGCAGCCCGAGCAATTTGAACAAAAACTGCAGGTAAGACCTCCGCGCCGAAAACATGAAGGAAGAATTTTCGGAAACGGGGCCTTCGGCGGTTAAGGCCAGGTCGCTGGCACCCACAGTGGCGGTAAAGCCCAGGCGGTCGTCGCGGGCGGCGCGTTCGCGAAATTCGAATACCGAACTGAGGGCATTGCCCCTATTGGCGGGAAAAGCACCTGAGTAAAAATCGACTTCTCCGATAAAATCCACATTGAGCAAGCCCACCGGTCCGCCCGCAGCGCCTTGTGTAGCAAAGTGGTTGATGTTGGGCGTTTCGATGCCGTCAATGTAAAAGCGGTTTTCGTTAGGACCACCGCCGCGGATAAGGATATCGTTGCGGAAAGAAGGGGTACTGGCCACACCAGGCAGCGACTGCACCACGCGCGAAATGTCGCGGTTACCACCGGGGTTACGCTGTATCTCGTTGGTGCCGATGGTGCGCAGCGATAGCGGCGACTCCGCCGATTGCTTGAAGGGCGAAGCCACGATATTGACCGAGTCGATCGCGTTGTCGTCTTCCTTGAGTGGAATTTCGAGGATATAAGGCTTGCTGTTGGTTACCTGCACTTCATAAACCACCTCGGCCTTGTAGCCCGTGTAGCGCACCTCTACATTGTACAGGCCTGCGGGTATTCCATTTACTTCGAAGCGGCCCAGGCTATCAGTAAATCCCCCAAAGGAAGTATTCTGCAGGAAAACCGCTGCATAGGATACCGGCTCGTTCGTGAGACTGTTGTACACCCGGCCCTTGATTACTCCTTGTGAAAAGGCGACCAGCGATGTAGCCGATACAAAACAAACCAGGAAAAAGGTCCTGAGTAGAAAGGTATGTTTTTTCATATGTCTGGAAGTGTTCTCCTGAACAACAATACGGGCTATTTGTTTCTTTTTTCTTCTAAATACCTCATTTCACCCTCATTTTTCTGGCAAGCTGACTTTACCTCCGAGCGCACTTTGTCCATCTATTCTCAAAAACGCTCGTTCATATTGCCGGGGTAATTAATGCTTGTGCCATGATCTCTATTCCCGAAGACTTCCTCCATTTTGTATGGAAACACCGTTACTACAGTTTTCACGATTTGCGAATTGCGAACACAGGCGAATCTGTGCAGGTGCTTCATCCCGGATTTATCAGCATACACCAAGGGCCTGATTTTCTCGGGTCCAAAATCCGGATTGGTGAGCTGGAGTGGGCCGGGCAGGTAGAAATTCATGTACACGCCCGCGACTGGAAAAAGCACGGCCACCACCGCGACCCCAATTACAACTCCGTGATCCTGCATGTGGTACAGGAAACCGACGGGGCACCCGTTATCCGGCAAGACGGAACGGAGGTACCCGAACTCGTGCTCGGCGGCCGCATCCCCCAATGGCTGGAGCATCAGTACAACCAACTGCGGCTTTCTCAGGAAAAAATCGCCTGCGACAGCCTGTTCAGCTCCACGCCCGACCGCATCGTGCGGCCCTGGCTGGAGCGCATGGCCATGGAGCGTGTTTTCCAAAAAGCCGAAACCATGCGCAACCGCCAAAAGGAGGCCACCCTCGATTGGGAGCAGGTGCTTTGGGAAGAACTGGCGGCATTTATGGGTGGCCCGGTGAACCAGGACGCTTTTCGTGCCATGGCGCGGCTAACGCCTTTCCGGCTGGTGCGCAACCTGGCCGCTCAACCTCAAAAACTCGAAGCCCTCCTTTTGGGCGTTTGCGGGGCTTTTGCCGGCGACGACCACGGCGACACCTGGTTTGCTGAACGAAAAGCTGAATGGCTATTTTTAAAAGAAAAACACCAATTGCAGGACATTGCGCCGCTTCAGTTGCGGTTTCTCAGGCTACGCCCGGCGGCCTTTCCCACCCTCAGGCTTTCGCAACTGGCTGCGCTTGCCGGGGTAAAAAATGCACTCTCCCATTGGCTTAATCCGGCTCATTTTTCGTCATGGATGAATGTTTCTGTTCAAGCCTCCGACTACTGGCAAACGCATTACCGCTTCTTCGAAACCACGCCCAAACACAGCTGTGCACTGGGAAAAAGCCAGAAAACGGTGCTGCTGATCAATGTTCTCATTCCGCTCACGATCTTGTACGAGCGCGCGCACGGCCGCGAAGAAGTAGGCGATTGGCTGGAAAATAGCCTTACCCAGCTCCCCGCCGAAGACAACCGGCTCACAACACCCTTTGTCGAATTGGGCCTATCGCCCGAAAATGCCTGGGATTCGCAAGCCCTCATTCAGCTCAACAAGCACTACTGCCAGGAGCGCAAATGCCTCGATTGTGCCATCGGACACTACCTCATCCGCAAACCCAACGATCCGCAATTTGCTTCCGAAGACCTACCCCCTGCTTATGAACTGAGTCATCATCCAACTGATTCAGCTGAGCGGGTCGCCATCTGGCAATTTTCAAATGAGGAGCAGGCGGCCGGTTAAACAAAGGGGCTTCACGCTAACGTTTGCCTTCAAAATCAGGTATCCGCTATCTGTTCCACCAATTCAGATTCCTTAAGCGCTGGAATTGCCCGGCCCCATTCGTTCAACTGCTGCAAAATTGGAATCAGCGCCTCCGCACTTGCAGTTACGGCATACTCTACCCGGGGCGGCATTTCGGGGTAAATGGTGCGGGTAAGCAGGCCGTCGTTTTCAAGCTCCCGCAGTTGCTGACTGAGCATCTTGGTAGTCAGCTTGGGCAGCCGTTTCCTGATCAACCCAAAGCGATTCAGGCCCAGGTGAATATACCAAAGCAGGAGGATTTTCCACCTTCCGCTGAGCTGGTCCATCGCTTGTTGCATGGGGCATATCGAATGCAGAAAATCTTCATTCTCACTATTGGTTGAATTGGCTTTTTTCATTTAGTTACTTTTTAACCACTATAGTACAATATAGGAACTACTTGATGAAATAATACCTTACAAATAGCTTTGCTGGAGTAATTCAAGCAAAAAATCATGAATCAACAAGTAGTAACGCTGGTACGGGTAAAGACCCCCTGGTATGGATTTCAATTTCTGCTGAAACGGGGATTCCGGAAAGCCATACCCACCTATGCAGCCATCGAGGGGCTTTTGTTCAAGTATTTTACCTATCAAAAAAAAGCGCGCACATTCGGGGGCATTTATCTCTGGCGTAGCAAAGCCGAAGCCGAAAAATGGTACAACGAAAAGTGGTTTGCGCTGGTGCGTACGCGATATGGTGCAGAAGCGCAGCTCGAATATTTCACCGTGACTTCCCTTACCGACCAGCTCCCAAAAGGAAAAAACTATGATACTTTCTCTGAAGGGGTCGCAGTGATAGGAACAGCACCCGAATCACCCGTAAATCAGGCAGGCATTCTTCGTACCTACGACATTGCCTCCGGCAATGTGTCAATGGGGGTTTGGTTATTCCGCGATCACGCTTCTGCAAGGGCTTTTTTGCAAAATAGCCGCATGAAAGATCCGCTGATATTCGAAGCACCGGTGCTTTTGGATAAGCAAAAAACAACGACCCCCTCACCCCAATAAAGTCCATCCGCCGGTTGCCGGTAAGTGGATTGCGCCGCCTACCACGTCGAAAGGGGCACCGGTTACCGTAGCGAGGCTGGTGCTTTTCCCTTGCAATACCCTTAGCCCGAGAAAAGCGAAAATTATCGCCTCTTTAAAATCGACCCAGCTTTCAGGCGCGGACAAATCGGCCTCTATGCCCCATGGGAGTACCTTTTGCAGGAGTTTTTCCATAAAAAAACGATGCCGCCGACCGCCGCCAGTCACGAGCAGCCGCTCATTTTGGATACCCTGTTGCTGCATGGCAAGGGCAATTTGCCCCGTGATATGAATCAAGGCGGTGTGCAATTTGTCCACGGCACTTCCTTCAAAACGGTCTGCTACCGGCAAAAAAACCTCCGAAATCCATTCCCAGCCCAGCGATTTGGGGGGAAGTTGTTGGTACCAGTCGAGGGCATCCCAGGCAGCCAGGAGGTCGGGCAGGAGGTTGCCGCTCGCAGCGAGTGCGCCCTCTGGATCGTAGTCGGTGACTGAGTCAGGCATGGCCAAGCGGTAGAGGTGGTTCAGGGCCAGGTTGCAAGGGGCAATATCGAAAGCAAAATCGCCGTAGGTGAGGTTGCAGATGCCGCCGAGGTTGAGAAACAGGCGGTGTTCGGGAAAAAGAAAGCGCTCCCCCATCGGTACCAGCGGCGCGCCTTGTCCGCCCAGTGCCACATCTTTGCTGCGAAAATTGGTTACCGCCAGGCAGGGAAGGTGTGCAACGAGGGATTCTCCGTCTCCGATTTGCGAAGTGAAGCCATTTTCCGGCTGGTGAAAGATCGTTTGCCCGTGAGACGCCACAAAATCAGGCCGGAGTTTGTTTTCGCTGATAAAAGCTGCGGTTTGTTTCCCCAGCCAATTGCCAAATTCGGTATGGGTGCGGGCAAAGGTTTCGGCCGAAGCATAGGGCAGATTTCGCAACCGGTCCTGCCATTCGGCGGGCATGACCACACATTGGGTTTGTAGCAGCTCCCAGGAGTAACGCGATTCCTCCACCGCAAACCGGCAACAGGCAAGGTCGAGGCCATCGAGCGAGGTACCCGTCATGAGGCCGATTCCGGTATAGGTTTGGGGCATGGCGTTTTATTTGAAATAGTAATACCAATTTCCGCTGAAGTCGCGTTTGAAACTTTCGATGCTGTCGAAACGGGCACCCAAGTTTTCGGCAGTAAAATAACCAAAAGGATCGTGGGGACGGAGCATCCGCAGGTAAGCGTCCACGATTCTCTGGCTGGTGCCGTTTTCCCGGTTCACCCGCACGTCATGATCCGATTGATAGAAAAAATAGGGGCAATGCGCATCCCGGACGATGTCTTCGAGGCGCGCCGACCGAAACTGCTGCCTGAACGTAAGCAAGTTCTGTGCGCTGAGTTGTTCGTCGGCTTCGGCACGTGCGCAGTAGGCAAAATCGTGGGCTTTGACGCGTATATTGTTTTCAGCAATCAACGTGAGACTGCTCTCCTTTTCCTTCCGGGTAGCCATATCGCTTTCCATCAATTCTTTCAAAAAACCAAGAATAACATCTGCATCGGGCGATTGGTCGAGGGTGTAAATGTGGGGATGAGACTGATCCCGCTGAAAATCAACGACGACATTCAATGCCTTCCCGGGCGGTTTGTCATCGCCTAGGAAAGCGTAATACACGTTCAATCCGAAATGAGCGCTGATTTTCTTCGCCAATGACTCGAAAAGAACCGCGGGCAGGACCTCCCCCCGTCGTATGCTTTTGGTTAAATGATAAAGGGGGCTGCCGCAAAACATGGGGGTAGATTTACCAGAAAAATAATCACTTTCCCTGTCAATACACGGATTGTCTTCTGAAAAAAGCCTCCGGCCACCCAGCATATTTAGCGATAAAAATCACTCCCAAATCCAGCCCTTCCAGCGTATATTTGCCTCATGCTCAAGCGTATCCAGCAATATTTTGACCAGCGTACCGTGCGCCAAGCGGTGGGTTCCTGCGACGAGACCGGCATGATCCGGGCGGTGCAGACCGGCAATTATGCCCTGGTGCAACTGATGCTGGAGTTGGGCATTACGCCCGATGCCACCTCCGAAGTGGGGGAGCCCGCCACGCATATTGCCAGCGAGAGCGGGCAGGTAAAAATGCTGCGCCTGCTCGTAGAAAAGGGCGCCAACATCGAAGCCACCGATACCCGCGCCCGAACAGCGCTGATGCGCGCTATCGAAGCGGATCATTTTCTTTTGTTTGAATACCTGCTCACGTGCGGAGCCAAAGTGAGCGCCCAGGACCTAGCAGGGGATACTCTCCTCATCAAGGCTGCCCATACCGGCCAATTGGCCTTTGTTCATCGGCTGCTCGCTGCCAAAGCCGACCCCAATGTGCGCAACCATTTAGGCCGAACTGCCCTGATGGTGGCCGTGGAACTGATGCATATCAGCATGGTTCGCACCCTGCTCCACGCAGGAGCCGACCCCAACCTCGCCGATGAAAACGGATATGTCCCCCTCGATTTTCCGGGATTGAGCCAGCGGATGGAAACCCTGCTGCGTGAATCGGGCGCAAATTCTGCCACCGAGGTAATAAAATCCAGCCCGGCAGCGCGTGGCCCATCTTATGCATTTTCGGCTGAGGAGACCCGCAACCCCTGGTTTAAGATGGCGGATCTGGCTTTTTCTACGATGGACTGGCTGAGCAACCCGGCAGCGGATTCACCTGCGCCAGTAGAGCTTGCCCTGCAGTTGGGAAAGGAGCTGTTTCCCGGCCTGGATATGGCCACCTGGAGCGAGCAGATAGAACAACTGGACCAGCGGCTTGCCCTTCGGCAGCAGCTCGGATGGCTGATGGCCGTGGCCATCGAAATGCGCGACATCGGCGAAAACATGGTCAACCGCCTTGCCGCCAATCAAGGCACGCCCCTGCAGGAGCGCATCCAAACCGAGGTGCTCTCCACCCTGCGCGACATCCGCCAACACCTCGACACCACCCTGCCCGATAGCACCCGTACGTATCTGGCGGTGCCAGCCATTTATGGTAATGGGCCTTTTCAGCTCGTATCTTGGCTGGAGGAGGAAGGAAAATTGGTATCTCAGGGAAAGGCCGTGGCCGAAATACGCATCAAGGAAGGCATCCGGATCAAGCTCCGAGCACCCGAAACCGGAAAACTCCATCAACTCGTACAGACTGACCATAGCTGGCTGGGCGAAAGTCCCATAGGTTGGGTTGATGCCGTTCCGCTCGAAGACCTGGTGAACCCTATTTCGGAGCCGATGGAAGATAAAACCGAGGTTACGCCCGAAAATGCGCAAGCCCTCCCCACCGATTATTCTCCGATCGCAGAACCGCCCTCCGATATTGAGCCTGCTTCTGCTAAGGGAAAAACAGCTTAATACTGCAAATTATGCCCTTTCGCCCCTTGCTCTTCCTCCTCCTGTCGCTGGTGATGTTTCAGGTACAGGCACAAAAAAAATCGAAGGAACTACCGTTGTCCGATTTTCCCCGGGCGTGGGTCGGCACCTGGAAAGGGCAATTGGATATTTATGGACCGAAGGGTAAGCAGACCAGCCTTCCCATGGAGTTGCACATCAAAGAAACGACCGATTCGACCCGCTTTGGCTGGACCATCGTTTATGCAGCGGAAAAACGCGACGAACGACCCTATGAACTCGTGGTCGTCGATCGGCCAACCGGCCACTTTCAGGTGGATGAAAAGGACTCGATTGTGCTCGATTCCTACCTCATGGGCAATGTGCTGACCAGCATTTTTTCCGTAGAGGGTATGCTGCTGCTGGTAAAAGAAACGTTTGAGGCCAAATCCATCACGATGGAGATTTACTTTACTTCGCTCAAAAAAGCGGAGAAAACCGGGCTGGAAACGACCGAAGTAGAGGAGGTATTAAACTACCCCGTGCAGGGAAGACACTTTGCGAAGCTGACAAGAGAGGACTAACACGCAGACCCGTTCATACAATTGTAGCGTCTTAGCTGTTTTTGGTCGTTTTCGCGTGCTTAAGATAGTGGTTCTTCTGTCTACACATTAGACGATTTCAACTATCTTTTACTCTAAATTTCATCAAGAAATGTTATCGCTTTTTCGGATTGCTCGTAAAAAGTCTGTACTACAAAATAAGATAGGTATTTATGGAAAATTTTTCATTACGTGATCGACCCTTTGGAACTTCCTATAGGAATAGTTCAAATTTTAATAATTCAAAATCTCAAAAAATGATAGATTGGATCAGAAACAATGGAGTGGAGAGTATTCGCCTCCTATGGACCTTTGAGGACACTCCTACCAAAAAAGTTATCATCCCCCCTGATTCGAGGAAAAAATGATCTGTTCTGGATAGAAATTAGCCCACCTCAAAAAGGGAAACTAATCCTTTGACCCAAACCGGATATACCAGGTAATAAATATCCCAAACGAAGTCAGCTCCAGCACCAGTCCGGCAACCAGCATCTCATTGGCACCGGCCCAGTGCAGTACCTTGAACAATGCCCCTGCGCTGAGCACCAGGCTTCCGGATACGAAGGCGACTACCGCCCATTTCCATAGTTTATTCATGATCTGGCGCCGTTTATTTTTCTTTCAAAGGTAAAAACGAGAAGGAAGAATAGCGGCATCCTTTCATCATTAACCTCCTCCGGAAGGGCTGAAAAGAATTTTATTCACCCCAAAACAAAAAAGCCGCCCTTCCAGACGGCCTTTTCAATCAAAATCATTGAAGCATTACTTTACCAGCGGCTCGGCCTGCTCGGAAAGCGTAAAGGCTTTGGTGGTAATGGCCTGCTGCTCCAGGTCGTGCTGGTGGTAATAACCCGTGGCAGGGGTAGCACTCGCCGCGCGGCAAATAACCTGCAGGTCCACGTCGGTAATCACGCGCAGCATGTAGTTCCAGGCGCCCATGTTGCGAGGCTCTTCCTGTACCCAAACGTACTCCACGTCTTTGCCATATTTGTCGATAATGGCCCGCAGCGGATTCACAGGCAGCGGATAAAGCTGCTCCAGACGTACCACGGCCACTTCGGTATTGTTGAGTTCTTCCTGTTTTTCGAGGAGGTCGTAATAGACTTTTCCGGTACAAAGCACCACGCGCTGCACTTTGCCGGGTACGCCTTTCGGGTCGTCAATTACTTCCTGAAAACCACCTTGTGCGAGCTCGTCGAGGGTGCTCACGCATTTGGGATAGCGCAGGAGTTTTTTCGGGGTAAAGCAAATAAGCGGGCTACGGAAGTTGCGGTGCAGCTGACGGCGCAGTACGTGGAAAAAGTTAGCTGGCGTGGTGCAGTTGACCACCTGCATATTTTTCCGGGCGCAAAGCTCCAGAAAACGCTCGGGGCGGGCAGAGGAGTGCTCCGGTCCCTGGCCTTCGTAGCCATGTGGAAGCAGCATCACGAGGCCGCTCATCCTTTGCCATTTGGTTTCGGCAGAAGAAATGTACTGGTCGATGATGATCTGTGCGCCGTTGACAAAGTCGCCAAACTGGGCTTCCCACAGCACCAGTTGCTGCGGATGTCCGAGCGAGTAGCCGTATTCGAAGCCTAGCACCCCGTATTCGGAGAGCAGGGAATTGTACACCGAGAAATGCGCCTGGGTGTCTGAAACATGGTTCAGGCCAATAAATTCTTCTTCTTCGTCGGTAGAGAAAACCACGGCATGGCGGTGCGAGAAGGTTCCGCGGCGGGAATCCTGCCCACTGAGGCGAACGGGAAATCCTTCTTTTACCAAAGTTCCATAGGCGAGCAGTTCACCGATGGCCCAATCGAGGCGGTCTTCGTCCACCATTTTACGGCGGTCCTGGTAGAGTTTCTGGATTTTGCTGTGTGCCAGAAATCCTTCGGGGATGGCGTGGATGCGGGTAAAAATATCGAGAAGCTCTTCGCGGGGAACCCCGGTTTCGGGTGATTCCTCCTCAAAATCTTCATTTTCTACTTTCCGCAAACCATTCCAGAGGCCTTGCAGGTAAGGCGCACGGGTAAGGTTTTTGTTGGCGCGGCTTTCGTCGAGCTCCTCTTGCAATTGCTGGCGAAATTCTTTTTCAATTTCCTTGGCCATCTGGGCTTCCAGGTCACCGGCAGCCATGAGTTTTTTGAGGTAAATCTCGCGAGGATCGGGGTGGTTTTTGATGATCTGGTACAACAGCGGCTGGGTGAACGAAGGCTCATCGGCTTCGTTGTGGCCATGCCGACGGTAGCACAGCAGGTCGATGAACACATCGCGCTGAAATTCCTGGCGGAACTCCATGGCCATTTCGATGGCGTGAACCAATGCTTCCACATCGTCGCCATTCACGTGAAACACGGGCGACTGGGTAACCTTGGCAATATCGGTACAATAGGTACTGGAGCGCCCTTCGAGGTAGTTTGTGGTAAAGCCTACCTGGTTATTGATGATGATGTGGATGGTACCGCCGGTTTTGTAGCCGTCGAGCAGCGACATCTGAATCACTTCGTACACAATGCCTTGAGCAGCCATGGCCGCATCTCCGTGGATGAGGATAGGGGCCAGCTTTTTAAAATCACCGTTGAATTTCCGGTCAATTTTGGCGCGGGCATTACCTTCCACCACGGGGTTTACCGTTTCGAGGTGTGAAGGGTTAGGCATCAGGCTGAGGTGGATATTCTTGCCGGTGCTGGTCGTTACATCCGAAGAAAAACCCAGGTGGTATTTCACATCGCCCTGAAATACGGAGTCGGCGTGTTCTTTTCCTTCAAATTCAGAGAAAATCTCGTCGTATTCTTTTTTCAGCACATTGGCCAGCACATTGAGGCGGCCACGGTGCGCCATGCCGAGGATAAATTCCTCGATGCCCACTTCGCCCCCTTTTTCAATTACTGCATCCAATGCAGGAATCAGGTTTTCAGCCCCTTCGAGGGAAAAGCGTTTTTGACCTACGAATTTTGTACCCAGAAATTTTTCGAAAAGAACGGCCTGGTTCAGCTTACGGAACATGTGGCGTTTTTTCTCAATCGAAAACTTAGGTGTATTGCGGTTTGATTCGATCCGCTTCAGCATCCAATCGACGATTTCGGGCCTGCGGATAAACTTAAACTCGGCGCCGATGGTCTGGCAGTAGGTTTGCTGGAGCATCTCTACGATGTCGCGCAAACGGGCAGCACCCAGCCCCACTTCTTTTCCAGCCTGAAATACAGTATCGAGATCGGCATCTGACAACCCAAACTCCTTGAGGTCGAGGTTGGGTGAATAGGTTCTGCGCTCGCGTACGGGATTGGTGCGGGTAAACAGGTGCCCGCGTGTCCGGTAACCTTCAATCAGGTTGCGAACGTTAATTTCTTTGGAAGCAATTTCCTCCGAAACGGTTCCTGTCGTACTTTCTGATTTGCCGAAATTTGTTCTGGCAAATTCGAAACCTTCGAAAAACCGCCGCCATTCCGGATCAACCGAGGCCGGATCGTTGGCGTAATCGCGAAAAAGTTGTTCAAGAAACTCGGGTGATACGTTGCTCAGGTAGGAAAGCTGGTCCGCCATGGGGCTATTGAATAGATGATAAACGAAAAGGATGGGTCAACACCCAATTAATCTGGCCTTCGTAAAATTGAGGCAAAATTAACATTTTAAGGGTCAGGAATGCGCTATTTTACGCAAGATGCTTGCCTGATGTTGATCAAGTTTTTGCTGTTCGGGTTTTCTTTCGAATATTCCGGGTGTATGGGATGGTTCGGCTTGCTTAATTTTGTGCATGGATGAAAAACTAAAGGCGCTGCTTGCTCCTTTTCCCTCGGTGGAAAAGCTCAAGGTGCAATGGTCAGATATGGACATGGCCCACCACGTGAACAACGTGATTTACCTCCGCTGGGCCGAAATAGGGCGTGTGGGATACTTTGAAAAGCTGGACCTGGGCGATTTTCGGGGTGGCGAACTGGCGGCAGTAGTGGCCAAACTCGAAGCCAAATACCGTTTTCCGGTAAAATACCCCGACCATGTGTACATCGGCACCCGCGCCACGCGGCTGGAAGGTAACCGTCTTACCCTCGAAACCTGCATCTACAGCGAGCTAAAACCCGACGTAGCCTGCAAAGTGGTCGCCGAACTTGTGATGTTTAATGCGGTTTTAGGTCAAAAAACTGACATGCCCGAACAAGTCGCCTACGATATCTTCCGGCTCGAAGGCTGGATCTGATTATCCGTTTTCGAGCAGGCGACGAACCACTTCGTTTACGTCTTTGGGATCGGCTTTTCCGCCAAACTGGCGCATGAGCAGCCCCACAAAAAATCCGGTGAGGTTTTTCTTGCCCTGGCGGTAGCGCTTCACCTCATCAGAGTTTTGATCCATGATGAGCTGCATGGCCGTCTCCAGCTCTGTGGAGGACGAACTTTGCCCCAAACCCAGAAACGCGATCAGTTCGGCTATGGTTTTTTCAGGAGCCTGAAAAAGGGCTGGAAGCAATATTTCCTTGGCGGCGTGGTGCACCAGTTCGCCTGAAACTACCTTTCCGATCAATTTTGCCAGTTTTTCTGCAGCAAATGGAGGTAGCACGGAATCGGTATCCTGCTGGCGGAGCAGGGCCTGCACCGGGCCCAACATCCAGTTAGCGGCTTCGCGTCCGTTGCCAAAAGCAGCTACTGCTTCAAAATAATCGGCCCGTTCAGCGTCTTCGAGCAGGGTAAATGCCTCCGCAGGTGCAATGCCCCAGGTGCTGGTCCAGCGCTCAAATTGCTGGTGGGGCAGGCTGGGCATTTCGGCCATCCAGCGCAGGAGGTCGGCTTCCTGCAAATGCAAAGACCGCTGGTCAGGGTCGGGAAAATAGCGGTAATCTTCCGCCGACTCTTTGTCGCGGAGCGAACGGGTAACCTGGCCCGCGGGATCCCACGAGCGGGTTTCCTGCACAATGGTCTCTCCGGCGAGTAGCGCTTTTGCCTGCCGGTCTATTTCAAAATGTACGGCCTGGGCCAGAAAGCTGAATGAGTTCAGGTTTTTAATTTCTACCCGGGTGCCGAGGCGTTCGGTACCCACGGGGCGAATGCTGATGTTGGCATCGCAGCGGATGCTGCCTTCTTCCATGTTGCCATCGCAGATACCCAACCGCCGCACGAGGGTGCGCACCGCCGAAAAACAAGCAGCAGCTTCTTCCGGCGAACCGATCACGGGTTTGGTTACCATTTCGAGCAGGGGCACACCCGCCCGGTTCAGGTCAATGAGGCTGTCGTAGGCGTCCTGGTCGTGGATCGATTTTCCGGCATCCTCTTCGAGATGGATGCGGTCCAGGTGTACTTCTTTGCGGGTGCCATCAGGCAGAAAAAAAGTAATAACCCCTTCTTTGCATACCGGCAGGGCATCCTGGGTGGTTTGGTAGCCTTTGGGCAGGTCGGGATAGAAATAGTGCTTGCGGTCGAAGCGCGAAACGCGGGCGATGTCGCTTCCCACGGCCAGGCCGAGTTTGGCGGCATATTCCAACGCCACCTGATTCGGAAAGGGCAGGGTACCCGGATGGGCGGCAGTAACGGCAGAGAGCCATTTATTGGGAGCCGCTCCAAAGGCGAACCCTTCCGGAGAAAGGAGTTTGCGTGCGGTTTGAAGCTGAATGTGTATTTCCAGGCCGATTACCGGCTCAAATTGATCTGATTCCCTTGCCATGGTTCGAAAAAACAAAAAAAACCTGCCGTGCAGGCAGGCTTTTTGAAAAATGTTTCAATACCTGGGTTCTCAGATGTGAAGCCAGGCTTTTTTGTCCAGCAATTCCTGCTCTTCTTCGACATAGTCGGGGTCAGGTACACAGCAGTCAACGGGGCATACCGCCGCACATTGGGGTTCTTCGTGGAAGCCCACACATTCGGTACATTTATAGGGTGTGATGTAGTACACCTCGTCAGAAACGGGCTCCTGCTCGTCGCTGGCATCAACTGTACTTCCATCTCCCAGGGTAATAGCCCCTTTGAGACCTGTGCCGTCGGCAAATTTCCAAACGACTCCAGGTTCGTAGATTGCGTTGTTAGGACATTCTGGCTCACATGCACCGCAATTGATGCATTCGTCCGTAATCATGATTGCCATAGAAAAATCATTAAGCCTTAAGAGGCTGTAAAAATAAACAACCGCAACGAATAACCGCTCCTCGCATACCTTTGTTTTCTAAATCGATACGCTAAATGTCAGATCCATCCTGGAAAAACCCCGCAAAATGGGCCGATTTCACCCAGGCGCTTGCTCCGGTACTGGATCGGGGAATCCCTCCGGGAGTGGCAGTAGCTGCTTTGCAAGCCAACCCCTGGTTTACGGCTTATTACCTCGAAACGGCTGTAAAAAACATTTCTGGCTGGTTTAACGGCGAAGCGGTCGTTCATTTTCTGGAAAAATACCCCAAGGTAACCGGCCAGGAAAAGCGGGTAGCCATTGTTGCAGCAGGCAATGTACCGCTGGTCGGTCTGCACGATGTGTTGATGGTTTTATTCAGCGGAAATATTGCCCTGATCAAGGCTTCGCATCAGGACGAAATCATGCTGCGGTGGTTGCTGGAGGCTTGGACGGCCGTGGTTCCAGCCCTGGCATCGCGCTATTTTTTTGTAAAAGAAGTGAAAGAAGCTGATGCCGTAATCGCTACCGGCAGCAACAATACCGCCCGCTATTTTCGCGAGGCTTTTGTACATATTCCTGCGCTCATTCGCAACAACCGCTATTCGGTGGCAGTGCTGGATCATTCGTGGACAGAAGAAATGCTGCATTTACTGGCAGAAGATTTATTGCTTTTTAATGGACTTGGATGCAGAAATGTAAGTAACCTGCTGGCAGTAGAAGGATTTGAGCAAGAGCGATTAACGGATGTATTGCGCAGCTACCCGCAGGAGTTACTCAATCCGCATTACGTAAGAAAAATAGCCGTAGAAAAAGGGAAGGCACGGGTAATGACGCATTCTTTTACAGAAACACCTGCGCTCTTACTTGCATCAAGCCACCAGCTTGGTTATGCACAAATGGGCTGGGGATGGTGGATAACTGTGGAGAATCACGCTGCTGCTAATCAGCTTATTGCGCTTTCCCGGGATCAGATTCAATGTGTGGTGCCAAACGATACCTTTCCCGGAAATACCCAGCACCCCGAATTAAACGAATTTGCTGATGATACCGATACGCTAAAATGGTTGCACACTGCTATCTGATTGGGTAACCGAATAATTCAACAGAGGTAAGAATTTCACCCACATGAAAGACTGAACCCCATGCTTATGCCGTTAATTTGAGGCTAAAGATGAACGTACGTACATAATTGCTTTTCACAATCGTTAGGTTCATTCGTCTTTACGGCTTTATCTTTCCCTGGCTTTTCACCCTTAGCTGATCGCACCCATGAGGTTCGACTTTCTTTATCTGCAGCCTGTTTACAGGCTTTTCCTCGCTGCTTGTTTACTCCTGATTACCGGATTTGTATCTGCACAGGATGGTTGGTTGCCCGATGAATATACCGGCATTCCGGCTATCGATCGGTCGCAACTCATTCACGACGAGTTTGAATCTATTCCGCTTTACTGGGAGAGCTTGCCCTCTTACCAGCGCGAAACGGTGGCACACAGCGAGTGGACCTGCCAGTCGGTTTCGTCGGTAACCACGGTCCGCCAGCGGTCGATCCCTATCGACATGTCTGAATCGCTGGAGATAGAAGCCCTTTTTGGCTTAGAGGTAAAAGACCCTTCCGAATCTGCGGGCATATTTCTGGGCACCGACAGGCAGGGCCTGGAATATTATTTCTGGGTAAATGCCCGGCAGGAGTTTGCAGTCGTGAGCAGCAACCATGGGCGGCTGACCCCCATAGTGCCGTTTACCTATTCCGAGCATCTAAATAAATTTGCCTATAACCTGCTCACTTTCAGGCAGGCCAATAACAAGTGGTTTTTCTTTTTGAACCGCCACTCTGTAGCCACTACCGACCTAAAGCCCATAGCAGGCAAATCTGCGGGTTTTGTGTTCAGTGCCGGTGCAGGCATCAAAGCGGACTTTTTTCAGCTGTCCTCTTTCCGGGTAAGCGACCGCCTCGGTCCGCGAATCCTCCTCACCGAGCCTGACCTTCGGGGCAGCAACCAGGTGGTGTTCAATACCAGTCAACAAAAAATACAGGGCAGGGTAAGTGATATCTCCGGGGTAACGAGCCTGAAAATCAATGGCAACCCCATTTCGATTATCAACCAGGGCGAATTTATCGCTTCTGTTGATTTGCCTCCGGGTCCAACCGAAATTTTGCTTGAGGCCACCGACAAATCGGGTAACCTCACCCAGCAAAAGTTTCAGATGATCTACCGGCCAGGTGCTCCGGCCCCTACCCAAAACGAGGTTTCGGGCCTGGGCTACAGTGGAAAAAACTACCTGCTGCTCATTGGCATTGATCAATACCGCATCTGGAACCCGCTGCACAATGCCGTTCGCGATTGCAACGACCTGCGCACTGTGCTTACCACCGAATACCAGTTCAACAATACGGATGTGATGACCCTGTACAATACCGTCGCCACTCGTGAAAATATTCAGGACAGCCTCGAAAAGCTGAAAAACATGCTCACATCCGAGGACAACCTGGTGATTTACTATGCCGGTCATGGCTATTTCGACCCTACGGCTGACCTCGGCTTTTGGGTGCCCGTAGATGCCCGCCTGAACAAGGTGCCCGATTTTATCCGCAATTCTACCCTGAACGACTACATTAAGTCGATCAAAACCCGGCATACTTTCCTCATTGCCGATGCCTGCTATGCGGGATCGCTATTCTCGAGTACCCGGGCGGTGATCAACGAGGGCAATAAATCGCGCTGGGCATTTACTTCGGGCTCTATTGAAAAAGTGCTCGACGGACAACCCGGCGAAAACAGCCCTTTTGCCAAGTACCTCATTAATTACCTGCACAATAACCCGAAACGCAATATCCGCGCCGACGAACTGATCAACGCCGTGTCGCCGGTCGTGCAGCGCAACACCAGCCAAACTCCCCTTGGCAGTTCGCTGCAGGGCGTAGGAGATGAGGGCGGTGTTTTTATTTTTTACAGAAAATAAGGCTTTTGGGTAATCTGGTGGCTGGTTTGTTTCGCTGGCGGCACATGAGCGTATATTCGGGCGGCCGGACTTTTCAGGCAGTAAGAAAAAACCCTTTCGCCTTTATTCAGTTTTCTGGCTATATCGCCTTCTATTATGCTTGCCGAGGTAAAAAATGTGCTGCTGTATGAGTGGGAGCAAAAGTTTCCAACAATATTTCAGGAGGGGACGATCTCTTCGAAAGCTTCGTGTATGGCGGCCTGGTATCACCTGCTGGTAACTAATGGTGCCTATGATGTGTGGCTCGAACCCGACTGGAACCTGGCGCATCCGGGTTTTGAAAAAGAATCGGGCCTGATCATGACCCGCAACCACCACCTGCTGAAAAACTTTCGTCCTTCGTTTGTGCTTACCGAAGACCACACCATCGTGGGCGTAGGCGAGCTGCTGTTTAATCCAGGTCAGCACGCCGATTTTCACCCTGCGCTCAGCCATCTGGTTTTATTGGATCAGCTTGCGCCTGAAACTTCGGCAGAGTTGTACCTCAACCCCCTGGATGGACGACCTGATTTATCGCGTCGGGCAGCTTTTGCCTCTGATTTTTGTCTCTTCCTGATAGTGGTCGGAAAAAAGGGAGGGTTTGCCATGGACCACCACGCCGTAACCACTCCGATAGAAGAAAGCTCCGTGCTGGATCGGTTTGTACACCTCACTGCCGAAATCGGAGATAACCGGGTTTTGTTCCGTGGGCGATAACTTACTATTGTTAATGCCATTTTTCCCGATTAAACGGTCAATTTAGCCTCTCCTCCTGAATACTATGTTTGAACACTAAAGGGTTGATACTTTTACTCAATAGATCCTCATGCTTAACCGTAGTCGCTGGTTGTTCACTGCTTTGATCCTGGTGTTGTGCACTGCACAGAGTCAGGGGCAAATGACTGCGGCCGACAAAGCCAATCACGCGCTCAACACCTATGTGGATTTTGTAAACGAAGGCATTCATTCGTTAGAAGTACTTCGGGTCAGGCTCGAATTCCTGAACAGAACTGCCAACTCGTATTTGCTGGCCGCTGAAAAACCACCCCTTTCTTTTTCACTCGCCGATTTTTATCAAAACGGCGCATTCAATGGTTCGCTGGTTGGCGCCTGTGCCATTACCGATGCGGCTCAATCATTTGACATAAACCTCAATACCCTCTACAAGCGCACCAATAAGGAAAATGCCTGGGTTCCGGCCGGTTCCCGATCCTCGCTGAACACCAGCCGAGATGAAATGATGTTTATCCTGATCGAAATATATTCCCTCAGCGATAGCCTGGCTCAGTACATCAATACCAAAAACTATGTGGGGGATAAGGACCTTACCTACCTCTACCATGTGCTTTCCCGGATCGAAGTGCTGTATCACGATTTTGAAGCTATTCACGACAAGATTGCTTTTTCGGTAAATACCTCTTCCGGTAAACTTCCCGAAGCCCTGAAGGAACTCCATTCCCTGATGAAAGACTCACGTGCGGTCGTGCGAGGGGTGCGTTACGAAGCCTGGACCCACCTCGAAGAAGACCTGGAAAAACTTTCGGTTAGTATCACCAATGCCGAAAAAGCCATGTCGTTCCGGACCGCTGAAATGCAAAAGCTGGGGCTTTACTACCAACAGGAAGGAACCGGATACAAAAACATGATCACCTACGCCCGCGAAATTCAGCGCAGGGCACTTTACTTGAAACAGGGCGGCGCATGCCCGCTTTACTACAAATCGTACGGGCGCACCTATTACTACTACAACGAGCAGCTGCTCACGGCTTTCAACCATCGTAAATATGGACTGCTCGCGTACTACAACCGATTCACGGGTTTTGCCAACTTGGTGCTGGCCAAAGAGATAGAGGAAGTACCCTGGTTTCGGGTAATTCAGCCCAGCCTGAATGCCAGCTCTCTTGCTTCGCAACTGGAATGGAATGCCACTTCCAACATTGGGGCGCTGGCAGGTACCAGCCATCCCTTGCACGGCGCACCAGCCAGTCACCTTGTTTTTTTGCTCGACATTTCGGCATCCATGCGGCAATCGGGTCGGCTCGACCTGCTCAAGGAAGGCATGATTCGCCTGATTCAGTGGATGCGTGCCGAGGACTATGTATCGATTGTGGTGTATTCTGATGAAGTGCGCACCATCCTGGAACCTACCTCCGCCTCAGACAAAGACGTGATTGTGGAAGCCATCAACCGGATATTGGCTCAGAGTAAAACCAATGCCGATAAAGGCATACGCCAGGCGTATCGGGTGGCCGAAGAACACCTCATTCCCGAAGGGAACAACCGTATTATCTGGGCCACAGACGGTGATTTTAAAATTACTTCTGCCATTGCGAACCAGGTGAAAAAAGGGAATAAAGACCAGGTTTCTCTTTCTATTCTGCTTTTTGGCAAAAAACCTGTGATCGACCGCAGCTCTCCGCTCGAAACCCTCAGCAATGACACCAACGGGCGCTTTACCTATGTGCAGCGCCGCGACATAGACCGCATTCTACTCGAAGAGGCCGCAGGTTTGCATCAGTAGTGGCTGGATATACCCAATTGAAAATGGTCATCGAAAAATGCTGAGGGTCATCCTTTGAAAATCAGGGAAATCAATCCTGAGAATCCCGCAAACCTTATTAATCCTGCTATAAAAGGCCAATGCCTGCTAAAACGGGTCTGCGGATGTAGATTCGTAGAAATAATGCTGCTGTGGAACCTTCCTTTTCCCGAAAAAAAATATTGATCGTAGGTGGCGGACTCGCGGGTACCTTCGCAGCCGCTCGCCTTTGCCAGGACGGCCACGAGGTAACCCTGGTCAATGAGCCCCGGCCCGACGCGGCTTCGGTGGTGGCCGCCGGAATGTTCAACGTGATTACGGGCAGGTTTGGGGCGCTCACCTGGCAAGCAGCTATTTTGCTGAAAGAAATTCACGATTTTCTAGATGAGGCTGATTTTCAGCACCTGAAGCGTTTTTTTCATTTTGTACCGATCTACCGCCCGTTTAAAAATATTGAAGAATACAACCAGTGGTCGGGTCGCGCGCTGGATGAGCGGTTTTCGCCCTACATGGCTTTTCAGGAAAAAACCCTTCCCGGCCTGCCCATCAACAACGAATTGGGCGGCATCTTCATCACGCCTTGCGGGTGGTGCGAGGTGGGTCCGCTCGTACAGGAAATGACCCGCACCCTGATCGAAAAGTTCGGCCTTCAGTTTCTGGAAACACATGCGCCAGCGGCCGGGCTTGTTGTCGGAAATAAATCGTGGGAAATAGACGGGCAACAAGTGAAGTTCGACGACCTCGTGCTTTGTCCCGGCGCGTGGGGAAGTCAGTTTCCGCTTTTGGGAAAAATGCCCCTTATCCCCAACAAAGGCGAAACCCTTACCCTCGGATGCGCGGACCTTGATCTGGATTTTGTGCTTTCGCGCAAAGCCTACCTCATTCCCCTGGGCGCAGGTAGATTTGTGGCGGGCTCTACCTATCAAAATCAATTTGCCGACAACCACCCCACAGCCGCCGCCCGAAACGAAATTCTGGCCATGCTCAAAGACGTAGTGCAGGTGGATTTTGAGGTGCTGGAGCACCGCGCCGGGCTTCGGCCCACAACCCCAAACCGTCGGCCCATTTTAGGTACCCATTCCGATTATCTCTACGTACACATCATTTCAGGATTTGGAACAAAAGGGGTATTGACGGCTCCGTGGGCTTCGGTGCGGCTGAGAGAATTTTTCCGATCGGGCAACTGGGACCTACCCCAGGAAGCCAACCGCGAAAGATTTGGCCTCATTTAAGTGCGCAAGCTGCTGCTATTGGTTTGATTATCAGCTCCTGAATCGGTAATATTAAACATCTATAGATTAAATCCGGCACCTATGCCCCGCAAAGCTTCTCTCCTCGTAATTGCCCTTGTGATGTTTCACGGACTGGTTCAGGGTCAGGCCTTTCAGGCTTTTCGCGATCAAAGCAGTTGGAGCCAGGTATCCACCGCCCACTTCGATGTGCTGTTTCAGGATGGCAATAAAGAAGGGGCCGTATGGGTGGGGCGATATGCAGAACGCGCTTTTTTTGAAGTACAAACCTTGTTCGATTTTCAGTCCGAATCGCACTTTACCCTGATATATGCCGGCAGCAGCCTCGAAATTGCCGCTACCAATACCCTCATCGACCAAACCAACTTCACTTCCGGTGTTTTTAACCTCACCACCCGCAGTCGGCTGGTGATTCACCCGGGTTCTTCAAAAGAACTTTATGCAAAGGTAAAAACGGCGGTGGCCAGCCTGTTGCTGGAAGAGTTTACCTACGGCACCCGCCTTTCGAGTAGCCTGCAAAGCCAGTTGCTACTCCACGTACCAAAATGGTATTCGGAAGGTTTGGCAGAATTTGTAGGAGAAGGCTGGACACCGGAGGACGAATCCTGGATCAGTACGGGCATCAATGAAAACTACCTCGACCTTACCATGGAAGGCGAAGGAAAGCTGAATAAAACCCTCCGCAAGTCCATCTGGTATTTTATTACCCGGGAATATGGCCAGCACAAAATTCCGGAAATCATTTACCTCGCCAATGTAAACCACTCAGTAGAAACCGGGATGCTGTCGGTGCTGGGCCTTACTTTGCCGACCTTCTCTACCCGATGGAAATTATTCTTACTGAATCGGATTCAGATCAACCAACAGGATCGCCGGGACCTCAGCAAGGTTAAAGAAGCCAATTGGGCAGATATTCCAGGAAACGACCGTATCACAGGGGTAGCCCTTACCGCCGACGCCGGCACCGTGGCACTTTCTCTGCTCAAAGGTGATGCGCAGGTTGTTGCACTATACGACTTTAAAACCCACGAATTCAAAGAGATAGGGTTCGAACCCGGGAGTAACCTGCCCGTAAATGCCTACCTGCCCTACCATACCGCCATGGCTTTTTCGCCCAACGGCATGCACCTCGCCGTGGCCGAGTACAAGCGTGGCCTGTGGCAAATAGGGCTATATGATGCTTCCGATAATGAAACAGATGCCATTTCCCTTTCCAGGAGCATCCGTCAGATTCAGGGTATTGCCTGGTCGCACGACAACCACCGCCTCGTTTTTTCGGGTTTGCAAAATGGCTTTTACCAGCTTTTTTCTCTCGATACCGAAACCCGCGCCTTCGAACAGCTTACCAAAGGAAACTCCGACCACCTCGATCCGCTCTGGAGCCTCGACGACCAGTTTCTCCTTTTTGCTTCGAATCTCAGCGACGTGAACAAAGGCGAAGACTGGGAAGCATTCCGCAGGACTTTTGATTTGTACAAATACCCTATCAAGTCGCAGCAGGATACCCTCATCAAGCTTACCTACACCCCCACCGTAAATGAGCGCTACCCTTCTTCCAACAACAGTTTTGAAGTAGCCTTTCTGTCGGACGAAGCTGGGATACTCAATATGGCCCGTGTCAATATTTTTCTGGGCGACGTTCACTTTTCTACCAATTTCACCCAGGGACCCGTTTGGGGCCAAATGACCGACGATGTGTTTTCGGGCATTGTTCCTTCCGGAGAAAAATTGACCCTTTTCACCGTTCCTTCGAGCTTCATTACCACAACCGAAGTACCCAAAGCTTCGCCTTTACGGCAGGAGATATTGGTTGCATATCAGGAGGAAGTTCAGAAAGATCAATACTATCGTTTGCTTGAAAAACGGCAGCAGCAAGCCACACCTGCTGTCCCGGCCGCCCCCACCAAACCAGCTACGGTTCCGACACAGGTTGATACCCTCAAAACGACCTCGCCAGTGGTGCGCTTTTATTTATTCGACGACGAAGAAAAACCTTACAGTCCGCCTGCAACTACGACCGATAAACCCGCTTCCGACCCCTATGTAGTGCCCGCTTCTGTGCGCAATGACCAGGTGAAAAAAATGCAGCCGCCTAAGTTAGAAGAGGTGGAATCAACCCCAACGGGTTCGCCCACTTCGCTCTGGAGGCCCAGCTACCTTGGGTTTGGCTATGCGTATGACCCCGTAGCCGGGGCCGGTGTTAATTTCATGACCGGGATGGAAGATGTTTTGCACCGACACCGCATCAGCGCAGAAGTTACCCCTTATTGGAATTTTCGAAATTCGGATTACCGGATTCGCTATACTTACCTGAAATCGCGGGTAGATCTATTTGGAGATTTGTCCTTTTCGACCCGCTCTTACCGCGAAAATTTCTCAGCACGAACAAATGACTCCCTGCTTTTCCGTTTTCAGACATTCAAAGCAGAAGGGGGAGCTATCTACCCGATAAATCCTTTCCTGGCCATTACCGGGCAGCTTGGCTACAACCGACTCAACCGCTATGACCAGAAACTCCGCCGCCCCGATGTGCTTGAACAGTATTACAACATAGGACATGCCGGAATTGGTTTCGTGTATGACAAAGTGAAACGCTCCGAAAATTTTCCCTACCAAGGCGTACAGCTTAAGACCAATTTAGATACCTATTACGATATCAACGGCAAGGGCATCGCATTCAGCCGGTTACAGTGGGCAGTTCGGGGCTATAAAGAGCTGTATCACCACATGGTATTTGCCACACAGTTCAGTGGGGGCATCAACCTACCAACTACTTACCGCCAGTACTACCTGGGGGGTGCCGACAACTGGTTGTTTGGGGTACGGTTCGACGGGCAGGCTAATACCGGAAACAACCGCATACTCATTGATCCGGATGCTTTTTCATTTTCTTATCGCCAATTGGCCATGCCCATCCGAGGGTTCACCCCCATCAGCCGCGACGGTTCGCGCTACATGCTGTGGAATTCGGAGCTGCGCATCCCTATTTCACGTGTTAATCGCCAGTCGCTCAACTCTAACCGGCTTTATAACCTGGAGCTGATTCCTTTCCTCGATGCCGGTACTGCCTGGGTTTCCGGGAATCCGTTTTCACAAAAAAACCCGACTGATACCCAGTTTTTAACAAATGGGGCTGTTTCGGTAGAGCTTCAAACCCTAAAGAGTCCGTTCCTGATTGGGTTTGGTTCAGGCCTTAGGATGAATGTACTCGGCTATTCGCTCCGCATGGACATGGCCTGGGGCATCGAGGACAACACCCTTCAGTCGCCGATGTTTTTGATGTCGGCCTCACAAAATTTTTAAAAACATACTTTTCCCTGGGTAGAAAGGTCCAGACATTCGGAACAAAAACCTATTTTGCTCCCGATGTCGTTTGCTCCTTTACACATTGGCGTACTCGCTGAACCGGACCATTTTCACACCCGCAAGTGGGTAAAATCACTACAAGCCGCGGGTGCGCGGGTAACCATATTTTCATTTTCGCCAACTATCATACCTGAAGCGCCCTGTGTGCAGGTAATACCCAACGCTCAATGGAAGGGAAAACACACCTACCTGAGTTATCTTTTTTCGGGTAAAAAATTATTGACAGCCCTGCATACCCACGGGGTAGATGTCGTCAACCCCATTGATGTTACGCCCTTTGGGGTATGGGGCAGGGTATCGGGTTTTCGACCCATGGCCATGGTATCAATGGGTGCCGACATATTAGAATATCCCCCCACAACTACCTTGCTTCCTTTTCCGGCATCGCGGTCGTGGAGCAGCGAAGATCCCGAGCCGCTGGGCGCTTCTGATCGCCTGATTTTTGGGTTAAAATGGCGCATTTTCCGGCATCAGGTAAAAAAAGCCCTCGATGCTTCGGCTTTCATAACCGGTGATAACCTGCACTTGGTTGACAGTGTAAAGGCTTATTTCGACATTCCGGCAGAAAAAGTGCGGCTGCACCGCTGGGGAGTCGAACCCGAGCTCTTTGAGCACAACCCGGCGACCCTTGCACGTTTGAAAAAAAGGCTGAATATCCAGCCAGGGGAATTGGTAGTTATGAGTCCTCGAGGGCTGAAACCCATTTATCAGGGAGATATTATCCTGGAAGGATTTCGCTTGATGATGGAGTCGGGGGCTTGTCCCCATGTGCGGTTTATCGCCCTCTCGGCAGGATACGATATTCCGGCGGCCATCGACCTGAAAGCGCGCAAGCTGGAAGCAGATTACGAGCAATTTACCTATGTGTCAGAAGTGTTGCCGAGGGAAGATGTGCTGGCGCTCTGGCCTTTGTGCCAGATAATGATTTCGGCACCTGTGTACGACGGGTATTCCAATGCCCTCAGCGAGGCAAGGTATGCAGGAGTAATTCCGGTGGTAAATGACATACCCGCCAGTCAAGAACTGCTCATTCACCAGGAAAATGGTTGGTATGTGTCCCCCTTTACGCCTGAACAACTCTCGAACGAACTAGGAACCCTACTCGCCAACCTGGAACACTGGAAGCATAAATTTGCGGGACCGAACCGCAGCTGGATTGAAGCAAACGCGATGCTGACTACCAATATGGCGCGTTTTTACAGCTGGTGTCGTGAAATTTCTCCGCGAAAAATCAGCGAATAATGGTCAGCATCCCCCGCTGGGTGCCCGTCTTGTTGGCATTGCTATTGGGCTCCTGGTAGGTGAACTCCCACATATAATGACCTTCGGCTACTATTTTGCCATCCAGGGTTGCATCCCAGGGTTTGTCAAGCTGGGTTGTTTCAAAAATAACGCGTGACCGCGAATCATATAAACGAAAGGTACACGACTCAAAATGGCAATCAGCCTTAATTTCGAGGTAATCGTTGATTCCATCTCCGTTGGGAGAAATAGCGGAAGGAACTAAAACCTGACAAAGGTCGTCTGAAGGCAAATTTTCGGCCGATGCTAAACCCGAAAAACCTAAAAATAGTACGGCGAGGAAGAGGTGGAAATATTTTGGATTAAAACGTTTCATACGTTCAAAAAATCAAAAGCCAGGGAAGGAACACCAAACCAAAAGGGTGAATGATCAAGCACCATTTACTACACAAATGTATGTTGGAACATCCGCCATTATCCTGCCCTTAAGGTGAACAGGTAATAAGTCTGTATGAACATTCTAAATGGTGCGGAGATTGGTTACCCTCTATCCGGAATAGTCGATATTTTGGGCTATTCTGCTGAAAAATGAACACAATCATGGATGACCTTACTGATATTCAGCGGGTCCGGCTGCTATGCTCTGAAAAATATCATCACTATCTTTTGATCAGATAAGCATCGGTCTGGCCCGGATTAGGTCATTTTCACCGATGGGTTTTCTTCTTGTTGTCGCTATTCTTTTATCTTTCCAAAATATTTATTTCACCCGTCTTTTTCATCCCTCGACCCATTCTATCCATGTTTTCCCCCGAAATAAATGAGCACCTGATGCGGGAGCCTGTTCTTGCTGAAATCATAGAACAAACCGGCCCAGTGAGTATCCGACCCGGACACGACCCTTATTTTACTTTGTTGAAAAGTGTGGTTTCTCAACAACTCTCAACCAAGGCAGCTGACACCATTTATCGCAGGTTTTTGGAGCTTTTCCCACAAACTTATCCACAAGCCGAATTGCTCATTTCCCTCGATGACGAAGCGCTTAGGTCGGTCGGCCTTTCCCGCCAAAAACTTACGTACCTCAAGGCCATTGCCGCCTTTCATCTGGAGCACGGCATTACCCCCGAAAAACTGGAGCCGCTCACTGATGAAGAAGTTATCAGGTACCTTATTCAGATAAAAGGCGTGGGAAAATGGACCGTGGAAATGTTGTTGATTTTTAACCTCAATCGTCCGGATATTTTGCCGGTGGATGACCTCATTATCCGCAACAACATCCTGGCCGCTTTTGGCATATCCGAAACGGGCAAGCAACAGATGGCGGCCATCTATGCTGCTACCGAACCTTGGCGGCCTTACCGCTCCTATGCCTGCCGCTACCTTTGGCGCTGGTCAGATTCCCGCAAAGAAGTAAAATAAAATGCCGTTCGCTATTCGCGAACGGCATGGTGGATAATCTATTTATCTGAGCTTACAAGCCAAGCAACAGGCGGGAAGGATCTTCGAGGCGCTCTTTTACGCGTACCAAAAAGCTTACGGCTTCTTTTCCGTCGATGATGCGATGATCATAAGAAAGCGCCAGGTACATCATGGGCCTTACTTTCACTTCGCCATTCACAACCATGGCGCGCTCGACAATGTTGTGCATTCCCAAAATGGCTGATTGTGGCGGGTTCAGGATGGGAGTAGAAAGCATGGAGCCGAAAATACCGCCATTGGTAATAGTGAAGGTACCACCGGTCATGTCGTCGGGCGTGATTTTGTTGTCGCGTGCCTTGAGGGCAAACTGCAAAATGGCAGATTCGATCTGCTGAAAATTCATGAGGTGGGTGTCGCGAATCACCGGAACCACCAGTCCGCGTTCTGTGCTGACGGCGATACCCATGTCCACGTAGTTGAAATACAGGATGTCCTTGTCGTCGATCTGGCCGTTAACAGCCGGAAATTCGGTCAGCGCCATGGCACAGGCCTTGGTGAAAAACGACATGAAGCCCAGGCCTACGCCGTGTACTTCCTTGAACTTGTCCTTATATTTTTTGCGCATTTCCATGATTTCCGTCATGTCCACTTCGTTGAAGGTGGTGAGCATGGCGGTCTCATTTTTTACGTAAACCAGGCGCTCAGCAATTTTGCGGCGCAGGCTGCTCATTTTTTCGCGCTTGATCTGCCGACCTGCTGAAAGCACGGGTGCAGGAGCGGGAGCAGCTTTTACTTCGGCGGGTTTGGCAATCGGGGTGGCTTTGGCTTTATCGGCCTGCGCTACCACATCAGCTTTGGTCACACGTCCGTCGCGGCCAGTGCCGGTAACAGCATCTGATTCAAGGCCCTTTTCTTTCAGTAGTTTTTCGGCTGAAGGAGAAGGAACTCCCGAAGCGTAGGAATCTTTGGAAACCGGAGCCGATACCGCAGCATCCGCCACTTTTTCAGCAGGTGCTTCGGTCTTGGGTGCAGGAGCAGCAGCAGTAGCTTCGCTGTCCACCTTGGCAATTACCTGGCCTACTTCAACCGTATCACCGGCTTTGGCCAAAAGTTGAATTTTTCCGGCAGCAGGGGCATTGACGGTGAGGGTGGCTTTGTCAGAGTTGATTTCGGCCAGTTCGGCGTCCATTTCTACAAAGTCGCCATCTGCTACTATCCAGTTATCGATTTCTACTTCGGTAATGGATTCGCCCGGGCTGGGCACTTTTACTTCAAGAATCATATCTGTTATTTTCTGTGCGTCGCAATGAGACAAAAGTAAGAAGTTTTTCAGGAGAAAGGTTTGCTTCTCCTTTAAGCTGACGCCTGTCGTAAGGATTTGTTTCGGAAAAAGAAAATAATCGCTACTGCCAGCATGCCTCCCAGGGCATCTACCCCTACATCAAATGGAGTAGCCGTGCGAAAGGGAATAAATGATTGGTGAAGCTCGTCGGTGCAGGCGTACAATACCGCCGTTATCCAGGAAATGAACAAGGCGCTTTTTCCCTTCATTTTTCCTGAAAGCCATTTAAACAAGATCAGGGTCAGGATTAAGTATTCGGTAAAATGCGCGGTTTTCCGCACCCAAAATCCCAGGTTCCAGCTTTCAATCCGGCTTTCGGTGAGCCCCAGTGCCATGAAAAGGTGGAGGACCCACTCACTGGTTTCCGAAGACCGGTTTCCATCCTGATGCGAAAGAAAAAAAATCAACACCATCCACAGGAGCACCGCCCAAAATTTCCAGTCGCTGAACCATTGTTTTCCTTGCGCAGCTGCATTCATGCTTTTGCTTTAGGCGTTCTTTTTCTGAAAATGGCCGAAACCAGGCCTACCAAAGCCATACCTACGAGCAATCCGGCCACGGCATACAAAAACGCCGTGAAGGTGAAACTCAATCCGGCCTGAAACTGGAGGGCTTTGCCCAGGTCCTTATCAAAATGATTCATGAGCACGATTGGCCTTAGCCAGCCGGGTGCGTTTTGCAGGGCGTTCCATGCAGCTTCGTATTCGAGGTAACGGTTTACGGCGTTGCGGTTTACGATGGCCAAACCGCTGACCAATGAATCGGGGTTAGCTTCAATGCGGGTGAGGTAAGCGTCCACGTCCAAGTGGTACTTGGCCGCCGTAGCCGATAGTTCGTCGTAAAGTTTTTTAGCCTCTGTGCGTGCACCCGACAACACATCTATGTATTGGTCCACATATACCGGCACCTGGGTAAAGGCTATGGCCAGCACCAGGCAAATAATGCGGTCAAGCAAACGACCAATGAAAGCAAACAGGCTGCGCATGGGGTTATTTATGTCAAAAATACCCAAAACAATTTTTTATCCCAGGTTTTTATTCCCTCACGAGCAACTGAAAATAATCATGCCTTTTGCTGCTAAATATCCGGCAGATATCTAGCCAGCCATCAACCTCCGTTGGCCTGATTGTCCTATATTTGAAATACCTAAACTCCGTATCATGGCTACTTCTCCCTCCTTGCTGGTGAAAACCGAAGGCTACATCAAAACGATTGCCTTTAACCAACCCCAGAAAAAAAATGCCCTCAGCCGCGAAATGTCCTACGCTTTGCGTGAGGCCATTTTTGAAAGCCGCGACGACGATTCCCGGGTCATTATATTGACGGGAGTAGGAACGGATTTTTGCTCCGGAGCTGACCTTGACCCGGCCATGGTCGGCGACCCCAGTTTTGATGCAACAGAATTTTTGAGGGAGTGCTACAACCCGACGATTCTGGCAATGCGCAACATGAACAAGCCCATCATTGCCAAGGTGCAGGGAGCCTGTGTAGGTATCGGGTTTAATTTTGCGCTGGCCTGCGACCTGGTATATGCAAGTGAAGGCTCCGTTTTCAGCGAGCTGTTTACCCGTATCGGGCTATCCAGCGACGGAGGCGGTGCTTATTTTCTGGCCAAAAGAGTAGGCTACCACCGGGCATTTGAAATGATGGTCAATCCCCGCATGCTAAGTTCAGAGCAAGCCTTTGAACTCGGACTCGTAAACCAGATAGTGTGCAAAGGTGACCTAGATTCCACGGTAAACGATATGGCCCAACTCCTGATCAATGGACCCTACCTGGCTTTTCAACATACAAAATCGAACCTGCGGGCGGCAATGGATGTGGACCTCGCCCAAACCCTGGAACAGGAAGCCATTAACCAGGGCATTAATTTCAAAACCGCAGATTTCAAGGAAGGCGTAATGGCCTTCCTTGAAAAAAGGGCTCCCGTGTTTACCGGAAAATAATTATTTCATGCCCCGGGCGCTGTGTTCCAGGGAGTTGTTGGAAAGAATCGCCAGGTCAGGAAAGTTGCGGCGAAGCTGTGCTTTTTCTGCTGGGTTCATTTGATCATAAATTCGGGGAAAGTAAGGCTCATTTACGAGGTAAACAGCCACATCTTTGTCGCCGATATTGAAGCCGTTTGCACGCATGAGGCCCAGCATCATCGGAATCCAGCTATAAGCCGTGTACATGGGTTCCACTTCGATGCCGCCATTGCTGTTGCTTTCTTTTACATACCTGCCTGAGTTACCTGTAGATGTATAAAAGGTTTGTTCCAGTTCGTCGAGGCGATCAGATTCGTCCTGAACCACGTACTGCACGGATTCGAGCAACATTTGCTGAACGAAAATTTTGAATGCTGAAATGTTGGGTCCATACTGCTCACCGGTAGCATAATATACGGGCCGGTTTACGCTGTTGATAAATACTTCGGCACGGCTTTCACCATATACCCCCAGCAGCTGAGAGGCGGTAAGTTCGAGGTAGAGCGGGTGCTGAATTTTTTTCATGGTTCGGTCAGCAGCATTTGCCGCTTCCTTTTTCAATACCCACTCACTCCTAAAGGTTACCATCTCGAGCACAGGATCGTATTTGCCGTAGCGAAGGAGAATGTGACGAACAAAGATTTTGTAGAAAGGCTCCAGGTTTTTATTCGCCAGGTGCTTATCCACGCAGGTCATCAGTGTTCTATCGGCATTGTGGTTTCCCATCAGGATAATCTGATCGAAGAGATTGGATAACTCTTTATTAATGGCTTCGGCACGGGACAGATCAGGATCAAAACGGTTGATCGTATAAATTTTATCATCAGGACTGCGGAAAAGGCAGTTTTGGGGATAAAATGTAAGCATACCCAACGATCCAAAGTCCAATTCCAGGGACTGGGACTCATGATGAAAAGTACCTTTCATTTCTGCATAGGCAGCAAGTCGGAATTTGTTATCCGCATCGAACTGGTATGCGGTAATCTGACTCTGGATATAGGATTCAATCGGGAAAGTGTTGATTTGTGCCGATAGCTCACTTTTTCCAATCAAAGTGAACAAGCAAACCAGACAGGCTGAGAGAACGAGTTTCATTTCTATTTTTTATTTGAAAACCATAAAATTCGATAGCAAGAAATTATGTTTTTCCGTAATAACCCGGCTGAATTAGAGCGGGTCATTACAAACGTTAGAAAAACGTCAGTTGAGCAAAGGTCAGGCATGGAAGTGAGCGTAAGGGTTAGAGAAAGGGTTGGAAGAGGACAGTTGAACTAGAAACGAGGCTAACATCTGCCTATTGCCACCAGAAACCTTCGAAAAACCCGAAAATCTTTCACCTCTTTGCTCACCACAAGCCTTGTAAAAACGCTTGTAAGATTATTTACTTCCGGAACTCGAAACGAATCCCTACAGCGATTTCTTATCTGAAATCAAGCAGAAAAACGGGTTGGGGATAAGTTTATAACTCCTTGATAATCAACACCATTTTTTCCACGTTGCATCGGGGATATACTGTGGAAGAAATGCCTCGGCTGTGAATAGCCAATAAAGGAGGATGTTAGGACTTGGGGATAAGTGTCGTTTTCGGGGAAAACTATTTTGGCCTGTGTACAAAGCCCTCACACATCCACAAGTTATACAACATTAGCGCTGATAAATTTATCCGCATACACGCTGTTTTTCGGTGTTGTTGAAATGTCGAAAACCCAAATTCGTATCGACCAACAGACAGCTTAATTTATTACTTGTCTATCCGTAAATCCTCAGGCGTATCTGGCTTCAAGTTGCTCCAAATGCACGATCCTTTTTCAAAACGGAGAACCATTAGCTGAACTTTTCTCTGTATTTTTCGTGTGGATTAACGGGGTAGATTTGTGGATAACTTTGGAATCAAGCCTTCCGCCCAAAAGTTATCCTCGCTTTCCACACCTCCAATAACACCAATAAGCTTTTTAGAAAGATGAAAAAAGAATTGATAATGGTTAAGGAAGAAGGCTTTCTCAACCTTCCGATCGATCCGACGCTTGATCTTTTCGAAGAAATAGAAAAACTCAAGAAAGAGAAAAATGCCCTGCTTCTGGCTCACTACTACCAGGATGCAGATATTCAGGATATAGCCGATTATGTGGGCGACAGCCTGGGCCTTGCCCAGCAGGCCGCCAAAACAGATGCGGACATGATCGTTTTTGCAGGGGTACATTTTATGGCCGAAACCGCCAAAATCCTCAACCCTAAGCGCAAGGTTGTGTTACCTGACCTCAACGCAGGTTGCTCACTGGCCGACAGTTGTCCGCCGGATGATTTTGCCGCATTCGTAGCTCAGCACCCTGACCATCAGGTTATTTCATACATAAACTGCACGGCGGCAATCAAGGCACTGAGCGATGTGATCGTCACTTCCTCCAATGCCGAAGCCATCGTAAACAGTTTTCCCAAAGATCAGCCGCTGATTTTTGCCCCAGACAAAAACCTCGGTCGCTACCTCAACCAAAAAACCGGACGCAACATGGTGCTATGGGATGGCGCCTGCATGGTGCACGAAATTTTTTCCCGCCAGCGCATTCTCGACATGAAGGTCAGGTACCCAAATGCCGAAATCATTGCCCACCCGGAATGTGAAGAGCCCGTACTCGATCTCGCCGACTTCATCGGTAGTACCACCGCCCTGCTGAAATATTCGGAGCAAAGCCCCAAAAACGAATTCATCGTGGTAACCGAGGCCGGTATCCTGCACCAAATGCAGAAATCAAGCCCTGGTAAATTGTTCCTTCCCGCTCCTGCCGAGGGCAATTGCGATTGCAACAATTGCCCCTACATGAAACTCAATACCCTCGAAAAACTCTACCTCTGCATGAAATACGAGCTGCCTGAGATTGACATTCCTGAGCCGATTCGTCTCAAAGGGTTGGCACCTATCCAGCGCATGCTGGAGTTGAGTGCTTTGGCCGGACTGGGAGGTTGATGTCTTTTTTCCCCACGTGGAAAATGTGGAAAACTAGAAAGGTGACCGCCAATCATTTGGCTAGCGTCTTTTTTTCACGCTTTATATATGTGTACAAACTTGTGGATTAACCGTGGATAAGCCTGGTGCGCTTTCCTTTCTTTAGGTAATCGAAACCAGCACCCTTAACTTGTTCACCCCATTCCACTTTTTTCAGATAAAATGTTCGCAGATCGCAACGTACCCCTTACCCCTGTTTCGGCCCTAGGCGAGTTTGGCCTGATTGACCGTCTCACCGAGGGGTTTCCCCTTTCTTCGGCTGTAGAAGTCGGTATCGGCGACGATGCCGCAGTGATGGATATTCTTCCCGGCGAAAAGGAAGTTATCAGTACCGACCTCCTGCTGGAAGGCATCCATTTTGACCTCACCTATGTGCCCCTGCAACACCTGGGGTATAAAGCTATTGCCGTAAATGTCAGCGACATCGTGGCCATGAATGCTGAGCCGGTTGCGGTTACGGTGTCCATTGGCATGAGCAGCCGTTTTACCGTGGAAGCCCTCGAAGCTTTGTACGAAGGTATCCGGATGGCTTGCGAACGCTACGAGGTAAGCCTCATTGGAGGTGATACCTCCAGCTCGAAGCAGGGGCTGATTATTTCGGTTACTGCCATTGGCAGGGTAAAGGAAAAAGACATGATTCTCCGGTCAGGTGGTCAACCCAAAGAGCTGGTATGTGTTACCGGCGACTTGGGCAGCGCTTATGCCGGGCTCCTGATTTTGGAAAGGGAAAAAGTTACCTATGCCAAAAATCCCGAATGGCAGCCTGACCTCCAATCTTACGACTACGTGGTTGGCAGACAGCTCAAGCCGGAAGCCCGATTGGGACTTATGCGCAAATTTCAGGATATGGGTATTCGTCCTTCTTCGATGATGGATGTGAGCGATGGCTTGGCCAGTGAGATTCACCACCTTTGCCGAAAGAGCGGTTGCGGGGCTACTTTGTTTGCAAGCAAACTTCCGCTGGACGAGCAAACCGGAAAAGTCGCCTCCGAATTTCAAATCAGCCCCATCACGTTTGCCCTCAATGGCGGCGAAGATTACGAATTGATTTTTACCCTTCCCCTCGACCAATTTGATAAACTTGCCGAACTTCCGGAAGTTTCGGTCATCGGTCACCTCACCAGCGACCCGCACGTAATTCAGATTATTCTGGAGTCAGGGCAGGCCGTTGATATTGAAGCTCAGGGATGGGAGCATTTTCCGAAAACTGAAGAAGCCTGAATATGACTTCCATTATTTCGTACAACGTAAATGGTATTCGTGCTGCAGCACAAAAGGGGCTGGTAACCTGGATTCAAGAATCCGGCGCCGATATCGTGTGTTTGCAGGAAACCAAAGCACAACCCGATCAGGTTTCCGCGGAGTTGATTGCTCCTCCCGGTTTTTACGGTTTCTGGCATTCGGCCGAAAAGAAAGGCTATAGCGGCGTAGCGATTTATACCCGGCGAGAACCGCTCCACGTGGAAACAGGTTGTGGGATAGATTGGGTAGATCAGGAAGGGCGGGTACTGCGTGCCGATTACGAAGATTTTTCGGTGGTATCGCTGTATGTTCCTTCAGGCTCTTCGGGAGAAGATCGTCAGGGAGTGAAGGATAAATTCATGATTGAATTTTTGCCTTACCTCAAAGACCTGAAAGAGCGATTTCCCCGTTTGATCGTTTGCGGCGATTACAATGTGGCTCACCAACCCATTGATATTCACAATCCCAAATCAAACAAAGACAGCAGCGGATTTCTTCCGCATGAACGTGCCTGGTTTGATGATATTCTTGCATTGGGCTACAAAGACTCCTTTCGGATGTTTCATCCCGAAGCGAAGGACGAATATTCGTGGTGGTCTTTTCGTTTCAATTCCCGTGCTTCGAATAAAGGATGGAGAATCGATTATCATCTGGTATCTGAAGCAATTGCGGATGATTGCCTGGATGCCCGCATCCTTCAACAAGTGGTACACTCAGACCATTGCCCTATACAGCTCACCCTCAAATAAGTTAACAACCCCTTTTTTATTGATTTCGTACACTCCCGAACATTGGCAATTACGAACGTCTGCCACATTTCTATTTTTCGGCAGGTAGAGTTGACTATATTTTAGGCTAAAACCTTTTTACCCATAAATAACCATGAGTGCTTCCACCCAACTACTGGATCAGCGGCTGAAGGAATTCCGGGGCAGGTACTACCGCGACCGGATCATACGGGGATCTTTGATCCTGGCTTTGTTGGTTAGTTCCATGTTATTTGTGGCCCTGCTCAGCGAGGGAATTTTTGGATTCAATACAGGCGTGCGCACTTTAATGGTGTCTCTGCTTGGAATCACTTTTTTGGGCGTATTGGGCTATATGGTACTTTGGCCAGTGGCTCAGCTCTACAGCCTTAGCAAGGGCCTGACCGAAATGCAGATCGCTGAACTGGTGAAAGATCGTTTCCCCGGTATCAACGATAAGCTCATTAACCTGCTCCAACTCCGTCTTCAACGTACTGAACCAGGCACTTTGCTCGATGCCGCCATTGAGCAAAAAGCAGCCGAAGTTGCTCCTGTAGAAATTGCCTCAGCGATTAACCTCAAGGTTAACAGAAAGTATATCTGGTTTTTGCTGATTCCGATTGGCCTGTTTTTAATTACCAATATGGTTCGTCCCGGACTGATTGGCGCTGGTTCGCACCGGTTGCTCAATTTTAACAAAGCCTTTCTTCCTCCGGCACCTTTTGCGCTGGATATGGGCGACCTTCCTGCTAAGATGATTGCGGGCGAATCGTTGCCCCTCACCGTAAAGGTTTCGGGAAATGAACTGCCTGCTGAGTTGTCTGTATTTATTAGAAAATCCGGACAATCCGAATATGTGAACTATTTACTCGCCCAGGATAAGCCGGGTGAGTTTTCTTATACCATCGAAAATGTAAAAGAAGATTTCTCGATGTATGTCGGAAATCCCGAAGTAAAATCTGCCGAGCATGCCATTCAGGTTTTCCGTCGGCCGTTTATTAAAGAGTTTCAGGCAATTATCGAATATCCGGCATACACCAATCAGTCTCCGGAAATTGTTCCTGCCAACATTGGCGACCTCAAGGTGCTTAGAGGATCGGTCATTCGTTGGAAACTGGAGCCGGTAGGGGATACCAAATCTGCCTGGTTGATAGCAAAGGACAGCCTCAAATTCAAGCCGGCGAATGATGGTAAACTTCAGGCTACCCGCAGGGTAATGGGAGATATCGATTACTATATCGGGCTGCAATCCAGTTTCGGAATTCCCAATCAGGACACGGTTCACTACCGCGTTACGGCCTTGGCTGACCGTTTTCCTACGATCTATTTGCTTTCGCCCAACCCGGAATTCAAGGTGGACCTGGAGCCCCGGCTTCCGCTGGAATTGGAGATCGGCGATGACTATGGCTTTACCCGTATGTCGCTGCATTACCGCTTTACCAAATCAGGTGGGGAATCAGCCGTTTCCAAAGATTATACCGAATACGACCTGAGCCTGAATCCCCGGTTGTTGCTCCAGCCTTTGTCCTACGGACTCGACCTCACAGAACTGGGCATGAAAGAAGGCGATGAGCTTGAATACTTCATTAAGGTTTGGGACAATGACGGCATTGTCGGACCCAAATCCAGCACCAGCGGTGTGTTCAAAGTGATCTATCCTACCTTGGATGCCCGCTACGATGAAGCCCAGCAAGCGCAGGACGATGCCAAGGAGCAGATTGAAGCCTTGAAAAAACAGGCCGAATCGCTCAAGCAGTCTTATGAAAAAATGCAGGAAAAGCTCCTGAATCAAAAGAAACTTTCTTTTGATGACCGTCGCGAAGTGCAGCGCATGGTTGATGAGCACCAGAAAATGCAGGATAACCTGGAGAAAGCCCAGGAAAAGATGGAAGAAGCCCGTAAGCAAATGGAAGAAAACTCCATGGTTTCGGAGCAGACGATGGAGAAGATGGAGCAGCTGAGCGAATTTCTGGAAGAGCTGAAAGACCCGGAAATTGAAAAACTCCTCGAAGAAATAGAGAAGAAACTCGAAAATGTAAATACCGAGCAACTCCGCGAGCAAATGGAGGAGTTGAAAATGAACGAAGATCAGCTTAAGAAAAACCTCGAACGCAGCCTTGAATTGCTGAAACAGCTCGAAGTAGATCAGAAGATTGACGAGCTAAGGAATAAAATAGACAACCTGCAGGATAAGCAGGAGAATCTACGCCAGCAACTCGACAAGCCGATGACGCCTGAGGACCTCAAAAACCTGGGTGACCGGCAAGAGGACCTGAGCAAGCAGATGGACGAAATCAAAAAGGACATGGATAAATTGGGTGACCTCAAGGAAGAGACCAAAACGCCCGATGCTCCCAAGATGGATGACCTGAAAGAGAAAGCCGACGAAGCGCAGGATAAGATGGATGGTGCTTCGGAGGACATGAAAGAATCGTCGGAACAGCAGCAGGAAGGTAGTAAATCAGGCCAGAAACAGTCTCAACAAAGCAAGCAGAGCGCCGGGCAGAAGCAGGAAGATGCGGCTGATAAACTCCAGGAAATGTCGGAAAGCCTCGCCAACATGCAAATGAATCAGCAAATGCAGCAGGACCAGGAGAATATGGAGAACCTGCGGGCTTTGCTCGAAAACCTGCTCAAGCTTTCTTTTGACCAGGAAGACCTGAAAGAAGAAGTAAAAGGATTGAGTTATTCTGACCCGGCATTGAAGGAAAAGAGCCAGCAGCAGAAAAAGCTGCAAGACGATATGAGCATGGTTCGCGATAGCCTTGAATCCCTGGCTAACCGCGTGTTTCAGATACAGAAATTTGTGCTGGATGAAAGCCAAAAAATCACCCAAAGCATGCAGGAATCGCAGAATTTCTTCCGCAACAAGCAAGTTCCTCAGGTGAATTTCCATCAGCAAATCGCCATGACCAGCATCAATAACCTGGCGAATATGCTTTCAGATGTAATGAAGCAACTCCAGCAATCGATGCAAAACAACAAGCAAGGCCAGGCCATGTGCCCTAAGCCGGGTTCTGCCAGCAAGCCGAATATGCAAGGCGTAAGCCAGCAACAAACGGAGCTGAATAAGAAGATGCAGGAGATGATGAAAGGAGAAAAACCAGGTCAAAAGCCAGGCGACATTCCCGGAGATCAGCTTCAGCAAATGGCCGGTGAGCAGAAGTCTATCCGCGATCAACTGGAAAAGGTGCAGGAGCAGGTGAAGAAAGAAGGGGGTAAACCCCTTGGAGATCTGGATAAAATCATGCAGGATATGATCCAGTCAGAAACCGAACTCCAGAATAAGCGTTTTACAGAAGAGACCTTCAATCGTCAGCAGGAAATATTAAGCCGATTGCTTCAGGCCGACAAATCAATCCGTGAGAGGGAAATGGACGATGCCCGCGAATCGAAAACAGCACAAAGGCTGGATCAGAAGTCTCCGAGTGAATTGACCCCCGAAGAATACAAAACTCGGATCAGGCAAGAGCTACTCAAGTCCAATCAGTTGGAATATTCCAGCGATTTCATCATCTTAATCGAGCAGTATTTTAAAAAGCTCGAAGGCGCCAAATGAGCACTAGCACAGAAATTAAAGTGAAAAACCTCGCAAGTTTAGAGTTGGAAAGCCATCCTGATGTGGTTCACCAAGTGATTGAGCTCCTCGACGAGCTTAAGGAGCAGTACGAGTTCAAGGAAGATGTATTCGGTAGCCTCATTGTTGCGGTGTCTGAAGCCATCAATAACTCGGTTGTTCACGGCAATAAGCTTGATCCTGCTAAAAAAGTGAACGTCGATATCGAGCTCAGGAACCATTATCAACTCGTAATTCGGGTAAAAGACGAAGGTCCGGGCTTCGACAAGGATAATCTTCCTGACCCTTTGCATCCCGATAACCTCCTGAAGCCAAACGGGCGCGGTGTTTACTACATGAAAACGATGGCCGAGGATGTGGTTTTTAATGAAACTGGTAACGAAGTAGAACTATACTTTCACGTATGAGTGCCGAGGGAATACACTTTTTTGAAGCTGAGATCGAATTCGAACCAGCTCATATGGATGATCTGAAGGATTGGATTGCTGAGGTAGCAGCTGCTCATGGTTTCGTTATCACAGAATTGAACTATGTCTTCTGCTCTGATGAGTACCTTCTTCAGCTTAATAAGGAGCACCTCAATCACGATTTTTACACCGATATACTCACTTTTCCCTACGAAGATCCCGATTCTGGTATCATAGCAGGGGATATATTTATCAGTATTGATCGGGTAAAAGAGAATGCCACAGAGCTGGGAAATACCTTTGAGGATGAGCTTCACCGGGTAATGGTTCACGGCGTGCTACACATGACCGGCCAAGGCGACCACGACGAAGCAGAACCTGTAATGCGAAAGAAGGAAGATGAAGCATTACTGCTCCGTTCATTCTAGTGTTCCACGTGGAACACGGTAACTAACAAAGGTCTATATATACAAGAGGCGGTGTTCCACGTGGAACACCGCCTCTTTTCCTATAGTTATATATTTATTGTGTTCCACGTGGAACATGCATTAGGGGTGCATTTTGTACATCGTTACGTTTCCAAATTGCCCGATCTGCGGCGGAAGTACTTCCTGTACTGCTGGATTTTGCGCTAAGGCGGGGTCGGTAATAACCAGAAAGTCAGCCTCGTGTCCTTTAATCAGGCTTGCAAGGTTTTCGGGGGTGGCCGATCCGATGCCGTAGGAGCTCCAGCCATGGCGCCGCATCAGGTATAAGGTGATGTTAGGGCTAGGGTCGGGGAGGGAAAGTATGCGGTAATTGTCGGTGATGCCAATGCTGTCGAGGTAGGCAGGTAGCTTTGGGTCGTACAATGCTGCATCCGCTTTCTGGTGCAGAGGCTTGTCGTTATAGCGCCACTGCATTTCCATCTTGGCGTGGTATAAATTCCAAAAGAGAAAGCCTGCCACCAGAAAGCGAAGAACCGGTGAATGGAATGCACCGCTTGCTTTTTCTTTCATCCAAGCCGCATTGAACCACAAAAGGGCCGCTACCGGAGCCAGAGTGGCTATGTAGTAGTAGTCGTGAACCTTGATCAATCCAAAGAAAATGGAAAGGTAAATGATGGACCCCAGAGCAGTAAGGCTCAGAATGGCATATCCCATCGGGTGAATACGCCCTCCGGTGCCCAGTGCCCGGCCCATCAATATCCATAGGAACAGGTGCGTAATGGGAAGAAACAGCACGGGAAGCTTCTCGGTAAACATCAGCGTAATGGTGTAAATCCACTCATTCGCAGGGGTTTTGTAAATAGGCATGATCAGTGGCGACCAGTGTTCGGCCTTCCATTGGGTGCTGTAATACGAGGCGTATTCGTACCAGCCAACGATCAGGGCCATTGTCAACACCACGATACCGAGTACTTTCCCGGGATTTTGAGTGAAGGTTTTCTCTTCCGTTTCCTTGTTCCATTTTACCCAACCCGCCCATTCCATAAACCAAAGCCCGATCATGGTTACCAAGCTGATACCAGCAGAGGCTTTTACAAGGGTGGCCAATGCCTGAAATACCAGTGCCCATACACCGAGACTCGTTTTTTTCTCCTGCAGATACCGCACAAAGTAGGCCCAACCGAGTAAGTTAAGCCCAAGGGCAGGGGCGTCGGGCAGAAAATTATTGGTGTAGAAAACAAGTACGGGTGAGGTGAAAAGAAAAAGTGGGGTCACAATTGCCCAAAAACGATCTTTTACCGTGCGCCAGGTAAGCCTGTAAAAGCCGAAAAGCCCGATCATAACTACCCCGATATTGATCATGCGTGGAATGATGGGGGTAGGGCCGAAGACCCGGTACAGCATACCCCCCAGCCAATACAGAATCGGAAACTCGATCGCTACCTTTCCTTCGCCGTTGGCAAGCACGTTGTTGATCTTGGGCGTGAACAGGTTCCAGGTAGAGGAGTAGAAATGCCAGGTAAAAGAGGCCGAATCTGCCTGGCGCCACATGTGCACACTTTGTGGCTCCAGTTTTAGCAGGCTGAGATAGCCATAATAAATACAGAAAAAACCCAGGAAGAAAACCATCAGGCTATCCCAGAACCAATTAGATTGAGTAATGCGGCGCATACAGTAGGTAAATTTTGGGTGAATATAATTCCCTAATTCAAGGGCGGGAAACTATCCGTACACTTAGCCCGTTTATCACCTCAGAATCTCTTAATTTTGCGGTCATTATCTGACCAAGGAGGATAAACAATGTTTCCAGAATACGATGTAATTGTGGTTGGGGCCGGCCATGCCGGGTGTGAAGCAGCTGCTGCAGCTGCCAACATGGGAATGAAGGTGATGCTCGCCACCATGAACATGAACACCATCGCCCAAATGTCCTGCAATCCTGCCATGGGCGGCGTTGCCAAAGGGCAGATTGTGCGGGAAATTGACGCTCTGGGTGGGTACTCAGGCCTGGTTACCGACCGGACCATGATCCAGTTTCGGATGCTTAACCGCTCCAAAGGCCCCGCCATGTGGAGTCCCCGAGCCCAAAGCGACCGCATGCGTTTCGCCGAGGAATGGCGCAGCCTGCTGGAACAAACCCCCAACGTAGATTTTTGGCAGGAAATGATCACCGGCCTGGTCGTAAAAGACGGCAGAGTGAAAGGGGTCTATACCTCCCTGGGTATTGAAATTCCGGGAAAATCTGTGGTCCTCACCAACGGAACTTTTCTCAACGGATTGATCCACATTGGCGAAAAACAATTCGGCGGCGGACGTTCAGGCGAGCGCGCAGCAACCGGCATTACTGCTCAGTTGGTAGAGTTGGGCTTTGAAAGTGGCCGCATGAAGACCGGAACCCCGCCCCGGCTCGACGGCAGGTCCATCAATTGGTCTATTCTGGAAGAACAACCCGGCGATGAAAACCCCAATAAGTTCTCATTCCTCGATACACCAAAGCTAGTAAACCAGCTTCCCTGCTACATTACCTATACCAACGACCGCACCCACGAGCTCCTCAAAGAGGGCTTCGATCGCTCTCCGATGTTTAACGGAAGGATCAGCGGATCGGGTCCCAGGTATTGCCCTTCCATCGAAGACAAGATCAACCGCTTCGCCGACAAAGACCGCCACCAGCTTTTTCTGGAGCCGGAAGGACGAAATACGGTTGAAATTTATGTTAACGGATTCTCTTCTTCCTTGCCTGAGGATGTTCAGTTCAAGGCGATTCAGAGTATTCCTGGTTTGGAAAATGTAAAAATGTTCCGTCCGGGCTATGCCGTTGAGTACGATTTTTTTCCGCCGGAGCAGCTTCAACTTACCCTGGAAACCCGCCTTGTAGAGAATCTCTACTTTGCCGGGCAGATTAATGGGACCACAGGCTACGAAGAAGCTGCCTGCCAGGGACTGATGGCCGGGATAAATGCCGCCCTGAAGATCAAATGTGAGACGCCTTTTATCCTTCGGAGAGACGATGCCTACATTGGTGTGCTCATCGACGACCTCGTAAACAAGGGTACAAAAGAGCCCTACCGCATGTTTACCTCCCGCGCTGAGTACCGTACCCTCCTTCGGCAGGACAATGCCGACCTGCGCCTGACCGAACTTGGCTACAACCTGGGCCTTGCTTCGGAAGAACGCTACCAGAATATGCTCGCCAAACGCGACCACGTGAAACGTATCCGCCAAACCCTGGAAGAGCTTTCAGTAAGTCCGGACGAGGTAAACGGAATGCTCGAAGCGCAAGGGAGTGCACCCATGAAACAAAAAGTAAAAGCAGCTCAGATTCTCAGTCGCCCGCAAGTGGATCTGGCTTTGTTGATGGATGCGGTTCAGGATTTGCGCACCCTCATTGGCGACAGCCTTCCCGACTACCTGGAGCAGGCCGAGATTCAGGTAAAGTACGACGGCTATATCCGCAAGGAGCAGGAGCTCGCCAATAAGATGATGCGCCTCGACGATGTACTGATTCCGGCTGAATTTGACTTCCGGAAAATTTCCTCACTGTCATCTGAAGCCACCGAAAAACTCACCAAACAGAAACCCGCCAACCTCGGGCAAGCCTCCCGGATCAGCGGCGTTTCACCGTCCGACATTTCGATTCTCATGGTATTTATGGGTCGCTAAAACTGCCCCTGACAATCGTCTATTTCACTGCCCCCTGCCCCTTGGATCAGGGGGTCTTTTTATTTTGGGGATATATTGAGCAGGGTTTTCCACAATTAAATATGTAATCAATTGATAGTCAATGGGTTTTGTTTGTGGATAAGGTTGTTTACTACGAAGTTCGATTTAATGGTCTCGCGCAAAAAAGGGTGTTATTTTTAGAAAAAGTTAAATCGTGAAATTATTATGTTTCGATAGTGGTATTAAATAAGGACTAATCCGTACGAAGGATTAACTTTGCCCAAAAGCATCATCTTGAGCGAAGTAAATTATTCAGCCTGTCCGATCTGCAACTCGGAAGCTATCGTTAAGTTGGGCGAAGCCAAAGACCACACCGTTTCAAATGAAATATTTCCAATATGGAAATGTAACAACTGTTCGGCGGCTTTTACCCAGTCGGTGCCGGGGCCTGACGCTATCGGAAAATACTACCAGTCGGAGTCCTACATTTCTCACTCCAATACCCGCAAAGGTTTGGTGAGTCAGTTGTACCAGTCCGTTAGAAATTTTACCGTAAATCAGAAAAGAGGATGGATTGAGCAGGTGACTGGCAAGAGCCCCAAGCGCTTGCTTGATATCGGGTGCGGCACGGGAGAATTTTTGGCGGGGATGAAATCGGCAAACTGGCAGGTGCAGGGATTGGAGCCCGATGCCGGTGCCCGCAGCCAGGCCATTGAAAAAGGATTACAGGTAACGGATACCGAAAATTTATTTGCCCTCGAAAAAGGTTCATTCGAAGTTATTACCCTGTGGCATGTGCTGGAGCACGTTCACCTGTTGCACGAATACCTCGACCAAATAAGAGAACTGCTGGTACCGGGCGGGTGGCTGCTGATTGCGGTACCCAATCATACCAGCCTTGACGCGGAGCATTACGGATTCGATTGGGCGGCCTGGGATGTGCCCCGCCACCTCTATCATTTTTCCCCCGCATCTATGCACCAGCTGTTGCGATCGCATGGATTCAAGATAACCAAGGAGCGTGGTCTTCCGTTTGACCCCTTTTACGTGAGTATGCTAAGCGAAAAATACAGCCATTCCAAGGTCCGCTATATTCCTGCTTTCTGGCAGGGTTTTCGGTCGTGGCAATTGGGCGAACGACAACCCGCCAAGGCCAGCTCGGTGCTCTACTTCGCTTCACGCGGTTAATATTCCCAAATTTCCATCTCTTTGGAAGGATGACCAGCCAATTTTCTAATTTTGGCGACTCCTTTACGCATTTTCCTATTTCTTTATGAGTGCCACAGATCCCAAAAACTTCATCGAGAATATTGTCGAGGAAGATTTAAAAAACGGTAAGAACAACGGTGTCGTTTATACCCGTTTTCCGCCGGAGCCCAATGGCTACCTGCACATTGGTCACGCAAAATCTATCTGCCTCAATTTCGGGCTCTCCAAAACCTACGGCGGGAAAACCAACCTGCGTTTTGATGACACGAACCCCGTAACCGAGGATACTGAATATGTGGATTCCATCCAGGAGGATGTGCGTTGGCTGGGATTTGACTGGGAAGGAGAAGCGCGCTATGCGTCCGATTATTTCCCGCAGCTTTTTGAATGGGCGCTTATGCTGATAAAGGACGGCAAAGCCTACGTGGACGATAGCACCCAGGAAGAAATTTCAAAACTACGGGGGGTACCTACCGTACCCGGTACGCCCAGCCCTTACCGCGACCGCACCCCTGAGGAAAACCTCGACCTGTTTCTCCGCATGAAGAATGGCGAGTTTCCGGAAGGGTCAAAAGTGCTCCGTGCCAAAGGCGACCTCACTTCGCCGAATATGCACATGCGCGACCCGATCCTGTATCGCATCCTGCACAGGCACCACCACCGCACCGGCGATACCTGGTGCATTTACCCGATGTACGACTGGGCACATGGGCAGAGCGATGCCCTCGAAGGCATTACCCACTCCATTTGTACACTGGAGTTTGAAGTACACAGGCCACTGTACGACTGGTTTCTCGATAACCTGCCCCCGTTTAATCCCCGGCCCCGGCAGATAGAATTTGCCCGACTTAATCTTTCGTATACCGTGATGAGCAAGCGGAAAATGCTTGAGCTCGTCAATGGTAAGCATGTAAACGGTTGGGACGATCCGCGTATGGCGACCCTCTCTGGCCTTCGCCGCAGGGGATATACCTCTGAAGCGATCCGCGCATTTGCCGACAGGGTAGGCGTGGCTCGCCGCGACAATGTGATTGACCTGGCTTTGCTGGAGTTTTCTATCCGCGAAGACCTGAATAAAATCACCCACCGCATCATGGGTGTGCTCGATCCACTCAAGATCGTAATCACCAATTATCCTGAAGGGAAGGTGGAGCACATGGAAGTGGAGAACAATCCCGAAGACCACGAGTCAGGCAACCGCATGGTTCCTTTTTCAAGGGAGTTGTACATCGAGCAGGACGACTTTTTGGAAAACCCGCCCAATGCCAAATTTTTCCGCCTTTCACCCGGAAACCATGTGCGCCTGAAAAGTGCCTACATTATCAAGTGTGAGGAAGTGGTAAAAAATGCAGCCGGGGAAATCGATCACCTGCTTTGCACCTACCACGAAAACTCGCGTAGCGGCGAAGATACCAGTGGCATCAAACCCAAAGCCACCATTCACTGGCTTTCGGCCCCGCATGCCGTATCGGCTGAGGTTCGGTTGTACGACCGTCTGTTCCTCGACGAAGATCCTGTTGGGCACAAGGATGTCGATTTCAAGGAGTTTCTGAATCCGGATTCGCTGAAGGTATTGCCCAATGCATTTGTTGAGCCGGGGCTTTCGGACGCAAAACCGCTCGATAAGTTCCAGTTTATCCGAAAAGGCTATTTCTGTGTGGACCCTGATTCTACCGCCGATAAGCTGGTTTTTAACCGAACCGTTACCCTCAAGGACGATTGGTCGAAAATCAACAAATAGGAAATTCAGTTTCAAAAAGGCTTCCCAAGTGGAGGCCTTTTTTTATCCACCAATCACGATCAGGGGCGATGGAGTAAAGCAAAGGAGGAATATAAGGACGGCTAACCAACCCAGCACCTTACGCATGGGCGTAAGCGGTATTTCGAACATAGCCGGCGGGTGATCTACGCCCAAAAAGCGAACGACCATAAACGAATAAACCAGCCACAGCAGGTTGGGTTGTATTTCGGGAAAATAATATTTAGCGGCAACTTGTGCACCCAGCAGCAGGGGAGCAGCGATAGCAATCAACAGCCAGCGTTCTTTTCCCAAAAGCTGATGCAGGATAAATATCCAGTAAAGCAGAAAAATACCCAGGGCGGCGAAATGTTCGTAATTCCACGGGAGTATTTCGAGCCAGCCGGTACCGCCAACCAGCACCAGCAAAACCACGGCTACCCGGCTGATGACAGATGCATTTTTTCGGCCAAATAACCCATAGGTAACATGGCCGCCATCGAGCTGACCGATGGGGAGCAGATTGAGCGCGGTAAAAAACAGCGTGATGTATCCGACAAAAATGAGCGGGTAGTGCATCAGCTCAAAATCGGGCGGTACCTGTGCCGGATCAGCGGGCAGGGTATTTTTCATCCAATCGAACAGCAGGCTGCTGCCCAGTGCCCAGGTTTCGCCTTCCTGCGCGTGCAAGTGGGCCTTCATTTGCTCCAGCGTAGGCACATCGCCAAAAAGCTCCAGGTATTCGGGGTGCAAGTTGAGGATATGCTCCCGCATGGGCGGCAAATTTGTAAAGCCGAGGTAAAGCAACACCAGCGATACCACAAAACCAGCAAGCGGACCGGCAACTCCGATGTCAAAAAATTTACGCGTTGTTTCCGGTATGCTGTGCAGGCGGATCACAGCACCCATGGAACCTATGTTAACCATGCCCGGCAGGGGAATGTAGAACGGGATGTAGTAGGGAAGGCTCGATTTTACGCGGTGGTAAATGGCCGTGAAATAATGCCCGAATTCGTGGAACGTAAGAAAGGACAGAAATCCCAGACTATAGACCCAGCCTTTTCCGAGGTCCGTCCATTGAAGTACCACCGTGGCCGGATCTACGTCGTCGGGGAGGAGCCCCCAGGTAAACCAGATTTTGCCCGTGATCAATTCGGCACCGGTCATCAGGGTCGTGAGCACCGACAAAAGAAATAATGAGATATGGAGGATTAACCGGCGGCCTTGATTGTTCATATATGCTATTCGAACAAAATTAGGCAATTAACCGGAGTTCCTACCGGAGCGGAGATAAACCCGCCGCTTCAACGATACGGCTTTTTACCTTCGCAACCCTCGAAGAATGCGCATCGCTCCCGAGTGCATAAAAAATAGCCTCTTCGAGCAGGTTATTGGTTGCAAGCCTTCTGAGGTTCGTTTGGAGAAAATTCCTGATGTCATAAAAAGCGCCGGACACCTCCGTAATCGGGTTGTCGTGATAGGCAAAAAGGTAAACCAGGTCATTCCAGGCAGTGCAAAAACGCAGGTCAGCGTTATTGGGTATTTGCTCCAGAAAACTGGCCATCAGGTAAGGCAGGGTCAATACCCGGATACGGAATTGCTTATCGAGGGGGATAAATTGCGCATGAAAAAGGCCCTGCTCGTACCAACCCGACTTGCCCATTGAAATGGCCAGGTGAGAAGGGGTAATGTGCAGGGTAATAGCCATATTTGTCCAGGACTCCAGCTGGTTGGAGGTAACTGTCTTTTGTTTAAAACCAAGGTTTCCGAGGTTTTGCTGAAAATTTACCCAATCGGCCTGATGCGCTACATCGGCTACCACGGTCAGGTTACGTCCTGTACGTGGAAGAGGGGCACTTTTGTCGGTTACATAGGCAGGCAATACTGCACCTCCGGTAAAAACTATTTGGGGCAGCAATTCCCGGAGAGAAGCAGAGGCGGTTAGCAAGGATGTTTTAGAATTAAACGGCATATCCTACTGGGAGTAATCTTTGTTGTAATTCTTTGATAGCAGCTTCTCTTTCTCTTGCCTGACCGATACGCAGCGTATCGAGCAAAGCCATGTACGCATAAAACTCCGGATCTTTCTTACAGGCTGCGAGCACATTCTCCGTAAGGGGAGAGATCGCCTGCCCCCTGTCGGTTCCTGATTCATCCGGCCACACAAACATATCCGTCTCTTCCCCAAAGTAATCGGCTAGTGGCGGCGCTGCATGTGCGGTAGCCATTCCTCTTACCAAAGCCCCTGGCTGTGCGGGAAATACATAGGTAAGGCCATGAACCAGAAATTCAAACAGCGAAGCACGGAAAACCTTTCGCTTGGTATCATCTACCAATCGCGCCTGCATACTCCGGTGAAGGGCTTCGGCAACCTCCGATTGACTCATGCTGAGCATACCAGCAATGTCGCCATACCGCCACGGCTGGTCGCCCATCAGGTGTATTTTGATCAGAACCAGGACATCCTGGGGGCGCATTCCGTTATGTTTTCTCATAGGAATATTTTTGATTCGCAATTTGCAAATATAACGCTAAAGGACTGGAAAATTTAAGCGCAATCTCTTTCGTTATCTTACTACCCCTGCAAGAATAAATGCTAAGTAATGGCTTGAATGAACGGGATACTGTACCTTACTTTCTGAATTATTCGTATGCCCAAAGAAAATTTCATGAACAAATGGCCCGTTGCCGTTGTGCTTGCCTTCCTGTGTACGGTGGCTTTCACCCCCGCCTATGCCCAAAAGCCTAAGCCCGAAGATTATGGCATTAAGTCAAAAAAAGCGCTGGAATACTATTTTCAGGCCCAGCAATTTGCCCAGTGGCGCGACCGGAAATCGGCCGTAAAAGCCTATGAAGAGGCTATTAAACTCGAGCCCGCTTTTGCCCATGCCCACTACGAGCTGGGTGCCCAGGAGTATGTGCTCAAAAATTATCAAGCTGCGAAAGAGCACCTCGAGTTTGCGCTGCCCTTTCAGGACCAGTTTTTAAACCTGCCCTTTTATCTGGGAGAAGCCTATTTCTATACCCACAACTACGATTCAGCAGCGGAACAACTCAAAACCTTTCTCGAAAGGGGCGGAAAAGTGCGCAGGCAGGACCTCGAAGTGGCTACCCTCGATTTCAGGAATTCCCTTTTTGCCAGAGAAGCCATCAAGGACTCTACCCCCATACACCCCGTGAATATGGGTGAGAACATCAATTCTCAATTTGAAGAATATATCCCATACCTCACCGCCGACAACCAAACGCTGATGTATGTGTCGCGGAGAAATGGAAATACGGGCGGCTATATTCCCCAGATCAACGACTACGACGAAGATTTTTATTTTTCAGTAAATGAAGGTGACTCCTGGTCTCCAGCCAAAAACCTCGGCCCTCCCATCAACACCGAGCTGAACGAGGGGGCTGCCGCCATGACCCAGGACGGGAAAACGGTTTACTTCACAGCCTGCAACCGGCCCGACGGATTTGGTGATTGCGATCTCTATGTTTCCACCTGGAATGGCAAAGGCTGGAGCGAACCCAAAAATCTGGGCCCGAGGGTGAACACCGAGTTTAAGGAAACCCAGCCCTCCCTGGCACACGATGGCAAAACGCTCTATTTCGGTTCTAACCGCCATGGTTCGGTAGGCCTGGGCGATATCTGGTACTGCGAAATGGGCCCGGACGGTTGGAAAGAAGCAAAAAATATGGGCCCGGCGATCAATACCGAAGGCCATGAGGACGGACCCTTTATTCATGCCGACGGACAATCGCTCTACTTTTCCTCCAATTTTCATCCGGGCTTTGGGGGAGCAGATTTGTATGTGAGCTATAAAAAGGAAAACGGAACCTGGGGAGAACCCATTAATCTCGGTTACCCGCTCAATACCGCAGGATACGAAACCAATATTTTCATCACCACCCGGGGCGATAAAGGATTTATCAGTGCCGAGCGTGATGGAGGCCTCGGCAAAAACGATATCTACGAAATCGATATTCCGCAAGCGGTGCGGCCCGAAAAATCCACCTTTTTCCGCGGGCTCGTACGCGACAGCATTACCCGTGCCCCGGTATATGCGCGCCTGCGTATCCTCGATTTAGCCACCGGCGACACCATCCGTAACGTATTCTCGGGCAGGTCCGACGGTCGATTTCTGATCAGTCTTCCCGGTGGGCGTGACTATGCCGTCATGGTAGAAGCATCAAAATACCTTTTTTCCAGTCGCCACTTTTCGCTCAAAGACCTCGGCGACGATACCTTCTACGACCTCACCATCGACCTTTCGCCCATCCGGAGAAATATTGAAGTGGTACTGCAAAATATTTTCTTCGAAACTGGCGCCTACGAGCTCAAGACAGAATCGAATGTGGAACTGGAGTTTTTGCGGGATTTTATCAAAAATAACCCCGGACTGAAGCTCGAAATTCAAGGCCATACCGACGATGTTGGCTCCGATGCGGATAACCTTGCCTTGAGCCAGAAACGCGCCGAAGCCGTACGTCAATGGCTGGAAAATAACGGCGTACCCCGCTCGCAACTCGAAGCCAAAGGGTACGGCGAAAGCCAGCCCCTGGTACCCAATACTTCTGAAGAAAACCGAGCTAAAAACCGCCGTACCCAGTTTAAGGTGCTCGAAGCGAGGTAAGCCCGCCTAGTCAGACAAAATTTCCTGATCCAACGATAACCGGGGCTATTTACGCTCCGGTTATTCTTTGTAAAAGCAGTTGTTTCGCGGCAAAACAGGAGCGGTAAAAGGCTTTTCCTCTAAATAAAAACCACGCAGGTATGATTTAGGGGCTGGTTTTCGCAGATAAGTTAATTGGAAAAACAGATGTAACTTGACCCCGAATTCTTAACCACCCAACATGTCTCACCTGCTTTACCGCATCATTTATCAGCCTCAGATCAATTTCGTTCTTCGGAATATCAACCGGATTTTCAGGGGCGTGCTGCCAGGCATTACCCTGCCGCCAACCGGGCTGGTGAAGTATAAAGTAAAAGGAAAAACAATGTGGTTGCGGACCAACCAGTCGAGCTATGTCACCTACCTTATTTACTGGAATGGGGTGCTCTCGTTTGAGTATTCGCCCATTTTTGTTGAGTTGATCAAGGATATCAAATGCTACTACGACGTGGGCGCGAACCTTGGATACTACTCCCTCCTGGCTGCGATGTTCAATCCAGACGTACGGGTAAAAAGCTTCGAGCCTTCGCCTGCCATTTTGCGTTTTTTGAATGAAAACGTAAAACTTAACAACCTCTCCAAAAATATCACGGTGGAATCGCTCGCGCTTTCAAACAGCAATGGAGAAACCTCTTTTTACGAAGTACACAACCCCAAGTATTCGTACCTGAAGTATCACTTGGCGGGTGAAAGTAATCTAACCGGGCAGAGCAACAAAGGATCAAGGCGGCAAAACAAGGATTATTTCCCTTATCCGGTTACCATACAAACACTGGACACCTACACCAGCGAGCATCCCGACGATTTTCCTGGATTGATTAAAATGGATACGGAAGGGACCGAATACACCATCCTTGAAAAAGGAACTGAAACCCTCCTGAAATATAAGCCCATCGTCATTTGCGAGATCCTCTTTCAGGTCATTGAAGACAAACTGGAGGCCATCATGAAACCCCTCGGCTTCGAATTTTATTTTCATACTCCTGAGGGCTTGCGCAAAGTGGATACCCTTATTCGTGACACCGACGACAAGGTCCGCGACTGCTTCTTTGTGCATCCGGAAAAACGGAGCCTCATTGAGCGGTTTATTGTAGCATAATTCAGCCACACGCAGTTTGTTCGCGGACATATAAGCCCGCTTTCTCCCATAAAAAAAGACCAGAGCAACCAATGGCTGTTCTGGTCTTTTTTATAAGATCAAAATTTTTCCCGAATCCCCTTGATCAGGCATTGGCCAGTGCCTCAAACTCCTGCAGCACAAAACGCATACTTTGGCCGATGTAATCAGGTGAAAAATCGAAGCGAATGCCCGCAGCATGATAGATTTCGGGCATGGAGGCCGTATATCCCAGCGAAAGGGCATCGAGGTATTGCTGCAGTCCTTTTTCAGGATTCAATTTGAAATTACGCCACACCGCAATAGCCCCTAATTGGGCAATGCCGTATTCGATGTAGTAAAAAGGCACATCGAAAATATGGCCCTGACGTTGCCATAGATTTTCGCGAACAACCTCGAACCCGCTCCAGTCCACCTGATCGCCGTGAAAACGCTCGTAGGTTTGGGTCCAGGCCAGGCTTCTTTCTTCGCGGGTATGGTTGGGGTTGTTATACAGCCATGCCTGAAATGCATCTACGGTGGCAATCCAAGGCAGGCCGGTCATACAATGCTCCAGTTGAGTCATTACCGCCCGGCGGTTATCCTGCTCTTCCGGGTAAAAATGGTAATACTGGTCCATGGTCATGAGTTCCATGCTCATGGAAGCCAACTCCGCTACCTCTGAAGGCACCGATTTGAGCGCGTTAAGCTTGATTTCGCGGGTAACAAAAGAGTGAATGGCATGTCCGCTTTCGTGAAAAAGGGTAATGACATCGTTGTGGGTTCCGGCCGCATTCATAAAAATGAAGGGGATGCCCGATTCCATGAGGGGATAATTGTATCCTCCCGGAGCTTTACCCACGCGCGATTCCAGGTCAAGGAACCCTTCCCGATCCATGAGGGCTATCATTTCACCGAGTTCCGGGCGAAGGTTTCGCAGCGAGTCAATGGTTTTGTGAAGGAGGTCGTCCGCATCCGAAAAAGGATGCAGCGGCTTGTCTCCAAACACATCTACGCTCAGGTCCCAAGGGCGGAGTCGTTCAATCCCGAGGGTTTGCCTGCGGTGTTCGAGCAGTCGTTCATACACGGGCTTCACCTCTTTTTCCACAGCCTCATGAAAGGCCTCCACTTCTGCCTGGGTATAATCAAACCGACCAAGTTCGTCGAATTTGTAAGCAGTGTAGTTGGAGTAACCGGCATTCAAGGCTACCTGGTGGCGAATGGGAATGAGCTTTTCGATGACCTCATCCACGTTGTCTTTATCGGTTAACCGCCGGTTGACCATTTTTTGCCACACTTCCTGTCGCAGGTTGCGGTCTTTTTCCTCCATGAATTTACCTGCCTGCTGGAGGGTAAGGGTTTTTCCGTCGTGCTCGATCGTCATCGCGCCCATAAGGTTGCCATGGTCGCGCGAGATGGTACGGTCCTCGGTAAACAGCGGGATGTTTTCGGTACGAAAAAGCTCAATCTGACGGATGATGCCTTGCTGAAAATTGAGGTAGGGCTTTTCGGGCAATTCCTTGAAAAAGGGGTTAGCCGCCAGTTTCCGGTTTATTTCATCGTCGATCGGGGCCAGGTGCGGCAGGATATTTGCCACCATGTCCTGGTAGCGCTCTTGCTTTTCTTCGCTGGCGGTGTCGCAGGTCATGCGGATATAGCGCCAGGCAAACTCCTCGTCCAGAACAGACTCCAGTTCGTTTCGGCGAAGCAGAAACTCCTCCATTTCCACACCATTGGCAGGAGAAATCGCTAGAATTTCATCAAAATAGGGCTTAAGGGCATCCCAAGTGGTGATGGTGAAATCTGAGGGGATGAATTGACGAAGGGTTGCTTTGTCAATGGAGGTAAGGAGGTTTTCCATATAAAAAATCAGGAGCGGCTGTTTCGTTCGATCTGTGCCAGAATGACTGGAGCAAGGGCTGATTCGTAAAAACCAGGTAATTTGCTGATCTGGAGTAACTGTGAAGTTTGTAATAATTGGTTGGACTCGAGCACAGCCTGGTGCATTCGCAGGGCTATTTCCCGGTCAATAGAAGATAAGCTGAGGACAGAAGGATCTGCAATCCAGCCTGAAGCTTTGGCGGCAGGTTCATCTACCCGAATCCATTCGCCCTGTCTGTCAGATACGGCAACGAGCGAGCCCGCAGCCAGCATGAGCACCATGCGGGTTTGCTGGTCGGGACCTACTTCAAACAGGGGCATTTCGCGGATAAGTACCCCTATGCGGTCTTCTTCCGCTACAGAGCCTGCCTGTATCCAGCCCACGCGTCCGTTTTCGAGTCGTATTTTTTCAAAAAATGTTTGATCGCTGGGTACGAATCGTCTTTCTCCGAGCAAAGCTACCTTGGCGCCCCAGGGAAAAAATCCCAGCACGGTGCTGTAGCTATTGGCATCTGCAAAAACGATGGTGGTATCAGCCAGTCCGATGCCTATAGTGGTTACTTCCCAGGTAGGAATATCGTCAGGGGTGGTTGACATACCACGTGAGCGGGCCTGCGGCTGATAAGCAACTACTTCTTCGTCGGGGCGGGGCCGGTTAATCCACTGAAAAAACTGCATGAGACTCAGCGAATCCATCGATCCCACAAATCCATAGGGTTCTCCCAGCCCGTCGGTAGTGTACTCATAGGTAGGTGCCGGAACGGGGGCTGATTGAGCGAAGAGGTCTCTTTTTTCAAATTCGACGGGACCACGATAGGATTGATTGGCAGGGGCAGCCGCAGTATTCGGTAGGCCGTTGTTGCCTTTCACCCAGTTTTCTTCCTGGGGGGTATCGTATTCGCGGTACGAGGTAGAAGAATAGCCGGATGGTTTTCCCGCCAGCGAAGAAATGACCTGACGTACCTGCAAACTGATTTTATTGAATGCTGCAATAGCTTCCGGGTTTTGGCCGCGGGTGCCGGGTGTCTGTTCCTGGTAATAAAAGGCAGCATCGAGGTTTTCGGATCCGGAGACAATAGCCGTTTGTGCAGAAAAACGCCGGTCGTAGGCATACCAGGCAGATTGCAGCAGATAATAATTTGCCTGAAGCTCATAGCCCGGATTAGGACACAACTGGTACCAGCGGTTGAGCTTGCTGATGTCAGGCACCTGCCCGGGTTGGTAGGTGATGAGCATCTGTTGCACAGCGTACTCTGCATCAACGCATCGGTTCGCCTGACTTTGGCCCCAGGACGTGAGGTGAGCAGCCAGCAAGCATAGCAGCAGGCAGCTGCTTCGATGAAAGGTATTGATTTTTGAAAATACCATAGGCTCGTATTTTGCCTGTTTTGCAGCAAGTTAGCTAAAAACCCTGTTTTATTGGTTCTTCCAACTTTTTACGGTTTTTCCGGCCAGATGAGCTTGAAAAACCTGCTATTTCCTAAGATAACGGAAAATGACAGAACCTAATTTTAAGCACTTGGCGTCATTTTCCCGTTTACCACGTAACTTTATCGCATGAAACGCGCTTCCTACCTGCTTTTGTTTGCCCTGATAGTTTCAGCCTGCGGCGATGCCAACCTGGCCCTGATTAACCAGGTAAAACGCTTTGAGCCTGAATGGTTGGACCTCAGCGACAAGGTTTCTTTCATTGACCGCAACCTCCGGCTTACCGGGGTGCGCTACGAAGAGCATTTTCGCGAGCTCGACCGCTACTTGTCGGGCTCATCGTCGGATGGGGGAGGTGACCTCAATACCCTGCGCAGCGAATACCGGACCCTGGTGAGCAACCGCGACAAAATCCAGCAGGATTTTAAATCGTTTAAGGTGCGTTTTCTGGATCAGCTCACCCATTTCAATACCTGGGAAAACGACCTCTCTACCGGCGACCTCGACGATGGCATGGCCAGGGGCGATTTTTTGTTACTCAAAAGAGACGAGGAAAAGCTCGATCAGGAAGCCGATAAGCTTTACAAGCGCTTGATCCAGAATATCGAGCAGCACAATTCGCTCAGCAAACGCATTGCCGTGCGGGTAAATCTCTATACCAATTACGACATCAGCCCCCGCTGATCAGCCTACGGTTTCTATCGGCTGGTTTTTCTGAAAAATATTCAGCCCGTCCTGAAGCTGCAATTTCACATCCAGAATAGAATGGATGATGAGTTGGTGCAGCGTTTCGACGATGCCGTAGGAATGGGAAGGCACATAGAAGTTCAGGTCACCCAATTGGCGCAGGCGGTTGTCGGGGTTAAATCCGGAGCAGGTGATCACCGAAGCGCCCATTTCGCGGGCCGCATGTACGCCCCTTACAATGTTTTCGGAATTGCCACTGCTGCTGATGCAGATCAGCATATCGCCTTTGCGGGCAAACTGGCGGATACCGGTTGAAAACACTTCCTCGAAAGAAACGTCGTTTGCCAGGCAGGTAAGCAGCGAGGTATCGTTAAATGCCAGGGCTGAAATTTTGCCATTTTTCCAAAAATCCACCGCTAAGTGGCTGGCAATGCCCGCACTGCCTCCGTTTCCGATCAGAAACATTTTTCCATCCCTTGCAGCGAGGTCATTCAGCAGTTGCAGCGCTTCATCCAAAGCCTCGGGGTAACCGATGGGTTCGAGGTGCCTGCTTACGGCAATGCCTTCCTGGGCAGCCTGAAAAGCGGAAAAATAATGGTTATGGAAGGTGGTTACAGCAGCAGTATTCACAGCAAAATATTTCCGCAAATATACGCACATGCTAGCGTACCTGTGGGGGTAAAAAACGGCGCACCCGTTTGAGGATATTTTCCAGCATTTCGTTCAGGTCAGGCGAAAGCTTCAATCCCAACACCGGAACCCCAAAAAGCAGGGTCACAACGCCAGAGCGGAGCACCATTTCGATGATAGGGCTGAACGGCATGGGGATAGCCAGGGTAATAAAAAGAGCCGCGACCATGAGCAGCAAACCGATGAGCGTCTTTCGGGTAAATGGACTCATCTGAAATTTGTGGTACACGTACCAGGTGGTCAGGCTGTTGATCATCACGATGGTGATGAAGGTCGCCCACGCCGCGCCGGTAGCTCCGAATTTTGGAATCAGCAGCCAGTTAGAAAAAACAGCCAGTACCAGCAGCAGCAGATTCGTAAAAAATTCGAACCGGAAAAGCCGCGAATTGATGATGATGAGGCGGTTAATGCTCGTGATGGCGTTGTACATAAGGGCGGCACCCAATATCACCACCGACCATTTACCCGAGGCATGCTTAGGGGCGAGTTCGAAAAAGGGGGTGAGGTTGACAATAATGCCGATATAAAACAGGCCTCCGAGGATGAGGTTGTTGATCGATGATTTTTTGTACAAAACAGCGATTTCGGCATAATTCCGCTCCTTTGCCCGTAGCGAAACCAAGGGGATCAGAATCGAGTTCATGGCCCTCGATGGGATCAGGATCACGATCGCAATGTAGTAGGCCACCGCATAAGAACCCGCCACGGCCTCACCAATCAGCAGACCCAGCATGGCAATATCGACCTTGTCCAGCAACACATTGATGGAATCGGTAAGGGTGGAATAGCCACCGTAGGTGAGCATTATTTTTCGAAATCTTTTCGGGATGGCGCTCATGTTCCATTGCCAGGCAAGCAACCGCGAAAAAAGCATATACCCCAAAATGATCAGTACACAGGCGAAATGCGAGAGCACATAGAACAGCAAAAAAACATCAAAACTGAGGTGAAAATAGCCATAGCCGAGGATGAGCACGAGGTGCATGAGCCGCAGCAGTATCTGCCACACAAAAACCGGAAATACCGATACCAGCGACGACTGCGAAAAGGTATTGAGCACCGAATAGAGCGTAAACGCCCCGATCATGGGCAGGACCCACTTCAGGTTAGCCGCGAACAATGGCGCATTGGCCATATACATGCCGGCAAGCCACGGCTGAATAATCAGGAATATTACGGCAATGAAGGCATAGCCAATCAGGGTATAAATCGCCGTGAAAAAGGTGATGGCACCTGCACGCTCGGGGCTGTTTTTAAAAAAAGGAAAAAAACGGCTGATCAGGCGCGAAGAACCCAGCCGCGAAAACTCGGACCCCAGCACCATAAAGGTGAGCAGCAGCTCTACTACCCCGAATTCGTCTCTGGTGAGAAAAAAAGAAAACAGGATGAGCTTATTTACATAACCCAAGCCTACCCCCCCGTAGGTAAAAATCAGGTTCCAGAGACTTTGACGGCGAACGATACCCATGGTTTGGTGCCGGATATTCCCGGCAAAATGATGAGGGAGAGCGGTTTATCCTTCGATGTACCGGACAAAGGAGTCCAGCCTTCTTTCCTGAGAAAAAGAACCCAGAATCCGGTTTCGGGCGTTTTCGCTACGGGTTTCTTTATCAGACAGTTCGGTAGCAGTCTTCAGCAAATCTACAAACATCGCAGCATTTCGCTCCGATAAGAGAAGCCCGGTATCTCCGATCATTTCAGGAATGGCACTTACCTGGCTGCCGATGGGGATACAGCCGCAGAGCATGGCTTCGCCCAGGGCATTTGGAAAACCTTCGCTGATCGAAACCTGGAGGTAGAATTCGTGTTTGTGAAACTGGTGGCGGATCATTTCGCGGTCCGAAACCGGAATGAGGTTAAAATTGGCGGGGAGTTCCTCGGGCTTTAGCAGCTGCTTGTGAGGGAGGGCCCCGATAACCGTAAAGGTGAAATCGGGCAATTGGCGGGCAGCTTCCAGCATCAGGTCCACGCCTTTGAGCGGAATGCGGTTTTGCTGCGAAAGCACCGCCACGGTAATAAAGCTGTTAGGAGTACGTGTATGCGCTGACGGAGACCAAAAGTCAAATTCGAAGCCAAAAGGGGAAACAGTATAGGGCGTTTTCACTTTCGGCGCATGTGCCAGGTAGCCTTGCTGGTTGCCATCGGCGGGGTAGAAGCTATAATCTGAAAGCACCAGCGACTGACTTACCGGAAAAAGGTGATCGGCCAGGCGGTAGGAATTGCGCAGAAACCACGCCATCAGCGGCTTGCGGAAACTGCCATAGTCGATAGACGGAAAAGAAACTGCGTCGGCACCTGCCAGCACGATGAAAGTCTTTTTGCCGAAAAGTTTACCGATCACCGCCGGCAGGAAAGACCAATATCCCCCGAAATACACCATAATGGCCACCGATTTTGGAGTGTTTTTGAGCAGAAAGAAAAACTGCTGGATCAGCCGGATGCCTATTCGGCCATTGTCTGTCCAGTTCATGGGTGCTGCAATTACCTCGTATTGGCTGCGCAAAAGCTCCAGGTCTTTGCGCACAAACGCGCTTTCCTGCGGGGCGATGAACAAAAGGGTCTTGGTTTGAGACATGAGGTAGGACAACGGTTAAATTTCATCGGCTTATGAATTTCAGGCCGGGGATCTGTTATAGAGGCGCAAAATAAGCGATTGTCACCCGAAAAACCTGTCTATGGCCAAAATGCACCTAACTTGGGCCATGATGCTGGGTGATGTTTTGCCTCAATAAAAACAAACCTGAGGCGAATAAGTATAAATACCTGATTTTAGAAACTGTTCTGCAATTTTCGACAGATCGAAATATATTAGCAGCTTCATACAGGATAAGTCCTAATTTTAACGCTGCCGCCAGCCGCTATTTCTATGATCCCACTCCCATTGCGCATTTTTGTCAACGCATTGATGCGAAACCTGCGCAGAATTTTTGATGGATCGATTTTTTATATATGTAAGCCGACCCCCGAAAAATATTCCAGGGGACAACAATTACCCGCACAGCTTTTCGGATCGAGAAAAATAACACCTGTTGAGGCATTCGAAAACAAACGAAAGAACATCGAAGAAGCGCTGGACAAGATCAACAATCTGGAAATTGCTCCCGGTGAAATTTTTTCATTTTGGGCAATCGTAGGCAATGCCAACCAACGCACCAAAGGCGGAGCAAGCCGAATTTACGGTGGGGGGCTGGATGAGCTTGCTGGCCTGATGTACTATGTGCTGCTTCGTGCCGGATTTGAGTTTCGGGAGCGGCACGCCCATCGCCTCATCAACCACATGCGCGACTCGTCGCCTGTGCCTGGTGGTTTCGATGCCTGGGTCGTTTATGGATACAAAGACCTTGCCTTCCGCAATAACCGCCATCAGCACATGGCTATCCGCTATCATTGGGAAGAACATAACCTCTGTCTGGAAATATGTGCTGCCGAACCCCTTCAGGTATGGGAGCTCCACTCTGAGCACGACCAGTACGAAGAAAAAATCCGCATTCGAACCTTCCGGACCAACCGCGAAGGATTTAAGCAGCGGATAGCCACCGATCTATATCGATCGATGAGTGTTTTTCGCCGCATCACCCGTCAGCGTACCGGGCTGGATGTATAGGTCGTGAGTTCGCCGGTTTTTATGAGCCGGTTGATGCGCAGCAATTCCTCAAAGTCGGGTGAATCCACATCAAAAGGGGCTTTTACGAGCCGGGAGTCGTGCCTGTCGAAAGGCATGGGCGGTTTTGTCTGGTAAAGCATGCCCCAAAGGGTAGGGTTGCAGCTGTAAATAATGCGGTTTACGGGCCAGGCCTCCATCCATTCGGTGAGCCGCTCGGTCGTGTCCTCAAACAAGGCCGTTTGGTTGGCCAGCCGTACCCGCGAGCCCGCTTTCGATTTTCCCCGCTTTTTCAGGTAATAAATCTGCGCCTTTCCCTGCGATTCGCGCTTGGTGTATTTCTTAAAGGCCTTGTGTACCGTTACTTCCCCTTCTTCAAAATAGCCCAGGGCCACAGAACCCGCCTGCAACAAAAACATCAGGTAAGGCTCGGGTTCCTCAGCCAGTGCTGCAGTATAGGCCGGGAGTTTTTCGCGTTCGTCAGGCAGGACCAGCCACGGCATCGGTGGACGAAAGGCCATGAGTTTTTCGCCCGACTCGGGGTGCCAGGCGATGAGGCGGTGCCGGTCGGGTTCCGTACCCCACTTCAGGTGTGGGTGGTCGTGGTTTGCACGCCACCAGGCGAGGCTTTCCTCCCACGATAATCGGCGAATTTCCGGTGTAGTTGCCATGTAGTGCCCGCTAAGGTGGGTGAAAGTTCGTACCTTTCCCGCAGATTATCCTTGCCCATGGACATCCGTACCAACTACATCCTCCTCACACCCTACAAACTCTATAAGATAATCCTTCGGGAACATTATCAAACCCGGCCCTGGTTTGTTTTGCTCAATGTAGCTGTGCTCGTGCTTTACTACATGGTAAGCACCAACCTCATCGAAAGCCTTTTTTGGGTTCGGGCGGTGGGAAGTTCACTTTTGCTGGGCCTGCTTTTTTATACGCCTATCCAATATTGGCGCACGGTTACCCTCTCCGACAACAGGGCCTTGTACCTGCCCCGGAAGTATAATTTCTCTGATACAAAAATCTTCTCCTACGTTCGTGACCAGCTGGTAGGTGAAAACGAATGGGAAACCACCCTCAAAGTTGAAACCCGCAAAGACTTCTACCTGCTCTACGTTACGGCTACCAAGTTCCTGTTTTTGCCCAAAAAAGCCTTTGTAACGGAAGAAGAGCACGACCAGTTCAGGTCATTGTTGTGGGAATGGCACCTGGTAAACAAGGAACCAACCCCCGCCAAAAACAATGGTTGACACCTGCGGTTATAGCCTGACATGGAAACTCCGGTAATAGAAACGATGCGTACGCGCATTTCGGCCCTGCTCGATGGGTTGCTGACAGGATTATACGAACGCGAAGAACCTGTGCGCCTCGCTTTGCTGGCAGCCATCGCCGGAGAAAGCATTTTTTTGCTGGGCCCTCCCGGGGTAGGCAAAAGCCTCGTTGCCCGAAAACTCAAATACGCCTTCAGCGAAGGCAACTCCTTTGAGTACCTCATGAGCCGATTCAGCACCCCCGACGAACTTTTCGGTCCGGTATCTATCCGCAAGCTCAAAGAAGAAGACAAATACGAGCGCCTTACCGACAAGTACCTGCCCGGTGCCAACATCGTTTTTCTCGACGAAATCTGGAAAGCAGGTCCCGCCATCCAAAATGCCCTGCTCACCATCCTCAACGAAAAGGTGTACCGCAACGGGGAGCAGGAAATTACGGTGGACATCAAGGTCATTATCACGGCTTCGAATGAATTGCCGCCCGTGCAGGAAAGTTTTCAGCCGCTGTGGGACCGCCTCCTTATTCGCTATAGCATGGCTGGCGTGCGCGAAAACCGCAATTTCCTGCGCATGATCACCGACACCCGCGATGTGTACGAAGACACGATCCCGGCTGAGGTCAAAATTTCCAATAGCGAACTGGAGGCCTGGGGCACAGCCATCGACGCCGTAGAAGTGCCCCCCGAAGTGCTCAATACCATTCAGATCATTCGCTTAAAATTAGAACAAACGCATACCGAGCCCCGATTTGAAGCGCCGCCGGTGTTTGTATTCGACCGCCGGTGGAAAAAGCTCATCCGCCTGCTGCGCACCTCTGCTTTTCTGAATGGAAGAGAAAAGGTCGATCTCATGGATTGCTTTTTGGCGGTGCATTGCCTGTGGAGCCACCCCGACCAGGTAGCGGTAATACAGGAAGTGGTGGGCGAAACCATCCGCAAGCATGGCTATTCCGTGGCGGTGAACCTCAACCTCATCCGCAAAGAAGTGGAGGCATTTACGGCCGAAGTGGACGAAGAAACCCGCATTCGCCACACCGTAACGGAAGACCAGCTGGAGCGCGTAAAGGATTTGTACTACCAGTTTTTGCCGCAGGAAAAGGCATTTCAGGGCGAATTGATCAAAATAGAAGAATTTAATCGACTCGATACCGAAGAATACCAGGTGGTGAATGTATTTGATGGGGAAGAAAACCTGCGCCTGCGCCTGAAGGCCCGCGTAAGCCAGCGCGAAAACCACATCGACCTCGTGTATAACTCCAACGAGACGAGCTACCCCCTCTGCACCTACAAAACCGAGGTGGTGCGCATCCTCACCAAAAAACCCCATCCCCTGCTGGCCAGGCATTGGGACCAGCGTTTTCAGGAAATGATGGCCCATATTCACAAGCAGGAAGCCCGCCTCACCGAGGAGGAGCCCGCCGAGCTACGGTCCTTGTCCAACCACTTATTTGTACCCGCCGACCGCGCCGAACTGGTGCGTGCCAACCTGCGCGAGGTATCAGAGTCGCTGCGTCAGTTGAAGTTGCAATTGGAAAAAGCCCATTTTTCCTACGCCAGTTTGTAGGTGCAACCGGGAAATCGGCAGTTGGCACAACCTCGTGTGGGCCTTTGCGTTAGGAGAAAGCCCTTTTTTATTAAATTTAGCCTAAAGAAAACGCATTGACCCCTGCCCTGCGCGATACCCTGATGGAAAAAGTACGGACGCTGCCCGAAGAGCCGGGGGTGTACCGTTATTTCAGCGACAAAGGCAAAATTATATACATCGGCAAAGCCAAAAACCTGCGCAAGCGGGTGAGCAGCTACTTTTTGGCGGGGCGTGGCCACAGCTACCGCATCCACAAAATGGTGGACCAGATCGCCGACATTGCCTATACCGTAACCCACAGCGAGGTGGAGGCGCTTTTGCTCGAAAATAACCTCATCAAGCAAAACCAGCCCAAGTACAATATCCTGCTCAAAGACGGGAAAACGTACCCCTATATCTGCATCAAAAACGAGCGTTTCCCCCGCATATTCGCTACCCGGCAAAAGGAAGGCGACGGCTCCCTGTATTTTGGGCCCTATCCCAGCGGCGGCGCCATGAAATCCATTCTGGAGCTGATACGCGGATTTTTGAAGCTGCGGACCTGCACCTACCAGCTGAGCGAGGAAAATATCGCGAAGAAAAAATTTAAGCTCTGCCTCGAATACCAGATCGGCAACTGCGGCGGGCCCTGCGATGGGCTCGTATCGGAGCAGGATTACATGGATGGCATCGAACAGGCCAAGCATGTGCTGCGCGGCCACCTGGGGCCGGTGATCCAGAGCATTGAAAAAAAGATGCTCGATGCCGCCGCCAACCTCGAATTTGAAAAAGCTGAGTATTTCAAAAGGCGGCTGGAATCGGTGCGAGACTACAAGCGCCGGGCAACCGTCGTTTCAGAAAAAATTCACAACCTGGAGGTGATTACGCTGGAGTCGGAGATGGACCTTGCCATCGTGAACCACTTCAAGGTGCAGGAAGGCTCCATCGTGCAAACGCATACTTGGGAGTTTCGCATCAAAAACCAGGAAGAGCCCCATGAGATCATGGCTGCGGCGTTTACCCAAATGCAGGCTGAAGAAATAGACCTCTACCCCGAGGTGGTGTCCAACATCGAAGTACCCGCTGACGACCTGCCCGAAAACGTGAGCATCACGGTGCCCCAGCGCGGCGAGAAAAAGCAACTGGTGGACCTTTCGCTGAAAAACTGCCGCACCCTGCTTGAAGAAAAGCTCTACTCGCAGAATTTTAAAAAGCGCAAATCCTTCGAAGAAACAATGATGGAGGAGCTGCAGGCGGCCTTGCACCTGAGCGTGTTGCCGGACCATATCGAGTGCTTCGACAACTCCAACTTTCAAGGCAGCTCGCCGGTGGCCTCGATGGTGGTATTTAAAAACGGCAAAATGAGCAAAGCCGATTACCGCCACTTCAATATCAAGACTGTGGAAGGCCCCAATGACTTTGCCTCGATGGAAGAAATCGTGGGAAGGCGCTACCGACGGGTGATAGAGGAGGGCATCGATCCGCCAAAGCTCATCGTGGTCGATGGGGGCAAAGGACAGCTCAGCAGTGCGGTGGAGGCCCTGCGCCGTTTGGGGTTACTCGACAAAATTCCGATCATCGGCATCGCCAAGCGCCTCGAAGAAATATACCGCCCCGGCGACCCGTATCCGCTCTACCTCGACAAGCGCAGCCCCGCGCTCACCCTCATCCAGCAGCTCCGAAACGAAGCCCACCGCTTCGCCATCACTTTTCACCGCACCAAGCGCAGCAACGATCCCAGCCAAAAATCGAAGCTCACCCAAATAAAGGGCATTGGCCCTCAGGCCGAAAAAGAGATTATCGCCCTCTTTAAATCTGTAAAAAAACTCAAAGCAGCCTCTGCCGAAGAGCTCGAAGCCAAGCTCGGGCAAAACCGCGCAAAGCTGATTCTGGAAGCGGTGGAAAAAGGGGTGATTTGAGTTTTGACTCAAATATTTGGCGAATGTTGGGTTCTAATTTCTTAAGAAAACTTGCCGAGTCATCAACCGCTCATTTTGGTATTCAGCAATTTTTCCATGTCTTCTTCAGACCAACCATTTTCATCCCAAGCCTTATTGGCCAATTCAATAGCCCTTTTTCCAAAGAACTGAGCGATTACATCCCGAAACTCCTCTAACTCTGTACCGCTCAATTCATGAGAGAATGCTCTCAGTATTTCAAGCTGAGCATGGGTGAGAGGTTGTGCTGGGTATTGCATTCAGCTCTATTTTACTTGAAATATAGAATTTCTTCCAATTACGCAGGACTTGATTTCAGGTTTATCCCTTTACCGTCCACGCCTACGCCTCCTCGCCAAAATGCATCATGCGCATGCCTTCCATTTCGGCAAATCCTGCTTTGAGGTAAAAGTCGAACGGGAAACCCTCCTTGGATGTAAACAGGATGATGCTTTGAATATCGATGCTGGTCAGGTAGCCCTTGATGGTGGCCATGAGTTGTGAGCCGATGCCTGACTTTTGCGCACGTACAGGCACAAACATTTCCTTCAGGTAAAAATAATCACCTGTAAAATAGGGCTCAATATTGCCCACGCAGCATCCCAGTAGCTCTTCTCCCCTCCGGGCAGTCCAACCCAGAAACTTGGGAGACTGGTAAAAGCAAAGCAGCTTTTCGAGCGCTTTCTCCTGGGTCCAGTTGTCATTCCAGGGTTCGTGATTGTATGCGTCCACCAGCAGGCTGGCACAGCTACTCAGGATCTCAGGAGAGTTGATGAGGGTTATTTGAATTTCGCTCATCGGTTAGCTTATTGATGGAACAAAGCTAATGGGGTGCTTAGTCGGAAACTTGTACGATTCGGCTATTGTTGTACACAGAAGAAGGCGGCAGGCCGAATATCTCTTTAAAATACCGGCTAAAATGCGCTGAGTCATAGAATCCGCCGATATGTGCGGACTCGGTTAAGGTCAAGTCTTCCTTTATTACATGATCTATCACGACTTTTATTCTGGTCCAGATTATGAACTTTTGAATGGGTAGGCCTACCTCTGTTTTAAAAAGGTGAGAAAGCCTGCCAGGCGATAAATACACCAATCGGGCAAGCTGCGCACGTGATACCTGGGCGTCAGCGATATGGTCTTGGATAAACCGGATGCATAGCTCCACCCTTTCGTCATAAACGGGAATGGGTTCCGAATGCCTGCGCATTTGCTGCAAAAGCGTGATGAGCTTCTCGGCCAGCAGGTTATCTTGTAAAACCGCTATGCCATTTGAGTTGATTACCTCAGCAAGTGCCTCCTTTAGTTGAGTAAGCCCTGCATGAAAGGGTTCAATCAGGATAAAATCGCAGTTACAACCGGCTGCCAAAAGCGCATGATTTACATTTGGCTGAATGATTGCGAAAAGCAGGTTTTCATAAATCGTGTCGCCCAAACTGAGCGAAAAGGAGCCTTCTTTGGCAAAAATAAACTCCCATGCAGGGTGTGCGTGCAATTGCGACACCAGATCACTTTCGTTGAAGGCATAATACCCGGAAGCAATGTCAAAGTTGTGGATCGTCATATCTGGTGAAGCGCAAATTAACGTTAAGGTAGCGCTGCACAAATAGGGAGGAACGGGTAAATTTTTAAAGAAAAATTTACCTCCCAAAGCAGCGAAGCCACCATAGTTTCCGTTTTCATGCTTCTGGTCTCGTCAAATACCGCCGGCTATAAATAAGTGTAAATGCTAATATTTTTGCCAAAATATCGGATATTTGTCTCATAAAATTAGCTCCTCATGGCTTCCGCCTCCCGATTTCCGAAACTCACCGCCATCCGCGATCTTATCCGCCTTTCGCTCAACGGCGAGGAGCAGGACTATACAGAAGGCAGCATCCGCAAGGCGGTGATCCTGCTGGCGATTCCCATGATTCTGGAGCTGAGCCTCGAAAGTGTATTTGCCGTCGTAGATATATTTTTTGTGGGAAAACTCGGTGAAAATGCCATCGCCACCGTTGGCCTGACCGAGTCAGTGATTACCATTATTTACTCCATCGCCATCGGGCTGAGCACATCCGCTTCGGCCATTGTGGCGCGCAGGGTGGGCGAAAAGAACCCAGAAGCTGCTGCCCAGGCGGGCGCTCAATCGCTGATCATCGCCCTGTTCGTTACCTGTATCCTCAGCATCGTGGGGGTGTTTTTTGCGGGAGAAATCCTGGGCCTGATGGGAGCCAGCGAGGAAGTGGTGCGTGAAGGAGCCATTTTCACCCGTATCATGCTGGGCGGAAGCATCGTGATTATGCTGCTGTTTTTGATCAATGGTATTTTTCGCGGGGCGGGAAATGCGGCCATGGCCATGCGAAGCCTCTGGATCGCGAGCATCATCAACATCATACTCTGTCCCATTTTCATCCATTTTTTCGGATTGAAAGGGGCGGCTTTTGCCACGGTCATCGGCCGGGGAACGGGTGTAGCCTACCAATGCTACCACCTCATCAAGGGGTCGGGCCTGCTTCAGTTTTCCCTCAGGCTGTTTCGGATCAATTGGCCGCTGATCCGATCGATTGTTCATGTGGCGGCGCCTGCTACCCTTCAGTTTATTATCGCCAGTGGAAGCTGGATCGTGCTGGCCCGCCTCGTAGCCGAAACCGGCGGCACCGCAGCAACCGCAGGTTATCAGCTGGCCATTCGCAACGTGGTGTTTTTTATTTTGCCGGCATGGGGCATGAGCAATGCTGCCGCTACCCTCGTGGGGCAAAACCTCGGGGCCGGAAAGCCCCATCGGGCCGAGCAAAGTGTGAATATAGCGGTGCGCTACAACATTGCGTTCATGGCCTTTGTCAGCCTGCTCTTTCTGACTTTCGCTGGTCCCATTATCCGGTTTTTTACCCAGGAACCTGCGGTGGTCGCCTTTGGCGTGCAGTCGCTCCGGATTTTCGGATTAGGATACATTTTTTACGGTATAGGCATGGTCATGACCCAGGCGCTCAACGGGGCAGGCGATACCCGCACCCCCACGCTGATCAATTTCGTGTGTTTCTGGCTTTTCCAGATTCCGCTGGCCTATTTCCTGGCCAAGGGTTTGGGGCTTAGCACCCTGGGTGCCTTTATTTCTATTCCCTGCGGCGAATCAGCGCTGGGCCTGGTGGCATGGTATTTTTTCAGCCGGGGAAAATGGAAGGAAATGAAGGTGTGATATGCAGCGTATTTACTCTCCTGCTTCTTCTTCCTTTGCCACCTCTTCTTTTACCACGTCTTCCTGCTTTTTAGCGGCAAATGCTTCCTTGGCATAAATCACCAGCAGGACCAGGATGCCGCCGGTTACGTACATGTCGGCTACGTTCAGGATGCCCGTGCGGATAGTTGTGTTGAGTTGAAACAGCAGAAAATCGGTTACGTGCCGGTTAAAAAACAAGCGGTCGATGAGGTTACCCACGCCACCCGAAAATATCAGGGTAAACGCCCACACCTGCCAGTTGGTCAGGCTACTGAGATTTTTGAGAATGTAGTACATCAGCCCGCCGAGGAAGACCAGCGGCAGAATGGAAAGCAGGAACAGGTTCACCACGTCGGGCCAGTCAGAACCCAGGCTCAGGAAGGCGCCGGTATTTTCTACGTGAATCAGCTGCACGGTGTCCCCAAGGTAGGAACCATAGGTTTCGAACTTGGGCATATTGGCCCGTACCCATATTTTAGTGCCCTGATCAAGCCCAATCAATAATAGACTGGCAATCAGGATCTGCAATATTTTCTTCATCGAGTAGGAATTAACTGAAATTCAGGCACGAATTTAGGTCGGGTACCTCAAACGACCAACCCCATCCCGCAGAAGTACTTTTCCGGACAGGATGGGGTTGCGGGGTTGTTACAGGCGTGGCTTTAGCTCAACAAGCATTTTCCAAAAGGAAACCAAGCGGCCAGCCATCTTTAAAGTTGAAATTCGTAGTTCGTAAATCGGGTGGAGCCGGGGTAAATACCGGTAAAAACCACTTTTCCCGAAGTTTTCTCCAGAAATTCAATGGTCTCCACCGCATTATCCACGGGCTTGCCGTTGCACTGCACCACAATAAAGTTTTCGCGGATATCGGTCGTTTGGCGAAGTTGTCCAGCATAGAGGCGACTCACAAGCACCCCTGATTTCAGGCCTACTTTCCGCAGCTCGGCTTCGTTGAGATCACGAAACTCCACACCTAGGCGGTTGAGCAATTCGTTGCGAGAGGCGGCCATCAGCTCGGTGGTTCCCTGCTGGTTGGTGAGGGTAATGGTAAAATTCTGGTATTTACCGGCACGGTTCACCGTCATGGGCACGCGGTCGCCGGGTCGGTGGCGGGCCACGAGTTCCAGCAGCTTCGATTCGTGTTTCACGGGTACATCGCCAAAAGAAATAATCACATCGCCCTCGCGGATGCCCGATTTATACGCGCCTCCTTCTTCCGAAATCTGGTCGATAAACACCCCTTCTTTCACCGACAGATTTTTTTCTTTTGCCACATCCGGATTGAGGGTCGTTACTCTCGATACCCCCAAAAATGCCCGCTGAACCGTTCCGTAATCTTTCAGGTCTTCTACCACCTTGCGCACGAGGTTGGAAGGAACTGCAAAGGCATAACCCGCATACGCACCGGTAGGGGAAGCAATGGCAGTATTTACCCCCAACAGGCGGCCATCCAGCGTAACCAGTGCCCCGCCGGAGTTGCCGGGGTTTACAGCGGCATCGGTTTGGATAAAGGATTCGATGGCCATGCGGTCCTTGATGATCTCCAGGTTTCGTCCAATGGCGCTCACGATACCGGCGGTGGCGGTAGAGGCCAGGTTAAATGGATTGCCTACGGCCAGCACCCAGTCGCCCACCAGGGCCTGGTCGGAGTTGGCGTAGTCGATGGAGGGAAAATTTACCCCTTCGAGTTTGATCAGCCCCAGATCCGTGGAAGGGTCCGTTCCCACCACCGTGGCCGTAAATGTGCGGTTGTCAAACAAGGTCACTTCCAGCGCAGCGGCATCTTTTATCACGTGGTTGTTCGTCACGATATAGCCATCCGAGCTGATAATGACCCCCGATCCGCTGGACGTATTCTGCAATTCTCCTGCCCTTTTGGGGGTGCCAAACAGCATGTCGAAAAAAGGATCACCATAGCTGGAGGCAATCTTCTGGCTCGATTTGATGTGAACCACAGCGGGCATTGATACGTCGGCAGCCAGGTGAAAATCTGCCGGAATGGAGGCCGGGCCATGTGCGGGAGCATCGAAGAAAGATGCCCTGGTTGCGAGTGGCTGTGCTTCGGGTGCAGCAGCGATTGTTTGTGAAGGAGCCGCCCACTCGTTGTAAGCCCAAAGCAGGGCGATGGTCAGCACCAGAGAAATGAAGGTTTGCGGGAGATACTTTTTCATAAACGGAAGCAAAATCTGTGTGGATGAAAGTACGCAAGCAGGTGAGGCGTTGTTTCCTGACCGTGCCTTTTGATTTTCAGGGGCAAAATTTGGTCCATTAAAAAAAGGACGGAACCGAAGCGCCGCCCTCTTTTATTAGCTGTCGCTGTATCAGCCTTCTAACTGCTCGCGAATCAGGTTCAGGGCCGATCCGGCTGTGAACCAGCCGATTTGCTGGGCATTGTAGGTGTGGTTACACAGGATGGTATCGGCGGTGCCATCTGCATGGTTCAAGGTTACTTTTACCTGTGAGCCGGGTGCGATGTCTGTAACGTCGATATCTATGCTGTCTTTTTCCTGAATCTTGTCGTAATCAGCCGGATTAGCAAAGGTCAGCGCGAGCATCCCCTGCTTTTTCAGGTTGGTTTCGTGAATACGGGCAAAAGATTTTACGATCACGGCCAGCACGTTCATGAAGCGGGGCTCCATGGCGGCATGTTCGCGGGAAGAACCCTCGCCGTAGTTTTCATCACCAAAAATCACCATGAGTTTGCCTGCATCGCGCATGGCACGGGCGGCCTTAGGCGTTTCCTGGTATTCACCTGTGGCGGTGTTGAGGGTATTCGTTTCCTTGGTAAAGGCGTTGATAGCACCGAGCATCAGGTTGTTGGAGATGTTGTCGAGGTGACCACGGTAGCGCAACCACGGACCCGCCATAGAAATATGGTCAGTGGTACATTTTCCAAAAGCCTTGATCAGAATACTCAGGCCTTTGAAGCGGGCGGATTCCATTTTAGCAAAGGGCTCCAGCAACTGCAGGCGCTGCGATTCAGGGCTCACCGATACGCTCAGCCCGGATCCGTCGGCAACAGGTGCCACATAGCCCGGATCTTCGGCGTCGAAGCCACGGGTGGGGAGCTCGTCTCCGCTCGGAGGGTCCAGCATAACCTTCTCACCGTCCTCATTTACGAGGTAGTCGGTCATCGGATTAAAGGTGAGGTCACCGGCGATGGCGAGGGCGGTTACGATCTCAGGCGAAGCCACAAAAGAGTGGGTAGCGGCAAGGCCGTCATTGCGCTTTGCAAAGTTGCGGTTGAAGGAAGTGATGATCGAGTTTTTGCGCTCAGGATCGTCAATGTGGCGGGCCCACTGACCGATACAAGGTCCACAGGCATTGGCGAGCACTACGCCCCCTATTTTTTCGAATTTGTCCAGAATGCCATCGCGCTCCACGGTGAAGCGAACCACCTCAGAACCGGGTGTGATGGTAAATTCAGCACGGGCCTTCAGCTTTTTGTCGGTAGCCTGCTGAGCCAGCGAAGCGGCACGGTCGAGGTCTTCGTAGGAAGAGTTGGTGCAAGAACCGATGAGGCCTACTTCCAACTGCTGAGGATAACCGTTTTCGCGCACGGCATCAGCAAATTTTGACAGTGGCCAGGCAAGGTCAGGGGTGTAAGGACCATTGACATGCGGCTCCAGCTCGCTGAGGTTGATTTCTACCACGCGGTCGAAATACTGCTCAGGATTGGCATACACTTCGGCGTCACCAGTGAGGTAGGGAGCGATGCCGTCGGCGAGGTCGGCCACGTCGGCACGTCCGGTAGCGCGGAGGTAGCGGCCCATGCTTTCGTCGTATCCGAAAGTAGAAGTCGTTGCGCCGATTTCAGCACCCATGTTGCAAATGGTGCCTTTGCCGGTGCAGGACATAGAGGTAGCCCCTTCGCCAAAATATTCTACAATGGCATCGGTACCGCCTTTTACGGTCAGGATTCCGGCCACTTTCAGTATCACATCTTTAGGAGAAACCCAGCCATTGAGCTTGCCGGTGAGCTTCACTCCGATCAGTTTAGGCATTTTCAGCTCCCAGGGGAGGCCAGCCATCACGTCCATGGCATCAGCACCACCTACCCCGATGGCGATCATACCGAGTCCGCCCGCATTGGGGGTGTGGGAGTCGGTACCGATCATCATACCGCCGGGAAAAGCGTAGTTTTCGAGTACCACCTGGTGGATAATCCCTGCGCCGGGCTTCCAGAAGCCGATACCGTATTTGTTGGAAACAGAACCGAGGAAATCATATACCTCCTTGTTTGTTTCTACAGCAGTCTGAAGGTCGGCTACTGCGCCGGTTTTTGCCTGAATAAGGTGGTCGCAGTGTACGGTAGAAGGCACGGCCACTTTGGGCCTGCCTGCGGTCATAAATTGGAGGAGGGCCATCTGAGCGGTGGCATCCTGCATGGCTACGCGGTCAGGAGCAAAGTCAACATAGTCTTTTCCACGGGAATACACCTGAATGGGGGTATCGGTGTGGAGGTGGGCGTAAAGGATTTTTTCAGCCAGGGTCATCGGACGGCCCAGGGTCGTACGCGCTGCATTTACCCGTTCGGGCATTTGGGCGTACACCTGCTTAATCATGTCCAGATCGAAAGTCATGGGGATATGCGGTATTAAAAGGCCAGAAGTTTGTACCAAAAGGACACCCGTAAAAGCTTTTTGGCTACGGAATTGTCAGTTCCACAAACTTAATCCGCAGAAATTACTAAGCCAAGAAAGGAGCCAGTAAATCCTGCCCGGTGTGCATTTTGTCTGATTTTTCTTCAAAAAATGAAGTCCGGATACCTTTAGTTTTCTTCGGATATGCCTGATAACCCGTCAAGTACCTGTTGCATCCAGGCGCTTACTTCTTTGGAGCGGGTAACGACCATCATGTGCGAGCCACCCTCAATGCGGTCGGCTGCGCCAATATTTTTTTCCGGAAGTGTGTGGTCGTTGGTGCCGTGGAGGTGATAGAGGTTGGCGGGTACCTCTTCGTTTTTCCAGTGCATGATGGCGTGCAGGGCGCGGGGGATAAAGAGCGGATCCTTGTCGTTGACCATGGCTGCAAAGAACGCATCGTAGGGTTTGCTTTCGGGTTCAAAGCGGGGCCGGGCCCAATTGGTGAGCTTCAGGTAGGCTTTGTGTGGAATGATGCGGTAAATTTGCAGGTACTTTTGGATGCGGTAGCTCCCGGGAAGTTCGTCGCGGGATTTGGCGGAAGAAATAAGCAAAACTGCCTCAGGCTGCGTTTTTTTGGCTAATTCTACGGCCACCATGCCTCCGAGGGACACGCCTGCAAGGGCAAAGGTTCGGGTGGTATCGATACCCGCAAGCATCCTATCTGCAAGCTGTTCCATCGTTTCTTTGGGTTCCGGAACCGGAATTTCCAGAATCTGGGTGTCCCAACCCGTGAGTTCGATTTTGGAAAACAACCGGCCATCGCCTCCGGTACCGGGCACGAGGTAAATAATGGGCCGCTTATCCATGTTTTGAGCTTGAAGGGAAACAGGGGCAATAAGTCCCCCGAAACAGGCGATAATTTGTATAGCAATAATCAGATTTTTCATATTCTATGGACGAAATCGCCGGGCTTCCAGTTGCCTGGAGCCTCGTATTTCGCACCATTCACATAAATAGACAATACAATCCATTACGTTCAACCATTATTGCTAAATTTGCCCCTCGTTTAACCCGTCATACCCATGATGCGCAAATCCTTTTATGTATGTTTTCTGGTGATGGCCGCTACCCTGATGCAGCCACTCCACGCCCAGAAAAAAATCAAAGACCCCGTTCTGCTTGATTTTGGTACCCAGAAGGTAACCAAATCGGAATTTGAACGCGTGTACGCCAAAAACAACGGTGGCCTCGATGCGGTAAAATCGCAAACGCCCGAGCAGTACCGCGAATACCTTGACCTTTACATCAATTTCAAGCGCAAAGTTTTTGAAGCGGAAGCCCTTGCATTGGACAAAACCCCGGCTTTTGAGCAGGAGTTTGCTACCTACCGCAAGCAACTGGCCCAGCCTTACCTCTCCGCCAAGGAAGTGGAAGACCACCTGATCCAGGAAGCATTTGACCGTTCCGGCTCACTCGTTCATGCCAGCCACCTGCTGGTAACCATTCCCGCCAATCTTACACCGGAAGATACCCTGACGGCTTACAAAAGGACCCTGGCTTTCCGCGATTCTATCACTAGCGGAAAAATCAGCTTTGGCGACCTGGCCCAGGCGGTATCGGAGGATCCCTCAGCCCGCGAAAATGCAGGCGACCTTGGATACTTTTCGGTTTTCGACATGGTTTATCCTTTCGAAAGTGCCGCCTACAATACCGCGGTCGGACAAGTTTCTATGCCGATTCGCACCCGCTTTGGCTACCACCTGATTTACGTACAGGATAAGCTTCCATCCGAAGGCCGCAAATCTGCAGCACACATCATTATCCGTTTGGGAGATCGCTACTCCGGGGGCAATGACTCGGCCCAGGCAGAGAAGAAAATCCGTGAGATTTATTCCAAGTTGAAAGAAGGCGCTGATTTCGCCGAAATGGCCGCCCAGTACTCTGATGATCCTTCTACCGCAGAAAAAGGAGGTGATCTCGGTTTCTCCCGTTTGCTCCCCGAAATGGAAGTGCAAAAACTCAAGCTCGGCAAAGGCGAATTTTCCGAACCGTTTGAAACCCGTTTCGGCTGGCATATTCTTACGGTAACCGATGTGGAGGGCGTTCAGTCTTTCGAAGAAGCCCGCTCCGGATTGAAGCAGCGCATCGCCCGCGACAGCCGCGCCCAGCTAAGCCGCGAAGCGATGCTCGAAAAAATCCGCAAGGAAAATAAATACAGCTTTGACCAGGCTGCTTTCGACGACTTCAAGCAAACCCTGGACGTAAACTTTGCCCGCGGAAACTGGAAACCCGATTCTACCAAGTCAGCCCTCTACGCCCGCACGATGTTTTCGCTCAATGGTGATGCTTACAACGCCACCCTCCAGGATTTTATCGATTATTATATTTCCACCCGCTCCCGCCAGCCTCGCCTCGGTCCAGCCGAAGCCGCCGACGAAATCAGCAAAGGATTTATCGAAACCAAGCTCATGGACTACGAGGAAGCCCGTCTGCCGGAAAAAAACCCGGACTTCCGCTACCTCGTACAGGAATACCGCGATGGCATCCTCCTCTTTACCCTCATGGAGCAAAAGGTGTGGAAAAAAGCCGTGGAGGACACTACCGGTCTCAAGCAATTTTATAAAGACCATACCAGCGACTTCAACGCCAATGAAATGGTGGATGTGCGCGAGTTTCGCTCTACCGATAAGGACGCAGTAAAAGAAGCCCATGATTTTCTGGTTGCCGGAAAAACAGAGCAGGAAGTAGATTCAATCCTCAACGCTGAGTCGCCCCTTCGCCTGCGGATCACCACCCAGAGCTACGAAAAAGGAAAAGGAGAACTGGCCGATGACTTTTTCACCAAACCGATTGGGTATATTGGAGACGTAACCGACCTCGGTTCCTACGCCCGGGTATTGGTCGTGCTGGAGAAATTTCCTGCCGGGATCAAGCCTTTTGAAAAAGCCCGCTCAGAGTCCATTACCCGCTATCAGGACTACCTGGAGCAGGAATGGCTGAAGTCATTGGCCCAATCTTATCCTGTAAAAATCAACGAAAAAGTATTTGCCAAGCTGTATAAATAATCGGTTGATGACGGTAGTGGGTGCGATCCTGCTGCTGGTCACAGGTGTAGGATGTAACCGCGAAACGGCACCCGGAAGTGCCGATGTATTGGTGCGTTTTGGTTCGAAAGAGCTGATTCGTGCAGAGGTTGCGCAGTTTATCCCCAAAGGGCTTTCCAATGAGGACAGCCTCCTGTTTGCAAAGCAGTATATCGATCACTGGATTGAAGAACAAGCCATAGCCGATGCCGCCCGTACACAGGTGGAAGCGGCTGAGGTGAAGATCAAGCCGAAGCTGGAGGCCTATGAGCGTGACCTGCTGGCCCAGCTCTACACCGACTGGCTGGTAGAAAAAAATCCTGAAAGGTTTGAGGTGACAGATGCAGATATCCTGGCGTATTACAGCCAATTTCCGGATAAATTTGTGGCTGAATCGCCCTTCTATTCGTTCTTCCATGTGGTTACCCTGGAGTCAGATCCATGGAAAATAAAAAACCTCATGCGGTCACGCGAAACAAAGGATATTGACGAGCTGGCATCCTGGTGCACCGAAAACGCGTTTACGTTTAAGTTGGACAGCAGCTACGTGACCGAAATGGAACTTATCAGTGCAGGCGCAGGTTTTTCTTACGGCGATATCAAAAAAGCCGGCAAGGAAGTCGTTTACACCTATACACATTCCCAGAACGACACGACGTACAATCATTATTTCAAACTTTTGGGTGTGTTGAAGCCCGGCGAAACCATGCCTCTCAGCATCTGCAAACCCAAAATTTCGAGCATCATCCTGAATCAACGGCGGCTGGCCATCATTGAAGAATATCGTGAACAACTGGTGCAGGATGCCAGGAATGGAAAAAAGTTCAGGGTCATTAACCCCTGAGACAGGAAAAATTGGAAACTTTTGTCGCTTTAAGCCGTCGAGAATTAATCAATTAACAACATGAAGGTTCGTGTAATTTTCTTTTTGCTTTGGGGGCTCATCTCGGTGGCCAATGCCCAAATGCTGGACCGGATTGTGGCCATAGTGGGAGATGAGGTAATCCTGGATTCCGATGTCGACAACCAGTACAATTACCGCATTATTCAGGGTGAAAAAGACCAGGGAACGATGCGTTGTGGCATTCTCGAAAACCTCATTATCTCAAAGCTTCTACTCGACAAAGCCGTGCAGGACAGTATCGAGGTGAGCGACAATGAAGTAGCCAGGGAGGTATCAAGCCGCACCGAATACATTCTGAGCCAGATGGGCGGAAATAAAGAGGAATCTGAAAAGCAGTTCGTCAAAATCTATGGTAAGTCACTGGCCCAGTTTAAGGTAGATGTAGCCGAAGATATCAAGAAAGAGCTACTCATCGATCGTCAGCGCGGCGCCATTGTGGCCGATGTGGACGTGACCCCCCGTGAGGTAAAAGCTTTTTATAAGGGAATCCCTGTGGATAGCCTTGGCTTGCTTCCCGCTGAAGTGCAGTTGTATCACATTGTGATCAAGCCACCCTGGTCAGAGACCAGTATAGCGCAAATCAAGACCGACCTCACGGAATACCGCCGCCAGATTATGGCCGGGGAAGCCACCATAGACAACCTGGCCATGAAGTTCAGTGATGAGCCCGCCGCCCGCAAAACCAAAGGCAGCCTCGGCGAATTTGGCCGTGGGCAAATGGTGTCAGAGTTCGAAGAAATGGTGTATCAAATGCGCGTAGGCGAGGTTTCCCGCCCGTTTCGTACCGAATATGGCTTCCATATTGTGCAGCTCAACGACCGCCGGGGCGAAATTGTAGCAGCCACCCACATCCTCAAAATTCCAAAATTTGACGCCAAAGGAGATCAGATAGCCAAAGACTCCCTGGCGCACATCCGCAGCCTGATCGTTACCGATTCATTGACCTTCGAGGAGGCGGCTATCCGCTTTTCGGAGGACCGCTCCACCCGCGACTGTGGAGGCTGTATCGTAAACCCACAAACCCAGGACCTCCGTATTCCGTTGGATGCTTTGGATGCCGAGCTTTATTTTCAGGTAGAAACCATGAAACCTGGAGAAATTTCGGAGCCGATTGAGCTGGTTCAGCCCGATGGTTCAAGGGTTTTTCACATCGTTTACCTCAAAAGCAAAATTCCTCCGCATAAACCCAACCTGAAAGACGATTACCAGAAAATCCGCAACGCCGCGCTTCAAAACAAGCAGGCCGAGACTTTCGAAACATGGCTCGATCAGGCACAAAAGAATGTTTATGTAGAAATTAAGCCCTCAGAGTGTGCTAACGCGCTTAAAAACTGGATAAAATAATGGCCCAATTCGCTAACGACGTCGAAGCTGCACAAGCGCTTACGGTAAAATATCAGGCACTCAAAGCCGAAATCTCTAAGGTCATCATTGGCCAGGAAGAAGTGGTTGACAACCTGCTGGTTGCCCTCTTGTGCAAAGGACATGCTTTGCTGGTAGGGGTACCCGGCCTCGCCAAAACCCTCCTTATCTCTACCATTGCCCAGGTGATGGACCTTTCCTTCAGCCGCATCCAGTTTACCCCCGACCTCATGCCGAGCGACATCGTGGGTACTGAGGTGCTGGAAATGGATGAAGAAACCGGAAAGAAATTCTTCAAATTCATCAAGGGGCCGATTTTTGCCAATATTATCCTGGCTGACGAAATCAACCGTACCCCGCCCAAAACGCAGGCCGCTTTGCTCGAAGCCATGCAGGAGAAAAAGGTAACGATCGCCGGGGTAGATAACCGCCTTGATCAGCCTTTTTTCGTTTTGGCTACCCAAAACCCCATTGAGCAGGAAGGTACCTACCCGCTGCCAGAAGCCCAGCTCGACCGCTTCATGTTCAACATCCGGGTCGATTATCCTTCTATTGAAGAAGAAATCGAAATCGTAAAGCGCACTACCTCCAACGTCGAGGCCAAGATCGGGACCATCATCACGAAGGAAGAAATTACCGCTTTCCAGCGCCTGGTGCGCGAAGTAGTCGTGCCTGATAACGTAATCAGCTACGCTGTAAACCTCGTAAACAAAACGAGGATCAATACCCCCTTTGCCCCGGACAATATCCGCGACCTCATTACCTGGGGAGCTGGTCCCCGCGCCTCGCAGTACCTGATACTCGGAGCCAAGGCCAAAGCCCTGCTGAAGGGTAAATATTCGCCTGATATTCAGGAGGTACAGGAAGTAGCACCCGCCGTGCTGCGTCACCGTATTGTGTCCAGTTTTACTGCCGAAGCCGAAGGCATCACCACCGACGATATTATTCGCCGGCTGATGGACTAACGGGGAAACGGAGTTGCAAGCCAAGGGTGCTTATCGTTATTTGCTACAGAAATAGATAAATACCCGGAAGCCCCCATGAAAAAACTGCTCATACTGGGTGCTGGCAGATCTGCCACCCACCTTATCGATCGCCTCATCACTGTTTGCCAGGAGGAGGGGTGGTCGCTGCGGATAGGAGATATTTCAGCAGAAACCGCCCGCGAAAAGACACATGACATCGCCTGTGCCGAGGGCTTTGGATTCGATATTCACCACCCGGATCAGTGCCGCGAAGAAGTAGAAAAAGCAGACGCAGTTATTTCGGTATTGCCAGCCTCTTTTCATGCCATTGTAGCCCGGACTTGTATGCAAGTGGGCAAATCGCTGTTTACGGCTTCTTATGTTTCGGATGAAATAAGATCGCTTGACGAGGAGGCTAAGAAAAAAGGCCTGCTTATCCTGATGGAGTGCGGTCTCGATCCCGGCCTGGATCACATGACCGCCATGCAGGTATTAGATCGCCTGCGCAAGGAGGGACATCGCCTCCACGGTTTCGAAACATTTACGGGCGGATTACTTGCTCCCGAATCAGCACTTAGCAATCCGTGGGAATATAAATTTACCTGGAACCCCCGAAATGTGGTTTTGGCCGGGCAGGGAGTGGTAAAGTTTATTCAGGAAGGGCGCTACAAATTTATCCCCTACCACCGCCTCTTTCGCCGAACTGAAATTATCCATATCCCCGGATACGGCTATTTTGAGGGGTATGCCAACCGCGATTCGCTCCGCTACCTTGATGTGTATAACCTCAGGGGGATCCAGACGCTTTACCGGGGCACGCTCCGCCGGGTTGGTTTTTGCCGTACCTGGGATATTTTTGTGCAGCTGGGTGCTACCGACGATACCTACCAAATGGAAGGGGTGGACCACATGACCCACCGCCAGTTTCTCAACTCCTTTTTGGCCTATCACCCCCACGATTCGGTAGAGCTGAAATTGGCGTATTACCTCAACATCGATCTGGAATCACAGGAGATGTTTCGCCTGAAGTGGGTGGGCATGTTCGACGATGTTCCCGTGGGATTAACCAAAGGAACTCCAGCCCAGATACTGGAACACATCCTGAATAAAAAGTGGGCGTTAACTCCCACAGACAAGGACATGATTGTGATGTGGCACAAGTTCGATTACTTCGAAGGAGATACCCACAAACAAATACAGGCGCATCTGGTCGTTACGGGCGAAGATGCCGTCCATACAGCCATGTCCAAAACGGTAGGCTGGCCGCTGGCGACCGCTGCCAAACTTTACCTACAAGGAAAACTCCCCCAGACCGGGGTGCAGATACCAACAACAGCGGATATCTACGGTCCCATTCTGGAGGAGCTTCAATCGTTGGGCATCCGCATGGAGGAATACGAAGTGCCTTTTGTGCAACCGGCGACGGTGTCGGATTAAAAGCCCAGCGCGAGGATAAAATCTGCCGAACCGCCTTTCGCATTGGAAGAAAGGATAGCGGAAAGGTCGCGGCTGCCGAAACCCAGGCGGAAGGCCGAAGCCCGCACCCCAACAAATGCACCTGCATACCGATGGCCTGGGCCGGTACCTGCCAGTGCTGTAGCTTCCAGCAGGTTGAGCAGGTTAAAGGTATAAGCTGCTTCAAGGTTGGCGCCCCCTGTTTTTGCGAAATAATCGGTATAGGCGAGCGTGGCGCTGTGCATCGGGTAAGTTACCCCTTTGAGGGTTTTTGCGGGAACCTGAAAAGTTACCTGCGCACGTACCCGCGACGGAAGTTGGTAGCGCATGGCCTGGCCGGTGATGCGATTGTTCACTGCTATGCTGTCGATAAAATCGCTGTTGATCGTGGGCGATCCTTCGAATGCATTGTCCAAAACGATCCCCTGAAACCGGAATTGATCGGCTTTGGCATAGGTAACCAAGGAAGGTGCAGCCTGAAAGTTGACCGCGCCGGCATCCAGCACGTTAAGTTCGCCTTTGAAAAACTTACCATAACCCACCTGAAAGCCCAGGTCGTAGCCTATGCCTTTACCCGATGGGTGGCTAATATTACTGGATGCAAACGGGATAGCAGCCTGAGGATCGAAGGAAGTTTGGAAGCTGTAGTCGTAGGAAACATCCAGGTACTCGCCGTTGGGGGCGGTATAAAGGGAAAGATTGGCTTTGTTGGTCTGGAAAGCAGCAATGCCCTGGAGGTACTTTGCGCGGCCACCCAACCGGAGCTGCCATTTATCGCCGGGGACACTGAGCGGCATGGCAAAGCCCACCGCATATTCCCGCATCCAGCTTCCATTGAAGCCAAAATTCATCTTTACGGTTTGATCTTCGTAAGCGGCATTTCCCTGCCAGGCAAGCTCCAGCAGCGAACCCGGAAGGAATCCCCGGGTTTGAAAACGGTCGGCCACACCCCAACCGAAGGAGAAGCCTTTTCCTCCTTTGGGGCCCAGGGTTACTGAACCGGACAAGAGCTGAAGGGTCGCATCTGTTTGGAAGGTTTCGTTTTCCTGCACCGTGGACATCCACTGGGGCATGTGTGTAAAATCGCCCTGCGCAAGTCGTGTGATCATCCCCCGGGAAATCAAGCTGTTGGAAGCCCCGGCCGACATCCCCGTCAGGGTAATGTTCACCCGCTCGGTGCCGGTACCGAGTGCCGCCGGCCTGTTGCGGGAAGCCGAAGGCGAAAAGAAGCTCGAATAGGCGGTTACATCCACCGTTTGGGCGTGCAGCCCCCCCAGGTACAGCAGTACCAGGCTGAAAAAAAGGAATATATGTTTCATGATTTATTCGCCGAGGTGAGAAGTTTCGAGAGAAAGTTTACCGCTGAGAGAAAGTACAATCTGGCTGTTGCTGTCCACGACCAGGGTAGCAGGAGCAGCAGGGGTAGAAAGGCGGGCATAAACCCGTATTTTACTGGCCAAAGCCAGTTGATTGAGGTCGGACTTCAGGTGGATAAACCCGATCATGTCTTTTTTTAGGGCACTGGTTACCTGGCCGTTGGCGTCAACGGGAGCCGCTTCGAGCACGAGGGTATTTTCTTCTTCCTGGGAGAAAAGGCTAAACACCTCGTCGTTGCTGTCATTCAAAAAACTCACTTTTAGTTCTACCCTCGCCGGAAAGCGGTGCTCAATGAAGAGGTTGAGGCTGCCCGATAGCGCGGCGGTATCTTGTATCTGGTCAAGGTTAAGGGAAAAATCGCTTTCCAGCTCTTTGAGCTCGATGTCGAGGTTGTTGCGGAGTTCGGCACGATTAAGCTCCAGCACCTTAATGACAGCGTGTACCTCCATGGGCTGTGACGAAAACTGCACACCGGACCCACCCGCTGAACGGAAATTTTCCATGCCGAAGGTCATCACGGCAGGTATTTCTTCGTCGATGAGGTTCAGCGGAAATTCGATGGTAGCACCAGGCACCACTTCCTCCGTTAGGGTATAGCTGAAAATTAGCCTTCCGGAAGCACTGTCCCTGCAAGCGATTTCGGTACCGGCACCGATTGGAATCGGGAAGATATTGGTGATCGATATGTTCACCTCCGCTTTTGAAACACTGAGGCTGCGCACGACCTGCGACAGGCGCAGATAGGCCGTAGGCAGGTTAAATGGCCCGATGGGAGGTACATCAATGGGCTGGTTGTAGCCAAAATCGGGGATATTCAATTGGTCGGCGGGCAAGGTATAGGTGCCTTCAAGACCATTGAGGGAGGAGAGGTCGCGGAAATCGAGGGTGGTTGTGGCCAAAGGGCTTAGTACAGAGGGCGACCAGCCGCTTTCTTTCAGAAAATCAGATTGGCATCCCTGTAAGAACCAGGAAAGCACGAGCAACGCCAGGAGCTTGAGAGTATTTCGCATCATGATTCAAACCTAATATTTAATACGAAAATTGAAAAGATAGATTACCGTACAATCTTTCCCGCCCTGAAATGACTCGTTGTGAAGCGTTTATCAGGTGGTACAGATCAAAGCATTCAAAGCCATGAGGAAGAAGGACCGGATTAAAAGCTTCTTTCAGATTTATTGCATTATCACCACTATAGAGGATAACCGATCCTTAGGAGTAGCCTGGTGTCACCGGATATGGTGAGTTATTCAAAAGTTTGGTGGCGGGTAATCAGACTAACTTGATCTTGGTTTTCGGACAGTAAAAAACAACCGTAAACGCATGATTCAATCAGGCTTAATGAGATAATTCAATAGCGCGCAGAACTGCATTTACCCATAACTATCCGACTTCTTGTAAACAGTTCCCTTGCGGGAAACACTCAGCAAACCCTTTCCTTAATTCTTCTTTATGTTTAATTTTTTCAATTTTTTGAAAACCAATGGTATGCTCACGGCCCTGGGGGCCTGGTGGCTACTGATGCCAAGCCTGGGCTTGGCCCAGCAGGTTCGCAGTCCGCGAATCTCAACGAACTCCACCGTGTATTCGGTGATACGCACAGGGGATACCACCATTTTAGGAGGTTCATTTTCGCAAGGGGGGTATTATTCCACCAACATAGCGATGGTAACACCCGGCAATGATTTCCCTGATTTCGATTTTCCGTTATCCAACGGCACGATTCAGGTAGTGATTAGCGATAGTGCAGGTGGCTGGTACGTAGGGGGCAGCTTCTCCAAAATCGGAACAGAAAGCCGCCGATACCTCGCACATATTCTACCCGACATGTCGGTGGATGCCAACTTTGACCCCAACCCCAACAGCACAGTCTATGCACTGGTATTAAAAGGGCAAAAGTTATATGTAGGTGGAAGTTTTACCCAGATTGGGGGAGAAGCCGTGAAATATGTATGCGAGCTGGACCTTCAGCAGGGGGCTATACCCACCCAATGGCGTCCGGAACCCAGCAGCAGTGTTTATGCCCTGAACCTGAGCAGCTCCAACTCGGTATTTGTAGGAGGTAGCTTCTCTACCATCGCTGGTAAAAACCAACGGAACTTTGCAGAAATCCGCTTGGATCAGGATACCCTCGTCCCGAATGTGTCCACCAACTCAACGGTCAATAGTATCCAGTCATCCGGCAACGATGTGTATGTCGGCGGCAACTTTTCGGAAACAGGGCATTATGCCCAGTATGGTGCGATTACCACCCGGGAAAACGATTTTCCTTTCAATCATTTTCCTGGATTCAATGGCAGTATTGAAGTAATAGTAAATGATGGGAACGGAGGCTGGTACATCGGCGGGGCCTTTTCTCAGGTAAATGGAGAAAGCTATCCGCGGTTGGTGCACATTCTTTCTGATTACAGCATTGACCCCAGTTTCAACCTGACACCGAATTCTACCGTTTACGATATCGCCCTCGGGCAAGGGGGCGTGATGTACGTGAGTGGTTCTTTTACCCAAATCTTTGGTCAAACCCGGGGTTATGCAGCTAAAATTGACCTTGCCAACGGCAATACCCTCATGAACTGGGACCCGCAGGTGAATAGTGCGGTTTATTCGGTTACTACCATGGGTACCACCGATGTGTACCTTGGTGGCTCATTTACCAAAATTGCGGGGAAAACACAGCGCTATTTCGCCCGCGTTACTGCCGACAACGCCACCCATATCCACACAGTTTCGGTTAACTCTACTTTACAGACCCTTGCTTACTCGCCTACCGCCGGTGGTGGTTCGGGCTATGTATATGCAGGAGGTTCTTTCAGCGAAAGCGGATACTATGCTCCTTATGGAGGCTTTTTGCCTACGGGAGACGTCCCCAGCCTCGATTTCCCTGACTTTAACGGGGCTATTGAAGTAACTATCCCCGATGGCAATGGCGGCTGGTATATCGGCGGCAGTTTTTCACAGGTTGGCGGACAAAGCTACCCGCGCCTGGTGCACATCCTTTCGGACCTCAGCATCGACCCCTCGTTCCTGCCTACGCCCAACAGCACCGTTTACGACCTCGCCCTATCGGGTGGCACCCTCTACGTAGGGGGCTCTTTTACCAGCATCGGCGGGCAAACCTCCGGGTACATCGGGGCCATCAGCGCCACCACCGGAGTTATGGTCAGTGGCTGGGCGGCTAATCCTGCTGCTGCCAACTCCACGGTATATGCCGTAGCGCTGGACGGTTCTACCCTCTACTTTGGCGGTGGGTTCACCACTATAGCAGGTACTGCCCGCAACCGCATGGCGGCAGTCGATGCCAGCAATGGTACTTTGCTTTCTTTTGATCCGAACCTCAACTCTACCGTACAGGAAATTGAGGTGGGTGCATCCGGGTTATGGGCGGGTGGCTCATTTTCTATGGTAGGTGGCCAGACTCGGTCCAACATTGCTCAGCTCGACAAAACAACGGGTGCGGCGGTACTCGGCTTTAATGCCACCTGCAACAGTACCGTTTACTCAATTGAGCTTTCGGGTTCGTTTCTGAATGTGGGTGGATCTTTTACCCAAATAGGAGGCCAGCCCAGAGGTTACCTGGCACAGCTCAATGTGGCCAATGGTACCGCAACGGTATTCAATGTCAGTGCTAATGCTGCGGTGTATTTCTATAAAAATGGCTATGTAGGAGGAACCTTTACCAGCTTGGGCGGGCAGACCCGCAACTATGCCGGACGTATCGTGGCTAATGCCCTGGACTCCTGGAACCCGCAGGTGAACTCGTATGTAAATACCCTGATGGCTGGCGGCGGAGCTAACGGATTGCTAGTGGGGGGGTCTTTTACCTATTTCCGCTACCGCAGTACTCCTTATGTGGGAGCATTCAACCCGGCTACCAACCAGTTCTCTGACACGTGGACAGGCAAAGCCAACAGCACGGTGTACGACATACAGATCATGGACAACAGCTACCTCTATATCGGGGGGACTTTTTCCCAGATCAACAACGTACAACGTAACTATGCTGCCGAAATGGGCGTGCAGGATCCCGGAACCCTTTCTACCTGGAACCCCAACCTCAACGCTGCGGTTTACGACATCTACGGCGTAGCTGACTCCGTTTATCTGGGAGGTACTTTCACGCAAGTAGGAAATCAACCCCGAAACTATGCTGCCCTCGTACGCAATACCAATCACCAGACAAGCACCCTACTGGGATGGAATCCGCAGCTGAACTCCTACTGCAATTCAATAACGGCAAGCAGTAACCTAATAGCACTGGGTGGTTCATTTACCTATTTCAAATACACCCCCAGAAACTACCTGCTTGGACTCGACAATGCCACAGCCCTTCCATACTCCTGGAACCCGAATGTGAACAGCACGGTTCAGGTGGTTAAAATTCTGGACGGGAAGCTCTATGTGGGCGGTAATTTTTCGCAGGTAAACGGCAACCCCCGCAACGGACTGGTGCGCTATACCTTGGCCACTGGCGCAGTAAATACATTCGAAGCCTCGTGGAATGCGCGCACACCGAGTGGTTTTACCGTTTATGACATCGCCAAGCTCGACACCACCGTTTACGCCGTAGGTTATTTCGACGGGCTGACGGTGCAGAACCAAAAACGGAAGCATGCTGCAGCTTTTGGTTACACAAAAGCAGACCTGGTTGCCTGGCAACCCCAGATGGATGGACAAGGCAATTCCTTAGCAACATACAATGGCAAAATTGTCGTTGGAGGCAGTTTCTCTTTCCTCAAATCCGAAACAAGGTCCAATCTATTGGCCATTGACGAAACCACGGGGCTTATCCTTGATTGGGCACCTAACCCCAACAGCACGGTGTATGTTCTGAAGCAAGTAGGAAGCACGCTATATGTAGGCGGTTCATTTACCAACATCAGAAATAGCACCCGCAACTACCTCGCTAGTATAGACCTTACGACCGGCAACCTCAACCCGTGGAATCCCTCGATGAACAATGCCGTTTACGCCATCGACGCCAGCGATTCTGTGGTCTATGTAGGTGGTGCTTTCACCACTTCTAAGGGCCAGACCCGCAACTATGCCGCAGCCTTTACCTTCGACAACGATTTTCCGCAAGGTTGGGATCCAAATCCGAACAACTACGTCAACGCTATTTTGTACGACGGAAACCAGGTATATCTCGGTGGTAACTTCAACATGGTCGGCAATGCTACCCGCAACCGGTTGGCTGCTGTGGAAAAGGGCAACTCAGGCGCATTGAATGCTTTTGATCCCAACTTAAACGGGGTCGTTTATTCCCTAGCCAAAAACAGCACCCGACTCTACGTGGGCGGAAGCTTTAGTTCGGTTGGAGGAACCAGCGACCACCGCTACGCTGCAGCCTTCAAACTTTCTGATGGCAGCATTACCTCCTGGGATCCACAGCTCAACAGTACCGTACAATCTGTTGCCGCGCGTGACAGCCTGGTATTCCTGGGTGGCGGCTTCACCAATGCCGCAGGTACTACCTCCAACTATGCTACCGTAGTAGGGGCGGGCTACGGATTCCTGCTCGGCGGCACCTTCAACCTCGGAAGCACTGTGCAGGTAATTGCGGATTTCGACAGCCTGATTTATGTAGGTGGTAGCTTCACCAAAGCCGAAGAAAACGAGCACCTGCGCTACAATGCGGTGTATAGCTCGGTAAACATCACGACTACCGACATCGCTCCTCTTCAGGATGCTGTTTCGGGCATCAAAGCCTATCCTAACCCAACCTCCGGCATCCTGTGGCTGGAATCTGAAAGCCTCGAGGTCGTCAGTTATTCGGTGATAGCGCTTGATGGTCGTGTGGTCCGGTCAGGTGAATTTTCCAGCAAAACACAGCTCGACCTCAGCCGCGAATCTACAGGCATGTACCTCGTGCGACTCCGCAAAGGAGGCCAGGAGTCGAGCCTGAAAGTAGTGGTAGGACAATAAGTTGAAACCCCACTTAAAATAAAATGCCGGCGCTCACAATGAGTGCCGGCATTTTATTTTTCAAGAAATACTTTACTCTACGAGGGTCATTTCGTCGATGAGGTAACCTGCGCCGCCGTATTTGTCGATCACAAACAGCACATAGCGTATATCAACTGAAATATTGCGGCAAAGGTCGCGGTCGTAGTTGATGTCGCTCATGGTGCCTTCCCAGTTGCGGTCAAAGTTGAGGCCAATCAGTTGTCCTTCGGCGTTCATCACGGGGCTGCCGGAATTGCCGCCTGTGGTGTGGTTGGAGGCAATGAAGCAGGTGCGGAGGTCACTTCCCTGGGCGTATCTGCCATAGTTTTTGGTAGCAATGAGGGTATCGAGTTTGCCGGGATAGAAGAAATCTTCGTTTTCGGGTTCGGCCTGGTGCTTGGCCGCCAAGCCATCGAGGGTGGTGTAGTAGCGGTAGTGCACCCCATCGGCGGGTTCAAAGCCTTCTACTTTGCCGTAGGTAAGGCGCATGGTAAAGTTGGCATCGGGATAAAATTTACGCTCGGTAAACACCTGTTGCTGGGCAGTCATGTAGCGCTGCTGCAGGCCCTGGATATCGGCGTTTTTCTCGTTGTACCCATCGGCCGTGGCCATGAAGTAGTGCGAAAAAAGGGCGGCCATGAGCTGGTAGGCGGGGTCCTTGCGAAGGGCTTCTACATTTCCTTGTTCAATCCACTCTTTTACCAAATCTGGATTTGTGAGCTGTGATCCCTCAAAAAGGTTGGCAGCGTATCCTTCAAAATTGTCGGGGTAGGTTTCGCTTATTTCATCAATCACCGGCGGCAGGTTCTCTTCCGGCAAGAGCTGGATGTATTTTTCGAAAATAGCCGCCGCCAGGTGTTGGTCGAGGGTGGCATTGTAATTTTTGAAAAAACCCGACACATAAGCCAATGTTTTGGACTGGTCCTGCTTCATTTCGGCGGGCGACTTCGAAAAGTACTGGCTCAGGCGGTAGGCAAATTGCAGGAGCTCGATGGAGTAGCCCCCTTCAATGAAGAGTTGCTGCGAAAGGGTAAGCGGGGTCAGCTCTTCGTACAAAAGTTCAAGACGGGGCAAAATGTCCTCGTATTGCGCCTGAAGGGCGGGGTTTTCGTTCATTTTGCTGGTGAAGACAGCCTCGTAAGCGAGCTTGCGGTCCACGGCTTTGTCGCGGGTGAGGCCCAGAATTTCGCCTTTCCATTTTTTGTAGGCGTTACTCACCGTGGCATACTTGGCGGAATATTGGATACGCACCTCGTCGCTTTTTTTCATTTCACGCTCCATCACGGCCAGGCGGGCATCGCGCAATTCTACCCGCACGGGGTCGAGCACATGCAGGGTCCAGTCCACGGCTGAGGAAGAAAGGTACTCCTGGGTTGAGCCGGGAAAGCCCAGGACCATGGTGAAGTCACCTTCTTTTACCCCTTTGATCGAAATCGGCAGGTGGTATTTTGCTTTAATGGGCACATTATCAGCCGAGTATGGGGCGGGTTTTCCGTCAGGTGCAGCATACACCCGAAACAGGCTGAAGTCCGCATTGTGGCGGGGCCATACCCAGTTGTCCGTTTCACCCCCAAATTTACCAATAGAGGAGGGAGGAGCTCCCACCAGCCGGATGTCCTGATAGGTTTCATAGATCATCAGAAAATACTGGTTGCCGTAAAAAAACGACTCTACGTCGGCCAGATAGTGCGTGCCTTCCATGCGCTGGGTTTCCAGGGCTTTGGAGTTGGCGGCGATCATGGCCTGGATCTCTTCGGGCGTTTTACCTACGGTATCTGCCGGTACAATGAGCGAAGTCACGTCCTCCATTTTTACCAGAAACTTCACCGTAAGCCCGGGATTTACCAGTTCTTCGGCCCGGTTGGCAGCCCAGTAGCCGAGGGTGGTGAGGTCGTTGCTTACCGAGCTGTGGCTTTGGATAGTGCTGAAGCCGCAGTGGTGATTGGTCAGCAGCAGGCCATCAGCAGAAATAATTTCTCCGGTGCAGCCCCCGCCAAAAATGACCACGGCATCTTTGATACAGGCCTGGTTTACATTGTAAATATCGGCAGCGCTGAGCTTAAAGCCCTGGGCTTTCATGTCGGCTTCGTTGAGCACAGAAAGCAAAACCGGTAACCACATGCCTTCGTCCGCACGGGCATAGCGCACGGGAATCAGCTGCAGCGCAAAAAGAAATAGTCGAAGTAATCTCATGGATTCGGGTATTAAGCCAAAAAATAAACAATCCCCGTGAAAAGGATCAGCTTTTGGGGAGTAAGAGTGAAGAATCGCCGTAGCTCAGAAAGCGGTAGTCATTATCGAGGGCGCTTTGATATACGGAGCGCCAGTCATTGCCGATCCAGGTAGCCACCAGAAGAATAAGGGTAGAGCCTGGTTGGTGAAAATTAGTAATCAGCCCTCCGGTCAATAAAAAGCGGTAGCCCGGAAGAATCATCAGGCGGGTTTCGCCGATCCATTTTTCCAGGTTGTGCTTTTCCATAAAAGCCAATACTTCGCCAAGCATAATTTTACCCTCAGGCAAAAGCGAGAAATCGGTCTGGTAAGCGATGAGCTGGGGTACTTCGAAGGCCTTTTCCGGGTCATAGGCCGCCTGATTTTGCCGGATCAACCATCCGAGCCATGCCAGGCTTTCGAGGCAGCGCATCGAAGTAGTACCTACGGGAATCAGCCTTCCGGAGGTTTGGCACAGCCGCCGCAGGTCATCTGCCGAAACCACGATTTGCTCTGCATGCATGGGATGCTCGGCGGGGGTGTCGGTTTTTACGGGCAAAAATGTTCCTGCACTCACATGGAGGGTCAGGTACTGGGCACCCACGCCTTTTCCCCGGAGGCGGTCGAGCAGGGCAGGGGTAAAATGCAGGCCGGCAGTGGGTGCGGCCACGGCCCCATCCAGCCGGGCATACACGGTTTGGTAGTCGTTGCGGTCGCGCTGGTCGGCGTCGCGCTTCATGTAAGGGGGCAGCGGCAGTTCGCCGGCCTTGCTTACTACATCGGCAAAGCTGAGCTCAGCGGGCAGCCAGTCGAAGCGCACGATCTGCTCGTTGCGGTCGATAAGGGTAGCCGTCATTTCAATGCCAGCGGCGGATTCAGGAAGGGTGAGCGTGGCGGTTTCGCCGGTTTTCCAGCGCTTGAGGTTGCGCACGATGCACTGCCAGAATGCCGAGCCTTTAGCCTGCATGGCCAGGGTCATGTCAGCCGGGGCGTGAGGGTGCATGAGCAGGGTTTCGATCGCGCCACCAGATGGACGTGCGCCATGAAACCGGGCAGGAATTACCCGTGTATTGTTGAAAATAAGGACATCTGTGGGCTGTAGCAGCTCATCCAGTGTCGAAAATTGACTGTGGGAAATTTTGCCACCCTGATAAACCAATAACTTGGAGGCATCACGCACCGGCAGCGGCCGGTCCGGAATGCGGTGTTCTGGCAGTTCGTAGATGAAATCGGCCAGGCTTAGGTTTTCCCAAGGGGCAGGGCGGTGCTCCATGCCAGAGTATCAGAGTTTGATCATGGGCAGGTCCACTACCGTCTGCTCTTCCGTGCTAATTTTATGAAAACCCAATAACCCGCCGTCGGCTTCAGCTACATGCTGGGCCAGGCTTCGCAGGCTATCGACCAATGCTTTGGCGTACAGGGGGTCGATTTTAGGTAAAACATCATTCAGACCGGCCAGTCGTACAGTGAGGGTTGCCTCATCGAGGGTGCTTGCTTCGTCGTCGAGGTAAGTACTCATCGAGTCCTCAAAGCCTGCGTTCACCATCTCGTAGTAGTCGTGGAGTAGGTTATGGCTGGTAAAAGTGCGGTAATGAATGACTTTTTTCGCCCAGTTAATTTCTTTTTTACTGAAATCCTGATCGGCACCTGCAATCAGCAAGGTAACCAGAACGGGAGCCTGGATGAGTGCATCGCGTTCTTCTGGGGTAAGGGCGGTGAAATGTTTATCGGGCATGATAAAGGGCTGGTTGTGCAGCAAAAATAATTAAAAACCTGTTTTGGGCTTTCCTGAAAAAAGAAAACACCGGTAATACTGAAAGGGAGTTAAGCGCGGATTTTTTCCACAATGGCCGAAGTGGAATAACCATCCACGAGGGGAACTGTTTGTACCGAACCGCCGCGTTGTTCCACCACTTCTTTGCCGACGACATCTTCGGGTTTATAATCCTGGCCTTTTACGAGTACATCGGGTTCTATTACTTTGATGAGTTCGAGGGGAGTCGCTTCGTCAAAAATAACCACTCCATCCACAAACTGGAGGGCAGCCAGGACTCGGGCACGGGAGTGTTCGTCCATGATAGGCCTGTCGTCGCCTTTAAGGGCGGCTACACTGCTGTCGGAGTTGAGCCCGATTACCAGGCGGTCGCCGAGCAGGCTGGCTTTTTCGAGGTAATCTACGTGGCCCAGGTGCAGGAGGTCGAAGCAACCATTGGTAAAAACAACCACATCTCCGCGTACCCGCCAGGCGTTTACCCTGCGGGAAATGGTTTCACGGGATACTATTTTCGATTCGGTCAGGTAAGTCATGGCTGGAAATAAGTAGTCGGGGTGGAAGGCAACCAGGTTTGCAGTACCCATGCCAGATTGGTGGTATCCTCTTGAAAAAAAGCGAGGATGAGCCCTGGCAAAAAGCCCAGCAAAACTATTAAAACCGCCGGTGGAATAAGCATAATATATTCACGTACGGTCAAATCCTTGAGGTTTTCGCGCCAGGTGCTGGTATGTTCCGGGTCAAAAACACCAAAGAACATTTGGCGAAAGGCGCGTAGAAAATAGATGGCGCTGAAAAAAACGGCAATTACACCCGTTCCGACGAGCCACCATGCCAGCCGGCCCGCCACCGCCGCCTGAAACGCTCCCGCAAATACCAGCGCCTCTGATACAAAGGCCGCAAGACCCGGAAGGCCCAATCCGCCAAAAAAGGCAATCAGCACAAAGAAGGTGTAGCGGGGCATGAGGGCCCATAGCCCCTGAAAATTGGCGATGTTGCGGTCGTGTACCCGGTCGTAAAGCACACCTACCAGCAAAAACAACATGGGCGCTATCCATCCATGCGTAAACATTTGAAATACAGCCCCGGTCAACCCGGCGGCCTGCAAACTGGCGAGCCCCAACAGAACAAAGCCCATGTGCGATACCGAGCTATAAGCCACCATGCGTTTAAAATCGGTTTGGGCCATGGCCACCAGCGCGCCGTAGAGCATCGAAAACCAGCCCAAAAAGGCAACCGCCGGGGCAAACAATACCGCCTGGTCGGGAAAGGCACCCCAGGCAATGCGAATCAAGCCATATCCCCCCACTTTGAGCAAGACACCCGCCAGCACCACCGACACGCCCGTAGATGCCTCCACGTGGGCATCGGGCAGCCAGGTATGCAGGGGCACCATGGGTACCTTGATGGCAAAAGCCAGAACCAATATCCAAAACCCGACCGCCCTGCCAGGCAAGCCCAGGATCAGGGCATCGGGGGCAAAAATCCCGACTGCTTTTACCGGAGGCGCACCTTGAAACAGCACATCAAAGTTAAACGAGCGGGCAATTTGGGCGGTCTGGTCGGCGGGAGCCTCCAGGCTCAGCATTAACCCGATCATCACCAGCAGCATAAAAATGGAACCGGAAAGGGTATAAATGAAAAACTTGAGCGCCGCAAACTCCCGCTTGGGTCCGCCCCAGCCTCCGATGAGGAAAAACATCGGGAGCAGCATGAATTCGTAGCAGAGGTAAAAAAGGAAAAAATCGCGGGCGGTGAATACCCCGATCAAGGCTGCATCCAGAAGCAGGAAAAGCTGGAAAAAGGCCCTGCTTCGGTGTTCTATTTTCCAGGAAGCGAGGTTTCCCAGCAGCATCACGCCCAGGGTCAGCAGCAGTAGCACCAGCGAAATGCCATCAGCAGCCAGGTGAAAATCCACGCCCAGCATTCCAGCTTCACCCAGGTTGATACGCAACCAGGGATACCGCTCTTCCCATATCCAGGTGTGAGAGGTGCGTGACTGAAAAAAATGGGGAAGGCTGGCCAATACCAGCACCAATTGGGCCGCGATGGTACCCAGGCTAATCCAGCGGTGTACCCGGTGCCTGACAGGAATGGGCTGCATGGCCACCAGGGCCAGGAGCGGAAGTATCAGCAGGAGAGAAAGCAGGCCCATGAACGAATGTCGGTTCAATTGCCGGGCAACTTGCGAAAAGCGAACAACATTACCTAAAACTCAGCCCTTTTTGGAGGTGATTGTTCACAAAGGTATGTGGGAAATTCAGGGAATTTCAGGGAATTTCAGGGAATTTTCAGTTGTTGCCCCACACGGATATTGTTATCCTTCAGGCCATTGACTTTTTTAAGCTGGTCAACGTTAACGCCCAGTTTGCGGGAAATGGAATACAGCGTATCTCCGGAAAGTACGGTGTAGCTGTTGGCTCCGGCAGTAGGTTGTTGGGTGCGTGTGCCTGCGGATGGAGCAGGAGTAGCGGCGGGTTGTACTTTTACCGGAGGGGTAGTGGCTAACACGTAGGGCTTGTTGGGCAAAGCAGGGGTAAGGGCTGCGAGCATTTCCATGAGCTCATTGTTGTCGTGCAAGCGCTGAATTTGCCCGTCGGTATTGACCAGGAAAATGGCCGGAATGCTGTTGTGCTTAAATGCCCGGCGAAGAAAATCGTAGTCGTCCTGGCTGGGAAGAAACAATTGCTCCCAGGGCATGGGGTATTGATTCAGGCGCTGGGCCCAGGCATCGCGGGATTTATCCACAGAAACACCTACAAACCGCACCGGCTTGTTTTGATAAATGGCGTGTACCGTGACGAGGTCGTCGATAATGGCAAGGGAAGCGCTGTTCCAGCTGGCCCAGAAATGCACCACCCAAATCTCCTGCTTGGCTTTTGACTTAAAATCCACGCACTGATTAAGGAAAGTGGAATAAGTAAGGGTCGTGTCCATGCCGATGGATTGTGCCTGTGTGGTGTACACCGACATACATACGAGCAGGGTGAGGGAAATCCGTTTGATCATGGGTTTGATAAAAAAATACCTTCAAGTTGCCTGAATATAAGGCATAAAATGCTGATCTACCAAAAAACAGGCCATGAAAGAGGTTAACGGGTGTTGGCGGGGCATTTTACCCCAGGGTATGTCTTATTCGGTCGGCGATCACTTCGTAGAGCATATTGGGCTTAAGCTTGCGCCAAGCGAGCTGGTCCACGGGTTCGCTCCAGTAAAAATAACTGTCCAACCCGTATTGAATCATGTCTTCCTTTATATGATCGCGCAGGCGCATGAGGCAAATCCAGCCTTCGCCTTCGAGTTCATCCTGGAGGGCTTCGTAGTAGTCGTCCGATTCAAAATAGCCATGAAATACATTTTCGCAGATCAGGACAAAGTAGCGGATACCTGCATCAATCAGGAAACTCAGGCAGTTTTCGGCCAGGAGTTTAAAGTCATTTTCAAAGAGATCGTTCCATTCACCAAAAAATTCAATGATGGCGTACTGCTCATCATAGTCGGCAAAGAGGATTTTGACCAGCAGGCTTTCTGAGCCTATATGGTCCCATAGCGGGTGGGCCGGGATGTTATTTACACTCCGGTCAAAATAAAACTGGTTGTGCTCTACTTCGTGAAAAGGAGAATTGGGGTCCAGCTCGTGGTTATAGAGTTCCAGCCAGCCGTAGAAAGGCTCTATGTGGTGAAGTTCTGGCATGTGTTTTCTGATCGTTCAAATTTACGGATGATGTACGGAATCCGACAGCCAGCACCGCAGTACAACAACTTTTTTTTGCCTGACTCGTTCAGAAAATCCCCAACAACCCACCTAACTTCTTGAATTTCACTTGGCTGAGGAAAAACCCTCTGGCTCGTTTTATTGTAAAACATATATATTTGCTTCGTCAATGTTGAATGTGGGGATGGCTGTTTCTTCAGCAAAACGTGAAAATATGGAAACTCCCATGTCATGGAAGGCCCGGATTGTACCGCTGATATGGGCTTGTAGCTTCTGTCTGATGGTGCCGGAAATGCTCGAAGCCCAACGTTCGGTATCGGATAGTCCTTTACCAACTCCTTCCGGCGTAAAGCAGTTGAATCTTACCCTGGATATTCCTACCGGTGGTTTATACCTCGAATCTTCGGGAAAATGCGGGTTTTCCTCTGTGCAGCTTTCCTCCAGCCAATCGGGGTACGCGCATCGTATTTCCAATGAGGTTGCCGGTTCCGGAATTTTAACCCGACAAATACAACTGGGTGCTTTTAATGCCCGCAGTGCAACCGTGGCCAGCAGGAGTTCTGAAATCTTTAACCCGCTCAGCACACCGGCCCAGGGTGTTACCTCTGACATTTCGACCAAATACCTCGCCGATCCTTCGCTCGTTACCAACCTTTCGGTGCTTGTAAGCCAGGAAGGTGCCCTGCTCGACCTGAGCAACCTTTCGCTCAACCGCCTGTCCGTTAGCAGCAATACAGGCACCGTGCATTTGCTTTACAATGCCCCCAATACCCGGCAGATGGAGGAGCTCACCATTAATGTGGCGCGCGCCCTGCTGGTGATTAAAAACCTCGACTTCGCCTATGCCCGCACCGTACACGTGCGCAACGACATGGGCGATACCCGTATCTGGCTCGGCAATGGCCTGCACCCCGGGTCGAACGTGACGGTGAAATGTGGAACCGGTAACCTCTTTGTTTATGTAGATCGTGGCCACCCCGTGGAGATTCACCTGCGCGAAACCTTTCTTTCTGCCTCTTCTATCAAAGATTCTTTTCAGGAAATAAACACCGGCGTTTACCGCAATGGTGCCTGCAGATACCATACCGGAACCACCCCCATTACCCGTATTTTTTGCCAGATGGATATGGGAAAAGTGACCATTGTGGAAGTAGATGTACACGAATAGTTGATTAACCCCATAGCCTTAGACCCAAACCCAACATCGCATGGATTCCATTCTTCGCCTGGAAGAAGTAGTAAAGCAATATGACCGGCACGTTGCCGTAGACCATGTTTCGCTGAATATCCCCCGTGGAAAAATATTTGGCCTCCTCGGGCCCAATGGAGCCGGAAAAACCTCCATCATCCGCATGATTACGGGAATTACTTTCCCCGACAAAGGCCGGATCCTTTTCGACAAAGAACCCCTGACCGAATCGCATGCCCGCCGCATGGGATACATGCCGGAAGAGCGCGGTTTGTATAAGAAAATGAAAATAGCCGAGCAGATCACCTACCTGCTCGCGCTCCGTGGTTTGCCACAGGCCGAAGCCAAAAAACGTACCTATGCCTGGCTGGAACGCCTCGGACTGGGTGCCTGGGCTGAGCGTAACGCCGCCGACCTTTCCAAAGGCATGCAGCAAAAGGTGCAGTTTATTGCCACAGTGGCCCACGAACCCAGCCTGCTTATTCTCGATGAGCCTTTTTCGGGCCTTGACCCCGTGAACGCCCGCCTGATCGAAACAGAAATGTTCAAACTGCGGGAAAACGGCACCACCATTATTTTCTCAACCCACCGGCTGGAGCAGGTCGAAGAAATCTGCGACCACATAGGCCTTATCAACAAGGGCAAACTCCAGATTGATGGCGATACCGCCGAGGTACGCCGTCGTTTTCAGCGCAACCTTTACCGCGTTGAATTTGCCGGAGACGATAGTTGGTTTCATCAGCAAACCGACCTCTCCATCGAGCGATTGACCGGCAACCTGGCGGAGATCCTCCTACCTCAATCCGAAAATGGAAAAGCGCTCCTTCAGCGCCTGGCAGCAAGTCCCCTCGATATCCTCAAATTTGAGCTGCAAATGCCTCGCCTGAGCGATATTTTCATTACCCTCGTGGGTGAATCCGTTCAGAGCATCGAATCCAAGCAAAAACAAACCCTTCCCTCCTGATAGCCTTCTGTGATGCAAAGTAAAATACCCATTATTCTCCAGCGAGAATACCTCAATATTGTCCGCAAACGCTCTTTCTGGCTGGCCACATTTCTGGTTCCTTTCGGCTTCGTGCTCATTTTTGGCATCCAGATCGTCGCAGCCCTTTTTGTGGAGGAAGAGAACTACACGGTGCTGATCAATTCGGGTTCTAACCCCATGGTCGCCCAAAAACTGATGGATACTTCCTCCCTCAAGTTTAAGCAAAGCGACGATAGCGTAGAGTCGCTCAAGACAAGGGTTGGCCGCAACGAAGACCTGCTCCTGTTGATTCTGCCCTCCATGGAGGAGCTTTCGTCGCCTACTCCGCAGGTGCAGCTTACCGGCAAAGGCAATATCAGCTCGCCGGTGCAAAAAGATATCCGTGAGCAAATTTCCTCCGCTATCGAAACCTACCGCATGGAGCAGGCCGGACTATCGAAAGCGCAGCTCGAAAGCCTGCAGTTTAAGGTAGAAATGAAAACCTCGCGTTTCGAAGACGGGCAGGAAAAATCGACCAATACCGGCATGGCCACCATCGTGGGGTTCGTGATGGGCTTTTTGATGTACATGCTCATGGCCATCTTTGGTTCCATCCTGATGCAGGGCGTGATTGAAGAAAAAAGCAACCGCATTGTGGAAGTGATCGTGTCGTCGGTAAAGCCCTTCGAATTGCTGATGGGCAAAACCGTGGCCCTGGCGCTCGTAGGCATTACCCAGATGTTGCTGTGGGGGATACTTTCAACCCTGGTAATGGTTGTGTTCTCCTTTTTCATCGTAGGAGCAGGTGTTGACCCCGCCGTTATTGCCCAAAGCCAGCAGCCAGGGATGACCGCTTCGCCGATGGCTACCAACGAAATATTTGCAGCGATCACCACCTTTAACTGGAATGTGCTCTGGTTCTTCCCGCTGTTTTTTATCGGGGGATTCTTCCTTTTCGGGTCGCTGTTTGCTGCAGCCGGCGCTTCGGTGGACAATATCCAGGATGCCCAGCAGTTTACCCTGCCGATCACCATTCCGTTGATTTTGCCGATGCTCTTTTTGCAGAATATCATCCAAAATCCCAATGGCGTTTTTGCCACGGTGGCTTCGCTGGTGCCGTTTTTCTCGCCCATGACCATGATGGTGCGCCTGTCATTGACAGATGTGCCGTGGTACGAAGTGGTGATTTCGCTTTTGCTGCTCTATGGCTCGTTTATAGGCACCGTTTGGATAGCTGGAAGAATTTATCGGGTGGGGATATTGATGTATGGGAAAAAACCGACCTTTGCGGAAATTTTCCGCTGGATTCGGTACAATTCCTAATCACCCCCGATTATGGCTAAAGAATGGAAAAAGCAGTTGGGCGACATCCTGGAGCGCCTGACCATGCTCGAAGACAAGTATGAAGGACTGGGCCAGGACATGCTCTCGTACCTGGAGGGCCTTTATCACTCCCACGGCCTTACCTACTGGGAGTATATCCATCTCGATAGCCTGCTGGGCCTGCAAACGCCCCGTACCCCGTTTCGCGACGAAGTTATCTTCATTTCCTACCACCAGGTAACCGAGCTGATGTTTAAGCTCGTGAAGCAGGAAATCGGCCTCATTACCCAGCCCGATGATCCCGCCCTGTTGTTTGACCCTGCACATTGGACCAAGCGTCTTTTTCGGATAAACAACTACTTCCGGCACTTGGCGCTGTCGTTTGACATGATGCTCACCGGGCTGGACGAAGAGGAGGTGCGCAAATTTCGGATGGCCTTGTTGCCTGCCAGTGGCTTTCAGTCGGTGCAGTTTCGCCACATCGAAATCATGTCGGCGGAGCTCCCCAGCCTGCTTCGGGTAAGCGAGCCTTTGTCCGACCATTCTATCGAAAATCAATACGAGCATATTTACTGGAAACAGGGCGGCATCGACCTCGAAAGCAAGCAGAAGACCGTGACCCTGCGCATGTTCGAAGAAAAATACGATGAATCGCTCCTGCAGCTCATCCATAAGTGCGCACAAAACAACCTGGCTGCGCTCTTTTTGCGTGCCCCGGAAGAAATTAAGCAACACGAAGGCATCCGTGAATACCTGCGGGCTTTTGATGAGCATGTAAACGTATTCTGGAAGCTGGCACACCTCTCAGCTGCTTCGCGCCACCTGGTACAGGGCGGAGCCGACGTAGAGGCTACCGGCGGCACCAATTGGCGTAGTTTCCTTCCCCCCCGGTTCCAACGCATCATATTTTTTCCATTTTTATGGTCAGATCAGGAACAGGAGGAGTGGGGCAAGGCGGCAGTGATGCAGCGGTTCCACGACCAGATATCGAAGAACTGGGCCAAGTAAGCCGCACGCCGTCGGTATGGGCGGCGCATGGTGCCTTGCTCATGGTGGCCTTAATTTATGGCGCCAACTACTTCATTGCGAAGCAGGTATTTCCCGAAGTATCACCGTTTGCCTTACTGGGGCTGCGCAATGGCGTGGCTTCAGTGTTTTTTCTGATATGGGCATCTTTTCTGCCAAAAGAAAAAATTGACCGGAAAGACTGGCCGAGGATCTTGCTGAGTGCTGTTTTTGGTGCCATCATCAACCAGATACTTTTTCTGTGGGGCCTGTCGAAAACAAGCGAGCTCAATGCCTCGGTGCTGATGATTACCTCGCCGATATTCGTTTTTCTGACGGCATACCTGCTCAAGGCCGAGTCGCTCAGCCTACGGAAGGTAGCCGGGCTGGTGCTGTCGTTTGGAGGGGCGCTCCTGATTATCATGGGCGGGCGGAGTTTTTCCATTGACCCGCAAACGGTGACAGGCGACCTGATGATCATGGCCAATGCAGCCAGTTTTGGCATTTACCTCGTTATCATGCGGCCCCTGATGGATAAGTACCGGCCCATCACGGTCATGAAGTGGCTATTTCTCATCGGTGCCCTGATCAATGTGCCCCTGGGTTTTCCCTCTATCCTGGCCACCGATTGGGCGCATATCTCCGGATTTGCCTGGATGGGCACCATTTACATCATCGTTGCGGTGACCATCTTTACCTTTGGGCTCAATGCTTTTGCCATGCTGCGGGTACCTGCTTCCTTCGCAGGCATCTACATTTACCTACAGCCCGTGATTGCCACGGTCATTACCGCGATCATAAAACCGGGTATCCTTAGTGTTGAAAAATTCGTATATATCTTCCTGGTATTTGTTGGTGTGGCCCTTGTAACGTGGAAAAAGCGATAAATGGCCCCCATAACAGGTTGATGAACGGGTTAGTTCTACTTACATTTTTTTATGCCCCCTACCCAAACTGTTTTATATTTGTCTAAATCCCACGGGATTTATTTTCACTTAATCAGGAAAACCACAAGGGAGACCGCCCATGCATGATAGTCTGGGGCATGGCGACTTTGGAGAGCGAAAGGCCCAAGAAAGCGCCATTGAATTTGAGCGGAAGCTCAAAAGCAGTGAATTCTTCTTCATCGACCTATTGCAGGTCGATGAAATATTCCAGTACTATCTGGATACAGATGAGCTGAGCAAAGCCCAGGCCCTGGTTCATTTTGCGCAGCAAAGCCATCCTTACAGCAGCGACCTCTTTTTTAAACTTGCCCGGGTTCAGGGCGAGCAGGGCGATTTTCATCTGGCATTAGAAAGCATCGACGATGCGTTGCATTACAGCCCCGGCGATGAGCAGGTTTTGGTGTATAAGGCCGAAGTGCTTGCCCAGGCAGATCGCTTTTCGGAGGCTATTCAATTGCTGGAAAAACTGCTGCATACCTCTGAGTATCCCGAAGAAATATTGTTGCACATGGGCAATGTGGCCCAGCTTTGTGGCCGTATGGGCCAAAGTGAACGCTATTACCGACAGGCCATTAAGCAGGAGCCAGCCTTTCTGGAAGCCCTCTACGAGCTGCTGTATCTCCTCGAGATAGATGGCCGTCTGGAGGATTGTGTTACCCTCTGCAACGATTTTCTGGATGAGCGGCCCTTCATGGAGGGCATTTGGTGTCACCTGGGATTGCTTTACCGCAAAATAGGGAACTACGAAAAGGCCCTGGAGGCCTTCGAATACGCCCTGGCTATTCGCGAAGATTACCACTATGCCTGGTATCAGAAAGGCATGATCCTGCAGGACCTGGTGCGGCCCGAGCTGTCGTTGCAGGCATTTTTGCAGGCAGGAAGCCACCTGAAAAACGATGTGCCGACCCTCTACCACACGGCTTTGTGCTTCGAGCAGCTGGAGGATTACCACGACGCTATCCGGTTTTACTTCAAAGTAACCCGGATAGATAAAGAGCATATCGACTCGTGGCTGGGTCTGGGATTTTGTCTTGAAAAGCAGGATAAATACACCCAGGCTATCCAGTACTATGAAAAGGCACTGAAGCTTGACGATCAGAATCCCGAACTGGCATTTTCGTTGGCGCTGTGTGAATATAAACTCGGGCACCGGTATCGTGCATTTCAGCATTTGGAGCAATGTTTCAAACTCGCTCCCGGTGAGTCGATCTATTGGCAGGATTGGGCACAGCTGCTTTTCGACAACGAAAACCCCGATGGAGCCATTACCTACCTCGAAGAAGCCATCCGCTATTACCCCAAAAAACCGGAATTGTATTACCAGCTCGCCAGCTATATGCTCGATACCGGCATGCGGGAAAAAGGGCTACAGATCCTGGAAAATGCGCTGCTGATTGGCTTTGACCGTCATTATTTCCTCTTTCACCTGGCCCCTGTTCTCAGGTACGATCCCGACGTGGTGCGGGTCATTGCCCAGTACAGCTGACAGCCCCTTCGTTATTTTCGGAAGTAATTTTGTAGTTTTGCCTGCTTTTATTAGCAAAAATGAAAACTTCCGTACCCTCAAACACATGATGAATTATCCTTTGAGCCAGGTGCCTTCGCGCGCCGCTAAACCACGTACCAGCGGTTTGACCATGGTAATGGACAAGGGCCTCAGCGCCCGCGAAGCCGAAGACATGATCGATGTAGCCGGTGAGTTCATCGACATTGTGAAGCTCGGTTGGGCTACTTCCATTGTTTCGGGAGGCCTGGAGCGCAAGCTCGATATTTACCGCAAAAACAATATCCCTTTCTACTTCGGGGGTACGCTTTTCGAAGCTTTCTATATCCGCGGTGAACTCGACGCCTTTATCGGCATTCTGGAAAAATACGGCCTCGAATACTTGGAAGTATCTACCGGCTCCATCGACATGGAAGAATCGGACAAATGTGCCGTGATTGAGCGTCTGGCTAAAAACTATACCGTACTCTCGGAAGTGGGCAGCAAGCACCCCGATATCGTATATCCTCCCTACAAGTGGGTGGACATGATTCAGCGTGAACTGAATGCAGGTTCATGGCGCGTAATTGCCGAAGCCCGCGAAAGCGGCACGGTAGGTATGTTTCACAGCGATGGAAAAGTGCGCAGCGACCTTATCGAGGAAATCATGCGCGATATTTCGCCTGAAAAGCTTATTTGGGAAGCACCTATCAAAGACCAGCAGGTATGGTTTGTGAAGCTGATCGGCCCGAATGTAAACCTCGGAAACATCCCAAGCTCCGAAATCATTGCCCTGGAAACGGTTCGCCTCGGATTGCGTGGAGATACCTTCTTCAACTTCCTGGACAAATAATTTCCGCTTAAATAAAAAATGCCCGCCGTGTATAACCACCGGCGGGCATTTTCTTTTGTGAGATGAGCATTAGTTGCCGCGGGTAACCGGTGCGGCTTGCTGGCAATCCATGAATCGCAGGTAGCCAAGGGCATCGCCTTCCATGACCACATAGCGTTGGGTGCCCAGGCCGATCAGGACCATGTCGCGGAGCACAAATATATTGCTGATCTGGCCGATGATGGGCTCGCCGGCTGCTGCCCAGGTGGCGCCATCGGGGCTGAAGCCAGACCGTATTTGCAGGAGATGGTTGGAATAAATGGTTACCATTTTGCCCCGGATGGAGCGTGCATACTCCCTTTGCGTATCCATGCGGCGAAGGTCGGATGGGCGCTGAAACGGATAGCTGAGGTTGTTATCGGCGCGGTAATAGACCAAAAGCTGACGCTGATGCTTGAGGAGAAGAAACTCGCTTGTTTTTTGAACGACCACCCAGGCCAGGGCGGGGCCTTCTGTTGGCACCCAAGGGGTTAGCCCGGCAGGGGCCACCCATACTCCTTCTACTTTTTCAGGCTCAAAACCCGCATTGTAATCGGCGGGTACCTCAAATACCGACTGGCCAATGGGCAATTTCTTCAGGTTGTACACATTGCCGTCGGGCATGATGCGCTCCCATTTGGTCTCTTCGATATCTTCTACCCGTAATTCTTTGCGGGAAGTAGGCCGTAGGTAATCGAAATAGCCCATGTGCGAACCTTCTAGGTCGGAAAGGCCCTGACGAACAATGACCGCAAAGTCAGGAGCTACCAGCAGGGTATCCCCTGTTTTTACCGACTCATCGGTAAAGGTTCCGGGCCGCCAAAACGATAAATCGAGCGTGCAGGGGTTTTCCTGGGCAACAGCGGGTAAGCTATTTGCCATAAAAACCAAAAACGGAAACCAGAAGCTACGGACACTGAGCATGCGGGGTGTAATCATTGCTTCAAAAAAACGACTTTTTGCCTCGTCGAATTGTAAAAGTTGCACGATCCGCAATTAATTAATGCTTACCCGTTTATTTTCGGGTGGGAGGATGCTGTACGAAATACTTTGATTTTGTCCAGGATTCCATTTGTAAGAAAGTAGCCGGTACTTCCCGCAACAATCGGGCGTGATAGTCGGCCAGGTAAAAATCAGCTTTCATTTCAGCTTCGGTGGCCTGGCGAAGTAAAAGCAGGTTTTGGTAGGTGACCCACACAGAAGCCCCACGAACCGGATGCGTAAGTGCCTGAATCAGAATCTGATCAATGGCTTCAGGCCCTAAGCCGAGCCGTGTGGTCAGCATCTGCCTCACGGTGTCAGGGCTTTGCTTTTTTGCATATAAACTCACCACTGCCAAAATTGCTCCGCCAGCCATATTCCGGTCGTGGTTCAGGGCGGCCAGGGTGGCCGAATCTGTAACTACTTTCAGCTCTTTTTCCATCAGCCAACCCGCATACAAGGCCCAAGCATCCCAAAAAACTTCGTCTTCGGCCAAGCGGTTGACCCATATACGGGTAGTGTCGGAGCGGATAACCGACCTGACAAAGTGCTCGCCAGGGATACCCCATTGCAAAAGCTGGGCTCTTGTCCAACCCTGGTCATTTATTTTTCGGGTGGGCAAAACCAGCCTCGCTACGCTTCCGGGGCTCAGTTGGGGAGCCACATAGATTGGTTTTTCAGCGGGGTAAGGCTCGCCCAGCGGAAACAAGGCCAGTCGGGGTGCCTTCCACTCTGGTGGAAAAACGCCCTGTACCCATCTCCTCGATTTACGCTCCCAGTCTTCGGCGTCGTCCCAGGTATCGTTGAGGGCCGTGGCCGTTTGGGGGAGAGTAGCGGACGATGAAGGATCGGCTTTCAGGTCAAGGGGGTGCGCTTCCAGCCATTGGGAGAAATACGTTGCCTGGCTATCGGGCAGGGCGGGCAAAGAATCGTTGCTTGCGGGCAGGGCTTCTTTTTCCAGAAAATCGAGCATGTGTTGCAATGCCGGAATAGCGCTATTGGTCACCAGCGGCAGGGCGGTTTGTAGCATGTCGAGCCCCCGGCCCTGGTTGAGTGCGGTAGGGTCCGATTGCGAAATGCGAAAGGCAAGCGAGGTGTAAAGGGGGTGCTTCAAGGCAGGCAAAGTAGCCCAGGGACGCAGCTGCCCGATGGTTTGTTCAATCAAAAAACGATTGGGTACTTTCCCGGCTTTTAGCTGTGCACGGGCGCGGTCTTCGATTTGGTAAATGGCGTCGGGCAACCATTGCAGCCGGGAAAGGTAGGAGTCGCCCTCTTCGTTGGTGCGGATGGGTTGTTTTTCGCAGAAAAAAAGCAACAGAGAAAAAGGTTCGCCGTCGGATGCGATCGGCCAGCTTTCTTTTTCCTGCTCCAGTGCCTCCAGGCGCTGGTTGAGCCAGTCGTGGGCATGGCGCCAGGCAAGCTGGTTTTCGGCATCCCAACCTTCGGGATTATAGCGTTGGAGCAGGGCGCGCTGGCTGATGCACCAATCGATACGTGCCTGTATTCCCTCAGGGGTTCGGTCGGTAAGCACCAGCGTGGTCGAGGACATGGGAAGCGAAAAAGGAAGACCCGTGAGGGTGGACCACTCCGGGTCTTTTTCGACTTGCTCCAGCAACATCCGGGTTTGAAAGTCCTTAAACCGAAAAGGCCTGCCATTGAAAAGGCTGAAAATATACCAGCCAAGCGCCGCAAGGGTAGCCCCAATTGCGATCCATAATACCAGACGAGACCTTTTCATGGATGCTAATTTGGGCCAAATCACGGAAAATTATCCGTCAGTTGACTACAAATTCATGTCCGTTGACCATCGATTGCAGCAGGTCAAAATTGAGGATAGTGAATCGTTTGCGGTCAAACTCCAGCAAAGATTCTTCGCGGAGCTGATTCAGCACGGTGGTAACCGTCTGTCGCGAAGACCCCGTGTAGCTGGCAATTTCCTGGTGGGTGAGGTAGTTGGGCAGGTTAACGACCCCATTGCGCATGCGACCCGCTTTCACGGCCTGGTCGATGATAAACTCCATGATGCGGGTGCGGGCATCCTTAAACAGCATGGACTCCAGCCGTTTTTGCACGCTGCTTATGCGCAAACCAATGAGCTTGAAGATGTACTCCCGGAAGGGGATTACTTCGCGCATCAGCACCGAAACCTGGTTTTTGTCGAGGGCGCATACCACCGAGTCTTCTATGGCCTGCGCATACTCCATCCGGGAATCACCTCCAAAAACACTGAGTTCGCCAAACACATCGCCTTGGAGCACAATGGTGAGGATGAGCTCGTGGCTTTTGTTGGGCAAGGATACTATTTTCAATACCCCTGAATGGATAAAAAACACCTTATCGGCATCGTCGGCGTGCAGATAGAGGTAATCTCCCTTTTTCACATGTCGCTTGGGCATTTTGTAATAAAATACCCTGGGGCCATCGATCGGGCAGAAATTTTCGAAGAGATCTACTACTTCCAAAATCTTAATATGAAAGGGTTTAACAAGAGTTCCGATAAAACAGGCCTATATCGGAAAGAAGGTTACCTGCTGAAAACTGTGTCCTGAATGAGACAAATGTATAAGATGCTACTATTGGAAAATCTGTCCCTCTTGGCCCAAAGCCTGAAAAGGGAATTAAAAAGGAAGGAAAATGAGGAAAAGGTGGGTAGGGGCTAAAACTATTTAAAGACCATCGGGAGTCATTACCATTTTCTGAAAGAAATGTAAATTTTCCCGTGAATATCTTACTGCAACCCGGCCATAATCGGGCGGTCGCCTATGGGTTCCCGAGCGTGTTTTGCGCCGGGAATTAATCAAAAATCAGCGTTAGTGACTGATTGTTTAGTCGGGGGTGGTCTGAGCTTCGAGGGATTCGAGGTTCATGATCATGAACTTCTTGCGGTCAAACTCCAGCAGTTCTTCGTCGCGGAGCTGGTTGAGTACCGTGGTAACCGTTTGGCGGGAAGTGCCGGTATAGCTGGCTATTTCCTGATGGGTGAGGTAATTGGGCAAAGTAACGATGCCTCTTTTCACGCGGCCGACTTTCTGGGCCTGCTCCAGGATATAATCAACGATGCGGGTGCGGGCGTCCTTGAAGAGCATGGACTCCAGCCGCTTTTGGGTATAGATCACCCGCTGTCCAACGAGTTTATTCAAAAATTCGCGGAAGGGCTTTACATCGCGCATCAAACTAACGACCGCTTCCCTTTCCAAAATGCAGATCATGCTGTTTTCAATGGCCTGCGCGTATTCCATTCTTTTTTCTTCTCCAAAAATGGACAGCTCTCCAAAAATCTCGCCCGGCTGCAGGATTGCCCGCACCATTTCTCCGTTGTCGTTGGGCATGGTGGCGATTTTTACGGCGCCTTCGTGTATAAAAAACACCTTGTCGGAGTCGTCGTCGGTGAGGTAAATGAAGTCACCTTTTTTGAGGTACCTCTTCGCCATTTTTTCGTAATCCTCAGCTGCGCCATTGATCGGGCAGAAGTATTCGAAGAGGTCCACTTCTTCCAGGTACCAAAATCGGGTGAGGTTGCTCATTTGACAAAATTAACTTTGAATGGAACCCTGTGTACGGAAAGTCAAATAATAGGGGCGGGTACTGTCCTGTACTTGACAATATCGGAAGGCTAGAAGACATTCACCAGCCCAATGTGGATTTTTCCACGAGTGGGTTGAAAGCCCAGCCCTGGTTCGTGTCCCACCGCGTAGGAGATAGAAAGAATGCCTGCTTTGGTGCCGTAGGTCATGCCCAGCCCAATGCCCCTGGGGCGATACACCAGCGATTTTACCTTGTCTTCGAGGTAAGCCAGGTCGGTAAAGCCAAAGAGGTAAGAGCTTTGGTCGAGGCGGAAACGATACTCGGCGGTGAGCTGTGCATAGAAATTGGCGAAGAACTGGTTTTCGTTGTAGCCACGGATGGTACGTGCGCCTCCGAGCTGGATCTGGTCGTTGCGGAAGTAGTAGTTTTGATCGAGCCAGTACAGGTGCTGGGCCACATGCAGTACCTGGCGTTTGCCGATGGGGTAAAAGTAGCGGATATGCGTTTCGATTTCCTTCACGGCATCGGTGCCGAACAAGGTCGTGAGCAACACTTCCGGTAGCCTTCTATCCAGCTCAATGGTGCGGGTACCGAGGCCAAAAGTAGCCGTGGCAGACCATCCTCGGGAGGGATTTTGCCGAAAATCGAGGTTCTCGAATTGAAAACCGACCCCGGCCAGTTTCCTCGAACCGCTGATCTGGTCGGGATTGGTGAGGGTGTCAGCCAGCAAGGGCGCTATGTCGAGCAGGCGGGTGCTGCGCGACTGGTAGAAAAAGCGGGCCTCCAGAAAAGGTGAAAAGGCGTAGCCGATTTTTCCCTCCAGGTTTACATTGAAAAAATCTTCGGCCTGCTTAAAGAGCTTCAGCTCGCCTTCGGCCTTCACGGGGGTGCGCAGGATCATAGGCCACGACGCCCGCACGTGCGCCCGCTGCGAGCCACCGGGCAATTGGTTGTATTGAATTTCGATCACATCGCCCTGCCTGAAAGGGCTCACCATAAGCACATCCAGCAAACCCGAAAACTGAAATTTCCCGCCCGGAACCGCTGGTGGCAAAATGCCCGCCAGCAAATCAAACCGCCCGCTTTGCTGCTGCTTTACCTGAATACGGAGCACCGCCGTTTCGAGCGGGGTAAATGCGACCTGCGGATTTTTTACGTCCTGGTAATAGATCGAATTGTTGAGCACCCGAGGAATGTCCTGCACCAGTTTCTGGTTGTAAGGGATACCTGGGCGGATGCGGGTGAGCGATTGCACAAACTTGGCAGACTCGCGGATATCGCCCACCACGATCACCGAGTCGATGACCACCTGCGGGCCGAGACTAAAGCTGTAATCGAGACTTACCCAAAGGCTGTCGGTGCCCTGCGGTTCGTAGTGTACCTGCAAGTCGTTGAATGAAGCAAAGGGATAGCCCTGGTTTTGATAAACCATCAGCACACTGCGGAGTTGGGCGTTGATAGTAGCCCAAGAGAAAGGTTTGGTTTTTTTGGTGGGGTCGAGCCCCGCCTGGTGGGCTTCGTCGGGCGAAAGACGGGCGATATTCAGCGAGCGCAGAAAATAACGCGGACCCTGGTGGAAGAAATAGTGCAGGTTTCCGGAGGTGCCCACCACGCTGTCGAGCCCAAATTCAGCCCAACCTTCGGCAGTAGCGCGTGCAGCCCATTTGGCTACCATCGAGTCGGGGGGCGGGAACTTGCGGGCACGAGCATCCTTCGAGATCGGGCTAAGCCCTTTTCCGTTGCTGAGGCCATGCACTACGTTTTGCCCGGAAATGGGGAGCCAGGCCCCCAGCAAAAGCAGGTACAAGCAGCAAAAACGGGTGAATATGGGGCGCGGAAAAGGCATATAGGCTCACCTGAAAATTAGGGAATATTTGATCGTAAGGGGCTTGTTTTGTCGTGAAAGGAAACACTTCGTGGTTTATTCAAGGAGCCTTCGTCCATCAGGGGGGATTTTTGTAAAAATTGCACACTATAAAAGGAAGGAACGCAGAAGCAAGAAACCCGCCCATTTTGGGACAGAAGCCTTTCCCCTTTCTCCTGCCGAATGCCTAGCTTTGTGTATGTACCGGCCCTTTTTGCTACTCATTTTCTTGGGAAATATGTTTTGCGCCACCGCGCAGGACAGCGTATTGCTCAATCAGCAAGTGATACAGCAGCTGGGAAATGATTTTAAGCAGCGGCCCAGCCGCCCCACAGGAAAGCTCAGTGGCGAAGGAGCAATGTGGTTTCAGCCTTGGGAAACCGATACCAGCGGCGTAAGCGTACAAGTAGGCATGCCCGTTATTCGCTACGAAAAATTAGATACTGTATTCAGCCGCAAGGCAGAAGTAACCGTTTCGTGGACCGACAGCATTCCTCAGGGGACCATTCTGCGTTATAGCGATACCCTCACCCTGGGCGAGCTGCGGCAGGTGATGCGCGGATCGGATACTGAACTTCAGGGCGATGATCCCCGATGGAAAGCCCGCTGGATGAAGCCTGCTCTATGGATAGCGGGCAGCCTCACGGCCATCCTTACCCTTTTTTACCTACGTTCAACGAGCAGATGATTTCAACGAAAATATCAGGCAAAGGACTTCTTGTGGTTTGGGTGGCAATGGCCCTGTATGCCTGCGGAAACCAGGTAGCACCAACGGGCGGCCCGCGCGATACCACCCCGGCACGTGTCGTGAAAACAGATCCACCCATCGCCTCCCTGAACCAGACGAGCGGTGCGATGACCTTTTTTTTCGATGAAGCCGTGAAGCCCGCGGTGTATGGCACCGACATCTTTATCTCGCCGCTGCCGCGAAAGCGCCCTAAAATCATCCTTAGCGACAACGCCAGGAAGATCAGCATCAACCTTCAGGACGATCTGCTACCCAACACCACCTACGTGGTTACCCTCACCGGGGTGAAAAATCACCACGAAAATATGCCCATGACCGAGGCTTTTACCCTGGCTTTCAGCACGGGCAGCTTTATCGACAGCCTCGAAATCAAAGGAACGATAGCCGGGGGGTCGGGCGAAAAAGTGAAGGACTTTACCCTCCTGCTGTTCGATGCAGACAGCATTCAGGGCACCGATTTTTTCAATAAAAGGCCTGCATACATTACCAAAATTGACTCTGCTGGCGGTTTTCACTTCAACTACCTGCGGCGCACCAGCTACAAAGTATTTGCCGTAAAAGATGCCGACCAGTCCAATACCTACAACTCACCTGCCGAGCCGGTGGGGATTCCATTGGATACGATCATTACCTTTTCGATGGATGACACCCTGGCCCTGGCGAGCATCGTTACGTTTACCCAGGACCTGAAGGGCCCCCAAATACGCAGCTACGCATGGCTTTCGGATAGCCTGATGCTGATTCGGTTCAGTGAAAGGCCGCGCCTCGATTGGCTTACGCTGTTTACAACCGATACCCTCGGGGCCGACACCCTTCCCATGGCATCTGTATTTTGGCTCGGAGGTACAGATATTGAGGCCCTGGTCAAAACCAGCCGTTCGCGCGAGCAGACCTTTGACCTTCGGATGATCCGCGTATCCGACAGCCTCGACAACAGCACCGACTCTACCCTGCGCGTTTCGCCCGAAAGGATAAAAACCCTCGAAAGCCCCATGGTGCGCAAGCCGGAGTTTTCATTTGACCAAATGGCTTTTGAGCTGATATTGCCCCGGCCCTTTATGCCAACGGACACCGCCTTTATTCACCTGAAGGACACCACCGGGGGCGATTCGGTGTTTCGGGCGCAACCTGTCCGCATCCGGCAAAATGGCCTGCAGCTGTTGATTGAGCCTTTAAAAAAGCCCGAAAAGAAGCGGAAATACCTGCTGGAAGTGATGGGTGCCTATTTCACGCCAGGAGCCGACTCCGACAGTGCCTATGTTTTTGTGGTAGAATGGCCCGACATCACCGATTATGGCACCATTAATGGAAAGGTAAACCTGCCGGATACCACTTACCAGGGAAAAATCGTTGTTCAGATGGTGCCCAGCGACAACCTCAATGCTATTCCCGTAGGAACCGCTTACGACCGTATGTTCGAATTTAAAAACGTCAAGCCCGGCAATTACACCTTTCGGGTGGTGCTGGACGCCGACTCCAACCAAACCTGGACGCCCGGCCGGGTAACGCCCTACCGCCTGCCTGAGAAAATTTTGGTCGATAAAGGGCCATCGGTGGTCATTCGTGCCAATTGGGACTACGAAGAGTACACGGTGGAAGCAGCGCCTTTGTCTGAAAAAGCACCTGAACAAGCCCCTGGAAAAGGAAAAACAGGCGGGCCGGGAGCCGCAGGGCAAAATGCACCGGGTACGCCTCCGGCTGGTGGATTTGGAAAAGGAAAACCAACGGGGGGAAATTAGGATTGATGCGCCGACGTTTCCTACATAGCCTCATTACCCTGTTGGCCTGGTGCATTGCCGCCGGGCTTGCCTCTGGGGTGTTTTTTGGGGAAAAAATGTGGGCACAGGCACCTTCTATTATCGGCTCCTCTCCCCGCAACGGCGCCGAAGGGCTCATTCGCAATGCATTTGTTTCGTGTAAACTCAACCTGCCTACGGCCGGAATTGGGGTGGACAGCACGACCCTGAAAACAGGCGTTCGTCTTTACCCCAAAGACAAACCCAACCAGCCGGTGCCCGTGCAGTTATTGCTGAGCAATCCGCTTAAAAACCTGACTGTAGAGCCCGTGGTGGTGCTGGAGCCGTTTACAACCTATATTTTTGAAATAACCGCTGACCTCAAAGACCAACTCGGACGCTCCTTCTTGCCTTATTCCACAACCTTCACCACCGGCAGCCTGGACCTGAGCATGTCGATGAATCCGACCGTTACAGCTGCGCCCTCTGCGCCCACCAAGCCGGCAACTGCCGATCCATTTGGCCCCAAAACCACCCCTCCGGCTCCAAAACCCGAGGCGCCGATTGTGGCGATAGCTCCTGACATTCCAAAAGAAACCCTGCCTGCGATTGCGCCGGTTGCAGCTTTACCTCCCGAGCCCGAACCCCTGCCCATGGCCCCGGCAGCGGTTGCAGCTGCTACCGTACCCGATCCTCCTGTACCAGTTTTTGCTCCCGACCCCATCGTAGAGAGCGAGCCGGAGCCAATCGTTTCGGAGCCTGAAATCATGGAAGAGGAAGCGCCAGAAATGGCGGCATCCCCCGGCGGATTGAAGCAAAACTGGCCACAAGATATTGACAGCACCGTGCGGGAGCCGATCAGGCACCCGGAGCCTGAAATCGTGTCTATCGACAGCCTGCCGCTCGAACCTGCTTCGGCTATCCGGCCCTCGTTTGCGGCGCAATTTATCGGCGGAAAATTGCAGGAAGCCAAGGCCGATTCACTTGTTGCTGTTCCTAAGCCCGAGCCGGTTGTTCCCGCTCTGTCCCCGCCTGTTGCCAGCGCCCCTCTACCTCAGCCTGCTGCCCCAGCTCCCGAACCAACCCCTCCGAAGCCGGAACCCAAGCCGACTCCACCTCAGCCCAAGCCCGTGGTGGCAGTGGCTCCTCCAAAGCCCAAGCCGGAACCTGAACCTGAACCGGAGCTTCCTCCGATGACTAACCCCGAGCTGGAGGCCTACGAATCACTCGTGGACGATTTGGATGACCTCGGCGATGACCCTGTTGTAGCTTCACCAGCTCCCAAACCGAAGGAGGAAGCACCCCGATGGGTAACCTCCTATCCTCGCCAGGGGACTCAGGAAAGCGATACCCTTTCGCCGCCCCGCCTGAATGCCGGGGGCCTGGAAGTAGAACCCGGAGAGTCAACCGTTACCATTAAATGGATTACGACCGAGGAATATCGCCAGGGATTCTTTCGGGTGGAGCGGTCGGCAGATGGTAAAAAGTTTGCGCCAGTAAAAATCGTGACGTCTCCCGGCAACTCGGATACGCTGCGCCTCTATACCGTGGAGGACCACCAGCCCAACCCCGGCACCAATTATTACCGGGTGCTGATGGTCAACCGCCTGAAGGAGCGGAAATACCTCGATCCTGTGCCCACGACCTTCAATGGCCGCCAGCCGGTGTCGTTTCCCCAGCGGAATGTGCTGCGCGACGGAAGCGTGAAGGTTGATTTTGACCTCGCTCAATCCGGTGCCGCACAGATGATGCTCAAAGCCCGCAACAACCGTATTATCAAACGCATATCGGGAAATATACCTGAGGGAAAAAACCGCCAGGAAATATCGCTGAAAGGGGTGCCTCCCGGGGTGTATATGCTGGGGATAAAGGCCGAGGGTAAAATATTTACGCACATTATTCAGGTGCTGTATTGAAGAGGAATTTTCCCTGAAATGAAAACAATCGGGGAGCGTGAGAGGTAATGGGGAAATGCCGAAATTTGCGGCCTGAAAAATTTATATGGGTAAATCGAATCGCTTGTTTGTGTGGTCTGTGCTCATTGGCTTGGCCTTGATCTGGGGTAGCTCTTTTGTGCTGATCAAGCAATCGCTGGTAGCTTTTAACCCTTTGCAGATCGGGGCCATGCGGATGGGAATCGCGGGACTTTTGCTGCTGCCCTTTTCGATGCCGATGCTGCGAAAGCTGAGCTGGAAGCAACACCTGAACCTCGGGAGTGTGGGATTTTTGGGAAATTTCGTGCCTGCATTTTTATTTCCCTTAGCCGAAACCGAAATACACAGTTCGCTGGCGGGAATGCTGAACGTGCTTACCCCCATTTTTACGATGCTGGTGGGTGCCCTCCTGTTTGGGGTCATTGTTACGCCGCGCAAATGGATAGGCGTGGTGGTGGGCCTGATAGGAGCGGCATTTCTGATAGGCGGAGGCGACCTGGCCGGCATCAAAGGCAACGGAAACCTCGCATACAGCTGGTTGATTGTGTTGGCTACGGTTTGCTACGGCTTCAGCCTCAACCTCATGAAGCGTTACCTGGAAGGGATTTCATCCGTGACGGCCACTTCGATCGCCCTGTTCTGGATGGTATTTCCTTCGGTGCTGATTGCGCTTGTGAGCGGCATACCTCAGGTAATGGCCGCACACCCCGATGCCTGGATGAGCCTGGGTGCCGTAACGCTCCTGGCTGCCATGGGTACTGCGTTTGCCCTGTTGTTGTTTTATCGCCTGGTGCAAATCACCGATCCGGTATTGTCGTCGTCGGTAACCTACTTGGTGCCGATTATCGCCATCGGCTGGGGCATTTTTCTCGGCGAACACCTGCACCTGATTCAGTGGCTGAGCATGCCGGTGGTGCTGCTGGGGGTATATCTGGTCAATAGCCCTTCGCGGAAAATGAAAGGCGTGCAGGAGATTGTTCTTGAGAAAAAGGAAGTGGTAGTGGAACCCTGAGCGGGATTTTTGCCCGGTCGGTCGTTAGCAAAATTCAGCAGGGGGATGTATTTTTTGAAAAAAAATACCATGTCACCCCTCAGGCTACTTTTTCTTACGTTGCTCTCGTGCTATGCTACCAGTTATGCGCAAGTGCCCACTGTTTCCTCCGGAACGATCAAGCACTATTCCGATTTTGCTTCAAAAAATGTAGCCCCGCGCAATGTGGAGGTATGGCTACCGGAAGGGTATGATGCTGGCACGCGGTATCCGGTGCTGTATATGCACGATGCCCAAATGCTCTTTGATTCCACCATCACCTGGAATCACCAGGAGTGGGGTGTGGACGAAACTATTACCCGACTGGTGAACAACCATGAGATACCGCCCTGTATCGTGGTAGGCGTCTCGAACGGGGGCAGCCTGCGCCACGCGGAGTATTTTCCTCAAAAGCCATTCGAATCTATTCCCGCCGAAATGCGGGATTCGCTCTACCTGGCTACACGTGCCGGGGGAGAGCCGGTTTTTAAGGCTGTGGTGCAGTCGGACAGCTACCTGCGTTTTTTGGTGGAGGATCTGAAGCCGTTTATCGATGAAACATACAGCACCCTTCCCGATCGCAAGCATACCTATGTGATGGGGTCGAGCATGGGCGGGCTGATATCGATGTATGCGATTTGCGAATACCCCCAGGTTTTTGGAGGGGCAGGTTGCCTGAGCACGCACTGGCCGGGGATTTTTCGAGTAGAAAACAACCCCATACCGGCTGCATTCGCCGATTATTTGCGCGAAAACCTGCCAACGCCCAAAACGCATAAGCTCTATTTCGACTACGGAACCGAAACCCTGGATGCGATGTATGAACCTTTTCAGTTGCTGGTAGATGAGGTGATGAAAGCAAAGGGCTACACCTCCGGCAGCTGGATTACCCGCAAATTTGAGGGTGCCGATCACTCCGAAAAAGCCTGGAGGGCCCGGCTGGACATTCCGCTTGTTTTTTTGATGAAAAAAGATCAGAAAAAGAAGGTCAGAAAATGAATGCAGGACAGCCCGTTGCTGAGGAGGGGGCAGAAAACGAAAAAAAAGCCCTCGAAATAGGTTCGGATCTATAAACCGGAACACCTGAGTATGCTTTTTACCCCACATTGCTTCAAATTCCAATTGATCATCAATCACTTGAAAAATGAAGGAACTGTTTCTTACACTAACCATGCTGCCTTTGTGCCTTCTGGTAAAGTCACAAAATGTAAACCTTACCATTCCGCTACCTGAAACCAGCATCAAAGCCGCATACCTGGGCTCCTTGTATTATCCTGGTTTTAAGTTTGGGATAGAACGCCCTTATCAAATCACCCAGATAGACAAAACCAATAACCGGGGGACTAAAAGCAAACTGAAAGTGCGCTACCTGACCGCTAATCTTGGTTATTATCATCACGCAACTTTTCACGATAATTTTTACCTTCTCATCGAGCGCCAGAAACGCTGCCAAAATGGGAATGGCTGGTTTTCAGAGGTGGCTCCCGGCGTTGGTTTCAGCCGGACCTTTCTTGGCGGCGCTACCTATGCAGCTAACTCGAACGGAGAAGTAAGTAAGAAAATATTTGCAGGGAATAACTACGCGATGTTGTCCGCTTCCTGTGGCGGAGGGTACAATTTTGCCGTGAAAAAAGATACCCCTTTAATGATCTATGGTAAAGTCAGCCTGTTAGGCATTTTTCCCAGCAACAGTTTTGTGTATCTGCGGCCCACAGTAGAGGTGGGCGTAGGTTGGTCTTTATCCAATTTTTTGAAAGCAAACCCTATTCTGAAAATTAAAAAGAAATGAAAAATACCTTGGTTCTGCTCGCCCTGATTTTGTTTCTCGGAGGGTGTGCAAAAGAAAACAACGACCTCGTTCCGAATGCCAATGAGACTATTTATGTAAAAAATAAAGGTGCCTCTATGCGGGTGAATATTCGGGGAAACATTGCCAGCAAAGTGGTTATGTTGGTTGTGCACGGTGGCCCGGGAGGTGCTGCGTATTTTTACCGGACACAAGCGACAGAGGAAAGGTTAGAACCCCAATACGCTGTAGCTTATTGGGACCAAAGGGTTGCGGGTGCCTCACAGGGTAACGGCACAAAGGGAAGTGTAGTAATGAAGCAATATAGCGATGACCTCAAGGTCGTCATACAAAGCCTTCGCTATAAGTATGGCGAAGATTTACAGGTTTTTTTGATGGGGCATAGCTGGGGCGGAATGATTTGTGCCGGTTTTATGACCGAGGGTAATAACCAGGATTTGGTAAGCGGGTGGATTTCGGCCGATGCTGTTCACAATTGGGCTCGAAACGATAGCCTGAGCCGGGCAAAACTCCTTGATTTTGGAACCTCGCAGATTGCCCAGGGGAAAAACACCGCTAAATGGCAGGAAATCATTGACTACTGTGCCTCCAATTCCGGGGCCATTACTCCCGAAATATCTGCTCAACTCAATGTCTATTCGTACGATGCCCTCAACTTAATTGATGGCTTTACACCCTTCAATGAAGACGATGTGATTCGCCAAAATCTGATTTCGGAGAAAATTCCCTACACCAATGCTTTTTTGAATCTCGCGAATCCAGCCACCAGAAACCTGGTGAACAGCCTCCAATCGGTCGAGTTTTCTTCAAAACTGTACCTGGTGACCAAGCCTGTACTGGCGCTGTCAGGCAACTACGATTTTGTGGTGCCGGAAGGGGGGGCCATTGAACTCGTCAACCGGGTAAATGCCTCCGTGAAGGAGCGTAAACTTTTCATGAATTCCGGGCACAATCTTGAAGAGCAGGCCGATTATGTGGATGCTTTCATCAAGTTTATGGACGAAAACAAATAATATTCATTGATGAAAAAATCACTGCTGCTTGCACTTATCCTGCTCATCCGCCTACTTTGATTGTTACCCCGACCACGAGGGCATAATCGTTGTTTGCAGCAATTTTGGAAGGGCCGTAAGCCCAGAGCTTTACGATGCCATGTTTAACCGGGGAGGTACAGAAGATTGTCTCCTGCGAAGCATGGAAAAGGCCGCGTTCTGATTGATTGGGTAGAGATAACCCCAGAAAAACAGCTAAAAGCGGACTTCACGGAAAAGTTATTCGGTTCAAAAAACGAGATGGCATCCAGTCTGGATGTACTGCCACCCGCCGGGCAGCAACTTTCCGCAGAAAAAATGCCTAAATTCCTTAAGCCAAGCAGCAAACAGCAGCGTGCTTACGTCTGCCCATTGAACTGAAACCTTGCATGGGAGAACCACACCCCAACATCATTTCCGATATCCGGCGCGGGAAATCCTACGCCCAGCGGCACCTCTACGAGTGGCTGTCGGGGAAGATGATGGCGGTATGTTTTCGGTATGCGAAAAACCGGGAGGACGCCGAAGACATCCTGCAGGATGGATTTGTGAAGGTGTTTGAGCGGTTTCATATGTACGACGGCTCGGGCTCGCTCGAAGGGTGGGTGCGGCGCATCATGGTGCATACCGCCATCGATCACCTGAGAAAGCAGAAGAACTGGGGCGAAAAAGAGAACCTGGAGCAGGTGGTGGAGGAAGTTTCGCCAGATGCCCTCGATTCGCTGAGCCTGCAGGAATTGTACCGCCACGTGCAGGCACTGCCGCCGGGTTACCGGGCGGTGTTTAACCTGTTTGCGGTGGAAGGATTTTCTCACAAAGAGATCGCCGAACAACTGGGGGTGGAGGAAAGTACCTCGCGCTCGCAGTACGTACGGGCAAGAACCATTTTAATGAAACGCATTCGTGTGGGTAGCATGGAAGAAAAAATATATCGGGATGCCATTTGAATCATTCGAAGAACGACTGAAGCAACGATTCGATGAGGCTGAAATCATGCCCTCGGCAGGCACCTGGCCTGAAATCGAAGATCGGCTTCGCCCAGCAGCCCGCCGCCAGGTGGTGGTGTGGTGGACGTGGTCAGCAGCTGCGGGTCTCCTGCTGTTGCTCGGTATGTGGGGCCTGTATAGGTTCACTACCGCTCATGCCGAACTCAGGCAGGCTGCGCCGATGGCCAGTGAAACCCCGGCGTTGACCCCCAAAAATGAGGGTAAAAAGCCTGTTGTGGAGCAAGCCTCCCCTGCGGTGGTTGATCAGCGCGGAAGTAGTATATCTCCACAGACACCAGCAGCCCGTGCCTCTGCTCCTGCTTACAAACATGCAGCGCCAAGCCTGGTCCATGGGCCAACCGCTCAGGAAGCAGGGTTAAGAGTTGAGCCATCTGTAGATCATTCAGCGGTTTTGGCAGAAAATAACTCCATCGCTCTGCAGGAAATAGCCGTTGTTTCTAACCGGACCAACCACTCCTCTGATTTGTATGCGGAATTGTTAGTGCCAGCTGCGGTGTCAATCGTTTCGGGCAATGATGAGCCGCAGTCCTGGTGGGAGCATGCGGTTGAGCCGGAAAAGCCGCAGACAGCTTCGTGGGCGTTTGGGGCCTATGGCCGCCAGGAAAGCTACTTTGCCGGTGCTTCTTTAGCGGGGAATATGGACGCTGCCAGCACCAAAAATTACTATATCGACCGGGAGGCAAACTCAGGGCTATTTACCAATGGGGTCGTATTGTGGAGTGTGCAGTCGCCCGGTCAGCAGCTATCGGGCGGGCTCGTTACGGCTTATAAATTGAACCACAACTGGGAACTGGAAACCGGGCTTGGGGTATTCAGGGCTGGTCGTGCCAGCATCCAGGCTGGGTTTGCGGAAGAATCGAGCATTCCTACCACCGGCAATGTACAATCGGGCAATGCTACTTTCATCTCCGATCGCACGTTTGTACTGCAAGGGTTTGAGGCACCCCTTCGCCTGCGTTACCGGTTTGGAAGGGGTTCCTGGAAGGGCGATTTTTCGGGAGGTACTTCGCTTCGGTTGCGGTTAGGAAGCGAATCACCGTGGATTTCAGAATCGGGATTATCCAGCAGCCCATTGGCTGACCTGAGCGATGGCCCCTCGGATCCGCTGCTTTCGCTGAGTCGCACCCTGTGGAGTGGTTTTGTAGAAGCAGGCGTAAGTCGCCAGGTAGCACCCGGCATCTATATGCGGGTAGGCCCATTGGCTGGTTTTCAGGCCGGAAATTGGCTTCGGGGAGATGCCGCCGTGAACCCACGCCCGTGGACGCTGGGTTTGCAGGCAGGGATACGCTTCAGGTAAGCTTTAGAAGGATTGCAAGTAGTTGAGATTCGGGCTGTGAAAAATGCTCAGAATCCTTAATTTTGCGGTTATATATCCTCACCTCCCATGGGAAGAGCTTTTGAATTCCGAAAAGAGCGCAAGTTTAAGCGCTGGGGCCAAATGGCCAAGACCTTTACCAAAATTGGAAAGGAAATCTCCATCTCTGTAAAAGCCGGTGGTCCTGACCCGACGCTGAACTCTCGCCTGCGTGCCATTTTGCAGAACGCCAAAGCGGCGAATATGCCGAAGGACAACATCGAGCGGGCGATTAAGAAGGCGTCGAGTAAAGACGAAGCCGACTACAAAGAAATGGTGTACGAAGGCTACGGCCCTTACGGCATAGCCCTCATTGTAGAAACAGCTACCGACAACACCACCCGCACTGTAGCCAACGTGCGTGCCATCCTGAGCAAAGCAGGCGGATCGCTGGGCACTTCGGGCTCGGTCGATTTTATGTTTGAGCACAAGAGTGTATTCAAAATCAAGCACCCGGATGGGTTTGACCCCGAAGAGTTTGAGCTGGAAATGATCGATTTCGGCGTAGAAGAAGTAGGTGCCGACGACGAAGAAGTAGAAATCTACGGCAGCTACGAAGCTTTTGGCTCTATTCAGAAACACCTCGAAGAAGCGGGTTTTGAGTTGATCAGCTCCGGTTTCGAGCGGTTTCCGATGGATACCAAAAAACTCGACGAGGCCCAGGAAGCCGAAATTGAAAAAATGCTCGGCAAACTCGAAGACGACGACGACGTAACGAACGTCTTCCACAATATGGGCTGATCGCCCAGTCTAAATAGATTTAAAGGCTCCGGAAGGGGCCTTTTTTTATGTCCTTTTACGGCATTATTCCCCTGTTCTTACCCGGACCAGATGATACAAGCGGGTAAAATATTATTTAGAGTCGAAGTTCTTGGCTGTCCGTTTTTTCGCCCCTTAGAGTTTGGAAGATAGCACCCCAACCGCAACTTTTTTTTGTGCGTTTGGGTTGAATAACCGACATTTTTCAAGCAAAATGGACCTGATTGCACTTTTACCCTGCTTAAATAGAATAAGGGAATTAGACTTTGTCTGTCCCAAAATTTCCCATACCTATTCTCTCAGGAAGGGGTTGTGTCTCAAAGTTTATCCTTTTTGGTCAGGATTTGCCTTGGCCTTATCAATGATTATAGTTGTTTAGATATCAAAATGTACCGAAGTTGATTCGGTCAAAATAAATGAAAGTATATGGCTACACGCTGGAAAAGGAAAATGAGTTGGATACCACCGCTGATATTTGCGTTGGCCGGATTTTTGATTTCTGCATGCAAATCAGAAATCCCTAACCCGGTGGAGATTCCGGAAGTGAAGGAGCCGGTATTAGTCACCAAAACGAATCCGGTAAAGCTTTACATGCACTATATGCCTTGGTTCCAGAGCAAGCAGTATTCAGGAAACTGGGGATACCATTGGCGTATGTCGAATAAAAACCCGGAGGTAATATTACCAAACGGCCAGCGCCAGATTGCCGCCCATTATTATCCATTGATCGGACCCTACGATTCAGGAGATCGGGATTTGATTGACTACCACCTCCTGCTCATGAAGTACGCGGGCGTTGACGGGGTCATGATCGACTGGTATGGCTCGTACGATGTAAACGATTATAAGGTAAACGGCGATAACACCAATGCCCTTGTGAAACGCTTGAAAGAGGTGGGTCTGGATTTCGGGATTGTGTACGAAGATTACACCGCCGAGCTGGTAAGCAAAGCCACTATATACAGTCCTCTGGAAGTAGCCCAACAGGATATGAGGTATGTGGCCCAGAATTTTATGACTTCCGACCGTTACATCAAGGTCGATGGTCAGCCGCTTTTGCTCACATTTGGTCCAAGGTATTTTACAACTAAAAATGATTGGAGCCAGATCCTGGCTTCAATCAATCTTTCGGTGACTTTTATGCCACTCTGGAACTTTAGCAATAGAGTAGGTACCGAAAATGCAGACGGAGAGTTTGCCTGGATCGATTTCAATGCTTCCTATAGCACCCTCACGAATTTTTATCAGGGTACCAACCATGGCCTTACCCTCGGATCAGTTTTTCCTGGTTACCACGACTACTATGTGGCAGGCGGAGCAGGAACGAGTTTTGGCTTCGTGGATCATCAAAATGGTCAGACCCTGACCCAAACCCTCAACAAAGCCCAGGCTTTTAATATCCCTTACCTTCAGCTAAATACCTTTAACGACTTCGGAGAAGGAACCATGTTTGAGCCGACTGTCGAATTTCAATACCAGTTTCTGGAAACCCTCCAGACCTTTTCCGGGGTGAGTTATGACAAAGCTGCTTTTGAGTCCATATATAACTATTACCTCAAGCGAAAGGAACTGGCCGGTAATGCCGATGCGCAAAAAACCCTTGATGACGTTTTCACTGCCCTCAATGACCTGAAATTAACGACCGCTGATTCGTTGCTTTCAGGCTTATAAACAAGTCTCACCCTCAATTTACCCTCATGAAAAAGAAAAGCTTTTCGAGCTTAATGGCAGCGCTTTGCCTGTTTTCTACCCTGCTTTTTTCCTGCAAACCAGAACCTGAAGATCCGACTGATATAGTAGTCGAGTACCCTGGACTTTCCGGCCTGTACGTTCACGGAACTAACACGATTGCCTCCAAACCCGAAAGCGCGGGGAAAGTAAGTGCTGCTTCCCTTGACCCTGCCCGTGGCGGTATGGTGGACAGCGTATCTGGCATTTATGGGAGGTTTATGTATGTGGGGGCCAACAGTACCCTGAATGTTACCCTGATTGAGAACGGTAATGGCAAGACTTATGGCATTACCGGGGGCGGCGCATCTGACAGTGCCTCGACTGTAGGGGGAAATATTGCCGACCTCGTTATTCACGGGACACTGGTGGTAGATGCTGATCCGGTGAGTGTGGCCAAAGAAGGGCTGTATTACCTGTTCGTAAACATGAATGACAAGAGCCTCGTCCTGATGGAAGTGAAGGCTAATATCATCGGAGATGCCACTGCCCTGCAATGGGATGCCGGTACCCGCCTTCCCCTGAGTTCGGTGGATGTGAACCAGACGGTATTTGAGGCTACCGATATTCCGCTTAAAGGAGCTGCAGGCTACCGCTACCGTTTCAACGAAGGGTGGAATGTTTTCAATGACATTAACAACCTCGTTACCCTTAACAGCCTTGGGGTTTTGAGCTATGCAGATGCATGGGCAGCCGATGTCAACGATCTGGGTTATTTTCTGGACAATATCCCCCAAAAAGATCCCGGAGTTTATACCGTAAGGCTAACTTATAGTTCGCTGACCCAGAAGTGGAATGAGACCAAAATCAAAACAGGCGAATTGACAAAGGATTACAGTGCTGCCTCTTTTGGGTGGTTTGGCAATGGCTATTTCGATACAGACTCTACCGAAGGTGCCTGGGATACCATTGACATGACCGCTCTGCCGGTAAAAAATGGAAATGTGTTTACCTGGAGTTGGCGGGTAAAATTGATTGATAACCGTTCCTTCGTTTTGCGTCAGGCTGGCGGCGGCGAAGAATGGGTGACTTATAGTATTCCGCAAAAGTCAGGTTTGGCCTTTACCAACAACCTGATTATCCAAGAGGCAGGACAGGATAATTTCTTTGTCCAAACAGCTGGCATTTACCTGGTTACCTTCTCCATTGATGCCACCAATGAAAGCCGTTCTTTGACCATCGATCCTGAGTGAAAAGGAGGTTGTCTTAACCAAAGGCTTGTCATTAAAAGGCAAGCCTCCCCTTTTTGAAATAGTTTCCCTGACTCCTCCTCCCCGGCAGTACCTATTCTGTCGGGGTTTTTAGTTCTGAAGGGGAGTATCCAAACTGCTTTTTAAAGCAGAGGCTGAAATATTTTGGGTCGCTAAAACCAACAGAGTAGGCGACCTCAGATACATTCATTTCGCTTGCTCGCAGCAGTTTGTGGGCTTCCATTAGCCGGGTGTGGCGGATAAATTCATTGATAGACAAACCCGTGATGGCCCTGATTTTCCGGAGTGCATTTCGGCGGCTCATGTTGAAAGATTCGCTGAAAGTCTCCACCCCGAATGTCGCATTTTGCATATTGTCGGTAACGACCTCCACCGCTTTCTTCAAAAACTTTTCGTCTAAGGGGTTAAGGGGCTGACTTTCTGCCCAGCCCCGGGTGTCTTTGACAAACTGCTCCTTTAGTTTTTGTCGGGTGAAGAGGATGTTCCTGATTTTCATCCGCAGCAGGTCAAACGGGAAAGGTTTGGCGAGGTAATCGTCGGCACCGTGTGAAAGACCTTTGAGGGTGTTTTCTTCACCTGACCGGGCAGTAACCATCAGAATCGGAATGTGGCTGGTGCGTTCATCCGACTTGAGCAGCTCACAGAGCTGATAACCGTCCATGTCGGGCATCATGACATCGCATACGATAAGGTCGGGGGTTTCCTCTTGGGCAATATTCAGCCCCGTCGAACTATTTCCGGCAAAAAGCACCTGATAATCAAGCCCAAGCTTTTCACCCATAAACCGGAGAATTTCGGGGTTGTCTTCCACCAGTAAAAGGGTGGATTTAGGGGTGCGAGTCCGGGTTGTTATTTCTTCGACGGAAGGAATTTCACCGTTCATAACAGGAAAGACCGCGGTATCGGCGGCAAGATCACGGGGAGGAGTCCCTGGCTCGATACCGCCATTTTCCACGAGGGGTAGCCTGACAAAAAAGGATGCCCCTTTTCCTTCCTCACTTTCGACCCATACTTCGCCCCCATACACCTCCGTGAGCTCTCTTACCAGCGAGAGCCCGATCCCGCTCCCGGGGAAACGTGGGGCCGTTTCAGAGTAAAACCTTTCGAAAATCCGGTCGATATGGTCCCTGGAAATCCCCCTTCCATCGTCCATTACTTCGAGGAGCAGGCTCTTTTCAGCTTCTGGTTCCTGGTTAATGGCAACAGAAAGCCGGATTGTGCCTCCCTCGTCCACAAACTTGAAGGCGTTTGAGAGGATGTTTGAGAGTATTTTTTCGATTTTGTCCTCGTCCACACAGGCTGAAATATTTTGCACCTCGCTGTGGAATTCGTATCGGATCTGTTTTTTATGCGCCCACTCTTGAAAGCTCTTAAAAGTTTGATGAAGCAAGCCAATAACTTCTTTCTTCTCCAGGTTGAGATGCAGGGCACCGGTTTCTACTTTTTGAAAATCGAGGAGTTGGTTGATGAGACGGATGAGCCTGGTGGCGTTGGCATGCATCAGGCTGAGTTTTTCGTCAGTCGGTTGCTGGGATTTCCATTCCATGAGGTCTTCCAGTGTCCATAAGATCAGGTTTAGTGGGGTGCGGAGCTCATGGGATATATTTGTAAAGAACCTGATTTTGGCCTCGTTGAGTTCCCTGATTTCCTCGGCCATCCGGGCAATCTCAGCCGATTTTTGGGCCAATTCCTCGTTGGTTAGATGTAGGGCATCATTCTGTGCCACGATTTCTTTCTGTCGTGCTTCGATTTCTTCTTTGGCTATCCTGAGGTCAGCCGTTCGGAGAGTGACTTTGTGTTCGAGTATCCGGTTACTGCGTTTGAACTGGATGGTTCTTACCCGGAAATAGGTGATGACCCCCCCGATCAGCAGTAGTGACTCGGCCAAACGAACCAGGGGCAGCTCCCACCAGGGCGGAAGAATATGAATTTCGAGTTCGCTTCCTGTTTCGTTCCATATCCCATCGTTATTAGATGCCTTGACCCGGAAGGTATAATCGCCCGGGTCAAGGTTGGTATAGGTGGCATTCCGCTGATTTCCGATATAATTCCATTCATTTTCGAATCCCTCCAGCATGTAGGCGAACTGGTTTTTTTCGGGTAAAAGGTAATTGAGGGCAGAAAACTCCAGGGTGATTACCGACTGTTTGTGGCTAAGCGAAATGCTCCCGGCCTCCGAAATGGGTACTTGCAAAATGTTGCCTGAGTGGAAATCTACTTCCTGGTTAAATAGTTTCAGACCCGTTATGACTACCGGAGGGATAAAAGGATTATTCCTGACTTTGAGGGGGTCGAAAATATTGAAGCCATTCTGACCGGCAAAAACCATTTCGCCGTTTTGGAGCAGGCAATACGCTCCCCTTTTGAACTCACTGCCCTGTAATCCATCGGCAACGGAATACACATAAAAGGCAGCCTTCTCGGGATTATTTACCCCATCTTCCAGCTTGCACAATCCTTTATGGGTGCTGATCCAAAGGTTGCCGGATCCGTCTTCCAGTATGCCTGCAATGCTGTTGCTTGAAAGGCCTTGCTGGGTAGTGTAGTTGGTAATTCGCTCTCGTGTTCGGTCCACCCTGAATAACCCTTTGCCCATCGAGCCGATCCAGAGATTCCCCTGTGAATCTTCGTGTAGCACAACCGGAACATCGAAATCAACATGAGATTTTTCATTGAAACGCGAAAACCTCCCGGAGGGAAAATCAAAAACCTCCAGCCCTTTACCCGTCTGAACCAGTATCCGTCCGTGGCTGTCCTCCAATACACCATAAATAAAATTATCGATGATGCTGGTGCTATCTCCCTGTATATGCCCATAGTAGCGGAATGACCTGCCGTCGGGGAGCAGCAGGTTCAGCCCTCCATGCATAGTCCCCACCCAGATATTTCCCAGTTTATCCTCATAAATAGAATTGACGGAGTTTTCGCTTAGGCTGGAAGCCCGATCCGGGTCGTGGTTGAAGTGCGTGATACTGCGCCTATCTGACGATATGAGGTCCAGCCCCCCGTTATAGGAGCCCACCCACATGCGGTTTTTGCTGTCGCAATGGAGGGCGAGAATCGCGTTGCTCAGGAGCTGGAACCCTGACTTTTCGTCCGTATTGAGATAAGAGAATTGTTGGTTTCGCTCCTTAAAAATATTGACACCGCCACCGTCGGTTCCTATCCATAGCAGGCCATTTTTATCCTCTTCTATACAGGTAACATGGTTATCGTTCAGTCCGTTGGGCTTGGCCCGATACAAGCGATAGGGCTTGTCCCACTTACTGAAATAATTTACCCCTCCGTTATAGCTGCCTACCCATAAAATACCGTCCCCGGCACCATAGAAGAGCGCGTGGATGGAGTTGCTGTTAAGGCTTCTGCTGTTATTAAGATCGGGCAGATAGGCAGAAAAGGTTTCTTCCTGGATATGGAAAATATTCAGTCCGCCTCCTTCGGTAGCGATGAATATGAGGTTTTCCTGATCACCAATGACACTTAGCACGGCATTGTTGCTGAGGGAATTCGGATGTAGGGTTTGGTGTTGAAAATGCCGGAAGGTTTGCGAAGCCTGGTCCAGTTTACTCAGTCCGCCTCCCCACGTGCCCACCCAGATATTTCGGTATTTGTCTTCATAAATAGCACTCACATACGGATGGGGGAGTCCTTTGAGGTTGTCTTTTTGGAAAATCCACTGCTTAAATCCGCGGCTTTCGCCCAGAAAAAGATTCAGTCCGTTTTCGGTACCCACCCAGATGCGGTGGTCACGGTCCTGAAAAATGCAGGAAATCATGCCTGAAGTAAGGCTGTGCGGGTCGGTTGGAGAATGACGAAAGTGGAGGAAAGTACCGGTCTTATGATTCAGCACATCCAGACCCCGGTCGGTGCCAGCCCATAGTTGTCCATCGGAGGAAGCCAGTAGCGCCTGAACCCTATTACTGCTAATGGAGTTGGAATCGGCCGGAAGGTGGTAGAAGGGCGTGAAGGATTCTTTTTTCCTATCAAACAGATTTAATCCTCCACGAAAAGTACCCACCCAGATATTTCCTGTAACGTCCTCTGCTAATGCCTGAATAAAATTATCGCTGAGGTTGTTCTGTGTATTGCTTACGAAGGTTTTAACCTGCTGCCCTTCGTAACGATTGAGCCCGTTAAAAGTGCCAAACCACATATAACCACTGTGGTCTTTAAGGATGGCTTTTACCCAGTTATTCGAAAGTCCGTCCTCCACGGTAAGCTGCTTGAAGGAGGGCTCGGTGGGCTGTGTCCATCCCCAATCCGGCCCGCAACAAGCAAGCATCAGGATAAATATCCTGACGGAATGGACGAATGAAAGATCATGGGACATGGACCTATTGCAGCTTTCGAGGTATTTCAACCTACAAAATACAGGATTGGGATGGAATCCCGGCCCCAATTGTTAAGCGATGGTGTGCTTGTGGCCGAATGACATATCCGGGTACAAGCTTCGCTGCGTGTCAAGAAAGAAAAAGTAGGGGAGGCAGAAACGGTAAGGCTCTTTATGCTATTGCGGCCTGGCTATATGAAAAGTATCGAATATCAAAAATATCAGGTAGGGTTACAGAATATCTTGTAAGTACCGTGATTTCATTTTCTAAGAAAAAAGCAAGGGAATGTCCGTCCAATAAATTTCTGAACACCCCTTACGGTTCATCTAAATGGGTTATGCCAATTTGACATCAACTGCATTCATTCCTTTTTTACCACGCTCAGTTCCAAATGTTACTTTGTCACCTTCTTTGATGGTATCGATCAGCCCGGAAGCGTGAACGAAAATGTCTTCGCCAGTGGCGCTGTCATTAATAAATCCGAATCCTTTGGATTCATTAAAAAACTTTACAGTACCTTGATTCATCTTCAATCTTTTTGAAACTTTGACAAAATGTCAATGCAAAGGTAACGATAATCAGGGGATTAATTCCCAGAACACGCAATTACAGGCGTTATTTCTGACAATGGCAGAATGTTGTTAATATTTTATGTGGTATTTAGTTGCACAAAATAGCTGCTTTTGAGGAGGAAAATGGCGATTAGAGCCGATAGGGGCCTGAATGGCCAAGCCAATTTGCCAATGGATTTTTCTTTCAGGAAAATAAAAAAAAACCGGCACCCTTGCTGAGCACCGGCCAGATGATATGAGGTTGCAAAGGTTTCGCACAGTTTACAAAGGGGCTTTCTCTGCGATGCCTCAGCGATGCCTCAGTGTTCTTCGCGTGAGATTTTCCCCCAGCCAAGTTTGGATTTTCACGCAGGGGTCGCAAAGGTTTCGCAAAGGGGGCAAAGGGTCTTTCTCCGCGTGCTCTGCGATGCCTCAGCGTTCTTCGCGTGAAATTTTCCCCCAGCCAAGTTTGGATTTTCACCCAGGGGTCGCAAAGGTTTCGCAAAGGGGGCAAAGGGTCTTTCTCCGCGTGCTCTGCGATGCCTCAGCGTTCTTCGCGTGAAATACGCCCAACACAAAGGGGCTTTCTCTGCGTTCTCTCGCTAGGCCTCAAATCCACAAAGAAAGCGATTGATTTTTGGCGGCTAATTATTCGCGAAGGAAGTGCCTGGCGCCATCATGGTTGGCTAAGCCAATCTCTAGCGGCGGGTTTGATACCGCTCCCCAAAGGCGAGAACCCCCACCCCTGCGATGCCTCGCGTTCTCTGCATGAAAATTTCTTGTAGCTAAAATCGATGCATCATGCCCAGTCCCATGGCTACCTGTCCGCTGGAGAGCGAAAAATTACCTGCGTTCCAGGTTACCTTTTGCGACTGAAGGCGGATAGACCGGTTGTCGAGCAGGTTCCAGGCACTCAGCAGGGTAGTGGTGGTACCAATGCCCATATTTAGCAGGCCCATTCCCCTTTGGGTTTCGTTGTAGATAGGTTGGCCATAAAAGTCACGCCCGTAATCGGTGTTGCCGAACAGAATTGCTCCGAATCCCACTTGTAGCAAACCAGTACTTATGCCAACAGCAGGAAGTAACTTACGGGTCGATTTAGACTTTATCTGGTTGTTATTTTGGATAGCGATAAAGGCATTGGTTCCGGACCCCAGGGCTGTTATCAAGCTTTCACCCGTATTGAAATGGTTATAAGTACTTACCGGAAAAACGTATTGGGGCTGGATCGTGGCCAGTTCTTCACGGGTAAGGCCCGTGGTGGTTATCCAGCTATCGAGCATCGGGTCGTTCATGGCGAGCAGCTCTTCGTACTGATGTTTGGCGTTGATGGCTTCCGCAGCAGCTCTTCCGGCGGTTTGCTCCAGCAGGTAACCCACGGCGCAGATACGTTGGTCTTTGTCGATAAAGCAAGGCTTACGCGCATCGGGGTGGTCGTAATTCACGGGAAAAATGCCTTCAGTGCGGTATTCGGCCAGCAGGTCGAGCAGGTGGTTGCGTTGCTCGCGGTTGGCGGGGCTCAGGTGCGATACGTCTTTGTTGCGCAGCAATTGCTCAGCGTAAGCCAGGTGGGTGCTCACCCGCAGGTGTTCGTCGGTGTGGGCGTCAGGGGCAAAGCCAAAGGTGCGGATAAAGCTTTCGTCGCCGATGATCGGGTTCACTGTGTTGGGGTAGTTGACGGCCGGGTTGCCGCTGCAAGCAGTAAGGGCCCACATGGCGGCCACAATGGCTAAATACATCAGATGTTTCATGTGCTTGAAATTGAAATTATAAATGAGATATCAGGACAGACGGATATGCATGGTAAAAAGCCCCGTCAGGACTATTTGCTGATTCAATAAAACTCAATTATGGCAATACTTCAAACGGTTGGTATTTCTATCTATGAAAAGCTGAACCGTGCCCTTACTTCAAATGCGCTTTTCCAGCAGCCATATATGCCCGAAAGGATCGCGGAATTCGCCCTGGCGGTAGCCGTAATCGTAGTCCTGCATGGGCGAAATAACCATAGCACCGGCGGCGATGGCCTGCTCCATGAACCGGTCACAATCATCGGTAAACAGCCCAATGGTTACCGATGAGCCGCCTAAACGATCAGGATCAGCCCCGATTTCCCTTCGGGTGGTTTCGTGCAGGTGAAAAATTGTACCCTGCAAAGACAGCTCAGATACATGGATGCTGTCGTCGTCGTTGCTAAAGCGGCGAAGTTCCACGGCCCCGAGGGCTTTTTCGTAAAAGCTGATGTCGGTTACGCCGTTGGGAATAATGAGCTGCGGGGCGAAAAAGGGGCTTGACATGGGGTGAATGGGGTTTTTAATTTCCAAAAAATCAAGAAATAGATGTGTACTTACGAACACCCGCTCCATGGCTAGTGGTGTTTCTCTATCAGGTGATTTCCAAAATCCTCCCGGTGGTATGAAATACCTCGGTTTGTTTAGACCACTTGGAGGTGTTTGTTAATGTGAATCAAGCGGCGATCTGCTTTTCCTTCGCATATACTTTTGTCTGTTCAATGACTTGCTTATTTAAGCTGAGGGTGAGCTTGGTCTTCATGGTGTAGCATTTTCGCAATTGCAGAACGTATGAAACATTCTATCAGTTAAGTTCCGGTTAGCTGCTTTGCATGTTCAATGGAATACGCTGCCCTCACCTTTTATCAAAAATATAATCCGTCGCCATCGGCGCTATGCCTACCGACCGGAAGTCAGAAACAATCTGTGCCCGGTGGTGCGTGGTGTGGTTCGCTACCTGAAAAAGCATATCGAGCGCTTTATTCGAAAAGGCATCTCCCCGGCTGTTTTGGTAGGTAATAACCGCCGAAAGGTCTTGTTCGTCGAGGATACGCAGGGTGTTTTCGTAGTTCTGCTGGTTAATGGCTTCGCAGTCCTCCATGGCGTGCATATCCCAAACGCCAAAGGGAGTTCCTCCCAAAATCCGCGTATTCCACACCTGGTGGGCATTGAGCATGTGGCAAAAAAGGCGGAATGAGCGCTCCGGCAAGCGGTAGGATTCCCGCGTTATTTCTACCAACAACCGTTGGTTAAACGTGTAGTGGTAAGTAAACATTTCTTCGAAAAAGGAAACGAGGGTATCAGCAGTTGCGGGCATGGTTGGGGATTTTGGTTATTCAAATTTCCCTTTCATTCTCCTAAAAACAAGGCACGGACCAAGTAAATAGACAGGTGTTCGCCGAATGATTCATCGTAACCCGCTGATTCAACCGCCGAATCTAGCTGCGGCCAGCAATGGGATAGCCTGATCTGCATACGCGCTAATTATTGGGGACGTGATTTTTCTATAATCCTGGCACCCCTAACAGGGTTTCGTGGCGGTGAGCATGCTTCGCTACGGGCGAGACTTAGTCGTCAAATTCAGCCAAAAGGCTAATCCGGATTTCAGCGAGGTCGCACAACTCCCACCGAACCCGTAGATTTTAGACAAAAAAATGAGCCACCCCAAAAATCAGGGATGACTCATTTTTCAGGTTAAGGCAACAACTATTTCACCACCAGGGTCATGATAGAGTGAGGCAGACTGGTTGTTTCTGCGGCTTTGCCATCGATCCAGAGGCGGTAGGGTATTTTTTCTTCGGTCAGGTTGAGTACCACCACGACCACGCTGCCATCGGTATTCTGAAACGCGGTGGTTGTCAGATGGTCGCGGTTGCTGGAAGCGCTGATGCGTTTCGCGCCGGGGCGGATATATTTGGAAAAATGACCGATGTAGTAGTAGCTGTTGGTAAACATAAGCTTTCCCGTTTTGGTATCAGCATGTACCGGGGCAAAACAAAGGTTTGAAACGTGATTGGGGCCACCGGTTTCGTCGAGCAGTATGTTCCAATCGGTCCAGGCCACAACGCCACGATTGAAATCATTCACCATGGAATGCCCGTACCGCTCGCCCAAGACCCAGTCGTCTATCCGGCCCAGGTCAAATTTTTCCACGCATCCTTCGGTAAACACCAGGTTTTTATCCGGAAATGCTTCCCTAACCCGGGTAAGATTTTCAAACTGCATATCGCCGCCGGTCCAGGTTTCGTACCAGTGGAAACCGACTCCCCACACATATTTGGCCGCTTCGGGGTCGCTGAACATGGTATTGGCCCGCTGAAAAAGCAGGTCGCGGTTGTGGTCCCAAATAATGAGTTTTTTATCGGCCATGCCCGCGCGGTGTAGCGTAGGGCCGAGCTTGTTTTTCACAAAGTCGCGCTCCTCTTCGGCGGTGTAGATGCAGGACTCCCAGCGCTGTACGGCCATGGGTTCGTTTTGCACGGTAAGGCCCCAAATGGGGATTCCCTCTTTTTCATAAGCCTGGATAAATTTCACATAGTAATTGGCCCACGACTGTGCGTAGGCGGGAAGCAGGTGGCCACCGTGGAGGAGGTCGTTGTTGTCCTTCATCCAGGCTGGCGGGCTCCAGGGACTTACGTACATCGTAAGTTTGCCACCCGCAGCGGCTAATGCAGCCTTGATAAACGGCAGCCGGTACTGGCGGTCATGCGAAATATCGAAGGTGGACAGGCTGGAATCACCCTCAGCAATGTAGGTGTAGCTGCCGCTGGAGAAGTCGCAGCTGTGGATATGGGTACGACCGAGGGTATAGCCAATACCGGCTACTGGGTCATAGTATGCTTTCAGCACTTCGGCCTGTTTTTCTTTGGGCAGCTTGGCGTAGGTCTCGGCAGATGCATCGGTGAGGGCACCGCCGATACCCACAAAGTCCTGAAAGGTGTGGTTGGGGTCAATGAAAACACAGACCTCCGTTTCGCGGGGCTGGCCAAAATCGGCGAAGGAGAGCGTACTTATCGGCGTAAGTCGCAGGGCTGTATCGCGAGCGGTAGCAATGACCTGTATGGTTTTTCCTTCGGTGGAATAAGCCGGTCCTGCGGGCGTGGTTTCGGAAATTGGCAACTGAGGCGTTTTGCCGCAAGCCGTCAAAGCCAGGAGCAAAAGCAGAAATCTAGGCTTCATGTGGGGGATATTGAGGGTGAGAGAATTGTTCCAAAGTTCCAAAGCGATTTACACAATTATCCGTGCTTTTGGCAATGACCTGGGCCGGACATTTACTGGACATGCTGGATGTTCTCCCTCTTCAGATATTTCTAATACCTGCTTCGCCCCCTTTCAGCCGTCCCTATCCAGGACCGCCAGAAGTTCTTGGCGCGCGAGGTAGGTATTTTGGTGTACCCACGCGGTTTTTTTACCGAAAAACTCGGCCATTTCCTCGGCGGTATGGCCTTCGGCCAGGAGGAGGAGAATTTCCTTGCGAAGGGGGTGTTTTACTGCCCCGATACAAGTGGTGAGGTGGTTTTGCTCCAACTGGGATAGGGCGTCGGCAGGCAGGTGGGTGGACACCTGGGGGAGTACCCGGGTCTCCATCAGGTGGCGACGATGCCTTTGTTTGGTGGTATGGGCCATCCACTGCTGGTGGGCACAGGTGTGTAACCACCCGCCAAAATGACGGATAGGTTCGTGGGAGAGGGTTTCCCGCTTTTGGAAAATAGAAAGGAAGGTATCCTGCACAAGGTCTTGTGCCAGCTCAACTTCACCGGTAAGGCGACGGAGCCGGGACACCAGCGAGCGCTGGTAACGAAGGGTAAGTTCGCCGAAGGCGGCGTCGTTTCCCTGCAAAAAAGAAGACCACAACTCGTGGTCGGTACGAAGTGAGCTTTTCATGTGCTTGTCCTTGATGCACCAGCCACTGAGGGAGCTGCAGGACAAGACTTGGATCAATTTTCATTTCACCTGAAGATAGCAAGAGCTACCCTCAGCGGTTGGTGCGGGTCCTGGCTTTAGCAAAGCCATCGGGATCGCAAGGAGGGAGCATACCCTTTAGGTGAAAGCATGAAAAGCATAAAGTATTTGTTGGTGTATCTCCTAACGGTTTTGGAAAGACACGGTTACAAATTTCATTTTTTTTCAGAAAAAAAAGAGATCAGCACTTTTCGCGCTTCCTATACCTGAATCGACGGAAAAACAGCCCCTGGGCCGTTGCCGGCAGCTTCTTACAGGTCTTAGCTCTAAATAAACGATGACAGAAGCTGTGGAAAGCTGAAGCGCAAATGCGTGTAATAAGTATGTCTTCGTCCCTTTTCTCCGGAAAAGAATTGCAGACCGAAGCGACCAGCCAACATCGATTCAAAACGCTTTATAAATCAAAGGTATGAAAGCCAAGTACTGCGAAAACACCCTCTCTCGACCTCCCCCGCGGAGGGTTCCGGGCATCTTAAAAAAAAATGTAATGAACACTCCATCGGTCCTTCTTCCAGTTATTGAAAACAACAGAACCGTTACCGTCCAGGCGATCCAGCAATCGATTCTGCACTTCGCAGAAGGACTTATCCCAAACCAGCAGAATCGGTTGCTGAAGGTCATTGAGCTTATCGCCGGCCCTGCATATGCGCAAGACTTTATTTGGTTTTTGAACGAAGCCTATCGTTCCCTCAACTGGCAATTACCCGCCCTGGCAGGATCACAGGCTATCAACACCCCACTCATCCAGCAATGGTTTGACTTGTGGCTTAATGCCCATTCGGATATGTCGATGCGTTGGCCAGTGGCTGCGGATCATCAGGTAAGAATATATCTCTCACAAGGACTTTGCGAACGTTTGACGCTCGTGATGGGTAATGCCATGGCACTGGATTTCGCTTTTATCAAAAGAGCGCTTTCAATCCCCGAAGCACAAACCCTTTCCTGGTCCAGGTTCCTCACCCAAGTGGAGCGTTGGTACAGTCATGCGATAAAAGTGTGGATGGTTGGAAATTCTGTTTTCTTCTTTGGGAGATGTTCGGTTTCGCATCAGAAAACCACGCGCCCTATTCTATTAAAGGAAAAAAACGTGCAAAAAAACTGCAACAGGTAAAGGTCTTTTTCAGAGAAATGGGAAAAATCTCATGTAAGTGGGAAAGGTCTGTTTTGCTCAGCTCGTTAGCCCTGTTTTTTTCTAAGTTCGGTCAAAATCGTCCTCTTAGTTTTCGGTTAAACAAAGCCAAAATATTTTTTGACCTGTGTCAACACCGTGAAGGCTTATCTGTACTTGCCAGGTTCTTATACCACCTGCCGAATCGTGATATAGCGCTTCCCTACCTTGATCGATTACTGTTCCTGTGTAAAACTACATTGGGAAAAACCCTCCGCGAAATCGGATCGGAACCCATCGGTAAAAACAGCTCGTTGTACCATGCCGTGAAGAAGTGGCTTGTTTATTACCAAACCCCTGAGTGGATGTTTGATGATTTTATTAATGAGAACCCATATGGACGTAGCAATTGGTTTTTGTGGATGGCGCAAGGAAATGATTTTGTTGCTTTTCCAAACCATAATTATCCGGTAACCCGTAAAATGATTCATTTTCTGTGGGATATTCCTAAGAGATTATTCATTTCTAATCTGTACACCTTTTTGTACGGAAGAAGTGTGGGTTGCTGGGATGATGTGATAGAAATCATAATAAAAATAAAACACAGTGAATGGATGTTTATTGAACCCCTTTCTCAGATGAAACAGGACGTTTCTCCGGGTACTTTATTGGAAATATTTAAGGTATTCGAGAAAATCAAAGAACTCATTTCTGACACGTTTTCTTTCTTAAACGACGACATAACAGGTAAAAGGAACCTCTTTTTGGAAATGTCCATTGTGTTTCAATACCTCAAATTCCGCAGTTTCTATTTTCCTGACTACCGGATTCACAATCAATCTTATCAGCAAATTCTTAAAGAAATCGACCTGATCAGAAGAGGAAGAATTCAACACCCGTTGGTTCTTGAATTTTGGGAGCAGCTTGATAATAACCTTTCACAAAGGTGGATACCCTCCAAAACAATCTTTCCGGAAAAATGGATACTCCAGAGTGGAACCTACCTCATGGTAGAGTTAACCCATATAGAGGAGTTAGAGGACGAATCTCAATCACTCGACCACTGTGTCCGGGGCTATTTCCACAGATGTATTCAAGGGGAGTGTACCATCTGGTCATTGCGAACAGAAGACGATAGTACCATCAAAAGGTTAATAACCATTCAGGTAAACCCGGACAACCAGATTGTTCAGGCCAAAGGTTATCAAAATCGCAAACCTAACGAAATGGAATGGAGTTTGATCAACACCTGGGCAGCAAACAACAACCTGACCCTGAACCTTTTTTCTTATTAGTAGGTGCGTGGTAATGACTTTGTTGTCGGGCTTTCCCTCTTCACTCTTTCCGCCATTTTCCCGAAAATACCCGCCCTGCCTGCGCTACCCGCACGAGGTACATGCCCGCAGGCAGGTGTTGAAGGTCGCGGCGAAGGAATCCGTTCGGCGGGGAAATGCCTTCCTCAGTAAAAACGGCTTTGCCTGACAGGTCAAAAACCGTCAGCACGGCAGATTGAGGCGAAGGATTGGCAAACTGAAACACCAGCTCGCCCGTGGAGGGATTGGGCCAAAGCCGGCCCATGCCCGTTTCGGGCTTATCGATCGATACATTGCCGCCAAAGGCTTCGATGCCATACCAGGGCGTGTGGCGTACGCCCAGGTCGAGATTCAGCTGAAACACATTCGCCGAAACGGGGAAAACTGTAAAGTGCGTGCTGTCGTGACCCCGCGAGGAAAGCGGATACAAGCGGATGCTGTCGGCCTCGATCTGGAGCGAAAGTTTCACCGAAAGCGGCGAAAGCTGGGTAGGCGCGGTTCCCCACGAATTGCGGATGCTCCCGTTGTTGTCGTACCAGGTCATGTTGGTGTTCTGGATTTTGGCGGCCAGGGCCAGCAGGCTCACGGGCGTACGCGAAAGCACCTCGTCGGTCAGCGACATCCAGTTCACGGTACCAAAATCATTGCCTTCATACACCAGCAGTGGCCCCGTTTGGTAAAATGCAGTCTGGTTTAGTTCGCCGGTGATCGAAGCAAATTTCGGCGAAGCAGTCGTCAGCACCCCACTGTGGAGGTTCACTTGCGTGGCACCGTTGGCGGTAGAATATACGATGGAGGGTACCGTGGGCAGTACCGAAAGGTCGGGCGCGGAATCGGTAGAGGCGAAGCCGGCTGTGCGTATGCTGTGCTCGCGACCCAGACGGCCATCGTAGGGTAAATATTTTCCCCAGCGCCCCTGGTTATCGACTGCCGGAAGCCCGAAGATAAAGGAAGGTGAATACTCCACCGACAGCGGCTCAGTATCGGGCGGTGTCAGGCCCTGACGAAAAGCCGCCGCAAACACCGGCGAAAGCGCCATCTGGAGGTTGTTGCGGTGAATGCCGAAATAGCCCGTCACACGGTCCGTTTCCCAATCGGAGTATTCGCCGCTGTATTCGAAAAACATCACCCCGTCGGCATCGTGCAGCGAAAGGTAGGCGTACATCCAGGGCATCATTTCCACCTCGTACCGGTTAGGGAAGGGGTGGCGGTATTCACTTACCGTAAAAGGCTTACCCTCCATGGCCATGCCCGAAAAAATACCGTCTATCGTAATGCCTCCCTGGCTCTTGAGCATGGGCTGGTTGGATATCTGCCAATCGGTGGCCGACCAGGGGATATTCGGAAACCAGGGGTGATCCCAATAGGCGTGGTCGTCGGTATAGTCCATGTCCTGCTGGGTGTATAGGTCGGAGATTCCGCCGAGGGCGTTGGTGCCGGTGATGGGCACCTGCACGCCAAGCGAATCGCGTAGAAACTGGCGCATTTCGGCAAAATAATCGCGCTGAAGTGTGAGGTAAAACTCGGCCAGGTCGCGCTGCCGGGCAGGGGTGTAGTTGTTGATTTGCTGGTAATCGGCGCGATATACGGTGCCGGAAGCGAGGTTTTCACCGGGCAGCAGGCCATTCACTACCGGGTCGGCGACGGAAATATCGTCGAGCCAGAAGGTGCCTGTCTGGTCGCCCAGCCCGAGGCTGAAGCGAAACTGGCCGTTGTTGTTTTCAGGTGCGGTGAAGGTAAAGGAGAATACCTGCCACTGGGTCGTGAGATTTACGTTAAAGCCGTCGTACCAGGTGTAGGGGGCGTTGTCGCGCATCACCGTAAAGCCTACCGAAGCCGCCTGGGTAGCGCGGGCCGCAAACGAAACCTCGTAGGTATGGCCCTGCAAGAGGTTGCCGCCCACGTGCTTGAACTGCATGTGCCAGCTCGTGCCCGTGGCTTGCAGCACCTGTGCCTGTGCACAATAGTTGCCCGAGTGTGGGTTGGTGGTCGATACGATAATAGCTCCGGTGGCGCCCTGCTGCTGCTCCAGGCTCCAGTTGGTGCCGAAGGTTCCCGTTTCAAAACCGCCGTTGGTAATCTGTTGGTTTTGGCCGCCGGGCGCTGCACCCTGGTTGTAGGCGGTAGCGAGGGCCTGTTGGGTAGGGTATTTTTGCTGCAAAAACTGGCTCCAGCGCAGGTCAAGGGTGTCCGACTGGCGTTTCAGGATGTGGCCGCCCTGGGCAAAAGGCTTCAGCCAACCGTCCTTCCAGGCACCGTAGAGGGTATTTTCGTTGGCGATCTCGACGAGGCCCACCACCGGGTCGTTTATCGGGGCAAGGCCCGTGTAGGGGTTAATGGTCGTGAGCAATTGGCGGGCGTATTCTTTTTGCAAGCCAATGAGTTGCCGGTCAAACAGGGTAACGGCTTTGCCAAAATCGAGGATGCTGTCGGCATATTGCACGCCATCGGTGGTGCGAAAGGTGCGGGATACGTTCAGGTTGAGGTTGGCGTAAATGCCGTTTTGCTTGAGTTCGTTCAGGAAAAAGTGCAACCGATCGAGGGTAACGGGGTTCAGGCTGCGGGTGGATGCGCCCTGGTTTTGGATAAAAATGCTGCTGTTGTTGTCGCCCCAGGGATTGTCCATGTGGTGAAACCGCACAAGGTTGATGCCCATTTTGCGCATGCGCGCAGCGACGAGGGGCGCTTTGGCCGATACCGGGAAGCAGCCGCCCGTGGTATTGTTCACCCCCCAAAAACGGATGCGCTCGCCATTTACCGCAAAATGACCGCTACCATCGATGCCCACAAAGCCGGTAATGGGCTCCGCCGGAAATGCAGGCAAAAACCGCTGGGTACTGCTGTCGTTCCAAGGCAGGGAAAAGGGGAAGCCGTTAGTGAAGTTTTGGGCGTGGGCGGAGGCTCCTGCCATCAGGAGGCTTACCGCGAGGGCGAGCAGGCGTTTCATACCCTAAGATAGGGAATAGGGCAGGTGTTTTTCTCCTCAAAGTTCCGAACGGCTTCCCTTACGGCTTTTTAGCCAGTGCCGCCTCCAGCACCTGCATCTTCCCCAAGTCCGGCATCGGAACCCTTTCAGCTTTCACGGCGCTTCCTTCCGTACCAAAACGCAGGGCCTCGGGATTCGCCGAAGCAAAGGGCGGCCAGTTGGTCATGGCTGAATGGTTGGGGTTGTCTTCTTTCACAAACTGCACCCATCGGTCCGACATGGCATCGGCGAGTGCATAATCTACCGGTTCCCAGGGGCGGTTGAGAAATGGGAGGGTGGAGAACACATAGGGTACTTCGGCGGTATGGTGGGCGCCCGCTTTGCGCAGTTCTTCGGGTCCGGGAGGGGTGTGGGCAAATTGGTACACGAATACCGGACTTTTCCCGTGCTGCACCTGAGCCTTGGCCCACAGGTAGATCGGCAGGCCAAACATCAGGTGGGTGCTGAATGCCCGCTGCGAAAGCAAGGCCACGCTGTCGTTCGGGGCGGGGTAGGCCGTCAGGAGCGCTTTGGCATCGTCGGCATACTCCGTTTCGAGCTTTTGTTTCCAGCCCCTGGCATCGAAAGTTTGCCACATAAAACCCTCGTCTGCATTCCAGCCCAGCATCATGGACACATCGTTGTGCTTTCCTGCGGCCATGAGGTCGGAGATCGATTGAGGCAATACGAAGCCATCCACGATTACGCCCATGCCACTGCCGCGGGCCAATAGGGTATCGGCGGGGAGGGCACGCAATGCTTCGAGGCTGTTTACCCCCAGGGCCTCGGTCAATTGTTGTCCGCGGGTTTCGGCATCGCTGAGGGGGATGGATTGCATGGTGCGGGCGCCGCCGCTTTCACCGATGGCTCCGCGAAACAATCCTTTAGCCACGGGCGAAGCGACCAACGCGTTCACGCTCATCGAACCCGCCGACTGCCCGGCGATGGTTACCTTGGCAGGATCGCCCCCAAAAGCAGCGATATTGCGCTGAATCCACTGTAGCCCGGCGATCTGGTCAAGGAGGCCGTAGTTGCCGGAGGCGTGGTCGGGCGATTCGGCGGTGAGCCAGGGGTGCGAGAAAAAGCCCAATACGCCCACTCGGTAGTTTATTGACACTACTATAATGCCTTTGCGGGCCAGGGCCTCGCCGTCGTAGATGGGAACCGCGGTGCCGCCACTGCTGAATCCGCCGCCGTAGATCCACACCAAAACGGGCAGCTTTTCCTCCGCTGACTTTGCGGGGGTCCAGACGTTGAGGGTGAGGCAGTTTTCGGTGCGCGGCGAATCCGGGATGAGATATTCGGGGGTATAAACGGCAAAGGGAACGGGCTTGGGCTGCACGGGGCTGGCACCGAAAGCGGTACAGGCTTTTACGTCCGTCCAGGGGGTTACCGGTTGGGGTGCTTTCCAGCGCAGTTCGCCCACGGGCGGCTGGGCGTAGGGAATGCCTTTGAAGGAGAGGACGGCTCCGTCGGCAGTGCGTGTGCCGGAGATGATGCCGCTATCGAGGGAGATTTGGTCCAAAGATTGGGGCGCTTTTTGGCAGGAAAACAGCCATAAAGCTGCGCAAAAGAGGGGGAGTGTTCGCAGGTTCATGTTCGGGGGTGTGAAGCATAATACTACACGGTCTTTAGATGAAAAGCAATGTTTAGGGAAAGGAAGAATGTAAATCTCACCCTGTCAGTATCAGGATTTTCAGGATTAGTGGATGATCAAGATGAGAGGGTGTCTAGCTCTCCTTTGCATAAAATCAACCACATTAAGTCCCACCCAAATCCTGTAAATCCTAAAATCAAGTAAATCCTGATCCGGACTGATTGTTGATTTAGTGGATTATACTATTTTTGAAAAAGGGTGTATAATTGTCAGCATCAGGATTTTCAGGATTAGTGGATAATCAAGATAAAAAGGTGATCTATGGCTGTGGAGTGATGGGGCATATACTTAGCTCTCCTTTGCATAAAATCAACCTTATTAAGGTCCACCCAAATCCTGTAAATCCTAAAATCAAATTAATCCTGATTCAGACATTGTACTTGCTTACGGAGTCAGTGGCTTCACCTTGCTCACTATATGAGCATCAGGATTTTCAGGATAATTGGATAATCAAGATGGGGAGTTTTGACGAAATTACTTACAAAATCAATGGTTGTGCAATGAAGGTGCACAATACATTAGGTAATGGCTTTCAGGAAGTGATCTACCAGCGTTGTTTGGCTATTGAATTGGAAAGGGCTGGATTGAGTTTTGCGCGTGAGCTTGAGCAGGATATTTATTATGGAGGTATTCACGTCGGCACCCGAAGAGCAGATTTTGTTGTTGAAAATGATATTATCGTAGAAATAAAGGCACAGATTCAATTGGAAGATGTACACTTAGCTCAGGCAAAAAACTATGTCGTGGCATATGATAAACCCATAGGATTGCTCATTAACTTCGGCTCAATAAGCCTACAATTCAAGAAAATCTACAATCCAAAGTTCAACTAAGATCCTATAAATCCTCATCAGGATTTTCAGGATTAGCGGATGATCAAGATGAGGGGTTCCTAGCTCTCCCTTTGCATAAAATCAACCATCCAATGTCCCACCGCGATCCTGTAAATCCTAAAATCAAGCAAATCCTGATTCAGACAGTGTAGTCGCTCACGAAGTCAGCATCAGGATTTCCAAGATGAGTGGATAGTCAAGATGAGGGAGTACCTATCTCTCCTTTGCATAAAATCAACCATCCAATGTCCCACCCCAAATCCTGTAAATCCTAAAATCAAGCAAATCTTGATTCAGACACTATAGTCTCTCACGGAGTCACTTACACTCCCAAAATGATCCCACCCCTGCCTCGCAAAATAGCCATCCATCCAACCTCCGATTAGGCTCTGTCAATACCTATATCAGCAAGAACTCATACCAAAACCAGTCCATGCTCCCGCAACTCCGCCAGCTGCGGCGACCGCAGAAAATTATCAAAATCCTCCAGCCCGGCGGCGGCATAGCTGGACTGCCATTCGGAGAGGGGGAGACCCTTGCCTCCCGTCAGGCGGATATCCACCAACGATTGAGCGAGCCACTGGCCGAGGTCGCTGCTAGTTTCTAGGGTCCAGGTGTGCTGAGCGGTATAGCAATGCAGGTGAGCCACGGTCACTTCTATTTTTCCAGCGCGCAGCTTCACCCTTTCAAGTTCGGGTGCCAGGCCCAGCCAACCCACGAGGGCATGGGTGCGGGTTGGGCGCGCATCAGCCTCCGAAATAGCTTTTTCGATGTTATCGGGCGCTACGCTGGTACGCGGCACCTTGAAGTCAAACCACTTGTTGAGCGGAAGGTCGAAGCCGGCCCCGTGCATATAATTAAAGAGCGAGATGCGCAGCCCTTCCGAAAAACGCGCATGTGCCGCGCCCTTAGGGTCCTGGTGGTCGAGGTCGTTATCGGCAAAGCCGCCAAAATCCGGCCCGGTGCGCAGCACGCCATAGGCCGCCGGGTCCAGCCCCACGGGTGCGTGAGCTGTCATGGCAAACTGGTGCCAATACGCCGATTGCAGCACGCCCTGGTCAAAAAGCTGCCGCACCATTTCGAGCGAATCGATGGTTTCCTGGGCTGTTTGCGTCGGGAAGCCATACATGAGGTAGGCGTGTACCATGATCCCCGCTTCGGTAAAAGCATCGGCTACGCGGGCCACCTGCGCCACCGTTACGCCCTTTTTCATCAGGGCCAGCAGCCGGTCAGAGGCCACTTCCAGCCCACCCGATACGGCAATACAGCCCGACGCCCGCAGCAGGCGGCAGAGGTCGGGGGTGAAACTCGTTTCGAACCGGATATTGGTCCACCATACCACCGTCAGCTTGCGCCGCAATATCTCCAGGGCGAGGTCGCGCATGAGGGCGGGCGGCGCCGCTTCGTCCACAAAATGAAAGCCCCGCTGTCCCGTTTGAGCGATCAGGGTTTCGATGCGGTCGCAGAGGATTTCCGCCGACACGGGTTCGTACCGCTTGATATAGTCGAGCGAGATGTCGCAAAAGGAGCATTTGCCCCAGTAGCAACCGTGAGCCAGCGTGAGCTTGTTCCAGCGGCCATCGCTCCACAGGCGGTGCATGGGGTTTACGATCTCGATCACCGAAAGGTAGCGGTCGAGGGGCAGGTCGCTGTAGTCGGGGGTACCGACTTCGCGCTGGGGTACATCCTTTTCGGGGGCACCGTTGTGGTAAATGACCTGGCCATCTTTGCAGGTAAACACGCGCTTGAGCTGGTCGATGGGGCGATGCCCTTCGAGGTATTCGAGCAGGTTTTGCAAGGGCGCTTCGCCGTCGTCGAGGCTGAGGTAATCGACAAACTCAAAGAATCGCGGTTCGCGGATCGAACGCAGCTCAGTATTGGCGTAGCCGCCCCCGAGCACGAGGGTAATTTCGGGGTGGTGTTTGCGGAGGTACTGGCCGCATTTCAGGGCACCAAAGAGGTTACCCGGAAAAGGCACGGTGAGGCATACGACCTGGGGCCTCCAGCGCTGGACCTGGGCTTCGAGCAATTGCAGGAGGCAGGTGGTAACCACCGTTTCGGGGGCCTGGAGGGCTTCGTAGATGGGGTCGAAGGAAGAGGCGGAGCGGCCCAGCCTTTCGGCGTAGCGGCTAAAACCAAAGTGCGGGTCAACGGCTTCGGTAATGAGGTCGCCGAGGTCTTCGAGGTAGAGGGTAGCGAGGTGGCGGGCCTTGTCGTGGGTACCCATGGAGCCAAATGCCCAGTCGAGGTCGTCGAGCTGATCAAAGCGGCCAGCCTCGGGGAGCCAGTTCCTTTCGCTGATGAGGTGGGCCAGGGAAAGGTCTTTGTTTTGCAGAAAAGCAATCACCGGGCCGATGGTGGCAAGGTAGGCTTCGCGCAGGCGAATCACATGGCGCGATTGCTCCGAAAGCTCCCCGGGAAATTGAGCGGCCTGTTCAAATATAGATGCGAGCCCTTTCTCCGAAAATTGCTGCAAAATGACCTCAATGCCCAGATCGGCCTGGTGCGAGGTGCGCCCCAGGGTGTTCAAAAAGCCCTTGAGGTACGCCGTGGCGGGGTAGGGCGTATTGAGTTGGGTAAAGGGCGGGGTAAGGAGGAGGAGGGTCTTTTCCAAAAGCCGGATGCGCTGAGAATGAGCATCAAAGATACTTCCATCGGATCAGAAAAAGACCAGGAAAGCAATAAATGCAGCAACCAATCATCCCTGTTGCGTCCGAGCCTGTCATCTCAGCTGGAGTTGGTTCCCTTGCTGCTCACGCCCTGACCTCGCAGCTCAGGATCAGCATGGCGGACAGGCGGAACAGTCACGGTGTTTATTTTTCTTTCAAATAGATTTTTTTTTCAAATAGGCGAGATAGCCTTGCCGCAAACCGCATTGGCACCGGTAAGCGGTGCTGCCATGGGGCCATTACAGGTGCTTAGATTATAGGATACCAGCTGTTTGTACGATTTTGAGGCAAAGTAAGTGCCCTGACTTACAAGGGTTAAACCGATTTTTGATCGGATTTATATTATGAATATTTCATGTATAGTGTTTTTGGTCTGTTTTTGGGGATTGTAGAGGAATTGGCTGTTCGATTTTCATGTATTTCTTACAAGTAGTAACTATTTTTATTAGAATTTCCTTTGATAGTAAACCAACTCCTTTCAATTACAATCCTATTATGAATTACAAAGCTTTACATTGTTTAACAATTGCCTTGCTGCTCTTACCTACCCTTAATCAAGCTCAGAATCAGTACTGTGAGCAAAATGGCCTAGTGGTAGTCGAAGTTGAATCCGAAGCAACGGTAAGCAACTGGTCCGCTCATACCACCGTTCCGACCCCCAATTCGCAGTTATCTCCTCCCTCCTTTACGGGTACAGGCTTCTATATGTGGAAGGAAAACTGTGGAGTACCAGCCAGTAATTGGAGTGGTTGCGGTGGGGCAGATGGCGGCAATGCAGCCAATGCCATTACTTACCGTATCCAGATCAACAACCCGGGCCGGTACCGGTTTCAGCTTCGCAGCTGGCAGCCCAATATTGCCTACGATCCTGCACACGCAGCCAACACCGAGAATAACGATGTATTTGTACGTTTTCAGGACGGCGCTCCCATTCGTAAAAAAGGCGCTGCAGGAGCCGAAACGGCACTTGGCAATACTGCCTTTACGAAGGTGTATCAAAACGTGTTGAACAACTGGACATGGAACACCTCCACCGTGGACAACAACCCTCACGAGTTTTACCTCGATGTAGCCACTCCTGGCATTTACCGCATACAACTCGCCGGAAGGTCAAAATTATTTGCCATAGACCGTTTTACCCTGTGGCACACCACCCTGTCTAACGGAGGGATTGCAACCAATACGTCAACCCCAGCATCTCCTTTGTCCTGCTCAGCTACGTACTATCAGGACCTGGATGGGGATGGCTACGGCAACCCCAACGTAACCAGCGGAACCCTGATTGCTGGCTATGTAACTGTAGCAGGCGACTGTAACGACAACAATGCTGCCATTAACCCAAGTGCTATCGAAATCTGTGGCAATGCCGTGGACGAAAACTGCGATGGAATCGTCTTGGCAGGCCAAACCTGGTACCAGGACCTCGACGCAGATGGATATGGTAGCACCCTGGTAACCCAGATCACCTGTAACCAACCTTCCGGCTATGTAGCTTCCAGCGGAGATTGTGATGACACCAATCCATTGGTGGCTCCTTTCTTACCAGAGACGCAGGGCGATGGTATTGACAACAACTGTAACGGGATAGCCGATGAGAACAACACCCTTTCTGCTATTTTTCTCATCAATGCCGATACGGATCTGCCCCTGTTTGCCATAACCCCTAACCAAACGATCAACCTTCTGGCGCTGCCCACCCAAAACCTCAACATTGAGGCGCGTGCCGCCGGCACCGTAGGCAGCACCGTATTTGTACTCTCTGGTGCCATGACGCGCAACCAAACTGAAACTGCTCAGCCCTTTGCGCTCTATGGAGATGCTTCCGGAAATTTCAATAACTGGACACCCAATCTTGGCACCTACAACCTGAACGCGAAAGCCTTTACCGGTTCGGGGGGCACAGGTACCCAGATTATCGAGGTTAACTTCGCTTTTACTTTCTCTAATACCGGAACCCTTCCCGTAGAATGGGGGCAGGTAGAGGCACAGGAAAATACCGCCGGCGTGAAAATAAGCTGGTCAACCATGCGCGAACAGAATAACCACGGTTTCGAAATCGAACGTTCATTCGATGCCAGGGTATTCGAAAACATAGGTTGGGTAGAGGGAAATGGTAACTCCACCACGATCAGCCAATACCAGTTCAACGACAAAAGACCGCACCAGGGTATTAATTACTATCGCCTGAAGCAGATCGATATCGATGGCGCTGTGTCGTACAGCCCGATCGTAGAAGTGACCCTCACCAACGAAAAGCTTTTGGAAGTCTACCCTAACCCGGTAAGCGACGGGATGGTAACGGTTGCAATCGGAAACTGGGCATCTGACCGGGTAACCCTCACCGTGGTAAGCACTTTGGGACAGGTAGTATGGGAGAACACCAGCATCCTTAAAGCTGCCGAACGTGAGGTTTCCTTCTCCAGCAACAATCTTCCTTCCGGCATTTACTTTGTCAACATTGCCTCCGGATCGGAATCACACAGTGTGATCCTGCACGTGAGATAATACTATACGTACTTCTCTACACATGAGCCATCCCTGATATTTTGGGATGGCTTATTTTTTTCAAAACACCGGTAAAACAGGAGTCAAGGAAACTATGCAAATACATCGATACGTGTGATGTGTGCATAGGCCCCCGAAACGGACGTTGCCGTCAACGCCAGTTATGAAAGGTATTTCTGGTTGCTGAGCAGTACCTATTGGCTGGGGGTCTTATTTCTTTGGCAGCAAAATCAACACCGCCGCCGCTGCCGCCGCCATCACATCCTTCGGCTCGGTCACAGCCATGGGCAAATCGCCTGATTGCCATTCCCCCGCATACACCTTGCCGTCGCGAATGGTAGCAATGGGCTTTTCCCATATTCCCTTATCGCCCTCATATACCCGGTGGTCTTCCACGGTAGCCAGTGCCGATTCCATGAGTCCCTTGGTGCCTTCATAAATCCGGTTGCCATCGAGGGTGAGCAAGGCCGATTCCATCAGCCCTTTTTCTCCTTCATACACGTACTTGCCTTCCAGGGTAGCAAATGGCTTTTTTATCCGCTTGGGGTCTCCGATAAAAATATGGACAGGGTTCATGGGGGGGATATTTTTTACAGGGGAATGGATAAGATAATAACAACTTCGAAAATGCTGCCTTCTTTGAATTGCGTTATAGCAACCGCAGAATATCGCTCTCAGCAAACAGCGGAGGCACATCGAGACCCAGACTGGGTGCGGCGTAGAGGGCAGGCGGCACGCTGATATCGGCCAGGTAGAGCTCGCCACGGTAATTGGTCACTTCATCGAGTAATAGGGCTTGCTTGGGCAGGGCCAGGGTAAGGGTGGCTACGGCAACAATGGCCGGTTTAAATACCTTTTCACGGGTAAGGCTCAGGCCCGAGGGGGTGTCGAGCGCCAGGGTGGGCACGGCCTGGGCATTGGCCCAATGGATCATGTCGGCTACGGTTCCGCGGGGGCTGCCATCGAGATTATAGCCAATAATGCCATCGATCACGAGGTCGCAACCGAGCCCTATTACCAGCGACTCAGCACCCATAATAGGCACCTGCATCTGCTGCAAAATGCGGTATTGCGTAGCGGCAACCGGGGTCAGGTGGTCGGCGTGGGAGATATAGACCTCTACTTTTGCTCCCCAGTTGGCGAGCCTGCGGGCCGCTACGAGGGCGCCGCCGCCATTGCCGCCGGTGCCTGCGAGCACGGCTATTTTCTTTTGTCGCACACTTCCCCCAAAAAAACGATCACGGGCAAGTGCGGCCAAAGCCCTGCCGGCGTTTTCCATCATACGCACGAGGTCAATGCCGTAGATTTCGGCCATCAGCCGGTCAACCTCGATCATCTGGGCGGTAGAAATAGCAGGAACCGTTTCGGTTGGATAAGGATAAAATATCAAGGGAATGCAGCTGGATCGATCTGATCGGGAATATCGAAAATTATCCCGAAATGAGCCCAATCATGCTTGCCCCAAAATAGATTTGCTTGCGTTAACCCCTTGCTATTTGGCAGATGAAACCAGCAGTTTCCTGATTTTTGTTTGCAGCTCCTGCGGGCGGAAAGGCTTCGATACATAGTCACTCATGCCTGAGCTGAATACCGCCTGCACTACTTCCGAACTCACATCTGCCGACAGGGCAATAATGGGCAGCTTGGCGTGGTACTGGCGGATCAGGGTAGCTGCTTCGAAGCCGTTCATCACGGGCATCTGTATATCCATGAGCACAAGGTCGTAGTGATTCGAAGCGGCCATTTGCACAGCCTCCTGGCCATTGATGGCAACATCGAAGGCATAAGCCCATTTTTTCAAAAAGCCTGAAATAACCTTTACGTTCACGAGGTTGTCTTCGGCCACCAGGATCCGCTGAGAGTTCGGCATTGGCAGGGCGAAATCCTCCACAAAGGAATTTTTTACTTCCTGGGCATCTGTTTCGGGGAGGTCCAGTTCAAAAAAGAAGGTGGTTTTTACATTCGGCTCGCTGGTTACCGAAAGGGTACCACCCATCAGGTTTACCAGTTGCCGGCAAATAGAAAGGCCCAGGCCTGTACCGCCGTATTTGCGCGAAGTATCAGTGTTGGCTTGGGTAAAGCTTTCGAATATGGTTTCGAGCTTTTGGGCGGGAATACCGATGCCGTTGTCACTAACGGCAAAACCGGCTTTTCCATTTTCTTGGTTTCGCCAGGAATTGATCGATATCTCCCCGCCAGTAGGGGTAAATTTCACCGCATTGCTTACCAGGTTGCTGAGCACCTGAGCGAGGCGGGTAGGGTCACCCACCACCCAATCAGATATCGAAGCGCATTTTCCTTTCAGGAGTTTTACCCCTTTTTCCCGCGCCTGAACAACGAAAGTATGGTGCACGCCATCAATCAGCTCCTGCAGGTTCATGGGAACTTTTTCTATTTCGAGCTTTCCGGCCTCGATTTTAGAAAAATCGAGCACATCGTTGATAATGGCCAGCAGGTTGCGCGCCGAAAACTTCAGGGTCTGGATATAATCCATTTGATCAATTCGAGGATTTTCGCCCAAGAGGAGGTCTGTCATGCCAATCACGGCATTCATGGGCGTGCGGATCTCGTGGCTCATGGTGCTCAAAAACTGGGAACGGGCCTCCACCGCGCGTTCGGCTTTTTCTTTGGCCAGCCTCAGCTCTTTTTCCCGCAGTACTTCACTGGTAATATCCTGCAAAACACCAAACATTCTTACGGGCTTGTCTCCTTCAAACAGCACCTGACCGATTGCCCTAACATATTTTTTCGAACCATCGGGCTGATGAATCGGTAATTGTAAATCGAAAGAGGTTTTGAGGTTAATGGCATTTTTTATCGCAGATTTCAGCTTCTCACCTGAGAAACCCGGATAATAGCTGTATATCTTCTCTACCGTTAGTGGCGGATAGGTAGGAATATAAAACAGTTTGTAAAATTCTTCGGAAATAGAAATTTCATTTGTTTTAAGATTAATGGACCAGTTGCCTGTATTGGCCAGGGCATGGGCCTGGTTGAGTAAATTATGCGATGTTTGCAGCTCATGATTGAGCTCCTGCATCACGATTTTATTCCGCTTTAAATGCAGTAATATCAGGTATGACATGCTGACGGTGATGGCATATACAAAGGTATAGTGCCATTTTTCACCCAGCGGGATATCCGAAAGCCAACCGTTGGCGAGTGAAATGACGGTATAGCCAATAAAAAACCCTGTGAATGGCCTTACTTTTTCGAAAGCGTACCCAGTCACGATCATGAAAAAGTAAATCAGCGGCTGAAGCTCCGGGCTGAAATTGTTGTGGAAAATAAGCAGCTGCGACCACATCGACATCAAAATCAGAACTCCAGGTGTGATCCAGTTCACCTCCTTAAGGAAGCGCGAAAAGGTGGCTACAAATAATCCCAGCGTGAGCACAAGCATTCCCCAACGCAAAGCCGGGAGATCGTTAAACCCGGGAACGAATGCCTCGAGGTAGGTCTTTTGAAAGTAAATAGAAATAGCTGCCAGGAGTGCGGGAATCCGCACAATCATGATGGGGTTGTCCATCCACTTCGAAACCCTGGAAGAAATAGATTGCATGGTTAAGAAACACGCTTCAGGAGGGAAAATTAGGGCGAATTACCCGCCCTTTTTTGCCAGTTTGAGCAAAAGGATAACATAGGTTCTATCGTTTGACACTCAACGGACACAGGGGTCACACAGGGGGCAAAAGGGCTGGTATGGGTGGTCAGTATTGCTGTATAAATGAATACGACAGTTACCTTAAGTGTTCAGAAAGCAGGGAATATTCTTCCCAATGAGGCACAAGGTCTTTTTTTCTTTTCGCAACCCGCTCCTCCAGCTCCGCAACCGGCACCCAGGCCACGGCGGCTACTTCCGACTCCTGCAGCACCAACTCCCGGGTATCAACGTCTTTTTTCAGCAAAAAAACCTCGTGCCACTCGTTGTCGATATAGCGGCCCTCCAGCAACACCCTGGGTTCCCGTAGGCGAAAGAGAAAGGTGAGCTCCTCTTCCGTTATTTCCAGTCCGATTTCTTCCTGAACTTCGCGCACTGCCGACACCCTGGCCGACTCACCTGCAGATACATGCCCCGCCACGGAGATATCCCACAATCCCGGATCGTTTTCCTTTACCAAAGCCCTGCGTTGCAGCAGCAAATCGCCCTTGCCATTGCTGATCCATACATGGGCGGCCAGGTGCCAGTCGCCGTCGCGGTGCACTTCGGCTTTGGGCTTGGTTTTTCCGGTTGGGCTACCGTCGGGGTGGAGGATATCGAGCAATTCCATGAAAAACGGGTTATGCTGAATGTTTGGTTAAATATGCAGCTTTTCAGCCTCTTTTTGCGTTTTCGGAGTGGGTAAATGGCCCCTTTCGGCACCGAAAATGAACAAACGGATGATATTTACCTTGGGACTTGCTTATATTTCGAGAGTCGGAGAATAGCCATAACGTGCACTCAATATGGACATACGAAAATTTACCCTTTTGTGCTGGTTTTTAGGGACAGGTGCCGGATTGCTTACTGCCCAGCCACATTCCGTAGCCCGCGAATGGAACGAGGTACTGCTTACCGGCATCCGCAAAGACCTTGCCCGCCCTACGGTTCACGCCCGCAACCTCTTTCATGTATCGGCAGCCATGTACGATGCATGGGCTGCCTACGATACCGAGGCAAAACCCTGGCTTTTGGGCCATTTTCAAGGAAGCTTCTATTGTCCGTTTGAGGGAGTTACCTCTCCGGCTGACCTCGCAACCGCCCGCAAAGAAGCCATCAGCTTTGCCGCTTATCGCCTCATTACCTATCGGTTCAGAAATTCTCCCGGGGCTAGTTCTACCCTTTACAAAGCCGATTCGTTGATGCGGGCCATGGGATACGATCCTGTTTACACTTCTACCGACTACGGTACCGGCCCCCCCGCCGCCCTTGGCAATTACCTCGCCCGGCAGTACATAGCCTTCGGGCTGCAGGATGGCGCTAACGAAGCCAATAAATTCGCCAACCGCTTTTACGCCCCGGTCAACCCGGCATTGAACCCGAAGTATTTTGGCAATTTTACGCTCGAAGACCCCAACCGCTGGCAATCCCTGGACCTTGATTTGTTCATCGATCAAAGCGGGAACGTTATACCAGGTAACACCATTCCCTTTCTTAGTCCGGAGTGGGGACAGGTTACGCCCTTTTCGCTTACCGATAATGACCGCACCACCTATCGGCGCGACGGCCAAACCTGGTATGTTTTTCACGACCCCGGTTCCCCGCCGATGATAGAAGAAGACGGAATTTCAGGCGGTTCTGAGGCGTATAAATGGAACTTCGGGCTGGTTGCTACCTGGTCCAGCCACCTCGACCCTTCCGACAGCGTGCTGTGGGACATCTCCCCGGCGTCTATCGGCAATGTGCAGCACCTGCCCGATAATTTTACAGAAATGCAGGCCTTCTACGATTTGGCCAATGGTGGCGATGCGGGTATCGGCCATGCACTCAACCCCCGAACGGGTCAGCCCTATGCTCCACAGTGGGTGCCCAGGGGCGATTATACACGGGTCCTTGCCGAGTTTTGGGCTGATGGACCCAGCTCCGAAACCCCGCCCGGCCATTGGTTTGCCCTCCTCAATTATGTAAACGACCACCCGCTTACGGTAAAGAAATTTAAGGGAGAAGGACCCGTGCTCAGCGACCTCGAGTGGGACGTAAAGTCCTATTTTGCCCTCGGCGGAGCCATGCACGATGCCGCTATTTCAGCCTGGAGCGTAAAAGGCTGGTACGATTACATTCGTCCGGTTTCGGCCATCCGGTACCTCGCAAATTTTGGCCAGTCGTCCAACCCCTCGCTTCCCGGTTACGATCCCCGTGGACTGCCCGGTTTACCCGAGACCATTGGTGTGGTACAGCCCGGCGATACCCTCGGCGATTTTGACGATGGCCCCTTGGGCAGGGTGAGGATAAAGGCATGGCGGGGTCCTGATTATGTACTTAACCCCGATAGCACCGATGCAGGCGTGGGCTGGATACTGGCCCAATATTGGTGGCCCTACCAGCGGCCTTCGTTTGTTACACCGCCATTTGCGGGCTATGTGTCGGGGCACTCCACGTACTCACGCGCAGCAGCAGAAGTGCTCACGGCCCTTACCGGCGATGCTTATTTTCCCGGAGGAATGGGCGAGTTTCACGCGGGGAAAAATGAATTTCTCGTTTTTGAAGAAGGCCCCAGCAAAGACCTCGTACTGCAATGGGCAACCTACCGCGATGCCTCTGACCAGTGCAGCCTCTCGCGCATTTGGGGCGGCATTCACCCGCCTGCAGACGATATTCCGGGCCGAAAAATGGGCATAGTCATTGGCACAGAAGCTTTTGGCCTGGCGGAGAAATACTTTAGCGGAGAAGTCGCACCCGTCGATATCGCAAGCAAGGGCCTCCTTTTCCCCAACCCGATTGCCAGCAACCAGCTGCTCTCGGTGCTTGTTTCCCGCGCTGCCGATGCGCTTGAGGTAGAGGTTCTGGACCTTCAGGGCCGCACGCTTTACCGAGCTCAGTTCGATGAGCCGCAAAGCCCGGTATTTGTGCAGGTGCCCATCCGTCAGTTTGCTGCAGGCGTGTACCTCGTGCGGGTAAGTTGTGCCGAATGGCAGGAGGTGGCTAAGCTGGTGGTGCGGGATTGAGGGGAAATGCCCACCGCCCCCATATTCGGGTATGCAGATCGGGCCATTTTGTTGGTGCCTTTTGTAAATTGATTGCATCTGATTTTGATGCTGGTAGCCGTAGCTGATTTTTATATTTAATTCCTTCAAAATGAAAAAGTACTTGTTTGTCGCCTTGCTTGCTATGATGTGCTTGCCTTCCATGGCTCAACGTGTGGCGCTTCGTTATGGGATGAATATCACCCTGCCCCAATCCGAGCGGGCCTATGGCTCTACCCTTGGCCAAAGCCTGGGATTGACTTACGAACAAAGCATAAAAGGCAGGTTCGCGATCTCTGCGGGGGCATATTTGACCGATATAGCCATTGGAACTTATGATAACCCAAGAGACTGCTTCGGGGGCGAAGATTGCCCGGAGAAGATGCGCTATACCTACCGTTTTTTTCAGGTGCCGGTGAATCTCGTTTGGAATGCTACGCCAAAAGGAATAACTGAATGGCAGTTCCTGGTAAACGGGGGCTATGTTTTCACCCAATGGGTAAGCGGTAAAAGTGAGCTGTTTTATGGGTCAACGACCGCAACCGTAGCCCTCGAAAAGCTCCCCAAAGCTGGAAATTATCCGGGTTTTTGGATTGCCGGACTGGAAAGCCGCCGTACCATTTGCCCACGCATACAGGTCGCCCTAGGCACTGACTTGCAGGCAAGCCGCATTTTTGTACTTTCGAAAAAGGACAATACCAGCCAAATCAGGTTGGTTAGCTGGGGGCTTTATGGCAAGGTGATTTACAAGTTGACAGGGAACAAATAGTCCGAGCCGCGATCTGTCCCTCCCGGATTACAAGTTTTGCCTGGGTGTAACGTTGGGGTGGAGGTGTTAGAAAGTTGAAGGCGCATTTTTTTCAATGTATCCGTTTGGCAACGCAGGATATGATCAACTTTTTTGCCAATTTCCGCGTATTATTGCCAATATTTAGCTCATGGAAGTGAACATCGATAAATTTGGGAGGATCCTGATTCCGAAAAACATCCGAAAGCAACTGGGTATCCAACCGGATCAGGTATGGAGCCTGGAGGTGAATGAGCCCGAACAGACCTTGTCCTTGATTCCAAAGGGGATAGCGCACCCGGCTCAGTTGGAAATTAAAGACGGTTTGCCCGTTTTTACCCACGAGGCTAAGATTGTACTTGACATAGACCCCTCGGAGCTGATACAAAAGGACCGGGAATCGCGGGACAATCAACTGTCGGGCTGGTGAGCATATCCTACTTTGATACGTCCGTGTTATTGCCCGCTTTGGTAGCGGCACACCCTCAGCACCAACGTTGTAAGGATTTATTATTAACAGGAATCAGTGCCAATAACCAGGCGGCTACCGCTGGCCATACCTATGCCGAGTTGTTTTCTAACCTGACCAAACTCCCTTACCAGATGAGCATCCAACCCAAGCAGGTGTTGGAAGTTGTTTCCGGGTATTTGGTCAGGGACCTGACGACCATCGATCTTACCGAAGCCGATTACGTGGCTGCCCTGCGTCGCTGCGCGGAGTTGAATCTGGTGAGTGGGATCATTTACGATGCCCTGCACCTTCAGGCGGCCATAAAGGCGAGAGCAAAGGTGCTTTATACCGCCAATACAAAAGATTTTCAGCGGCTATGGACGCCGGACCTTGGGATAGAACTGATCGACGTACGTTAGTTTTTCTGTCTCCCTTTGGGAAAAGACAACCCGTTAATCGCTCCATGCTATCCCCGCAGACAGGCCACTGACTAACCCGAAACTTTGCCATCAGCAATAGAAGGACATATCCCGGTTTTCGTTTTCTTTGAAACAAAAACCCACCCATGCCCCGCTTCGAAGTCTGTATAGATTCTGTTCCTTCTGCCATCGCTTCCGAAAAAGGAGGTGCCTACCGCGTAGAACTCTGCGACAACCTCATGGAAGGCGGCACGACCCCCAGCCTCGGCGCCGTAGAGCTGTGCCGGGAAAGCGTTTCCATCGATATCATGGTGATGATCCGGCCACGGGGAGGCGATTTTTTGTATTCAGACCTCGAGTTCGACATCATGGCCCGTGACATCAGGCGGATGAAGGACACGGGCATCACGGGCTTTGTTTTTGGTATTCTGCTGCCCGACGGAAGGATAGACCAGCCGCGCATGAAGGCCCTGATCGACCTGGCGCGGCCCCTGCAGGTAACCTGCCACCGGGCGTTCGACATGACCCCCGACCCCTTTCATGCCCTTGATGACCTGATAGCCCTGGGCGTTGACCGTGTGCTCACCTCCGGTCAGGAAGCCGCCGCCCCCGAAGGTACCGAACTGCTGGCAAAGCTCATCCAACACGCTGCTGGCCGCATCATCGTAATGCCTGGTGCGGGACTGACCCCCGAAAATATCGGTTCCTTTCTTCAAATGACCCATGCTGCCGAGTACCATGCCACCGCCTGGGGCACGCTGCCCAGCGCCATGCAATTCCAAAATCCTCGTGTGTACATGGGCGTGCCCGGGTCGGTGGAGTACGCGCAAACGGTTACCAGTGCCGAAGTGGTGGCGCAGATGGTAGCCGCTGCGGGCGGAGACGCGTAAGGCGTAAAGGGGCTTTTTTGAGGGTAATCGGAAGGGATTGGGAAATTTATCCATGCAATTTTAAAGATAAACTTTAAATTTACATGGATGAGTATGATTGCCCGACACATTGAACCGGAATTATGGGATCGGTTGCGCACCTATCCGGTGGTCGCGATTACGGGTCCGAGGCAGGCAGGTAAAACTACCCTGGCCAAGACCATTATCGCACATTGGGATAAGGAGGCGATCTATCTTGACCTGGAATTGCCCTCTGACCTAGCCCGCCTTACCCATGCAGAGCTATACCTCAAGGAAAACGAGGACCGCCTGGTAGTGATAGACGAGGTGCAGCGTAAGCCTGAGCTGTTTCCTTTGCTCCGGGCCCTTGTGGACCAAAACCGGGTTGCGGGAAGGTTCCTTATTTTGGGATCGGCCTCACCCGAAATGCTGCGCCAAAGCTCAGAAACGTTGGCAGGTAGAATTTCTTATCTGGAACTTACCCCGTTTCACCTGGCCGAGCTACCAGATATACCGATAAAAACCCATTGGCTTAGGGGCGGTTTTCCTCCGGCATTGCTGACCAATACCGATGTGCAGGCTTTCCGTTGGCTCGAAGATTTCAGCATCACTTTTATCGAGCGAGACCTGCCGCAGTTTGGGCTTTCGGCCCCTGCACAAACCCTCCAAAACCTGTGCCTCATGCTGACTGGGGTGCACGGCAACCTGCTCAACCATTCTTCCCTTGCAAACTCGCTGGGGGTGAGCATGCCCACGCTAAAACGCTACCTGGAATACCTCGAAAGGGCCTATTTTATTCGGATGTTACCGCCGTGGTTTGCCAATGTCAGCAAGCGGGTAGTGAAATCGCCCAAGGTGTTTTACCGCGATTCCGGAGTTTTGCACAGCTTCGCAGGTATCGGCGACACCCAGCAGTTGTTCGGCAACCGGTTGGTGGGTGCTTCGTGGGAAGGATATGTCATCCAGCAGATCATTGCGAATTTACCACCCCGGGTTTCTCCCTACTTCTACCGGACAAGTAACGGTGCAGAAATTGACCTCGTGCTCGTGAAAGGAACCCAGCCCTGGCGCACCATTGAAGTGAAATTTGGAGATCAACCCACCCTTTCGAAGGGAAATCACAGCGCCCTTGATGACCTGGGAGCTCCGCTCAACCTGGTTATTACCCTCCATCCGGAGGATTATCCTTTGGCGGAAAATATACGGGTATGTGGGGTGCGGGAGGCTGCGAAGTATTTGGTGGAGGAGTAGGGAAAAGACACAGCGCAGTAGAAATACCGATCATTTCCACCCTCTCATCGCGCGACAGAGGCGCCAGGCAAACAAAAAAATGCAATCATTTCCTACCAATAGGCCGTCCCGCTGGGACGGACGCCCGCGATTATCGTTCTCACTTCACCTTCCGCAGCGTAAACAACAAAAACAGCTTATCCAGCACCGAAAGCTTATACCCTCCGTTTTTCAATCGGTTTTCGGTATTGGGGATCAGGGTCACGAGTTTGCGGGCGTAGGGCTTGGTGGCGGTGCGCACGCCCAGACCGGCGAGTTCGAGCGGGCTGAGCGAGGTGGTCCAGAAGCCGAGGTCGTTGGTGAGGGTTTCGAGCGGCAGGCGGTTTTGGTTTACAAATTTATGGAGGTAGCGGTAGGTGGCCACGGGACTTTTTTTCGAAAGGCCCGTTTCCAGCACCTCCACGAGGGTATTGGCCAGGGCATCAAAACGCGCTTCGGCCCCCAGGTTGGAGGACGCGAGGGTGGTCAGGTTGCTGTGGTGTACTTTCAGTTGGCGGGTGGCCGTGCAGCCGGTCAACAGGATGATAAGGAGAGAGAGGCCGAGTGTCTGGCGCATAAGCGGTTTTTTATTCAAAATAGGGAGGATACGCCATTCGGTCAAAAGGATTCTGGTTCCACGCAACAAGGTGGATCACATATGAGAGTTTTTCTGACACGAATAGTAACTGTATAGTGGACAATTGACCTCACTTGAAGTTATTTTGAGTAGGTTATTTTTTTCAGCTATATAATAGGGTTTTTGCCCCAGTTTAACTATAAATGCTTGCAAAATGATCAATGATAGCTGTAGAAAAATATTATTTTCGTAAAATTTGACAATTCGATGTTTTTTTTTAATTTTGAATACCTGAAAATAAACAGGAAAAAATGAATAGTATATTATCAAAAAACTTTGCCCTATCTATTTGCCTCAATTCACTCCTCTTCTTGGGGCTTTTTTCGTTATCCGGGTGTGAAGAAGCAATACGCGATTCGGACCCAATTTCAGAATTTGATGCCCATAGAATGGATGCCAACCAAATTTTGCAGAATTTCTCATTCGCTTTAGCAATAGTGATCGAAAATCAATCTGCGAGAGAACTACTTCAGCACGAGATTTCAAAAGAATTTGGAGGCGACTTCCAGGTATTATTCAAGGATATTAAAGATCAGGAAGTGATTTCTGGAAAAACTTTCGGCGACATGGTCTTTGACAATTTTCCGGCTTCTCCAGATTGCAGGGCCTCTTTACCAGCCAGTTTTTCGGAATGGGGAAGCCTTCAAATCTCAATGCCGGTCCAATTTCAAGAATGGGATAATAAAAACTACGTACCCCTGATAGCCGTGGTTCCTGTCGATTTCGACGACCAGAAGGTAAATCAAATCACGGCACGAGGCTCAAATTCAGCAGTAAGTTATTTGGACTTGAAAAACGAACCAACTTTGCCGGTACTGGTTGTAAGTTTTTCTGAACGGACCGATAAAACCGGAAAATTACTCCCGGAGTACGAGCACTTATCTCCGAGCGATACTGATTTTGATGATTTCAATCGGATTTCGGGAGATTACGAGATATTAAGCTGGCTGCAAATCGAAGATCTCGGTTCTGTAGAGACCTGGATTCTGGGAAAACCGGAGCTTGATATCTTGGTTGTTGGGTCATCAGCTAATGGCTCAATGACTACCGCGGTATCAAAAGATATTACCAAGAAAGTGGTGGATGATAAGTCAAGAAATGAGGTTCAAAACGGAGTGGAAGTCAACTTAGGACTTTTTGTATGGAAAAATATTCCTAATCCACAATATCCGTTGGATGAAACCTATGGGAGTGAGATAAAAGTAAAAATCGTTGAAAGAGACGATACGGGTGGCGACTGGAAATTTACACTAAAAGCTGGAGGGACGGTAAAGGTAAGTGTTCTTGGGGTTACCGTAGAGGTTCCAACTGCTCAGACTGGAATTGAGTATACTTACAAAAATGGAGACGATGACTGTGGAGATGCAATTGTCAACTTCAATGATTTAAAGCCAGGACCAAATCCCTTTGGATACTACAACACGGGTGTGGTAAAATTCAAAGAATTGTGAAACATAAAACAGAAACAAACATTATGAAAAACACAACAACATTTTTTATTTGGTCTTTCATAGCCCTGCTGGTTGCAGGTTGCGACGGACGGTTTACCCCGAGGAAATACCATCAGATCGAAGGCGTATGGAAACCGGTATCCATTACAGTGCTAGTTCGTCAGAATTTCAGCGGTACCCTGCCCGACACCACGCTCCTAAACCCCGGAGGCGAAATTGTTTTTTCCTATTGCAGTGAAAAAGAGTTTGGCAAGAATAGCGGCTGCCCGATGCAGGAGACCATGGGTCATGACGGAACGGCTTACTACTACTATTTTTTCGACCAAGACGGGGCAGGCGCAGAACGCATGGTGATCAGCCAGCCGATTCCACAGGATACTAACGTTCCAGTAGATTACCACCTTCAGCAAGTCGGAATAAATGGAACGTATGACTATGAATTCACTAGCGATCGTTCCCTTACGCTTCGCGCGGTACCCGGAGGCATGGGAGGCTGGGCCCACTTTGCAAGCAGGTACGCTGGTCAGCAGTTGGAGATTGTTCTGGAACGAGAATAAAGGAAAATCGAACCTTTTACAGAAACGCCTTCCTGCTACGGGGGGCGTTTCTTTTTTCTGTAATTTTACCCCATGGAAAACTTAAGGCCGATTACCGACTGGCTGCCCCTGACCCTGCCCGAAGTGAAGAAGCGCGGCTGGGACGAGCTGGACGTAATCCTCATTTCCGGCGATGCCTACGTCGATCACCCGGCTTTTGGCCCCGCTGCCATTGGCCGGATCATCGAGCACTACGGCCTGAAAGTAGGCATTATCGCCCAGCCCAACTGGCGCGATGACCTGCGCGATTTCAAAAAATTTGGTAAACCCCGCTACTTCTTCGGCGTTACCTCCGGCTGCATGGATTCGATGGTGAACCACTACACCGCCGCCAAGCGTCGCCGCTCCGACGATGCTTATACCCCCGGCGGGGAAGCCGGTTTTCGCCCCGACTACGCCTCCACCGTTTATACCCAAATACTCAAGCAGCTCTACCCCGACGTGCCCGTGCTGCTGGGCGGCATCGAAGCCTCGCTCCGCCGCGTGACCCACTACGACTACTGGGCCGACAAGCTGTTTCCGTCTATCCTCGAAAGTAGCGGCGCCGACCTGCTCGTGTACGGCATGGGCGAGCAACCCATCCGCGAAGTCATCGAACTGCTGCGCAAGGGTGTGCCCTTTTCCTCGATCCGCACCGTCAATCAAACGGCTTTTGTGGTGCAGCCCGGAGAGAAATTACCCAAAAATAAAAACTGGGTGGACGTGGATATCAACTCCCACGACCTGTGTTTGGAGGACAAAATCAAGTACGCCGCCAATTTCAAAATCGTAGAGCAGGAGTCGAACAAGGTAAACGCCCGCCGCATTTTGCAGGGCATCGGCGAAAAAACCCTCGTGATCAACCCGCCGTTTCCGCCCATGACGGAAAACGAAATAGACGAATCGTTTGACTTGCCCTATACCCGCCTGCCGCACCCCAAGTACAAGTTTCGCGGGCCCATTCCGGCGTATGAAATGATCAAATTTTCGATCAACATGCACCGCGGATGCTTCGGTGGTTGCAGCTTCTGCACCATTTCGGCGCACCAGGGCAAGTTTATCGCCTCGCGTTCGGAGGAGTCGATCCTGAAAGAGGTGGACGCCATTACCAAAATGGACGAGTTCAAGGGCTATATCTCCGACCTTGGCGGCCCCTCGGCCAATATGTACCGTATGAAGGGCAAGGTGCAGGAGATCTGCGACAAGTGCAGCAGCCCTTCGTGTATCCACCCTGTGGTGTGCCACAACCTCGACACCAGCCACAAGCCCCTCACGGAGCTATACAAAAAGGTAAATGCCCAGCCCGGCGTGAAAAAAGCCTTTGTGAGCAGCGGTATCCGCTACGACCTGCTCGTGGACGGCTACAACAAGCCCGGCGACAAGGCCGATATGCAGGCCTACATGGAAGAGCTCGTCACCAATCACCTCTCAGGTCGCATGAAGGTGGCCCCGGAACATACCTCCGACGAAACGCTCTATGTGATGCGCAAGCCTTCGTTCCGGCATTTCCACGAGTTTAAAAAGCGGTTCGACGACATCAACGAACGCAATGGCCTGGAGCAACCGCTGATTCCGTACTTTATCTCCAGCCACCCCGGCTGCCAGGAGTCGGACATGGCCAACCTCGCCGCCGAAACCAAGGACATGGGCTTCCGCCTCGAACAGGTGCAGGACTTTACGCCTACGCCCATGACGGTGGCTACCGTGATCTACTATTCCGGTGTGCACCCGTACACGCTACAGCCTGTTTTTACCGCCAAAACCCCCGAAGAGAAAAAGAACCAACACCTCTTTTTCTTCTGGTATAAGCCTGAAAATCAGAAGATTATCCGTGAAAAGCTCCTGAAAATGGGCAAAGCCGATTTTATCGATAAGCTCATCGGGCTGGATAAGCGCGAGGTGGAAAACCAGCGGGGGAAGGCGCGGACGTTTGTGAAGCGGAGGAGGTAGGGGTTGGGGTATTGTGCTTGCTTTGGGTGGTTTAACACGGAGGCACAGAGACACATGGAGACACACGGAGACACGGAGGAACACAGAGAGATGCGCACACACAGACGTACACGGAGGGCGGCGTGTTGCGCTATGTCAATGTAACCGTTTGCTTAACCGTAATTAACGAAACCGAATAGCAGGCAATCAGACAGCAAACTCTTGACCCCATTTGTGTAATGACACAATACTAGGCAATAATTTTTCGCCTTTGTTTGTCAAGGTATATTCAACAGTTGGTGGAACCGTTGCAAAGACTTCTCTTGTAATAATTCCGTTCGCTTCCATATTTTTCAATTCCTTTACTAACATTCTTGTATTGATTCCTTCAACATTTCTTTCTAATTCTTTAAAACGCATTTTGCCTTTAGATAAATGGTAAATGATAGGCATTGCCCATTTTCCACCTATTATATCTAATACTTCTTTTAAGGTGCAAGTCTTTTCGGAGATGCTGATTTTATTTTCAGTCATAACTTGTTGATTTTGTCATTGCTTTACTTTTGGTTACTACTGTACATTCGTGTAACTACTTGCAAAAGTAAAGTAATGATTATAGGTTTGCAACTCAATTTTTAAGGAAAAAGCGAAAATGAAATTATTTGAACCAATAAAAGTGGGTAATCACGCACTTAAAAATCGTATGGTTATGGCACCAATGACACGAAGCCGTGCCAATCTTGAGGGAATCGTAGGTGACGCTACCGTATTGTACTATACCCAACGAGTAAGAGCTTGTTCGGAAATTAAATCCTTGATAACCAGCGACTTACTTCTTATTGTGACATAAAAACAACTTCCTTTTGCCAATTTAGCCCTCAGCAAAGTCAAATTATCCAACCTAACTCATTGATTTTCAGAGCCAAAAA
>JBGSTW010000020.1:0-59410 GCA_041753595.1 Bacteroidia bacterium | reverse complement strand
AGATCGTTGGTTACAACGGTATCATCACCGATGCCACCAGGGAATCGACAGTAAAAAGCCCGTTGAAAAGTATCGGATCGCCGCTTGATTCACATTAACAAACACCGCCAAGTGGTCTAAACAAACCGAGGTATTTCATATTGAGGTGGAGGCAAGGCTGGCAAGTAGATCAAGAAAAGTTTTTACTTCTCCTTTTGCGCCCCACCATTTATCTATTTCTCCGTTACCCCAAGCTGGTCTTAAAAGAGTAAGTTGAATGCTAGATATCCCTTTTATTTTTGCTTTGTCAGAAAGAAATTGTGGAATATCTCCATATTTATAAGAAAGAAGAGTCAATAGTATTAGGTTAAATAAAGGCGGCTCAAAGTAAAAAAACGGACGATGTAAATTTAGATAACTATTCTCTTTTCTTATTTTCTCTGAAAATGCGACATCATTAGGAATGCATATTTCTTTCATTATTTCTATTAATCCACTATAGTATATTACGATATTACTCGGCAAAATTATTTCAATACTCCCAAACACATTTAAAATTTCTGATTTTTTTTTGAAAAATCATATCCTCTATATACAATTTATATTGTAGTTTTTCGCCTTTTTTTTCAGCAAAAATTTCAACTTTTATGGTTAGGATTTCGATTTTTGGATTTGGAGAGAATTTTTTACTTACAAATGCTTCTAACTGTAATTCATATTCAACTTTAAATCTAAATTTTGATTTCTCTTGAAGATACGCATCACTAAATATTTGTGCGACACATTCCAAAATGCTTGATTTGCCTGAGCCGTTTATACCAATGAGGATGGAAATATCTTTACTAAAATTAATTGTAAAGTTTTTCAACAGCTTATAGTCGTCTATGTATAGTGAATTAATTCGCATTATTTATGAATTAAAAATGATTTGTTCAAATTCTTTCTCCGCTTTAATTTTTAGATTTGCTGCTTCGAATCTCGATTTCTCTATTTTACGAATGAGATTGGAAATGTTGTATACTATTTCATTTTGAATATCCATTGGTGGTATTGGAATTGGAATTTCAAAAAAATCTTCAGTATTAATGCTTTCAACTGTAACACTTTTTTTTGAGGCCAAAGAAAGTATGTACCTTTTGAAGGTATGCACAAAATATAAATAATATTTTTTATCTATCAAATCCTCATTAAGCGAGTATGCTTTTAAGTCTTGATTTATTGCGGTTTCAATTTCTGTAATTGCGGTAGGAAAAGAGTGTTGAAGGATTCCGCTTCTAAAGACTGATAAAAATATTCCCTTCGGATAAACTTTCATCCCAGCTTCTTCTACTGCTAGTTGCGTTATTTTATCTTCCGCTTTTTCAATAGCAATACGACCGCTAAAATCTTTAGGAGATGTCCAATATATGTTTCCGTTCCAAAAATCGCTACGTGATTTTGATGGTGTTTTCCCTCCTTCAAAAAAAGTCAATAAATTTTTTAAACGTTCTGTTTTAAATTTGGCTGATTCAAAATCATAAACGTCTTTGTTTATGTGATTTAAAGACCATTTTGATAAATTAGCATATTCAATCAAATTGAGACCTTTTTTTAGTTCAAAATCTTTTCTGTCATCTATCCCCAATACAGAAAAGAAATATTTTTCAATTTCAGAATCTAGATTGATTGCTTGGGTCGTTAAACCTTCAGCTTCTTCAAGTTTGCTGTAGTATTTAAATACTAACTTTTTTTGTTCATTTATTGAGGGCAATGGAATTTGGATATCTAAAAATTCATCTTTTTTTACCCTTGCTTTTGATATACCAGTTGTTTTACTATTTAATAGTTTTTTAAAAGCACTACTTCTTAAGACGATATGCAAAAATTTGCCACTAATTTTCTCCGTGTCAAACGTGAATATAGGATACTCAGAACTTACTCCAAAAGGCATTTGACCCTCATCATGGTGATAAATACATCCGTGTCTAACGTTTATTTTAGAGTAAATTATAGCATTTTCTGGAACAAGTGTCACATTACCTTTGTAAGTATTTATTTCATCAAAATCTCTTAAAAAAAGTTCTCCGCCAAAGTTTATTTTAGAAATGATTCTCCACTTATTTCTAATCATTTCTTCTTTACTAACGGCTTTTTGATATGGAATTAAAATATCCCGTAACGTAACCACATTATCAAACTGCAAACTACTCTCAGAATAGTATCGTTTAACGTCCCAAAGATTGAAATCTGAAAAAGGGACAAGTTTTAAATAAATTTTTGCTACTGCTTGCATTAATACTTCGATTTATTGTAAAAAACTTCGGGTTCAGAAGCTACACCATCAATTATTCTCACTCTTCCAATTTCTTCATCAACAATTTGATAGTTAATTTCTTTGACGTAGTTTGTCCAAAGATAGTTCTGTTGTCGATACGCTTTAAATTCTTTAGCCAATGGTTCTAACTCATTTTCAATTTGTGCACCGGTGCTACTAATGCCAGCCTTTTCAATTTCTGCGATTGGAATTTGATAATTGAAATCTTTTTTGATTTGGGCTTTAATTTCAATGAGGATTGTTTCTTCAATTTGCTTTAATTCTGCTCTTAATTTCTTTTTCTCCTCATTGCTTGGTGCTTCTTTCCCTTTCAATTCAAGTTTAATAAGAATAGGTTTTGCCTTAGGCTCATATTTTTTTGTAATTTCTTTTTCCGCGTTAGTAGAAACAGCTTTCCATTTTATCACTTCTTCCTCTGTGAATTTTTTGAAGAATACCAAACTTGGTTTTACCGTTGCCCCACTAGCAATAAAAACGTCTTGTGGAATTGAAGTTATTAGCAAAATCTTTGCTTTGCTTTCCACAAAATCTCTAATCCTCTGTAAGTTGGTGTTGTTCAAAACTCCTTCGGGTAATACAATACCCATTCTTCCGCCTGGTTTCAATAAGTTCAAACAGCGTTCAATAAATAAAATCTCCGTAAGCGTACTCATTCTTCCGGTCTCATACAAGTCCAAAAGGGGTTTATCGATATTATCGTTTACCTGTCTCAATGCTTCATCGTAAGCAATTCCATATCTTTTTCGATATTTTTCTATTCTTACAGTATCAGTGTACTTGTCAGCTTCAGTAATCTTTAAAGATTTTTCAACTCTGCTTCCAAAAGGTGGATTTGTTAAGATAATATCAAAACGATTTTCAAATATTCCGTTTACGTTCAACAGACCATCATTGTGATGGACACCCCCATGGCCATCACCGTGCATGATCATATTCATTTTTGCGGTTCGGCTCATTCGTGGGTTAGCATCTGTACCAAAAATGCAGTCGTAGCTTAATTCCCTAATTCTGCTTCTTGGGTTGTTAATGTCTAACTCAGCATTCAGTTTAGAAAATAAATCATTAACTTTCTCGTCAATCTCGGCTTTCTTGCTTTCACTTAGTGTTTCGTATGTTTCGTTATAGTAAGTAAGTTTGATTTTTTCTTTTGCTAAATGAATTTCATTTTCAATTTTTGCTCGTACATATTCAAAGGCTTTAATCAAAAAACCACCACTTCCGCAGCAAGGGTCGCAAATTATTTCACTTTCTTGTGGGTCTAACACATCTACAATAAAATCTACTATAGTACGAGGTGTAAAAAATTGCCCTAACTCCCCTCTAAAAGTTTTGCCAAGGAATTGTTCAAATGCAATTCCTTTTACGTCGTCTGATGTTGTGGAAAGGTTATAAATTTGTAACTCTTCTACAATTGCCTCAAAGCTATTTTCTCTCACTCTAATAATTTCATTTTGTTCAAAAAGGTCATCATCTTTGAAATCCTCTTTTGTCTGTTCAAATAAAAATTGATAAAAGTCTTTGCCATCTTTGGGTTTGTATTTTTCGTAGCTCGCTTTGTCGTTCTTGAAAGCATCTTTCGAGAAAATTTGATTTTCAGAATTGCTCCTTTCATAGCGAATTTTAATGAAAAGAATCTTGCTTATCTCGTCAAAAGCCGCTTCAGGTGAAAGTTTATCATTATTGCGAATAATGTTGTGGCATTTGAAAAGCAGTTTAGAAAATTCATCTCTTGTGAATGCCTTTGTCTGCTTTAATAACTCATTAATTTTCTTTTCGTCATTAACTATTTTGGCATCAGGAATATTTACAACTTCTTCAAGTTTCTTTGGGATTTTTCCTTTTACAACTTTAAATATCCTTGTTTCCTTTAAATTTGTAGTAACGAAAAAGTCTGCACCTGCCCAAGATGCGTAATTATAACCTTGAAAATAATCTTCTTCGCGAACTGTAATATGTTCTGCTTTACATTCTACTACAATTACTGGGCTGTTATTTTCACGCTTGTCTTTAACATTTTTCCAAACAACGATATCAGCCATTGCTCTTCCTTGGCCACGTTGAGAATTGCTGACCTGTATTTCTTGAGCCATTTGTTCCAGGTCAAAGCCGTAATTATTTACAAGTCTGCAAATATATTCTTGTCGAACTTTTTCTTCGGGCTTAAGGATCAACCACTCGTCTTTGCCTTTAAGGGGCACCCTTATTTTATTATTCTTAATTTCTACTTGCATAATTACTTTGATGAATTAGTTGAGTTAATCAATTCTCTCACGTCAACATTTAATAGTGAAGCAATTACTACAAGATTGTCCATAGAAGGTTGAACTTCATTAGTACACCATCTAGAAATAGTCGTTTCATTTTTATTCATTTCTTCTGCAAGCCATTTGTTAGTCTTGCCTTGTTCAGCTAAAACTGCTTTTAGTCTGTTAATTGCTTTCTTATTCACATTAATAGGCATTTGCTGTAAATATATCAACTTTTGCTTTGTTCCTCGCTATTCCTGCAAATTTGTCGGTAAGCAATGCCTCTTGCCTTCTTGCAAGGTAATTGTTGAGATTTTTCGGTCTTGGGTTGGATAGGCAAAACTAACCGTGGGGATATATTCCTGTATCGCTCCCACCTTTTAACCAAACCACCCACTCCCCCAAATCCTATTGTCTCATTTTTTGACAATAGTCATTTGTGTTCCGGGGGTTATGTACGAAGTTGCATAGGTAGTTAACTCAATCCCGAATGAAATCCTCCATTTTTCTACTCTTATTGTTGGGAGGCGCCCTGTCGCTTTCTGCCCAAACGACCCTTCCGCTGCTGAAAGTGGACGGAAAAGAATACCGCGACCTGAACAAAAATGGCCGTCTGGATGTGTACGAAGACGACCGCCAGCCCGTGCAGCAGCGCGTGTACGACCTGCTCAAGCTCATGACCCTCGAAGAAAAAGCGGGCATGATGTTTATTACCGGCGTGCTGATCAATGCCGACGGCACCATCGACAAGGACCCCAATGGCCAGGGTTTTGCGTCCCGGCTGCCCGATGCCCGCGAGCAAATAACGGTGCGGCACATGAGCTACTTCAACGTGTGGCAGCTCCCCGGTACCCAGGCTACCGCCAAGGGCATGAACGCCATCCAGCAGGTTGCTGAGCAATCGCGGCTGGGGATACCGGTCACCATCGCATCGGACCCGCGCCACGCCTTTAGCCGCAATATTTTCGCTATGTCCGAAGGTGGATTTTCGCAGTGGCCAGAGCAGCTGGGTTTTGCCGCCATCGGCGATACGGCGCTCATGCACCGCTTTGGCGACATTGCCCGTCAGGAGTACGTAGCGATGGGCATCCGCGAGGCGCTGCACCCCATGGCCGACCTCGCCACCGAGCCCCGCTGGGCACGGGTGAGCGGCACCTTTGGCGAAGATGCAAACCTTTCGGCTGTGCTCGTTGCGGCTTATATCCACGGCTTTCAAGGCGATGTGCTCGGTCCGCAGAGCGTGGCTTGCATGACCAAGCACTTCTCCGGCGGCGGACCTCAGAAAGAGGGCCTCGATCCACACTTTCCTTTCCAAAAAGGACAGGTATATCCCGGCAACAATTTCGATTACCACGTGATCCCCTTCGAAGCGGCCATCAAAGCAGGCACCGCCTCCATGATGCCTTATTACGGTATCCCCAAAGGGCAAACCAGCGAAGACGTGGGCTTTTCCTTTAACAAAGAAATCATCACCGACCTGCTCCGCAACAAATACCACTACGACGGCGTGGTGTGTACCGACTGGGGCCTCGTAACCGATGCGCACATGGGTCCGGTGGTATGGCCTGCCCGTGCTTGGGGCGTTGAAAACCTCACCGAAGAACAGCGGGTAGAAAAAATCATCAATGCTGGTGTTGATCAGTTCGGCGGGGAATATTGCCCGCATTACGTGGTTAGCCTCGTTAAATCCGGCAAAATTTCGGAGGACCGCATCAACGAATCGATTGCGCGTTTGCTGCGCCAGAAATTCGAGCTGGGGCTTTTTGACCAGCCCTTTGTGGATGTGGCTAACGTCGGCAATGTGGTCGGCAAGCCGCAGTTTGTGCAAGAGGGCGAAGTTGCCCAGCGCCGTTCGTTTACCCTGCTCAAAAACGACAAAGGCACCCTTCCTTTGACTCCGGGCAAGGTGAAAATCTATGTCAAAAATATCGATCCGGCCGTAGCGGCAAAGTACGGCACGGTGGTCATGGACCCCAAAAAGGCTGATTTTGCTATTATCCGCCTCCAAACGCCCTGGTATCCGGTGGAAACAGATATTCCTATGGCCAAGGGCTTTCACCACGGCGACCTCGACTTCAAGGGCGACTCCCTGAACCAGATCCTGCAACTCGAAAAAACGGTGCCCACCATCGTGGACCTTTACCTCGACCGCCCGGCGGTGGTACCCGAAATAGCGGCTGCTGCCAGGGCGATGTTCGCCAACTACGGTGCTTCTGACGCGGCCCTGCTGGACGTGATTTTCGGCAAAGCCAAACCCGAAGGCAAGTTGCCCTTCGAGCTGCCTTCCAGCATGGAAGCCGTCCGCAACCAGAAAGAAGACCTTCCCTACGATTCCAAAAATCCCCTCTTTCCCTTTGGTTTTGGATTGAGGTATTGAATGCGCATATCTTTCCTTGACGATCGCCCTGGCCCTGAGCCGGGGCTTTTTTGTTGGGGGGAGGGATTTGGGTAAATAGACGGTAACGATTCCTTGATAAGCGCGCTTCGGAATAGATCAAACAGTTTTCCCTTTACATTTCATCAGCTACTCATGGGCTGTCAACCGACACGAGGCGGTCCTTTTGTATAGGAGAGACCGTTTCCAGCGTACAGGGACCAATTTCTACAGAAGGCTCAGAAAAGAGAGCGAACACACCCTGAGGTCGGCAGTATGGGCTATTCTGGGGCAATATTTCCATTATTATTTTGGCAGAATAACATGACTTTCAGTGCATTACATTTCCTGACAAGCGCTTAAGCGTTCACCACAGAGGTACACAGATATTCACGGATTTTTTCTTTGATTGTATGTTTGGAGGGCACAGGTTTCACCGACTAAGAAGAAGAGCAAATAGGTTTTCTTTCCGAATCATGAGTTTCAAACTACAAGTTCCCATCTGTGCCTATCCGTGTTATCTGTGTTTAAATCTGGTAGCGGGGCCAAGGAAATACAGATTTACATAGAGAAAAACCAGGCACCTAGCTCAGGCATTTCTGATTTCTACCTTCTAATTTCAAATAAAAACCTGCCCCTTACAGAGGCAGGCCAGTGTACGCCTGATAAAACTTATCGGCGCTTACTTCCCGCCGACGCTTTTCTGGATGTAGGCGCCTACCGCAGTGGATAGCCCTACGAGGATATGGTCGATGCCTTCGGCGGAAATGGTGTTGGTTTCGGGCTTTTTCTTGTTGTAGTCCCGGAACGGCTGGCCATCCATGCCGAGGTAGTAGCGGGCACCGGCGTAAAAAACCCCTTTGGAATAGAGGGCTGCGTCTTCTTTGCCCGCAGGCAGGGAGATGGGGTTGGGGCCGAAGAGGGTGAGGTTAACATTGTGCAGCATGTTTTTCTCGCCATTGGGGCGGGTATGGGTAAAATACACCACGGCTACCGCATCCACGCCCAGCAAGTTGCAAAGCTCATGTCCGAGCGATTCGGTCATTTTTGGGTCTTTGCGAAACTGCTGCACCTTCACGTCCACCACCTTGCCTTTTTTTCCTACAAGGCCGGTTTTGGTGTAATTGGCATAGGGCTCGTTTTCGATGTCGCAAACGGTATAACCCTCTGGATAGCCATACAATACCTGAAGTGCGCTGTTGCCGTACTGAGTGGCAAACTCCGATAGTTGGCTGTGTTGCACCTTGAAAGCCTGGTAGGCAGCTCTTTTTGCTTCAGTATCCAGGAACTGATCCGGGGTCAGCAGGTCCATGCCGTAGCTCGAAAAGGTGCTTTTCATACCGGCCAGGCCTTTGTCGTAAAACAAAGCCGTGATATCACCGCCATTGCCTGCGCTGCGGGTGGTGGTGTTAATGGTGGTGTAGGCAACATAACCGGCATCTGAGGTGGTTTTGGTGATGCGGGTGACGCCGGGGTCGAAGCCATAAAAGGAAACGAGGGCTACCCGTTTGGGTGGCTGGGCGAGGACGGAGAGGTTGGCGGAATAGCCTTTGCCGCCTTTGGCCTTGCGGCCTTCGACCGGGAAGTCGAGTTGGGCTTTGCCCGCTGCCGTTTTGGCATTGGGTGCAAATTTGGGAATCGCGCTTTGAGCAGATGCCCGGTCAACGGCACCTGTGAGCAGGGCCAGCAGAAAGAGGGTGAAAAAAACAGTACGCATGGGAAGTAAATAAAATGGTGGAAAAGGGCTTCTGGTCAGCTTTTCCGCTCACCGGAATACTCCAAAGTTCTTTAGGGGAACCTGCTCCCACCATCGGGTAGCGACCGCATTTTTCTCAGGTATTTACCCTAGATACCCTGTATTTACCCTGCCAGCGGCACCAGCAAATCAGCCTGCACCCCGCCGCCGGGCAGGGCATACAGGTGAAATCGGCGCCGATAGGTGCGGCGCAGGTGTGGAAATGCCTCTGTCAGGATGGGGGGGAGGCGCTTCTGTCCTGCTTCGAGACAATCCTTCTTCCTATTTTCCGCCTTTTACCAGCACAAAGAACACAGGATCGGTATTTACTCCCCGGTCGATTGTGAAGCTCAGGAATTCACGGATAGGGTGCGTGTTTACTGCCTGGCAATCGAGCGTTCCTATCAGCGAGCCTGCCGGACGGTTGTAGCTGGTACAGGAGGTGCCGTCGTTTTTGGTGACCCGAAGGTCTCCGTTAATCGGAAAAAGTACAAAAAGGATCATAAATTGGTTGGGCTCCATCGTGGCTCCCGTTACCCTTTTGTAATCAATTACCTCGGCCATTTCCAGCACGGTACCACCTTGCCTTACAATCCCCTGCGCAAATTCTTCGCCGAGTTGCCGCATCGTTTGCAGGTACATTCCCCGGTTCTCTACTGTTGGCTGAACCGTTCCGCCGGAGGGGGAATTGGTTGAAGGGGAATTCGTGGTCGCGGTGCTCGCACCCTGTCGCTGGTTAAGAATCACCTGCTTGTAATTGCCATTTCCCAGTCCCCTTGGATTTGTAGCAGGCAAATGATGGCCTCCCAGTGCCATGCAACGGTCGTATTCGCGGATGGCGTCATCATTGCGCCTGCCCAGAAAGTACTCCTCACCCAGCCAGTAGTGGTAATCGGGCATATGGGGTGCCAATGCCACGGCTTTTTCCAGGTCCTGCACCCGGATACCGAAATCTTTCACTGCTTTTCTGCGGATGATGTAGCGCGCATAATACAGCTTCGCTTCATTTGGGTGGCTGGCGATGCCTTTCGCCAGGGTGGCCATCGCGGCATCAAATTGGTCGGTCTGCGCCTGTTCCTGGGCCAGGCTGATGGTCATTTCAGCACTGAGCCCGCCTTGTTGGCTTAGGAGCCGCAACGCCTCCGCTTTGTATTGAAAATGTGGCAGGTCGGTTGGGGCAAACAAAGCCATCGCAACATCATAGTCAGCTATCGCGGACTCGTACCTACCGAGATTGAATTTTGTATATCCTCTGTTATTCAAAAATCGGGGTTCTTTCGCATCCAGTCGAATAGCCTGGTCAAAATCCCCCAGTGCCAGCTCCCATTGGTTGTGCTGTAACCGGATGACCCCTCGCATATTCCAGGCAAAGGAGCTGGAAAGTTCTGTGCTCAGGTACTGGGTAAGGTTCGCTTCAGCTTTTTCATATTGTTGAAGGTGGTAATAGGCATCACCGAGGTCTAATTGTATGACTGCAAATTTCTGACCCAGTTGGAGGGCTCGCTCCAGGTGGACAATAGCGGATGCATATTGCTGCTGGTTGGAGAGCAGGATTCCCTTTTTCATGTGGGCGAAACCAAGATCGGGGTTGAGCCGGATGGATTCGTCGTAATCCTGATGTGCTAACTCTTTTTGTCCGGCTTGCTCGCGGCAGATTCCTCTGTTGAGCCAGTTCATGGCGTCCTGGGGGTCTTTTTGGATAGCGTTATCCCAGATGGGGAGAGCGGCAGTGTATTGTCCGGTGCGCAACAGGGCGTAGGCGTATCTTTCTACTAAATTCGCATCGGCCAGTTCTGGCTGGCGTGTCCACATTACCTGGTAATCGGCGGCAGCCTCGGCATACCGTTCCAGCGCATAGAGGGCGGTGGCCCGGTTGGCATTGGCTTTCGCCATACCGGGAGCCAGGGTAAGGGCCTGCGTTGCGGCGGCGATGGCTTCCTCAAAACGATTCAGGGCCGTGAGGCAGAACGACTTCCGGTTCCATGCATCTGCAAAATCAGGCTGTAGGGCAAGGGCTTCTTCCACCAACCCAAGCGCTTCGGGGTATTGCCTTTGCGAAATGGCCGTGTAGGCCTGCTGGTATTTTTCCTGGGCCGTTTGTGCGCTAAGTCCCAAACAAGCCAGACACAAGAGGGTGGTCAGAATCGTTTTCATGAGAAAAAAATAAAAAGGATTTTCCCGATTATCAAAGGCCTGGGCGTTGATTCACCGAAATACCCCAAAGTTCTTTTGCGGAACCTGCTCCCACCATCGGGCAGCGACTGGATTTTTCTCAGGTGTTTACCTGAGGTAAGCCTTGATTTTACCTCAACAGCGGCACCCGCAAATCAGCCTGCACCCCTCCACCGGGCTGAGAATTGATCTGAAAAATAGCCCCGATGTGCGCGGCGCGGGTGTGCATATTCATCAGTCCGAGGCTGGAAGAGTCGCCCGCGTTGGGAGCCATGCCTTTGCCATTGTCGGCAATGTGCAGGTGCAATTCGCCGGGCCGCTGATGGAGTCGGGCTTCGACCACCGTCGCTTCTGCATGTTTGAGGATATTGTTGACGGCCTCCTGCGCAATCCGGAAACAGGCAAGTTCCACTGCCTGAGGTAAGCGCTCAGAGGAGGTAGGCAGATCGGTTTGCCAGTCGAGCCGAATGCCGGCAGGCTCCAGCGAGGCGGTGAGCATTTCCTCAAGGGCGGGTGCCAGCCCCACGGTGTCGAGGGTGCGGGGAAGGAGCTGACGGGTAATGGCGCGTATTTCGTCTCCGGCATCCAGCAGGGAGTCGCTGATTCGCCGGGTAAGGGTTTTTACTGGTTCTCCGGCAGATTCGAGGTCCATTTGCAGGCGTTGGGTAGCCATGCGCAGCGCCCCGATCTGCTGGGCGATGCCATCGTGAAGTTCTGCAGCCAGTCGGCGGCGCTCTGATTCAGCCCCCTCAATCAGTGCCTCAATACCTAGCCGCTGGGTTTCGAGCCGGGCCTCACGCATGCGCGTCCGCTGTCGAGCTATCAGTCCAAAGATCACTGCACCGGCGGCCAGCAGCACCAACACCCCGCCGAATAACGCGAGCCGGGTTTGCAGGCTGCGGTTGCGGTTTTCGGCGGAAAGCAGCAGGATTTGTTGCTCCTTTTTCTCTGTTTCAAACTGCACCTGAAGCTTGGCAATCGCCTCCTGGCGAGAGGTGCTCAGCAGGGTGTCCTGTAACTCCACGTAGGCATCCAGGGCTTCATATGCCTGCCGGGAATTGCCTTCCCGAAGGTAGGCCTTGCCCAGCCAGCGGTAGGCGTCGGCTATTTCGCGGCGTCGGTCCGAAATACGGGCGTAAATCAATCCTTTTTCCAGTTCACGTCTTGCCGCTGCGGGGTCGCCCCAATCGGCCAGCAGGTGCCCGAGCAGCACATGGCTGTAGGCCATCCGGCCGGTATCCTGAACCTGGGTGCTCATTCCCACCGCCTGGCGCACATACAGGATGGCGCTGTCGCGGATGTTGAGGTTGGCGTACGTATTCCCTAAGGAGGCATACAGAGAGGCCAGATCCGCCTGCATCTCCGCCTCCTGGTACAGGTCAATGCAGCCCTGGAGGGCGGAAATCATTTCGCGGTAGCGTTTTTCCGGTTCGTAGGACTTGGCGATAGCTGCTAAAGCTGCGGCTTTCATGCGCGTGCTTCCCAGGCTGTCGGCAATTTCATAGGCTTTGGTCGCATACCGGCGCGAAGAGGCCCCGTCCATTATTTCACCGTAATAGTTGGCGAGGTTGCCATAGGCCTGCGATTTGGGAATGGTCATGCCGCGCGCTTCGAATACCCGAAGGGCTTGCAGTTGCATCTCAATGGCCTGCTGTACTTTTCCCGACCGGAAATACAGGGCTGCTAGGTTGCTGCGGGTAGCCGCTGCCTTTTCGTCCAGCCCCAACTCATCCCGGATGGCCAAGGCCTGCTGGTAAAGGGTGAGTGACGAGCCATTGTCGCCAAAACTACCATACATGGCAGCGAGGTCGCTGTAGGCTTGCGCCAGACGGGCGGGTTCGTGCATGCGTTGGGCAAGGCTGACGGCCTCACCGGCGTATTTCAGGGCGCGGTCGCGGTCATTGCCATAAAACTCCCAGGCGATGTCACCCAAAAGCTTTAGGCGGCTGGTGTCGTTGGGAGCGGAGGGCAAACTGGCAATGAGGCTATCGGCCAGGGACTGCGCCTGCACAGCTCTGGCACCGAAAATCAGCAGCAAGCAGAGGAGGGTTCTCATGCACATGGGGTTCCGGTCAGATCAGCCCTGCTTTCAGGGCAAATTGGGTGAGGAGAGCGACCTGGTGAATATCGAGTTTCCGCATCAGATTTACCCGGTGGGTATCGACGGTTTTTATGCTCACAAACAGCATCTCCGCGATTTCGGGGTTGGTTTTTCCCTGGGCTATGAGCACCAGAATTTCCCGTTCGCGGGCTGTCAGGCTGGCCAGTCTGGCGAATTCCGGCGTCACAGAAGCGTTATGACGGTTCAGGTCCTGGTCCACATAGGATTTGCCCGCTGCTACCCGCCGGATAGCCAGCAGCAATTCATCCTGATCTGCGGTTTTGAGAAGGTATCCGGCAGCTCCCGCCTGGATACAGCGATTTACCAGGGCGGGTTCGGCATGCATGGTGAGCATCAGGATGCGGGTGCCGGGAAATAGCCGGGTAAGGGCAACTGTCGTATCCAGCCCGTTAAGCACGGGCATATCGAGGTCCAATAACACGACGGCACTGCTATTTTTCCGGACGTGGTCCAGCACTTCCTGCCCGTTGGATGCTTCGGCAACTACCTGTATATCAGGGGCTAAAGCCAGCAATGCCCGCAGACCCTGACGCATCATCTGATGGTCGTCCGCAATAATAATCCGGATAGGGGAATCTGCCGCATGCGCCATGAGGTAAATATACACATCGGCTGATGTATTGGAGGTGAAAAAACAGGACGGTATTTGCGGTGGCTAAACAGGAAGAAAAGCGCTCAGAGGAAAATTTTCTTTTTGCTTTCTTTTGATTTCTTCCTTTGCCCAGTGTGTATGGCGACGTTGAAGGACTTGGGTTGAAGGTTTGCTTCCTGTTGCGCTAAGGATTAGCCCTTGTCTTTAGGCTTCTTAATCTTCAGGTCCTTAAAAACCTGATCGAATGCGGATACATCGTATTTGATTTCCTTCAAATACAAGTAATCATCTGTTAACTGGTCCACCCCGGTGTAGCCCGGTCGGATCGATTCGTTCAGGTGGGTTTTATAGATTCCGAGCGCATGGGAATATTCGCCACTGTACAGATATGCATGGGCCAGATTGATCTGCATAACGAGGTCTTTGGCATCCAGCTCCGACCCACGAAGGTACGCGGCAATTGAGGCTGCATATTGTTGCATTTCAAAGTAGTACCAGCCTATTTCTCCCCAAGTCTGATTAGACAACTGCATGGTATCCAAGCGGGTAGCTCTTATGGCAGGTGGATATTCCTGACCATTTACGGAGCGGGTATAACCGGTGACTTTCCCATTTTCATCCTTGAACAATGTTTTAACCGCCTGGAATTCCTCATTCACAAACCGGTTGGGGGTCTCGAAATACATGTTTGCGTAGGTACCACCGGTATAAAAATGGAAGTCATTGCCCTTTTTTCCGATGGCCGCCCAGGTGTCATCAAATACATAGATGCCTTCGTAGGTTTCCAGCATGGTATCCGGTACCTCTATGCTTTTCACCCGGCGGGGTTCGGTGTAAAAGTTTTCCCAGTTGTATGCTTTCGCTATGCTATTGATCACGTCGCCCAGGAGCTGGCCGTTTTCTGAATTCAAAAAAACGACTACGCCATATCCGCCTTCCATGCTTCCGAAAAATTGCCCGCAAAATCCATCATTGCCCGCTCCGTGGCCGAAATAAACCGCGCCCCCATGGTCTTCCACAAAGGTTCCCATCGCCGTCGGACCGTCGTTATAGGGGGTAAGGTGAAGTTTCACCATCTCCGGGCTCAGCACTTTGGAGGGTTTGCCTTTCCAGGCCAGCTGCATGTCCAGGATATACTGGCTTAAATCTGAGGGTGTCATCCAAAGCCCAGCTGCGGCCTGTTCCGGATACACGTGAAACTTGCGTTTTACCGGGGTACCATCGGCCCGGTAGGCCGACGCGCAAAGTAGGCGTTTGTCTTTTGCGGGTGGTTGCGCATAGGTACTGTTGACCATGCCAATCGGCTTTAACACCTGCTCGTACATCCAGGTATCGTAGGCCTGTTGGGTGACATCTGCCAGCAGCACCTGCGAGATCGTGGTGCCACCGCCTGAGTACTGGTACCGCTGATCCGGCTCAAAAGCACTGCGTACTGCTGGCGTAAAAGAGGGTTCTTTGCCGTCCAGCACCTCATACACCGTTGGGATAGGCCCTTTGATGTCGTGGCCCGGAAACCCATGCACCGTCAAACCTGCCTGATGGGCCAGGAGTTGGGCGAGGGTTATTTTTTTGCCACCGGAAAGCGAGTCGTAGGGAAATTTCCAGGAAGTCAGGTAGGTATTGATGTCGGTATTCAGGTCCACCTTTTTTTCTTGGGCCAGTTTCAGGATGCCGACCGCATTCAGGGTTTTGCTGATAGAGCCGGGTTCAAAGAGCGTTTCGGTTGTCATCGGTCTTTTTTCGGCCACATCAGCCCAGCCATACCCTTTGGCCCAGGCGATTTTATAATCGTGTATGACCGCAATGCTCATGCCGTTGACCTTATATTTGGCCATTTGATCCAACATAGTACCCGGCTTGGCGTCGTTGAGGATCAATCCGCCACTAAGGTTGTTTTCTACTTCTCTTATCTTTTCAAGGGTCTCAGGGGAGTAGGTATTCTGGCTCCAAAGATGGGTACCCAATAGAAGGGTTGCGATAAATAAAAATAGTGCTCTCATGTGGCTATGGGGTCAACCTGGCGTAAAAGGGGATGGTACAGGATAAAGTTAGGGTATTCTTGCTTGGTTGATTTTTTTTACCTGTAAAAGTATGTTAATGAAAGGTAAACGTGGCTGGGATACCAATGGGAAGATTGGAAATAGATCGGATGTTAGTAGGCCTTTACCACGGAGACAAGGAGGGCACAGAGGAGGGTCTGTTAATTTCTGACTTCTACCCTTTACCACGGAGACACAGAGACACGGAGTGCACAGAGGAGGGTCTTCTAATTTCTGACTTCTACCCTTTACTACGGAGACACGGAGGGCACAGAGGATGGTCCACCGTGAGGGTTAGCCTGTAAGGGATATGTACTGGTTTTCATTTCGTCGAATAAAGGCCATGCCTTTGACCAAGGGTATCTGGGTGGTGTTGGCAAACAGCTGGCCCTGTTGACGGGGCTTTTTTGTGTCTGATCATGAATTTATGGTAGCTAAGCCGGATTGGTATGACTGGGAATGGGAAGCCGTTCCCAGTCCGGGATTAATTTTTTTTTGAAAAAAAGTTTCCGGATCCCTTAACCTATTGGGCTGGACCTACATAGCTGCTTAAAGCCAACCTAAGCAGACCATTTATCCCTCAAACCATGAAAAACACCTTAGCGAAGAAAGCACGAATCCTTGCCCTGGCAATGGCCGCCATTTTCATTTTCACCGCTTGCAAAAAAGACGACCCCGATTTGGAACCACAACCCGGAGAGTTTTCAAATGTGGAGGTACAGGTGGTGTTGCCTGCAGGCGTTACGCTGGACCTGACCAAAACCACTGTATTCTCTTTGTCTAAAAAATCGCCCGTTGACAAAAAAGGCAAGGCATCTGTCCGCTTCAATGCAGGAACCTGGGAGGTAGTTTACCTTTTCGATGAAAATGACAACATCGTCCTGGCCGGCATCCTCTCCGATGAAAACAAGGAGATATCCATCCGTTCCACGGCCGAGGCCATGCTTTATTACGGCCTGCAGCTCCCTTATACCCTTCATGATTCGGTCAGAATTGAAGCAATCCGGAAAATAGCTACCTACCCGCAGTTTCCCGGATACATGGCGGAGCTGGAAAAGCTCTTCGTGGCCGATCCGCTCATGCTCTCCAAAGGCCAATTCCAGGCGGCCCATATTGAAACCGTAAACGACATTACCTATGTTCCGGTGATCGACGTGTATGGCAAGCAGATTATCGTAGAAGATCCCGATCCCACCAAAAGCGGACTTACGGTAAGGCCCCAAAGCGGCAACGACGAAAGCATAGAGATTTCGAATATCTACCAACGCCGGGCACACGCATTTTTCTACAAAATGTCCTATAAAGACCAGACGAATATTACCTTCAAACCGATCTCAGAAATACTGCCGAATACCCCTGCCAACAGCCAGCTACCTGTTTTCGGTGCTACCAAATCCGATCCCAAGGCGCTTCCTTTAGAGAGCCATGAAAGCTCCGCCACCTGGAAAGTGCGTATCGTGGGCCCCGGGGGCGACGAATCTATTACCGCCGAACCCACCACCGCCGAGCAAGCCAAACTGGACGAGCTGTGGCTGGACTTTTTCGCAGCCGACCTGTTGCTTCCCATTGTGCTCGATAAGCTCAATCAGACCAGCAGCCTCGACCTCATTATGCCGAATAATATCGACCGCATCAAGCTCTATATGGATGAGGTGAAATCACTGGTTAAATCGAGCACCATGGACCTCGTCAAAGACGGTGAATATGAAGCGGCGCTGATCGACTTCAAGGAAACCGTGTTGTGGGATTCGTACAAATTGAACGGGATCTATTCCAAACTACTGCAATCCCTTCAAGGAATTACCTCAGCAAACGCCGTGCAGGCAGAAGCTGACCTGGAAAGTATTCAGGAGTACAATAAGAATGTACAGGACTTTACCGAAAAGGTCATCAATGGAACCGAGAGCGAAGAAATCTCTTATGGACTGGATGAGATCTTCAAAAAGATCCACCTGAACTGTAATTACATCGAGGAATGGACGGTAATCAGCAAAGACAATGATGTGACCATCACGCCCAAGCAATCCAAAGTAGGCATTCTGACCAACCATCCCCTGACGGTATCGACCAAAGTCGAACTGGCCGCAGGAGAAACCCTGGAATATACCTGGACAACTTCGGGTGCTTTTGGCGGATTTAAAAGCGGATCTCAAGCCACCACCACTACGGTTACCACCACGGCTACCTCCATTAATTACTATGGAAATATTGCGCCTAATACCGACAACATCGAAAAGGTATATGTAACGGCGTACATCAAAAGCGCTGGCAGTACCCGGGAAATTGGGAAAGACACCGCCGAGATCAATGTGAAAAAACTTCTCGTAAAAATGTTGCCCGATGATGCCGTGCTTTCGCCCAAAAGAGGGGTGAAATCGTTGAAGCTGTATCTAAGAAATGCAGACGGAACCAACCCGATCGTGCAGTCTGAATTTGTGCACTACAAAGTTGATTGGAGCACAGCAGGCAGTTACGGCTACCTTACCGGCAACACCACACAGCTAACCACCAGCGGCAACACCGTTTTTTACACCGCCACGGATGAAGACGTTAAAAAGGGAACCGAAACCATCGCTGCCCGCATTTACTTCCGGTATGGCGCTGCTACCGAATGGACCTTGCGCGAGGTGGTAACAGGAAAAGTAGAAGTGAGCAACGACACCAAAACGATCGTGTACTATACTTCGCCCACCGCTTACCATACCGACAGAAACGATTGGCACTACACCGGTTGCGGGGTTTTTGTACCCAAAATGGAAAATGCCATTTCTTATTCGGTGTATGTTACAGGGTTGGCAAACGGCAACTACCCCACCTACAGCGACAGTTGGAACGTGACGGGTAACGAAGCCCATATCAGGGGGTACATGGGCTATGTATTTCCCAAAGGCGATGAGGTAGGGGAAGATTACCTCACGGGCGTTTACGGCACTTTTACCTGGGGGGGGTGCCTCTCCTGTTCACATACAGTCGCCGTCGCATCCGGCACGGCCAGGGTTACCGTGGTCGTTTCACAATAATTTTTACCTCGAAAAACGATGAAAAAGATATTCGTATTAAGCGCCCTTTGCTGCATGTATGTGCACCTCAGCGCACAAAACCTGTCGTGGGTAAAGCAAATCGGTGGAGCCTTCATTGACCGCGCCCTCGCTGTTACGACCGACGCCGCTGGCAATGTATATGCCACAGGTCAATTCCGGGGTTTAGTAGATATGGACCCGGGGCCTGATTCGACGATTTATAACGCCAATGGCAGTGGTGAGGCATTTTTGCTCAAGCTCGATCCCTCCGGAAACGTGACAAAAACCTTTCATTACGGTAATACCACGGGCGGACACACGGTGGCGGGCTGCAACCTGGCCATTGATGGCACCGGCAATATCGTTACTGCCGGGTATTTCGAAGGGAGTAACGTCGATTTTGACCCTGACTTGGTAGCTACCTTTAAGCTGAACTCCATCTCCAGCAACAACAATGTTTTTGTACAAAAACTCGACCCCGAGGGCAGATTCCTTTGGGCTGTACGCTGGGCCTATGGCTTTGAAGCAGGATCCAACAACATGGCTGAAACGGGGCCCGCTATGGCCTTAGACAACGCAGGTAATGTATTTACTGTCGGACGATTTACGGGTACCAAGGATTTCGATCCGGGAACCGGAGTGTTCAATCTCGCCGGCGGAGCATATGACGGCTATGTATCGAAGCTCAATACCAACGGCGAGTTTCAGTGGGCAAAGCAGTTTGCCATAGATACCCTCGCGGGGTCCTACGTGTGGCCGAAGTCCGTTTCAGTGGATGGCGCAAACAACCTGTATGTGGCTGGTTTATTTAAAGGAGCGGTTGATTTTAACCCCGACGCGGCAGCGGCCAATACCCTTACCTCCCAAACACAGGTCGGTTTTTTGGTAAAATTATCTGCTACGGGCGAGTTTCTCTGGGTAAAAACCTTCGGCAGCAACAATCGCCCTTTGTTCAATTATCACGCCGCAAACGCGGTAATCGCCGACGCAGCTGGCAATGCTTACGTCACCGGAAGCTTCATGGATACCCTGAATTTGGGCAATATCCGCCTGATCTCAAATGGTAACTCCGACATCTTCGTCGCCAAACTCAATCCTTCGGGCAATGCTGTATGGGCCAAGCACATCGGCACTTTTTACGATACCGAAGAAGGAACCTCGATCCGGCTTGATGCGAATGGAGATGTGTACACCACCGGCATTTTCAGGGGGAGTCCCGATTTCAACCCCGGACCCGGCGCTGCCATCCTTTCCACCAACGGTGCCGCCGACGTATTTGTACTGAAGTTAAGCGCTGCAGGCGATTTCGTTTGGGCCAGAAACTACGGTGGACCTGCCGGAAACGAACGCATTCAGGACATTGCCATCGCGGGAGATGCGGTTTACACCGTAGGACGCTTTCAGGACGTGGTCAACTTCGACCCGAATGGATACCTGTACATGACCCCCAACAAGTCGGATATTTTTATCCATAAAATAAACCAGGGGGCTGTCGGAGTGGATGAACTGGCAAACGATTTTGGGGTGGTTGTGTACCCGAATCCCGCCACCGATCAGTTCACGATTCAGCTATCAGATATCGCGCTGGTCAAATCCACCCTCACCGTCCTCGACCTGCAGGGCCGCACCGTGCTTCGACGCCTCCTCACCGAATCTGAAACTGAAGTTTCCGTAGCCAATTTTCCCCCAGGCATCTACCTGCTGAAAATGGAGAAAGGCGCTCGTCAGTCGGTTCAGAAGCTGGTGGTGCAGTAATTCATCTTCCTTGGACGTGCTTAGGATGGCTAATGGAGGACGTTCCTGGATATGCCCCGGCTATGTGCCGGGGTGTTTTTTTTAGGGTAAAAAGCACCCCCTATTTTTCAAAAATCCCCCTTTCAATCATTGCTGAGCGGGTAAAGCAAACCGTGGCCTGCACGTTTCCGGGTGTTGTGTATTTCATATGGCCGTATTTTCTATTTTCGAAAAAACGAAGCTACAGGGACATGCAGAAAAAGAAAAGGGAATGCTTACAGGGGAGCGCGACATTCGGATCCTCCCTTGTGCTGATGCTGATGGGGCTGCTATCGGTACAGGTGGCTTTGGGTCAAGCGGCAGATACCGTGGTGCATCCACCGTTTGGGGCGTGGAAACCCGCCGAAAAACCCACGTGGATGTGGGGCCTCAAAGGCCGAATGGGCTTCCTCGAATATTGGGACCAAACCGCCACCCAGCGGTCCTATCGCATCGTCACGCACCTCACGCCCACCGTGGGCTATTTCGTCAACCGCTCATGGGCCGTAGGAGCCAGCGGAGAGTTTTTGGGATTAAATATGGGCAATGACACCCTCGTCACGGTCGGTACGGGGCAATCGGTGCTGGTATTTGTAAAGAAAATCTTCTGGCAAGAGGGCACCAGCGTAGCCAAGCGGCCCTATACCTTCAACTTTTACGGCGAAGTGGACTTCGGGCTCACCAGCTACCGTTTCGACGACAACCCAGATGCGCCTCAGCTTTGGGCGCTGGAGCATCCTTTTGCGGCCTGTTCCGGCGGACTCAACGTGCAAATACTCCCCAGGGTGTACCTCGTGGGCGAGTTGCGGTTGCTCGCAGCATTCAAATATTCCGGCACGCCCGGCACCCAGGTTGCCTTGAACGCACACCGTTACGGTCTCGAATTTATATGGTAAAAATCACCTTTGGGCTTGTGCTCGCCTGCTTGATGGGCTGGAGCCAAACCGCTAACGCACAGATTACCAGCTACTTCGGCCAGGTTTCGGGCTCCTACATCACGAATCAGGACGATGGGATGCCACTAGAGCTTGAATATTCGCTCCGTACCGCCGTGGGCCTCAACCTCGGTGAGCGCTGGACGGCTGGCCTGAAGGTACAGCAGGTGTTTTTTCGTGGACTTTCGCAGGAGTACCAACACGCTGCTTTGGCTGGGCCTTTCGGCAGATACGGATGGGTGGTTGCCAACCGCGGGCGGCTCTACCTCGAATCAGGGCTGTATTACGGCAATTATTGCACCTGTGCCGGGTTCACGGGGTTTGCCAGCAAAGAAAGCGGGCTGGTGTACCTTTCCTTCGGCGGCGGACTGGAACTTCGGGTGTGGAAGGGCATTTTCCTGGAAGCGGGCTATACCACCCACGACATCCTCAACCATCCCCGGCCTAAATATGGCTACAATACCTACCTTTTGGGGTTGGTATTTCGGTTAAATGAAAAACGCTCAGTCGATTAATTGGAGGAGCCATTAATGTTTCAAGAAATGAAGTACAACTCCCGACGCTGGATTAACTTTTTACTCTTAGGCTTCACTTTGCAGTCTTGGCTTCCGCTTTCTGCGCAAAAAATCGGCTTATTTACCCAGGTATCCGGCAGCTATCTCAACCAAACGGATGAAGCGTCGAGGTTTACCTACGCAAACGAATTTTCTCTCAGAACCGCCCTCGGCGTCAACATCGGCAAATACTGGACAGTGGCTGCCAAGTACCAGCAGGTATTTTATCAGCAATATACTTCCCCCTATTACCGCGCCTCGGTAGCAGGTCCTTTTGTGCGCTTTGGCGGATTGATCGGCGAACACCGGTTTGGCGTTTTCCTCGAATCCGGGCTCATGTTCGGCAATTATTGCACCTGCCAGAAATTCCTCTACCTCGCCAATAAGGAGCCTGGGCTCGTGTACCTGTCGTGGGGTGGGGGAGCAGAATACCGTTTAGGAAGGGGCATTTTCCTGGAAGCAAGCGTGGTCGGCCACAATATCCTCAACTATCCGGGACCCAGATATGCCTATATCACCTACCTCGTTGGGTTCAATTTTCGCCTAAGGCCATCATCTCTTCGCTAATCAGAGTTATTGATTTTTGCGAAACAACCGCCGCGAAAGCCGAACCCCTGGCCGGTCAATCCATCGCTCAAAAAGAACGCTTAGCCCCAACGCCAGCGCAAAACTGAGCAGCGAGCCGACCATTTTCCCCGCAAATGAAGGATGGCCGAGTACCCACCAGCAGGTAAATGCACAGAGCAGCGGCAAGTGAATCAGGTACAGGCTGAAGGAAATTTTACCGAGCCAGGTCAGCCATTTTTGATTGAAAAAATAACGCCAGGCACGCAAACGCAGCGTGGCATATACGATCAGGATGGACAATATCATGTTTTTGAGGTCCGTGGGAAAATGCAGCTGATCTAACCCGAGCCTGAGAAAAAGCACCGCTACAAAGCTCAGAATCAGCCAAATCGCTTGCACCTTCATCAGCCGGGTCTCCCATGTTTGCAGCCATGGCCAAAACGGATGACTACCAGGCAAATGATCGTAATCGGACCAGAGCAACCCCAAAACAAAGCCCGCTACCCAGAATTTTTTCAGCAACAAAAAGAGCAGCAAAGCACCCGCATATACCCAAAGCCGATGCCTGCTTTTTCCCTGAAAGCAAACCAGCGCATAAATCAGCAGCGATCCCCAATACTCCTTTTCGATCGTCCAGAGCACGGGGTTGTAGGAGCTGGGTTCGTCAAAATGGAAAAACGTATCCCAAAATGCAGTTCTCAGCGCAAAAGGGAGGTTTGGTGAAAACGTGTAGAAAGAGGCCAGCCAGTCGGAAGAATAGGGCGAGCCCGTGACGATAGCTAATTTGTGGGCAAACATCCACCCGGCTTTCAGCAAGGCCCAGGCAAACAAAATGGAGGCCAGCACCGGTACGCCCAGCCGCACATATCGCCGGATCGCCAGCGGAAAAAACCGCCCTTCTTCCGAAAATAAACGAATGGGCAGCACGTAGGCGCTCATGATCCAGAACACCCAAACCGCCAGGTGCCCATCGGCAAATAGCTCAGCCAGTTGCACGAGCACGGGATGAAAAGGCCCCGGTAGCGGCCAGTGATCGATCGCCGATTGCACATGACCAAATTCCACCAACCAGCACGTAATCACCAGGTGGTGCACCATTACCACCACAGCCGCTAATCCCCGTAGCCCTTCCAACTGACGGATACGGGTGTGAGGAGGGGTAACAGCTGGGTTCATGCGAAGCGGGAAGCCCCGAAGTTCTGCATTTTCTTGCGGGAAAATAGCCTTGTCTTTGTGCGAACTGGCTAAGACCTAGCGAATCACGCGGCGTTTCACGAGGTAATCAGCCAGGGCTTTGTCGTAGGGTTGGGCGATGTCCACTTCCACAAAATCGACATTGAGCTGGAGGCATTTTTGCTTAAACCGGGCAAAGTGCTTCGAAAGCGCCTCGCGGTATTGTTCGCGGATTTGCTGGGGTTGCACCTGTATTTTTTCGCCACTTTCGAGGTCCTGCAGGATAATGGGCCGGTTCGGAAAATTAAACTGCTCTTCGGTCTGGCGGTCAAGCAGGTGAAAAACCAATACCTCGTGTTTCTCGTGGCGCAGGTGCTGGAGGGCCTGGTACAAAGGCTCCATATCGCTGGAGCTGCCAAAAAGGTCGGTGATCAGCACCACAAACGACCGCCGGTGAAACTTCAGCGCTACCTGGTGCAGCACTTCGGCAGTCGAGGTTTTTTTGGTGAAAAATTCGGCCCGGTTCACCTCGGCATCCAGCCGCTGAAAAATCGGAATCAGCCACGAGTACTTGCTTTTGGGCGGGGCGTAAAACTGGATTTGTTCGTCAAACAAGGTCATGCCCGCCGCGTCGCGCTGCCCGATCATGAGATAAAGCAGGGCCGCAGAAAGGTAAGCGCCATATTCCAGCTTCGTCATGTCGGCTTTTTGCGGGTAGCGCATCGAGTCGCTGATGTCCATCACCACCTGGCAGCGGAGGTTGGTTTCCTCTTCGTAGCGCTTGGAGTAGAGCTTGTCCGTTTTACCAAATACCTTCCAGTCGATATTGCGCAGCGACTCGCCGGGGTTGTAGGGGCGATGCTCGGCAAACTCCACCGAAAACCCGTGATAGGGGCTTTTGTGCATGCCGGTAATAAAGCCTTCCACGATCAATTTAGCCTTGATCTCGATGTTTTTCAGCTTGCGGATAACCAGCGGATCGAGGTATTTGATGGAAGATTTGCTCATATAAATTCGTTCGGCAAACAAATTAAACAAAGGAAACGGACAATTGCCGCCTCTTGCACTTAAATCCGAAACGCCCGACATTCCAGAAGGTTGCCCGATTGACCCCTGGATAAATTGGCAGGGTGGGGCTTTCTCCTTATTTTTCCCGCTCAACCAACGATGAACATGGAAGCTACCGAAGTGCTGGACCGTATCCGCCAACATCCCGCAGGAAAAGTGCGGGTAGGAATTGTGGACCTCGATGGGGTTTTGCGCGGAAAAATCATGCACCGCGACAAATTTCTATCTGCGGTAGAAAAAGGCTTCGGCTTCTGCGACGTGGTTTTTGGTTGGGACATGGCCGATGTCGCCTACGACAATGCCAAAGTTACCGGCTGGCACACCGGCTATCCCGATGCCGCCGTAAAGCTCGACCTCAGCACCTTTCGTTCTATTCCCTGGGAAAACGACCTGCCCTTTGTTTTGGGCGAACTGGTTGATAATCAGGGGCAAATGTCGGATGCCTGTCCCAGGGGTTTGTTTCGCAAAATTCTGAACCAGGCCAAAGAAGCGGGGTACCTGCCGATGATGGCGCAGGAGTTCGAGTGGTTTAATTTCAACGAAACGCCCGCCTCCCTCGAAGCAAAATCTTTTCAGCACCTGGAGCCGATGACGCCGGGCATGTTCGGCTACTCAGTTATTCGCAGCTCGCAGGAAAGCCCCTTTTTCAACGACCTGTTCGATCAGCTCGAAAAATTCCGCATACCCCTCGAAGGCCTCCATACCGAAACCGGTCCCGGCGTGTACGAAGCCGCCATTGTGGTTACACAGGGAATGGAGGCCGGCGACAGGGCCGCTTTGTTCAAAACTTCGGTGAAAGAAATTGCCTTTCGCCACGGAAAAATGCCCACGTTCATGGCCAAAATCAGCCCCGACCTGCCGGGTTGCAGCGGCCACGTACACCAGAGCCTCTGGGACCCCTTCGGGCGGTTCAATCTGTTTTTTGACGAAAACAAACCAGACAGCATGAGCGACCTCTTCCGGCACTACCTCGCCGGACAGTTGGCCGCTTTGCCTTATATTTTGCCCATGTTTGCCCCCACGGTCAACAGCTACAAACGCCTCGTGGAAGGCGCCTGGGCACCCACCACCCTTACCTGGGCCATCGACAACCGCACGGTGGCTTTGCGGGCGCTGCCGGGCTCACCCACGGGTTCCCGCCTCGAAACACGCGTGGTCGGCTCCGACGTCAACTCCTACCTGGCCCTGGCCGCCTGCCTCGCCGCGGGCCTCTACGGCATCCGAAACGAACTTCCCCTGCAGCCACCCACCACCGGAAACGGCTACCGTGACCTTACCCACGGCTCTCTGCCCGGCAACCTGGCCGAAGCCACCCACGCCATGAAGACCTCCAAGCTGGCCCGGGAGCTCTTTGGCGATGGATTTGTGGATCATTTCACCGCTACCCGGGAATGGGAGTGGCGCGAATTTTCGAAAGCCGTGACAGATTGGGAAACCCGTCGTTACTTTGAAATCATATAAACCCAAACGAAGCCCCATGAATCGCCCTTCGCAGGAAAAATGGATTACCTGGACACTTTCGATCCTGTCGCTTATCCTGCTGATTTACACGGTGTTACGTGCCGCTACTTTGTCCATGACACACGACGAGAGCAGCACCTACCTCAACAGCATCAGCCAGCCCTTGTGGGAGTGTTTTTTCTCGGATGTATGCTGGCACAGCGCCAATATCCACCTGCTCAACTCGTGGTTGATGCAGATTTCGGTGAAAATTTTCGGGGCTACCGAGTTTTTCGTGCGCCTGCCTAACGTACTCGCCCATGCGGTGTACCTGTTTTTCTCCATCCGGCTGTTGCTGGCGGTAGATTCCCGCTTTTGGGTGGCTCTGGGAGGATTTATGCTGCTGAACCTCAATCCCTATTTCCTCGAGTTTTTTGCTTTGGGCAGGGGGTATGGCCTCGCTTCGGCCTGGGTCATGATGGGCAGTTTTTACCTCTTTCGTTTTCTGGAAAAGAAAAACCTCGGTTCGCTGATCGGGGTCATGGTTGCCTGCGTGCTTGCAGTGCTCAGCAATTTCACCTTCCTCAACTACTTCGCCGCTACCGGGGCATTCCTTGGCACCATTGCCTTGCTCGACCTATTGAAGCTCAATCGCTTCTTTCCCCTCTGGTCCGATCGCCCCTTCGGCAGCGTAAAACCCTGGCTGATCATCGGCCTGGTGGGGGCAACTACCTTGGTCATGGGCGCCATTTTGTACATGCCCATCACCTCTCTGAAAAAACTGGGGGAGTTTGAATACGGCGTAGGGCTGCTCAAAGACACGCTCCATATCATGGTCGAAGACTTCCTCATGCGGGAAGGTTATTTCAGCGGCGCTACCCAGCGGGTGTTTGTTTGGCTGGCCGTGCTTTTTGGCTTCGGAGCCGCATTTTGGGGAATGTTACAGGCCTTTCGCAAAACGAACGCGCCGGTTTCCCGCTTCTACTTCGGGGTGTCATTCGCCCTCCTGATGTTCATTTTCGGGTTAAAAGTGCAATTCTACCTGCTGGGTACCCAGTACCTTTCGCACCGCACCGCCCTCATATTCGTGCCCATGACCTGCCTGCCTATCTGGCTCATGTTCAGTCAGTTTGCGCAGGAAAAAGGCTGGAGGAAAATATCCGGACAAGTGCTTTCGGGCGTCATGGCCCTGTTTTTTGTGCTGCATTTCACCCGCACCGCCAACCTCACCCACAGCCGCGAGTGGTACTACGACATGGAAACCCGTGGCTTGGTGGACTACATATCGGCCCATGAAAAGCCCGGCGAGAAAATCAACCTCGGCGTGCACTGGCTCTTCAGCCACAGCACCGCTTTTTACCGCGAAACCCGTCACCTAGATTTCCTGGAGCCGATTCTCTACAACAAAGACCTGCGCTCCGATACCCTTTTCGACTACTACTACGTGCTCCCCGACCAGGGCCCTCAGCTCAACCCTGCCTACGAAGAAGTGAAGCAGTTCGGCTGGCAGGCAAAGCTCTTTAAGCGCAAAGGGTATAAGCCGGGCTGTGATTGAGGTGCCGTCAGGCAACCCTGTACCGCCGACTTCCAGTCGGTGTAGGTTCGAGACTGCTGAGAGCAGACGTTACCTTCGCGTGAAACTACACCCCTACCAAGTGTGATCTAAACGCAAAGGGCGCAAAGGTTTCGCAAAGAGTGCAAAGGGGATTGCTCAGCGTTCTCTGCGTGAAATACGACCCTACAAAGGGACTTTCTCTGTGTTCTCTGCGATGCCTCAGCGTTCTTTGCGTGAAAAAGCGCCTCAACAAAGGGCTTTCTCTGCGTGAGACTACGCCTTCCAAGTGTTATTTAAACGCAAAGGGCGATAGGTTTCGCAAAGAGAGCAAAGGGTCTTTCTCTGCGTGAGACTACGCCTTCCAAATGTTTTTTAAACGCAAAGGACGCAAAGGTTTCGCAAAGAGTGCAAAGGGGATTGCCCAGCGTTCTCTGCGTGGAATACGACCCTACAAAGGGACTTTCTCTGCGTTCTCTGCGATGCCTCAGCGTCCTCTGCGTGAAAAACCACGCCCTTACAAAGGGGCTTGCTCAGCGTTCTCTGCGCCTCACCGGAGAATATCCAGCGTACCCTGCTGTTTGCCTTTGTACTCCAGTCCGTTTTTAAACCGCGCCTTTACCACCCAGATATATCCGCCACCGGTGACCGGATAGCCGTTCACGTTTCCGTCCCATCGGCAATCGGGTGAACCCGTGCGTGGGTCCAGCGAATCACACCACCAGAGCCGGTTGCCCCATTTGTCATATACCGCAATTTCAAAGGTCGCCAGTCCGATTCCTTTCGGGATAAACATCGAATATTCAGCTCCCGAAGCATCCGTGGGGCTCATGGCATTGGGGATGTACAGGCCCGTAACATCGGTGCTAAACGACACATACGCCGTGTCGCGGCAACCTTCGATGGTGCTTGTTACCAGCGTGACCAGTACCGTGTCGTAGTTGAGGTATTCGTGGGTCGGCGATTCGGCCGTGGAGGTGTTTCCATCACCAAAGTCCCATTCGAAGAAATCGACCGGAGGCACGGTTTGCGGCACAAACTGGAAGGTACCCGGAGGAGGGGAGGTGTTGATATAATCGAAAGCAGCCACAGGACTTTGCAATACCTCAATCTGAATAGGATTCACCAGCGTATCGCGGCAAACGCCCTGATAGCTCACAAACAAAGTTGCGGTATAGGTTCCGCCTCTGGTATAAACATGCTGCGGGTTTTGCTCGGTGGAGCGGGGCGTATTGTCCCCAAAGTCCCACAACCACTCAGTCACACCAATCGATTTGTCGTAGAAATTCACGGTCAGATCCGTGCAGCCCCGCCTTTTGTCAAATTCAAAATCGGCAATTGACCGCAGGTAACGCACGGTTTGGCGCAGCGTATCCGTACAGCCAAACGCCGTATTGTACGCCACGAGGGTAACGATATAGTCGTTCGGGAAGGTGTAGATGATCAAGGGCTGACGATCGGTGGAGGTCCTTCCGTCGCCAAAATCCCACCAGAAGGCATCGGCAGAGGTGCTCAGGTTGGTTGTGGTTACCAATACCGAATCAGCACATTCGCCCTCTACCACAAAGCTGTAGTCAGCCACAGGAGGCGTACCTACCCGTATGGTCGTGGTCGCCGTATCCCAGCAAATGCCCTGATAACTCACCACCACCTGCGGCGTGAAGGTTCCGGCAGCGGTGTAGATGTGGAAAGCGGGTTTGCCATTGCCCGTGGTTCCATCTCCGAAGTCCCAGGCATAGGTGGTCGCAACATCAGGATCTTTCAGCGTGAAAGTTACCTCCAGGTCATAACAACCCAGCACCGGATCGGCTTCTATCTCGGCTACCGGCTGCGGAAATACCCATACAGGATGCGTCACCGTATCCCGGCAACCCCCTTGATTGATAGCTATCAGGCTCACGTTAAAGTTACCCGTGGTGCTAAAGCTGTGGCTCGGTGTGTTGGCGGAGCTGGTGTTGAGCGGGCCGGAAGATGGATCGCCAAAGTTCCAGCTAAGGCTCGCGATGGGCGTAACCCCGGCTACCTGCTGCGTAAAATTAACCACGGCGGGCGTTCCGCAAAGGGTGTCGGCATCCAGGGCAAATTCAGCTACCGGGGTGTTTTTTACCAAAATAGCCTGCTGAACCGTGTCGAAACACTTGCCTTGCTGATCGGCTATGAGCGTCACGGTGTAGGTGCGGTCGCCATTGGGTGCGGTAAATATCTGCGAAAAATTCAGCGGAGGATTGACCAGGGTATCTACTTCCAGATCCACCCAGATGCGGGTATAGTTCGTGGAGTTGTTTGTGAACTGCGTCAGGAGCGGGTCGCAACCATTGATGGGCGTCGCCGCCAGCATTGCCACCGGTTGCGGGTACACCGTTACCGAAGAAAATGCGGTGTCTTTGCATCCAAAAGCCGAAGTCGTAATCAGGCGCACAGGGAAGGTGCCCGTTTGGTTTACCGGAAATACGGGATTGAGCGAGGAGTCGGTTTGGTTGCCAAAGGTCCAGAGATAGCTCACCAGCGTATCGGTGCTGAGGTTTTGGGTACGGGCAAACGTCGGCACCCCGCAGGAATCATCTACCGCGATGGTAAAGGCAGTGAGGGGCTTGGGCTGAACGACGATCGGCTGCGTAAAGCTGGAGCTGCAATTCAGGGAATTGAAAGCCGTGAGTTTTACAAAATAGGTACCTGGATTGGGGAAAATATGGCTGGGGCTGGTTGCGGTGGAGGTGCTGCCGTCGCCAAACTCCCAGTAATAGCTATTTCCTCCGGTAGTCGTATTGAGGAACTGAGCCACAAAGGGTTCGCATCCCTGGGTATCAGCCGGGGTGAAATTTGTATTAGGCACCGGCCAAACGGTTACCTGAGCCGTGTCTCTTACGGTGCATCCATTGGCGATGCTCGTTGCCTGTGCGATCACGCTGTAGGTGCCGGGGAGGGCATAGCTGTGGGTGGGAGAAATGTTCTGCGAGGTATTTCCATCCCCAAACTGCCACAGGTACCCGCTGGTAGCTCCGGTATAAGCGGAATCTACAAAAGTGATGGGCGAGCCAGGGCAAACGGCGGTGTCCTGAGGAAGGATGTTTACCGCAGGAACGGGGAATACCGTGATGGTGAAGTAGGCCGTATCAAAGCTGCAGCCATTGTTTACAAAATGACTGATGACGTAGGTGCCCGGCGTGTTGTACGTGTGTGCGACCGTGTCTGCAAGCGAAGTGGTGCCATCGCCCATGTCGAAACTGCGGTTTGGCGCACCCGAAAGATTGGTTACCGTTACCGTAAAGGGCGGACATCCACTCGTGACGTTTGTATTGAAAAAGGCACTCACTGTGTTGGGAAACACCGTGATCACGTGGTCGGCGGTATCGGCGCCGCAGGTATTGGTTGCGATCAGCGTCACGGTATAGGTAGTGTCTGAGTTGCCAAAGTAGCTGAAACAAGGAAAAGGGGAAGGTATGCTGTCGTTTGAAAACAGTACCCCGTCCGTGTACCAGCCGAAACTCGTAGGCGAACCTTTGGTGATATTGGTCCATGCCGGACAAAAGAAAGAGCAACCCTGGCTTACATTGGGGCCAAAAGCAACCACCGGCACAGGCTGCACCAGGATGCTGTCCACATACTGCACGGTATCGCAGGAGTTGGAGATCGTGAGCGTCACGTAGTAGGTGGTGTCCCTGGGGCCTTGCTCAAAATAAATGACCGGAGGCGTAGCTCCGCCAAATGTGGTGAGGCCATTCACGTCTTTTCCCCCGCCAAAATTCCAGAGATAGGTACCGCCTGCTGCTACTGACCCGTCGGTAAAGGTCATCGACAAGCCATTGATTCCGGGCAAAACATCGCGTACTGCACACCCGCTATGGGCCGCCGGGGTATAAAACGGTGTCGGAGGTTCGCTTACTTGCAGGCTGGCCGTGGTGGTGTCCAGACAACCGTGGATGCTCGTCACGATCAGGGTAGAGGTGTAGAAGCCCGTATCGGCAAAAGCATAGGTGGGTTGAGCAAGTACAGAGGTATCGTTCGTTTGGGTCAATACCCCAAAATCCCAGAAGTAACCCGCAATATTGGGGGTAGGGGAGCTGAATAGTATGGGGTCATTTTTACAAACAAGCGCAGGCAAGCTGAAGGTCGCCAGCTCAGGAGCGTAAATCTCCAGGCTGCGGGTGCTGGTGCTGATACAGCCGGTATTGATATCGAGGTACGTGTACACCAGCGTGTAGATGCCTGCCGCCAGCGTACGCGGATCGATTTCACCCGTACCGCCGTTGGTGATGCCGGGTCCGGACCAGTTGCCTCCGGCAGGCGTATATCCGCTCAAGAGGAAAGGCAATCCATTGGTACAGGCAACCACCGTCGGGCCGGGTACAATCGCGGCCGTATCCAGCACCGTGATGCGAAGGGTATCCTTTTGCTCGCAGGAGGTTCCGGCAAAAATGGTATAAATGAAGGTGTTTACCCCCGAAGGTGCCGTGAGTGGAGGGAAAGGGGTGGGTTGGTTCCACACCCCCCCGACAGGCGTGGCCGTTAAAATCACCGGTCCATTGTTTCGGCACACGGTATCGTCGGGCATCACAACTGCGGGCTGCGGTGCCACAATAGTTACCACAAGGCTGTCAGCATTGGTACATCCGTTAGGATCAACCCAGGTATAAAGGAAAGTGAAGCTCCCGATTCCAAATGTTCCGGGATTGAATGCCGCAACAACATTTCCATTGTTTGTCCAGGTTCCGCCGGGTTGGCTCGGGGTAGGAAGCGGCTGGGATACATTGGTGAGGCAGTAGGTGGTATCATTTCCTGCAAAAACTCCCTGTGGTGCATAGATCGTAATACTGCGCACGGTAGTGCTCACACACTGCGTGCTGGGGTCGGTAAAGGAGTAAACGAGGGTGTAGGTACCCGGAGCCACCGATCCCGGATCAATCAGGCCCGTAAGGCTGTTTACCACAGGCGCGCCAGACCAGGTCCCTCCGGCAGGCGTATAGCCCGCAAGCAGGAAGGGAGCGTCGTTGGTACATTTACTCAAAGCAGGACCGGCAACCAGCGCCACCGTGTCTTTCACCGTTACCCGCAGGGTGTCTTTTTGCTCGCAGGAAGTACCCGGGAAAATGGTGTAAATGAAGGTATTGATGCCCGCAGGGGCGTTCAGCGGCAGAAAGGGAGAGGCCGGTGCGTAGCTTCCTGCCGGACTACCGGTTAGCACGAGTGGGCCTTGGTTGCGGCAAATGCTCGTATCGGGCATCGCCACGGCGGGTTGGGGCGCATTAAACGTAACCACCACACTGTCGATATTGGTACAGCCATTCGGATCCGGCCAGGTGTAAACAAAGGTATTTGCTCCCGCAGGATAGGCAGAGGGAATAATCGGTGAAGTAACCACCGCGTTGTTATAGGTCCAGGTTCCGCCGGGATGGCTGGGGATTGGCAGAGGTTGAGCTGTGGGCGTAATGCAGTAAGTGGTATCGTTTCCTGCAAATACGCCTTGCGGGGCCGAAATGACCAGGTTTCGCACCACCTGGCTGGTACAGCCATTGGCGATAATGGTGTAGGTAATCGGGTAATTTCCTGCCACAACCGAACCCGGATCAATGGTGCCCAGGATCGGATCAATAACCGGTGCTCCAGAAAACGTACCTCCTGAGGGGGTAAATCCGCTCAAGGTGTAAACGCCTCCATTGGTGCAGGCCGTCAGGGCTAATGGGGCTGCCAAGCTAATGGTATCAACGACCGTTATCCGCAGGGTGTCCTTTTGCTCGCAAGAGGTACCAGTAAAGGTGGTATAGATGAAGGTATTGACACCTACTGGCGCAGTAAGGGGGTTAAAGGGCGTTGCAGGATTCCAGTTTCCGCCAACAGGAGTTGCTGTGAGGGTAACCAGACCCGCATTGCGGCAAACCGTGTCGTCGGGCATAGCCACTGGTTTTACCGGTGCCTGTACGGTCGCTAGCAGGGTATCGTAAGCGAAACAGCCGTTTGCTGAGTTAGAATAAACCAGCGCATGTGTACCGATGCCTGGAATACCAGGGGTGAATATGCCCGTTGGACTTACCCCCGGACCTGTCCATGTACCGCCGGAGGGAGTTCCTGCCGGGGTAATAGTTACCGTTCCCGGAAATAAGCAATAGGTTTTGTCTGCGCCTGCATTAACCACGGGCGGGGTAAATACGGTTACCTGTCGCGTGTTGCTGGCCTGACATCCCGATACCGGATCGGTATAGGTGTAGGTGAGGGTATAGGTGCCGGATATCGTGTACAGAAAAGTATCGGGCTGAATGACGCCAGTCCCAGACCAAATACCGCCGGCAGGGCTAGCGCCTGTAAGCACCAGTTTCACGCCCGGACATACCGACAATAGCGTTCCCGCATTCACCACTGGCAAGGGGCTCACCTGAAGGTTGAGTGTATCTTTGATGGAGCAGCCAAACGTATCTATCTGATAAACAACGGAATACAATCCTTGGACTAAAGGTGAAAAACAGCTGTCAGGAGCGGCGGCACCATTTAATAACCAGTTACCTCCTGGCGGGCTAGGGGTAAAGCAAATGGGCGGATTGCCCAGACATAAGCTGGTATCCGGGCCGCTATATACCTGCACGGGAGGGGCCAGGTTAAAGCTGGTATTGGCACTTGATTGCCCGCAAATATTGAATGCCGAAAGGGTAATGGTATGTGGGCCCGCTCCAAAGGCAACGGGGCCCGGTGCCAGTGCCGAAGCGGTGGAGGGGGTAGAACCTGGACCGAAACTCCAGGCATAGGACGTGATGGGGGTGCCGTTGGGCAGTGCCGTGGCAATCGGGGTATAGGTTACCGGACCGCAGGAATCGGGAAGAGGGAGGACCGAAACTATGGGCCGTCCAAAAACCACAATGGTGTCGCGCCAGATGGTGGACCCGCAGGGGTTAGAGATCAGGTTGGTGAAAATATAGGTTCCCGGCGTATTCAGGGTAATGACAGGCGTGCGGGAAGTATCGCTTCCGGAGGTATAGGTTACGCCCTGGTTAGGGGTTATGGTCCAGAGGTAATTGTTGTAGGAGGGATAGGAATTGTTGACAAAGCTGATGGGCAAAGGTCCGCAACCGCTTTGGGCAGAAGCCGTGATATTAGCTATCGGGGGCTCCAATATGGTAATGGGCCGCACCACAGACCTCGGACCACAATAACCGTTCGAGGCCGTGAGGGTAACATTGTACACACCAGGACCCGAAAAGATGTGCGTAGGGTTAGCCACGGTGCTGGTATTATTCACCCCCGATGAAGGGTCGCCAAAGTTCCAGGTATACGGGGTGGTGGCCGTAGCACCCAGGGTTGTATTCAGGAAATTGACCGTAAAATTAGGTGCACAAAAACTGGAAGGAGAAGAGAAGCCAAAGTTGGTTTTGATTTCCGCAGCTATGAATGCTGTTTCGGTAATGATGTTTTGCTGGCTGCAACCATTGACGGCCTGGTAAAGTATCGTAACAGGATTGACGCCGGTGACGAAGTTGGTCAGGTCGTAAATATGGGTCAGGGTGTCGTTTGTCTGCGAATAAATGGTATCGCGGTTGCTAAATCCGGAGAAGTTATAGTCCCACGCGATAATAAAGTATTCGATGTTGCCGGGGCATTGCGAGCTCGCATTAGTTGCCAGTTTAAACGGAACCCCCTCACAAACATTGAAAGGAGGAGGCGTGATATCGGGGTTAATCGGGCGGGTTTGCACCCGATAGGTTTGCACTACGCTCGGGCAGGTAGAAAGGGCGTGCCGAACCGTTATTTGATACACACCCAGGTTCAGGTAAGTGTGTCCAACCAGGTCTGAAGGATTAAGTACTGTTACAGGAGGTGTTCCATCGCCAAAATCCCAGATCCACGGGCCGGGTGTTAGGCTGCTTAGGGTAAACGTGTCGGTATAGGTGGTGTCGCAGGGGTAACTGTCTAAGCAAAGCCGGGTGGAAATTACGTTGCCCACAAAGCTGGCGAGAGGCGCTGACCCGATGCCCACTGTGGTCGTTACGGTACAGGTATCTGTCGTATCCGAAACGGTGAGGGTAATGGTATAGCTGACAGGGGTAGCGCTATAAGGGTAATAGTGGGTTTTTGTTTGGCCCGAAACCACGGGCGAGCCATCGCCGAAATCCCATCTCCATTGTGCTATGGTAGGATCTACCCAGTTGGCAACTCCGGTAACATCAATGGTATCACCCGGACAGGACCCCGAATTGAGTATTTGAATCGAGCACTGAGCCGAAAGCTGATAGCTGGAGGCACATGCCACCAAAAACAGAAATACGTACTTTTTCATCAGAAATAACCCAGTTAAAATTGCTCAAATGGACAGATGCCGTTGCAGCTACGGCCTATTTTCAAATCACCAAAATTGAGGCCCAGCTGTATTTCAAGCGTGCCTCCCCCGTCATTGAATATGCCTTTGTTGCTCATGAGGTAGTCGTAGGTAATCCCCAGAGATAGGTAGCGTTTTTGGCGGGCGTTGGATGATCCACCCATGGGCACCTTTACGCCGCCACCTACAAGCAGTGACTGATTGGTATAGGGTACAGGTGCATTTTTGTCATTTAAAATCGGAAATATCCTGCTCCTCCACCAGGCTCCCACCCATATGCCAGACTCCTGACCACTCATAATATTCATCGCTGATCCAACTTGAAACAACCACGTTTGCTGACGGGTAGAATCGATTAGCGGATTGCGGTAGGCTGTAGGCTGAACCTGCCCTTGTGCACTTGGATAAAAGGCTACATCCTGCCCTTTCACATAAGCCGGAATTTTCGCCTGCCAATGAATATTCATGCGTATCGGTCGGTAATTCTGGCTGGTTAACACCGATTGGTTCCGCTGATTCAAATGATGAATCGCAAATCCAGTTTCAGTTTTGATGCCATCGTGTGCCTGTTGCCACGTAAGTACGGCACCTACCCCGAAATCCAGGTAAGAAGGTTGGTCGAATTGTGGCCTTGTTTGCCAAAAAGCAGATTGGTTACTGGTAAGGCCCAGGCGTCCATCCAGCTGATCGCTGAACGTGAGGTCGTTCAGGTTTTGATACGACCAGAGGTTGTAGTTGATAGAGGCACCCAGGTTAAGCTCGTAGTTGTTGGAGGATCGCTTATAACCGCCACAGGGGCGAGAGCGCCAGCCATAATCCAAACGAAATTGCTGCCATTTTAACGGTCCGCGTCCTTCTTTGCTTTCGGTATAGCCCAGCGAAACCCCCGATTTTACGTCGGGTAATTCAAAGCTGATATTGGTGGCGGTGGTGGTAAACTGTGAGCTCTCGCCATCGAGGTACAACCACTGGCTGCGGTAGCTTGATGAAAAGGTAGTTCCGTTTTCATACCCCGAAAAGGCCGGATTCAGGTACACCTTATTGGCCCAAAATTGCGAGAAAACTGGGTCCTGCGCCTGCAACGAGGAATTTAGAACGACCAGCATTAACCACAAACTACCCAACCGGATAAGGCTACTTATGCATTGATTTCGGGTAAATGACAGAATCATAGGCTGCGAAAATTGAAGATGACTATGAAAATCGAGTATGGTTGCCCCTGTAAAACTACCCACTCGGAAAAGATTGGACATACCTATCTTTGAGTAATAAGTAAGCTGATTTTCAGATAGGGGTTGATTCTGCTAAGTTGCACGAATTTTCCAAAAGCCTGTATTGTTTTATTGTTAAATCACGGTATCGCTTAGCAAGGCCTTCGTTCAGGTACCGCCGACTTCGAGTCTGTTTTTTTTGGGAAGCCTGCTGGAAGCAGGCGGTACAGCATGGTGCCGCTAACTTTCAGTTAGTCTTTTTTGTGGAAGCATGATGTAAGCAGGAGTTACAGCGTGGTACCGCTGCCATTTGGTCATTTTACAGGGAAGCCTGCTGGAAGCAGGCCTTACGAATAGCCCTGAAAGGGCGTAATCCCTGAGCGGCGGTTGCAGGCCGCCGCACATAAATTCCACCGATTACCGTACAAACACCCACTCATTTTCGGAGGAAAATTCTTCTTTAAACCCATAGCTCAACCCGTCAAATGCTTTCAGCTTTTCGGGGTCGAGGATGCGGTGGCGGATGAGGTAATCGGCCATGGCGCCGCGGGCCTGCTTGGCGAAGAGGGAGATAGATTGCGGTTTGCCGTTGCGCATTTCCTTGAAAACCATCGTGATTGTGCGGGCTTTCAGGTGCTTGAGTTGCACAGAGCGGAAATACTCATTGGAGGCCAGGTTGATCAGGGTAGGGGTGCCCAACTTCTCCATATCTGATTGCAGGGTAGCGGCGATGCTTTTCCCCCAAAAGGCATACAGGTCCTTGCCCTTGCGGGTTGCCAGACTTGTGCCCATTTCGAGGCGGTGAGGCTGGATCAGGTCTAGCGGTTTCAGCACGCCGTAAAGCCCTGAGAGGATGCGGAGGTGCTTTTGAGCAAAATCGAAATCTTCCTCCGAAAAAGTAGCTACGTCTATTTTCTGATAAACATCGCCATTGAAACTCAGAATTGCCTGTTTGGCATTTTGCGGGGTAAAAGGAAAGGAAAACTCCTGGTATCGGCCGTGGTTGAGCGCTGCAAGGTTGGCACTCAGGTGCATGAGTTCCCCGATGGCCTTGGGGCTTTTTTTCTGTAGGACCTTCAGCAGTTTTTCGGTACCGTCGAGGTGCCGGGGTATCGAATGCAGGTCGGTATAGCGGGTTTCTGGGGAGAAATCCAGCTTTTTGGCGGGGGAAATGACAGCGATCATGGCAGTGTTCGGGACGTAAAATTCCTAAAATCAGGGTACTTCAACCTGGTTCAGAATCTGTTGAACTATCTGCTCAGAGGTAATGTTTTCGGCTTCTGCCTCATAAGTAAGCCCAATGCGGTGGCGCAGCACGTCGGGGCAAATGGCGCGGATGTCTTCCGGAATCACGTATCCGCGGTGACGCACAAAAGCCAGGGCTTTGGCTGCAAGCGCGAGGTTGATGGATGCACGGGGCGAACCACCGTAGCTGATCAGCGGCTTGAGCTTTGGCAGGCCCACGCTTTCGGGGTTGCGGGTAGCAAATACAATGTCGAGGATGTATTTCTCGATCTTCTCGTCCATGTACACCTGACGCACCATTTCGCGGGCTTCAAGGATGGCGTTAATCGAAACCACCGGCTTAATGGCTTCGGGTGCCTGGCCTACATTTTGGCGGATAATGAGCTGTTCTTCCTCCTTGGTGGGGTAGGTGATCACGCATTTGAGCATGAAACGGTCCACCTGGGCTTCGGGCAACTGATACGTTCCTTCCTGCTCAATAGGGTTTTGGGTGGCGAGCACCAAAAAAGGCTTTTCGAGGATATATGTCTGGTCGCCGATGGTTACCTGGCGCTCCTGCATGGCTTCTAGAAGGGCACTCTGTACCTTGGCGGGAGAGCGGTTGATTTCATCTGCCAAAACGAAATTGGCGAAAATAGGTCCTTTTTTTACCGAAAACTCCTGGACCTTCTGGTTGTAAATCAGGGTGCCCACCACGTCAGCAGGGAGCAGGTCGGGCGTGAACTGAATGCGGCTGAATTTGCCATCCACTGCAGTAGCCATCGACTTGATAGCCAGGGTTTTAGCCAGGCCGGGAACGCCTTCGAGCAGGATGTGTCCGCCTGAAAGTAAACCCAGCAGCAGCCTTTCGGTCATGTATTCCTGGCCTACGATGGCCTTCCTTATCTCAGCCAGCAAGGGTTCAATGAACACACTTTTCTCTCTGATTTTTTCATTCAAAGCCTGAATATCTGTTGCCAGGACGCTTTCCATAGAGGTATCGTTTTGGGTCTAAAGTTAGGACATTTTCTCCAACGCTGTGAAATACGAAATCTTGTACCCCATATGTTTTTGGGTGAAACATCTTTTTCATACGTAGGTAGTGGGCATAACGAAAAAACTTCAGCACATTTTTTAAATTGCCCATGTCTTTCCTGCTCCCACTTTTCCCCCTTACTGTGATCCGAAAAGCCCTTCCTTCCGACCTGCATCTGATCATTTCGTTGGGAAGAACCACGTTTTACGAATCATTTTCCGCTGCCAATACCCCTGAGGACATGGCGCTTTACCTCGATCAGGCGTATAGGCCCGATGTGATTCTGGCCGAATTGGCCGATCCTTTTCAAGCTTACTTTTTGATCGAATGGGAAGGCGAAGCAGCGGGATTCATCAAGTTGAGGGAAAGGAGCCCGCTTGCCTATTTTGAGCCGGATACCGCTGTAGAATTGCAGCGAATCTATGTGCGCGCCACCCATCAAAACCAGGGGCTAGGTGAGCAGTTATTGCATTTCGCTTGTGATTTTGGGGGGCAAAAAGGCATTTCGCTAATCTGGCTGGGCGTTTGGGAAAAGAATTTAGCCGCCATTCGCTTCTATGAACGCCAGGGATTTGTCCCTTTCAGTAGGCACGAATTTATGCTAGGCAATGATCTTCAGTTTGATGTGCTCATGCAAAAAACACTTTAAAAGCTTTTTTACCACCTACTACTCGTCATGAACAAGAATCTTATCATTATCGGTGCAGGGCCAGGGCTCAGTCTGGGAGTTGCCCTCAAATTTGGCAAGCAAGGCTTTAACCTGGGCCTGATTAGCCGCAACTCCGAAAAACTGGTTGCCCTCCAGGAAGAACTCAAAGCAGCGGGCATAACCGCTTATTACGCCACCGCCGATGTGGCTGATCCCAAACAACTGGAGTCTGCACTTTCGAAACTGAAGGACTACCTCGGCTCCATCGACGTGCTGATGTACAATGCGGTAGATGCCAGAATGAAAAATATTCTGGAGGAAAACGTGGACGAACTTACCCATGGATTCCGGATCAGCGTAGCCAATGTACTCACCGCTGTGCGCTACATTCTGCACGACCTCAAATCCAATAAAGGGGCAGTACTGCTTACCGGAGGAGGCACGGCCACTTACCCCAACCCGGCCATGGGCACCATTTCATTGGGCAAAGCAGGTATCCGCAACCTCGCCTATCAGCTTCACGCCGTGCTCAAACCCGAGGGCGTGTATGTAGGCACTCTGACCATCGGCGGCTGGATTCACGGTGGCAGCGAGACCCATTCACCGGAGATTTTGGCTGAGAAATTCTGGGAGATGTACACCAGCAAAAGCGAAGTCGAGCAGGTGTATTGATCGATTTAGTCTAATACAAAAGACCAACCGCTTTTACTGGCAGTTGGTCTTTTGTATTGATCCCTATTCACATTCAGTTCCTGTCGCTGAAAGCAAGCCGCATGCCCCTGACGGCTTCATTGATCTGGTTGTTTTCGTACACCACCTCGCCATTTACAACTGTGGTATGCACCTGTGTGTGCAAGGTTTCGCCTTCCAGCGGCGACCATCCGCAGTGGTAGCGGAGATTTTCTTTCGAAACCGCCCAGCTTGCTTCGGGATTGACGAGTACGAAGTCGGCGAAATAGCCTTCGCGCAAAAAGCCCCTTTCTTCGATGGCAAAGAGGTTGGCGGGGGCGTGGCACATTTTATCTACCACCCACTCTGGCGTCCACAGGCCTTGGCGGCTCATTTCGAGCATCATGGGCAGGCTGTGCTGCACGAGCGGTCCGCCGGAGGGAGCCTGAAGGTAGCCCTGCATTTTTTCGGCGAGGGTATGCGGGGCATGGTCGGTAGCCACCACGTCGATTCGGCCATCGATCAGCGCCTTGCGGATGGCTGTACGGTCTGTCAGCGCTTTTACCGCAGGGTTCCATTTGATAAACGAACCCAGTCGGGCATAATCTTCTTCCGAAAACCAAAGGTGATGCACACATGCCTCAGCGGTGATGCGCTTTTCGGCCAGGGGTTTTGCTTCAAACAGCAGGGTTTCTTCTGCGGTAGAAATATGCAGCACATGTAGCCGTGTCCCGAATCTTTTGGCCAGGGCCACTGCTTCTGATGAGGATGCGTAGCAGGCTTCCCGGCTGCGGATCAACGGGTGCTGGTCCATGGGAATTCCTTCGCCAAAACGGGTTTTCGCAGCTTCGAGGTTTGCCCGCACGATCTCTTCTTTTTCACAATGAACAGCCACGAGGGTAGGGGCGTGCTCAAAAATTCCTTCCAGCACTTCTGCCTGATCCACCAGCATGTTACCGGTGGAGGAGCCCATAAATACCTTTACGCCGCACACCCGCCGGGGATCGGTTTTCTTTACTTCTTCGAGGTTTCTGTTCGAAGCGCCCATGAAGAAAGAGTAATTGGCAACGGATACCTCGGCTGCGCGGTTGTATTTCTCCTGCAGCAGATCCTGGGTCAGCGCCTGAGGCGAAGTATTGGGCATTTCCATAAAAGAGGTAATGCCTCCTGCCACAGCTGCCCGCGATTCAGTGGTAAGATTGCCCTTGTGGGTAAGGCCGGGCTCGCGGAAATGGACCTGGTCGTCGATCACGCCAGGGAGCAGCCATAGGCCTGCGGCGTCTATTTCGCGATCCGCAGAGGCGGTAATCTGAGCGGCAATTTTTTCGATGCGGCCATTGCGGACAAGCACATCGGCCTCAAACTTCCGGCCTTCATTGATCAGGGTAGCGTTGCGGATCAGCAGTGAGTTATTCATATAGAGTAGTGGCTGGGAGAGATTAATCGATTATTTCGGCAAAATATAGCCCACCCAGAGCTGCACCACCGTATGGCGGGCCCGAAGGTAGGGATCGTTGAGGGAACCTGCGCCGCCAATCACGCTGTTCATTCCCTGCATCACCCGCAGGCCGCCCCACCAGCTATCGGAGGGATTTACGGCGATACCTGCAACGAGCGAGAGGTCGAGTCGCTGGCGATAAAAACCGGTTACATCGCTCTGTTTGCCGGCGGTGGTGGAAAGCGCTTTTTGGCGAATGCCGATTTCGGGGCCTACTTCCACCCAGTTGCGGCCCACCACCCGGTAGCGCGCCACCACGGGTACCGAAAAGTAGCGGATATCGATCCGGCCGGGCAGGTTGAAGCGGTCGTTGTAGCGAAAACCTTTTTCCTGATAGAGGGCTTCCCCCTGAATCAGCAGCTGGTCGTTTATTTTTTTGTACATAAACAAGCCCAGGCTAAACCCCGGTACGAAGTTTTGCGCGCTATTGTCCAACGGTACATTGCTGGAATAGAGCACATTGCGAGCATTGACGCCCACCTTTACCCCGATTTCAATTTCGGAATTTTGGGCGAATACCGCCACCGGAAAGAGCAGGAGAAATAGCGCGGTTTTCCACATAGTCATTGGATTTTGTTCAAAAATACTTGGTCAATCGCTCACACACAACCATCGCCAACCGTCGTGGATTTAGTAGCTTTGAAATTCATTTGACAACGGCTGTTCAACATATCGCAGTGGCAGGCAATATCGGCGCAGGAAAAACTACGCTGGTCAATCGCCTTTCCGATCATTTTGGCTGGAGACCCCTCTTCGAATCGGTGGACGACAACCCCTACCTCGAAGATTTTTATGAGGACATGCACCAATGGGCGTTTCCGCTACAGGTGTATTTTCTCAACAGCCGCTTCAACCAGGCGATGGATATCCGCTCCAGCGACCTGACCATTATCCAGGATCGCACCATTTTTGAAGACGCGCATATCTTTGCCCGTAACCTCTATGAAGGCAAATACCTTAGCCAGCGCGACTACGATAACTACCTTGGGCTCTTTAAGTCGATGTCGTCGCTCGTGCAGCCACCCGACCTGCTGATCTACCTCAAGGCTTCGGTGCCCACGCTCATGGACCATATTTCGGAGCGCGGCCGCGACTACGAAGAAACGATCAGCATCGGCTACCTCGAATCGCTCAACCGCATGTACGAGGATTGGATCCGCAGCTATACCCACGGCAAATTGCTCATAATCCCCGTGGACCAGATCGACTTCGTGAAGCGCCCGGATGACTGGGGCTATGTGCTGGAAAGGGTGAATCGGGAGCTGTTCGGCTTGTTTTGATTAGCGGGGCTTTATCGGAAATCCGAGGGAAAGGGCGAGGAGAGAGAGTGTTCTCAATTCTGTTCTTCCCAAGCTCCTCAGATCGGAGGCATAAGAAAGATTCGTCAGGTTCCAATAATTGAAAGCTGAAAAGTAGTCGACGATTTTTCCCTGTCGAACCAGAAAAAAAGAAGCGTGAGAATTCCCGAATTTGCCCATCAAATTGCCTGATAAGTATCCGTCGTAATCGTTTTTCTTTCGGATGTTCACCCAAAAGGGGAGCAGAAATGGAAGGGTAATCAAGTGCTTGCGGGTAATAATAAGGACTCTGGATGATCTGATAGTAATAGTAATTACAGGTAACAGGAATAGAAGGAGTAGCCAACTGGAAGAATAGCTGCCTGTGCTGGCAGCCTTAAAAAAGACTCCTAAGCATTTAAGAACAAGATTGTAACATGCAAAGCCAAGTGCCAGTGTGACCGGAAAGCCTGTAAAAAGATTCGGCATGGAGACGGTCAGGTGGCGCATAAGGTTTTAGGGTATTAAATTAATTTCCTGTTTTGGGCCTGCTTCAATAAAATTAAAGTTATCAAACATTTGCCACTTAGGGCGATTTCAATGGAATGGTCGGTTTATCTTTTCCGAGCTGGTCCCCACTATCTAACCCTATGAATACATTGTTCACAATTTGTTTGATGTAAATTTTAGTAAAAAGCTAAAAATATCAGTTAATTATTTGCACAATAAAGCCAATTTTATTAGTTTTAATCTGTGTCATCTGCTTCTCATCATCCACACGATCGGTTTTTCCGAAGCGCATTCGCCCACCGCGAATTGATGGAGGAGTATGTGCAGCTCTTTGTGCCAAAAGAGTTGGCTGAAAAATTTCATCTTGACACCCTTCAACAGCAGAAAGAAAGCTACCTCGACAAAAACCTTCAGCAGTATTATTCTGATGTGGTTTATACCGTGGGATATGGAAAAAGCCGCGTGACCGTCGCCCTGCTGCTGGAGCACAAGAGTTATGTTCCACGCCATCCGTGGTTGCAGTTGTTGCAGTACATGGTAAACGCCTACACCGCCCAGGCAGCGCAGACCAAGCAAACCAAGCTTAAGCGACTCACGCCGGTGATTCCCATCATCGTGTATCACGGAACACAGAAATGGAAAATCCGGACCGTGGCCAGCTACTTTAAGGGAATGGATGCACAGCTGACGCCCTTTGTGCCGGAGTTTAAATACCTGCTCAACGACCTGAGCCATTACAGCGAAGAAGAGCTGCTGGATATGGACGGCAGCTGGGCGAAACGAGCCTTCCTGGCCCTAAAAGCGAGCCGAAACAGAGATGCCGTCGAGGGACTACAATTCGTATTTATGGGCCTCAGCGAAGAGGAAGTTCATCATATTCTCTCCGACTTTATTGACCTCATCGTCGTATATTTACTTCAGGCAGACAACAAAGAAGAAAAAATCATGCGCGCACTCAACAAAATTGAATCCCCCGCTAAAGAAAAGGTGATGTCAGCCTATGATCAGATCCTAAATCGGGGAAGAAAAGAGGGGATTGAAAAGGGAAGAGCTGAAGGAATGGAGAAGGGTAGAGAAGAGGGAATCGAAAAGGGATTCATGAAAGCCGCTTTCTCCACTTTCAAGAAGGGGGTATCCATGGGGCTTGCTGTGGATGATCTTATCACCTTGACGGGTGTGTCCAGAGAAACGGCCCGTGCCTGGCAAGCATTGCTGAAAGAAAACCCGGATGCTGAGTTGCCTGGGGCATAATTAGATGGATGGAGTTTTTAACGTATACAGCTTGTCCTTGCTGTACCTATTGTAGTATTAGGATAAATCGCTTAACAGCTCGCTCGCGGATTTGGTCCGCAGCTATACCCACGGCAAATTGCTCGCGCCCCCCGTGGACCAGATCGACTTCGTGAAGTGCCCCGTCATATGCTATTTTAGGACGACCCGACAATGAAAGTAAATTTCGACATAACAGAAAATCACGCTTTAAGCATTGCAGGACGACACATCGACCTTCATAACAATTTTGATTTTGTAGGTTTCGACTACAACGTAGCGGACAGAAAGATTAAACTTCATTGGAAAAAATCTAGTGGCGACTGGGTTGACGAAAACGAATTTTCAAGTTTGGTTTTGACACATAGTTTAGTGACATTTTTGAAAGTCTTTGACCAAGACGAAAAAAGCACTTATGACGATAAAAGTTGTTTAAGGGAAATTACATTTTTCCCTTCGATAGAAAGAGAATTAAATAACAGTATTGTGCCGCAATCAAAACCTAATGACGGAGACGACATTATATACTTTTTTGAAAACGGACAACGAATTAGAATTCATTGCGAGAAAATAGAACTAAGTGTGAAGTTGCCAATGGACACATCTGACAACAATTTCACTCATAGTAATTTGACGTAAGAAGAAGGATTTTGGGTTAAACGTTACTTTCTTGGCGGACATTACGAATTTGCAAGGGTGAGTTCGACTTGACAGACATTTTAAGTGCTACACAACCATTTGAGTTTGACGACAACAGACATTTCGATGGAGAAGTATAGGGTAATAGAAGAATAGCACCTGCGGACAGTGGAATGGTTTGGCATTGGAATGAGGCAGTAAAAAAATACAGAGAACACGGCAGACCAAAACCGACGCCATTGAAAAATAATAAAACGGCTTATAGCAGCATTCTTGCGACCATTTTTTGCGCATTAACGCTCAAATGCATAAATTAACATAGCAAAAAACGGCCCAAGGTTTCAATATTATGACTGGGGTCAAGTGCTGGAAAGGGTGAATCGGGAACTGTTCGGCTTGTTTTGAGGAAAAGAGACTCTGGCGGTTGTATCCCCTCCATTTTTCCCTCACCCGCACCCCAACCTTGCCGAACCCCCTCGCTTTTGCTACCTTTGCCAATCAAAAGCACGACACCTTGGCAGATAGAAAAGTAAAAATCGGAATCGTACAAATGGCCTGCTCGGCGGATGTAAAAGCCAACCGCACAAAAGCCATTGAGGGCATCGCCCAAGCCGCCAGCGAAGGCGCTCAGATAGTTTGTTTGCAGGAGTTGTTCACTTCGCTGTACTTCTGCGACGTGGAGAACTACGACAATTTTTCGCTCGCGGAGGCTATTCCTGAAGGCGATTCTGTCAAAGAAATGCAGCAGGTGGCCCAGCGCCTCGGCGTGGTGATTATCGCCTCTTTATTTGAAAAAAGGGCCCAGGGTATTTACCACAATACCGCTGCCATCATCGACGCCGACGGTACCTACCTCGGCAAATACCGCAAGCAACACATCCCTGACGATCCGGGCTACTACGAAAAGTTCTATTTCACTCCCGGCGACCAGGGCTACAAGGTGTTCAAAACGAAGTTTGCCACCATCGGCGTGCTCGTTTGCTGGGACCAGTGGTACCCCGAAGCGGCGCGCATCACCGCCCTGAAGGGAGCCGAAATCCTGTTTTACCCCACCGCCATCGGCTGGGCACATAACCAGACTGAAGACGTGAACGACGAGCAATACCAGGCCTGGCAAACCATCCAGCGCAGCCATTCGGTAGCCAACGGCGTGCCCGTGGTATCGGTCAACCGTGTAGGCGACGAAGCCGAAATGAAGTTCTGGGGTGGTTCGTTCATCACCAATCCTTTCGGCAAAGTGGTGTTTCAGGCATCACACGAGCTGGAAACGGTTCACGTTCAGGAGATTAACCTCGCCGAATCCGATTTTTACCGCACCCACTGGCCCTTCCTGCGCGACCGCCGGATCGAGACCTACCAGCCCATTACCCAGCGCTTTTTGGATGAGGATTGAGTGATCGGTGCATTGTATTTCTCGAAGCGATAATTCCTTAAAGCAAATAAAACCCCTCCGGCACCCGCTAAAATGGGAACATCCGGAGGGGTAATTTTTTGTACTTCTGCTAAGCTTCAGCAGTTTTCTTTTCCCTGAAAACGAAAATAAATCCAACCAGCACCACGAGCGCAAAGGTAGCGGGTATCAGCCAAATGCTTTGCCAATCGTGGGTATTGTCGGCATTTACGTAGCGATCTACCAGCGCCCCCGAAATAAAGGAGCCGATAAACATGCCCGCACCATAGGTAGCGAGGGTGATCAGGCCCTGCACGGAGCTTTTGAGGCTGGCGGGCGCCTCCTTGTCCACAAAAATCTGCCCGGTGACGAAGAAGAAATCGTAGCAGATGCCATGCAGCACGATGCCTCCGAGCAGCATCCACGAGCCGGGTCCGGCATCGCCGAAGGCAAAGAGCGTGTACCGCAGCGCCCAGGCTGCCATGCCGATGGCCAACATCCATTTTACCCCCAGGCGGGCAAAGAGGAGGGGCATAATGAGCAGAAACAGGGCCTCTGAAATCTGCCCGTAGGTCATGCGGCCGGCGGCGTTTTCAAAGCCTATTTCGTTGAGGAAAGGGTTGGTGAAGTTGTAGTAAAAAGCCAGCGGAATACAGATCAGCACCGAAGCGATCACAACCGTAGCAAAAGCGGGCTTTTTAAGGAGGCTGAGTGCATCGAGGCCCAGCACGGCGCGCACCGTGATTTTTTCTCCTTTGGCGGGCGGCGGGGTATGTGGCAGGCTGAAGCTGTAGAGGCCCAGCAGTACCGAGGCACCGGCTGCGAGTTCGAGCGGATGCACTGTAGGGTCCCATCCGAGGGGGCCGACGATCAGCAAACCAACCACAATCCAGCCAATCGTACCGAATACACGAATGGAAGGGAATTCCTTTTCCGGATTGTCCATTTGCTTAAAAGACAAGGAGTTAGCTAGCGCCAGGGTAGGCATAAACATCAGGTTGTAGGCTAGGATGCACAGGTAAAACATGCTGAAATCGGTGGCTAGCGTAGCCAGAAACATGCATCCGGCACCCAAGAGGTGCAATACTCCCAACATGCGCTGGGTGGGGAAAAAACGGTCGGCAAACATGCCCACAAAAAAAGGCGAAAGGATGGCTGCTATGGCGTTGGTGGCATAGACCGATCCGATCTGTACCCCGTTAAAGCCGAGTCCTTCTTTCATATAAGTGCCTACGGTTACGTACCAGGCCCCCCAAATGAAAAAGTTGAGGAACATCATGGCTGATAGCCGCACACGCATGAGTGGATTCATGGGGAAGAAGAGGTTTGGAGTTTTTTGTAAAATTTCAACCTAAGCGAAATTCCTGAATTTGCCAAGAAGCCATTTGCGAGCTACCACTTATGTGCAAAATCATTCGGGGAAAATGCCCCCAAGAAAAATCATAAGTAATTGATTATCATATATTTATATGAGGAGAAATGACATTGGTCAAAAAATTAGGTACGATTCATTTGAAAAATTTGCAATCCTCATGAAACCTTGATTAATTGCCTTACGATATAATGACTGACCGGTCAACCATAAAAAATGAAAGTATGAGTCCACGTAGTTCAAAGCAATTGGAATCCATGCGGGAGCAGAGCAGAGAGCGGATTATCCAGGCCGCCCTGAAGCTGTTTGCCCATAAGGGATTTTACAGCACCTCTATCGCAGATATAGCAAAAGAAGCGGGGGTGGCCAAGGGCTTGATTTACAACTACTTCGAGAGCAAAGAAGCGCTGATGGAAGGTGTAATCATGCATATTTTCGAGGTGGGCGCCAATATTTTAGGAGAAATGCAAAAGCTGGAGACCGCCTTCGGACAGTTTGAATTTCTGATCAACCTGAGCTTTGATTATATCCGGAAAAATTTTGACCTGACGAAAATCATGACCCAGGTCCTGCTCCAGATCGACGATTTCCCGAATCTGCGCGAGACCCTCATGGGCCGCTACACCGCCTTGATGCCTGCCTGGATTTACCTCTTTGAACAACTGAATTACCCTGACCCCAGAGGAGAAGCCCTGATGCTGGGTGCGATGCTCGACGGGATTGGCATCAACTACCTCAGCCTGCGAAACGATGACCTGCTCAGCGAACACGAAGCCATCATCCGCCGCCGCTATCTGGATCCCCACCACCCCTGATTGCTAACCTTTTTTTCTATGAAACCTTTTACCAAAATTTTCCTCCTGCTCGCGCTCATGCTCAGCGCAGCCACGGGATACACACAAACCGCTCAGGACATTATCCGCAAGTCGGAAGAGATGCGCCGGGGCGTTAAATCCTCGCAAGGCACGATGACCATGACCCTCGTGCGCCCCAACTACACCCGCAGCATGACCCTCAAGTCGTGGAGCCAGGGCGACGACTATTCGCTCATTGTAGTTACCGATCCGGCGCGCGACAAAGGCTCGGCCACGCTGAAGCGCCTCAACGAAATATGGTCGTGGAACCCCCGCATTGAACGGGTGGTGAAACTGCCGGCCTCCATGATGAACCAATCGTGGATGGGTTCCGACTTCACCAACGACGACCTCGTGCGCGATGTGTCGCTCATTACCGATTACACCCAGAAGTTGTTGAAAGACAGCACCATTACCGGACGTGCCTGCTGGAAACTGGAGCTGAAACCCAAACCCGGCGTGCCGGTCGTTTGGGGGAAGCTGGTCTTTTTTATTGACAAAAAAGACTACCTGCAAATACGCGCCGAGTACTACGACGAGGACAATTTCATGGTCAGTACCCTCCAAGGCCTGGAGGTAAAAACCCTCGGTGGCCGCCCCATGGTGAGCAAGCTGGAGATGAAACCGACCGAAAAGAAAGGCAACAGCACCATCATGGAGTTCGTGACCATGCAGTTTGACGCGGCCATTCCTGCCGATTATTTCACCACCCAATACCTGCAGAAGATCCGCTAACCCTCCTTCCGCTCCACCCTCAACCACGAAAACATCATGCTTTTCAAAATTGCCTGGCGCAACCTGTGGCGCAACCGGCGCAGAACGCTGATTACCTCGGCATCTGTATTCCTGGCGGTATTGCTGGCCATCAGCATGCGCTCGATTCAGGAAGGGGTTTTCTCCAACATGGTCGATAACATGACCGGCTTTTACACCGGCTACGCGCAAATTCACGCCAAGGGCTACTGGGACGAACCCAGCCTCGACAATACCTTCGAAACCACCCCCGAAAACCTGAACAGCATCCTGCAAACGCCCAATGTGAAGGCGGCTGTTCCCCGGCTGGAATCCTTTGCCCTCGTGGCCACCGACTCACTCAGCCAGGGTGCGCAGGTGCTGGGCATCGATCCAGAAGGTGAAAACAGCGTTACCCGACTTTCGGAGAAAGTAACCTCCGGCACCTACCTCCGCGACGGCGACCAAGCCGTGATGATCGGAAAAGACCTCGCCAAAAAACTCGGGGTAGGGGTAAACGACACCCTGGTTTTGCTTGGGCAAGGCTATCAGGGCTACAGTGCCGCGGGTAAATACCCGATCCAGGCCATTCTTACGTTCGGTATCGAGCAAATGAACAAAGGTATCGTGTACCTGCCGATGGCCGCAGCCCAGGAGCTGTATGTGTGCGACGGGCGCGCCACCAGCTATGTGCTCAGTTTTGACAATAAGGACAAATACACCGGTACCCTCGAAACACTGAAAACGACGCTGGGCGATTCCTTTGAGGTCATGTCTTATGAAGAACTGATGCCCGAGGTGGTGCAGTTCATGGAGGCTGACAGAGGCGCCAGCGTACTTACCCTGGGTATTCTGTACCTGATTATCGGCTTTGGCATTTTCGGTACGGTGGTGATGATGACCCTGGAGCGGCAGCACGAATTTGGGGTGCTGGTAGCTATTGGCATGAAAAAAGGACGACTGAGCCTGCTGATTGCGATAGAATCCTTTTTGGTGGCCATGCTGGGCGTCGTGATCGGGTATGCGATTGCTTTTCCGCTGGTGCTTTATTTTCAGGCAAATCCCATTCCGCTGGGCGAAGAAATGGCTGTTGCCTATGCCACCTATGGCCTGGAAGCAACGATTCCCATGAAATTTATGCCATCCATCTTTCTGACCCAGAGCCTTATTGTGTTTGTGCTGGTGATGACCGTGGTGGTGTACCCCTGGTGGCGCATCAGCCACCTCCAACCTGTAGCAGCGATGCGTTCCTGAAGCCATTACCCTAAAAAAAATATACCATGTTAATTCAAATTGCCTGGCGAAATGTGTGGCGCAGCCGACTCCGGAGCGGGATCGTGATTGCCGCTATCGCCATAGGTTTATTCGCGGGCCTTTTCTTCATGGGCTTCTCGTGGGGGCTCAGCATCCAACGGGTGGACAGTGCCATCGCCGGAGAGTTTTCGCATATCCAGGTGCACAATCCCGGCTGGAAAGAAGACCACAGCACGCGGGATACCGTCACCGGCGGAATGGCCCTGATCCGCGAAATTCAGCAACGCCCTTCGGTAAAAGCCGCCAGTGCCCGGGTGATGAACGAAGGCATGTTTACCACCGCCCGGGGGGCCACCGGCATTCAGATTCACGGCGTGGAGCCGGAAGAAGAAATTGCCCTTACCCACCTGAACGAGACCTTGGTGGAAGGTCAGTACCTCGATTCCGCCAGAGGAACGCCCATTTTGGTAGGGAAGAGCCTCGCCGAAAAATACAAACTCCGGCTGCGCAATACGGTGGTACTCACCTTTCAGGATGCCAGCGGCCACGTGACCTCGGGTGCTTTTAAAGTGAGCGGTTTTTATCAAACGGTAAATGCCAAAAACGACCAGTCGAAGGTGTTTGTGAAGAGGAGCGACCTCCAGGCGCTGATGGGCATGGACGCAGAGGTGCACGAAATAGCGATTCTGTTGCAGAATCCGGATTCGGTTCCGGAAGTACAGGCTTCGCTTGTAGCTGAGCGCCCCGACCTGAAGGTGGAAACCTGGAAAGAGCTGGCACCCGACCTGCGCCTGATTGTGGATGCGGTGGGTTCCAAAATGATGGTTTTCATGGTCATTATTCTGCTGGCCCTCGGCTTTGGCATTGTCAATACCATGATGATGTCGGTACTGGAAAGAACCCGGGAGCTGGGCATGCTCATGGCCGTGGGGATGAACAAGCTGCGTGTTTTTCTGATGATCATGTACGAAACGGTGTTTCTCACGATGGTGGGTGCGCCCTTGGGCATGTTTATGGGCTGGGTCGCCATTCAGTATTTCGGCAAAAAGGGAATCGACCTCGCGGCATTTTCCGAAGGACTGAGCCAGTACGGGTTTGATACCATGATTTACACGGCCTTGACGCCTGAGTTTTATATCCAGGTGGCGGTCATGGTCGTAGCTACCGCGCTGATTTCGGCCATTTTTCCGGCCTGGCGTGCCTTGCGCCTCAAGCCGGTAGAGGCGATCCACTCCCTTTAATTTTCCCCTTCATTTCCCCAAAAAAATATAGACTATGTCAGTCGTAAAACTTTCCAACGTAGAGAAAACCTACCCCGGCGTACAGCCCGTGCATGCCCTCCAGGCCGTGAGCCTGAGCGTGGAAGCGGGTGAATTTACCGCCATTGTGGGCCCTTCTGGTTCGGGCAAAACTACCCTGCTGAACGTGATCGGGGGCCTCGATCGGCCTACTTCGGGTCAGGTGTGGGTAAACAATACCGACATCGTTTCCCTCTCCGACAACGAACTGATCAATTTCCGGCTCCTCAACATCGGCTTTGTTTTTCAGGCTTATAACCTGATTCCGGTGCTTACCGCCGCCGAAAATGTGGAGTTTACGATGCTCCTGCAAGGGCGCAGCAAAACCGAGCGCGACAGCCGGGTAGCTGAATTGCTGGGCGAAGTGGGCCTTGCCGACCGGAAAAACAACCGGCCCGGACAGCTCTCCGGTGGCCAGCAACAGCGCGTAGCCGTAGCACGTGCCCTCGCACCGAAGCCCCGGTTTATCCTCGCCGACGAACCCACCGCCAACCTCGATTCTGCCTCGGCAACGACCCTGCTCGACATCATGGCGGAGCTCAACCGCCGCGAAGGCATCACCTTTATTTTCTCTACCCACGACAACCGTGTGATAGAGCGGGCACGCCGGGTCATTACCCTGGAGGACGGAAAGGTGATCTCCGATGTGCTGAACTCCCAGTCCGCCGCAAGCTAACCAGCCATGAAAAAGCTATTCTGGATGCTGGGGCTGGGGTTACTCCTGGCCCGGCCCGCCCTTGCACAGGACGATCCTCCCCCCAAGTTCACGGTGGGCGGCTACGTGAAATACCTCAGCAGCGCTACTTTTTCCCCGTCTCCCACTTCACCCACAACCAATAACCTGATCCACAACCGGGTAAACCTGGCCTGGTACCCGGCTTCGCCCTGGGAGGTGAAGGTAGAGCTGCGCAACCGCCTGTTTATCGGCGAGGAGGTAAAGCTCAATCCCAACTACGCGGCACAGATCGACCAGTACAACGGCTTGATGCACCTCTCCGTGCGCTGGGCCGAACCCAAAGGCATCGTGCTGCATACGGTGGTGGACCGCGCCTACGCCCGCTACACCAAGGGCAAGTGGGACGTGACCCTCGGTCGCCAGCGCATCAACTGGGGCCGCAACCTCACCTGGAACCCCAACGACATGTTCAATGCCCTCAATTTCCTCGATTTCGACTACGAGGAGCGCCCCGGCAGCGATGCCATCCGGGTACGTAAATTCTGGGGAGGGTCTTCGGTGGCGGAAGTGGCTTTTGCTCCGGACACCAGCATCGAACAGTCGGTGGGTGCCGCCCGCGTGCTTTTCAACGTGAAGGGCTACGACGTGCAGACGATCACGGGCTACTACAAGGGCGACCTGGCCCTGGGGCTGGGCTGGGAGGGCAACCTGGGTCCGATCGGTTTTCGGGGCGAAGGCACCTGGTTTCATCCGCTTGCCCCTTCGGCTGATTCCGTAGATGCTACTGCGGCTTCTGCTACGCTCGACTACCTCACGCCCGGCGGATGGTACCTGACCTTTGCCGGCCTGTACAACCAGCGCGGTAACCTGGGCAATAATCCCGGCCTGGGGCTGGCGGGTTCGTTGCTTTCGGCTAAAAACCTCTTTCCTTCCCGTTTCGCGATGATTCTCGGCGCTTCCAAAACGATTTCTCCGGTTTTTACGGTGAGCCTCTCTGCTTTGTATGCCGAGCAAAACAACCTCACGGGCATTATTCCGGTGCTCACTTATTCCATCAAAACGAACTGGGACCTCGACCTAGTGGCGCAGTCTTTTTTCGCTTCGAATAATGGTCAATTCGGGGAGGCAGCTACGGCGGGGTTTCTTCGTTTGAAAATGAGCTACTGAGGTTTTACAGAGACCGCGGAGAAAAGCCGCTTTGTAGGGCGTAGTTTCACGCAGAGAACGCGGTGGCATCGCAGAGAACGCAGAGAAAGTCCCTTTGTTTTGGCGTAGTTTCACGCAGAAAAAGCCCCTTTGCTTCCTTTGCGAAACCTTTGCGCCTTTTGCGTTTAAAACACACTTTGTCGGGGCATTTTTCACGCAGAGAACGCGGAGGCATCGCAGAGAACGCAGAGAAAGCCGCTTTGTCTGGGCGAAGTTTCACGCTGAAAAAGCCCTTTGCTTCCTTTGCGTTTAAAACACACTTTGTCGGGGCATTTTTCACGCAGAGAACGCTGAGGCATCGCAGAGAACGCCCCTTTATGTTGACGTAGTTTCACGCAGAGAAAAGCCCTTTGCTTCCTTTGCGAAACCTTTGCGCCCTTTGCGTTTAAATCACACTTGGGAAGCGTAGTTTCACGCAGAGAACGCCCTTTGCTCCCTTTTTAATAAAACTACTTAATCACAAAATTAACCCCTTCGCTGAGCAGCAGCTGATACGCCTTTTCGTCAAATTCGTATAGGAACGCCCCTTTTTTTGAGGAGGACTTCTCCTTCTCGTCCAACTGGCGGAGGATGCCGAGGCCGTGGATGCGGCGGGTGAAATTGCGCTTATCGAGGGAAATGCCGGAGATGGTTTCGTACAGCCGCTGCAATTGCTGGAGGGTAAACTGCGGAGGCAGCAGCGCAAAACCGATGGGCTGAATCGCGGCTTTTTCCTGCAAACGGTGGCGGGCCGCCTGTACCATGTGCCCGTGGTCGAAGATAAGCGGCGGGGCCTGATCGACCGGAAACCACTCGGCATTGTGGTCCACGAGGAGATGCGGGTCGTAGTCCTGCAAGTTGATGAGGGCGTAGTAGGCGGTGGAAATGACCCTTTCGATGGGGTCGCGCTGCACTTGGCCAAAGGTTTGCACCTGCTCGAGGTACACCTCCTGTATGCCCGTCCAGCCCTGCAACACGCGGTAGGCGGCTTCGTCGAGGCTTTCATTCGCCTGCACAAAGCCCCCCATAAGCGACCATTTCCCTTTTTCGGGATCGATGTCGCGGTGCACCAACAGCAGCTTGAGCTGAAAGCCGTCGAACCCGAAAATGATGCAATCTACGGCATGAAGGAAATGATTCGTCGGCGGGTAGTGCATGGGCAAACAGGCTTTTCGGCGTGAATTTAGCCTAAAATCGGCGAACATGCGTCCGTTTGCGTGCGCGAAAGCCTTAGCGGTTGAGCCAGTCTTTGAAGTGGCGCGTTTTTTCGATGCTCACGATGGCCTCGATGTCGGCGGCGGGGTGCACGTCCACCTTGATGCGGCTGTTGGAATAGGCCACCATGTTTTGGATCGCCGAAAAGCCGATGATGAACTGGCGGTTGATGCGGAAAAACTGGTCAGGATCGAGCATGGTTTCCAGCTGCGTGAGGGTATAGTCCACGATGTGCTGGCGGCCGTCCTGGGTAATGAGGAAAACAAATTTTTGCTGACCAAAAAAGTACGCTACTTCTTCGATGGGCACAGATTTGATTTTTTCGCCGGAGGTGACCATAAACCGCCGCTGGTAATCGGGCTTTTTGCCCTGCAGGGTATCCATGATCATTTTCAGGTCGAGTGCGGGGGGCTTTTCGTTGGGCTGGAGCTGAGCCAGTTTTTCGAGGCTATGGGCCAATTCCTCCACCTCGATGGGCTTGAGGAGGTAGTCGATGCTGTTGTGCTTGAAAGCGCGGATGGCGTACTGGTCGTAGGCCGTGGTGAAAATAATGGGCGATTTGACCGTCACCTGCTCAAAAATGCTGAACGAATTGCCGTCGGCGAGGTGGATGTCCATGAAAATAAGGTCGGCCGTGTGTGCGCTCAGCCAGGCCACCGAAGCCTTCACGGTATCGAGCGTGTCGAGGATTTCTACCTCAGGCCTGAGCTCCTGCACCAGGCGGATCAGGCGCTGGGCAGCCAGGGGTTCGTCTTCTATGATGAGAATGCGCAGCATAACGGGATATCAGTTGCGGGAATTTCGGGAAAATCGCCGGGCCAGGAAAATTATTGGGGTAAATATCCGAGCTGGCGGAGGGCTTCGTAGGTGATTTGCTTGCGGCTGGGGCCAAAATCAGGGGTTTCCTGCGCTGCCTGCACGAAGGTGACGAACGCCCAGGCATTGCCCTCCTTTTCGAGGTAGCCTACAAACCAGCCGGAGTTCAGGTTCTCCATCGTGCTCCAACCCGTTTTGCCGCGCAGCACATGGTCCGGCTGCTGGTCCACGAGCATGATGTCTTTCACCAGCGCCTGGTGTTGCGCCTCAAAGGGCAGTTTGCCGAGGTAGAGCCTGCGGATAAAATCGAGTTGTTGCCGGGGAGTAATGCGCAGCCCGCCCGTGAGCCAAAACTGGTCGATGCCACCGGAGCTGTCCGCATTGCCGTAGCGCGCTTTTTTGAGCCAGTGGGCCATGTGTTTGGGGCCGATGCGCCGCGCCACTTCCTGATAATACCACACCACCGAGTTAGAAAAGGCGCTTGGGAGGTCGTGGTCGCGGTTCCAGGCGGGGATGCTACGCTGCACGCTGTCCCACGGCAGGGTAAAGTCGCGGCCCGTGATCACACCCGTTTGCAGGCCGATGAGGGTATTGCAGATCTTGAAGGTGGAGGCCGGCGACCACGGAAAATCAAGCCCCGTGTCGCTGCTGACCACGTATTGCCCCGTTTGCAGGTCGAGCAGGGAAAAGCTGCCCGTCAGGCCCTTGTCGGTGAAGAGGGCGTTGAGGGTGGGATCCAGCCGAGGGTTTTGGGCGAAAAGGGAGGCGGTGAGGAGCAGGAGGGCTGGAAGGAGGAGGATTTTTGAGCGGTGCATGGGGGAAAGACAGGGAGTAGGGCGGGAGGGATGCGTGTGTGGGGTGGTTTGTTTAGAAATGGAGTTTAAACTTGGGTATTTAGTTTTCAACTTAAACTGCGGTCTAATTTTGCCGAGGTATTATAAACCCCCTTCGTTTTTTGTTTCGTTAGTGGCGACAAGCCCTCATTATCCAGCATATCCGTTTTGTACTTTTTGCCGTCTGCCGCAGTTAGTTTCAGTTCGGTAGTGGCACTAACCAACTGATTGCCTTCTTTTTTTAGTTTGGCTTTCAGGTATTTCCAATAGTTGCGGACTTTGGTATAGTTGGGTTCTTCGTTCAGCAAACCTACAATATCCAATACGCTAAACCACCACTTGGCATGTGCATCATCCCAGGCAGCCCGTACCTCTTGGTCGTTAAAAAAACGGATGGATATTTTTTGTTGCGCTTTCATGTTTCCTCTGCTTCCCGCATGGCTTGTACCTAGTTGCCTGCCCTACCGTTTATACAGCTTCAGCCTTCCAGCGCCTCCCGCAGCACCTGCTGCAACAGCCGCTCATTTTGCTGCTGGCTGGCCTGGATACTGGCCACCAGGTCATCACAGTACTGCATCAGTTCATCCAGCTTCGCGACGATGCGTTTTTGTTCGGAGAGTGGGGGCAATGGGGTGATGATATTTGAAAGTTTTGTTCCATTAAAATTAGCTTGCCCATTTTGTTGAATTATACTTGGCTCAATCTGAGTTTCTCGACACAGTGATGAATTGATATAGTTTGAAAAGAAATTTGGAATTGAAAATTTGCCTAATCTTATTCTAATAAGGTAAGAAGCCAACGTGTACGACTCATCATTATAAAAAACACCACATTTGCCAACAAGTTCGTAGCTATTAGTACGATTAAATACTAAATCACCATTCTCCAAATAAAGATTAGGTAAATCTTTGATCTTTTGAGATACGTACTTAAGATTTGAATACAATATTTTTCCATCCGTAGTAATGTTGCCCATTCTCAAAACAGGCACGTCACCTGACAAATCTGCTTTTGATGAAGTTCCGTATGATTGGTCATAAACTATCTCCCCCAACCTACACCACACCCAATTCTCCGGAATATCAAACGGAATTTCCTCCTCCTTTATCGGCGGCAGGGGTTTGTCTTTCTTGATTTTCTTCTCCTGGATCAGGCGTGCTTTTTCGGCTTTGATTTTCTCTAACAGCACCGAAGCCGGTTCGTCGGTAGGGTCTTGGGGCACCAATTTTCCCTGCATGGCTTCCCGCAAAAAAGCCTGCCGGAGTTGTTTGACCAGGTCGAGTTGGTGGGTGAGTTGGGTGGAGAGGGTTTCGTTTGACTTTTTGCTTTTGGCCAAAGACTTCACCAAATCCTCTTGTTCCTCAATTGGAGGTAACGCAATCTCAAAATCATAAAACTTCTCCTTTTGTAATCGGATTCTTTGCGTAGTTCCGTCACTGCATTGATTACAGATATAATCAAAGAATTTTGTGGAAGTCAGAAACAAGAAAAAGTCTTTTCTCAAGAGATGATCTTTAGGCTCTAAGCACCAGAAATCATTTGTGATAACTGCTCCTTCAAGTTCTTTAGGAACAATTCCAAAGGCTCCATTTCTTGCATCAATTCCTGATAAAACAAAATCCCCTTCATTAACTTGATACATATTGGATTTTATTTCTTCGCCCTTTTTCTGTTCGCGAAGAACTACCCCTTGATGCCATAGCCTTATTGTTATACCCAACACAAAGTGGTTTGCGGAAGTATAATTTTCGGTAAATTGAAGCATGTCAATACTAGATACCGCCACCAGAGAGCAACTTCGCAGACTACAACGCAAGGAGAAAGACCGACGCACCTACATCAAAGTAAC
>JBGSTW010000019.1:0-158432 GCA_041753595.1 Bacteroidia bacterium | reverse complement strand
TTAAATCCTTGATAACCAGCGACTTACTTCTTATTGTGACATAAAAACAACTTCCTTTTGCCAATTTAGCCCTCAGCAAAGTCAAATTATCCAACCTAACTCATTGATTTTCAGAGCCAAAAAATTCCGAACAAGCTCTTACAAATAAAACAACAAGACCTGCTTAGCCCTGACCTATGGAAAAGAACTCGGCAAGGCGAGTGTGAGCGGCTATTGCATTAAGTTCAAAACGCTTAAAGATATAAACCTTGATATACGTGAAGAAGCCATACGCTTTGGAGTTGAGCACGGAAAAACTACGAACAGCTAATAGCAGATTTACCATACAAGGAGTTTTCCGTAAGTTGCTACTCCGAGGGGTTCGGCAACGCCCACCCATCACAAGACTGGAAGTCGGAATTTGTCGATGGGTGTACGTTGCTTGCGTTCAGGAGAAATATTCACGAATATTAAGGGAGCAGGAGTTGTAGAAATACAGATGTTGCACCTTTTGTAAAACTGACACCAAATAAATATGAAGAACTTAATAATCGTGATAACCTTACTTCTTTCAACAATAGTCCTATCTGGACAAGAAGTAACTTTTCAAACCAAAGCTAGAGACCTCTTGGAAAATGCGGTTAAGGAGAATCAATCTATCGGAATCGTTGCGGGTTTTTCAATAAATGGGGGAATAAAATGGCAGGAAGCTGCAGGATTTAGTAATGTGAAAAGTAAGATTGCTTTTGACACGTTAACTACAACAAGAATTGCATCTATATCAAAAACAATGACTGCAATCGCAATATTGCAGCTTTATGAGCAAGGAAAATTAACGTTGGACGAACCTATACAAACCTACTTGCCAACTTTTCCTAAAAAGAAAGAAGGAGAAATTACCATTAGACACCTATTACAGCATTCATCAGGAATAGACGGATACAAAAACAAGAAGGAACAGGAAAACAAAGCTAACTATCCTTCCTTGTCAGATGCCGTTTCAATATTTAAAGACAGAGAATTAGTAGCTACGCCTGGACAGGCCTTTCATTACACTACCTATGGTTACGTCTTATTAGGGCTTATTATTGAAAAGGTATCAGGTATGAGTTATGAATCCTATTTACAATCCAATATTTGGGATAAAGCTCAAATGACAAACACAGGGGTTGAATATATCAATAAAGACATTTCGAATAAATCAATCAGCTATCACAAAAACTCCAAAGGCAAAATTACAGAAGCGGAACAAACAAATTTAAGCGACAGAATCCCAGGTGGAGGGATGTACTCTACTGTAACGGATCTGTTGAGATTTGGAGACGCCATTATAAATTTTAATTTAATTAAAGAATCTACTTTTGAAATGATGGTCGAAAATCCAAACCTTAAAACGGAAGGCAATGGTTACGGATTAGGTTTTTACCTATATGGTGAAAACCCAAACTATGGAAACGTATATGGACACAATGGTACACAAACCGGGGCTTCTACATTCTTGATGTTGCTACCAGAACAGAAGACAACCATCGTAGTACTCTCTAATACATCAGGTGCGATACAGACAGTTTCGGACATTACAATAAAACTATTTACCCTTGCTTATGAGGCCCAAAAATAGGAATACAAAGCATAACATCCCCACCCAAAAGGGCGGTTCAATGCTGGGAGAAGTTTAGTGGTTCGAAGGGCGTTGTTGCATAAATCTCCGTCCCATAGACTAAGGGAGGGGTAAAAAAGGACTGGCGGTCGTACGTTTAATTTACGAAGACAAAAACACAACTAAACCAGCCCATGTCAAAGGTAACGAAACCAGGATCGCCTATTCGTTCTGTGACCACACCAGATTGCAAAAGTGCGGCAAGAAACGGTGAAGTAGCCGAAGTAGAACGCTGCATTTTCGCCACCAACCATTACCAAACCTTGATCCTATCTAAGTTTGTTTGGTACTAAAAATGGGAAGCCTGCACGCGCTCAGCACCCACCAGAACGAGGGGATGCTTCCCTAAAAGCACACTCCCCCTGATTTTCCGTATCTTGAATTTCTGTCAGTAATCAAGAACGTGTGTTTCGGAATTTCAAGCCAGCTATCAGTCGGGAAGCCCTCCTCCACCTATTGCTCTGGATAGGGTACCTAAGCTCGGTGAATGTAGCCTGGACTCAACCCTGGTTCGATTCTGCTTTGCGACCCAATACGCCCGCACCTTTATCGGTATTGGCGTTTCCGGCATTTTTTTACTTGAATGCGAATTACCTTATTCCCCGTTTTTTAAATCGCAAGCGGGCCTATCGATACCTCTTGCACGGCCTTGGGATTTTCGTGGGGGCAGAGGTACTTCGCGTAGTGCTCCTGTTTGTTTTTAAAGGAGAATCGCAGGCCTTTGTTTCCATTTTTGAAAGAGCGAACACCGATAGGGACAGCCTTTTATTCGGCAGCCCCAGCCCTGCCTGGTATGCCCTCCTTTTTTCTTTTGCCTATCGATTTACCAAAGACTGGTTCGTGAACCGTCGAAAAATCGAGCGACTGGAAACGGAGCGGCTTCGCAATGAACTGGTGCACCTGAAAGCCCAGATTAACCCCCATTTTTTATTTAACAACCTGAATACCCTCGACTGCCTGATCGACGAAGATCCCCCGCTCGCCAAAAGCTACTTACACAAAATGGGACGTTTGTACCGTTACCTGCTGATCAGTGCCGAGCAGGATACTGTCCCTTTGTCGGAGGAATTGAGTTTTGCCGACGACTATATTTTCCTGCTCAAGGAGCGATTTGGAGGTGCTTATATTTTCGAAAACCAGTTCGAAAAATCAGCTATTGCTGGCTGGTTGATTCCTCCCGCTTCAATACAAACCTTGATTGAAAATGTAGTAAAACACAACCAGGCAAGCCCGAATAATCCATTGCTGACAATGATCCGGCTGAACGCTAACCAGGTCGAAATTGCCCATGAAAAGCGCCCAAAATCAGGCCTTACGGAGAGCCTTGGCACCGGGCTGAACAACCTCAATACCCGCTTTCTGCTCATCTGCCAGCAACCGATAGCGGTTACAGATGGAGATCGGTTTGTGGTTGCGCTGCCGCTAATGAACGCAATACCATGAGTGCACAGCTACATATTCTGGTGCTTGAGGATGAGCCCCGTGCAGGTAAAAAACTCATCCGCATGATTGAAGGAAAAGCGCCTCAGGCAAACATCGCCTGGTGCAAGGGGGTAGCGGAGGGCATTGCATATCTGGAAGCAAATCCGCAGCCTGACCTTATTTTTTCCGACATCGCACTGATCGATGGCCCAGCTTTTCAGGTATTCGAAGCTGCCCGGCCAGCTTGTCCCATAATTTTCTGTACCGCTTACGATGCTTTTTATGTAGAGGCTTTTAGAACCAATGGGATAGCCTACCTCCTGAAGCCATACAACCTGGAGGAGTTTGCAGCAGCATGGGAAAAATTTGAGGTACTTTTTCTGAATCACCGTGCTACCGCCGCCCCTGACCAGCTGCTCGATACCCTGGCAGCCCTGATACAGTCGCCCGTACGTGCCGGCAAAACCACTTTCTCAGTCAGAAAAAATGAAGAGGTTTACTTGATAAAATCGCAGGAAATAGCCTTGTTTCAGGCTACCGGCGATTTTGTCGTAGCAGTAGATCGCGCGGGAAAAGGCCATGTGCTAAGCTATACCTTGAGCGAGCTGGTGCAATTGCTGGACGCCAGCCAGTTTTTTCAAATCAACCGCAGCGAGATAATCAACTTCGACTACCTCGTGAAGTTTGAGCCCTATATCAAAAACCGCCTGGCCATTCACCTCCTTCCGCCCCATGCAGTGGTGTACACTTCCAATAGCCGAACCCCGATATTTCGCGCGTGGCTGGAAGCGCATTGACTCCTCCACCCGAAGGCAGCCCCAGTCCACCGCCTATCCTGCCCGGTTCACAGATCAGGGGTTTTTGAACCCGGAATGCCGACCTACCTTGATACTGACCGAAGACTCATCCGGATCAGTATATGCAGTTGAGCATCCACCAGCTAAACAAAACCTACCCCAACGGGGTACGCGCCCTGAATAACCTGAACCTGGAAATAGGCAAGGGCATGTTTGGCCTGCTGGGTCCGAATGGCGCGGGTAAATCGTCGCTGATGCGTACCATCGCCACCTTGCAGCAACCTGATTCGGGAAACCTTATGTTCGGGGAAATCGACATTTTGAAGGAGCCCATGCAGCTGCGGAAAGTGCTCGGTTATTTACCTCAGTCTTTTGGGGTATATCCACGTACGTCTGCAGATCAACTGCTGGACTATTTTGCGGTTCTCAAAGGGATCAGCAGCCCGAAGGACCGAAAAAGGAAAGTGGATGAAGTATTGGAAATCACCAACCTGACTGAAGTGCGCAAGCAGCACGTGGGTGGTTATTCGGGCGGAATGAAGCAACGGTTTGGTATTGCTCAGCTGCTCCTCAACGACCCGCAACTGCTTATCGTGGATGAACCCACCGCCGGACTGGACCCCGCCGAAAGGTCGCGTTTTCTCAATGTAATACGGGCGGTTGCAACTGACCACGTGGTGATCTTCTCTACCCACATTGTGGACGATGTGAAGGACCTCTGCAACGAAATGGCGGTGATGAACCACGGTAGCATCCTATGCCAATTGCAGCCAGTCAATGCCATAAGCCTGTTGAAAGACAAGGTATGGACCACGACCATCCTGCCCGCCGAATTGCCTCACGTCCAATCTCAGGTGCAGGTGCTCTCGTCGGGATACGACAGCCAGCACAGGCTGGTGGTGCGCGTAGCCTCGGAAAACTGCCCGGAGGTCGATTATGCCCCGGCGAGCCCAACCCTGGAGGATGTGTATTTCTACTTTTTGCAGGAAGAAAAACCACCCCAAGCCTGAAGCCATGTTGCTATCCATCTTCCGCTACGAGCTGCGCTATATCCTGAAAAGGCCCGCGGCCTATCTGTACTTTCTGGCTTTTTGGGGTTTATCCTTTGTCTCATTTGCCGGAACTGCGGGGTATTTTGATCCCCCAACAGCCACAACGCAAGCCCAAAATTGGCTCAATTCGCCCTACTCCATTCATTACTTCCTGCAATATTCCGGCAAGTTTTTCCTGTTCTTGTTACCGGCGGTCGTGGGTCAGGTCATTTTCAAAGATTATCAAACCCGGATTCACCTGCTCCTGTATGCTTTTCCGATCAAAAAGGAAGCCTACCTCGTGGGTAAATTTGGAAGTGCCCTGCTGGTCGTGTTGGGGATAACCCTTGCTTCGGGACTGGGGATGCTGATAGCGGAGGTATTGCCCGGTATGCCAACCGCTCAACTGGGCCCCACCCGTTTGGCGGGCTATCTGCAGGCTTATGGGCTTTATATCTGGCCCAATATGCTTGCGCAGGGCTTATTGGTTTTCGCTGCCGGGGTACGATTTCGCAGCCGATATACGGGGTTTGCGGTGGTCATTGGGTTGATTTTGTTACAAATCCTGTTGGAGAACATCTTTGTTAACCAGCCTTTAATGGCTGCTCTCACCGATCCTTTCGGGCAAAATACCGCTCAATTTCTCACAAGGTATTGGACCCTGGCGGAGCAAAACACCCTTTTGCTTCCCGTTAACTCCCTCGTGCTCCTCAATCGATTGCTCTGGCTGACGATTGGCGGAGGAGTTTTTGTGGCTGCCATGCGTGGGTTTTCATTTACAGAAACAAATGCCCACGAGCGGAAAAAGAAGCGGCCGGTTGTGGTAAAAAACACCCTGGCAGTCCCTGTGGCTTCGACAAACCCGCCGAAAGTAAAATATAGCTTTGGCTTTTCAGCTCAATTGAGGGCAGCTTTCAGGTTGTCGGTGCAGGAGTTCAGGTTCATGGCGGGTAGCTGGATGTTTGCCGGATTAGCGGCTTTGGGGATAGCCACGGTCGTTTTTGCTTTGCTGCGGGTTACAAGTCAGGCAGAATTGACGCTCCTCCCGGTAACGCATCTGGTGCTGGGCGTGCCTACCTTGTTTTTTGTCAATATCGTATTGCTCCTCACCTTTCTGTATTCCGGCATATTGGTTCATCGCGAGCGAATGGCAGGTATGGAGCCGCTGGTGGATTCCTCTCCTTTACCAAACTGGGTTTTCCTCGCATCCAAAACCTGGGCTATCTGGTACCTGCAATTGTTGTTACTCTTTATGCTGATGGCTACGGGCTTGGTGATGCAAAGCGTTAACGGGTATTTCCATTTTGAGATCGGCCTTTACCTGTTTCACCTGTTTGTGCTGGTATTTGTTCCACTTGCCATCTGGGCGATGGCCGCTTTGTTTGTCCAGGTCCTGATGCCGAATGTATTTGGGGGAATATTCCTGCTTTTGCTGGGCTGGCTGGCCATAGGTTTCCTGGCTGATTCGGGGTTTGGTACCCGATGGCTCAATTTCAATCACCACGCCCCCCTTACCTATTCCGACATCGATGGTTACGGACACGCGCTGGTGCCTTACCTCTATGAAAAGCTATACTGGCTAATGGTCGGCGGCCTGCTGCTGATCGGTGCCCATCTTTTCTGGTACCGGGGATTGATGGATCAGGTGAAAGAACGGGTTTCGATAGCCATCATGCGGTTGAATAGCCCTATAGCAGGGCTTACCCTTTTCCTCCTGGCAGGCGTTTTGGCTGTAGGATTTGATATCTGGAAAAAGGAAAACGCCGGGCACGGGAACGGTGACCAAAACCTCAAACAAGCCTTTGCCCTATTTGAAAAAAACTATAGCCGGTATGCCGCCTTGCCACAGCCGCAGATAAAAAGCATGCAGGTAAGCCTCGATTTTTTTCCCGACGAGCAGCGCTTCCAGGCAAAAGGAAATTACCGGCTACGCAATGAAACCTCGTTTGATATCGATACCCTGTTGATCAAAACAGGATTTGATGAAAAAAGCACATTTGAACTTAGCTGCACTTATTCTCTGGTAAAGGCCGATGCACAGATGAATTTTTATGTATTGAAACTCGATGCTGCCCTGGCGCCCGGCGATAGCCTGACCTTGAGCTTCACCGTTGAAAGCAAGCCGAATGACTTCTTTGTCCGCAATTCCAATGTGCTCACCAACGGATCATTTATCCGACAGGATGCTTTTCCACGGATAGGATATTTTCCCACACAAGCGCCCCTGCACCCGCAAGATTCTTTATCGGGTCAGCACAATTACCAGTCGCCCGATGCCGATAGGCTGGCATTTGAGGCAGTAGTAAGCACCTCCAATGACCAGGTTGCCCTGGCTCCCGGCAAACTGCTGAAAACCTGGGAGGTGCCCGGTCGCCGATTTTACCAGTACCGGATGGACATCCCCATCAAATTTGCTTTTAGCTTTCATTCCGGGCGGTATCGCATCGCCCGAAAGCAGTGGAAAGGAACCTTGCTCCAGGTCTATTACCACCCCTCGCATGGATACCAACTGGCCGAAATGTTTCGGGGGCTGGAATCGGCACTGGATTACAACACGCGGTATTTTGGGCCTTACCAGCATTCGTCGGCTACTATCGTCGAATTTCCAAATTCAGAAGGCAGTTTCGCTACTTCCTTTGCCAATATGATTCCCCTTTCTGAGTCCCGGTTTATAGTCCGTACCCATAAGCCCGATCATAAAATCAACCTGCCTTTTTATGTGTCGGCGCATGAGCTTACCCATCAGTGGTGGGGAAACCAGGTATTGCCCGCTCATGCCGAAGGTGCCCTGATGCTAACCGAAAGCATTACCGAGTACCTTTCTTTGAAGATGTATGCGCATACCTTTGGGAAAAAGGATGCGCTGGATTTTTTACGGGTGCAGCGCGAACGCTACCTCACTGGCCGATCGAAGGAAAGTGGCACAGAGCCTCCGCTGGTCCGCGTACTTCCGGAGCAGCAATACATCGCCTATGGCAAAGGTGCCCTGGCCTTTCATACACTGGGTGAGGCACTTGGCGAAGCAAAACTTAATCAGGTATTAAGCCAGTTTTTAACCAGGTACAAATTCAAAGCTGCGCCTTACCCAACCTCCCACGACCTGCTGCAATTGCTGTATGCCCAAACGCCTGATAGCTTGAAATACCTCCTCTACGATTATTTTGAAACCGTAACCCTGCACAAAGCTACCCTGACCGATGCACGTGTTTTCGCGATGCCGGATGGGCAGTACAGGGTAAATCTCACCGTCGCTTTTCAAAAAACAAACGGCGCAGGAGCCATGAAAAGCGAATTTCCGTTTTCAAATTTTCTCGGTATTGGCTGCTACGACGAGCAGGGTAAGCAGTACTACCTCCATACCGCTTGCGTGGATGCAGGATTCAATCAGTTTTCATTTACCGTTTCGGGAAAACCCGCCCGCCTGGAACTTGACCCGGACCTCCTCCTGATAGAGGTGGACCGGGCCGACAACACGTGGGTATTTTAGCCTTTTGTGCGGCAGCATTAACTTATCCAGGGCAATGGCCCCCTTCATCATCTGCTCATTCATGCGGGAGAGCATTTGTAGGGGGAAATGTTTGGCCATCCAGGCCATGGCTTTGTTTCGGCCGCCAGGTACGGTGAGCAGGCGCTTTCCTAATCCTTCAATTCCCATTTCAGCAACCACAGAAGGGTCCATGGCCTTCATGGGCGTTTTGGCCCAATCCATTCCGGTAGAGACGGCCATGGGGGTACTGGTCAGGCCGGGGGAAAGCACGCTGATATCTACTCCTTTGGGCTTGAGTTCGCCGTAGAGGGACGCGCCCAGGTTCAACACATACGCCTTGGTGCCGGCATAATTGGACAGATACGGGTTAGGCATATGGCCCGAAAGGCTGGCGATCAATAATATTCCGCCCTTTTTCCTTTGCACCATGGCTTTGCTGAAATGGTGGGTGAGCACCAGGGTCGATGTCACATTGAGCTGAATAACCTGAAGCTCTTTTTCTAAATTATTTTTTTCAAAAGCGCCGTTTACTTCGATACCAGCCGAAACCACCAGCAGCCCGATTTCCTGTTCAATTTCGAGTACTTTTTGCAGGCCTTCTGCGGTAGCGAGGTCGGCAGAAATGATGTGGGTGGCGATTCCGTATCGTTCCTGAAGAGCGGCAGCGTGCACTTCCAGCTCTTGTGTTTTTCGTGCCACCAGCACCACATTCAGGCCTTTGGTTGCAATCTGACTGGTTAATTCGGCACCTATTCCGGAAGTAGCGCCAGTGACCAAAGCCCAGTTGCCGTATTTATTTTTGAAAGCAGATTCCATGATTCAGCTTTTGTTGGTGTTAACACCCAGCAAAGGATAGAGCGGATCGGACCCCATCACTGCGGGTAAGATGATTCCCACCCCGACCAACCCCCACCAGGAGCTATAAAATACCCCCAGCGCGATGATGGTAACGCCCAAAACTGTTCTGATTATCCGGTCTGTTTTGCCTACGTTCTTTTGCATGACTCTTTGGATTAAGGTTCGATACAAAAGTCAGGAAAGCGTTCGCAGGAGCTTTTACCTATTGGTCCAAATCCTGATCAAATCAGCCCAGTCGATATTCAGAGGGTGACTTTCCGGTGTGGCTCTTAAAGACCCGGTTGAAGGTCGTAAGCGAGTCGTAGCCGAGGTCATACGCGATGTCCGAAATACGCATGTCTTTGTGCTGCAGGAGATCGAGCGCTTTGTTTATTCTCATTTTGCTGAGGTATCCGGCCGGGCTCTCGTGGTACACTTCTTTGAATTTTCGCTTAAAAGAAGACAAACTCATGTGGCAGAGCGAGGCAAATTCCTCCAACTTGAGGTCGCTGTAGAGGTTGTTTCTGATTACCTCTTCGAAACGGATAAAATTGGGCTTAAACAAGGAAGCCAAAAAATCGAGCTCCGAAGGCGCGTTGACCGTTTTGGTCAGAAGAATAACAAATTCCCGCAATTTGGTTTTGATGAGGTGTTCATCGGCCAGTTCCGGATGGTCAAGCAGTATCGCAATGCTCTCCCGGAAGTGTTCGAGCAGTTTATTGACCGGAACTTGCTTGAGGTTGTAATCAACCGTGTGGTGGGAGTGGGTGAGGTCAAAATCGAATAGGTCCTGCACCTGATCGGGGTAAAACATGAGGCCAATGGCTTCTATGTGGTCTTCCTCCTCAGGTAACCGCTTAGTGGTTTCGTAGAAATAGTTGAGACACTTGGCGAGCAGGGCCGTTTCGGGGTTGAGGAGCAGCTTTTCGGTTTGGGCTCTGATATAAAACGAGCCCTTGCTTACGAAAATGAAGCAGGCTTCATTTTCCTCATACTCCTTGGGCAAACGGGTGAAGGAGCGAACCTGTACCTTTTGAAAAACGACTCTGCCCTTGTAGGCAATGGTTTTTACGCTGTTCTCCACTTTTTCCGATTAGGTCTGCAAAGGCCGGCATCCGCACAGGCTGCTACCAAACGCGCACACCTGAATGTCTCCTTGCTGGTTCCAAGGTACTTTTTTTGCGGAGAAGGATGCATATGAGGCAGATTATTTATGAATAAATGGCCTGTACTGTGCGCACCAGCACCTTAATTTGTCGCACACCTGGAGGTTTTGGGTATAGTAGCGACAATGGCTGTTATCAGCCAAGTCCTAATCATACAACTTTGAACGGAGGCCCTTGTGCCGTATTTTGTTGCTTTACTATGATCTATCTTTTTCAATCATGAAAGTATTCCTGGCCTTTGCGCTATGGTTTGGCTACTTAGTTGGCCTGGGGCAAAACATAGAAATCGAATCAAATGTCGATCAAACTTCGCGTGATGATTCCTATGTGCTGCATGCCCTCACGGAGGAATATGATTTGCTTATCGCCTATACAGAAGAATGTTACTGGTGGAGCAACCAGATCAACTACCGCGTATTTGCGAAGCAAAATGAAAAATGGTTTTTTTTCGCTGTATCTGCTCATCGACCCAAAAATAAAACGGAGTTCTCTAAACCTACAGTCAGGAAAAAGCGGGTCAATGCCGATAAGGTAAATGCCCTTTTAAACGATTGGAATGATATTTCTTTTTTGAATTTAGACAATGACTCACTCCATATTACCGCTATCGAAAGAACCCTGCCGACTGATTCGACTATAAAAATTAAGGAAGTCCACTTTTTGAGTGATGGCGTAAATTTTAGATTCGAAATCATTACCCCAACCCAATACCGAATCATCGAAGCCTATGAGCCTGCCTATTTTTTAAAGGAGATACCTGAGATTAAATTAAGACAAACGTTTATCACCGGCTCGAAAGCCTTTAAATTACTCCTGCAGGAAACATGCGCTAAATAGCAGGGATCATGCTTCCTGCCGCATTCCTGCTTCCGTCCATATTTACTGATCGCGGGGTAGCCTTTAATTAGACCATTCCTACCAGGCTGAAAACCTTTATTCGGGACTGAGCAAGGGCATTCTCCACGGCTTTCCTCACGGGCTTTAAGTTAATTTAGCAACAGCCGTCCATTTTACCACCATCTCCCGAAGCTCATCTATTTTTACGGGCTTCGAAATATAGTCGTCCATGCCGGCTTCCAGGCAACGTTCCCGGTCACCTTTGAGGGCATTGGCGGTCATGGCTACGATCACGGGCTGCTGCTTCAGATGGGTCATTTCCCTGATGGCCCGGGTAGCCTCAAAGCCATCCATTTCGGGCATTTGTACGTCCATGAGGATAATGTCGAAACTGCGCAACTGCACCGCATCGCAGGCTTCTTTTCCATTTGAGGCGATCTCAGCCCGGATACCGAGCTTATCGAGCATCCGGAGCGCCACCTTTTGATTCACCATGTTGTCTTCAGTAAGCAGCAAACATACTCCTTCAAGCGAGGCCGGGCTTTCAACCGAGAGGGATTCTTTATTGATCAACAGTTCTTCTTCTGCTCCATCCGATGGCGTCATGGCGTGTATTAAGCGAAGAAGTTGTCCCCGCCGCATGGGTTTCATCCCCACAGCCTTGAAATGGGCCCGGTCAGTTTCCTTAAGTGCTACGCCGACCGACGAAATAAGGATCAGACTCAGGTTTCTGTCCGAAAAATTTTGGTGCAGCATTTCGGCGAGGTCTATACCTGTCAGGTGGGGCATCTGCATGTCCAGAATACCAATCTGGCAATCGGGGTGCTGCTCCATAACCTCCACGGCCTTCAAGGGGTCAGATACCAGGATGGGTATTAAGCCCCAGGATTTGCACTGGTGTTCGAAGATCGTGCGGTTGGTGTCATTGTCGTCCACGACCAGCACCTTCTTGCCGGGCCAGTGCTCTTTTTCTTCCGGCAAATCTTTCTGGTTGGGCTCACCTTCGGTAAAGGGCAGGTTGAAGTAAAAATGTGCCCCTTCGCCGGTACGGCTAAGCACCTTGATTTCGCCCCCGAGGAGTTCTATCAGTTTGCGGCTAATGGCCAGACCGAGGCCGGTGCCGCCATATTTGCGGGTATTGCTGGCATCTACCTGGGAAAAGGATTGGAAAAGCTTATTTACTTTTTCGGGAGGAATGCCTATGCCCGTGTCGGATACCGAGAAACAAATGTTGCTTTTTTCCCCATTGCTCCCCGGAAAGTACTTGGCACGAACCAGTACTTCGCCCTTTTCGGGGGTAAACTTGATGGCGTTGCTGATCAGGTTGCTGATAACCTGGGTAATGCGGGTAGCATCAGACAGCATGTAGGGCGGAATGGACATGTCGATATCGGCCATGAGCTCAATCTGCTTTTCCATGGCTTTACCCGCAAAGAGATCGACCACGTCCTCAATGCAGTCCACGAGGCTGAAGGAGTACTCTTCGAGTTCGAGCTTACCGGCATCGATTTTGGAGAAATCGAGGATATCGTTGATGATCGTAAGGAGGTTGTCGCCGCTGTTGCGGATGGTTTCTACAAAGTCCTTTTGTTCGTCGTTGAGGGACGTAGTAAGCAGCAGGCCCGTCATACCAATCACGGCATTCATGGGGGTACGTATCTCGTGGCTCATGTTGGCCAGGAAATCGGCTTTGGCCTGAGAGGCAGCTTCCGCCGCCTCTTTGGCCCTTAAGAGCTCTACTTCTGCCCGTTTTTTTACGGTGATATCGTCCTGTATGGCGATGTATTTTTCGAGATTACCCCATTCATTGAATACCGGGGTAATAGCCACCCGTACCCAATAAGGGGTTCCGTTTTTGTGATAATTGACAATTTCTTCTACTATGGGTACCTTCTTTTGAATCGAAATCCGCATATTCTCTTTGGCAACTTCCCCAGTCAAAGGGCCATGCAGAAAGTTACCGGGCCTCGTACTAACTACCTCTTCGAGGGTATATCCCGTTATTTTTTCAAAACCATCGTTCACCCACTCAATTTTACCATACTCGTCAGAGATCACTACCCCACTCATGGTTTTGCTGGCCACCAACGAGAGCTTCTTGAGCTCCTCTTCGGTGCGTTTACGCTCGGTAATGTCCTCTTGTATGGCAATGAATTTTTCCAGGATACCCGCATCGTCGAATACAGGGGTAATGGATAGCCGTACCCAGTAGTGGTGACCTGATTTGTGGTAATTCACAACTTCTACCGATACCGGCAACTGATTGGCGATGGCCCGCGACATTTGAAGCCGGGTCTTGTAGTTGGTAAGAAGACCTTGGAGAAAATCGCCCGGCTTGCGCCCCACTACTTCCTCAAAAGTATAACCCGTAATATTTTCGAAGCCCTTATTGGCCCATTCTATTTTCCCTTCTGCATCCGAAATAATGACCCCATTCAGGGTTTTGGAGGCCACCAGCGACAGCCGCTTCAGCTCCTCCTCACTTTCTCGCCTTTGGGTAACGTCGCTGTGAGAGCCGGAAAGCCGGAGTGCCCAGCCTTTCTCATCCCGCATGGCCATGCCTTTACCCAAAATCCATACGGTAGATCCATTTTTGTGAATGAGGCGATATTCTCCAAAAATAGAAATGGACTTTCCTTTGATATGCTCCTGCAGCAACTTTGTCACCCGCATGCGGTCATCGGGGTGCACCACCGAAATCCACGCTTCCATCGAGTTGGGTAGTTCGTGGTCGGCGTAGCCAATCATTTCTTTCCATCGGGGAGAAAGATATACCTCCTGGGTGGTCAGGTCCCATTCCCAGAGCCCGTCGTTGGCAGCCAGGGCGGCATTGGCGTAGCGTTCCTGGCTCCTGAGCAGGTCTTTCTGCATTTGGTGCAACTCGGTAATATCCTGGGCAAATGCGGAAATTCCGACTACCTGATTTTTCTCATATATAGGGTGAAGCGCAATACGATAAATGACTTTCTTTTCCCGGGAGAAAGTAAATTCTGATTCAAAAACCTCCGTATTCCCCTCAAATGCGGATTCAAAGTGGTTGAAGTGCGCCATTTTGTTATCCGTGGCGTTTATTACCTTTTTCAGGCTATCTCCGACCTGCAATAAAGTCCCGGTTATTTTTCCAATGGCTTCTACAAAGGCAGAATTTACAAAAATGAGCTTGTAGGTTCGATCCACCGACCAGATAAGGTCATTGGTACTTTCGAGTACAGCGGCAATATTTCGTTTATTTTTCTGTACATCTTCCCCTGCCTTCAGTATAGAGTCCATGTCAGAGATACGGGTCCACTGCACCAGGCTGATAATGAAGGAACTGATAAAGAAAAGTATGGGATAGAACAATAGCACTTCCATGCTGTCTCCTCCCAGGTAGAAAATCGAAAAGCCCAATACTCCATTTACCGTTACGAAATAGGAGACAATCTGAAATCTGTTTCGGATAAGGAACGTAAGGCCCTGAATAGATACCAGGGTTAAGCCCAGATAGTAGTCCGTGAAACCCTCGCGGGCAAATATCAAGATGCAGTGGGAAGCATATACATAGATGAAAAAATCGTAAATCCAGTGCTTTTTCTGTGCCTTATACCTGGGAATATAGGATAGCCCGAGGTAAATCACACACATCGCCAGGTTAAGCAAGATATCTATTGGAAAGCCATCGGTGGAGTCGTGTAGAACAAACCTGTCCAGCCAGTTAAAAAACACAATACATGACCCTCCAATCATGAACGCCATGCGGTAAAGCAGGATATTTCCTCCCCTGCTATCCATTAGCCATTTATCGAGGGTGAGGTATTCACCCCAGGAGTTTACCTTTCCGGATTTCATTTCCAAATGTATCAGTCTCCTACAAAAACTGTTAGTCAGTAATCGCTGCTTGATTACACCCCTTTCTGGCCAAGAATTGCTTCACCCAAAATGAACAACCCTATCAAAACAGGGCTTAACTTCTTCCTTTTCAACAAGATATGTACTCAAACAGGAGTATTCCGGGTATTGGCAAGCGGAAAAACATCTTTTTTTACCAACCACTCGCTTTCACCTGTAACCATGCCGGGCACAACCCTAAAGCCCGTGCCCAAAAAATTCACCAATCAAAATGATTCCTAACATCGAAGATTCGTCGCCAGGAGCTTTCTTATGATTTCGTTCGCTGATAACAGGAATAAATCACGCCGATCAGGTCAATTATTGTAGTAAAATCCGCTCTTCGTTAGCGTTCGAATTGCCCGGCGAGCCAACGGGTCAGTTTTTCGGCTCCTTGGGCGTTCAGGTGGTTGTCGTCGCCCCAGTGTGCGGGATCGGTTAATATCGTTGCCGGAGGAATCCAGAGTTCGCCGTGGGCCTCGTACCAGGCCTTGCCTTCGATGCCCATTTCGGGGTCGCAGCCGTAGCTCGGCAGGTACAAATACACGACCCTTACCTGTTGCTCCTCGCATAGCAGAGCCATTTTTTCGAGGTAATGCAGCGGAAAAGCCAGGGTCGTGGCTGCCTGCCAATCCGAAGCTGGAGCGATCGTTTTGTGCCGACGCTTGGCTGCTTTTTCAAGGTCTGCCAACGGGGCGGTATGGTCGGAGTTGAGGTATCCAAACTGGCGAATATCACCCGCTGTTTGGGGTAGAGTCACGCCCTGCACCCGCTTTTGGCAATACTCGAGCCGCCAGGTAAAAGCTTGTGCAGCATCTGAAAACAGCCGCACATTCCATTGCCAGGCAGGAAAAAACACTTCTTTGCTACTGGCCAGATAGGGAAACAGGGGATGGCTGAGCTGGTCTTCCGTTTCTTTCACTTCAATCACCAGCACCCGGGGCTTCTTTGTTTGCAAAATCCGATTTGCCAGCACCCATTGCAGATTTCGTCCCAATCGGCAGTAGCCAAAATTGGCCACGGGCCTACCCGTCAAGGCGCTGAGCAGCGAATCGTTTACCCCGTTGAGGGTATGCGACGAACCGATAAAGGCTACCTCGCAGGTGCTGGTATCCTGGGATAATCGCTGATAAACCCAGGGTGCCCGGCCCATGCAGTCGTCGCCGAGGTAGGCATAGGGATAGTAAGGGTCCACCGGCGCAAACGCAATCCCGACCACTCCCGATAATACGGGGAGCAGGAAAAGCAACAGACGCAGGCGGAAGTTAATTTTCATCAGAATTGAAAGTAGATAAATTGCGGGCTCTGCGAAAAATTACCCAGTAGGGCTATGCCGGCGATCAGCAAATAATACATGCCCCACCGCTGCGCTGGCTTCCAACCGGCCACTGCTTCGCTGAAATCGAGGTCGCGGTAGCGCATGTCCATCCCCCATGCCAGGGCAAGGGCCATAGCGCCTATCGACAGTTTGACTGGGCCGCCGAGGAGCAGCAAGGGGTTGGTGCTCCATTTTGCAGATGAAAACAAGCTGTAAAACACCCGACACGCTTCGGAGAGATTGGCCGCGCGAAAAGGAATCCACAGCAGCGATACGCCGACCATTACTATGCCTGTTGGCAGTTTCACCTCGCGACCCACCACCCGTTTCCAGCCCCGCTCTGCCAGCAGCCACAGCCCGTGCACGCCTCCCCAAAGCAAAAAGGTAAAATTGGCCCCGTGCCAAAGCCCTGAGAGCAAAAAGGTGAGCAGGGTATTCCATTGGCTGTGTTTCCGGTTTCCGCCGAGCGGGATGTACACGTAGTCGCGAAACCACGTAGAGAGGCTGATATGCCAGCGCTGCCAAAACTCCCGGATGCTGCGGGCCTGATACGGGCTGCGAAAATTGACCGAAAGCTCGAAGCCCAGCATACGCGCAAGCCCCCGGGCAATGTCGGAGTAGGCGCTGAAATCGAAATAAATCTGCAGCGAAAACAGCATAACGGCCAGGGCTACGGGCCAGCCTGCGTAGGCATTCACCTGCCCGAACACCTCCGCCACCCAGGGTCCGCAATTGTCGGCAAGGGTTATTTTTTTGAAATATCCCCACAGCACCAGCCGCAAACCTCCTGTGAGCGCCTCCGAAGGGATGGGCGTCAGCCTTTCAAACTGGGGCAACAAGGTCCGCGCCCGCTCAATGGGGCCGGCTACCAGCTGCGGAAAAAACGACACGAATGCCAGGAATTGCACCAGGTTGCGGGTAGGCGTCAGCTCCCGGCGGTAGATGTCTATGGTATAGCTCATCGTTTGGAAGGTGTAGAAGCTGATACCCACGGGCAATATCACCTTCCACACGGGCGAGTCGGCCTGCATCCCCAGCTGATGCAGCAGATCGGTAAACGACGCCAGGAAAAAGCCGGTGTATTTGAAATAGATCAGCAAGCACAGGTTACAGGTGAGGCTTACCCCAAGCCAAAATTGCCGGACTTGCTTTTCCGTTGCCCGGTGAATGGCGAGGCCGCAGCCGTAATCTACCAGCGAACTGAACGCAATCAGGCCCAGAAACCGCCAGTCCCACCAGCCATAAAACACATAGCTCCCCAGCACCACCAGCAGGTTGCGCGCCGCTACCCCACGACGGCTAACAGGCCCGTACACCAGCAGGAATACCCCGAAAAAGACCAGAAAGGTGAGCGTGGTAAAGGTCATGGGTGGCAATATGCGACCTATTTTTGAAATTGACCACGCCGGTTTTTGTAGAGGAAATGCAGAGAGGCCAGGTATTTTTGATGAAAAATGAGCATTACGCGAAGGCACAATTAAAGCAGGTGTTCTTTTTGAAAGATGGTAATTCAACGGTAAGGTTTGATACCTGCACCCTTCAACAGATTTGCCCCAAAAACAACAACCCTCTGCTGATCACAATCCCACCAGCCAGTGTAAAAAACGAGCCTCACGAGAAGCACTCCCCCCATGATTCCATTCTGCAAAAATTCGTACCTTGCACCATGGAAGCCAATAACGGGAAGCTGCTCATCATTGCCGCGCCATCCGGTGCCGGAAAAACCACGATCGCCAACTTCCTGCTCCGCGAATTTCCCTTGCTTGCCTTCTCAATATCTGCCACCACCCGTGCCCCACGCGCGCACGAAGTCGATGGCCAACACTACTACTTTCTGGGCCTCGAAGAGTTTCGCCAAAAAATAGCGGAAGGCGCTTTTCTGGAATGGGAAGAGGTGTACCCCGGCCGGTTTTACGGCACCCTCTTCGCCGAAGTGGACCGCATTTTGTCGGAAGGGAAGGCCCCCGTTTTTGATGTGGACGTGAAGGGAGCCCTGAATATCAAGCATTTATTCAAAGACCAGGCCATCTCCTGCTTTATCATGCCGCCCAGCCCCGACGTGCTGCGCGACCGCCTATTCCGCCGCAATACCGACTCGCCCGAGGAAATAGAACGCCGGCTGGCCAAAGCACACGAAGAGCTCGCCTTTGCGCCGGAATTTGACCACGTGATCGTAAACGACAACCTCGAACGCGCCTGCCAGGAGATGCGTTCCCTCGTATTGGCTGGCATCCCCCAGCTACAACCTACCCGCTGAATGAATATCGGTCTGTATTTCGGGTCCTTTAACCCCATCCACGCCGGGCACCTCATTATCGCCCAAAGCGCCCTGAACGAAGCCCCCCTCGACGCGGTCTGGATCGTCGTTTCTCCACAAAATCCCTTCAAGCCTAAGGCAAACCTTATTTCTGAATACGACCGCTTCCGCATGGTGGAGCTAGCCACCGAGGGCCACGACCGCATTTTGCCCTCAAATGTGGAGTTTTCGCTGCCCAAGCCCTCTTATACCATCGATACCCTCACGCACCTCGCCGATAAATACCGCTCCTACAAGTTTGCCCTCATCATGGGCGAAGACAATCTGGAGCACATCCACAAGTGGAAAAACTACGAGGCCATCCTGAAATATTATCCCTTGTACGTCTATCCCCGGGGCAATAGCAACCCCGATCTCTACGCGGCTTATCCTTCCGCCCAAAAAATTGACGCGCCTTTGCTCGATATTTCGGCTACCTATATCCGCAGCCTGATTCAGCAGGGAAAATCGACCCGGTACCTCGTGCCCGGTGCCGCCAACGATTATATCGAATCTCAGGGCCTTTTTCGCTAGCAAATTACCGCTTTGCCCCTCCATCTGGCTAAAACCACGACCCTTAGCGGCCCTCAAAAAGAGGCCATTGTTGCTATTTGGAATGAGCAATACCCCGTTTCCATTCGTCATGAGGGACTTGAAACCTTCGACGCCTACCTCGCCGCCTTGTCGAACGTGATTCACTACCTGCTGCTGGATGCCGATACCCTTGCCGGCTGGTTTGCCACTTTTGACCGGAACGACGAGCGATGGTTTTCGGTGATTGTCGATGGTCAATACCAACGCCAAGGCCTGGGCCTTCAATTGCTCCGTGCCGCCCAAAACGACGAGGCCGTCCTCAACGGCTGGGTCACAGACCACAATATTTCCCTGAAACAAAACGGCCAGCCCTACCTTTCTCCCCTCGGTTTTTACCTGAAAAATGGCTTCGACGTATTGCCCGATGTGCGCTTCGAAAACGAAAAGCTCTCAGCGGTCAAAATCCGATGGACGAAACCCTAAGGGGTACACGCGCCCTTAATGCCCCCCGATTATTTGTACATCGTGTTTGGGTTAGCCGACGTTTCGGGAATTTGCTGCACGGCATCCCAATGCTCCACTATTTTTCCCTGGCCATCGAACCGGAAGAAATCCATCGTTACATATTGGTCATTTCCGGGCCAGATCTGGTGCGTATGCAGGGCCACTAAGACACCCTCGGCCACAGCACGCACAAAATGGATCGACTTTTCGGGATATTCGGTGGCCATTCTTTCAAAATAGGCGATGAACTCCCCGGGGCCATCTCCCACCGACGGATTGTGCTGAATGTACTGGTCGCCTACGTACAATTCCACGGCTTTGCGCGGATTGCCTTCGTAGGCCATTTGGTAAAAAGAGATGGCGTTTTGCTTGTTTTGGGCGAGATCGGTAGGCATAAATTCAATATTTAGGTTTGGGGAAATAGGGATAATTTTTGGTTTCTGGCAAGGGTTAAGGCAAAGCAAAACAGGGGGTTGTTGTTTTTATTTTTGGGGGAAAAGCAGATAAAAGCACGTTCCTTTTTCGAAAGGAAAATGGCCAAATCCTTCAAAAATGCAGGAATTATCCCGTTCTTGTATAGCCTAACAGCCTTGCCTGCCATGCACGAAATCTCCCTCGTAAGAAACGTTTTTCGCACCCTCAAAGACCAGTTTCCTCCCGAAGAGCTGGCGAAAATAAGCGCCATTCGCCTCAAGATCGGACTGCTGGCCAATGTAGAGCCGGTTTTGTTGCAAAATGCTTTTCAGGCCGTAGTCGAAACAGACGAGCCCGGCTTTCGGCTGACCGCCCTGGAGATAGAGATGGTGCCCATTGTGATCGAATGCCCCGGTTGCGGAAAACAATCGACGGTAGAGCAATACCGCTTTCGTTGTGCGCATTGCGATACGCCGACCAACAACATCGTTACGGGTACTGAGCTCATGATCAGCGGGGTGGAAATGGAAAACGAACCGGCTACGCCCGATCCGGCTACGAGCTGATGTCCGAAGATTTTCGCTTGTCGATCATGGAGCGGATACGGGCCGCACTTTCGTAGTCTTCTTTTTGCAAAAGTCGGTTCAGCAATTCGTCCAGCTCCGCCATCGAATACTACGAGAGCGATCCTTTGCGGTTATTGGGCAAAAATATTTTCGACCAAAAGGCGGCATCTTCCATCACTTCGGGCAAGGCATAGATCGGCGCGTTCATCCGCAGCGAGATCGAGATAGCATCAGACAAGCGGGCTTCCATTTTGATGGTTTCCCCACTGGCCGTTACCAGCACCAGCCGAGTCATGAACACGCCTTCGGTCATGTCGTAAATTTCTACCTCGCGCAGCTTGGCACCCAGGGCATCCATCGTTTGGGCGTAGAGGTCGTGCGAAAGCGGACGGGCAGGCCGCATTTGCTCCATGAAAATAGCGATGGATTGCGCCTCAAATGCACCGATGATTACGGGCGTACGTCGCTGGGTAGCCACATCTTCCAGTATCAGGGCGTAGTTTCCCGGGCTCGATTCACTCACCGACAACCCCACCACCACCATTTCCAGCCGCAATTGTTTCATGGTCGTTGATTTAGTTTAAGGTGCATTTTTTATTCGAAATCGGGCATTTGTCGCTCGTTTGAATCTTTTCCAAAAAATTAAAGCCCTCTGTTTTCCGGTTTTTTCAGGTAAATGTCCTGAGTCGAAAGCTTTTGAGGATGAATGCGCACATCTCGTCCAGGTCATCAAAAGGGGCAATAACTTTGCCTTCGCAGCTCAGCCGGAACAAAAAGCCTTTCTCTATTTCAATTTCGTAGCCATGCGCCAGGGTCACGTGGTTTCCTTCCCATGCCGTAACCGCAATTTCATAATAGGCCAAAGCCAGGGTCAGGTGTTCCTTGGGGGTATGCGGGGTGTCATTCATGCCAGCAGGTTTTCGTACACCATCTTTGCCCCAAATCCCACACACAAAGCGCTGGAAAGCAGGGTAAATGCAAACTGAAGGGCGTAGTTGCCGAGGTGTTTTTGAGAAAATGGGAGACTAAAAACCCCGGAAGCGACCAGCATTCCCGCAGCAGATCCCAGACCAAAAAGCAACAGGTAGCCCAGCCCGCTTTCGATGGTCGGCAGTTGCGACATCACCAGCACCACCAGCGCCCCTGAACCGGCCAGCCCGTGCACCATGCCAATGCCATACGCGAGGTGGTGCTTGCCGTCTTCGGTATGCGTATGCCCATGTCCGCCTGTATTTCGGTGGCGCAGGCTGCGAATGAGCCGGTACACGCCCAATCCCATCAGCATCAACCCCACCGACGCTTCGAAAAAATGAAACGTATGTTCGGAAATCGACACCTTCACCACCAACATCAGAAAGCCGATAATAAAGAGCGTGGACGTATGCCCCAGCCCCCAAATCATGCCGTCTTTCATGGCGTGCAGCAGCCGGTTGCGGCGAATAACGATGTTGCTCACCGCCAGCAAATGATCGGCTTCGAAAGCATGAGCAAATCCCAGCAAAACGGCGAATAACAGGGGGAAAGTAGTTTGCATGAAACCGGGAAAATCAGGGTTTGGGGGAGAGATGGGCCAGAAAAAGCCGGTGATTGCCCGTATCGGCAATGGCCAGAAACTGCGGGGTAGTACTCAGCGAAAAGGGCCAGTAAAGCGAACTGGCTGTACCCAAAATGGTGTCGGCATTTTCGCTGCCCGTATAAAAATCAGGCTTACCGATAAGGCCCGTAGCAGCTTCGGCAGGCAGAACGGGGAGCTGGTCAAACCACAGCACACGGCTGTTTCCGGTATCAGCAACCAGCAGGCCTTCTTGCCAGAAACAGCTGTCGTAGCACCAGTTAAGCGTATCTGCCCCCGGAAAGGCGCGGTATTGATTCATGCCATTGGCCTGCAACTGCGGCTGACCAATCAAAACCGGAGCTTTTTGACTGACGGCGTCTTCCCAATTGGGCCAAAGCAATACCCGAAAATACTGGGTGTCCGTAATCGCCAGGGCGCCCTGCGGGCTGAGCTTCACCGAATAAGGCCAGATGGCGTCTTCGGGTTCGTAGTCGCGGGTAACAAAGTCCTGCTTTCCGATCACAAAATCAGCCGGAGCAAACGACGACTCGGGGATCTGGTGGTAGCCCAGCACCCGGCGGTTTCCGGTGTCGGCGATAAACAGCCGGGTGCCATCCGAAAAAACCCCGTAGGGCCAGTTGAGGGTATTGGCACTGGGTTCAGAGCCGATGCCAGCTACATTGGGTTCGCCCGTTTCGAAGCCGGGTTGCCCCAGCACTACGTCGGCAGCTTGTCCGTTTTCGGTAGGGAACCTCAGCCAGATCAGCACGCGGTGGTTCCAGGCGTCGGCCACGATGAGCCGCTCGCCGTCAGACCAGACCCCCGAAGGATAATGCAGGCTGTTGGCCGTGATTTCCCCCGAAGCATTGCGGCCCGTATCGCCCGCCAACACCTGCCCCAGCACCAGGTCAGCCGGTAATTCGGTTACGCCGGTTTCAGGTTTTTTCCAGATAAATACCCGGTTCTGCGCCGTATCGCTTACAATCAGGTGTGTATCCGTAACACAAACGCCCCTCGGGGCCAGCAGCGGATTGCCGGGTTCTCCCCGAAAAATCCAGCTTTCCTCCATCGGAAAAGGGAGCGGCTGAGGGGCATCCGGCTGAAAAGGCCGGGCCTTGCCCAGGCTGATATTCAGGTATTCGGTTTCGTTGGGCATGGTTAGCAGATTCGGGGTAATTGTTCGCCTACGAGCAGGTTTACCACCCGGCGACCACCGATGCGGCTATGCAAAATCACCTGCCCCGGATGCGCCGTCACCACTTCGCCTATCAGGGCAGCGTGATCTCCTCCGGGCAGGCTACGCATTTTTAGCAGGCAGGCTTCGGCGATTTCTTCCGCCACCACCGCCAGAAAAACGCCTTCGTTGGCTACGTAAAGAGGGTCCAGCCCCAGCAGTTCGCAGGCGGCGTACACCTGCTCATCCACCGGAATATCGGCCTGCTTTACTTCCACGCCCAGCCGGGCATCGCGGGCTATTTCGTTCAACACCGAAGCCAGTCCCCCCCGCGTGGGGTCGCGAAACAGGTGTATGTCTTTGCCAAAATCATCCAGCAACGAAAGCACCATTCCGTGCAGCGGCTGGGTATCGCTCACAATTTCCGACTCAAAGGTCAGCCCTTCCCGCACGCTCATGATCGCGATGCCATGTGCAGCCAGTGGCCCGCTAATGAGGATTCGGTCGCCCGTGCGGATGCGCTTCAGGTCGATGTCTGCCTGGGGGTGTACCTGCCCGATACCGGAAGTGTTGATAAATATCTGATCGCCTTTGCCCCGCTCCACCACCTTGGTATCGCCCGTCACGATTTTTACCCCGGCAGCAGCAGCGGCTGTTTTTATCCCCAGCAATATTTCCCAGAAAGCCTCCATCGTCAGGCCTTCTTCGATCACAAACCCCAGCGAAAGGTATTTCGGCACGGCCCCGCACATGGCCAGGTCGTTCACGGTGCCATTCACCGCGAGTTCACCGATATTACCGCCGGGAAAAAATATGGGCGAAATCACAAAGCTGTCGGTAGAAAAAGCAAGCTTTCCAGCCAATTCGAAAATAGCGCCGTCGTGGTGGGTGTCGAGCAAGTCGTTGCTAAGCACATCAAATACGCCGCTTTCCAGCAACTGCCGGGTGAGCAACCCGCCGCTTCCGTGTCCGAGGGTAATCACGTCAAATTCCAGTTTGGGCATGGGGCACTGCAGGCTCATGCTGAGAGGGGTACGGTTCATTTTCCTGAAAAAAAAATTAGAAAAAAGCGGAAATCAGACGTTTTCGAGCACCTGAGAGAAGTGGTAGTAGGCCGCGCAAGCCCCTTCCGACGACACCATCGGTGCGCCAAGCGGATGTTGCGGGTTGCATTTTTTTCCAAATGCCGGGCATTCATGGGGCTTTTTGATGCCTTTGAGCACCTGTCCGGCAATGCATTCTTTGCTCTCTTCAGCCTTTTCCTGCGAAAATTCAAATTTCCGGTTGGCATCGAACAGCCCAAAAGCTTCTTTTACTTCGTAGCCGCTGTCGGGTATTACCCCAACGCCCCTCCACTCCCGGTCGCTCACCTCAAATACCTGACGGATAACCGCCAATGCATCGGGGTTTCCTTCAGGCCTGACCATGCGGCTGTATTGATTTTCGAGCTGATAGGTGCCCGCTTCCAGCTGCCTGACCACCATCAATATTCCCTGGAGCAGATCCACCGGTTCGAAGCCGGTTACCACCACGGGGGTTTTGTATTTTTCTACCAAAGGATAATACTCGTCGATGCCCATGATGGTGCACACGTGTCCTGCTGCCAAAAAGCCCTGAATCTGGGTGTCTTCGTCTTCGAGTACCGCGGCTATGGCGGGCGGCACCAGCACGTGCGAGGCGAGGATCGAGTAATTGGTCAGCCCTTCGCGCTGGGCATGAATCACCGAAAGGGCATTGGCCGGGGCCGTAGTTTCGAACCCGACGGCAAAAAAGACGACCTCTTTGTCGGGGTTTGCCTTCGCCAGTTTTACGGCTTCGAGCGGCGAGTATAGCACACGTACATCGGCGCCTTTGGCTTTGGCCTCCAGTAAGCTCATGCCCGAACCGGGTACCCGGATCATGTCGCCGTACGAGCAGAGGATCACGCCTTTTTCTAAAGCGAGGTGAACGGCCTTGTCGATGAGGTGCAGCGGCGTTACGCACACCGGGCAACCCGGGCCATGGATCATGCGCACCGATTCGGGCAGCATCTGGATCAGCCCGTTTTTCACGAGGCTATGGGTTTGTCCGCCGCATACTTCCATGATATTCCATGGGCGGGTCACAATCCGGCTGATCTCCTTCAGGTATTGCTCCACCATTTCGGGGTCGCGGTATTCGGAAAGGTATTTCATGATTGAGGAATGAAATGCAGTGAAAAATGGCCTTTTAAGCGAAAACTAAAGTTGGGTATGCTCAATGAGCTCATCCAGTTCGCCTATTTCCGCGAGGTACTTAAACGTTCGCTCCGCTTCTTCCTCGTTCACGATGCTGATGGCTACCCCCACATGCACCAGCACATAGTCGCCAATGCTGGCTGCAGGAACCATTTCGAGGCTTGCTTCTTTGAAGATGCTGCCAAACTGAATTTTAGCCATGCGCACAAGGCCATTGTACTGATGTTCGATGGAGAGAATTTTACCGGGAATTGCCAGACACATATGCAGGTTGAATTGAGGGTTGTTGATACAGGGTATGCAGGGCCAGTTGTCCGTAGCCGATGCACTCGTCGTTGGGTGATAATTGTTGATGAAAAAACAGCTGAAACTGGCCTCCCAGACGCAGTTCGAGCAGGTCGCGCAAGAGCCCGTTCTGAAATACGCCCCCACTGAACGCGAGGCTGCGAAAGCCCTTTGCCTCCGCCAGCCAGGCCACCACTTCGGTTAGCCCATAGATGAACCGAGCCGCAATTTCTCCTGAAGAAAGACCCTGACCCAGGGCTATTGCCACAGATTGCAGCCATGCTACAGGATCGAGGGAGGGCGGGAAGAGCCGATCCTGACCGAGGACTTCGGGGCCATGTATTTTTACCCAGGCGGACGCCATCGCTTCGAGGCGCATGGCCGATTCTCCTTCAAAATAATTTTCAGCACCCGCCCCCAGCAGGGCAGCCACAGCGTCGAAAACCCGACCCATGCTGCTTGTTCGTAGCCCACCCGTACGCGCCAGCAGGCTTTGGTACAGGTTCCAGGCATTTTCGGAGAAATGGGGCTTTATCAGGGCAGACACCTCCGGCGATTCCCAGCCCAGGCTGAGCGCACTTAGTCGGGGTTGCAGCGCCATCTGATCGCCTCCCAAAACCATAAATGGCTCCAGGTGAGCTATCCGGCTGATCGTTTCATTTTCATAAGCAAAAAACTCCCCTCCCCACAGGTTGCCGTCGCGGCCGTAGCCCGTTCCGTCCCAAATCACGCCTAACACCGGCTCGGTTTCGCCAAACAGTTCATTTTCAGCCATTACGGCAGCAAAATGCGCCTCATGGTGATATTGAACGCTTAGCGAAGCACCTGTTGCCTGCGCCAGTTCGCGGCCCAGGGTGTGCGAAAAATAGCCGGGGTGGGCATCGATGATGATTTGATCGGGCGTAGCTTTCAGGAGTTGCTGAAAATGATCGACCACTACCCGAAACTGCTCCTGTGAATCGTAACTGGCCAGGTCGCCCAAAAACTGGCTTACATAGCAATTGCCTTTGTAGTGCCAGGCAAAAGCAGCTTTCAGGTCGGCCCCCAGGGCCAGTACATTGCCCGAAGCGGGTAGCCGTGCCGGAAGCAGGGTTGGAGCATATCCCCTGGATCGACGGAGCATGATCGGGCGGTGAAACAGCGGTGAAAAACGCACCAGGCTGTCGTCCTGGGGGGTAACAATGGCGCGGTCATTTCCCAGAAAAAAGTCTGCGATCCCTGCGAGGTATGCATGCGCCTGCTGATCGGTATAGGCAATGGGCGAACCCGAAAGGTTGCCACTGGTAGCCACAAGCGGCTTGCCGAAGCCGTTGGCCAGCAGGTGCAGCAGGGGTGCATAAGGCAGCATTACGCCCAGGTGGTCGAGGTTCGGAGCAAGATGATCGACGGCGATTCCGCTTGCCGGATGCGCTTTCAGCGGAAGCAGCACAATGGGACTTTCGGAGCCATTCAGCAACGCCTGAGCTGCCGGGTGTAGCTCTGTGTCAAGCGCCAGCATCGCTTCATCAGGGTAAAGTACTGCGAGGGGCTTGGTTGGCCGGTGTTTTCTTTTCCTCAGCGCCGAAATCGCGCCGGCATCTGTGGCATCGCAGAGCAGCAACCAGCCACCAATTCCTTTCACGGCTACGATTTTTCCTGTACTCAGCGCCGTCAAAGCTGCCTGAAGGGGATCGGGCGTATCGTCTGCCTTGAGCGATACCCCGCATTCCGGGCAGGAGTTTGTTTGAGAAAAATAGCGGCGGTCGTTCAGGTCGTGGTACTCGGCATTGCACGTGGCGCAGGGCGTAAATACTGCCATGCTTGTGCGCTCCCGATCGTAAGGTAAGGCATGTTCAATCGAATAGCGGGGCCCGCAGTAGGTGCAGGTAAGAAATGCATATCCAAACCTGCGATCGTGCACGGTTTCGAGCTCTTGCCGACAGTCCCCACAGAGCGCCATATCGGGCGTGAGAAGCAGGTCAGGCTCTCCTTCCGTCGGGCTGTCGTGTATGTCAAACCCAGAAAAATCCTTCAGCGGCAGCACCCACTTTTCGAGCCGGGTGACGCGGGCAAGGGGAGGCGCCTCGTTGAGGAGGGCCGCTTCAAAATCCTGTACCTGGTTTTCCAGGGCATTTACTTCGATATGCACCCCATCCACGGCATTATTTACCCACCCGGAGAGTCCGTGGGCCAATGCCAGGCGGTAAACAAAGGGCCGGAAACCAACGCCTTGTACCTGCCCCCGCACATGCAGGTGGTAGGTGCGAAGGCTCATGCTTGGATTGCAGCGTTTTTCTTTTCAAGGATGCGTGTTTCCAGCCAGGCAGTCCATTCGTCCATGCCCGTGCCGCTGGTGCTGGATACCGTAATGGCTTCGAGGTTGGGGTTTACTTCCCGGGCATCCTTAACCACCGCCTCTACGCTGAAAGGAACATAGGGCAGCAGGTCGGCCTTCGATACCAGCAGCAGCTCGCTGGTCAGGAACATGCGCGGATATTTTCGGGGCTTGTCGTCGCCTTCGGTGGTGGCCACCAGGGTAATGCGGTAGTCTTCTCCGAGGTCAAAAGACGCCGGACACACCAGGTTGCCCACATTTTCCACAATCAGGATATCCAGCCCTTCAAGGTTGATGTTTTGCATTGCCTGCCAAACCATCTGTGCTTCGAGGTGGCAAATGCCCCCGGTCACGATCTGAAGTGCATCGATACCCGCTTGTTTGATGCGGTCGGCGTCGCGCTCGGTTTCGAGGTCACCCACCAATACCGACATGTGGTAGCGGTCGCTCATCCTGCGGGCGGTTTCCTGCAAAAGGGTGGTTTTGCCGCTCCCAGCCGACGAGGTGATGTTGATCAGGAGGATATTGCGTTTGGCCATTTCCTTGCGGATAGCATCGGCCACAAAGTCGTTGGCCTGCAAGAGGTGCATCGTGGTGTTGTCGCAATTGACCGTGCCACGGGCATTTTTGCTTGACTTGGGCGCATGTACACGCGGGGTATCCGGGGTAATGGGGTTCATGTTCTCTGTTGTTATTTTAAATATATAGTTTTTGCGATAAGTGTCAGAATTTAAAGGTCTGTAGTTTTTCCCGGATTAGAAACTATATTCTAACTATTAGAAAATAAATTCTAAATAGGCTGAAAAGTGCATTGTTCGCCTCAAAAAGACAGGAATTCTCTAAATTCAGGCTCGTCCTCATCAACCTTGTTTACCATGAATTTCCGGCTGCTGATTTTGTCTATCCTTTGTGCTACCGGGTTGCTTTCTACCCCCATGCTCCCCGCTCAGAACACAGCAGCAGTCAATCGCATTTTCCAGAATTGGACCACTGACCCTGACCTCTCGGGAGCTACCTGGAGCTCGACGGTCATCGACATAGAGAGCGGAAATGTGCTCGTATCCGTTGATCCGGACCGTATCCTGGCCACGGCTTCTACCATGAAAGTAGTGACCACCGCCACGGCATTCGCGATCCTTGGCCCCGATTACAAGTTCAATACTTACTTCGAAATGGACGGCAATATCCAGGCAGGCGGGGTATTATATGGCAATGTGTACCTCCGCGGCGAAGGGGATCCCAGCCTGGGTTCCAGCCGCTGGGGCGAAGCCCGCTCTGCCGATGTGCTGATGGCCAACTGGGCCGAAACCCTCAAGAGCAAAGGGGTGAAGGTCCTGAAAGGTGCCGTGATAGGCGATGCCAGCATCTTTGGTTCGCAGATGGTGCCAGACGGCTGGGGCTGGGAAGACATCGGCAACTATTACGGAGCAGGGGTATCGGGGCTTAATTTTGCCGAAAATTACTACGAACTCCACCTGCGTACTGGCAGCAAAGTCGGCAGCCGGGCCGAGATTCTGCGTACAGATCCTTTTATTCCCGGCATGTCGTTTATCAATGAGCTGTATGCTGGTCCGGCAGGCTCGGGCGACAGGGCTTATATTTTTGGCGGGCCCTATACCTTCGAGCGCTATGTGCGGGGCACCATTCCTGCCAGTTCCAATCTGTTTGTAGTCAAAGGCTCCATCCCGGATCCGGCTTTGTATGCGGCCCAGCGGTTGCAGGAGGAATTGATCAAATGCGGCATCAAAGTCGAGGGCGGCGCTACCACGGTTCGGGCCATTGCCCTTTCCGAAGTATATCTCCCCCCTAACCGCGAGCTGATTTCCACCTATACTTCCCCGCCGCTTTCGGAGATCATTTACCACACCAACAAGCGCAGCGTTAATCTCTTTGCCGAAGCGCTTGCCTGCCGGGTGGCCGTAGCCCGTGGCCAGGAGGGCAGCACCGAGTCGGCGGTTAGGGTAATAGAAAGCTATTGGGAATCGAAAGGGCTACCTAAAAAAAGCATGCAATTTGCCGATGGCAGCGGGCTTTCCCCCAACAATGGCACCAGCACCCGCTTCATGACTTCGCTCCTCCGCAAAGCCACCACAGAGCCTTGGTTCGACGATTTTTATGCTTCCTTGCCCGTAGCAGGGGAGTCGGGCACCCTCGAAAATATGCTCAAAGGCACCCGCGCAGCTGGCAATCTTCACGCCAAAAGCGGATTCATCGAAGGGGTTCGCGCCTATGCCGGATACGTGCGCACGCGCAGCAACCGCATGCTCGCCTTCAGCCTCGTATCCACCCGCTACAGCTGCACCGCCGGGCAGATGCGCCAGAAAATGGAGGCCGTAATGGCTGCCCTCGCCGAGTTGGAGTGAGGTATAAAAATAAACAGGCCAGGCGCGAACGCCCGACCTGCACAGGGAAAAATACTTCAAGGGAAGCCCTTGGATGTTAGCTAAACCTGAAACGGGTTTCAGGCATTCTTTTGCTTATCGAGTTCTGCTGCCTGCTTCGCCCACTCATCGCGGCGGATACGGCCTGGGAAAAACTCGATCACGTCGTTTACCTTGTCCTCGTCTTCGGGGGTAAAGCTGGCGATTTGGCGGAAGGTATAGATACCGATGCTGTTGAGCTTCTTTTCGATAAAAGGACCAATGCCTTTTACAATTTTGAGGTCGTCCTTTTCATCCGCACTCGCCACCCCGATGCGGTCAAAATTTACCTCGCTGGCGCGAGCCTGAATACGGGCCAAAGCTTCGGATTCGGCATCGTTGGCTGCGGCTACGGGTGCAACTAAGGGCTGAACAACAGCCTTTGGAGCCGACTGGCTGTTGATGCAGGTATCGAGGTCGGTCTGTGTTTGGCGGAGCTGGTTTTCGAGGCCATCGATGCGGTCGAGGTAAGCGGCCACTTTGCGTTGGTTGGAGCTGCGCAACAGCAACCAAACCAGCAGGCCACCCAGCAGGGCAGCCACGATCATCAGTACCAGCGCGGTAACCAGGTCAGTGGAGAAAGATTGAAGCATAATAACCGAAGGTTAAAAGTTGTGGGTGAGTTATTTCAGGCGGATTTCGACCCGGCGGTTTTGGGCCATATTTTCAGGAGAATTGTTGGGAACGATGGGCTCAGCAGCACCCTTTGAGCTCAATGAGATGCGGTCGCTGGCGAGTCCGAATTCATTGAAATAGGTAGCGACCGTTTTTGCACGGCTCATACCCAGGATTTTGTTGGCAGATGCCGCTCCCTGGTTGTCGGTGTGTCCGGTGAGGCTCAGCAGTGCTTTGTCATGGCTGCGCTGGTACTGAATTACAGAGGTAAGGTAAGCCCTGAGCGAATCGGTCATCACCAGCTGATCGCTTCCTGTTTCGAAGTACAGGTTTCGGGGCTCGGGAGCCGGGGCTTCTTCATGCGCCAACCGGGGCACGAGTTTTAGCCATGCTCCCCCCACGAGCGTATCGCCCACAAATGCCAGCACAGAGTCGGCCTGTTGTTCATAGCTGCGAATGAGGTGGGCTGCATCGGTTCCCCTTTTCTGCATTTCATCGAAAAGCAAAGCAGCACGCGCCAGACCGAGGTTGCGGAAGGAGTCGGAAGCGGCTTCGGCACTGCCAAACAGGCCCGTGATTTCGAGGTCAACGTCGGGGTGCGATTTCAGGTAGGCGGCCAGTTCGTCGAGGCGGGTAGCAACGCCTGCGGGCACCACACCTGAGCTGGTATTGCGGCCGAAGCGCAGGTTGCCGGGGTCAGCAAAGAGCCTTGCTCCTTCGCTTTCTACCCCAAAACCAGGTAAAACAGGTGCAGGAGATGACGGAGGATCGACCTGGGTTTGGTTCGCATCAGGTCCGCAGTGGTGCTTTACCGGACACATCCAGTACCAGGCACCCCCACCGATCCAGGCTACCAAAGCCAATGAAGTCAGCAGTACAGGTAAGCGCATACAAAAGGATTAGGATTGGAAAATGGGGACTACGGAGGAGCTTTCAGGTCACCGCCAGGGAGTAAAAAAAGTATTTCAATAAAGTAAAAATTTTGGGTTTGGGCAAGTTTCAGACAGGGATTCGGTTGGGGGATGGGGATACAGGTTTTGCCATAAAAAAAGCCCCGGATTTCTCCGGGGCCACAACCATACTACCCACAAGCTGAGATTAAGCATTGAGCTTAACCACCTTAATAAATTTTTCTCCGCTGGTCATCGATATGCCGCAACGTTTGGGGGCATTAGTTTCGTAGGTGTTTCCACAAGTAGGGCAAACATAATATGCCGTACCAAGAGACTTAACCGTGTTGTTTTCCAGAGCCGCCAACGCTTTCTCGTACAGGGGTTTGTGCTTTTGCTCGGTCTTGAAGGCATAGTTCAGGCTGACATACGCCATTTGGTTTTCGGCTGTAACGGCAACGGCTAGAAAAGCAGGATACATGGTGTCGATCTCATAAGATTCGCCTTTGATGGCATCTTTCAGGTTGTCTTGGGTAGTTCCCACGATAAATTCAGGGGTAAAAGCCGGCACAGTTTGTCCGCTTTCTTCCAATACTGCCAGGTGGTTGTTGGCGTGTATTTTTTCAGAAATTGAAGTTGCCTGGAACAGCAAGGCTATTTCATGGTGGCCTTCCATTTCTGCTTTTTTGCTGAAAGCAGCATACTTGGCACTGGCAGTGGTTTCGCCTTTGAAAGCATCCTGTAGGTTTTGAAAATTCGAGGCTTTGGCATCCATGGAACTTGTTTTTTCTACCTGCATGGGGTTGTCGATTTGATTTGCTACAGAGTCACTGGTCGGTTTTTGCATGCCGCTGCCAGGTTTGGTGGTAGGGTTGCACGACACCAGGAGGGTCGTAGAAACCGCTGCTGCAATAACCAGGACAATAGTCGGGAATAGGGTTTCCTTTTTCATTTGAGCTGAATTTTAATTTTTTCCATTGAACTAACGACACAAAGGTGATGGAGGAACCATTCAGTATTCCTTTCATATATATTAAAATTGGCTTAAGAATTTACCCTGGAAATTGCAGCCTGAACGTGCTTCCCCGCCCTTCAACACTCTCCGCCGTGAGGCCGATGCGCTGCTGTTCGGCAAGTTTCTTTACGATTGACAGCCCCAGCCCGTAGCCTTTCACGGCAGAACTCCTCGATTCGTCGGCACGGTAAAAGCGGTTGAAAATATGGGGTAGATGTTGAGCGGCTATCCCGACCCCGTCGTCCTTTACCAATAGGGTTTTGGTGGCTTCGTCCCACAGCAGGTAGAGATTTCCATGCAGCTTCCCGTACTTGATGCCATTGCTCACGAGGTTGGTCAGGATGATTTCCAGAAACAGTTTGTCGCCTTGAACCAGGGTTGATGGAGGCATCTGCAGATGGAGGGAAATGCTTTTCTCCAGGCAATCCTGTTGCCACTTTTCCATCAGGGAAGACACGATGGGATAAAGATTCAGGCTTTCTACTTTGACCACTACGGCTCCTGATTCTATCCTGGAGAGATGAAGAAGTTGTTCCAGTAAAGCCACCAGGCGATCTACCTGTAGAATCATGTCGGCCACCTTCGCTTCGTACACCTTTACCTCTCTTGGCTTCCGGATGAGCACTTCCAGCGTACCCCGTATGGCTGTAAGCGGGGTTCTGATTTCGTGGGAGGCATCGCTGGTAAATTGCTTCTGGAGCTGCATGCTGGTTTCGATCCGCTGCAGCAACTCGTTGATGGTTTGGGTCAGGTCGAAGAGCTCGTCCTTTCTTTGTGGTAGCAGCAGACGTGTGCTGATGTTCGACAAACCGATGCCGGAAGTAGTTTTGATCAGTCGGTGGATGGGGGCAATGCCTTTGGTTACAGCAAAAGCTGACACCAGGTACTGTACGACCATCATCAGCGGAAAGGAAATGATCAATACCAGAAACAAATGATTGAGAATAAGGAAAGATTCCTGCTGAGAGATGGCGATCGTGAGCTGACCAATAATTTTCCCCGATTCATTTGGTATCGGAAACTGCCCCAACCGGATTTTCTGGTTGCTGATCACGCTGCTATAAAAGATCTTTCTGTCTGATTTGGGATTGATCAAAAACTGACCCTTCAGCAGGTTGGAGGAGTGAAAAACAACCCTGCCCCGGGTGTCCACTATTTGTAAAAAAGTAGGATTTACCTCTACCTTGTTGTGCTCGGCTTCCTCCCATTCAGGCAGTTTTTTCAGGATAATCGAATCCCCCGACCAGTCGAGACTGCTGAATACTTCTGCCTTTTCCTTGGCTATGTCGTCGTCGAGGTGCGAATAGGCAGTGGTACTTACTACCCAGTAGATGATTGCAAATACCAGCGCAGTGGTTACTGCAACCGCCGCCACGTTGAAAAGGGCAATCCGATCGGTAAATTTCAGACTCATTCGTCGGCTTCAATTCGGTATCCCACCCCCCTTACGGTGGTGAAAAGAGAGGGCTGATCGGGATCGTCCAGTTTTTTACGCAAGGCATTGATATATACATCAATGATCGAGTTATCGTAGTCGAAATGGATGTTCCACACTTTTTCGATGATGCGTGTACGGCGACATACCTTGCCCTTATTCCTCAGCAGGTATTCCAGCAAAGAAAACTCCTTCTGGGTAAGCTCAACCGGTTTACCGTTTTTGCTCACAGCGTACTTCTCCAGGTTTAACTCGATGTTGCCAGCCGTAAACACGAAGGTTTCCTGCTGCTGGGTCCGCATCAGCACCCGAATCCGTGCTAGCAGTTCCTCAAAAGAAAAGGGTTTGCGGATGTAGTCGTTGGCCCCGGTCTCCAGCCCGAATACGGCATCGTCCACGGTGTCCTTAGCCGTGAGAAAAATAATGGGTATTTGGGTGTTTTGCTGGCGGATACCCCGGCAAATTTCGATGCCATTCAGGCCGGGCAGCATCCAGTCGAGCAGGATCACATCGTATTCTTCCAGGTTGTCGAGCGCCAGGGCTAAGCCCTTCCGTCCATTGTCGGCTACATCCACCGCAAATCCTTCTTCTTCCAATCCATCCCGGACAAAATTCGAAATGGAAGTTTCGTCTTCTATCATCAAAATTCGCATAGGTGAAGGTAAACAATGGTTTCGTTAATCATGGTCCTCTTCAGCACTGTCAGCCCCTCCACCGATACCCGGAAGGCCAAATTCCACTCCTGCCCCGTGGCTATACACCAATTGGCCACCGAGGTAGCCCGTTCTGGCCACAGCTCCTACCAATACGGTAAAGATCACGATGTTGACCAGCCGGGTCCAGGTGCGGTCGTATTTGAAATAAAAAAGAACCACCTGGAAAGCAGCGGCCACAATGGCCAGCCAAAGTGTAATCAGGGCGGCTTGCTCGTGCAGTTCGATGGGTCCTTCCAGCGGGCCTTCTTCGATGCCTTCACCGGCATAGTCCCCGCTCAGGTAGGCGGCTCCAGCACCGAGCGCACCCACAAGGAGTAAATAAAATGCAGCCTGCTTGAAAAAGGGCTTTTGGGTAAACAGGGCAATTACTTGTGATAAAAAGCCCACGATCAGCAGCGCGATCGGGAAGTGGACTATCATGGCGTGGAGGTGAGTGGCTGAGAACATAGTGATTTCGGTTTATTTTTATTCAAATTTTACCCCTACCGGCTTAATACAAAATGTAGCGTATCTTAAATTTGACTTAAGAATCAGCGCTCGTTTACCGCGCGGTATCTGCTTACAACTGGAATCTATTTTTACCAGGACCACCTGCAATAGTAAACTTGCGTCCTGCAAAATCTTAATCCACGTGGTGGCCTTTCCTGCTCTGCGTTTCAACCGGAAAGGAGAACGAAATTATTTTGCTTGATTTTTGCCAAAAATTTTAGCTTTGCAAATCGCTTGCTAAAGCTGAAATTGCAACAATGGAAACAACCCCTCAGGACCAAGCCCCGCTCAATGGCAGTACAACCAAGCCCGTTTCCGGCATGTACGAGGATTACTTCCTCAATTACGCCTCTTACGTTATTCTGGAGCGCGCGGTACCAATGCTCGACGACGGGCTGAAACCCGTGCAACGCCGCATTTTCCACTCCATGAAGGAGATGGACGATGGCCGCTTCAACAAGGTCGCCAACATTATTGGCCAAACGATGCAGTATCACCCGCATGGGGATGCCGCTATCGGCGAAGCCCTCGTTAACCTCGGCCAAAAAGACCTCATGATCGAGTGTCAGGGTAACTGGGGTGATGTACGCACCGGCGACAGTGCGGCCGCAGCCCGATACATCGAAGCCCGGTTGTCCAAATTTGCCCTTGAAGTAGCATTTAACCCCAAAATAACCACCTGGCAGCTCTCTTACGATGGCCGTAAGCGCGAACCCGTGGCCCTGCCCGTCAAGTTTCCGCTGGTGCTGGCCCAGGGGGTAGAAGGAATTGCGGTGGGCCTTGCCACCAAAATTCTCCCGCACAATTTCTGCGAACTGATTCAGGCATCGATCGACCTCCTGAAAGGGAAATCGGTTAAGATCTATCCCGACTTCCCTACCGGGGGCATGGCCGACGTGACCCAGTACGAAAGCGGGCAACGCGGGGGGCGCGTGCGTTGCCGGGCCCTCATCGAAACCATCGACAAATCTACCCTTGCCATCAAAGGCGTGCCCTTTGGCGTTACGACCGGCACGCTCATCGACTCCATATTAAAAGCGAACGACAAGGGAAAGATCAAGATCAAAAAGGTGGTGGACAATACCGCCGCCGACGTGGAGGTGCTGGTAGAGCTGGCGCCCGGCATGTCGCCCGATGTGGCCGTTGATGGCCTGTATGCCTTTAGCGAGTGCGAGGTATCGATATCGCCGAATACCTGCGTTATCATCAACGACAAGCCGTATTTCCTTCCGGTAGAAGAGCTGCTGCGCCTTTCTACCAACCATACCCGCGAACTGCTGCGTAAGGAGCTGGAAATCAGGCTCGAAGAACTGAAGGAGCGCCTGTTGTTTTCTTCCCTCGAAAAAATATTCATCGAAAACCGCATCTACCGCGACATAGAAGAATGCGAAACGTGGGAAGCGGTGATCCAGACCATTGACAAAGGACTGGAGCCCTACAAGCCCTTGTTTTACCGCGTCATTACGGAGGAGGACATCCTGCGCCTCACCGAAATCAAGATTAAGCGCATCTCGAAATTCGACAGCTTCAAGGCCGATGAACTCATCCGCCAGCTCGATGAAGACATCGCCGAAACGGAGTACAACCTGGCCCATATTGTCGATTATGCCGTAAAATATTTCCAGAACCTCCTCACGAAATATGGCAAAGGCAAGGAGCGCCAAACCGAAATCCGCACGTTCGACACCATCGAGGTACGCCAGGTCGCAGTCGCCAATGAGAAACTCTATGTCAACCGCAAGGAAGGATTCATCGGCTTTAGCCTCAAAAAGGATGAATTTATCTCCGACTGCTCCGATATCGACGACATCATCATTATCAGGGGTGACGGTAAATACCTCGTTACCCGGGTTTCTGAAAAAGCATTTGTCGGCAAAGACATTATCCATGCAGCCGTTTGGAAAAAAGGCGACGAACGCATGGTGTACCACGCCATTTACCGCGACCCGCAGTCGGGCAATAACTACGTAAAGCGATTTGCCGTTACCGCCATTACCCGTGACCGCGAATACGACATTACCAACGGTGCACCCGGCACCAAGGTCATCTACTTCTCGGTGCAGCCCAACAGCGAATCAGAGATCGTGAATGTGCAGCTTTCGCCTACCTGCCGCGCCAAAATCAAGGTGTTTGACTTCGACTTTGGCACCATAGCCATCAAGGGAAGAAGTTCGCAGGGAAATGTGCTGAGCAAATACCCCATCAAGAAAATCGTACACAAAGCCGTTGGCGCATCCACCCTCGGTGGGCGAAAGATCTGGCTCGACGAAACGGTAGGCCGGCTGAACGTGGACAAGCGCGGAAAATACCTCGGCGAATTTGACACAGAAGACCGCATCGTGCTCATTTTTAAAGATGGCAGCTACGAACTCACCGACTTTGAGCTTACCAATCGCTACGAAATGGATAAGCTATGGGTGATCGAGAAATTCAATCCTGAAACGGTTATCTCCGCTGTTTACCTCGAAGGGCAGCAGAAGGTGCATTATGTGAAGCGTTTTCAGATCGAAACCTCCACCACAGGCAAAAAATTCAGCTTTATCTCCGACACCAACGGATCAAAACTGGACCTGGCAACCACCCACCCTGCGCCGATTGTACACTACGAGATTCCCAAAAAAGGGGCCAAACCCGAAAAGCTTTCCATCGAAGTAAAAGAGTTTATGGATGTGAAAGGGTGGAAAGCCATCGGTAACCGACTGGACCGTAACCTGGTGTCGAAAGTGACGGTAGAACTACCCGAAATCGTGCAGGAGCTACAGGTAGGCGACGAAATCGAATGGTCAGGTGACGAAGTGTACGATGGAAAACAAGGTGATTTGTTCTCCTGAATGAGATGCCCGGCGACCGGAGAGGGCGGCTTTTCAAGGCCAATTTTGCTGAGAGACTCTACAGAAAAGCTGCCAGTACACGGAGGGTATTATAGTAGTTTTGACTCCGAATCGGCTGTTCATCAGCCAGATGCAAAACCCGTGAATGCGCCCGATTGGAGGAAATTGGCAATTGTCAGAAAGAAAAAATGGGTATATTGGCCCAAATTCCGGTAAGCTCATGACCCGACACGTTCTTGCCCTGTTGGCTTTCCTGTTCGTGGTGTTGACTCCCTGGTTCCTGGCAAGCTGTGTCAGAGAATCGGATCAAGAACGCATCCAACACATGGAAAAAGAGTTCCAAAAAGCATTCGAAACCCACATGGATGCTTTTGACGATCCGTCTGTACAGGAAAAAGCAAAAGAGCTCACAACTGCCTACGAAACCTACGCCGACAGCCACCCCGGCGACACCCTTTCGGCTATTTACCTCGCCAGCGCTTCTGACCTCTACGATCACACGCTCAATGACCCTCCCAAGGCCATTGACATGCTGGATCGGGTGCTGAAGGACTACCCCGACACCCGGTATGCGGAAGAAGCTTTGTTTACCAAAGCATATATCTACCACAACCAGCTGCGCGACCTCAACACGGCTAAAGCGCTCTACGAATCTTTTATTAAGAAATTTCCCCAATCGTCTTTTGCGGACGATGCCCAATTCGAACTCGAAAACCTGGGGGTGCCTGACCAGCAACTATTTCCCAGAATTCCTATCGTTCAGGACACCCTTCCCACCCCTGCTTCCTGATACCTTTTCAATCCCGGTAAGATTTTTGCTCACCGGAAAATATTATGCTGAAAGCTTATTACTCCCGGATTACCGCCTGCCTGCTTGCTCCCCTCTTTTTTCTGTTCACTGCCTGCAATTCTAACCAGATAGAACCCCTTCCAGCCAAGGAACGGACTTCGCTGCACTTTTTGCATGCCCATTCGCTGCCTGGCAATGTGGACCTGCGCCTCATCACCCAGGATGCCCCGCGGCTGATAGCTGACGATGTGTCTTTTATGGAAAGCTGGCCCGCGTCCGGTTATGCTTCGCTGCTTACTCCTGCCGATCCTGACTCTACCGGGCGGTACCTCCTGCGCCTCGAAGTGCTCAAAAACAGCAACAAAACCCTCCTGGTGCCCGAAGAGGCACTGTCTCTACTTCCCAATACGGCTGCAACCCTGATCCTGATCGACAGTTTTGGAAAGCCCCTGCTCGTAAGAACCATCGACAATTATTCCCCCTCAAAGGGTGATACGGCCAATGTGCGGTACATGAACCTCAACTATACCTATCGATCGGTATCGCTCGAAACCAAAAATGCGGCGATAACGATCCCCAACAAGAATTTTCTCAATTTTTCGAGCTACAAGCATTACCCTACAGGAGTCTATACCTTCCTGTTTAAAGACGACATCACGAAAAAAGTACTGGATTCCATCCCAAATTTCTCCATCCAGGCGCGAAAATTGTATAATTTCTACCTCACCAACCGCCAGGGGGTTCCGGAGGGAAATGTAGAAGTGCTCGGAGAACCGTAGGGATGAAGCATCCGGACCATAATTGTTTCTGAAGATAACCCTGGGGCCTTTAGTTTAGCAGGATAGAAGTAGCCCTATGTTTAAGCAGCACCATTTCGCCAGCATATACTTTCGCCTATCAGCTCTTTGTCTGATGGTTTTTGTACTCGTATTGCCCGCGAAAGCTCAATTTACTGAGCAAACCGCCGTAACTGTTGAGGGTGGCCCCTCCTTCTTCAACCTCAATGCCCTGAATGATAAGCTGGAGGCCAGCAAATACGCTGCGCTCCCTAATAGCTTTTTTGCCATGGGATTCTCCGCCAATAGGCTCAAAAACCGCATGTTGCTCGGTGCTTCCATGTACAATTTTGTCTCCGCCGACCGTACAGTGGACAACCGCATTTCGATGGTTCGCCAGCACTACCTCATTCCACGTTTGGGTGGCGTAATCGTACAGGAAGACGAATGGCAGATGTTTGCAGCAGTGGGCGCGGGTGCAGGAATTGCCAACCTTCGTCTCAAACCCGATAATTCACAGCAATTTACTGACTACTGGAGCTCCGGCGTATTGCTGGAGGCGCTTGTTACTGCCCAGATAACCAAGCCTTTGCCCAGCGATCTGGGAAAAAACTACGTGGTCGTTACCGGCCTGAGTGCGGGCTATATTTATGCCCTCGGCAATGGCTACCAGTTTAGTAAATATAATGCCGGTGCAGAAGGCCCTACCGTAAGCCCAGCCGGATTTTATCTCCGGCTGACCTTCGGCATGGGCGGTCGTAAGCTGCCTGCTTACTGACCAATAATCACTTTTCTTGTCCAGTGTGCGTTACCCGCATGTGCATGCACGAGGTAAATCCCGGCTGACAACTCGCTTACTTGCAGCGCGATTGTGCCATTACCCTGGATCATTTTCCCTTCCATTTGCTGTACACGATTGCCTAGCAGGTCGTACAGTGCTACCGACCAATTGCCTTCGTAAGGAATGGTAAGCGATACATTTAGTACTTCGTGTGCAGGTACCGGCGACACGACCAGCGATGCCTGTGACTTCAAGGGGTCGATGGCGGTGCGGTTAATGATACGTACCGGAACCACCTGGTTGTTCAGCCAGCCCCCGGCAGGGTTGCGCAGGTCAAGCACGATCTGGTCTGCTGAATTGAAATAGGCACCATCGTGGTGGTATTGCACCAGGCCATCGTTTACGTCCTGCTGGGTAAAGCCCTCCCCTACTGCCAGGGTATCGCCTTGCAGGGTGAGCAGGCCGTGGTCGGGCATTTGCAACAATCGAAAATTCAACTGATCAGCGGTAAATGCAAGGTCGCTGGCAAGCAACACCACCGAATCTACAGTGGCTGAATCGGCCCTTTGCAGTTCCAGGTAATTGATCCGTGCCTGGGCAGGAGCTTCGGGTGAAAGGGTGTCCTTGCACAGCTCCAGGATATAGTTTACAATCTGGCCACCGGCACCGAACGTATTGTCCGTTAATTTAAATATCCAGTTACCAGTTGAGCTTTCTCCTGCAAAGGCCGACAAGGGCTGCAAAGGCTGGAAAGTACCATTGAATGCAGGCGGGCAGGAAAGGGTGTCAATGGCCGCATCGTCGAAGCCTATTAAGAAAGCATAATTGAACACCGTAGGACATGCGCCTGACATGAGGGTTACCTCAGTGCCCAGAGGGCTGCGCAGCACCATGCTCAGGTCCGAAATGCGATCATGGTTGCCCTGGATACTTTTCATTTTTACTGACTGAACGGGAAAATTGTCCGACACATTCAACAGGGAATTCAGGGTATTGGTACCAAAAGCAGGGAAAATCAGCGGTACGAAAGTAGCGGGGTAGCTCCTGCATGTCTCGGCACCTGTCTGGAAGGCAAAAGGGGCTGACCAGCTTCCTTCACCACAATTGTTGATCGTACGCACCCGCCAGAAATACACTTCTCCTGCGCCAAGTGACACCTGGGGCGATATCGTTGTGGTGGCCAGTCCGCTTTCCTGATAAATCACCGCATTGCCGAATGCCGGACTGCTTGCAAGCTCGATGTCATAGGTATACAAACCTGCAACATTGGTCCAGCTAAGGGTTGGTTGGCGGTTCACCCCCGCCTCTCCCGCAGCTGGCAGCAACAGGGAAGGAGGCAAGGCTGTGCTATCCTGTAAATCCAGGATAAGGAACTTTTTCAGGGTATCGCCTGAGGGCAGCACAGCTCCCAGCAAAAAGGGGTAAAAACCCTGCGAAGCCGAGGAAGTATTGGTCAGGGTGAGGCTCGCACTACCAGGCACTGTAGGATTAGCACTCCAAACGGACTGAATGGCTCCGGGAAGCCCCTGGGTGAAATAGTAAAAAGTATCCTGATAACCCAGCAAGGGCAAGGCATCAATCTGTACCTGGATATCATTTGCGGTACAGGCCGCCAGAGTATCGGCATCGGTATAAACCACTAGCCCGGGAGCACCAGCTAGGTCAATCGTGAAGTTTTTGTCTGAAATGTCAAAGAAGATATTGTTGGCGCCCTGTACCCGGATACGGTTTTGGGTACCGGCATATTCGGGCGCAATTACGCGGGCATAACCCGTGTTCGGCACGTTAGCCGCCAGCAAAGTAGGATAGGTATATCCTCCGTCGGAGCTGTGGTAAATATTCACTAAGGGTGAATTTACCGGGGCCACATCGGTATTGGCTACCGACCAGCGCACATCTACATAGGTGCCGCCAATCCATACCACATTGGCAGTGTTTGGCTCTGATACCCGAAAAGGTCCGGAACCGCCGTCCACCGTTACCGACATATTCGACTGTGCAGTACATCCCGCTCCCGGCGAATTGTCGCGCACCGTTACCAAAAAGGGCATTACCCGCGAAACTGCAGGCAGCACTTCCCACGCAGATGTAGCTCCCGACACAATGTCCTGGATACGGGGAAAAGTGCGGCTGGGGCTGGTGGAAGGATTAAGGGAGCGAAAATTAGGGCCTGAGTTGGAGTTTGCTGAGGGCGGCATGGTCGCAACTGCATTGTCAAAAATTTCCCAGCAGTAGGTGAGTACGTCAGCGGTATCAGCATCGCTCCCGGTAGCCGTAAGCTCAAAAGGCGTGGAGGCCGGAATGGTATAACTCAAACCCGCACTTACCGTGGGTCCATTGTTAGGGATGGTGACATTTGTGGCGCAGGTTCCGCCCGATGAATTAATGAAATCGCTGATTTCCTGCAGGCTGTATCCGTGAAAATAATCGTCGCTGTGGTTTTGCACATCCGGCGAGCAGATACCGGCATAACCCATGATGGTAGAGGCACTTCCCGGCTCAAAAGACGCATCGGGTTCGCGGTTACAGTTGTTGTTTTGGGTATGGTTTCCGCCAAACTGGTGGCCCATTTCATGTGCCACATAGTCGATATCAAAGGCATCGCCAATGGGTGCCGAAGATCCGGTTACCCCACGGGCTTTCTGGCCGTTGGAGCAAACAGAACCCAGGCTGGCGATACCACCGCCTCCGGTGCTGAATACGTGGCCGATGTCGTAGTTGGCATTTCCAATTCGCTGGTTAACCGTCGTTTGGTTTTGGCCAAGCATCGTACCGCCATTGTTGTTGCTGTAAGGGTCCGTGCTGGCGTTCAGGAAAATGAGCGTATCGGTATTCGGTACCAGAATCATGCGGATGGCTGATTCACGCTCATAAACGCCATTGACGCGGTTCATACTCGTAACATACGCCGACATTACCCCAGGCTTGGTTCCACCATGATAAGAGGCATATTCGCCGGTACAGGCCAGTGCCAGCCGATAGGTACGCAGCAGGCAATCGTCAATCTGGATATCGTCTGGCATCTCAATGGGACGTGAACCCGGCTCTTCCAATCCGCAGGAAAACTCCCTTTTCTCAGCTGAGACATAATCCTTTTTGAAATAGGAAAGGAAAAAGGACTTGTCGGTACGGTTTACGGGGTCAATGAAATAAGTAGCTTCTCCCGCAAATACCATGGCCCGAAAGCTGGTATAGGTTACTTCCAGTCTTAATTTCCGGCTGTGATCTGCTACTGCCACGCCGGCAATGGTGATTATCTCCGGGTATTTGCGCGCCAGTTCGGGGTGCATAACGGGCACTTTTTCTATCCAAAATTCTTCCCAGCCACCTGTGGGGTCTGGCAAGGTGATTTTTTGGGAATATACAAACACCCCGGGCTGGGACTCTGCCGGCGCCTTTGACACCCATTGCTGTATCGCCGGAAAGTCGAGCGACAGGCTGCGTGATTGTTCGGGGTTAATCCAACGCTCGGAGGGAATTTTGTCGGAGCTGATGTCCTGCCAGAAGATTTCGGTGTTCTGGGCTTGAAGGGTGACCATTCCGGAGGCTGCAACTATGCCCAGAACTATCAGAAAACGCGGTAAAAGCATTTGAAAAAAAATCGCTAGGTGCAAAAGAATTGGGGACGAATGTAAATCAATGAACAGCTATTTCGAAACGGTCTGTCCATTCAGGTTTAGTCGTGATTAATGATCAAGGGCTGTGAGAACAAACCTTCCTGGCTGTTGCCCAGGACATGGTAAATGCCTGCGGGCAACTCCGGCAGCATCCACTCCCACATATTTTCGCCGTTAGTTTCGCAAGCCGCCACCTGCCTTCCTGCCAGGTCCACCAAGGTGAGTGTGGGGGGCAGGGCGCATTGTTCGCACCGGACTGTTACCCTCCGATTGGCTGGATTGGGAAAAATGGAAATGGCTTTCCCCTGCAAAGGCTCCAGGCTGGTAGTTGCGGAATTGCGGAAAGTAAAAGTGGTATTCCCTAACCATCCACCCGAAGGCGTAGTAACCACAAACACAAAACTGTCCTGAACCTGGAAATTGGCATTAGCCTCAAAGGATAACTGCCCTGACAAAATATCCTGCTGCCGAAAGGTATTGCCAGTATAGAGTTGGGCATTATGGTTGAGCATTCTGCCTGAAGTCGGGCAATAAAGCAGCGTAAAGGTCAGGTCGCTGGCGGCTGTCAATCCGTCGGTTACTTCGAGTTTCGCGGCACTGAGAGCGGATACATTTCCAGCGCTTACATCCAGCGGGTGGTTGTGCACCACCCAGGGGTTAATCGACGGTACATCCTCCGCACAAATTTCCAGCCCCCACCCATTAAGCTGTCCACCGTCCAGGTTTACGTCATCGGTAATTTCCAGGGTCCAGTTTCCAGCAGCATTTTTACCATTGAAATTGGACAAAGGCGTCTGAGGGCGGTAGCTCAGCCCGGTAGTCGGTGGGCAAGGCACAATCTGATTTACGGTTTGATCGCTGAACCCCAGGTTGAAATCCTGCTCATCGGCACAGATATGCGAAAACAATACCGAATATGTCGAATCAGGGCCGATCATCCGTGCACGCAGGTCGCTTATCCAGCTATGGGTTCCTACCAGGCCTTTTACAAATAAAGTGCTGATGGTCAATGAATCCGTAATCGAAAGGTAAGAAGAATTGACCGAGGTGCCGTAGTAAGGGATAATTACAGGCACGTTGGTACTGGCGTAGGTTCTGCATACCAGCGGTCGGACATGCAACGCCTGAACAGCCGAAAAATGCCCGGTTCCACACACATTCATCGATTGAACCCGCCAGTAATAAATACCTCCGGGGTCAAGCTGCGGATTCGCTTCCCAGAGGGTATCAGTTAGCACCACGGTTCTAACAAAGGAAGATGAATTGAAACCCGGATTGCGGGAAAGTTCCAGCCGGTACCCGGTAGCTCCCGCTACCGCATTCCAGCGAAAAACCGGATTGCGAGGCAAAAATTCATTCGGGCCCGGTAAATCTATCAACACCGGACAACGGGGAATCCCTTCGAGGATATGGAGAGAAATCGGCAGGGAAAAATTAGAACCATTGGTCGTTCCTCCTACCACCTGCATCGAATAATTACCCGGATTGGCCTGACCGAGGCTGTCAAGTATCAACAGAATAGTATCACCAGGTACTGCCTGCGCGGGCACAAAAGTGGCCTGTACGCCCGATGGCAGCCCTACGACATAGTACGAAACCATTTGGTTGAATCCCCCGATGGGTAGCGAAACGATAGGCAAGGTAACGGAACCCGGCGCGCAGGCTTCCACCATGTCAGCTTCCCCGAAAAGCACAAATCCTGGTGCTGAAGTGGGCTGAATGCTGAAGCTCGAAGTGTTGATCTGAAAGAAAATATGGTCCGCTGCTTTTACCATCACACGGCAGGCACTGGCCGCCACATTGGGCATAGCAACCCAGGCACTGCCGTTGTTGGATATACGCCTGGCAAGGGTATCGGGCCAGGTGAGGCCCCCATCGCGTGAAAGCAGGATATGCACCCATTTGCAGTTCACCGGCGGTTGATTGGTCGATGCTACTTTCCAGGTGATGCGCTGGGGCATGCCCCCATTCAGTACCGTGGGTGCATTGAGGCAGGTTAATTCAAATGGCCCCGCCAGGTCGGTAGAAACCAGGGATACGCCTGCAAAAGCATATTCACTGCCCAACAGGCGGTTGTCGCGCACCGTCAGGCGAAAATTGAGCGGACGCGAGGTATTTGGCAGCAATTCGCCCAATACCGGGGTTCCGGCGAGCAATACCGGTATCGAAGGAAAATATCGGTTACCCACGAGCTGCGGCGGATACGACCGAAACAAAGGCGCATAGCCCTGCGGATTCCACGGCGACCCCCCCGGGCCCAGGTCGTATTGCTCCCAGCAATAGCTCAGCAGGTCGCCATTGGGGTCCGTTGCCGATCCCTTGAGTTCAAAAGGAGTGCTTTTGGGTAACACATACGAAGTGGTATCGACGTGTACCACCGGCAATTGATTGCCTGCATTTTGAATAAAAGGACAAGACGAAGCCGGGCCATTGACCGCCGAGCCTTTGATCTCGATCAGGTTGGCCAAATGGAAGTAATCGTCGCTGTTGGGCTGCAGGTTGGGAGGGCAAAATCCGGCATAAGCCATGATGGTAGAGCCACTCGCCGGTTCAAATGCCGTAGGTGCATTTCTTCCGCAAGAGTTGTTTTGGGTATGGTGCGCCCCGAACTGATGGCCGATTTCGTGCGAGACAATGTCCACATCGAAAGCATCCCCGATCGGATTAACCCTTCCGCTGATGCCCTTTGCTTTGAGCCCCGACTGGCACACGGCATCGTAGGCTGCCAGGCCGCCCCCTGCTGTGCAAAACACATGGCCAATGTCGTAGTTGGCGTTGCCCACATAGGCATCAAGCCAAATCTGGCTTTCGGAGGCGAGGGCAAATACATCGGTATTGGTGAAAGGGTCGTTGGCAGGATCGGTAAAAATCAGGTTTTGGGTGCTGCCGATCAGCTGAAAGCCTATCCCCATTTCTTTTTCATAAATCCCCGTGACCCGGTTGATGGTTGTCACGATCGCAGAAAGGCCAGCTACGACGGTGCCTCCATGAAACTGGGTAAACTCCCCCGTAGCGGCCACCGCCAAGCGGTAAATGCGGATGTCGCCTGTGGTTCTGGGTGTATAGCTTGAGAAAATTTTACCTGAAGAAACGCTGCTGTCCGGTACCAGGCAGGTAAAGGGGTTGGAAGGAAACCCTCCGGGGATATTTTCCGGAAAATACATCCGCAACATATCGCCTCTTCCGGCAACGGGCGGGTCTCCGTATATACTCTTGATACCCCCTAAAACCTGCACATGAAAACCAGATGGCGTCAGGTCCAGCCTGATTCTGTATAGTGGATCGGTCAGGCCCCATCCTTTGTAGGTGCTGATTGCCGGGTATTCGGCCTGAAGCGAGGGGGAAAGCAAGGCCGTTTTTACTACCTGAAAGCTGGTATAGCTTCCGTCAGATAATGGGATAGTGAGCGTAAAGGGATTGGGGTTGGTTTCCCACTCCCAGGGAGCCCGATTGAGGTAGGTTTTCAGTGCGGCGGTGTCAATCCTGAAAAGCAGGCTGGTATTGGGTAGCCAGTCGGGATCGGTAATCAGCGAGCTGTCTGCCTGCACGGGAATAAACAAGCCCGGAGGTTGCTGGGAGAAGGCTTTCCCGCCAATCAGAAAAGCAATTAGTACCAGGCCGAAAGCTTTTCGGAAGAGCTGAAAGCTGCCCACCTGGTCACCCATACCATTTTCCATGCTTCGCCTTAAAATCGGAACTGAATAAAAACATTGGGAGCAAAGCCGGGTGCGCGCTGGTCTGAGTAAATGATCTGCGGATCATCCCGCTTGGAGGTTGGCTCAATCAAATAAAAACTCCGGCCCTGGATGTTGCTCCTGTTGTACACATTATACAAGGATACACCTGCTTTACCCGACCAGTTTTCTGATTTTGGGGTAAAGCGGTAGCTGGCCGTGATATCGAGCCGGTGCCGTACGGGTAATCTTTCAGCGTTGGGAGCACCATAGATAAGCTGGTAGGTCTCGATGGAGTCCTGCGAACGAGCGGCCACATAGCCGGAAGGAGCTGTGTACCGCCCACCTGATCCGATAAACCACAGGGCCGAGAAATCCCATTTCCCCAAAGTCAGCATCTGGGTAGTTTTGAGCTCGTGGCGGATATCGTAAGTAGCCGGAAACCAAAGGCCCGACAAGAGGCTATCGAAAGAGAGGTCAACTTTGGCAAGCGAATAACTCACCCATCCCGACCAGGTGCCTGCTTTTTTCTGAATCAAAACATCTACTCCACGTGCCAAAGACTGGCCGCCGTTGAGTGTACGCCAATACGTAGGGACCGGAAACGAACTCGGAAGGTCGATCGGCAGGTAGGAAGTCACCCCGGTGAAATGCTTTAAGTAGCCCTCTACATCCACAAGCCAGCCCTGCTTTTCATACGCCACGCCCAACGTAGCATGGGTTGCACCGACCACCTGCCTGTCAGGACCCGAGAGGGTCCAGAAGTCTTCGGAGAGCTGGAGCTGATTGGGGTTTCGCTGGTTATTTACAAACTGATGGTACCGCCCAAAGGCAGCTTTTACCATTAATCCTCTGGCGGGGGTGTACCAGGCTGAAAGGCGGGGATCGTGATAAATGGTTTGGGTAGGGGCAAAATAAGTGGCGCGGTAACCGGTAGTGACCGACAAGTTATTTCCCCAGCGGGTTTCATTTTCAGCAAAAACAGCTGCCAAAGCACCCGTCTTCAGCCCGTCCAACCAAACGAGTCGCCCGGTTTGGGCACGTGTTTCTACTGACAAGTGGGTAGCTTCTACCCCGGTGGTAAGGCTGTTGTTATTGTTCCAGGTACCTTCCAGTTGCGAGCGGAAAGTATGTTCTTTCAGCAGTCCGTCTTGCAGGGTTGTGGTGGAAATAGTCCTGCTGGAATCTGTCACCTGCCAGAAGCTGTTGTACTGAATGCCGGATTGGGCTACGGCAGCCTGCGCCTGATAGGTCCAGTTAGTGCCGAGGCCGGTTTGATACGTGAGGCTATAGCCTTTATTGTTGGTGCGCAGGTCGTCGCGAATTAAGAGCCGGGTGGGGAGTGTCTGGGTAGACGCGAGGTTGTAAGTGAGCCTGTCGCTGGAAGCAAAAAAGCTGCCTACAAGTGCTCCTCTTGTGCCGACATTGAGGGAAATACGCGCATTGAGGTCTCCAAACTGAAAAACAGGAGAGGTTTGATAAGGCAGCGAATCCTGCTTTATACCCTGAATTTCATCGCCAATGGTGGTGCCTTCCAGCGATCTTTGAAAAAGTTTGCCATAAAGCCCTGTTTGGTACCAATCAGAGAAAGCACGCCTCCCGGTAATTAGGATACTCCCGTTTTTACCCAGAATAGGCGCTTCAAAGGATGCATTTGCCTGCAGTAGGTTCACACCCGCGCTCACATGAGGCCGGTCTCGCTCCCCGCTTTTGCCGATGGCATCAATCACCGCCGAGGCCCTGCCGCCGTACCTTGCACCAAAGCCACTCCGGTACACCTCCATGCGGCCTACTGCCTGGGGGTTAAGCACCCCAAACAGGCCAAAAAAATGATCGGGGCGGTAGATGGTAATGCCATCCCATTGAACGAGGCTTTGGTCGGCAGCTCCCCCACGGATAAAAAGTCCCGCTCCGTCGCGCCCGCCACCACTTACCCCCGGAATCCACTGGATAGCCCGAAGCGGGTCGGGGTTTCCCAATCCGGAGATCAGTTCAAGCTGCTTGGTGCTGAGTAAAATTTTGGAACCGCCATCTGCTATTTCAAAAACCCGGGCCTGGGCTTCCGTAATCACTATTTCACCGAGGTTGCGCTCGCGGGCGGTTAGTTTGATGTCGAGGTGTGTATTTCGGGAAAAAGAGGAAATATTCACACTTACCGGGTCATATCCCAGGCAGGTAATAAGCAGAGTAGCGGTATCCAGGCCGGGAGCTGAAAGCTGAAAAGTACCGTCTGCACCACAATTTACGCCCTGGCGCATGGCCAGCCAGCGAACAGCAGCATACGGAACCGGAGTTTCGCTTTCCTGGTCAACTATTTTGCCAGTAAGGGAAAATGGCTCGCGGATGGAGGTTACGATGCGCGCTTCTACCTGCATATCGGTTACCAAATAGCGACCTTCGCCCACGAACCGAAACTGAAGGTTGGAGGCCTTCCCCAGCTCGTCGAGGGCCTGGTTAAGGTTTTCGGCTTGATAATTAACGGTAACCGAACGTTGGCTCAGTGCGCCATAGTCGAAGGCAAACGCCACCTCAAACCTGGAAGACAGGCTTTCGAGTACTTCAGCGATGGAGGAGGTGCGGTAATCTGTGACCGGCTGAGCCCAGGCCACTTCCGGGGAGAAGAGGGAAATAGCGATACAAAATACGAAGATGGCTACCCTGTCCTTCCTCCCTTGCTGCTTCATGGTTGTATGATAACCCGGTTATCGGGCAGAAGTTCATACTTCAGGCCCATGGGCTCAACCACCAGTTCGAGTGCTTTTGGAAGGTTCTGATTGGTAAAATAACCGGTGTAGAGGCGGTCCTTTCCCCACTCCCCTTCGATCTTTACATCGAATTGGCGTTGAACCTCGGAAAATACGAAATTCAGGGGAGCTTTTTCAAAGAAAAATTCACCTCTCAGCCAGGGAGCTACCTGATTGGCGGGGCAAGAATAGGGTTTGAGGGGAGCATCAGACCCGGAAGTAACCGCCCAACCAGCCGTTAGGAGGGTAGAATGACCGTTTGGCGCATCCACGCGCACCTTTCCGTGCATGCAGGCTACCATGAGCGATTTGTCGCGCGCACGAACATTAAATCCGGTTCCTACTACGGTAACGGTTCCAAAATCCGAGCGCACTTCAAAAGTCGAACCAGGGGTAACTTCAAAGTAGGCTTCCCCTTTCAGCACCACTTCGCGGTTTGAGTCCCAGTGATTGGAGAAAAATTCGATGCGGGAATCAGCGTTCAGAATTACCTCGGTACTGTCGGGCAGGTAGCAGGTAATCATGGTACCCGCCGGTGCATAAAAAGAGGTTTGATTGGGCCACCACCACCAGGCAAGGGCTCCTATCAGCAGCAGCGAAGCAGCCGAGGTGAGCCACCATACCATCTGGCCAGGTCGGGAATTGAGGGTAACTACTCTAGCTCCTCCTCCGGATATACGTGCGCGCAAAGCCTCCCAGGCATCGGATTCGTCCATGCCCGCGGGAACTTCCCACTCATCTATTTTTTTTATGATCTCGACTGTCTTCTCATGGCCTTGCAGCAACCCTTCTTCTTCGGGGGGGAGTTGATGATTAAGCCATTGATGAAGCAAGGGATCGTTTTCCTGAAATTGACCCATGTGTGTTTTTCCTTTTTCCGAGGTCAATACAACCTTCTACTTCCTTTCCCTACCTGATTTGGTCACCTTTGGTCCCAAATTCGTTTAGGAATCTTACCTTTTTTAGCCTGTGTTTTTAACCAATTTATACTTTTCTACCCAACTTTCGCAAAATAGTCAATGCTTTGTGCATCCGTTTTTCGACTGCTTTTACACTGATCTGGATCTGTTCTGCTATTTCCTGGTAGGTTTGCTTTTCAATCCGGTTCATCAGAAATACTACCCGTGTTTTTTCAGGCAAACCGGAGATCATGCGTTCGAGCTCCTGCCTGAACTCCTCCTCCTCCATCAGGAACTGAGGCGATTCTCCGTTTACCCCTGAACTGGGTCGCTGCTGAAAACGAAGCACTACTTTCTGATGTTTTACTTCGTTGAGAAAAAGATTGCCCGCAATGGTGTAGAGGAAGCTACGCACCTTTTCGGGGTCCACCTGATCCCTTTTTTCCCACACAATGAGAAAGGTTTCCTGAGCAAGGTCTTCTGAAAGACCCATATCGCCTGACCTGTAATACAGATAGTTGCGGATATCCCGGTAGTACTTTTGAAAGAGCCTTTGAAATGAGGACTCATCCGATATTTGATCGAGCTCTTGGAGGGACATTCCTATTCCAGCGTTGAAGGGCCGACAAGTTAAAAAACAACCCGATGAAAAGCAGACCGCTTGTGGAGTTTATTCACACTTCTTTGCGGGAGGCGAGTTCCTGCTGAAATGCCTGGTAGTAATGGGTGTCTGGCTCGGTCAATACGGCGAGGTAAGCTTCGTAAAGGATAATCTGGTTGCCTCCGATGGGCGTATGTGGGTAGCTGGCCAGGTATTGCTGCACTTCTTTTCGGATAGCAGAAGGACTTGCACCTTGCAGGATACGGATCATCAGCTCTGAAAATGCGGTAGTAGTTTCGGCAAACTGTTTCCACTGATCCCGGAAATCGCGTTTGGCACGCTTCAGGTATTCCAACGATTGCACGGAATCTCCCATTTCTTTGAGGCAAATAGCCTTGAAAATAAAGGCAGTTGCCTGCAACTCTGCATCTACCTGCAGCATCACGGGGTGGTCGATGGCCCGGGTGAGGGAATTATTGGCTTCAGCAATATTTCCGGCACAGAAATAGGTATCGGCCTGCGCCAGCAGCAGAAACCAGTAATGGATTTCGGGTTGGCGAAAATCGGGGTCAGCCACTGCCCGGTTGATGTGCGTGAGGGCCTCGTCGAGCTGACCGGTGAGTTTGCGCCAATAGGTAACCGAGCTGTAGTAGAAAAAAGCAAATTCGCGGTAGTGTATCCGCTTGTGCTTTTCGAGGTCTTCTTCGAGGGCTTTGAGTTCGGTGCCGGCATCGTCCACGTTCAGTATTTTCAGCAGCGCATTGATCCGCCATATGCGCATCATGAGCCTGATTCCGTGGTTTTCGCGGTTAAAGAGGTCCTTGGCTTCGAAGTCGGCAAAGGTTTTGTCCACATACTGCAGGAGGTCGATCCAGGCTTCTTTTTGCAGCAAAATGGACACAACCGTTTTGAGAATCATGATGCTACCCGACGCCGATCGGAAGATATGGGCATGCTGCTCCAGTCGCTCGCGCAGGTCCTCCAGGGTTTTGAGCACGGTGCCGGTATGTTCATTGCGGGCAAAATTGCGGCGCATCAGCTCCTGTGTCACCAAGGCCAGCACCTCCTGGTCGGCCCGCCATATTTCGAGCTTGAGGTGGTTTTCCCGCCGGGCTTCGAGCACCTTGCTCACATCCACCTCAAAAACGGTTCCGAGCCTTACCATTTCGTCGTAAACCACCTCCAGCACGCTGAAGTGGTCGTCGCGCACGGCTGACTTTTCGGCTTTGCGGAGATAATAGAGGGTTTCTTTGTAGAGGCCACGCTCCCGCATCAGCAGCGCAATCTGCACATTGCTGAAAGGTTCTAGGGCATTGCGGTAGTTAAAATGATAGAAGAGGAGGCTCTTCTCCAGGTTAGCAAGCAGCTTGTTTCTGAGGCGGTAGTAGCGGTTGCGGGTCTGGTCGTCGTCTGTATCGTAAATTTTTTCGATGAGGGATTTATCCGCTTGGGGAGCAGCGCGCAGGGCGTCGAACAAAGTCAGCAGCTTCTTTTCCTCCTCGGCCTTAAACCGGTTGGAGAGAATTTTAAAGCGCCGGGCCTCATCGCTGGTCAGATGGCGTACAATACTCTCAAGAATATCCACGGTATCAACGAAATAAGCATCCTTACCTTGTCGTTTTTCCCGGAAGGGTAAATGGATTTAGAAAGGTATTTCTCCCAAAATAATTAATTAGAGGAAAACACCGAAATTCTAATGAAATATTAGCGGCTTTCCGCTGCAGAACTTTCAATTAGTTGGTGAGAACGCTCTTTTCCGAGGTAAATATCAATGGCGCCGTGTACCAGGTAGAGCAACGGCGTGAGCAAAATGGCAATGCCGAACTTGTAGCAATAGTTCACCGTGCCGATGGCCAGAAACTGGCTCCAGGTCCACCTGCCCGACAGCACAAAGGCCACGTACAACACCACGAAGCTATCGATGAACTGTGAAACGAGGGTAGAACCCGTGGCCCGCAGCCAGATATTTTTCTCTCCCGTAAGCCTCCTCAGCTGGTGGAAAACGGTGACATCCACTACCTGGCCGACCATAAACGCGGTAAGCGATCCTACAATGATCCACATGCCCTGGCCAAAAATACTCGAAAAAGCAGCCTGCATGTCGGGTACGCCCTGGTCGGTGTAGCTCGTTACCCACCACGAAGCGGGTGCCAGTGACATGGCCGCATACACCATGAGGAAGGCGTAGGCGATCAAGCCCGCCGCCAAAAAAGACAGCAGGCGCACTCCCCTTTTGCCGAAGTACTCGTTGATGATGTCCGTCATAATGAACACCACCGGCCAAAGGACAACCCCCGCGGTAAACTGCAGCGAGCCCGTTTGCCCGAAAATGTTCCAGTTCAGCGGCTTAAGCCCAAGTGAATCTTCGAGGGCAAATATTTTCACCCCGATAAACTCGGCGATGATGGCATTGGCGATAAAAAAACCGCCCAAAACCAGGAAGAGAATGCTCTCTTTTTTATAGTAGGTGTGCATCTTCTGCTTCAGGATCTGTATCAGGCTCAGGAAACCAAGTCACTGGCCGGTATTTTTCCGGTAAAAAATCGCGGATATGAAACACCCGGCCTTCAAAGCCTAACTCGCAATTGGGGAAAATGGTTTTGGCCTCTTCGAGCAGCGGCATCAGGTCGTGGTACCTCGCGGAAAAGTGCCCGAGGATGAGGCCGCCCAGATCGGCATCGCGTGCCTGCATCGCCGCCTGCATGGCAGTAGAGTGATAGGTTTCGGCCGCGCGGCTTTTCTCGCCTTCCATGAAAGTCGCCTCATGGTACATGACCGTTACGCCCTGAATATGCTCGATCAGGCCCGGATGGTAGCGGGTATCGGAGCAAAAGGCATAGGAGAGTTTGGTATCCGGCTCGGCCAGCACATCGTCGGGGCCCACGGTAGTGCCATCCTGTAGCTCGATGGTATTGCCCTGCTTGAGCAATTTATAGTACTGGTTGGGCACCCCGAGTTCCTTGGCGCGGTGTATCAGAAAACGCTTGGCTTTGTTTGTTTCCCGAAACTTAAACCCCCAGGCGGGAATTCGGTGCTCCAGCGGGAAGCTCACCACTTCGAATTTGTCTTTTTGATAAAGCACCTCCCCGGGAGCAAAATCTTCGAGGGGGAAAAAATGGAGCGGATACTTGAGCTGGGTTTGCGTAATGGCGCCGAGCTGATCGAGCATGGGCTTCAGGGCGCGGGGGGCATAGAGCGAAAGGGGGATGGTGCGCTCACCCAGGCTGAGGGAAAACAACAGGCCGGGCAGGCCCATGAAATGGTCGGCGTGGAGGTGTGAGATAAAAATGGCATCCAGCCGGGTCCACCTTATTTTGTACCGAATGGCCTGTATCTGCGCGCCTTCGCCACAATCGACCAGGTGATGGCGATCGTTGATGGTTACCACCTGAGCAGTGGGAAATCGAGAAGCCGTAGGGATGGCAGCGGAGCTACCGAGTATCTGAACTTTAAACACCGGCAGGTATCGGTAATCAGGCCCGGAGACCAAAGAAAAAGCCGGCACAACGGCCGGCTAAAAGAGTTATTCTGGGCGGATATCGCCGTTTTCAATCAGGATCTCGCGCTCCATTTCGTGGATAAAAATGGCGTCGCGGGCTTCTTCCTCGGTAGTGAAAATATTGAAACCTTCGTAGAGGTGAGAAATTTCGATGATTTTCGAAATACCGGGACTTGGGCAGGCAATTACAAAGATGCCGTTCAGGTTATCGCACAGGCGACGGCCCGTAAGCAGCGAGTTGATGATCGAGCTGTCGATGTATTTTACCGATTCAAAATTAACGATGATGTTGCGGTGCCCCATCACGTTAAGCGAAGTTAGCTCTGACTTAAGTGCAGGAGCCAGGTTTGCCATCATGTTTTCCTCAAGCGGCTTGAGGATTACGTAGCGGTCTTCAATAATTTTTTCGTACTTCATGCGGACGCGATGTTTGCCCGGGCGGCCTTATCCGGGGATGGCAAAGATAGTGATTAATGTCATTTGCTGAAATCAACCATTCAGGCATTCTTTTTGATATTTCCTTTCATGCTAAATTCCCTACTCACCCTGCTCCTGTTGTTGCCCTTTGGCCCTTCTCCTGCTATTGTCGGCACCCCTCCCAATGCAGAAGCGACGCGTATAGCGGCGGGCGTTCAGGATTTTGTAAATCAATACCGCCAAAAAAAGCGCCTGCAACCCCTTCAGCGGAATGCGGCCCTGGATGCCCTGGCGCAGGAACACGCCGACCGCATGGCTGCCGGCAAGGTTAGTTTTTCGCATACAGGCTTTGACAACCGGGCCTCCCGCGCCCGAAAAGCGACCCATGTGTCCACCGTAGGCGAAAATCTGTACTATACTACCGACGAAAACGAGGTAGCCCGCGAAACGGTAGATGGCTGGATTCACAGCCCGCACCACAACGAAAACCTCCTCGGCAGGTTCCGTATCTGCGGAATCGGCGTCGCCATCAATGCCAAAGGCCACTACTTTGTGGTGCAGATCTACGGTGGATAAGCGGCAGGTTCTGTATTTTTGTACATGATCCAGTTTTTGCCGATCGGTGATCAGCGTATTCCTATCAGGTTGCTGCCGGCTACCCGTAGCCTGAGCCTGAAATTTACGCGGGAGGGTACCCTCGAAATTTATTGCCCCGGTGCCCGGCTCGATGCCCGGACGGAAGCTTTCGTCCATTCCAAATCGGCCTGGATTCGCAAGCACCACGTGCGTTTTGCTACTTTCCGCAAGCACCAGGAGGCTTTCTGGCAATTGGTGAAAACCGATCAGGTGATTATCCACGGCAAACCCACCCCCATTATCTGGCAGCAAGCCAGGGGCAGGAATGTAGGCATGGACAACCGTGGCTTGTTTCTCAGCCTTACCCCCAAGGACAACGAACCTAAGGGACGATATGTGCTGCCAGCCTTGCGGGCCATTGCTACGCAGCACCTTACCCGAAGCTGCATTGCCTGGAGCCAGCGCACCGGCGACGACGTAGCGAATGTGCGCGTGCGCGACCAGGTGACGAAGTGGGGAAGTTGCAGTGGCAAGCGAAATATCAACCTCAATTGGCGTCTCCTGTTTTTACCGCCTAACTTGCAGGATTATGTGCTCGTGCATGAGCTTATGCACCTGCGTGAGATGAACCACAGCCCGGCTTTTTGGGCGGAAGTGACCAAGTACAGCCCCCATTGGCAAAACGAGCGCAAGCACGTACACGAATGGGAATGGGTGCTCGGCCTCGATGAACCCCTGTTTTAATACTTTGCCATGAACACCAAGACCCTGAAAAAAATACGCTTCGCCGATCTGATCATTTTCGAAGACGAATACCTCATAGCCGTAGACAAACCACTGATGCTCTCCAGCCTCGAAGACAAGGCCGGCCCCAGCCTCATCGACTACGCCCGCGACTACTGGCCGGATATACAGCTCTGCCACCGACTCGACAAAAGCACGAGCGGGGTGCTGCTCATGGCGAAGGATCCCGAAACCTACCGCACCATGTCGCTGCAGTTTCAAAACCGCACGGTGAAAAAAGAATACCTGGCACTGGTAGAGGGGGTACACAAATTTGATCATCACGAGATCAACCTCCCGCTGCACGTAACCACCAACAAAAAGGTATCGGTCAACAAGCGGGAAGGCAAACCCGCCAATACGATTATTACCACCATCGAAACCTTTCGGAGCTACTCTGTGCTTCGCTGCGAGCCGGTCACCGGGCGCATGCACCAGATACGGGTACACCTTTCGGCTACAGGCATTCCCATCGTAGGAGACATACTATACGGAGGAAGAAACCTGCTGCTTTCTGAACTGAAGCGCCACTATAAGCTCAGCACCACCCAGGAGGAGGAGCAACCCGTGAACCACGGTTTTATGCTTCATGCGCAGCGAACTACCTTTCAGCATCCGCAAACGGGTGAGACCATGACGGTGGAAACGCCATTGCCCAAAAATTTTCAGGTAACGCTGAAGGTGCTGGAGAAATTCAACCGCTGATTAGCGGTGTTCGGGCAGGGCGTGCAACGCGATCATTTTCGGGCGGTACCATTTAACCCACGAAGCCCACGCCAGCAAAGCCGAACCGGGGAAGAATAACCAGACGAACCAGTCGGAAGTTCCGTTGCCCATATTGGGAGCTTCTACGATGTGGTTCAAGTCCAGAAAAACGAGGGTAAATATGGGCACCAGCGGCGTGCAAATGGTCAGTAACGCGAGCATTCCTCCCTGAAAGAGGGAAAACTTGCCTTTAGGCCGTAGCCGGGAGGACAGTACCGCAAACAGGACGTAGCCAGCCAGCGACAGCAGGATCATCAACGTTTGGTTGGTGTGACCATTGAATGAATTTCTGCCGAAAATAAAGCTCATCAGGAAAACAGAAACCGGCACGGCAACGATCATCGACAAGCCCAGACCGATGGCCAACAAGGATTCTTTGGGACCAGCAGAAGCGATGACCGAAGCGCCCAGCCCAAACATGAGCACCAATGTGAGGATAAAGGCATACTCAAAATCCAGGCGGTAGAGAAAGATGGGCCGACTCGAAACGGATTGTTCAATTTGATTCATGTTGTTTTCGGCAGTCCAACCCGAGAAATTATCAGTCCAGGAATAGCCATCATTTCTCAGCCGGGAAATTACTCCACGGGTATCCCATTGGTCAGGTACTTCGCCCCCGTATTTTTTGATTGAGGCAAAATAAGCCGCGATCAACGCCTCGTCGTCGGAGGTTTCAGGAGAAAGAATGGCGTTTTTGGCGATTTCCCGGGGGGTACTCATGTCAAAATCCGAAGTGGTCGCTTCGTCAGGGCTGTAGAGCAGCTGGGCATAGCTATGTGCTACATCGGTAATGGCGATGTCGGCCTTGATGTCTTCTTCAACAAAACTGGCCTTGAGTCGTTCGCTCAGCGTATAGGCATTTAAGAAAGGAATAGCGGCCAGGGCAAATGTGCCTACGAGGTAAGCCACGTGCATGCGCAGGGCGAGGTCGTCGGATTTTCCGCCAAAGTAGCGGTCAGGCCGGAGGGCATTTACCCTTATCAGCCAATAAACCAGCACCCCGATAGAGGGGATAAACCACAGCCAGAAACGACCTTCGATACTCGGAAGCGAATCAGGACGGATGGTGGTGAGCCATGCATCGGCTTGCGACAAAACGAGCAGCCCGGTCGCAGCTGCCAGCACCATCACGATGCGGGTGGACCACAGCAATGGGTCTTTCACCAACAGTTTTTGGTCCCAGGAGCGAATAAAATCGGGCGTGAGGCGGTCCAGAAGTTCTTGCATGGCTTTGGGGTTAGATTTCCAATTTAACGATTTTTTCACCAGCCGGTTGGGATAAAAATTTACCCCCATTTTCGCCTCTAAACCACTCCCGTGACGATCGCAAGGAAATACCGGAGGAGCATTTTTTCAAGGTTGGTTTTATTTCCGCAAAAACCGGAGCCAACGTTTATTTAAAAGCACCGATTCCCATTACCCGGATTTTACCCAAATACGAACCTAAACGTAAGGTTGATGCGACTGCCTACCAGCCGCGCGACTCCCGGCAGGCTGTGGTGGTAGCGTTGCTGAACGCCGGAACCCATGAGCAGCAGGCTACCATCGGCAAGGTCAATTCCCTGCGATGGGGCGGATTTGTCCTTAGGGCGAATGAGAAAGCGCCGGGTAGCGCCGAGGCTGATAGAGGCAATGACGGGATCGGGGCCCAGCTCGCGTTCGTCGTCTGCATGGGCGCCCATTTTGTCGGCACCGCTTCGGTAGAGGTTGAGCAAAACGCTGTTGAATGGCTGCCCAAAATCGGCCTGGAGCTGGTTGCGCAGGGCATCGAGGGGCGGCAGCCAGGGAGATGGCTCCCACTTCAGACCCGAATAGGTGTACGAAATGCCCGGGTCGCCGAGCCATGCCGTGAGCCGGGGCTGGGGGTGTTTTTTTCCAAAAATAAATACCTCCTCCTGCTTCCAGGGAGCAGATGTGAGGAGGTATTCGTAGAGTTGGCGGGAATCAGCCGGAGAAAGGTATTCCGGCAGGTACCATGCCGATGCCCCCGGAAGGGCCAGCGGCATGGCCTTATTTTTTAGAAAATCAGGAATCATTTTCCATCCGGCGAAAAGTCGTACACCAGCACGCGGTCCCAGCTGTCTTTCCATTTAGCCACAAAAGCATCGTGCTGCGGATCGACCTGGTAGGCGTCATGGTCGGCTTTGTTGGCAAAAAACAACAGCTCGCTGAAGTGAAAGCTGTCGTCCACCACCACGCGGTCAGAAGGGACGGGCACGCCAAAAAAGCCTTCTTTCACGGAAGCAATTTCAGCCAGGGCTTCGAGGTCTTTGCGGAAATCAGCCGAGTCAACGCCGGGCTTCATCCAGAAAAATACGTGATGAACAAACATGTTTTTATTCGTTTTGGCGAAAGATAAGTCAGCGGAATCGTTTCGTCCAAGTGCTTCGATCACCCGGTCGGGATAATCGGAAATTATTCCGGCCACGCCCAGGTTGAGCATGTCGCGGATGTCCTTGGGTTCGTTGACCGTCCAGGGAATAACCCGCATGTTTTTGCTGGCGGTGAGGGCCATGAGGGAGTCATTTACAAAACCAAAGTAGGGGCTGTAGATCGCCGGGGTGAAGCTGAGTTTGGCAAAATTGGCTTCGGCGCTTTCTTCATTCTCGACGAGATACGCCAGCGTGATTTCGGGGGAACGGCGGTGGGCTACTTCCAGGGCGCGGGTATCGAACGATTGCAGAATGACGCGGTCCAGCACCCCGGCTGCTTTCAGCTGTTGGTAAACCAGCGTAAAAAAGGTCTCCGGATCGGGGTGGAAAATGCCATCGCCGGCGGAGTCGGACTTGATCTCGATGTTGTAGTAGGGAGCCGGGCGGCCTTTTTCTTTGGCGTAAGCCTCCATTTCGCGCAGCACCTCGGAGAGCAAGGGCTTGTTAACGGCCATTTTTTCCTGATCAGGAAAACGAGGGTGCACCTTGGTGCCGCAGTCGCACTTGGCTATTTCGGCATAGGGCATTTGAAAGAGGTTGTGCGTGAGCTCGTCGGCTTCGGCGATCTCTTTACCTTCGGAGGTAAGGCAGATTTCGTGCGACAAATAGGCCTCGTGTGATACCACCACCTGCGAATCCTGAGAGATGACCACGTCCATTTCGAGGGTGGTGACGCCGAGGTCGAGGGCTTTTCGGAAAGCGGGAATGCTGTTTTCGGGTAAGAGGCCCCGGCAGCCGCGGTGCCCTTCGATGTCAAATGCCATTTTGGGTGGGGTTTCGTTGGTGTTAACGCTGGGCTTGCAGGCGATGAGCAAAACTATTAAGCTCCAAAGCAGTAGTGAATAGGTACGCATGTATCTCGTGATAGGAGCCTCAAAATCCCTAAATTCGCCCAAAAAACAAATGACCCGCCTCCTTACGCTCATATTTCTACTCGCAAATCTGCCCTTAATGGCCCAGGATTGTGGCTGTCAGGTTCCCGGATCGTTGAATGAAGCGCTCAAAGAGGCCGATTATGGCTTTACGGGAAAGGTTATAGCCGTGGAAACAAACTGGATTTCAGGCGGGTGGAAATTTACATTTCAGGTGGACAGCTCCTGGAAAAGGGCCATGGAACCCGTGGTGATCGTGAATACGGGCTGGGAAAAAGCCAGCTGGAAGGAGAAAGGCTGCGGCTACCTGTTTCAGCAAGGGCAATCGTATGTGGTATTTGTTAAGCGGAAATTTACGCCTAAAACCAGCGTTTGCTCCGGCAACCGGCTGCTGAATGAAGTGGAAAGGGAGCTGCCGATGCTCGGTAAGTCGCTGCCTACCCGCCATTCTCCCCAGACAGGCAATATGATATGGACCATGATCGGGCTGGGGATGTTTTCGTTTATGTTTCTGGCTTTTGTGCTTTTTGGGCGGAAGCTGTTTTTTAAAGGAAAATAGGGGCTTGCTTTTTTCTCCCGGTGGTTTTTCGGCTGGCGGCCGCGGCTGGTTTCGGCAACTGAAGCTCGCAGTTACCCTAATTCGACCCGCCGGTACGCTACTTTTCTTTAGTTTTCGAAAAATATCAACATATGGCCCTTCAGGTAAAGACCCTCACGTTTAATCCTTATCAGGAAAATACCTACCTCGTTTGGGATGAAACCGGCGAAGGGGTGATCATCGATCCGGGGTGCTATTCCCAGCCGGAGGAAAACCAATTGCTGGCCGCTATCCAATCGGCAAATATTTCGCTGAAATACCTCATCAATACCCACGGCCACATCGACCACATGCTGGGCAATGCCTTTGTGAAGGCCAAATTTGACCTGCCCTTTCTGGCGCACCAGTTGATACAAGGGGAACTGGACGCCGTGCCGGGCTACGCGCCCATGATGGGCCTCACAGTAACGCCTTCGCCCACACCCGATCAGTTTCTGGAAGCAGGAGACACCGTTTCCTTCGGAAATACGACCCTGGAGGTGCGCTTTACGCCCGGGCATTCGCCCAGCCACGTCAGCCTTATTGACCACAGCAGCCAGCAGATTTTTTCCGGCGACGTGCTTTTTCAAGGCAGCATCGGCAGAACAGATTTGCCCGGCGGCGACATGGACGTGCTCATGCACAGCATTTTCAACGAATTGCTTCCGCTCGGCGATGCTTATAAGGTATGGCCCGGTCATGGCCCCGCCACCACCCTCGGGCGCGAGCGGGTATCGAATTATTATTTGCTACAGCGCAGCTGAAAACGGCTATTCCTGTATCCTGATCACGCGCACATAGTCGAGCAGGGCGGTGTTGACGTCCACGTTCATGTTCACGTTCCAGGGTGCGAAAGTGAGCGAAACCTTGTTTTCCCCTTTGGCCAGGTTCACCATCCGGCTGTTTGACCACCCCCAATCGGACCACTCGTCGGTGCCGCGCTGCGGGAAAACCATCGTGCCCACGTAGGCATCCTGCACGTAGAGGCTCCGCAGGGCGCATTTGTTGTCCGTATTCCAGGGGCCGCTGCCATTGGCATACCGGAAATCGAGCAGCCAGGCTCCTGCTTCGGGCACGTTGATGCTGAAGTCCATGCTGCGGTTGAGGGTGTTGGATATTTCTACAAATCCTTTTCCTGAAAAATTCACTGCTTTGAAGCCTGATTTCGGGGCCACGGTTTCCATTTCCACCTGTAACACCTCGTCGGGCGATACGAGTATCAGCGGCTCGCTGGCGAAAGATCCCCAGCCCTGGTCGTCCACGGCTATGACCTGGTACTCGGCAAAATTACCGACGGTGACGGCGTAGCGGGTTTCGCTGGTTTCGGCTACCTGCTTGCCATTTTTCAACACCTGGTATTTCACCGCCCCTTTCACGGGTGCCCACACGAGACTCCCATTTTCGGCTTTTACCTGCGGATCGGGGAGCGAAAAATGATTGGGCACGAGGTGGATGCCGCCCTGGTGGAAGGGCTTATTGTCCATCACGATTTCGATAGCGTGCTTGCCGTCCAGATTCGCCGGGAAGGTGGCGTTCTCCAGCGGCTGGCCATCCAGGGTGATGGAGACGATCTTGTTTCCGGTCCCTTTCACGGTAATATCGAGCACGGCATCGCGGTAGTGGAAGTTGGTGAGCGTTTTGGTGCCCGTGTATCCCGAAGGAATCATGGGAGAAAAATGGATGCCTTCGCCGCCAAAGTGCATGCCCATAAACACGCGGTGCACCATGGCGAGGTTGCCGGCCATGCTCCACAACATGCGGTCGGAATTGATTTCGGTGCCTTCGAAGTCGCCGTTCTGCGCCACGAAATTTTCGTAGTTGGTGAGAAATAAACCTCCGGCGCGGTAGATGGCTGCCAGTCCGTGGTTGAGGGCGTCCTCGTTGCCCGCGCGACCTGCGGCAAGGTTCCAAAAGGATTGCACAAAGGGCCAGATGCCGTTGTTGTGGTAAGGCGGAATGCCCGGAATCTGCGGATAGATGCAGGTGGTGCCGTAGGCGGTAACGGGCGATTTTTCAAAAATTGCAGTCGCCTGTTTTTCATTAGCTACATCAAACAACACAGCCAGGGCTTCGCCCAGCGCTTCGAAGCGAGGAGAAGAAATGAGGTTGCTGCGGCCATAGCGGTACTGGGCGTAGTAGCCCTTTTCGGGTTGCCAGAGCTGGTCGTTGATGCCCTGCCGGAGGGTGGCGGCGCGTTGGGCGTACACTTCGCCGGGCAGGCCGAGTTCCTGAGCCATGTTAGCCAGCAGCTGGTGGGCTGTGGCGTGCACTACATTGGTGCCGAGGTTTTCAGACACGTAGATGTCCATGTTCGACATCCACTTGGGGTAGGTTTGCTCGCGCCAATCGAGGAAGGAAGATTCGCCGCTGTAAAGGCCCGTTTGCGCATCGCGAATCACCTGAAAGTCGTCGTCGAGGGTGTTTTTGACGATAGTATAGGCTTGTCGGAGCCAGGCGGTGTCACCGGTGGTCTGGTAGATTTCCCAGGCTGCGAGTGCCCAAGTGGTGCGGTCGGAAGAAACGGGCCACGCCCCGCCCGAGCCGGTATCCTGGATAATGCGGTCGCGCTTCACCTTTTTCATGAGGCTGATTTTGGCTACTTCCGGCTCGTGAAAACCAAAAGCCAGCACGATGCTGTAGCTGATGTCGCGGGTCCATACGCCGCCCCATTTCGCTCCGGTGCGAAAGGTGCTGTCGGGCTCAATGTTTTTCAACGCTTCTTCGAGCGAGAGGTTGAAGAGCGCGTCCACGATGGGTTGATCTGAGTGGTAATGCGCTTTGGAAGAGAGGTCTTTTTCGAGTTTCCAGGTGCGGAGGGTATGGCTGTTTTCGTCGTAGGGGTTGAAGATCACGTCGAGGGTATAGATGCCATCGCCGTCGGGGTCCTGGAGTTGGAGGCCCTTGTTGTGGAGGTTGACCCAGTCCCAGCTGAGGGGATCGGCGCTGCCCGCGAGGTAAAAACCCTTGAAATCGCCCTTGGCTACGCGGGAGCCGTCGAAGGCCTGGTAGTAGCCCTTTTCCTTGAACTGCTGCAGCACCGGGCGCATGTCCACCCGGAAGATGTAGGCGTAGTTAACGGGCAGAAAACCCGCTTCACCCGTTGGCCGTGGGGCAGGTTCTTCGCCAAAGGTAATCATGGGTGATTCGTGCTCCTCGCCGATCAACAACCAGTGGTCCTGCCCGGAGGGTGCCTCGTTGTCTTTTTCGTTGATGCTGACCTTGAACACCACTTCCCGCGAAAAATTTTCGCTGGTCGGGCTCTGGTAGTTGGACGTGATTTCATGGTCAGAAACGGCCTTCGCCTCGTATTTTCCCTGCACCACGCGGTCGGGGTACAGCGTAAATGCCTCAGATTGGTAGAGCACCTGGGGGGCTTTGGGCTGGCAGGCAAGGAGGGAAAGCATGAGAAGGGGAAGGAGCTTTTTCATGGGCGGCGTGTGTTTGGGCGGGAAATTACGCATATGGGCGGGAGATTGGAAAGATGATTTCCCGATGGATGTGTGGTTCGTGCGCTGTGCTTAAATTGTCAGCATCAAGATTTTCAGGATTTGAGGATGATCAAGATGAGGGGGGATAATGGCAGTATGGGTATCGAGTAATGGGGCACTTTGCACATAATTCGGCTCATTAAGCTCGCCATTCAATATTATCTGCAATCGAAAGTCCCACCAAGATCATGCAAATCCTAAAGTCAAATTAATCCTGATCCAGACCTATTGCCACTCTGAGGCCGTGATTTTCATGGATTATGCTAATTTTGAGTAAGTGCGGAGAAATCGCGGGTATGGTCGTTGTGATAAGCACCTTGTGCTTGCTTTTTTTATCGATTTTCTGAAATGTCTGGTAGGGTGACGAACACCTCAATGATTCTTTCTTTTCAAAAAATCCAATATATTATGTGGAGTAAAGCAAATGTATCAGTCGCAATATTTGTGTGCTCTTTAGCAATTTTGCTTGCATGCAGTCATGAAGCAAGGGATCTGCGAAGTGAACCTTTGTCAGTTTCCAAGCAAGAGGTTAGTTATGAGTGGGTACCTTTCTTGGATTCACTAAAGTCATTTTCTTGTAATGGGTCAAAAAACGATCAATTAGTTTTATATTATATTTCTGATGCACCTCAAGCAGCAGGAAAAAATAAATTTTTTCATTGGAAAAATGGTTTGGAATTAGATAATGGAGAGTTTGATAAAATCATTTTTGAATCGGAAACCTTTATTGTTCTAGTATCTTTGTATTCTAAAGTAGTAATTTTGACCTATATTGATTTGAGGAAAGATTTTCGTTATGAGGAGGCCAAGACACCTATCAGCTTAGATATTAATTGTGAATTTTTTTATGACTATCAATATACAGTTGAAGAGAGCAGCATTATTTTTGATTTTTTGATTGGTAGTGATTGTATTGATTCTATACGAACCTCTACTCATGTGATTAGTAAAAATGCTCCTCTTCTTGGGTTTTGATCATTGGTGGGGATGCTGGGCGTACGCATTAAAATCTCGTGGCTTTTTCCCGATATGGAACATAATATGCAGTGTGGTTTCTCTTACGTTTTATGCTCATTTTGTCGGGTAGGGGTTATTTTTTGCTTTTCAATTTTTGTTCAATAATGGCTTTTCGTTCCAAGCTATCCACGGTGAAAATTTCGTCAATCAGGGTAAATCTACCGTAAGTCAATGATTCGAGTAGGCCATTTTTGAAATTGAATTTTCCGATTACCTTGTTTTTTCCAAGAAATACGAATGAAGAATCCACCTGATAAATCGGTTGTCCTAATTCACTTTTCAGTTCATGAAGAGTCATTCCTATTTGGATTGATTTTCCAATCTTTATTGGCCTACCATCCAATTCAAGAAGGATAAAGGTTTGGTCTTTATCTTTATCAGACCACCCATATTTTGGCTTAAAATAGGTGTGCGTAGTTAAAGTTCCGATGTGTTGTTCTTCAAATGAATATTTTGATTTATTCAGTTTATGTTTATCAAAAAGGGTGTAAAAAACAAATATTCCTGAATCTGTAGGATTATAGAAATTTTTAGAGGGTGAGTAGGCAACTGCACCGGAAGTTCCAAAGTGCTGAAAAATTGAGTCAAGAATAGGAATTGGAAATTCAATGAAGCTATTCCCAGGTTTAATTTCAGGTAAATCACTGGAATTAAGGTCTTTTTCGACCCTTTTTGCTTTTCCGTTTTCTATTCGATATTCTTGAATAGGAGTAAGTGTTAGAATTTGATAGCCTTTCCTGGTTGCAATTGTTATGAAAGTAGACCCCTCCGAAAGATCCCCACTCCAAGTTCCTGAGTAGGTATCACTGTCTGCGACCTCTTCAACTGCTTCAACAAAAGTTGAGTCCGCGAACAACTTTAAAGTGATAGGTCGCGCATTACTGTCCAGTTGAAATACTTCGATAGGTTTGGCACAGGAGGACAATGTGATAATGATCAAAATGATTATATAGTCAATCGTTCTGTTCATGATGGTTATCCATTTTTTAGACTAAAAAGATGTTCCAAAGGGCACTTTTCTTGGTCATTGTCAGCTTGCGTTTTGCTTTTTAAGTTCTCTCGAATCAGTAAATTTCATCTTCCAACGTTTTTCCAATTCATAATCTTTAAATTTTAATATCGTGTATGAGCCGTCAAAACAAATAATTTCTATTTCAGAGTCGGGCAGTAAAAAGCTCTCGGGTTCGGTCCAGATTTTACTGTTTAGGTCGGCATAGGGAATTTTTTCTGAGGGGAGACTTTCAGTTTTATTATATGTTCCGCAAAAAACTCCCCAAATGAACTGAATCTTCCTGTTCTCAAGAATATCTAAAAGTTCCGGGCCGTCAAAGTGGATTATTTCTGATTCATGGTCGAGTTTGTCAACAATTCCTTTATTCTCGTGGTCGAGCAGCGTAAACGCTTGATTCGTTAAAATCCAATTTAGTGACTTTAATTCTTCCCTGAATGGTTTTATGATTTCACCCATGTCGGTGTGAAATTCAAGTTGTTTTGTATCGTCAAGGATGAGAGTCATTTCAACTGCAAGATAAGCGCTGTATGTCCGCCACTCCCACTTATTCACTTACCTCCCTCCGTGTTTCTCCATCTCTCCAAAAAAACACACAGAGACACAGAGGCGCAGAGATACACAGAGACCTTTTCCTTCTCCATGAAACTCCATGTCTCCGTGCCTCCGTGTAAAAAAACCAATACAGAGCTGCCTCCATTTCTCCAAGAAAACACACAGAGACCCCTCCATGAAACTCCATGTCTCCGTGCCTCCATGTAAAAAACCTAACACAAAGCAAAACAAAAAGTCCCCTACTTCAGCGCCCCGATTTTCACAAATACATATCCACCCTTTTCGGCGCCCCATACCTGCTTTCCCTCCGCATTCCACCCACGGTCCCAGCTGAGGAGCCTGTCGGCGCAGATCGTCACATCGGAGGAAGCATAGGAGGCCCCACGCAGCGAACTGGCACAAGCCTTTTCGGGGGTGCTGCCTTCAAATACAGCCGGGCCGGTTTTGTGCAGATAGATTCCGCAGCCCTCGCGGTCGATGAGCGAATCCGGAGTCAGTGGTGTGAGCAAGGAAGGGTTTTTCCAGGCACCAATATAGGCCTGGGGGTGCTGCATTTCGTATACCTGGCTCACAAGGGTGGAGTCGTCGTGCTTAAACACATGGTACACCCGTTGGCGATAAGGCCGCTCAGGCGCCGAAGCCACGGCCTGCTCCACATAGAGCCAATAGCCGTCTTTGCGCCTGGTCCACATCGGTTTCATTTTCAGGGTAATGTGGTAATAATCCGAATCGGCTTGGGCCTGCGCTTCACTGCTGAATTCGCCCGCCATGATGGCCGCCAGTTGCTTAAGGTCTTTGTTGGTAACGGGCTGGTTCTGGGAAAAAACCGGAGCAATCGCCCAGCCGGCCAGCAGGAAGAGGAAAAAGGCGTTTTTCATGGGGAATAGGTTGCATTGATTGTCCAATATCCGGATTGTGTGCAGGAAACAAAAACGGCAAGTGACAGCAAGCGAAAAGCCGCACTCGGTTCCGTTCGTTACTTTGATGATATTTTTTTCAAAAAAGCGACTGGTCGTTTTTTTCTGCTGGGATAAAGAAACTAATTGTTCACATGAAACCGATTCTCCTGCTCCCCCTGATGGTTATCTCCATGCACCTGCGCGCCCAAACCTGGAACCTCGTCTGGTCCGATGAGTTCAACGGTACCCAGCTCGATTCGTCCTTCTGGAACCACGACAATGGCACGGGCAGCCAATACGGCCTTGGCGGCTGGGGCGGCAACGAGCTGCAGTACTACCAAACCCAAAACGCCGTGGTGAACAACGGCACCCTGAAGCTCATAGCGAAGCAGGAGCCGGCCGGCATCCCCAGCAGCAACGGCACCAAATACTACTCGTCGGCCAAGGTAACGACCCAGAATAAATTCGAGTTTCGCTACGGCAAAATACAGGACCGCATCAAAACCCTCGAAGGACAAGGCTTCTGGCCCGCCTTCTGGATGCTGCCTAAGGGGACCAACAACCTCCAGTTTCCGGGGCTTAACTGCTGGCCAAAGGATGGTGAGATCGACATCATGGAGCAATGGGCAAGCGATGGACCCACTAACTCCACCACCGGCGCCGCCCATGTGGGCACCAATTGCGTGGGGCCGAGCTTCTACCAAGTGTGGAACGCCAACCTTGCCAACAATGGCTCCTACGCCGCAAATTTTCACACCTATGGCCTGGAATGGAAGCGCGATACCCTTTCGTGGTTTGTCGATAGTGTAAAGCAACTCAGCGTAAGCCCCTCTGACTACCCCAATGGCAACTGGCCTTTTAACGCCAACAATTGGTACCTCCAGCTTAACCTCGCCATTACCAGCAGCGGCCCCAATGCCAATACCTTTTTCCCGAATCAGATCGAGATCGACTATGTGCGGGTGTACCAGGTAGATCCCGTATTGGTGGGCTGCACCGATTCGCTTGCCGTCAATTACAAGTCCACGGCCACCACCGACGATGGGAGCTGCCGTTACCTCGTCGATTTTGCCCTCGACCTGAACTGTACCGGCATCCATCCACAGGCAGTTCATATCGCCAGCTCCTCCATCGCCTGGAATTGCGACCGGTACACCCTCAGCGATACCGACAACGACGGCGTCTGGACCCAGCAATTCGAAATGCCTAAAGGCCAGTTTGAGTACATCTACTGCACCGACGGCTGGTCGGCCACCGAGGGCCCGGGGCTGATAGCGGCGATGGTCAATGGAGCTACCTGCGCACCCATTACCGACTACGTCAGCTACGCCAACCGCGTGCTGAACGTCACGTCAGCCACCTCCGTGTACGACACCTGGGGGCGCTGCGAAGCACTTGTTTACGGCTGCACCAATCCGGCTTCACCCCTTTTCAACCCCCTTGCCACCTGCGACGATGGCTCCTGCTTTGCGGCGGCGATCGATCCGCTGGCTACCAACGGACTTACCCTTTTCCCCAATCCGGCACACGGAAACCTCAATGTGAAATGGAAGACTGACCAGGCCGGGCGGGTGGATTTTGCTTGGGTGAATATGCTGGGAGCCGAAGTAGCCAGCCAAAAGGTAACTGCCAACGTGGGCGAAAACGAAGTCCTGCTTTCGCTGGAAGGGTTGCCGGCCGGGGTTTATTTGCTCCGGGTAAGCACCCCGCAGGGCCATGATCATCGGCAGGTGGTTGTATATTGAGGAAAAAATCGGCGCATGAAAACCAGGGATAACCTTCCGCATATCGTGGTATTTACCGGATCGGGCATTTCTGCTGACAGCGGCATTCCTACCTACCGGGGCTCCGGAGGCCTGTGGAATGGCCATTCGTGGCAGGAGCTGGCCTCTCCCGGAGGCTTCGCCCGCAACCCGGAGCTGGTGCTGGAGTTTTACAATACCCGCCGCAAAGACCTGCTGGCCATACAGCCCAATGCGGCCCACCTCGCCCTGGTAGCGCTGGCCACGCATTATCCGGTATCGATCATTACCCAAAATGTGGACGACCTCCACGAGCGCGCCGGTTCCCAAAAAGTGCTCCACCTGCACGGCGAACTCATGAAAGCCCGCAGCGTAACCGACCCCAGCCAGGTTATTTTCCTCGAAGGCGATATCCGCCTCGGCGATGTAGGTGAGGACGGCAGCCAGCTTCGTCCGCATATCGTGTGGTTTGGGGAAGAGGTGCCGATGATGTTGCCCGCTTCTCAACTCGTGAAAGGGGCCGACATCCTCCTCATCGTGGGCACCAGCCTGACCGTATATCCCGCCAATACGCTGGTAGATTACCTCCGGCCGGGGGGCGAGCTCATGGTCGTGGACCCCGAAATGCCCGAACTCGCCGATACCGGCCATCCTTTCAGGCATATCGCCGACACCGCCGCCAAAGGCGTGCCTGTGGTGGTAAAGGAGCTGATCGGGAGGTTGGGGTAAAACGCAGAACCTGCCCTTCTACCCGCTTTATACATCAAGCTCTCCTAAAAAAGACGATACCCGACGATAAAAGAAAGGGTCCTGTAATGAGGCGGATAGACAAAATAATTATCCAGAATTTTTCTTCTGCCGGCCCGAAATTCAAATTGCAGCCTTTGATTGACATCGAATCCAATTCCTACATTGGTAGGCAACCCTTTGGGCCGCGAGCGAATGCGATAAAACAAGGAATAAATTTCAACATTTGAAGTAAATGGAAAATCAATCGAGTAGTTGATATTGGTAAAAAATCGCGCGCCATTGTTCAGGTACATATAATACCGGATACCCAAAGGGACCTCAAGGGAATAATAATTTGCCTTTCCTTCGTTTATTGTTCGGGTTTCTGAAGTGAAATACTGGAAAATAGGTTCGGCGGTAAGCTCCCATTTACCTTTATTCACTGGCGGTGACAGCGCAAATTCAAATCCGGGACGGAACGATAACTGAGGCAAAAAGTCGATTGAGTAATTAGGCCGGATCAGGTGCATATCGGCTACACTTACCCCTTCCCTGGCCGTTAGGTGTAATTGTGTTTTGTGGGTCCCGGATTGAATATCTGTGGCTTCATCCGACAAACAGGAATTATACTTCAGAAAATAGGCTTTTACCTCCTTTTCCCTGTATCTCATATTGGTGATGTCGGTCAACGGAATTTGCTCACAGTAAACATGCTCAAAAAGCTGTTGCTTATACCCTTCGTTGGTTCCGAGGGCGGTAGGTGTTTTTTGATATTGTTTAAAAATTAATTGCTGTAGCCCGGTATCTGTTTTTTCAAAAAAGAAGAATACCCGCTGTTTGTCAACGTATTTGTAGAGCGTTGCCAACCCGGAAACGAGCGCTTCCAGAAATACGGTTCTCGTCTGCAATTCGGGTTCGGGATGGTCGGAAATGGTCGTAAGGTTTTGGGAAGAGGTATCGATCAGGACGGTTTTCCGCACATACAGGGCATAATTGGTCACGCCAAACTCTTCAACTTCATCCATGACGCCGGTTTCCACTGCTGATTCCTGGGTTCGTTTATATTTAAAGTCGGTGGGCGTGAAGGTCGATTGCCGGTACCGGATGAAGCACTCCACCCTATTTCCGGAATTGTCTATAAAATACCCGGGATCGAATACAATTTGCGCAGACATTATCTGCAGACCCATCCCACAAAAAAGGAAGATCAGGTATTGTTTACTCATACAACAAACCAAATAAGGAAAGACTGTTACTGAAAATAAATGGCAGTACCGATTTTTTAAAGTAACAAAATTAACCCTGAATGACCGCACCGGCTAGCACATACAAAGTGGCAATCGATGGGTGCTAAACCAGCCTTACGCATGCGCAAAGCCTCCCTTCATTGAATAAGCAGCAGGTATCTCCGCTCCCGGCACGAGACCCATCGGTAGAAACGATCGTCCTCTCCTACTTCCAACGTGCGCCAAGGGCGAGCCAAAATAACGTCAGGGTTTATTCTGCCAACGGTTGCCGAAAAAGAGATAACCGTATTTCTACCAATAAGCCTATCCTGTGGGACGTATTCTCCAGGAGAAAATGCGCTTATTTCACGGACGTGCTATCGACCCAGATATTGTATTCGCCGGAATCGATCTGCACGTATTTGCGCATCAGGGTTGGGTAGCGTTCCTGCAAATAAGGCACCGAGTGCTGCGGATCGATAATAGCCGCTGGCGGATACAGGCTGAAATTCCGGAAGGTTTCATATTCCGGCTCCGTGGGCGACCAGTGCCCCGAATACTTATTGGCGGGTAGGGCTTCCAGGCGATAAGGAAGCAGGCGGCTGTCGGTATAAGGCAGGGTCAGCGGATGGTTGAGGGCATAATACCACGTAGGCTGGTGATCCAGAATCAGGATAGGGGAGCCAGTTGGCAGGGAATGGAGCGATTTTTCTACTGTTAACAGCGATGCCGAAGGATAAACGAGGTGTGCTCCCCGCCAGTTTTGCTGTTCCGCAGGGCGAAATACAGACATGGTTTCCGGCAATTTCCACCCCCAAAAACCCAGGTACTGGTACAGCGGAAAAGCGAATACGAGGATAGCAACCATCCATTTCAGCCGGATATTCCATTTGAGCTCAAACACTTTGGCTGCATAAAAAGCAGTAGGCGGTGCCAGCAGCAGCGTATCCGACCAGTCGAGGCGATTGAACCGAAAGATGACCAAAGCCAGGCCGATCGTCCCCCAAACGGCGGCTATCGTCTCTACCCGGCGAATTCGCACGAGGTAATTGTAAAATTTGATGCGGAAATGCGTAAAGCCGACCAACGCCAGCAACAGTGCAGGTCCCCACATCAGGATCCAGCCCTTGAGGATATCCAAACCGCCAAAGCGGTCCTGCGACCCCAGCCCGAATCGCATTTGGTCGAGGTAGCCCAGGATGCCCGTATACCAGAAAGAGGAGAGATTTCCCTGAAAAAACAAGACCAGCAGCAGCGTAAGCCCCACCAGTCCCCAACCGAAGAAAAGGGCAAAAATTTCTCTTCCGCGAATGGTGCGTATGAGCAGGTAACCCACCAGCACCCCGCCAAACCAGAGCGTCATGCGGAAGGAAGCCCACGTAGCAATGCCAAGCCAGATACCCGCCATCAGTGCCTGTGAAGAGTCGTCGCGGGAGCTTTCACCCAGGCGAATGACCCCATAAAAAGCCATCGTAACCGGCCAGAGCGCCAGCAGGCTGGAGTGCACCTCCTGCGCGTACCAAGGCGAAGCCGCCAGTACCACAATAAGCACCGCCGCAAAACCAATACCGCCTTTCAGCGCCTTTACTTCAGCCAAAACCGCCGGAAATATCACCGCAGTGAGGTACAGGTACACCACAAACAATACTTTGAGTGCCGTAAGTCCGTACGAACCGAACATCCATTGAAAAGACTGGTAGATCCAGACCATCAGCGGGGGACCCGCCAGCCATACATCGCGGTAAAGGACATCGCCAGCCCCTGTGGCCTTTGACTGAAGCAAAAGCAGGGCTTCGCGGTTGAGCAGAAAATCGTTGGTCAGGCCTGGCCACCACAAGAGTACCGCGAGTGCCAGCACCAATAAGTGGATGCCCAGGGAAATATTTGTAAGAAGTCGAAACAAGGGTTTTCGTGCCTATTTGCAAAGGGAGCAGCAATATAGCATTTTCGCATTGTTGAACACCTGCCATGCAACCTGAAACCCTGTCCGCGCTGGCCAAAGCCCGCCTATCCTACCTCTGCGTAGGCCTCGATACCGATCCACGCAAACTTCCCATTTGCCTAGCCGGCGACCCCGATCCGGTGGCTTCGTTTAACCGGGCCATCATCGAGGCTACCAGCGATGCTGCCATCGCCTACAAGGTAAACCTCGCCTTTTATGAGGCTCAGGGTCCCGCTGGCTGGGAAAGCCTGAAGCGTACCATGGACGCCCTTCCTGCCGATGCCCTCCTCATAGCCGATGCCAAACGCGGCGATATAGGCAATACCGCTTCAATGTATGCCCGCGCTTTTTTTGAGGCATGGCCATTTGATGCGCTCACGGTGCACCCGTACATGGGCGAAGACTGTGTGGCTCCTTTTCTTGAATACCCCAATACCTGGACCTTTGTGCTGGCGCTTACTTCCAATGCCGGTGCGCAGGATTTTCAATACATGGAATCTAACGGCGAAATGCTGTACCAGCGCGTGATTCGCAAGTCACGAGAATGGGCCGAAAGCCGCCCCGGCAACCTGGGTTTTGTGGTGGGGGCCACCCGTGCCGAAGCCATGCAGGATGTGCGCCGCCTCGCTCCGAACAACTGGCTGCTCGTGCCCGGCGTGGGTGCCCAGGGCGGCGACCTCGACATGGTAATCAGGCTGGGCGCGACCTCCGAGGGGGGCTTGCTCATCAACGCCAGCCGCAGCATCCTCTACGCCAGCAGTGGCGACGACTTTGCCGAAGCCGCCGGAAAAGAAGCCGAACGCCTGCGCGGGGAAATGGCGGCGTATTTTTGAGGGAAAATAAGCCCAAATAGTCGTCAGGGTTTGGTCGATGATGAAATCTAAATTTCAACCACCACTTTGCCTTTGGCCAGGTTGGCTTCCATATATTGATGGGCTTCCACGATTTGGTCCAGCCTGAATATGCGATCCAAATTGAGATGAATGCGCTTCTGTTCGACTTCGTCAATAAAGTCCTGAAGCAGCTCTTTGGATAAATTATTGGATTCGCCCATATACACCGTCAGCCGGCCCAGGGAAGGGATATCTCCCATCGGAGTAAAGTCGCTCATCGTCCATGCATTTCCGAGAATACCCGTCATGCAAACCGTGCCCCCGGTGGCGATACAAGCGAGGGAGTCTTTGAGGCTTACACGGTACCAATAAGCTCCAGCACCTTGTTTACCCCTTGGGGAAAAATTTCCCGGACTTTCTCAACCACTTTTCCTGTATCCACAATCGCGTAATCGGCTCCATTGTCGAGGAGTGCCTGCGACTTATCCGGGTTTCGGGTAGTGGCCAAAACCGTCAGCCCTTTTGTTTTAGCCAATTGGCAAGCCAGCATGCCAATGGAGGAAGTTCCTCCCCGAATGAGCAAGGTTTCCTCTTGTTTGATTTCCAGGGCCTGGTTCAGGGAGCCGGAAACAGTTTGAAACATTTCAGGAATGGCCCCCAAAGTGGACCAGGGCAATGTGCTGTTGAAAGGGAAAATAATGTCCAGCGGGACAAGCGCATATTCGGAGTATCCCCCATCAAAATCACGACCCATGCCTCCCATGAGTGCAGCCACCTGCTGGCCTTTGGGGTAAGTTCCTGATGGGTCGCTTTCGACAAGGCCCACACATTCGATGCCCTGAATGCGTGGAAAAACAACATTGGGAGAATCGCCTTTTCGGGTAAAAAGCTCGGAGCGATTCAGCCCGAATGCTTTCACCTGAATAAGTACCCAACCTAGTTTGGTATCGGGCCGGGCCACCTCACGAATCTCAATTACCTCGGGGGCACCCGCTTTCATGGTATATGCGGCTTTCATGCTTTAATTTTTAGGTTCGGTTTTATTGAACATATAACGGGCGATTTTCCATTCACCTGATTCCTTTTCAAAAACAAATAATTCACGGTTGGATTCCGGAACACGGTCGCCTGTGGCGTGAATCAGGGTAAAGCCTTCCGATCGGGTCGTGGCAAAAGCCAGATTGTGTTCTACTTCAATTTCGTCGATGAAAAATTCGATGTTCAATTGAATTTGGGATCAGGTAACAAATGACTATCCCAGTTTCTCTCCCTGAATCATGACCGATGCCCGCACAGATTGCGCTTTCAGGTGCAAAAACTGCTTCCTTGTTTCATCGGATTTGTAGTTTTCAAAGTCCTGCGCTGACGAGAACTCAACCAGGTGAATCTCATACGGCAACTCCATTTCACCGGCGATAAACGCAGCGGCTGACGGACGTACCCGCAGCAGGAGCTTTCCGTTATGGGTAGCAATAAGCGGCAACGCGACCTCCTCAAACTGGTGGAATACGGCTTCCTGCCCTTCCACAACATACACAAATTGGGTAATAAAGATCATACGGCTAGGGTTGGGTGGTTTTCAAAAAATCGCCGTCCACAATCAGGAGCTTTACCCCGCTTTCGGATACGGAACGATGCGCGCTCATTTCATCCGAAACGACATACGTCTCTCCTGGTGCCAGCATAATCTGCTCACCCGTGCTGAGTTCGGTGACAAAAGCACCTGACAGGCAATGCACCACATGCCCTTTCCGGCACCAGTGATCGGCCAGGTAGCCTGCCGAATATTCCACCAGCCGGATCCGCAATCCGCCCAATTGCAAGGTCTGCCAAAGCGCAACCCCGGTTTCGCCTGGGTAAGCTACTTTTTCGATGGAATCCCAATCAATGGTTTGAAAAGGTATCGGGTACATAGGAGTTAATCAGCGCGTTTATGTTTCAATAACCACATAATCTCCCGCGTGCACAAGCCTCCGTACCGATCCTTCCTCAAGGCGACACCCGCTCCGGCATTCCCTTCCATTGAGGGCAAATTTTGCGGGAAAATTAAATACAGCAGCAGTCAAGGTTACTCCGGCCTGGGTCCGGGAGGGCTGGGACGGTCAGCGGGTCCGTCTTCACTGCGAGGCGGGGGGCCATCGGAAAAACCGCCGGGAGGGCCGTCGTTTTGCTGCGGGCGACGCCGGGGAGGTGCGGGAGCCATCATTTTAATGACATCTTCCAGCAAGGCATCGAATTTGGTTTTTTGCCCGGCGGTAAGCAGCTCACGGAATTGGTGGAAATGATAAGCGGTATTCAGCGCCTTTTGAGCTTCATTTTGCCCCATGCGTTGCGACAATTCTACCATTTTCAGGGTATCGGGCTGTTCCATTCTGATGGATTGCATCAGGTGGTTCATATCCGTTCGGTTGGTTTCATTGAGGGTTCGGCTAAGGGCGCGGTGCTCCTTGATGAGTGCTGAATATGCGCGAAACTGGTCGTCGGTAAGCGAAAGTTCTTTTTTCAGAAAAAGCTCAATGGATCCTTTTCCGGGCTGCATTTCAGAAGGCTTTCCAAACCCCTTGCCACTGGTCCACATCAGCACCAGGGCTATGGTGTTGATTGCGATCAACACACCGGCAAGCGCCAATAAGATCTTCGATTTGTTCATGGCCATGGTTTAAAAATAAATATCGCTATCGAGGGAGTAGGTCGAAGAAATATTGGCAACCCCTTCTTCATAGCTCAGTTCCGATTTTTGGTTAAAGTAGACCCAGGTACCCACATTCAGCCCGATAAATAACAGGGTAGCAACTGCCAGCCGGCTTACCCACCTGATGGAAAAGTCGGTTTGGGCCTTCTGTGTGGCAATACGGGCCTCTATCCGGGTAAACAAAAAGGGCGACGGCTCCGCGGGCTGGAGGTCGTTCAGGCTGTCGAGTATTTCTTCGGGGGAAAAAGATTTACGCTGATTCATGGCAGGTGTACTTACAAATGAATAGACGATGAACGGTTTGGATTCCTTCGGTTTTTTATGATTCGGCTGAATTGCCAATCTGTTTGCGGAGGTTGTCGCGGGCACGGGAGAGCAACGACTCCACCGCTCCTTCGTTTCGCTGCATTACTTCGCAGATCTCCTTTTGCGAAAGCCCTTCCACTTTGGAGAGGATAAACGCCGTTTTTTGAGATTCGGGGAGCTTATTTATCAGCCGAAACAGGAGGGCGGCCTGCTCCTGCTGCTCCATGGCTACGCCCGGATGAAAGAAGTCGGAGGGCTCCATCTGGTCGGTAAGGGAGGTAAGGAAGGCAAAGCGTTTTTTGCGTTTTTGAAAACGCAGGTAATCGAGCGAGCGGTTGATGGTGATGCGGTACAGCCAGGTTTTGACCGATGCACGGCCTTCAAACTGCGCCCATTTGCTATGCACTTCCACAAATACATCCTGGGTTATCTCTTCCGCATCCTCCCGGTTTTGCACGTAGCCCAGGGCCGTGTTGAACACCAGGCGGCTGTATTGCTTGTAAATCTCCTGAAACTGCTCTCTGCTCAGCATGCGGTGAAGGTAGGGCTTAATGCGAAATTCGGCTTTTACAGGACGACTTCCCGGTTTCAATCCTTCGCTTTGCGGGAAAATTATTATTCCACTCCGGCTAACATCCCCCGGCAGGGTTTTCCTGACTGCTATGTCTTTGGCAAATGAACGGTTGTGCTAGGCTTTCTGAAACTCACCCACCATGGAGCGAATGCCCTGGAAGTAATTCAAAAGCCATTCGCGGTTCAGCGTCTCTTCGGTCAGCTGCAAATAGAAATTTTCCATCACCAGGGCCAGCATCACACCCGCCAGCCGCGTATTGTCGGCGAGGCCTATTTCCCGGCTCCAAACTTCCAAAAGGGCTTCTTCCACCAGCTGGTTCGACGCCTCAAAGCATTTTTTAAATGCCGCTTCCGTACGGTTTACCCGCAACTGCCGGTTAAACAGCAGGTCCTCCTTCACCTCCACCATCACGGCTATCAGGTCGGGGTCGATATTGAGGCAGCGGCGCTCCATTTCGGCAATAACTTTCGCTCGTTCGAGGTGATAGGCCAGCAGCAATTCGGTGAAGACCTCCAGGTCGGCAAAGTGGTGGTAAAACGAGGATTTGCTCTTCCCCACCCGCCGCGCAATGACTTCAACCTTCATCCCTTTGGGGCCTTCTTTGGCGAACAGGCTATAGCCGGTGGTTATCCAGAGGTTTTGTGGCATGGGGTTCATTTAGCGGTAAAGGTAAGCTGTCATGCAGTATCAGCAGGTGTGATCCTGCATAGGTTTACCTGAGTAAGTTACGTCATCTCCCGAATCAATGCTCCCGGTTTAAGCTGTCTGCGGCGCCCATTCAGATGCTATTGGGCGATTTTTCAAATTGACCAAAGGCCAACATCCTTTCCTGATTGCAAAATCTTTATTGCCCCGGTTTCAACCGCTTAAGTATTTGGAGCTCCCCGGGAGTTGTTTTCTGCGTCAGGGTACAGATGTCGGTAATAAATACATTTGCCAAAGGAATTTCGAGCGGTATTCGTTTAGTTTTATGGGCTTTTTGCTTGAACTGCACCGTTCTTTCGATCCACTGGTAACCATAGAGGATATAGTTTTTGTCCAGTTCAAATACATATTCACACATCCCTCCTCCCTTCAAAGAAGCAACAAGGATCGTATCTGGCATCTCGTTCGGAGTCTTAAACTTATAATGAACCTCCATCGAATAGATTTGATGGTATTGAGAGCCTATTGATTTATTCATGGTTATGAGGTCTTGCCGGCCTTGATAACAGGCGAGGGTGTCGTAGAAATTAAAATTGGCTAAGCCAATAATTTTCCCTTCCAGCACGACGTCCATCTTTTTCACCTCCGTCGCTGGGGTCAATAATTGCATGCCTATGCAGCTACACGCAGGATGATCGACTTTTTCAGGAAATGCAAGGAAAGTCAAAAACAGGGTAAGAATCCAAACGGTCAGGGTTTGCATTGCAATCTCTATTTGTAGAAAAGATACGTGAATCACCTTCCTAAACCTCCTCTAAGGGCCCTGATGGCAGCAAAAAAAGTTCAATCAATCACTCTAATAGCAAGGGGCGGTACCGTACTTAACATGCCAGGTTGACGATTTATACCAAAATAATGGTGATTAAGGTTTGTCGGGAGCTTATAACTTATCTAAATGGATTAACTTTTGTGAAAATAGGCTAAGATGACTTCCTGGAGAAAATACTACATCGTAGGCGATAAAAAGAAGAAAGAGGAACTCCCTGCTGCTCCGGAGAAGAAAAAGCGATCAGGTCGCTGGAAGCTATGGCTGTTTTTTTCGGTTATCTGCTTCCTTTCAGGGCTGTATATAGGTTTTCGGGAAGATACCGAATGGGAAGCGCTCGAAGAGGAAATTGTCAAAGACCTCCAGACCCATCAACAACCCCAGCCGTTTTTATATCAACCTCCTGCTAAGAATGGGGAAAATTTTTGGAGCCGAACGAACTCCCAAGATTTTCAACCCATCTATACCAACCATTTCGAGTGCAGATTAAAGTGCAGGAATATCGATTTTCGGGAAGTGAATACTCTGCTTATGAAACCCAAAACGCCAATAGAGCTTCTAAGTCTTGGGGAGAAATATTATCAATACAATAACTATGAAATCGTTTACAAGGTAATCGAACGCGTTAGAGGGAATAATCCCCCATTAACGGTTATTGTTGCGGTAGATACGTGGAGCAAAAAAAATACCTTCATCACCGTGTATAAAGGTCGTGATGAAGCTCAGGATGGATATTGTGAAAACTGCGAATAGGAAAAAGTTCATTCGGTAAGCGCCCTAAGATCAAATCAGGAGAAAAGCACAATTGCCCATACGGAAATTGCCATATTGGGTATTGTTTCGTGCTTATTTGTCGCTGCGAACCATTAATACGAGCAGGGAATGCGGCTTTTTTCCTGCATCCCGCAACCATTGAACCCTATTCCTCATCTGATAATAAAAACCCCTTATGCGCATCCTTGTACTCCTGATACTTCTCACCCTGCAAAGCGGGATCATCTTTTCGCAAATCGAAGGTCGGGTGCTCGACAACGATTCCGACCAGCCACTTACCTACGCCCAGGTACGCCTCACGGCATCGGGCTTTGGCACCCTTACCAACCAGACGGGCAGCTTTATTCTTCCGGCATCTGTTGGCAACAACGACACCCTGCGCATATCCTACCTCGGCTACGAGGTGCTGAAGGTGGCCGTGAAGCAGCTTCCCCGTGGCGGCGACCTCGAGTTTCGCCTGCAGGTGCGCGAGGTATCGCTGGCAGAAGTAACCATCAGGCCTACCGACCCCCTCGACCTGATTCGCGCCTGCGCCGACGAATGGGAGTACAACCACCGCTATGGACCCACCAACCTGCAAGCCTTTTTTCGGGAGCTGATCAACCAGGATGGCAAATACACCCAGCTCAACGAGGCCGTTCCCTACTATTATGTTTCCGGTGAAAAAGAGGCTACTGCCCAGGTAAAGCTCCTGCGCGCCCGCAGCCTCCGCGATTCCTCTGCTATCAAAAATGTAAACTTTAGCCTCGGCGAAGGCGGCGTAATCAAGCAAATCTCCGAAAGTCCGTTTCAGGACATGCCCGCCGAGAATTTCATGCTGGAAGAAAATTTCAAGCAATACGACTACCGCATCGATACCATCATCTACCTCGACGGCCGGCCTACCTACGTCATCGAAATTGACCAGAAAAAGCACCTCCGCAAAAAGCTTTACCGGGCCACCCTCTACCTCGACGTAAAATCAAACGGCATGGCGGGGCTGGAGTACGGATTTAGTCCCAAAGGAAAAGCTTTTCGGGTAGGTCAGCTGGGCTTCAAAGCTTCGGCGGCACTTACGCTCGCACGCACATTTGGCCTCGACCTGGAGGTCCGCTCGCACACAGGACGATACCAGTTCACGTATCAGGACGGAAAATGGCTGCCTGTATTTTTCCAGGAGGGCATGTCTATTTGGGTAAAAACCCCCAAAATGATGGATGGAGGTCAGGAAGTGGTAACTACCTACGCCCGCGAAATGGTCGTAACCCGCGTAGTACCCGGCAAGGGCACGCCTATTCCGGATGGCGAGCAGTACAAAAAAGAACAATCATTTGAAAATGCCTCCGGTGCTTACGAAGACTCCTACTGGGCAGACTTCCCCTACCTGAAGCCTGGAGAGTCGCTGCGCAAAATAGCCAAAGGCATCGGGCAATAGCCTTATGCTATGGCCATCAGCTCCTGATACAGCCGGCTCATGGGCAGGCCCATCACGTTGTAGTAGTCGCCTTCGATGCGGGTAATTCCCACCATACCTATCCACTCCTGAATGCCGTAAGCGCCTGCTTTGTCGAAGGGGCGGTCGCGGTTGATATAGTAGGCGATTTCGGCTTCGGTCAGCTCCCGGAAGGTTACCTGCGATTCCTCCACAAAGCTCTTGAATTTGCCCTCGTGCAGGAGGGTTACGCCCGTCATCACCTGGTGGGTTTTGCCTGAAAGCAGGAGCAGCATGGCACGGGCCTCGGCCGAATCGGCAGGTTTACCGAGTATCTTTTCGCCCACGACCACCACGGTATCCGCCGTCACGATCACCTTTTCCGATGGCAGGTCGGTGTAGGCTTTGGCTTTATTTTCCGAAATAAGCACCGCTACGGCTCGTGGGTGGAGGTCGTCGGGGATAATTTCGTCCACGGGGCGCACCAGCACCTCAAATTCAAAACCGGCTTCGGCAAGGAGTTGCTGGCGGCGCGGGCTTCCGGAGGCCAGTACCAGGGGATGTTTGTAGTTCAGACTCATGGCGTGATATCGGGTCAGTAAACCGCTTCGCCTTTCGTTAACCAGCGTTTCCAATCTTTGTTATAGGTATGCACCTTTTCGGTGGCTTTTCCCTGCGGAGTTACCACAGGCAGGGAGTTATTGCTCCATTCCACAATGCCGCCGTAGAGGTTATACACGGTCGTATAGCCCAGCGCTTTGAGTTTTTCGCCGATACGTTCGCTGCGGTAACCCACGGTGCAGTACACCAGCACGGGCTTGGTTTTGTCGGCAGGCAAGGTGGTGGCGGGAAAATGGTCGTAGCCCACCCAGGTCGCTCCCGGCAGGCAGCTCACGGCATATTCCTCCGATTCGCGCGCATCGAGCAGGGTGTATTTATTGGCCTGAATCGCCTTCAGGGTATTGGAATCAGCGGGCAGGATGGGGATCGTATTCTTGTACAAGCCCTTGAGCATGAGCGAAAAAGCTGCATGTTTTACCGGCTGCTGGCAAAATACCATACAGGTCGTAATCAGGAACAGGAAAATAAAGATCAGAACGCGCATGCAGTTTGTTGATTGTCAGTAATTCCGGCAAATTTGAAGAAATCCTTGTTTACATGAAATACGTTTCCTGGCTGGTTCTATCGCTCATGTTGCATACGGCTTTACTGAAAGGGCAACCCGTTACTTTTCGGGTAGTTGATCAGGTAAATCTTGAACGCATTGCAGGTGCCGAGGTTCGGGTTGCTTACGCGGTGATGGGCGTGCAGGGCACTGGTACCACCAACGACCGGGGCGAGGTTGTTTTTGAAGCGAAATCAGATACCCTTCTCGTTAGCGTATCTGCGGTTGGCTATGTGTCCAAAACATGGAAAATGGCGCGACCCGACAAAGCTTTGATCACCGTGGGGCTGGACCCGGCCGGTTATCAGCTCGGCGAGGTTGTTTTTACGGCAAATAAGTTCCGTGAGCAGAAGTCCGATATCCCGCAGGAAATCCACATCGTAACCGCGCAGCAAATCGCCTTTCGCAATCCGCAAAGCAGTGCCGACCTCCTCGCGCAGTCGGGGCAGGTATTTGTGCAAAAAAGCCAGATGGGCGGCGGAAGCCCGATCCTGCGAGGTTTTGAAGCCAATAAAGTGCTGCTCGTGGTGGACGGCGTGCGCATGAACAACGCCATTTTCAGGGGCGGACATTTGCAAAATGTCATCACCCTCGACCCCAATATGCTCGCCCGCACCGAAATAGCCATGGGCCCCGGCTCGGTGATGTACGGCAGCGATGCCCTGGGCGGAGTCATGCATTTTTATTCCAAAAATCCTGTGCTCTCCACCACCGGAAAAACCCATACCGAAGGCGTCGGATTTGTGCGGTACAGCTCCGCCAATCAGGAAAAAACCGGCCATATCGATGCCAGCGTCGGCGGTGAAAAATGGGCCATGCTGCTCTCAGGCACCGTGAGCGACTTCGGCGACCTCGTGGCGGGCAGCGTTCGCCCTGCGCAATACCCCGATTTCGGAAAGCGCAACGTGTATACGCAGCGCATCAACGGCATCGACTCCGTGATCCAAAACACCAACCCCGACCGCCAGGTACAAACCGCTTATTCGCAGGCCGACCTCATGGCCAAAGTGCTATTTGCCCCCTCGGCCAAGCTCGCCCTCACCTGGAATGTGCAGTACTCCCGCTCCTCTGAGGTACCCCGCTACGACCGCCTCTCAGAGATCTCTGGTGGTGTGCCCCGCTTTTCCGAATGGTACTACGGCCCGCAGGAACGCCTGCTCGTGTCACAGCAAACCCGCTTCTATGGCAATGGCAAAGCTTTCGATCACCTTTTTGTTACCGCCGCTTACCAGCGCATCGGCGAAAGCCGCATCAGCCGCAGATTTGCCAGCAATAACCGCCAAAGCCGCTTCGAAGCCGTGGACGTCGGCAGCATCAACCTCGATGCCCGCAAGGAACTGCCCGGTCACCACGAGCTCGCCTACGGGGCCGAAGTCACCTACAACTACGTAGCCTCCGCCGCTTATGCCGAAAACATCACCACGGGTGCCCGCAGCCCGCTCGATACCCGCTACCCCGACGGCGGCAGCCAGTACTACACCGGCGCGGCCTATTTTACCCATCGCTGGGAACTGAACCCGCACTGGATCATAAGCTCCGGGCTGCGGTTTGCGGCCGTGGGATTGCAGAGTCGTTTCGATTCCAGGGAGTTTTTTCCTTTCCTGAACAACGAGGTAAAACAGCTCAACATGGCCCCCAGCGGATCGGTGGGCATCGTGAGGCAGGGCGAAAAAGGCTTTCGCATCGCCAGCTCGGTCTCCACGGGGTTTCGCGCACCGAACGTCGATGACATAGGCAAGGTCTTCGAATCGGCTCCCGGTAAGGTGATCGTACCCAACCCCGATTTGGGCCCGGAATATACCGTTACCGCCGACCTCAGCCTGAGCAAGCAATGGGGCGAGCAGCGGGACGTGAGCCTTTCCGCCTTTCATACCTGGGATTTCAACGCCCTGGTGGTGCGGCCTGCCCAGTGGCTCGGGTCCGACTCTTTAGTCTATGACGGCGTGAACAGCGCCATTACCTCCCTCGCCAATGCCGACCGCGCCCGCATCGTTGGGTTCACGGCCAGCGGCTCCTGGACGGCTGGAGATGCCTGGGTTTTTGGCGGCTCCTTCACCGGCACCCGGGGCCAATTGCTCACCGATGGTACGCCGTTGAGCCATATTCCTCCGGCTTTTGGCAGGGTATTCGTTCGGGTAAAAGGGGCAAAATGGCAGGTGGAAGCCTACAGCATGTTCGCGGGTCAAAAGAAAGGGAACCGCTACGGCACCGATGGCGAAGACAATATCCAGTACGCTACGCCCGAGGGCATGCCCGGCTGGTGGACCGCCAACCTCCGTTCCGCCTGGCAATTCAACCCGCACCTGAACCTGCAGGCCTCCTGCGAAAACCTGCTCGACCATCACTACCGCTATTTTTCCTCGGGCGTATCTGCCCCTGGCCGCAACCTGATCCTGGCGTTGAGGGCTAATTTTTAGGGAAAAACCCCTGCCTTACTTTTCTGCTCCAGAATACGATGAAGGGGGTGCCGACAATGGTCGGTGCCAACCAACCCACGATACCCGGCAGTACCTGGTTCACTACCAGAAATGCGGTTACCGCAGCTATGTATCCGCCAATCATTTTTCCCAGGTGAATCTCCAGCCACTGAGTTGAATATTTTTCAGGATTGCGGAATACCCGAAGGTCGCGCATGGCCAGCAGGATACCGATGGTGCCAAATACCGCCAGCACGACGTTGAATTGCCTGCTCCACAACCATGGCAGCAAAATCATTCCCCCTCCGGTCAAGATCATGGTTGCGGCAATGACGAGGTCCGGTACGTGGTTTGCGCCTGGATTGCGTAGGGAAAGGGCCCGGTAGCCGCTGCCGATGAGGTAAAGGGTAAATACCCCTACCGCAAAGAGAAACGGGCTTTCATGGCCGGGTAGGAAGGTAACGCCCACCGCCAGCAGCGAAGCACATGCCAGGCTGTACACAAATATTTTACCCGCGAGGCGGTGAGGAGCTGACCCTTTTTTTACCACAAGTGCCACCAGTCCGGCAAGCAGCGACAGGCCGCCCAGCACGGCGTGAATCGTTATCAGTATTTGATCCATCATGAGCAGATTGTAGAAAAGGAAGGTGTAACTTAGTCATTTGCAGGTAAATTTGGCCATCAGCCAACCAGGGCAGATATTGCACGTGTAAGGGTGAGCGACGTCGCAGGTTTTTAACTTTTAGCTCCGAAAGTCGTTTACTTAACTAAACCCTATTCTTAACAATAACCCCATTATTATGGCATTTACCCTTCCCGCCCTTCCTTATGCTTTCGCCGCCTTGGAGCCGTATATCGACGCAAAAACCATGGAAATCCACCACGGTAAGCACCACCAAGCCTACGTAAATAACCTCAATGCTGCCCTCGAGGGCAAGCCCGAAGCCAGCGAATCGATCGAGGCCCTGATGGCCAAAGTATCTACCCTCGGCCCGGCTGTGCGCAACAACGGTGGCGGTCATTACAACCACAGCCTGTTCTGGACCGTGCTCGGCCCTAAAGCTGGTGGTGCGCCAACCGGCAAGCTTGCAGCAGCCATCGACAGCGCTTTCGGTTCTTTTGACGCTTTCAAAGAGGCCTTTGCCAAAGCAGGTGCTACCCGTTTCGGTTCCGGTTGGGCATGGCTCATCAAAAAAGAAGACGGCACCCTTGCTGTGGTTTCTACCCCTAACCAGGACAACCCCCTCATGGACCTCGCCGAAGTAAAAGGTACGCCTATCCTCGGCCTCGACGTGTGGGAGCACGCCTACTACCTCCACTACCAGAACCGTCGCCCCGATTATATCACCGCTTTCTGGAGTGTGGTAAACTGGACCAAAGTCGCCGAGCTTTTCGGTTGATTTTTTGGAAAAATATGAGTGAAAGGCCCCTTAGCGAGGGGCTTTTTTTGTTTGGGTAGGGCGGGCTTTAGTCGCCTGGAGTAGTTGGGGCGAGCTTTAGTCGCCCATCGCTTATCCGGCTGGCAGCCGCGCTCAACCTCGGCGACTGAAGCTCGCCGACACAGAATTGTTGGGGCCGCTTTAGTCGCCAGTCCTTTTGCAGCCCGGCATCAGCCCTTATGGAAAACCTCCGTATCTTTGAAAGAAGAAATGCTGTATGCCTAAACGCCTGTTGCTGTCCCTGACGGTGAGCCTCCTGCTCAGCCTGCTGTCATCTCCGGCCTTTGCGCAGGAAGATTGCCGCATCAAGCCCGAGGACTTTCAGCCGATTATTGCCCGGTTCAATCCCTACTTTACCGACCATGAGTGGAACCAGAAAACCCGCATGGAGCTGGCACGCCTGGCCGATAACCGTTTGCTGATCATCAGCCAGGAAGGCTGTGTGCGTCATTACACCACGATCACGCTGGTGCTGCCCGCCGAGGAAGTAAAGCCTAGCGCCGTTTTCTGGACAGAGGAGTTTAAGGCCCTGCTGTACAAAATCTACTACGGCCAGGAGGTATATCAGGAGTTTCGGGCGGAATTTGACCGGCAAATCGACGAAAAAGTCCCCCTCTACGGCTTCAATCAGCAGTTTAATTTTCCGATAGGTACCCGCAATTTTGTGGGGGAAGTAAGCTGGATGCCTGATAAGCAACCGACCCTTACGCTAAAAATGATCGAATACGTGTTTAAGGAGCGGCTGGCTACCCCTCTGGCGCCGACGGGCAGCCCCGACGACGACGGCTGGAAAGCCAACAAATCTCACTGATTGCCGGGGTAGTATCCCTCGGTCAGTAACCCGATCAGGTATTCGCCATAGCCGCTTTTGCGCAGCGGTTCGGCTATTTTGCGGAGCTGGGCATCGTCAATAAAGCCCATGCGCCAGGCATCCTCTTCAATACATCCGATTTTGAGGCCCTGCCTTTTTTCGATGATTTGCACAAAATTGCTGGCGCGCATGAGGTTGTCGTGGGTACCGGTATCGAGCCAGGCGGTGCCGCGGCTGAGGATGGATACGCGCAGCAGCCCTTCTTCGAGGTAGAGGCGGTTGATGTCGGTAATTTCGAGCTCACCCCTGGGCGAAGGCTTGAGGTCGGCAGCGATCTGGCTTACGCGCTTATCATAGAAATATACGCCCGGCACCGCAAAGTTTGACTTGGGCGAAGTGGGCTTTTCTTCAATGCTGATGGCACGTCCTTCGTCGTCGAATTCTACCACCCCGTAGGCTTCAGGATCAGACACGTGGTAGGCGAATACCATGCCGCCCCCATGCGAGGTTACGGTTTCGCGGGCATCGCGGAGGATTTTGGCGAGGCTTTCGCCGTAGAAAATGTTGTCGCCGAGGATCAATGCGGCATCGTCATCGCCAATAAAATCGGCCCCGATAATAAAAGCCTGGGCAAGCCCATCGGGCCTGGGCTGTTCGGCGTACTCAAACCTGACCCCGATGCGGGAACCGTCGCCGAGCAGGTCGCGGAAGAGCGGCAGGTCGCGCGGGGTAGAAATGATGAGAATCTCCCGGATACCGGCCTGGAGCAGGGCGGAAAGCGGGTAGTAGATCATCGGTTTGTCGTAGATCGGCATCAGCTGCTTGCTCACAGCGATGGTCAGGGGGTGAAGTCGGGTACCGGAGCCTCCGGCGAGAATAATGCCTTTCATGGGCGAAAGTTTATCTGATTTGCAGGTGCAATTTAGGGCTAAAGGTGCTCCATAATTGCTCATTTCGCCAAAACATTCACACAGGTAAGTTTTTCGATAAAATGAACATTCTAGTATTCCCCCACCATTTGACAGGGCGAAGCAAGGAGGTCTATTTGGTCAAACATAGCCTGGATCAGGTCCACCTTGCGGCAAGAAATGCTGACCTAAGGGGGTTAGAGAAACAGCCGGTCTGAAACTTTTTACCACAAATGATGAAAATCCAGTTGGTATTTCGAAAACCGTTTCTTAGTTTCGATTTAAGCGAGGTAGTTGTTGCTACCGGCAGCGGGAAAAGTTCACTTTCGTGTGCTTTTGCATAAAAATCCCGCTGTTGATTTTTCACCTAAATGAAAGGAGGTAATCATGTCGACTAAACATTCCAGTTATCAGTTCGTCAATTTCATCACCCTTAAGCCAAATGTCGGCTAACCCGGTGACGTGGTTTACCTTCGTTAGCTATAGGTGATCGGCTGTCCTCAGCCACCAGAAATTGAAAAGTTAACCAAGGAATAGGCTGGTACCGTAGCTGGTGCCAGCTTTTTTTATGCCCTATCGGTACCTGAATAGCCGGAGCGCAAACCAACTGGCCCGAATAAAACCTGAAATTCTATACCTGTTTTCTGTAAAAACCTGGTGACGATTACCCGTTTTTTGCAAATAACCCTTGTTTTTACCTGGTTTTTGTAAGCGTTACCTGATACTAAAAATCCCTACCGCAGCGTAGCTCCCACTGCCGCCCACCACGGGTGAACCTCCACTGCCAACCGGCCTGCTTTCACTGCCGGGTCCATGCTGGTGAGGCGTTCGGCTTCGGCCTGGGTCGGCACATTCAGCACCACGATACCGCGTACCGATCCATTGTCTTCAAATGGACCGGCCATCACAGAATAGCCTTCCTTGTATAGCCAACTCAGGTGCTCCAGGTGGTTTTTCTGAATCTCAGCCGCTTCTTCGGGGCTCTGGCTGCGGGTCGGTCCGGACACGAGAAACACCATATAGTATTTCTTCATGACCATCACCGAGTCGCCGTCGGGCAGGTCGAAATACTCGTAGCCCAACGAATCTTTATAGGCTTCCTGGGCATTTGCCTGGCCGATAACCAGCAACATCAGGAGCAAAAAGGAAAAGACGAAGCCTGGATTTTTCATCGTTTTTTCTTCAAAATAGGGTTTTGCCTGCTTATTTCCACGCAGTTGAAGCCGGGATTGTACCTTTGCAGCAAACGACGGACATGATTATTGTAACGGGTGCGGCAGGATTTATAGGCAGCTGTCTGGTGGGCAGGCTGAATGCAGATGGTTTTCGTGACCTGGTGCTGGTGGACGATTTTTCGCACGAAACCAAAACCCCCAACTACGTCCACAAGCAATACCGGGAATGCGTGCCCCGCGACCAGTTTTTTACGTGGGTGAAAGGGAAGGAGCGCGACGTGCAGTTCGTTTTTCACCTCGGCGCCCGCACCGATACCACCTTAAAAGATGTGGCAATTTTTGATGCGCTGAATGTGCAATACTCTCAGCAGATGTGGACCCTCTGCGCCGATCACGCCATCCCACTCGTGTATGCCTCCAGCGCGGCTACCTATGGCGGCGGCGAACACGGCTTCAGCGACGACCCGGCCATCATCCCCTCCTTGCACCCGCTCAACCCCTACGGCGACAGCAAACAGGCATTTGACCTCTGGGCCATGGCGCAGGAAAATAAGCCGTTTTTTTGGGCGGGGCTTAAATTTTTCAATGTGTACGGACCCAACGAGTACCACAAGGGCCGCATGGCATCGGTGGTATTTCACACCTTTGGTCAGGTGAAAGCCAACGGCAGCATGCGGCTGTTTCGCTCCCACCGCCCCGACGTAGCCGATGGCGAGCAGGCCCGCGACTTTGTATATGTAGAGGATGTGACCGATGTGCTCGTTTATTTGATGAATACCCGCAAAGGATCGGGCATCTACAACCTGGGCTCAGGCCAGGCGCGCACCTTTCTGGACCTCACCCGCCAAGTGTTTATCAGCCAGGAGATTGAGCCTTCCATCACCTTTATCGATACCCCGGCCGACATCCGCGACACCTATCAGTACTTCACCGAGGCCGAGATGGATCGACTCAAAGCCCTGGGTTACAGCCGTCCGTTTAGCACGCTCGAAGAAGGAGTTGACCGTTATGTGCGTGAATTTCTCCAGCCAAACCGTTATTTGTAGTGTGTAAGTTCAATTGCGATTGTATAATCCGGTTGGAAATCAGAAATTGAATGCAGCTTTCAGGAAATTTATTTTTTAGCGATTTGCTGAAAACTTTCGATCCAGGATATTCGTTCTTTTGTGGTGGTAGACAGGTAGCAGGCTATGGAAATAATAAAATTCTTTCTCAATCTCAGTTTATTGTATGCGGTGCTGCTGGCACCCAGCTTTCTGTTGATGGCCTATTGGTACCGTCGCCAGATTTCGCAACCAATCATGGTTTGGAAAAAACCTGAGATGGTGATCATCACCACTACCTTTGCTATAGCGGGGCTTATCCTGTTCATTGTCGGTATTTCGAGCTTCTTCACCTACCGGGGCTACCTGAGCGCCAACCATATCCAGGACATTGACCATGAACGGTTTTTCGACCTGGGACTGATGTGCCTGTTGCTTACCGCCTCTCTTGGCCTCACCTACCTGGCTATCCGGATGTTGCTGGTGCGGATAGTGGCAGAAGAAGGAATCGTGGAAAACGACCGCTTTTTACGAATCCCCGATTATAAGCACATCGTGAAATGGCACGAAATCACCGACTATTTCATCGTTTCTGATTACCCGAATGTCATTTTTAACCTGATGATCCGCCGGCCCGGCCAGAGTTACTCCCGCATGTCGGTACGTGTGCCGGTATATGTGCGCGACGATTTTGAGGATTTGTTGGAAAAGAAAATGAATTCCCAGAGTGCCATGCACACCCGGTCGTCTATCAGCCGCCAGGAATCAGAAAATTAAGCTTCTTCCCTTACTTGTTGCCACCCATTGGGAGGGAAATCCATTCCTTAGTGTATATTAAACCTGATGGAATCCCCTCAGCGTAGATCTGCCATTTGGTTTGTAGCCGCCAGCCTGTGCGCCGTAGGTGCATTGGCTTGTTTGGTTTATGACCGGATGAAAAGCGATGACACCCTGCTGAGCGAAGCAAGCACCCTTCTTACCGTTCAATTTCGGCGGGGAATAGCCGCCCTACACACCGACCCTAAGGCCAATACTTCATTCCCGTACTGTCGCCTGAGCTATGGAGCTGACAATCGGCTGTTTGCGTGGACAAATTCGTCGATGCTGCCGACCGAAGGGGACCTTCGCCGCTTGAAGATCGAGGACGCGCCGCTGCTGAATTACAACAGGCGTACCTATTACCAATTCCGGATCGCCCGGGGAGATACCACCCACGTGATCCTCGTGCCGCTGGTTATCTCTTATGAAGTCAATAACCAATACCTGCCGCGCTACCAATTGCTTGGCTCCTATTCCGACGATTTCAGCCCGATAGAAAAGGCAAACCTCAGCATCAGTACCGGCATCAAAGCGGAGCTGGATCAGGTAAAAATAGTAAATGCCGAAGGACAGGTAGTGATGGCCTATGGTCGCTGGCCGGTGAAGGTCATGCGGCGGCCCATCCGCTTTGTTACGCTGCTGTTTACCTTTTTTGCCCTGGTGTTTATGGGCTTTTTTGCCAAAATATCCCTGGCAGGCAGATCTGCCAGCACCCTGGGCAGCGTGAGCCTGATAATCGCCGCGTTGGCTTTGCTGGGCAGGTGGCTCCTGAATACCTCTCCGTTTTTGGTTGATTCTTTCGGGGGCGATTTATTCTCGCCTCGTATCCTGGCTTTTCACGCGCTGGCGCCGTCACTCGGCGATTTTACCCTCAACGTCATTACCCTGGCGGTCGTCATTGGCGCTTTGTACACCTACCTGGTGCGCCGGATGCTCCCATTCAGCCACCGCATCATTGCAAACCCCTGGCTGCGGATTCCGGTAGCCCTCTTGTGCTGGTTTCTCATGGCATGGATGATGAAGGTGTTTTTTAATATCTTTTCGTCCCTCACGCTCAATTCACAGGTCGAAATACAGTTCTCCAATTTCTTCAAAACCAGCGGCTACGCCTTCCTGATTCTAGCCGATCTGGGTTTGCTGCTTCTGGTCTTTCTGTTTGTGTCATTGCTCCTGCTCAAGCCCATCGCTTTGTCTTACAGGCGCAGCGAGGACAAAGGCACCTACCTCGCCTTTCATGCCATGTGTGCCGCCCTGGCGCTCGGATTTTTTTTCCAAACCGACTGGACCCTGCTCGTCACGGGCATGCTCCTCCTGGGCTTATTGCTCCTCACGGGCATCCGGCAACCCTTTCAGCACCTCATAAGGCATGACCTCACCAACCTCCTGCTGTTATTGACCATTGCCTCAGTGATGGCAACGGCGGGTTTGATCCGGGGGCAAAATAAATCCACGGTTTCGCGTACGGAGCTGATTGCCCTGCGGGTACTGGGTGCAGAAGGTACCAAACTTGGAAGCCAGTTTGAGCGGGCCCAGTTCAGGATGGATGAAGAAAAAGACGAGGTGCAACTCCGGTACAATACCCTCAGCCGCAACGCCTTCCGGGAATGGCTGCGGGAGCATTATTTCGTAGAAAACTTCCGGGGCTCCAACGTATGGGTTTATCTTTTCAACGAAAAAGGCATACGGCTGGACAGGAGCTCGGCACGTAACCCTACCTACGACCCCCGGAATGGCGTAAAAATTGAAGACATCGGCGAGCGCGTAGCACCCAATTTTTTCCGGCTACTCAATTTCGACAACAACTATACCGACATCTACATCGGCATCATGGCTTTTCGCCCCTTGCAGGGCGACCCGATCACCATAACCCTGGAGTTAGCGCCTACCGAAACCGAAGGCCTTTTTCCCTCGCTCTCTCTCGACGAATCAGCGCTCGACAACCTGCGCCTCGTAAACCGCTACGACTACGCCATTTACCTCGATGGCCTGCTGTATAAAGAGCACGGGCATACCCCCTTTCCGGTGCAGCTGCAAGAAATGCCCACCTACCTCGGCAAAGATGTGGACCTGCCCGAAGGCGGCAAAGAACACGTGGCCGACATTGGCGGCAACCGCACGGTGGTGGTTCGCTACGACGACCAAAGCCCCCTGGAAATCGTTACTACGCTCTCCTTTACCTTCTACTTCTTCACCTTCCTGTCCCTGTTGCTCATTGCCATGCCTGTGTTGCTGCTACGTTTTGCACAGGAAAGGAGGCTGCTTTTTCAGTTTCCGATACGGGCGCGGATACGATTCTGGCTGTTGCTGATCAGCCTGCTGCCCTTGCTGGGTATTGTGGGCTTGCTTACGCCTTTTATTCGGGAGCGATACACCAACCAGGCCCGGGAGGAGCTTTCGGATGAAACCTCAAGGATTGCCCAGTTGCTCACGCCTTATTACCGGCTGCTGGTCAGCGATGTGGTTACCCGGTTTTCGCAGGGGGAAGCCTTCCGCAACCGCGTGCAGGACCTCGAAACCCTCGTCAGCAACGACATACATGTGTACGACCAGGAAGGCGTGCTCGTGGCTTCGACCCAGCCCCTGTTGTTTGCCTCGGGCATTATTTCCGAACTCATGAACGACAATGCTTTTGAGCAGATGTCGCAAGGAGAAAGCTCAGAGTTGGTGATCGAGGAAAAAGTAGGTAACCTCAGCTACCTCTCCGCCTACAGGCCCATTTTAGGGGGAGGTACTCAGCCGCTGGGCTATGTAAACATCTCTTACCTAGCCCGGCAGGACGCCCTCGAAGACCAGGTTTTCAGCTTCATTGCCTACCTCTCCAACATCTACCTGCTGGTATTTTTGCTGGTGAACCTGGCGGCGGTTGTGGTGGCCGATACCATTTCGAAGCCACTTTCGCTTATCCGCCAGCGCCTATCTACCCTGGGCATGGGCCGAAGGGCAGAGCCCATTGTGTATGAGTCCGACGACGAAATCGGGGCATTGGTGAAGTCGTACAACGAAATGGTGGGCCAGTTGGTAGCGAGTGAAGAAAAGCTCGCCCAGAGCGAGCGCGAAATGGCCTGGAAGCAAATGGCCCGGCAGGTAGCCCACGAGATCAAAAATCCGCTCACGCCCATGAAGCTGAGCATCCAGATGCTGCGCCGCACCTGGAAAGAAAACGACAAAGAACGGCTCGAAAAGCAATTTCCCCGCACGATGGACACCCTCCTTTCGCAGATCGAATCCATGGTACGTATCGCCAATTCGTTCAGCGAATTTGCCCGCATGCCCGAGGCCGAAAAGACCACCCTCGACCTGAATGACATCCTCTACGAGGTAGCCGATCTCTTCAGCTCCACCGAAGGTATCCGCTGGAACCTCCAAATACCCGAAGCGCACGTTATCATGGATGCGGACCGCGACCAGATCACCCGTACCTTTCAGAATATTGTGCTCAATGCGATTCAGGCCATGGATGGAGAAGGCGAGATTACCATCGGGCTTACCCCCCAAAACGGCGTGGCGCTGGTTTCTATCCGCGACAACGGCCCCGGCATGAGCGAAGAAATCCAGCAAAGGGCTTTTGAACCCAGCTTTTCAACCAAAAACTCAGGCATGGGACTTGGGCTCGCTATCGTGAAAAGGATTGTGGAAAACAGCAACGGCAAGATCTGGTTCGAAAGTCAGCCGGGCCAGGGCACTGTTTTTTTTATCGAGCTGCCGGTGAGGGCTGAGCATGAAGAGGCTTGAATCGCTGCTGCTGGTCCTTGTTCTGGTTGTAAGCCATGCTTATGGCCAAACAGCCCGGTTGGCCTGCGATACGCTTGCTTTGTCCGATACCCTTGTGCTTAGCCACGGCTTTGTGGTGCCCAATTCACTTTACCTCTATCTTTATCCCTCCAGCGAACGCCTGTATCCGCCACCGGAATCGGTACAGCTAACTGCCGGGAAAATTATTTTACCTGAAATAAAAACCACCGACAGCCTCGTGTTGGCCTGTTACCGTTATTTCGATCCGGCTCCGGCCCTGAAGCTGCGGTTTCGCGATTTTCAAACGGTGATAGACACCACCAAGGAAAAATTTGCAGATGTTTTTCTGGAAGAAGAAACCCGCAATAAGCCTTTTTGGGAAGATGCAGGAAAACTCCGCACCTCGGGCAGCCTTTCGCGGGGCGTAACGGCGGGCAACAACCGCGGGCTTTCGCTCACCAGCGGACTGCGGTTGCAGATAGAAGGCGACCTCGGCGACGGACTCCAGATTGCCGGTGCCATTACCGACGAAAATATTCCGATTCAGCCCGACGGCACCACCCAACAGATCACCGACTTCGACAAGGTATTTATCCGCCTCTCCAAAAACCCCTATAGCCTGATCCTGGGCGACTACGAGGTACAGCAGAAAAATTCGCAATTCGCGAATTATTACCGCAACGTGCAGGGCCTTAAGTTCGAGCGCCGGGACTCCAGCACCTACGCTTCGGTCAGCCTGGCGGTGGCCAAGGGCAAATTCAACACCAATTCCCTGCCCGGTAAAGATGGTGTGGCGGGCCCCTACCAGCTCACGGGCCGCAATGGCGAGCGGTTTATTTTCATCCTGGCGGGCAGCGAAAAAGTGTATCTCAATGGCGAATTGCAGCAGCGGGGCGAGAATTTCGACTACGTGATGGACTACAACACCTCGCAAATCACTTTTACGCCCAACCACGTGATCACGAACATTACCCGCATCGTGGTCGATTTTGAGTACAATGACCGCTACTACAACCGATCGCTCACGGTGGTGGAAGCCGGAGGCAGGTCTCCTGACAAAAAGCTGATTGTGGGCCTTTCCTACGCCCGCGACGCCGACAACGCCAATGCCCCCTTCGACGACGGGGTGGCTTTTGGGGCTATCCGCGACACCCTGGCCCTGCTCGGTGACCAAAACGGCCCGGCCGTTACCAGCGGCATTGCCCTCGCGGGTGCCTCGACGACTGAAGGCGAAATACGCTATGCCCGGAGCGATACCACAGTGAATGGCATCGTGTACGAGCGCTATGTGTACCGGCAGGACACCTCGGCCAGGTACCAGGTGGTGTTTTCGTTTGTGGGAAAAGGAAATGGCTATTACCTCCGCCGGGGCGACCTCAACGGCAATATCTACGCCTGGTATCCACCCGATGGAGAAGGCACCCCTACCGGCGAATACGCCCCCGTGCGAACCTGGGTACTGCCCCGGCTGCTGCAGGTAACCAATTTCAGGGGCGATTATAATTTTTCGCCCAAACTCAGGCTGTACTCCGAGGTATCGCTGAGCGCCGAAGACAAAAACCGCCTCTCGACCATAGACGACGACGACAACCTCGCTTATGCCCAACGCACGGGCATCCAGGCCAAAAACCTGGCGCTGGGCAGCAAATTTGCCATAGACGCCGAGGCCAGCTACCAAACCGTTCAGCAGGAATATGTAAACCTCGACCGGGTGTACAAAGCCGAATATGGCCGTATCTGGAACTTCGACGACCTCGGGCAGCGCCTCCGCGAGCAGGTAGGTATCTCGCGGGTGGGTTTTCGGTGGAAGAATGTAGGGTCGCTTAGTGCCGAATTTGGCCTCAGGTCTGCGGGTGACGACCAGCGGTTTTTCCGGCAGGTGTATTCCATTTCCAGCCAGTACCCCAAATTTTTGCAGGGAAACTATACCCTCACCGACCTCACCGCCCTGAACGACAGCCTCGGCAGCCGCTCGCGCTGGACCCGCCACGAAGGCGATGTGTATGTGCCCTTGGGTAAATGGCGGACCGGGGTGGTACTTTGGCTCGAAAACAAATCCAATCGGGTGGCCGATTCACTGCTGCAAACGTCGTTTGCTTTCTACGACCTCAAGCCCTACCTCCGCCGCACGGGCGAAAAATTTCAGCTGGAAGCCTCCTACAACTACCGCCTCGACCGCGCCGCCCGGCTGGGTGCGCTGACCGACAAAAGCCTGGGACAGATCTATTTTCTCAAAAGCCAATACCGGCCCGGCTCCAGCCTGAGTATGCTGGCCACGGGTTCGTACCGCTCGCTGGATGTGCTCGACACCGTTTTCAGGGGCGATGCGCTGCAAAATACCCGCACCCTGAACGCCAACCTGCAAGGCGATTACCAGCACCCCAAGCGGCTCGTTACCAGCCAATTGCTGTATGAAGTCGCTTCGGAGCAGCTGGCCGCAAAAGAGATTCGCTTCGTGCAGGTGCCTACGGGACAGGGGCAGTACGTATGGCTCGATTCGCTCTTCAACAACGACGGCATTCAGGACATTGAAGAATTTCAATTGGCGAATAACCCGCTGGTGGCCGATTTTGTGCGGATTGTGGTTCCTACCCGCAACTTTGTGCCCACCACGAGGCTGAGTTTTTCGGGGTCGATGCGCTGGGACCTGCGGCAGGTGATAGCGCCCGGCGGCGGATTTTTTCAGGAGGCGCTGCGGCGTTTTCAGAGCATAACGGCGTTTCGGTTGGTGCAAAGCCAGCAAAGGCAGGAGGGCTTTTCGTCGTACCTGATCGGGCTGAGCGATATTTTTGCGGATACCTCGCTGCTGGAGGCTTCATACAGCTTTCGGCAGGATTTTACCTTTTTCCAAAACAGCCCGGTGGGGGAAGTGAAATTTGGCTACCAGGACAACCAGACCGAAGCCTTTCTGGTAACGGGGTCGGAGCAACGCGGCAACCGTTTTGCGAACCTCTACCAACGGCTGAATGCAGGCCCCAGTGTATCGTTTGAGGCAACAACCCGCTTCGGAGAAAAATTTACCCTGGCAGAATCTTTCGCCAGCCGCAACTACAATATCCGCTACGTGGAGGTGAACCCGAAAGCCAATTTCCAGACGAGCCGCAAGTTGCGCCTCTCTGCAGGCTATGAATTTAAGCACCGCGACAACTACGATCTCGGCGCCATCAATGCAAGTGTAGCTATCCAGAAGGCCGTGTTTGAATCGCGGCTCAACCTGAAAGAGCGCAACAACGTATTTGTAAAACTGGAGCTCGCCAGCCTGAAGCAAACCGGAGAAGCCGATTTCTCTGCCGATTTCGAACTGCGCGAGGGCCTCGAAAAGGGCTTCAATGCCATTACACAGATTTTTTTCACCTACTACCTGCTCTCCAACCTCGAGCTCAGCGTATCGTACGACGGCCGGGCCTCCAATGTAAAACCGATGGTGCATTCGGGCAGGGTACAGGTTAGGGCATTTTTTTAGCGAAAATGTTCCTTCACCCACCAGGGGCTGAATATAGACTGAAAGTTAATTTTGCCCCTTTCAGAACAATTTAGCAGCTACCCGAGGCGCTGATCCTTATCTTTGATACCGAATTGCCCGCTCTTTTCTTACATTGTTTAGCTCTATGCAATTTTCGAGCGTCCGGATAGTTGCCTAAATTCCGGAATTGATTCATTTTTAATCGCCCGATTCTATGATGACGGTTGTGTTATTGTTAGCTACCATTGGGTTTTCGTACCTCCTCAATGGCATTTTGCTGCGCTACTCGCGTGGATTTGGGGTTACCAGCCGCGAAGGACTGAACCAGGAGCGTTGGTCCGCGGCTAAGAAACCGACCACGGGCGGCATTTCATTTTACATCACCTTTTTGGTGGGTTTTCTGGTTTTGCAAGTGGCCCTTCCCGGCGACAACCTGCCCCCGAGCCGCTACCTGGCCCTTGTGCTGAGTACGACGCTGGCGTTTTTGGTAGGATTTGCGGACGATGCTTACACGATGAACCCCCGCCTGAAATTTCTGGGTCAGATTGCCTGCGCCGGCGTTTTGATCTACTTCAAAGTATATATCCAGTTCTTCACGGTGTGGTCGCCCATGCTTTGGCCGCTGGATTATATTCTCACCGCCTTTTGGGTAGTGGGTATCATGAACAGCCTGAACATGCTCGACAACATGGATGGCGTTACGACCACGGTGGCGCTCTCGATAACGGCAGTAGCGATGTCGATGCTCATTTTCCGCGAAGGCATGAACAATATGTTTTTGCTGATGGCGGTAACGGCAGGTGGATTTATCGGCTTTCTTTTCTGGAACTGGCGCCCGGCCCGCATCTACATGGGCGATACTGGCAGCTTGTTCATCGGCATGTTTCTGGCCTACCTGGGCATCATTTATTTCTGGAATATCCACGCCACCCCCGACAACGTTTCGCATATACGCAAAGGCCTGGTACCGCTGCTGGTGTTTTTGGTGCCCATCATGGATACCACTTTCGTTACCATTTCCCGCATCTCACGCGGGGTATCTCCCTTCCAGGGAGGGCGCGACCACCTCACGCACAACCTCGTGCGCCTGGGTGTGATAGAGCCGATGGTGCCTGCCTCATTGGGCATTATCACGCTGATTTCGGGATCTATGTCCATTTTCGTTTATTTCCTCATTCCGGAATGGACGCCGTTTTATTCGCTGCTGTTTTGCGTGTATCCGGTTACGCTGTTTATCCTGTTCACCTTCTTTTATCGGAAAGGCGAGCGTATCGGCAAGTACCGCGACCTCATAAAAAAACGCGAACAGCACGCATCCACGGTCGCCACTGAGCAACAGGCCAATATTTCCCCCAATCCTGCCCCCGCAAACTGAGGCCATGCGCCTCCTCTACCTGCAACAGCTGTTGGTGCTTCCGGGTGCGTCGGGCAATGACCGCTGCTGGGAGTTTGCCTGCCATTGGCGCGATGCGGGGCACCAGGTCACTTTCATTTGCTCTCAGGCCGGGTTTCCAGCAGCTTATCGTGGCAAGGAATACCAGGTGGTGGACGGCATAGAGATTCACGCGCTGGACATTGCCTACGATCACCTGCAGTCCTTTCCCCGCCGGATCATTTCCTTTCTGCAATTTTATTTCAAAGCCCGCCGCCTCGGCAAAGCGCTCGCTGGCTACGATGCCCTGATTGCCTACTCCGCTCCTTTGTCGGTGGGTATTTTGGGCAAATGGCTGAGCCGGAAGCTGGGTATTCCGCTTATTTTTGAAGTGGCCGACGTATGGCCCGATGTGCCCGTTGGGATGGGCATTCTCCCCCGCGGACCTGTCGCCAAATGGCTTTTCGGGCAGGCGAAGCAGGTATATGACGCTGCGCGGGCGATTGTGGTTTTTTCTCCGGGAATGAAGGAGCAAGTGGTCGCGCATGGAGTCCCTCCCGAAAAAGTACACGTGATCTACAACGGGGTGGGGAAGATGGCTATGTCTGTGTTTTCAGAAAAATTGCCCGGTGAGCGCCCTGTGCGGGTGCTTTACGCGGGTACGGTGGGCGTTGCCAATGCCGTAGATCAACTCGTGGAAGCGGCTCACCTGCTGGAAAAACGCGGGCTGAAGCACCTCGAATTTGTTATCGCCGGAAAGGGAAACGACCTCAATCGGGTGCAGGCGCGGGCGCAGGAACTGGGGGTGTCTAACCTCAACTTTCTGGATGCCTATCCGCGCGACGGCGTATCGGAATTGCTTGCCTCGGCTGATATCGGCGTGGTGTGCTTTGCGCCGTTTCCGGTACTGGAAGCCAATGGTGCTACCAAATTTTTCGATTACCTGGCGGCGGGTCTGCCTGTGGTTATCAATTACCGGGGATGGCAGGCAGCGGTTTTGGCAGAGCACCTGTGTGGGCTTTCCAGCGATCAAAAGGACCTGACCGGGTTTGCGGATAACCTGCAACGCCTGGCGGAAGATGCGGAAATCAGGCGGGAAATGGGCGCCAAGGGGCGCGCTTTGGTCCAGGCACATTACCAAAGAAAGGAGCTGGCAGCGCAGGAACTGGACCTCATCACTTCGTTTCGAAAAACCGTGTGAGGAGGGTAAGCGTGGGGGTCGATATCGTTTGACCTGCCTGCGGCGGTAGAAAAAAGGGGAATCGTTTTTGTACCGATAAGCCAGTCCTGAGGGACGGACGTCTGGAGCGTGCATAAACGAGGTTGGTGAATATTCACGATCATTTCGCGCACTCCGCTCGATTAGGGTGTCTCTATCGGTACAGATGCCCTCTTTTTGAAAAAAATTCGGTCTTGTTTCCCGCATAGCGATGTCTGGGACAAGGAGGGAGTATCTACAACTATATGCAGCTACATTCCGTCTCTAGGTTAACTACAATAAATTATAAGCTTAAGTATGGTATACGTGGATTATGATCTGGTTGTGATAGGTTGCGGACCAGCGGGTGCTACCACTGCGCGCATTGCATCACAACATGGGCTGAAAGTATTGCTGGTGGACAAGCGCCAGGAACTGGGAGCCCCCACGCAATGTTCGGGGGCACTGAGTGCCCATGCCCTCGAAGAGTTGGAGATTGAACCGAAATCAGAATTTATACACGAGGCGGTGTACGGCTTTGGGGTGTACAACGAATCGGGTTCGCAAACCACCCTGGACTACCGCGCCCTCAAACCCGATAAATACGGAGATGCCCCAGGGAAAAAACCCCTCGGCTATGTGGTGGACAGGCGTCGGTTCGACCGCTACCTCGTCAAACTCGCTGAGCGGGAGGGAACCGAGGTATGGCTAAAAACCGAGGGCCTGGGTTACCAACCACTGGAAGACGGAACCTGCGAAGTACGTTTGCGGCACTTCAACAAGGACGTTACCCTGCGCACCCATGTGTTGGTGGGCGCTGACGGCCTGCAATCTCAGGTGGGCAAATGGGCAGGGCTGCATACCCACATGAAGATGACCGAACTGGCGAGTTGCCTTCAATTTATTGTGGACCAGGTAGATACCCATGGCCTGCTAGAGATCGTTACCGGCCACGAATGGGCGCCCGGCGGCTACGCCTGGGTATTTCCGAAGGGGCACGGCTACGCGGAGGTAGGATTGGGCGTGATCCGAACGCTGACGCCGCAAAACGCACAATGGCATCTCGACCATTTTATCCGAAATTCTTTTCTCCACGACCGACTGAAGCACGCCCGAATCCTGGAAGTACAGGGTGGAGGCGTACCCCTCGCGGCTCCGCTTAGGACACAATACGCGACCAACCTCATTCTGGTGGGCGATGCGGCCAGGCACGTGAACCCCATCACCGGTGGGGGCATTCACACGGCCCTCAGTGGCGGAAAAATAGCCGGAGACTTTCTTGCCGGTATGGTGAAATCGGGTACGCCTGCCACCGCAGATAACCTCAAAGGATACCAGGATAGCTGGCTGGATATTTTGGGCAATAAGATGTGGCAGCTATACGCAACAAAAACGGCCATTTTCAAAATAAAGGATATACCTGAACGAAACAGGATGCTCTACGAAACGATGGCCGATTACTTCAGCCCCTACTCTGTTTTCAAAAAAGTATAACGATATGCGCACGAACCCCAAAGAACCCGTGGTATTTGAAATTGGATGGAATGCCTGCATCAATTGCGGAGCCTGCGTGGCGGTATGCCCCCAGGAGGCCGGTTTTATCAGTGCTTTTGATACCATAGCGGTCCATACGCCTTGCGACATTGCCTGCATGGTCTGTGAAGATATTTGCCCCGTATCCACCATTACCCATGGGTAGATATTGGCTTGGGAAAAAATGAAGACCTAAGCTGTCTTTGCAAAGCCGTGGGAATTCTTTCGCAGCATCCGGGTAAATTGAATGTAGCAGGGTAGCACTTTGGAAGTCGCTGGTGCTTATATACTAAAGCGCTTTAGGCTGTCCCCTCCCGCAGGCAGTTTTATACTTTATCACCAGTGCCAAAACCACTAGCTGGGCCAAGGACCAAAGCGTAAGCCTTTCCGTTTTTTACTGTTTAAAGGTGGCAGTTTCCTCCAGGAATAGATACTTCAGCTTACAGGAAATTCAGAAGAGTTAAATGATAGTTCTGGATATTGATTTGTTCAAGTTTTACCAATCCAATCCCAAGAAATCACAAGGTTTTTTTTCTTAGAATCAGCGAGTCGAACCCATCTTGGCCGGCTGAATCCTTCGTCGCTCCAGCGTGGTGCAGGAGGCAAGGAGCTTTGGCAAAAGGATGTGATTGTTTTGCAAGACGTGGATATTTGAGAAAAACAGGAGAAAGCATCTGCTGTTTTGGGTAGGGAAATCAGCCTGATTTTGCTCATTTGCCCTCATTTTCTTACATACCCCGGCGGACTTACAAGTGGCTTTTTATCCGTACCCAATCCAATCAATCGGGTTGGATGCAGCTATTTTCCATCCGGAGGAAATAAGCGACACGAAGAATAAATACCTGTTCGGATAATTTTCTTTCAGGAAAATATTTGCCCTGTACTGAATGGTAGAACTGTAGGTTCTGGCCTGAAAGCGTGTTTTTTATTCATCTACAACGTGCGACGTTTACTGTTAAATTATATTTCTGTCATACGTAACCTTTACGCAATGAAACATTCGGTATTTCCCAAAAGCAAATCGCCGGTTCTGGAAAAGAAAGGCACCCGTACCCGACCGGTTTTGATAACAGCGCAACAGGAGGCATTTGAATTGCCTGCGGAGGGATCGCTGGGATTGCTCGCGCTGGGATATGTGGGCCTGATGGCCTGGCGGGAGGTAAAGCGCAACAAATCGAATTCTGGTTCCTGAATCCATTTGCTCAAAAAATCAAAAAATGAAATCTGCCCCTCTCGCTTCTAAAGTTTTGCTGATAGGATGGGATGCCGCCGACTGGAAGGTAATTCGCCCGCTGATGGAAGCTGGCCATATGCCCGCCCTACAACAACTGATGGAAAACGGCGCTTTTGGCCGCCTGGCCACGTTGGAACCGCCGCTTTCGCCCATTCTGTGGACCTCCATTGCTACAGGAAAGTCGCCCTACAAGCACGGTATTCACGGTTTTACTGAGCCTAAACCCGATGGCAGCGGTGTGCGCCCCATTACCAGCCTTAACCGGAAGACCAAGGCTTTCTGGAATATTCTCTCTCAGGAGGGTTTCAAAACCCACGTGGTAGGTTGGTGGCCCAGCCATCCGGCGGAAAAAATCAAGGGAACGATGATTTCCAATTTTTTCCAGCAGGCTCCTTCTTTGGAGATTGCGGCTCCGTGGCCCATGATGGCAGGCACCGTGCATCCGGAAGAAAAGGCCGAATTTTATGCCAAACTGCGGGTACACCCAGGCGAGTTAACGGAGCAGCATATATTGCCTTTTGTACCCCACGCTGCCGAAATAGACCAGAAAAAAGATACCCGCCTCTTGAATATAGCCAAAACCACCGCCGAATGTTCAACCATACAGGCGGCTGCCACTTATATCCTGGAGCACGAAGAGTGGGACGTGACCGCCGTTTATTTCGATGCCATTGACCACTATTGTCATGGCTTTATGCGCTACCATCCGCCACACCGGGCGCATATTCCTCAGCACGATTACGAAATGTACAAAGAGGTGGTCGCAGGCGGATACCGCTACCACGACATGATGCTGGCCCGTTTGCTGGAATTGGCTGGCCCCGAAACCACGGTCATGCTCATTTCTGACCACGGTTTTCACCCGGACCATTTGCGTCCCAAAAGCATTCCCCAAGAACCATCCGGTCCGGCTGCCGAACACAGCCCCTACGGCATCATTTGCATGGCGGGTCCCGGCATCAAAAAAGGAGTGCCTATCATGGGAGCGGGTTTGCTGGACATTACGCCTACCCTGCTCACCTTGCTGGGCTTGCCCGTAGGAAAGGACATGGATGGGAAGGTGCTTGTTAATGTACTGGAAACGAACCACATACCCACACCCGTACTCAGCTGGGATTCGATTGCGGGGGATAGTGGCATGCACGCACCCGGTACCGAACTGGATGCTGAAATCGAAGCGCAGGCCATGGAGCAACTCATTGCGCTGGGCTATATCGAAGCGCCGGGCGAGCAGGCCGGTCAAAGCATTCAAAAAACGAAAAACGAAAACGCGTTTTACCTCGCGCACTCCCACATGCACTCCGGCAGGCTGGACGAGGCCGCGCAGTTGTTGGAGCCTTTGCATAGTTCCACACCTGAACAGTTTCGCTACGGATTTCACCTCATCCAGGTCTATATTCAGTTGGCGAGGTCCTCAGAGGCAAGGGCTGTTTTTGAGGAAATAAAACCTCTTTTGGCGACATCCATCGACGGGCCTTCTCTTTTTATGGCTGAAGGCAACCTGCTGCTGGCGGAGAATAAGGTGCAAAAAGCACTGGAATGCTTCCGCATGGCCAAAAATCAGGATGCTGACCGCGCCGGACTATACCAGCAACTGGGGCGCTCTTTTCTCCAGCTCCGGCAGTGGGAAGATGCCAAAGATGCTTACGAACAGGAACTGGTCCTCAATCCCGAAAATGCAGAAGCCTGGCACGGGCTGGGCATCGCCCTTCTCCAATCCGGACATCCTCAGGAAGCGGCGGAGCATCTCTTACACGCGATTGAACTGTTGTACCACAGCCCGCTGATGCACTATCATTTGGGAGAAGCGCTGTTTCAATTGAAACAATACGAAGAAGCGGCAACTGCTTATTCCAACGCACTGAAAATGTCTCCTGAGATGAACCCGGCGCGGCGTGCACTGGCACGCATGTACGAAGAACACCTCTACCAGCCGGAACGGGCAAAGGCTCTGCTCCAGGAGCTGCCTAACCATGTAAAAGGCACCATCACGGTGGTTTCGGGACTGCCCAGATCGGGAACTTCGATGATGATGCAAATGCTCCAGGCCGGGGGTATGGAGGTATTTTCGGATAGCCAACGCGAAGCCGATACCAGCAACCCCCTTGGTTACTACGAGCACGAGGCGGTGAAACGCCTGGCCCGCGACAAGCGCTGGCTTTCTCTGGCGACTGACAAGGCCGTTAAAATCATTGCGCAGCTCTTGAAGCACTTGACGCCCGATTACCACTACAAAGTCATCTTCATGGAGCGTGACCTGTTTGAGGTCGTCAACTCCCAACAAAAAATGCTGGGCCGCCAGGGGAAAATAGCGGCAGACGCTATGCCTTACCAGATGCGCAACAATTTTGAGCGCGTGGTGCAGGAGATAAAAGACGGACTCGGAACCCAGCCCCACATAGAAATATGTTTTGTCGAACACCGGGAAGTAATCAACAACCCCTTTGCGCAGGCATTCCGCGTCAATGAATTTTTGGGCGGCCAACTGTCTGTTGAAAAAATGGCGCAGGTCGTCAATCCTGAATTACATAGAGAACATCATCAACTAAGCGCAGAAATAAAATGAAAAAAGAAGACCAAAAACACGAAAACGCCTTTCTGCGTTTGCTGGCGCAATATTCTGCCCTGGGCGGTGCCCTCATCGGCAGTGCGAACCAGGCCCAGGCGACTATTCAATATGCCACCCTAAGCGGTACGCCGCTCAGTAATGCAATACAGGTCGTGTCACCTCCCGGAGGCGGCATGTTGAATTTTATAGAAGCATCTGGAATCAATTCAGTCTGGTTATCGATCGGAGGAGGAGTCTCTGTCTCTGGAACTGCCTCAGCCTTTTTCCCCAATGCACGTGACGCCAGCTTTCCGGTTGCAGCAAGTGGCGCCTGGCACCCCGATGTCACGCAATTCATCGCCTATAAGGGCTCGGTAGCAAATGCAGGCGGCAACTTCCTCGGCACTACCGGAAAATTTCTTTGTTTTCGCTTCAATGATGGCGGAATTAAATACGGATGGCTGAGACTCGAAACTCCTGCCAATGCATCCTCTTTCACCCTCGTGGACTGGGCTTACCAGGACGATGGCACCTCGATTTTGACCGGGGACATGGGTGCCCTGCCCATAGAACTGCTTTCATTTAACGCCAGGGCTTTTCAGCATGCGGTAGCACTGGAATGGGCCACTGCCAAAGAACAGAGTTTTGATGGTTTTTCGCTGGAGCGAGCCGCGGAGGGCGGCAGTTTTGCGGAAATTGCCTGGTTGCCGGGGCAGGGAAATTCAAATAACCAGCGTGCCTACAGCTTCCGCGACCAGGGTCTCGACGAAAGTAAGCGGTATTCCTATCGCCTGAAGTCCATCGACCTGAACGGAAGTTTCGAATATTCTCAGGTGGTGGAAGCTTCTTTCAGCCAGGTGGGATTTACGGTGATGGAACCCTATCCCAATCCGGTCACAAAGCAGGAATTTGCTCTGGAAATTTTCGCTCAGGAAGCTGAAACGGTACACCTCCGGCTATTTTCCGCCATGGGACAAAGGGTCCTGGATCAAATGCTGCCGCTAACCAGCGGGAGTAATGTCGTAACTGTTGCCGTACCTAACCTGTCAAGCGGCACCTATTTTCTCAAGGTAGAAGGAAAGTACTATAGCAGCTATAAGCAGGTGGTGGTGCAATAGGTGGGTAATTCGCAGTTTGTCCCGCTCTCCCGCTACTCCATAGGGTACGCTTGGAAGAGATATATGCCGACAAAGGCATCCGGCTGTTTTACCGATTCTACTACCCGATATCCGGTCGAATATACAGGAATCGGGAGGGTAGTATTCGGCCACCCCTTCGGGGACAGCCTTCCGATTTGTGAGATAAACCCGCCAAATAGCGGGCTTAGTTCATTAATTGAAGCATGCGGGCGCAGGTCCCGGTTGATGTCCTGCTCATTTGGCGGGACTTAACCTGATACCAGTGTTGCGGCGGATATGGACCAGGAAGAAAGAGGTATTATTGACTCGCGGTCCACGATTAAAGGATATAGTAGTCTCTACCCTGTACCCTATTTCCAGCAAAGGGAAAGGTGATCATACTAGATGTGATCAGGAGGTTGTTTTGGGGGTCGGGTAGCTCCTCAAAAGCGGGATTATTCCCTCAAGCAAAAATGGAAGTAAATATCCCATTAGTGCCAATGTTATTCATATACGTTTAAGTCAATAACTTAGAGAATATCTAATATAAGAAGCAAAAAAAAGGACTGTTCCAGATTTGAGATAAATGCTTGAATTACAAGCATTTATCTCAAAGAGCCAATCATCTGAAACAGTCCTGAAAGTAAGTTAAATTAGTTCTTTACGAACTTGGTGGTGTACACGCCGTCGTTGGTCTTAACAGTAACGAAGTACACGCCTGCAGACAGGTTAGCAACAGCAATGGATTCGCGGTCAGCTGATAGCAGTTTCACCTGGTTGATGGTGTTGCCCATCATGTCAGAAACAACGATACCGGTCATGGCAGGATATTCTACTGTCAGCACATCGTTGGTTGGGTTAGGGTACATTTTCAACAGCTCGCCTGAAATGCGGTTGATAGAAGTTGTTCCACCAGCAATTACGACGTTATCGAGGTAGTTATCGGAGCCTGAAGTACGGGTAGCTGGGAAGTCAGGGAACAGAACCAAACGGGTAAAGTTGACTCCAATAGCTGCGGTAAAATCGAAAGTGAGCATCTCCCACTGGCCAGTTACCGTGTTAGGTACTTTAATTTCAATGGGAGCAATAGAAGTACCTGGGGCTTCAAATTTGACAGCACAGTCAGATACCACTGATTTATGTACCATCATCGTCACCATATGGTTTGCCTGTGTAAACACAAAAGGACCGAATGAGTCGGTAAATGCTCCAGCGAATACTTCTGCATTGGAGTTCACTTTGAACTTCAGCACACTATCGGAAACATTGATCCCGGAAGAATTGGGATTAGCGATGGTCCTGAAATCCGTAGAATCTCCGGTTCCATTACCGAAAAGCGTCCAAGTCGCAGGCTGGGATTCAAATTTGAGGGTGATCTGTGCCTGCACGCCCAGTGCAAATGTTGTTAAAATAAACAGGGTAAGTAAATTTTTCATATAAAAGGTTTTTGGTTAAAAAAAGTGTTGAGTAAGAATTGGCTCACCCGAAAGTTAAGATTTGCAGACGGAATAAAAAAATACCTTGACGATTGGTTAGTATTTACAGGGAATTCTCTGTGATTTTTCAGTTTTTCACCAATTATTTGAAAACTTGTTATGACTATTTCCCTATCATTAATGGGTTCTTAGTACTCATCCTGCCAAAGGAACTAGTCAATCGAAGGGAATTGGTGGTATTGTTCCTCTCTCCTTGGGATAAGTATGAACCATCGCCTGACGGGTAAACTCCCCGTTTTTTCCAACGAGGCCTGCCGCAACACATAATTTTCCATAACTATAGCCGCAAAATTAACGCCTTTGCAGCTGAAGATGAGACCGTTGTCTTTTTCAATGAATTCCGAAGCAAAATAAGTGTGTAACCTTATTTTCGTCCCAAGTTCCGCCGACCTTATAGAAAGTCGCCGATTTCATGAATAATTGGCCACATGTAGTTACTGGAACTCATCTGCCAGTGGAACCTGGAAGAGCACCAGCTTCGCCGTCTGATCCAGCCGATCACCTTTGCCTGGCCAATAACATAGTTTACTTGCATGAAAATGGGCAGGTATCCTGCGCGTGATGCCCTGTCTTTCATCAGCATTTATAAGCAAATTGACGTTTCCGCTGTAGAATTGCGTATTTCCTTCGAATTGGTTGTGCTAACTCAGCAATAAGCTCAGACTCGAAAGTCGTGGCCCGCTATTACGCCTATACTTATCAACGACAAAGGCTCAGATTCTTTGTAACCTGAAAAGGCACCAATAGCAAACGGTAGTCCAACGACTAGAGACAACCCTTTCGTAGTCTTTCTTACCAGACGCCCTTTAACAGCAAATGCTGCGCAAACTTATCAGAAACCGGCAAAGCCGCTGGGTAGTACCCCGTGCAGCGAAGCAAAGGCCTGCTCAATCGGGCCCAGCAGGGTGAAAGGGAAGATGCCTAACAGGATCACCAGCACGGCCAGCAACGCAGCACCCACCAGCGGAAGCGAAGAGGAAAGTTTGGCGGGAGTGGTTTCGCCTTCGGAGCTGAAGTACATCAGGAAGATGACCCGCAGGTAGTAAAAAGCACCCACCACCGACGTAAGGATGCCGATCACGGCCAGCCAGATCATGTCGCCCCCAATGGCAGCCATAAACACCTGGTATTTACCCATAAAGCCCGCCAACGGAGGAATACCTGCCAGCGAGAAAAGGAATACGCTCATGGCGGCGGCCAGTCCGGGGTTACGTCGGCTCATGCCTTTCCACGAAGAAATTTCGAGGTCGCTGTCCTGATTTTCAACCATGCCCACCACCGCAAATGCGCCGAGGTTCATGAGGGTATAGATGGCCATGTAGAAAAATACGGCCGGGAAACCACCGTTGATGGCGATCAGACCTAGGATAATGTAGCCGGAATGGGCGATGCTGGAATAGGCCAGCATGCGCTTGAGGTTCGTTTGGCGGGCTGCTACCAGGTTACCGTAGATCATGGTCAGCACCGATATCAACCCGAGCACAAACACCAGCTTGGGGTTAATCAGCAGCTGAAATTTTACCAGAATCACGCCCAGAGAAACAAAGGCCGTCATTTTGGAAGCCGTAGCCATAAATCCTGCGAGGGGAGTCGGCGTTCCCTGGTAAACATCCGGAGCCCAGCTCTGGAAAGGGAAAGCCGCTACTTTGAACAAATAACCCACCAGCATCAGGCCGATGCCGATCAGGAAAATGGGGAACTGCGTTTGCAGCAAGCCCATCGACTGGCTGATCACGCCAAAATTGGTAAAGCCCGTTACCCCGTAAATGAGGGCAATGCCGTAGAGCAGAAAAGCGGAAGCAAAAGAGCCAAGCAGGAAGTACTTCAGGCCGGCTTCGTTTGATTTGGCGTCGGTTTTGAAAAGGGCTGCGAAAATATACAGGGCCATCGACATGGTTTCCAGCCCGATGAAGGTCATGATCAGGTCATTGGCATTGGCCATGAGCAGCATGCCAATCACCGAAAACACGATCAGGGTATTGACCTCGGTGAGGAGCTTGCCGTGGCGGGTGAGGTAATCCTGGGTAAAAAAGAGGGTAAGGAAACCTGTAAAGCAGAGAAACGCGTGTACCAGGGGCGCAATTCCCCCCGCTTCGTACATGTCGCTGAATACAGGATTGCTTTGTGCGGAACCGATCATCAGCGCCCAGGCACCCGATGCGACAAGGCCCGCACCCGCCAGCCAGGTCTGTACGCCTTTCACCTTGAAGGCGTCAAGCAACATCAGGACGAGGCCCAGGCCGAGCAGGAAAAACAAAGGCGCTGTGGCGGAAAGGGAAGCGTTGAGAGAGGCTATGCTGAAAGGTTCCATGCGGGTAGGGTTTTAGAGGAGAAAAAACCTTAAAACCGGCCAAAAATAGGAGTTTCCCCGGGAGTAAAAAACTAACCGGGTCATTATTCAGTAATCAGGACCGGCATATGTCATAAATAGCGTAAGCCGCGGCAGGCCAGCCCGCGTGACTCAGCCTGATACCTTTCGCATCAGGCCCTCCAGGGGGCCATGATTGTATTTTTTTAGCCACACTGCCGTGAACGCACAACTCGCTGCAAAGTACACGACCGCAAACCCCAGAATGTAAACCGGAGCCAAAGCCGCCTCTTTGGCCAGGTGACCTGTGTAGGTATGTCCCGAAAAAACGGAAAGCAATACCAACCCCAAGGTCAGGTGCTGCACATAGTGTGTCAGCGTCATTCGTCCGGTTGCCGCCAGCACCTGGGCCACGCGTTTATGCTCCACCCTACGGCCCAACGCGATACAGCCAGCTATCAGCATCAGACCAAAACCCGTGGTATTGAGCATAAATGGCAGGAAAGGTGGCAGGTAATCAGCGGTGAAGTAAAACCGCACTTCGTCCGGCAGGCTGGAACCCCCGGCATACATTTGCAAGCCGGTAGTAACCAAGTACAGGCAAGCGCCCGCCAGAAAAACCCTGCCCGGCAGGCGGGTGTCTGCCCAGTTCAAGCGGCCCAGCCACATACCTGCCAAAAAATAAGCGACCCACGGAAAGATAGGATTCCAGCCGTTGTACAAGGTATTTCTCAAAAATCCAGGCACCGTCCAGAAGTCGGTATAGGCGAGCGTATCGAAGTTCCAGCCTGTTTCGTACGGAACAATGGCCAGCAACACGTGGAAAATCAATACCGCTGCACCTGCCCCCCACAAAAAGAATCGCTTGGGAAGAAATAGCATGGCCGCTGCCACGTGCAGGTAGCCCGCATAAAAGTGAAGAATATCGGCGGGCCACCACAGGTTAACCAAGATGCCTGCTACAAACAAAAACGCGGAACGCTTGAGGATAATACCTTTAAGCCTATCCCGCTCCGCTTTCGGGTAATCAGCTTTGCCCGTCATGAGGGCGACGCCCATGCCCGCCAAAATCACAAATACCGAGCTGGAGTTGCCGTTGAAGAGGCTCAGAAACGTACCCATGGGGCTGGTGTCCTGAAACGAGCCAAAAACCGTGTTAAAATTTACGATGAACATGCCCAGGATGGCGTATGCCCTCGCCAGGTCGAAACCTATCACGCGTTGATTCATGGTTGATCTTATTTTGGACAAAGTTCCCGGATGTGCTTTGCCCTGCATTTGACCTGGGTCAAATAAATCAACCTGAAATACGCGCCCGGATGCGGCTGAGCGTTTCGAGCGATATACCGAGATAAGAGGCTATATGGGTTAGCGGGATATAGCGGATGACGTGACTGTGCTTTTCCAGCAGGAGCAGATACCTTTCGGTTGCATTTAAAGTATGAAACTCAAACAGGCGCTCCTCCAGCCACAAGGCGTAGTATTCGGTCATCATGAGGTCGAGCGTGGCAAAGGAAGGAAAGCGCTTTTTCAGGTCAAGAAAACCGGAGTGGTTCGTAACCGTTGCCTGCACGGTGTCCAAAGCCTGGATAAACTCCCTGGCAGGTTGCTGCATCACGTAGCTCTCAAACGATATGGCTAAGTCTTCCGCGAAATAAAGCTCCGTCGTGATTTCCTTCCCGTCGTGGAGGTAGTACTTTCGCGCCACTCCTGCACCAATCAGAAAGCTGGAGGTGCAGATTTCTCCCTGTCGCAGGAGAAATTCCCCTTTCTTAAACACTTTTTGCTGCGAAATTTCCGCCAGCGCCGAAAGGGCGTCCTTCTCCAGGGTGTTTACAAAATCGTCGATTTTAGCCAGGTAAGCAGACATCGCAGGAAATCGGGTAGCGTTAGAGATGAACAATGCTGGCAACGGGTCCAGCCTGAGTAGGAATATTTCTTTTTTCACCCCGCCTCCACCAGCACCCGCATGATCCGCTCCAGCTCCTCCTTGCCCGCCTCAATGGCTTCCATATTCAGGAAATACACCATCCGGCGGTCTTTGTAATCGCCTTCGAGCAGCGGAGAGTCGATGTTGACCACTTCCGGGTGGTGAAAAACGAGGTGTACCCTGTCGGTGGGCCGCACATGAAACGTAACCATATCCGCCGAAGCATAAAAGCTCGGTGCATTCCACTTGATACGCTCGCGGATGTCGGGGTGCGCCTGCCGGATAATGCCGCGCACTGCGTCAATTTCTGCCCGAAAGGGGTGATTCATCGCCGCAAGGTAGGCAACGACCTCGGCGGTTTCTTTCTCGGTTTTCGACAGTCTGGGTGATCGATGGGGTTTTTCTCCGGGCTTCATGGGGTGGGTTTGCCTTCAATATCCGCTTTTTTTAAAGGAATTTTTCCTGCACTACAGCCCAAATTCCTCCGCTACCAAAGCATTGATTTTATCGGTCAGTATCTCCACCAGCTCCGGGTCGAGGTATTCGTATTCGTCGTCGATACCCAGCACCTCTATGATGGGCAGCTCCAAATGGCGGTATGTGGCGGAAATCCTGTACACGTGTTCGTCTTCCATCACCGCAATGAGGTCGGCCCATGCCAGGTCTTTTTCATTCAGCTGCCGTTCGCTGCGCTGGCTCAATCCCACCGAGCGGATGCTGAAACGGCTGTCGTTTTTGAAAATATATTCGGCGGTGCGGCTCCTTCTTTTGTTTCGGCCACATACGACCAGGATATTCGGGCGCTCGTCCATGGTGGGGTATTTTGGGTCAAATTTACGACAGGAAGCGGGATGTGGGGCAAATATCCCTGTACCGGCGAGCTTCAGTCGCCGATCTACAACACAGCTGGCTGCCGGATAAGTGACGGGCGACTAAAACTCACCCTTACTGATCACCCAACAAAAAAGGCCTGACACAACTGCCAGACCTTTAATAGTATTCTACGAACTTGCGCTTACTGCAGCCCCGGGATTTCGACCATCTCGTTGGTGTCAACCGTGTAATCTACACCAGCTACGCCGAAGCCAAAGAGGCTGAGAAAATCGCTTTTATAGCCGTCAAGGTCGCCGATGTTGGGCAGCGTCTCGGTGGTCGCATCGAGCCAGAGTGTAGCAATTTCGGACTGGATGTCGTCACGCATTTCCCAATCGTCGATGCGGATACGGCCTTTTTCATCCACCGGCACTTCGCCACTGTCGTAAAGCCTGGCCGAGAACAAGCGCTGGATCTGCTCAATAGTGCCTTCGTGGTTGCCGAGGCCCTTCATGATTTTGTACAGCAGCGAAATGTAGAGCGGAATGACCGGAATGGCCGAACTCGCCTGCGTAACCAGGGCCTTGTTCACCGACACGTAGGCATTTCCGCCCAGGTCTTTCAGCGAATCAGCGATGGTGAAGGCCGTAGCTTCGAGGTCGTCTTTGGCACGGCCAATGGTGCCTTTGCGGTAAACAGCCTCCGTAAGGGACGGGCCGATGTAGGAATAAGCCACGGTGAGGGCACCCGTTGCAAGGAGGTTTTCGGCTTTCAGGGCCTCGATCCACATGCTCCAGTCTTCGCCGCCCATCACGGCTACGGTGTTGGCGATGTCTTCGTCCGTTGCTGGCTCAATCGATACGTTGTTCACCACGCCGGTGTGGAAATCGACGGTTTTGTTGTTGTAGGTATCGCCAATCGGCTTCAGCACCGAGCGGTGGGTAACGCCAGTATTGGGGTTAGTTCTTACGGGCGAAGCGAGGCTGTAGATAATGAGGTCCACCTGGCCCATGTCGGCCTTGATCAGGTCGAGGGTTTGGCGCTTGATTTCATGGGAGAAGGCGTCGCCGTTGATGCTTTTGGCATAAAGGCCGGCTTCGTGGGCAAATTTTTCAAATGCCGCTGAATTGTAGTAGCCGGGGGTGGCGGTTTTGCCGGGAGCAGGTGCTTTTTCGAAAAACACCCCGATGGTAGCGGCGTTGGAACCGAAAGCACTGGTGATACGGGAGGCCAATCCGAAACCGGTAGAGGCGCCGATGATCAACGCACGCTTGGGACCGTCGATTGCGCCTTTCGATTTTACATAAGCGATTTGATTGGCAACATTTTGCTCACACCCCTTTGGATGTGCAGTCAGGCAGATAAATCCGCGCATTCTGGGCTCAATGATCATACTTGCAGGGTGTCAGGGTTTGAAAAATGGAGATCAATTTCGGGGCGCAATTAACGCAAACGCCCGTTTCTACGCAAACGCGAAGCCAATGGGTGTCAGCGATCGTGCAGCACCCAACGGTTTGATATTCAATTTTTTGCCAAAAGAAATACCCTTTTTTATCCTCCCTCAATTTTACATAGGGACGGCTCCATTCTCTTTGTGTGCCTTAGGTTTACGCCATCAACCTTCCCGCCCGGTTGCGTATATTTGCATAAAATTTCCGCTATTGGACGTCCGTAAAAATATCCGCAGCCTCTCCCGCGAAGAAATCGAAACCTGCTTTACCGACTGGGGCGAACCGCGCTTCCGGGCCGGACAGGTGTACGATTGGCTATGGAAAAACCACGTCACCACTTTTGCCGACATGGGCAACCTGCCCAAGGCGTTGCGCCAAAAACTGGAGGACACCTTCACGGTGGGCGAAGTTTCCATCGAAAATACCTACTACAGCAAAGACGGCACGGTAAAATTTGCCTTCAAGCTCGCGGGTGGGCAAGAGGTGGAAGGGGTGCTTATTCCTTCGGGGAAGCGCCTCACAGCTTGTATTTCATCCCAGGCGGGCTGTTCACTCGATTGTAAATTTTGCGCCACGGGGCTGCTCGACCTCAAGCACAACCTCCAAAGCTTCGAAATCTACGATCAGGTTCGCCTCATCAACGACGAAGCCCTTCGCCTGCATGGCCGCCCGCTTACGCACATCGTGTACATGGGCATGGGCGAGCCCCTGCTCAACTACCGCCATGTGATGGCCTCGATAGAGATGCTGGTCTCCCCCAAAGGATTGGGCATGTCGCCCCGCCGCATCACGGTTTCTACCTCGGGCATTTCCAAAATGATCCGCAAGCTCGGCGACGATGGCGTGAAATTCGAATTTGCCCTTTCGCTGCACGCCGCCAACGACGAAAAACGCAGCAAGCTCATGTCCATCAACGATTCCAACAACCTGGAATCGCTGAAGGAGGCCCTCCAGTATTTTCACGAAAAGACCCGTACCCGCGTCACCTTCGAGTACATTATTTTCAAGGATTTCAACGATACCCTGCAGGATGCCCGCGAACTGGTGCAGTTTTGCCGGCACATTCCCTCCAAGGTCAATATCATTGAATACAACCCTGTACCGGAGCTGGGCATGGAAAATACGACCTCCGAACGCTCCAAAGCATTTATCGAGGTGCTGGAAAACAGCGGCATTATCGTGAATGTGCGCCGGAGCCGGGGCCGCGATGTAGATGGCGCCTGCGGGCAACTCGCCCTGCGGCATCAGCCCACAGCGTCCTGATTTTTTGGGCGAGGCTCAGTACCTCCTGGTTCTAACCGACTTGTACCGCCTGTTTCCAGCAGGCCAAAAATCACCGACCTGTACCGCCTGCTTCCAGCAGGCTAAAAAATAAATCACCGACTGGAAGTCGGCGCTACTTCACCATGCAACCCGAACCTATAAAACGCCTTGCCCTTCGCCTCAGCCAACCCCTTCCGGGACTGGATGCCCAGATGCGCATGGCCCCGCCTATCCGCACCCGCGACATGCACATTCCGGCAGATGTGCGCACCGCCGGGGTACTTATTCTCCTCTATGCCACCGAAGCCGGCTGGACCACGGCCCTTATCGAGCGGCGTGCCGATAGCCGCACCCACGGCGGACAAATTGCTTTTCCCGGCGGGCGACCCGAACCTGAAGATGGCGACCTCATTGGCACGGCCCTCCGCGAAGCCGAAGAAGAAGTAGGCGTTAGCCGCCTGGCGGTGGAAGTGCTCGGTGCCTTGACCGAAGTATTTATTCCCCCCAGCAAATCGCTGGTGCTGCCCGTGGTGGGCTGGACCAAAACGTTGCCCACTTTTATCGCGCAACCCAGCGAAGTGGCCTCGATCCTCGAAGTGCCCCTCACTCAATTGACCCAACCCGAAATCGTGTATAACCGCGATGTGCGGGTTCATACCGGGCAAGCCATTCAGGCGCCTGCCTATCACCTCGAATCCGGACACGTGATCTGGGGCGCTACCGCCATGATGATTGCCGAGTTTTTGGACGTGTGGGCGGAGTAGGCTTTTGCCCGGACATTTAGACAGCCAAATCCTTTACCGGTTCAGCCGGTCGATCAACTCTGCCACCAGGCCTGTCCAGCCCGTTTGGTGGCTGGCACCTACCCCTCGGCTGTTATCGCCGTGAAAATATTCGAAGAACAACACGAGGTCGCGGAAATGCGGGTCCTCGTAGTAGTGCTGATACGGAGCATTTACCGGGCGGTGGCCGGTGGCATCTGTCTGAAAAATAGACAATAACCTGCGCGCTATCTCATCCGCAACCGCCCCCAGGCGTACGCAATTTCCGGAATGGGCGGGAAGTTCGGTGATACATTTTTCCCCAAAAAACCGGTCGTAAACATCCAGCGAATGGATGAGCATGTAGTTCATCGGAAACCAAACCGGCCCCCGCCAATTGGAGTTGCCACCAAACATGTTGGTGCTCGACTCCCCAGGCTCGTAGCGGATGCCGTAGTTCATGCCTGCGATATTGAGCTGGTAGTAGTGCTTTTCGTGCCATTTGGACAAAGACCGAATTCCACCCGGAGCCAGAAATTCCTCCTCGTCGAGCATGCTACGCATCAATCTTTCGAGACGCTCGCGTGGCACCATGGCCAGGAGCAGGTCGCCGTCTTCGCGCTCAGTAATGAGCGACATCGTGCCTGCTTCCTCCCGATATTTTCGAAACCAGTTCATCCGGCTCATAAAATCAGGCACCATTTCCTGCAGCGCTTTCGGTATCGTGAGCACAGCAAATAGGGGCGAGAGGCCCACCATGGACCGCACCTTGATGGGCTGGCTATAGCCGTTGGAGAGCACGAGTTTGTCGAAATAGAAGCCTTCCTCTTCGTCCCACATGCCTTCTTCGCCGCCGTGGAAATGGTTGAGCGTTTCGGCAATGAGGGTAAAGTGCTCGAAAAACTTGGTGGCTACGTCTTCGAAAGTAGGATCGACACAGGAGATTTCGAGGGCAATCTGGAGCATATGCAGGCTGAAAGAAGCCATCCATGCGGTGCCGTCGGCTTGTTCCAGGTGGCCCCCGCCGGGCAGGTCGGCGCTGCGGTCGAAGACCCCGATATTGTCCAGACCGAGGAAACCACCTTCAAAAACGTTGTTGCCGTTGAGGTCCTTGCGGTTGACCCACCAGGTGAAGTTGAGCATCAGCTTTTGAAACACCCGCTTCAGGAACGAGATGTCGCCCTCGCCGTGTTCCTTTTTTTCCATCTGATAAATCTCCCAGGCAGCCCAGGCGTGCACGGGTGGGTTCACGTCGCTGAAGTTCCATTCGTAAGCGGGTATCTGCCCGTTGGGGTGCATGTACCACTCGCGCATGATGAGGATCAGCTGCTCTTTGGCGAAGTTGGCGTCGATCATGGCCAGGGGCACGCAGTGGAAAGCGAGGTCCCAGGCCGCGTACCAGGGGTACTCCCACTTGTCGGGCATCGAGATGATGTCGGCATTGTTGAGGGTTAGCCAGGCGGCATTCCGGCCCTGCTTTCGCACGGCGGGGGGTATCGGCTGGCCCGGGTCGCCATTGAGCCAGCGGGGAATATCGATGTAGTAAAATTGCTTGCTCCACATCATGCCTGCCAATGCCTGGCGGCGAATCAGCGCCAGCTCAGGATCAAGTCCTGCCCCGACACGTTGCGCGTAAAACGCATCCGCTTCGGCGATCCGGTCTGCAAATACCTGCTCAAAATCGCCCTGTAAGGGGTTGGTTGTCGCTGCTGTGGCCCGCAAGCGCACCCGGTAGGTAACCGACTCGCCCGCGCCGAGCACCTGGTGGTAGATAGGGGCGCACTTGGTTCCCTTTTTTTTCTTTTCGAGGTAAGCAAAATCTCCGTCCACAACCGCCCGGTGGAAGGCGTCCTTGTGGAAAATGGAGCGGCTTTTTTCCTGAAAGAGGCGCTCCCGGTTGGTTTCGTTTTCGGTAAAGAAAAACTGCGGGGCGGTTTCGGCATAGAAAAAATACTGCCCGAGGTGATGGTGATTGGCCTCCACCCCTTGAAAACCCTTGAGGTCCGGAATCCATTCCAGGGTGGGTTTTTCCTTCACGAGGTTAAAGTCCCAGTTGTTGCGAAACCACAGGTTGGGCAGCACCCATACCGGAGCAGCTTCGGGCCCACGGTTGGTAACGGTAATGCGCACACATACGTCGTCCCAATCGGCTTTGGCGTATTCCACCAGCACATCGAAGTAGCGGTTTTCATCGAAAACGCCTGTGTCCAGCAGCTCGTATTCCGGCTCATGCTTGGAGCGCATAGCATTGATGCGCACGAGTTGGTCGTAGGGAAAAGCGGTCTGGGGGTATTTGTACAGAAATTTCTGATAGCTGTGGGTAGGCGTATTGTCGAGGTAGTAGTACAGCTCTTTCACGTCCTCGCCGTGGTTGCCCTGCGGACCCGTAAGGCCAAAGAGCCGCTCTTTCAGGATGGGGTCTTTTCCGTTCCAGAGGGCAAAAGCTAAGCAGAGGTTACTGCGGTCGTTGGAGATGCCGCCGAGGCCGTCTTCGCCCCAGCGGTAGGAGCGGGAGCGGGCCATGTCGTGCGGAAAATAATTCCAGGCGTCGCCGTTGGCGCTGTAGTCTTCGCGCACCGTTCCCCATTGCCGTTCGGAGAGGTAAGGCCCCCATTTCAGCCAGTTGGTTTTCTTGGCGTAATGGTCGGCGAGGCGTTGCTGTTCATTCATGGTAATTCCGCTAGAATCCAAAGCAACGGATTTTAGCTGATTTCGGGGGTGCAATCGTCAATTTAGTCGGGCGCATGACGTGCTTCCCCACATTCTTTCTGAAGAATGTAATTTTCAGCTTTTCTCAACAAAGAATGTATCTACCCCGGTGCTTACAGCGCCGACATCACCACGGCGGCCACGTCCTCGAGCGTAGCGCGATCGGCTCCTGACTTGGCGGCTACGCGGATACCGGAAATATTGTTGAATACGAACCGGGCGAGGGCCCTGGCATCTTTACCGTTGGCGACCTGACCGGCGGCCTGCCCTTTGCTCAAGGCCTGAAAAAAAACCTCCTCCATCTCCAGCCGGTTGACATTCACGATGTCGGCAAATTCGGTGTCGGTAGCGGCCAGTTCGGTAGCGGTATTGACCATGAAGCAGCCCTTGTTGAGCGGGTCATTCATGCTCTGATCGATGAGGTTTGTCAGGATGCCCGAAAACGCTTCGCGTATGTCGGTAGCGTTCTCCAGCCGCTCCCGCATTATCACGGAGGTTGTGGCCTTGTACTGGTTCAAAGCAGCGAGGTAGAGGTGTCGTTTGTCTCCGAACGTATCGTAGAGGCTCGACCTGCTGATGCCGAGGCTGTCCACGATGTCCTGCATGGAGGAAGCTTCGTAGCCCTTATGCGCAAAGAGCTCCACGGCCTTTGCAACCGTTTCGTCGATGTCAAATTCCTTGCTTCTGGCCATGGCTGTCGGTCGATTTGAGATAAAAATAAGCAATCATTCGGCCTCTTTGAAATGAAAAACACCGGGAGGCGCCTGAGAGCCTCCCGGTGTCCTTTGCCACATCAGGTGTGGGTCAAAGATTAGATCAGGATGGCCATTCCTCCGTCCACATTGATTTCAGAACCAGTGATGAAGGAGGCGTCGTCGCTGGCGAGGAAGGTTACCAGTTTGGCTATTTCTTTCGGTTCGCCAAAGCGCTTCATGGGCACGCGCTCCTGAATAGCAGCTGCAAATCCGTTGAGGGCTTCTTCCGGCAGACCGCTTTTGGCAAAGATGGGCGTGGCTACAGGTCCGGGGTTCACGGCGTTTACGCGAATTTTGCGGGGAGCAAGCTCGGTGGCTGCGGTACGGGTGTAGGCATTGAGGGCGGCTTTGGTGGCACCGTAGATGGCGGTATAGGCCATGCCGGTGTAGGCATTTACAGATGAAAGGTTGATCACCGAAGCGCCTTCAGCCAGGATCGGGAGGAATTTTTCGAGGGTGAAAACAGCTCCCCGGAAGTTGATGTTGAACTGGGTATCAAAACTTTCTTCGCTGATGTACCCCACCGGCGCGGGTGAGAATATCCCGGCGTTGATAAAAAGCACATCTACTTTTCCGTAGCGCTCTTTCACTTTTGCCACCAGGGCATCGGTATGGGCCAGGTTGGCGGCATCGGATACGATGGCTTCCACGCCTTGTCCGAGTGTGGCTACTGCTTCATCGAGCGCAGCCTGGTTGCGGCCGGTGATAACCACTTTGGCGCCTTGTTCGAGGAAATCTTTGGCGGTGGCGTAGCCGATCCCGCTATTACCGCCGGTGATAACGGCTACTTTGTTTTCTAGCTTTTTCATGGTTGAAAGGTTAATTGGAATGATTGTTCCTAAATGTACATAATGGAACGATCGTTCCTAAAAAGGGTTTGGCTTTATTTGAAAAAATGTTCATTCACATGATTTTCAGTCGATTATAATTTTACCTACGAAACAAATGGACATATGCGGCTTTTTTTTCGCTGTGGAGCGTGCCGCGAAGGGCGTAGGAAGTCCGTGTTCAGCTGAAGATTTCTATCTGCAAGGTCATTTTTCCAAATAATGCGATATTCCGAAAGGAACAAAACTAACGATCGATGACCACGAGCCTTCTCCTTCAGCGTTTGAAGAACAAATGGGTGTATTTCTCCTTCAGGTCCTTTTTGGGTTTGGTATTTCTGTCGTCGGGGGTGGGTAAATTTTATGGTTCGAGCGGGCTGATGGGGCCGGGTTGGCTGTTTGAGGAAATGGCGAAATACGCGCTGGAGCCCTTCGCGGTTTTCATTGCCGCTGCGGAAATCGTGATCGGATTCTGCCTGCTGTCGCGTCGACTGGCTACGCTGGGGGCCTTGATGTGCGTGCCGCTGCTGGTCAATATCCTCGTCGTGGTGGTGTCGCTTCATTGGCAGGGCACCCCCCTGGTGGTGGCAGGTTTTCTGGCGATGAACGGCTACCTGATTTTTTGCGACTGGGAAAAACTGCTACCGCTCCTTCAGCTGCCTGGCGACGAGGTGCCGCTGTTCGGTTGGCGCAATTTCAAATTTACCCTCGCAGGACTGGCAGGGCTGCTGGTCGTGCTGGCCGGGGTGCATCTCTCCTGTTTTTCAAATGAAGGATTTCGGATGATGACCCGCGCAGGATTGCTGGTATTGGCGGGGGTATTTATCTTCGAATTTTTGAACTGGAAAAAATCAAACCAACCTAAAAATTGAGCCATGGGAATAGGCAGAGATACGTTTATGCGCATGATGGGGGCAGCCCTGGCGGGGATGGCGCTTGATCCGCTGCAGTCGGTGATCACGCACCACAACAGCTATGTGAATAAGCGGCTTGGAATCATGTTTGACAAGCCCGAAGGCTGGGGATTTATTGAAGTAAAGAATTTTGGCCAATTGAAAGAGAACCAGATTCTGGGAAGCGGCCACTTCGACCACATGGAGGAAGTATGGGAGGAAATAGATGACCCGATTTGCATAGCAACCAAGTTTCCGGATGACCTGAACGGCCTCGACCCTGTTTTTTCGCCCACCATTACGCTGCACGTGACGCACCGAGATGAAATGGGAGAACTTCACGATGCGGACTTCCAGACCCTGATGGCCCTTTCGGAGATGGGGGTTTCGATGATGCTGCGCGATTTTAAGGTTATCCATCGGCACGAGCCCGTGGAAATATCCGGTTACCCTTTCTACACATACGATGCCGAATACCGCTTCGAACATGTGGCGATAAGCGAACCGCTGCCGGTATCGCTCCGGGTGTTGAAGGCCAGGCAGGGCGATTTTTTCTACGACTTCAACTGCCACCATGCGCCGCTTTCGGGCCAGTCGGCGGAAAGTGAATTTGCGGCTTTTGAAAAGAGTATTGTCCTCCTCTGATCGCCTGCCAGGCACCACCTTCCCGCGGATATGGGTTTTGGTATTCACCGCCTGACCCAAAGCCATAAACACACGCACAAAGGACCACTAAGTGACTACAGCGGGCATTTTACAAAAATATAATCATGTCGATTTTGCCACAATGGTAGTGTTATTTACTATTTTTATGAGCAATACTTCTATTTTAAATCAAATTAGCACAACATGGTTTCTACAGACAAGCAAAAAAACTTCAGACTTTCTGGCATCCGCCTCTCGTATTTTCTGATTTTGTTGAGTTTACTAATGGTGTCATGCAAAGACACCGAACCCGATATGCCCATAGATCCAGATCCGATAGAAGACCCTGTGGTTGCCATCGGGTCGGTATCGCACCTGGTAAATGATTCTATTGGCGACGGATTTAACCTGGGAAATGTGTACGACAATGGGATCAATTCCGCTGAAAACATCACGGAAATCAAGGCCATTATCGATCTTTATAAGTCAGCAGGCATGAAGCACGTACGGATTCCGGTAACGTGGACAGAATCTGTAGGCGGATCTACGCTGCTGAGTGAGACCGGCCAGATCAGGACTACCAATTCCCGGTTTTCTTCGCTGGTCAATATCATCAACTACGCCCTGCAGAAGGATATGTATGTGGTGTTGAACGCCCACCACGAAAGGGGACTGAAGGAAAATTATAATGGTTCAGCTGCATCGAAAGCCGAAATTGCTACGCTTTGGACGGCCATTGCCAACTACTTCAAAGACTACTCTTTCCGGTTGGTATTTGAGGTGTTGAATGAGCCGGATGGTGCATTCGGAGATTGGGACGGAGTAGGCCCCGATCCATTCAACGCACAGGCCATAGGCTATACCCGTGAAGTGTTCAGTGAAGGAGTAAAGGCCATCAGAGCCACCGGTGGACGAAACGAAACACGTACCGTGATGATCTCTACCAATGGGATGGGTAACCATTCGATGATTGACGAAGTATATCCGGCCAAGGCCCAGCTTCCGGGAGGTGGAACCGATAAGTACCTGATTATCCAGGTACACACCTATGATCCATGGGCATTTTGTGGTCAGGATGGCAACAATAACCAGTACCCCGGCGATCAGGCAATCAGGCAATCCCTGCTGGCAACCGCCCAGCACGCCAGCCTGCTGAATGTGCCTGTTAACTATGGAGAATTTGGGGTAGGAAGGGCTTCCAATCAGAATACCCGCAACACGGAACTGGTTCGTGGATATTACAAAACCATGATTTCTACTTGCCGGGAGAACGGGATGTCAACTTCGGTATGGGATGACCGGGGATGGTTCGGATTGGTTACGAAATCAGGCAGTAACTTTGTGTTTTTGTACAACATTGTTCCCAACATGTTGACGAACTAATCCAGAGATCTGATCTTTCTGCCTGTACAGCTCGCTCCCGTCTCTATTTATAAGTGAGATTACCGGGTGCTGAGCAGTGATAAGGTGGAGATAGGAGTTAGTGGGTTGAGTAGCTAACGATAATGAACCGGGCACTGCGCGTAATGTGAAGCTAAGTATGCTACAGACATTGCGGGCGGTGCCTATATTTATAATATTCATCATACCACAAAGCCACCTTATATGAAGCGGGCAACAATCAACACCAGGCGGGCAATTCGCTTACTTTCACTTTCAGGCATTTCCGTTTGCCTTACAACCATTGCCGGCTGTATCATTACCGGGCCTCAGGCCTCGGCGGGCACCCCTTACCTTAAGGAAAACCCGGCCATGCAGGTGATACCGGGAATTATTCAATGTGAGTATTATGACCTTGGGGGCGAAGGCGTTGCCTATCATGACATTGACGCCAACCAGGGGAGCGGAGGGCTCAACAAGGGCGAAGGATACCTTAACCGGTTTAGGATAGACGAAGGGGTAGATATTTCCTACACCAAATTTCATGACAGCATCGACAACTCTGCCTACAATATGGTTCCGCCAGAAGAAGGCAAGCTGTATGTGGGCTGGACAGAACCGGGAGAATATATCCATTACACGGTAGAGGTGAAGAAAAGCGGCAACTACTTCCTTAGCGTGATGTACACCTCCCGATATGAGGGTCAGTTTTCGCTGTCGAGTAGTTATTCCGCCGTGGTCGATACCTTTTTACTTGAAAGTACCTACAACGAAAAAGACCCGATTGCCTGGCGCCAATGGCACCACTGGAATTATGCTAAACACATCGGCACCATCAACCTGAAGAAAGGAAAACAAACCCTGACCTTAAGCACACTCGGAAAAGGGAATATGAATTATGATTTCCTCTCCTTTTCGCTCAAGGACAAATAACCTTTTGCCGTGCAGATCACCCGCAAAGAAGCCCTTAGCCTAAACCCTGTTTTTACCACACAATTGCTGCAGGTGCAGGAGGTAAAGTACCGTCCCGACGGCAACGAATGGGAGGCCGGCGACCAAACCACCCTTGACGTTCGAGAAGGGACCGTGGTCCTTAGCCAGGCACAAGCCGATCTGCTCAACCAGGAAGCCATCGACTCCTTCGAATCAAACCGAGACCGCTCGCCTTTTGCGTCTGATCTCCGCCTCTTATTTGCAGGAAGCGCCACGCTCATTTCTCCTGAAAATACCCCTGATACCTACCTGCAGCACCTCGGAGAAACCCTCGAAGCCCTGCGCATTCACCTTGGGCAACCCTTTCTTTTTGTGGTCGGCGACTGGCCCACGCCCTGGCTGACCCAGGAAAATGCGTATCCACCCGTGCAAGCGGCCCTCGCTTTTTTGAAAACACAGATCGACCCTACGTTCAGCGGAGGATTTAAACTGAAAGGCTCAGAACTGACCGCATTTATCCCGCATCTTTTTTGGCTGGTGCGCGGCAATATGGCCCTGCCGGAGTTTATGATCGGGTTTCCGGAGGGCAAATTCGTGTTTTCGATCTGCAAACACGGGGTGCTCCACTTTGAATTTTATGACCCTGAAGCGCCGGAGCAGCTCCTCGGTTTTTTTGCTTCTGCGGGCTTCCTCCGCATCGACCGTTGCGCCGATCCCGTGGCGTTCTGAAATCGCCATTTTCGAAGAAAAAAAATCCCGCACGACGGACGGTTGCCTGTCATGCGGGAGAAAACTATTCGGGTTAAAGGCTATTTCAGCACGTCCCAAACCGGCTGGTCGGGGTGGTTACGCACCTCGCACTGCACGTCAAACATCAGGGTTGCGCCGTTTTTTTCGGAGTAAGCCGTCCAGGCTGGCAGGCCCTTGTGGTTCGGATTGCCGGTGCGGGCAAACTGCACCCAGGCCTGGCTCATTTTATCGGCGAGGGCGTATGCCTCCTTGCCACCACCGGTCATTTCCTGGCAGCGGGCAATGTTGTTGAATACGAAGGGCAATTCCATGCAGTGCATGGCTTTGTACTTGCCATCCAACACAGGCGATTGCCAGGTGAAGAGGTACATGTACACGGGTGCGCCGCCGCTCACCGCCGATTTTAAATTGGCTTGTGCGATGGTGCCTGGGCGGAAAAACATGTCAAAATCCAGCAGGTCGGAGGGGCGTTTATCTTTCGGAAAAGCCTGCTTCATGGCTGCGATATAGGCTTCGGTTTTTTCGCCATAGCGTTTCTGCAAAAAGTCGTGCACCGTTTTTTCGTCGGCGAAGCTCATGCCCGAACCCAGCGAAGTCATGAATTCATTTTTGACCGTGCCGATCACCAGCGGAATGCCTTTTGACAGCTCCAACGCCTCAGGAGAGAGCATTTGATAAGGAAATAAATCGCTGTCGATGCTGGGTCCCCAGCTCAGGCCAAATGGGCCGCCGGCTGCCCTTCCTTCGGCTTTTAGCTTAGCCGAAACCGTGGCCAACGCCCGCTTGCTTGCACCTGATAGCTCATCAAATGGCACGTGCTGGATGCTGTCCACCTGGCTTTCGGGGATATTCAGCTCATGCAATACCTCAGCAGCGATCATCCGGGTGATCTCCTGGTCGGGTAACGCGACATTAAAAGCCCCGCTTTCGTTGATGGCTTTGTGGAAAAGACCTTTGGCCGAAGGCATGGCCATAAGGGCATTAACTTTTGCGCCGCCGCCCGACTGACCGAAGATGGTAACATTGTTGGGGTCACCGCCAAAACTCGCGGCATTGGCTTTTACCCACTCCAGGGCAACCCGGAGGTCGAGGATGCTGAGGTTGGCAGAAGAGCGGTATTTATCGCCGTAGGCCGAAAGATCGAGGTAGCCCAGCACGTTGAGGCGGTGGTTGACGGAAATGACCACCACGTCGCCGGTTTTGGCGAGGTTTTCGCCGTCGTAGGAGGGCAGCTCCTGCGAAGAGCCTGCAGTAAATCCGCCGCCGTGGATCCAGAACATGATGGGGCGTTTTTTGCCATCGTTGATGCCGGGAGACCACACGTTCAGCCGCATGCAGTCTTCGTTGGTATAGCCCCAGCTGTGGTTAAACACAAACTCGGACTCGTCGGAAACGTTGGTGGTGGGGTCCATGAGCGGGGCCACCGGGCCATAGGTGAGGGAGCTGCGAATGCCTTCCCAGGGTTTGGGTTTGTGGGGTGCTTCGAAGCGATTGGCTTCGGCGTAGGGAATGCCTTTGTAGGTAAAAATGCCGTTCTGGATAGATCCGCGCACTTTTCCGGATTCTGTTTGGGTAACAGCTACCTGCTCCCCGGTCTGGAGTTGACCGAAGGCGGGTACTGTGGCGAGAAATGCCATCAGCAAGAGGGTTGAGGAGATTTTCATGGGGAAATGGGAGTTGGGAATCGGAGCGTGAAGTTCACGTATCGGTAAAAGTAGGGAATAGCAACCTGAACCTTTCGGCCATGAACGGGGTTTTAGACCATCGGAAAGCGGGTAGCTATGGTCATGCCTTTTTATCCGACGCCTGACCACCTTTTGGGCCAAAAAACACGTACAAGTCCTCGTTTCACTTAAATCACCTTCCGAAATCCCCCCGTGGGCAAATGTGTAATTTAGCCGCGGACCGGCAAGGATTATTTTTTTATCTGCATGAAAAACAACAACATGGAAATAGGCATAGACAGCTTCGCCGCTGCAAACATGGGCAAAGACACCGGCAACGGCCCCGAACGTGTTCGCGCCATGGGCGAATTGATCGACCGCGTCGTGCACGCCGATCAATCAGGGCTCGATATTTTTGGTATCGGCGAACACCACCGCAAAGATTTTCTGGACTCCGCGCCGGGCATGATCCTGGCCGCCGCCGCTGCGCGCACCTCCAATATACGCCTCACGAGCGCCGTTACGGTACTCAGCGCTGCCGACCCGGTGCGGGTATTTCAAAACTTCGCCACCCTCGACCTCATCTCCAATGGCCGCGCAGAAATCGTGGCGGGTCGCGGTTCCTTTACCGAATCCTTTCCACTCTTTGGACTGAACCTGCAGGACTACGACGCCCTTTTTACCGAAAAACTCGAACTCCTGCTCAACATTCGCGACAACGAAGTGGTGAACTGGTCCGGCAAATTTCGCCCTGCCCTCCGCAACCAGGCCGTTTACCCCCGGCCCTTGCAGGACCCGCTGCCCGTATGGATTGGCGTGGGCGGTACCCCGCAGTCGTTTGTGCGGGCCGGTACGCTGGGTTTGCCGCTGATGGTAGCCGTTATCGGTGGAGAAACGCACCGTTTCCGGCCTTTGGTGGACCTTTACCGCCAGGCGGGAGAAAGGGCAGGCCATGATCCCGAAAAGCTGAAAGTGGGCCTGCATTCGCTGGGCTATGTTGCCGCCTCGACCGAGCAGGCCGTGGAGGAATTTTTTCCCGGATACGCCGAAGCGTTTACCGCCATTGGCAAAGAGCGTGGCTGGCCGCCCGTTACCCGCGGGCAATTCAATGCGCAGGCCGGACCCAAAGGTGCCCTCATCGTGGGTGGACCCGAAGATGTGGCCGAAAAAATTCTGCGGCACAGCGAGGCCCTGGGTGGTATTTCCCGGGTGTCGTTTCAGATGGACAGTGCGTCGCTTTCGCACGACAAAGTCATGGAGGCCATTGAATTGCTTGGCCAAAAGGTGAAGCCGCTGGTGAACGGGTTGGTATAGTACCCGCGGGCTGTAAGCGCTGGTTGAATGCACGGCTGCACGCCAGTTGAAGGTCGGCGACTGAAGCTCGCCGGTACATGGGATGGAAAACCCTGGATTTGGTTTCGGCGACTGAAGCTCGCCGGTACCTTAAAAATCGATCTGTACGCTCAGGATGGGGAGCAATCCGCTGGGGTGGTTTTGGTAGTAGATGTCGTTGGTGGTGCTGCTCCAGCCCACGTTTTGGGTGTTTTTGTGGTTGGTCACGTTCTGGATGTCGAGGGTGAGCATGCCGGAGAGGTGCTTCGAGTTCCAGAACCAGGCGACGCGCGAATCGATGCGGAAGTAAGGCGTTACGAACCCTTCGTTGATGCGGGAATTGTCGGAAACGTAGGTTTCATTGGTGATGGATGCTTCGTAGTCGGGGGGAGTGTAACGCATGCCGCCATTGTACAGCAGGCGTGCCCCGACCTGCAGGGTGCGGTTGCCGAGGTAAAATTCTTTTCCGGCGGTGTAGCTGGAGGTCCATCGGCTGGCAAACCGGGTATTGAACACGCTGCCGTCGGGCAAAGCGTAGGTAGCTTTGAACAGAGAGCCATTGACCAGAAAAAAATAACCCTGGCTGAAGGTTTTTTCCAGCGAAACATCTACTCCGTAATTCAGCCCTTTGCCGAGGCTTACGAACGGATCGAAAACCGACTCGCGGTTATTCAGCAGCCAAAAACCCGAGGTTTGGTCCCACCCCCCCAGGCTGTCGCGCAGCACCGGAACCTGATACAGGCGTTGCACATAACCTTCGGTGAGTATCCGGAAATTGCCCGGAAAAACATGCGAAAAAGAGAGGATGCCGTGGTGTGAGCGCATCATCGGCAGGTCGAAATTGGGCAGGGTATTGGTTTTTTCGTCCACATAGAAATAGAGCATCATGGGCAAAATCTGGCTGTGGATGCCATAGGCCGCGCTGATGGACGTGCGTGGCGTGAACGCATACCGCAGCGAGAGGCGCGGATCGAGGGTCGAGCGTTTGTTGAGGAGGAGCCAGTAAAAATGGGCGCCTGCGTTGAGGGTGAGTTTTTCGGAAAAAGAATGGCTGACCTGCGCGAAATACTGGAAGGTCTGGGTCTGGCCATCGCCACGGGCGGATAGGTCCACATTGTTTTGGTCGAGGGTGTACAGGTCAGACCGGGCAACGCTTTGGCGGTAAAACCGATACACTACCTCGTGCATAAAGATGCCCGTTTTGAGCTTGGTGCGGGGCCCTAATTTGCGCTGGTACATCAGTGACACGATGGCGCGCTTGTCAATATGCTCTTCGTCGCGGTAGCGGCTGACGGTATTTACGGTGTCGAGCACGTCGTAGTAGCGAAAAATAAAGCTCCCCGTAACGGCTACGGCCAATTTGAGGTAAGACTTATCGTCCACATTGATTTTGTGGGTCATGCCTACGGCCATCATGTTGCTTCCCTGGCGGCGGTCTTCCCATTCATTGGCACGAAAATCGGTCCCCAGCCCCCGCTCGGCAGGGTCTTCGATGGGGTGGTAATGCTCCAGCGAAATGCCGCCGATGCCGAAAACGGTGGTGAAGCTTTTTCCATTTCTTCCATCAAAAGCAAGGTTAAAGGAAAAGTCGGTGAAGTCGTTGTCCACGCGTTCGCCCACGAGGTGGAAGCCCATGCGGTTGAGCAGGCTGAGGGTAGAGGCGCGGTAATTGGCGAGGTAGGACGAGCGGCCATTTTTGATCGGGCCTTCTGCCGCAAAATCGAGGCCGAGCAAACCCACACGGGCGCGGTAGGCGCGCCTGGTCATGTTGCCTTTGCGGAAATGGATGTCCATGGCACCCGAGAGGGCGTTGCCGTATTCGGCAGCCATGCCCCCGGTAGAAAAATCGGAGCGATCAATGAGCTGCGCGCTGAAAACCGTCAACCCACCGCCCGAGGTACCCGGACGGCCAAAGTGATTGGGCGTAGGAATGTCCAGCCCTTCCAATCGCCAAAGCATGCCTATAGAGGAGTTTCCGCGGATAATGATGTCGTTTTCGGAGTCGTCGGTGCCCTGCTGCACGCCCGGAAAAGAGAGCGCCATGCGGCCCGGGTCGTTGACGGCGGCGGGCATGCGGCCCGTAAGTTCGGCGCTGAAGGAGCGGGTACTGACCACCGAAAGGTCGTTGGCGGCCTGTGAGGCAAAGTTGCCGGAAGTAATCAGCACCTCGCCGGTGGTCGTTTCTCCTATTTGCTGCACCAGGGCCACTTCGAGGTACTCTTCCCTTCCGGAAGTGAGCACGAGGTCTTCTGATTGGAAAGGGAGGTAACCGGGATAGGTGCACACCACCGATCTGCGCCCTACGGGTACGCCCTGGATGAGAAATTTACCTTCGGCATCGGAGATGGCGCCCTTGCGCTGGCCGTCCACCTCTACGTAGGCGGTTACGCCCGGAAGGGGCAGCCGGGTGTCCTGGTCCACGACCTTGCCCCGGATTTGCTGAAACTGGCTTTGGGAAAAGGCCGCCAGGGGTAAAAAGCAGGCAAAAAATACCCAGGCTGTGAAGCGGGAAAAAAGGCCGAAAGTTTTCATGAGGACGGTGTAGGGGTCACTCAATTTAAACGTTTCTGGTTATTTTCTATATATCGTAGTAATGATTGATTTGCCGGGTCGGGGAGGGGCAGGACCACCCGGGCTTTTTGGTCGGCGACTGAAGCTCGCCGGTACTGAAAACCCCGTCAGGGGTGACTGGATTATAGAAAAATTACGCCCCCCCCCCGATGAGCGCGTATGCAGCACAGGTTATTCGGTCGGTGGTCGTTCTTAGGTGTAGCTCTTCCTATTTACAACAGAGAGCTGACAAATAAAATTAAATTAAGTATTCGAGCTTTTATCAGAGAGTGCTATTAAGTTCCTGTTTTTTAGAATTCTCTCAAAAGCAATATATGTTGCAAATGAAGCAATAAGCACTTTTAACGAGGATTCAAAGTCAAATAAAATATACTGTTTGGGTAAAATCGCAATTATGGAAGAAACTATAATTCCTAAAAAGTATAAGCAGTAAATTGCAAAAATAATATACTTCTGATTTAACACCTTAAGTGATTTTTCTTTTATTTTTTTAAAATTTGAAAACCCATATGCATATTTAAAATCATTGTTTGCTTGAATTTCTTTTTCTGATTCCCCCTCATTGAAATAATCATTTCTGTGAAAAATAATCTGATAAAGTGGATTTAGTGAAGTTGTCAAAACGATGGATGACAGTGTTAAGCTTATATAGTAAACAAAAGGAGCCCATTCTTCGGTTGGGCTATCAACAAATACAGAAACTAACAATATGGGGCTCAAAAATGAAAAACAAACTATCGATACAATAATAATAAGTGGGAGTAGCAGGGGCTCTATAAATTTTTTGTATAAGAACGATATTACTAAAAATATAAATCCGGGAAATGAAAGAATATTAACTAATATGTTGAGATATTTATTATTTATTTTTTCTGAAATTGATATCAAAATAAAAATCAAAATGGAATAAGCAAGGATGTATAGGATTCCAATTGTCAGAGGAAACTTCAGGAACTCACTAATTACATTTTCTTTATTTTCCAGGAATTGAAATTTTACAAATCCATAAATTCCCATGAATAGCATCGTCAAAAATGCAGTTGTGATCTTTATGTCTATTTTGCTAACAAAGAGACTTTCGTCTAGTGTGATAGGTTTCTTCTCGGGTGTAGTTCCTTTTCCTTTCATTGAAAAAATATTTCAAATTTCAACTCTAAGGGTACATCCTCAATGGATGAAAGTTGTTGATGTTTTTTATCCCCTGCCTGTGTATTTCGGCTGTTCCTGCTCCCAGGCTGCCTTCCGGGCAAGTTGCCAGGCTTCATCATTTTCGAGGTCGATGGATGGGAGATCATTCAAAATATCTCCGGCAGCGAGTTTCAGCAATACCTGGTTGGCCAGCACTTGCAACTGCCGCTCTACTTCCCGGTAACCAATACGCTGCACCAGGCTTTCTTCCAATTGAATCTTGAATTCTACCATGTTTTCAATCTTTTACCTCTTCACAAGATACGTATTTTCATCTGTTTTGGCCGATGGCTTTTGTCTAAGACTATTGGTTTGCTTGAGGGGTGCGACCTCGCTGAGGTCGATTTCCTGAATGATCACAATGGCTACAAAGGTTCGACTCCGCAGGAGTCGGTATTCACTTGTATGCTGAGGTTGTCTAGAGTCGGCGATTGAAGCTCTCCGGTACGGGATAGTAGGGGCGAGCTTTAGTCGCCCATTATTTATGCGGCTGGCAGCCGTGCTCCATGTCGGCGACTGAAGCTCGCCGGTACGGATAAGGGGCCGGCGACTGAGGTTCGTTGTTATGGCCTGTTTACCCACAGCAACCCATCGAAAAAGCCAGGAAACCGCACCAGTCCCCAGTCGTCGTAGGCCTGATGCCCCAGGCGCACCTCGCTACCGAGCGTTGAACGGATAGATTTTGCGAAGGCGGTCATGGAAGAATCCTTGTCTGCCGGGAGCTGATTGCTGTACGCGCCGTTGAGGGTAGCCAGGAATATATTTCTGCCATTGAAGTTATCGGGGTGTGCACCGGCTTTTTTCAACAGCTCCTTGAAATAGGCAGGATTCGGATCAAAAAAGCTGGAGCTGGTGCCGATGTAGTTTTGGAAAAGGAGGGGATTAGCAAGGAAGGCATACAAGGTAAATGAACCCGAAGCAGCCTCGCCCATCAGGGTCCTTTCGTCGTTGGTGCGGTAGTTGGCATCCATGTCGGGGAGGAGTTCCTTTTCCAGAAACGCCAGCATTTTTTCGGCATCGGCGTTTGATTTTTCTGAGTCAAAAGGGGCCCTGTCGATATTTAATTCGTCGGAGGGAATGCCTACCACGACCATTTCGGGGGTGCCAGCGTAGCGGTGCAGGACATCGACCAAAGCGGCAATTTCGGCCACGGTTTCGGGGGTAGCGTGCAGGAGGTACAGCACCGGATAGCGCAGGGACTTACTGCTGTAACCGGGAGGCGTTTGTACGAAAATTGCGACCTCGCTTTTCAGGATCGCAGAGGTAACGGTCTTTTCCTGAGCGAACATTCCGCCGGGCTGGAGCAACAGAAAAAGGAGGAATACAGGCCAGGTGTTTTTGAAGAAGGGGTGCATAGGAGTAGAGGTTAAATTTGCTGAAAGACAAATATGCGCACCCGGCTGGAATGATTGGCTGGTCCTTGTCCGGGAGCAGTGTTTTGTTGACCGGGGGATGCGGTTGGGTGACCGGGAAAGAGATAAATCTGGCAACAGGAGGCGGAAAGGGATGGTCTTTTTTTGGAAGGATAACCCTGTTGCTGCCCTTCCTTGCAGAATCGGGCTATCTCCCTATTTTGAGGTGTTGGACCACCCATCGCCTCTCTCATGAATCCCAAACAGACCTTTACCGCCCCACTTCAGCTCCACGGCAAAACAGCCACCGGCATCGAAATTCCCCCTAAAGTGGTCGAAGGGCTGGGCGCGGGTAAAAAACCACCCGTGGTGGTTACGATCAATGGCTACAGCTACCGAAACAGCGTGGCGGTCCTGGGCGGTGTTTACCTCGTGGGGGTGAGCGCCGAACACCGGGCCGGTGCAAATGTGTAGGCAGGGGATATGCTCGAAGTAACCCTCGAACTCGATACGGCTCCCCGCCTGGTGGAAGTTCCGGAAGATTTTCAAGCGGCGCTGGACCAAAGCCCTGCCGCCAAAGCCGCATTCGAAGCACTTTCCAATAGCAAAAAACAAGGCTTGGTATTGCCAATTCTGAATGCAAAAACACCAGAGACCCGCCTGAAAAGGATCGAAAAAGCGGTAGCTACACTGGGTGGTTAATGGTTTTTACAATCGTTGAAAACAACAAACGGGGATGTGAATTTGAGTCTTTCCCCCAGTTTTGCTGTTAGTAATTGCGGGCACTCACAACGCTTTAAGCACCTCTGCATACGTCTCCCCCACAGGCAGCCAAACGCCATCTACCTGCACACGGGTTTTTTGGGCGACCTCCACGGCGGCCAGGTTTACAACGTACGAGCGGTGGATGCGGCGGAATCCCTGCGCATGTAACCGCTCAGCAAAATGCTTCAGGCGATCGAGGGTGAGCACGGGTTTGGCCTGGCCTTCGAGGTAAATTTTGACATAGTCGCCCATGCTTTCCAGGTAGCGGATACGGGCAATCACGATTTTTACCTGCTGGTATTCGGAATAGACAAAAAAATGGTCCTCGCCCGGGGTCGCTGGTGACGTCGCTTCGGCATTCCGGCGGAGCTTGATCCATTCGGCAGCTTTGTTCAGGGCCTTGGCCAGGCGATCGGGAGACACGGGTTTCACTAGGTAATCTGCTACATCGAGGTCAAACCCTTCGAGAGCGTGCTCCTTGTAGGCGGTGACGAAGATGACCAGCGGCCGCTCATCGGGCAGGTCCCGCACAAATTGAAGCCCGTTTACATCGGGCATATTGATGTCGGTGAGCAGGAGCTCTACGGTATTCTGGCTCAAAAAATCTGCCGCCTCGCGTGCATCGGTAAACGTGGCCACCATTTTCCATTCCGGATGCCGTTGGATGAGTTTTTCAAGCAACACCAGGGCCAGGGGTTCGTCGTCAACGGCGATAAGGGAGAGGGGCATATCGGCAAGCTCAGGTGTGGAAAATAAGTTCCAGTTCTACCCGGTAGGTCTGGCCATCGTTGAGGATGTGGAGGTGGTGCAGTCCGGGATAAAAATGCTCAAGCCGCTGCCGGGTATTAACGGCACCGATGCCCGAGGGCTCCAGGCTGGGAGCGGAGCGCGCAGGGGGAATGGGGTTCACCACCTTCAACATCAGCCGATCTTCCTTTACCACCAGCGAAATAGAAATGGTGCAGGGCTGTCGGGTGGTCAGGCCGTGTTTAAAGGCATTTTCGATAAACGTAATCAGGATCATCGGCTCCACCGAGGCATGTTCCGGCACCGATTCGGGCAGTTCGGTGAGCAGGGTAATATTGGGCGGAAGGCGGAGCTGCTGGAGCGAGATATAGCTCTCGATAAAAGCGAGGTCGTGGCTGAGCGGCACCTGCGGCTGGGCGCATTCATAGAGGATGTACTTCATCATGGCCGCGAGTTTCAGCAAGGCATCGGGCGTTTTATCGGGCTCGGTGAGGGCCAGGGCATACAGGTTGTTGATCGTATTAAGGAGAAAATGCGGGTTTATCTGTGATTTCAGCAGGGCAATTTCCGCTTCGAGGCGTCGACGGTTGGCTTCTTCCTCGGCCTTTTTCTGGCTTTCGTAGGCCGACAAAGCCCGGATCGCGGCGGCACTGCCAAATATGGCTGCGATGGTAAATACATTCGGAATAAGGAAATATTTCCAGTTTTTGGCCAGCTCCACCATGGGGTCGTAGGGCTCTACCCGGGATTTGGGCGGGCGAAACAGGGTCAGTTCGAGGGTGACACTGAGGAACAGGTAGCCGACGATCACCAAAGCCGTGAGCAGATAAAAGCGTTGTTTTTTTCCGGAGAAATACATCGGTAGCAGGCCATAGGCAAGTACGTTGAACAGTGCCGCCAGCACGCATATCCGGAGGATCAGCGTGAGGTAAAAGGAGGCGGTACTCTCCGAATTGCCGAAAGAGAAGGCGAAGATGGACCATATACCGATCCAGATAATGAGCTGCAGGAGGGCGGAGCGGGACTGTTTCATAAGCTTAGGGACAAAGGTCCGGACATTTTCAATCACAGAAAACCGTAGGAAGCGGGGTTCATCGAGACAATTCCCCTGTCCGTCGGCACACGCATTTTTTGTGATTGCTACTCCCCAAGTTTGCATTCGGAACTACCTGTCCGAACCGATTACCAATGATAACAACAAACACGATGAAAAAGCTGATCCTGACCTGCACAATATGGGCTTTCGCCAGTTTTTCGCTGCTGCAAGCGCAATTTCCCGGTGGAGGAATGCCGGGATCCGGTTTTGATATTTCGAAAATGAACATGGGCCGCCTCTATGGCAAGGTGGTGGACGATGCGGGGAATGCGGTCGGCTATGCCAATGTGCAACTCTTCGGCAAAGCATTTAACCCGGCCACCATGAGCCTGAAAGATACCCTGCTTGCGGGTCAGCTTACCCAGTCCAACGGAGAATTTAATATGGAAAAGCTACCTGTCATGGGCGAGTTTGACCTGGTGATTTCCTATCTGGGCTACGCCGAATCGCGCCAGAAGCTGGATTTTGGGATGAAAATGCCGCCCATGCCCGTCAACGGGGAGAAGCCCCAGATGCCCGCAGGAGGTATGCCATCGGCAGGAGGCTTTCCGGGAGGGGGTATGCCGGGGATGAGTTTTGAAAAAGACCTCGGAAAAATTATCCTGGAGCCGAAAGTTACCCAGCTCAATGAAGTAACCATTACCTCCCAGGCTTCGATGGTTACACTCGGCATCGACCGCAAATCGTACCGTATCGATGCTGACCTCACCACGGCTGGCGGTACGGCCCAGGACGCCCTCCGCAATGTACCCTCCGTGTCGGTGGACCTCGACGGCAACGTAAGCCTGCGCAACGGCTCCCCGCAGATCTATGTGGATGGTCGCCAGTCGACCCTTACGCTCAGCCAGATCAATGCTGCCGATATCGAGCGCATTGAAGTCATAACCAATCCTTCGGCCAAATTTGATGCAGGCGGAGGTGCAGGTGGTATCATCAATATCGTACTGAAGAAAGACCTCAAGCTCGGCTACAACGGCAATATCCGCATGGGCGGCGACTCCCGCACGGGCTTTAACCTGGGCGGCGACTTGAACGCACGTGGCGGAAAAATTAACCTCTTTGCCTCGGCTAACCTCATGCGCAACCGTGGCCTGAGCACAGCTACCACCGATCGCCAGATCCTCTATACCGAGCCGGTTTCCTCGCTTTCCCAAACCACTACCGGACACATGAAGGGTGTTTTTGGTATGGGCCGTGCCGGGGTGGATTATTTTATCGACAACCACAACACCCTCACTTTCAGCGGTAACTATATGCACGGAAGCTTTAATCCAAGCGATGTGCTCCTTACCACCAACCGGTTTAACGACACTACTTCCACCAGCTACACGCGTAGCTCGGAGCAGGACCGCGAGTTCCGCAACGTAGGGGCATCGGTTCAATTCAAGCACCTGTTCACGAAGCCGGGGGCCGAATGGACTGCCGACGCAAACTACAACCAGATACATTTTCTTGGAAGCAGCCTTTACCACACCATGTACGACTCGGGTCAGGAAAGCCGCGAAAAACAGGAAAACGACGGCTTCGGCAGCTTCCTGACGCTGCAGTCCGACTATGTGAACCCGATTTCGGATCGCATTAAACTGGAAGCCGGGGTGAAGACCACCCTGCGCACCAATACCAGCAGCAACGGCAACTATCTCTTCAACGAAGGCCAGAACGATTGGAGCCGTATTTCGCAGCTATCAGACAATTACCAATACACCGACGATATTTTCGCGGCATACCTCCAGGGCGGTTACCACTACCAGAACTGGGGCGTGCAGGCCGGGTTGCGTGCCGAAAGCAGCTTCTACACCGGCACTCTCACCCAGGTGGATTCTTCCTTTTCGATCAATTATCCGCTGAGCCTCTTCCCGAGTGTGTTTGTTTCCCGCAAACTCAACGAAGGGGGCGACCAGTTTCAGTTCTCCTATACCCGCCGGGTCAATCGCCCGAATTTCTTCCAGACGATGCCTTTCACCGACTTTTCGGATTCGCTGAACCTGCGCCGGGGCAACGTGGCACTGCGCCCTGAATTCACCAATTCGCTGGAGGTGTCGTACCAAAACATGTTTGCTAAAAACCAAAACTTCCTCGTTTCGGTGTATTTGAAACAGGCCACGAACCTCATTTCCTCCTACCAGTTTACGGAATACAACGCCGTGCTGGGCCGCGACGTGGTGATGACGAGCTATGCCAATGCCAATTCGGCCATTGCTTACGGCGTGGAAGCCACCATGAAAAACAGCCTCTTTGGCTGGCTGGACCTTACCAGCAACGTGAATGTGTTTCAGGCCCAGGTGGACGCTTCGAACGTGGAAAGCTCTCTGAAAGTGAACCGGATGAGCGCTTTTATCAAAGAAACGGTTCAGGTTAAATTGCCTAAAGATTTCTCCCTGCAACTTAACGGAGAATACCGCACCCGGGCGTCGTTTACCCCTTCGAACAACAATGACCCCTTCAGCGGTGGTGGCCCGAGCATGAACACGGCACAGGGCTACACCATTCCCAACTGGTTTTTTGACGCTTCTATCCGCAAGGGATTCCTGAAAAACCAGGCCACGGTTACACTCAGTGTGCAGGATGTTTTCAAAACCCGCTACTTCGGATCTTATACGGTTTCCGATTTCTTTATCCAGGAATCTTCACGCATCATGAACCCGCAGCTGGTGCGGCTCAACTTGTCGTATCGCTTCGGAAAAATGGACATGAGCCTGTTTGCCCGGAAAAATAACCGGATGAACATGCAAGGTGCCGATATGATGCAGTAAATTGAATGAAAGCAGTAATCCTGCTTGCCCTTTACCCTCAATGCCCTATTTACCATGAAAAAAGCTGTAATCACCCTCGCATTGGCCATTTGCCTCATGGGGCAGATCCATGCGCAGGTACGCCCTCAACTGGCAAACGCCACCAATGAGGAGATTATCCGCGCCATGACCCTGGAAGAAAAAGCCCGCCTGCTCGTAGGCATGGGCATGCGCTTCCCCGGAGCGCCCCCTACTCCTCCTGCCCCGCCTACTCCGCCTGCTCCCGGAACACCAGGTGCCACTACCCGCCCCATCGCAGCGGATACACCGCCCGTGCCCCAGGGGCCCGTGATCGGAACCACCGAACAGAAAGTACCCGGCGCTGCCGGAACCACGGCCTCCTTCAAGGAGCTGGGCATTCCTACCCTGGTCGTGGCCGATGGCCCGGCCGGTTTGCGGATTTCACCCACCCGACCCGACGATACGAAGACCTACTACGCGACCGCTTTTCCGATCGCCACTTTGCTGGCAGCTACCTGGGACCGCGACCTTGTGTACCGCACCGGTCAGGACATGGGCAATGAAGTGAAAGCATACGGCGTGGACGTATTGCTCGGTCCGGGCATGAATATTCACCGCAACCCGCTGGGTGGCCGCAACTTCGAGTATTATTCGGAAGACCCCTACCTGACCGGAAAAATGGCCGCTTCGATGGTCAACGGCGTGCAGTCAAACGGCGTGGGTACGTCCATCAAGCACTTTGTGGCTAATAACCACGAGACTAACCGCAACCAGATCAATGTGAAGGTGAGCGAACGCGCTTTGCGGGAAATCTACCTGCTGGGGTTCGAAATCGCCGTGAAAGAAGCCAATCCCTGGACGGTGATGAGCTCCTACAACAAAGTAAACGGACCTTATACCTCTGAAAATCCCGACCTACTGATGAAAATTCTGCGCGAAGACTGGGGTTTCAAGGGCTTTGTGATGACGGACTGGTTTGGCGGTAGCGATGCCGCAGCCCAGGTGCGGGCGGGCAACGACCTGCTGATGCCGGGCAACCCTCGCCAAATAGATTCTATCCTCGTAGCGGTGAAACGGGGCGACCTGGATGAAAAATTGATCGACCGCAATGTGGATCACATGCTCAACATTATCCGCCTTTCGCCTGCCTTCACGGGCTACAAAAACACCAACGAACCCGACCTGAAAGCGCACGCCCAACGCGCCCGCGTGACTGCCTCTGAGGGCATGGTGCTGCTCCAGAATACCGGGGCTACCCTCCCCGCCAAGGCCCAAAAAGTAGCCGTTTTCGGCAACTACGCTTACGACCTCGTGTCAGGCGGCACCGGCAGCGGCGACGTAAACGAGGAATACACCGTGTCGCTGCCAGACGGCTTTACCAACGCGGGGTTTACCCTGGATGCTGGCCTGCGCACGGGTTATGAATCCTATTTAGCCGCTGAAAAAGCCAAACAACCTCCCCGCAGGTCCTTCTTTGCACCGCCGATCATTATCCCGGAAATGGAGGTATCAGCTGATTTGCTGAATGGCGCCGCCGACAATGACCAAATGGCGTTTATTACCCTTGGCCGCATTGCCGGAGAAGGGGGCGACCGCAAGGCAGAAAACGACTATTACCTTACCCCGGCCGAAATGACCCTGATTCAGGAGGTTTCGAAAGCGTTTCATGCCAAGGGCAAAAAGGTTGTCGTGGTGCTCAATACCGGCGGCGTGATCGAAACTGCTTCGTGGCGCGGCCTCGTGGACGGCATTCTCCTTGCGTGGTTGCCAGGTCAGGAAGCTGGAAACGCCATGGTGGATGTGCTCACCGGCAAGGTGAACCCTTCCGGAAAACTGCCTACTTCTTTTCTGGTGAAATATGAAGACGATCCTACCGCCGAGGGCTTCCCCGGAGAGGAGTACGGCCCTGAGATTAACATGGGCTTTATGAAAATGCATGCCTCCAAAATCTCCTACACGGAAGGCATCTACGTGGGTTACCGCGCCTTTGACAAGCGCAATATTGCCCCGGCCTATGAGTTTGGTTTTGGCCTGTCGTACACCACCTTTGGGTACAGCGACCTGAAATTGAGCGCTTCCACCTTCACCGACAAACTCACCGTAACCGTGAAGGTGACCAATACGGGCAAAGTCGCCGGAAAAGAAGTGGCACAGCTCTACCTTTCTGCTCCGGGCAAAAGCATGGACAAGCCTGTTTCGGAACTGAAAGGATTTGCTAAAACGGGCCTGCTGAAGCCCGGCGAGTCGCAAACGCTCACCTTTGAGCTGGACGCCCGCTCCCTCTCCTCTTTCGACGAAGCCCGCTCCGCCTGGGTGGACGAGCCGGGTACCTACACCGTAAAAATCGGCGCTTCGAGCCGGGATATCCGCGCCAAAGCCGACTTCACCTTAGCCGCTGAAAAGGTGGTAGCAAAGGTGAATAAGGCGATGGGGATGGAGTAAGCGGTTAAACCAGGATTATGATGATTTGCAGGATTTTCAAGATTTATCCCCCTGATTGTCAAAGGATTAATCCCTGAATTTTTCGCAGACCACTTTCATTTGCGCATTAATAGTTGGTTGGATATATGAGTCATCCCGTTTTTTGGGGTGACTCATTTTTTTGTCCAGATCCATGGGTTTGGCGGAGGAGTGCGACCTCGCTGAGGTCGATTTTCCTAATTGATTTTGATGGCTACATAGGTTCGACTCCGCTGGAGTCGGGAGTAGCCCTTTCCGGCTATGGTCGGCGACTGAAGCTCGCCGGTACGGATGGGGCAGTCAGGGGCGTGTGGATTATAGAAAGGTTATTCGGTTGGTGGTCGTTTGCCATAAAGCTTGTCACCTCCCTCTTGCAAACCTTCGACAAGCAAGCTACACGTGTTTATAATTTCCCTTTTGTCCAAAAGAAGCCTTTCATCAGACTTGTTCTCAAATAGTGCTGTCATTTTTCTTTTTACACCTTCATATCCAATTTCTATCGAGCGATAATGATGGCCATCGTCAACTCCTGTCGATAATAGCTGGTAATTTGTCAGATTGCGTGTAGTCTAAAAATCACAGCTAACGGGTTCGGGCTTGGCGATGGGCGGCTTTTCACTACAAAAGTTGATGCCGAGAACAGAATTTTCGGCTACCACACAACTGTCTGTGGAGCACGAATTGATAATCAGCTAAGCTAAACCCCGCCTATTGCATATGTGCTGTTCGCGGTTCGTTATTTTTTTTTGTTAAAATTTCATTCCTGGATATAAAATTAATGTCTTTAGTGAATGGTCTCTTAGGTGTGAAAATTTCTTTCGCTCTTCGTCTGGTTTGAAGTTGTCAAAATCTTTTTGTGTTTCAAATTCTACACAAGTATTTTTTCAACAAATACGTATAAACAGTGCTACAATGCAGAAAATCTTTTGCGGAGTGATGAATGAAACTTTGATTGATTATTTCTGATTCGTTTTCAACCAATTATCAACCGTACGCTGGATATCAAACTGTACCTTTTTAAAGCGTTCAGGACGTTCGGTTGCCAAGGCTTCATGTATTTTTACAATGGCAGGGCGGAAGTCGGTGCCTAAGCCAATGAATTGCTCATTGAGAGCACGCAACAGCCGTTCAATCCCGTATGAGTCGAAAGTCCAGCTTTGCAAATTGTTAGCATCCTGGATAGTAGTTTCGATGTTCGATGCAAGACGGAATATACTGCGATTTAATGGTTCTAGAAATTTTTCGGGATGATCCACTTTGTTGCCGTCCAGGAAAGTATAGACTGCAGTGAAATAATATTCATTATCTAAAAGCTCCAGCAATTCATTTTCCCAATTAGGGTTTTCCTTTATTTTTGCAATGGCTGCTGAACGCACATCTTCGTCATGGAACCGACCAGTGAAAGAGAGGATGGTGATCTGAGGGTCGGAAATTTTATATGCGGCAATTGTTTTTAAATTTCCTTCATGAATTTCTTTGTCTGCATTTTCCGACCTTTCAATTTGAGCGATGCGTTGTTTCTCAGAAATATTGAACCAACCAACCAATAAACCTAAGCTCGAGATGACACCCAAAGCAAACCCTATTACTAAGGGTATTTTATACATATTTGGAGAGACCGCTGACCTCATTCCTGAATTTAAAAGGATGAAATACGGAATAAGCATTAATAAGGGAATCCAAATATTCCCATGATTGGCAGCAAGCCAACGAAGGAATTTCGGAAATTCTCCTTCATGCCACTCCCATTTGAAAACAGCACAGGCAAAGGTCGTTGCTGCCATGCTTAACCAAAACGCCCCTATCAGCACATTACGGGCAGCACCCTCTGTCAAAACCCAATCGAAGCCCGATTTTCTTGCTATGCCAAGGGTCAAAATTAAGCTACAAATAGCAAACCCAATTCCCAACGCAAATAATGCTAATCCATAGCCCATGCCAGCTTCACCGCTAGTATTGGGTTGTGAATTATTGATTGAAATTAATCCTACATAAAAAAGAAGGGTTAATCCAAAAAAGAAGTTAGAAACCATAGTTCCATTTATTATTTTGGTAACACACCTACTCTAATCCCAACATTTTGACTTGGACCTTTGTTGGGTGTAATTTTACAAATTTTTTCCATTTGATCCTTCTTTTTTATTCTTATATGACCTGGACTTTTTTTTTTAATGAGAGCTACATTAGCCTGTCTATATCTATAGCTCAGAAATTTCCCGGCACCATGTGTTTTTATAAATCTTCCATCATATTTTATGAGTTCACAGTAAGCATTTTTGCATAAAGAGATATATTTTATTACTACTATCGGTGTCTTGGCGCACTTACAATGACCGCCGACGGTTTCGGGTTTGGTGAATGTGGCGATTTTCACCACAAATGTTGATGCGTAGAACCGAAGTTTGAACGTGGCAAAAAACCGCCAATTTCTTAAACCCGCTGTTACCACCAGTGCTGCTACTTCTTTTTGAGTTCGTCAATATGTCTTTGTGCATATTTTTTTGATTGTTCATCACCATACTTCAATGTCAGTTCGTAATATTTGATTGCGTTCTTATTGTCGCCTTTAAATTTGTATGCTTGTGCAATATTGTTTAAAACAATATAGTCCTCAGGATTTATTTTCTCTGCTTTTAAAAGAGGTTCAAGTGCTTTGTCATATTGCTTTTGAATCATAAATACTATTGAAATATTTGATAAACTTTCAATGTGGTCAGGATAATATTTTAAAATTGTTTCAGCAATTCGCTTCATATTGTCTAACAGGCTGTCATTTTCCGTGTTATAAAGTTTAAGTTGATAATTCTGAATGGAACTCAACATAAATTCTTTTGGGTCGTCAAGTGGTTTGCTGTCAGCCCATGTCCATTTATTTTTATTTTCGTTTGAGTACTCAATCGTCTTGATTATCTCGGTCGTAAATTTTTCATAATCTTCAATTTGTCCAAGCATATAGGTTTTGCCGAATCTCATATCAAGTCTGTTTGGATGATTTTCTATTCCTTTACTTATCCAGTCAAAGCCCTTGCTTAACATGATCGGTTCATAGTAAGTATCACCATACATAAAGGCAAGTGGCTCCTTTTTGGTTGTATCTTGGTTCATAATTTGAAGCACATTTTTCCCTTTTGGATTTTGTCCAATCGTTACTATTTCTTTTTTGCTATTAATTACATAATAGTTGAAATAAGCAACAAATAATTCAGGATCGTTACTGTCTGTCTTTTCCCATTTTTCTAAAAGTTGTTGCTGTCCGACCGTATCCTTTTTTGAAACCAAGTCATTGAATTGTTGCTTAAATGTCTGTCCGCTTACTTGATTAAAAAGTAGTGTCAAACAGAAAAGTAAAAATGCCATTTGTTTGTTCATTGTCGTCTTTTTAGCATTGGTGGTAACGATAGGGTATTGCCGATGGTGGGGAATTTTGTATTCGTCCACCCGGAATTGCTGCCTTGCTTTTTGATAAAGTTAAATATTAAAACTAAAGCTGTGTTTTATTCGTCAAGTCCAGAACCGCAGTACAGCAGAACACCTCTGCTGATTGTTTCAATCTCCAGCCCCACTATTGGCAATACCAGTGTTGGAAGCAGTTTTTCTTCTCTTTCGCCAGATTGCCATACCAATTCCTAAAATAATAATAAATAATATTCCTGCAAAAATTATTATTGTCATTTTCCCAAGAAGCATGGTAAAAAGCAAAGTGTCTGTTTTTCCTGTCTTTAAAAATACCCAATCGCTGGCTATTTTTGCAGCTAAATTTTGGTTACCTGTCTCTAAAATAATTATTCCGTCACCTGAGATTGGATTTATTCTTATTGCAGTATTAATTGGTGGTGTACTTTTTCCATCGTGTCCGAAAATGTCTTCACCATTTTCAATATCAATATAAAGCATAGTTCCCAAACCATAAATTTTTTCACCCATCATATCCCAATGCGATTTTCTCATTTGCTTTAATGATTCTGGGCCTATATGTCCTCTTCCTATGGGTTCACCATTTTTGCCTTTTAAGAACAGTTGAAAAAATATTTCTAAATCAGAAAGTGATGTATATAAAGAAGTTGCCGCCAAAGAAGTGTAATAAAAATGTGGAGCTGTACTTTTGTCAAAATTATAAAATTCACAGAGTCTACTTTTCAATGTGTCGTCTAAAATATAACTACTACTTGTCATTTTCAAGGGGCTAAACAAACTGTCTTTCATGAAATCATTAAAATTTTGTCCACTGGTTTCTTCTACTAATAACTGCAAAAGTGTAAATCCACCTCCAGAGTATTTCCATTTTGAACCTGGCTCAATTCCTACTTTTACCTCACCACTTTCTCCATCATCAGCGTCTTTTGCTTTGGTAAGTGATTCTTCTAATGTTTGAGTTAAATCTTTGTTTTTAAAACCATTGTAACCTAACCCATCAGTTAAACCAGCCGTATGACTTAACAATTTTCTTACGGTTACTTGCTCATTGTCAAATTCAGTTGGTGGAAGTTGCCATCTTTTAAGATAGTTACTAACGGGTGTGTCCAGATTTATTTTACCTAATTCCACAAGTTTCATAATACCTACGGCAGAAACAATTTTAGAAAGAGATGATACTTGAAATATTGTGTTTTTATCAACTTTTTTGCTTTTTGAATAAAAGAGTTCTTTTTCTATTGTCCCGTCTTTCATAATCGCCATAGCAAAGTTACCTACAAATTCTTTTTCAATTTGGCGATTAACCGCTTCTGTAAATAATTTTGGGTCGTTACTGCCAGTAAAAGGTTTGTGCCACCAACCCTTGAGTGTGCCATAGAATGCAATACCACTCCATAAAAGAGATAGTACAATAATTGTAAAAAAGTATTTAAAAATTCTTTTCATATACTAAACAGTTAGGGTGTTGTTAAAATTGCTGCTAACGACCGAGTATTGCTGCAGTTCGGTAATTGACCAACTGTCCGCCCGGTACCGAAGCTAAATTTATAAAGAAAAGCCGAAGTTGAGAACTATTGACCGTCAGAATTCCGTCTGCCGAAACTTAAAGCGTGGATATGCACTGGTGCTGATTGTAATTCCATCCAGCCACACTATTGGCGATACCAATGTTGTAGGCCGTTTATTTTAAAGGGTTGAATTTCTTGCCTGTCCAATGATAAAATTCCGGCTCTACTGCCCACTTGTCTAAGTACATGTCCATCCTTTCATTTAACAGTTCCGAGTTGCCAACCAATAATTCGCTGTCTGGTTGATATTTATATCCCCAGTGCCCATCACCTTCTAGGGGAAATGAAAAAATCTTCCCGTTCGTTCTATCAACCATGTAAAAAGCAACGCACATGGCTCCGCAAGATTTTTCAACAATAGAGAATTTTCCTGCAAAATTTATAGGTACGCCTTCGAGTCCCTCCCTCAAAAATTGCTGGAAACCCTTGTCGTTTCCATAATCTACAGTACTAAAATCCGGACCCACTAATTTGCCAGTATGTATATTAGTAGGAAATGTGTTGAATAAGTATTTAGGCTGATATGGAACCCAATGGTTGTCTCTGTCAATTTCTAAATTAGATATTATTGAGTCTGTCCCTCCAGATTTATTTACTGAATTATCAGGATCAGCACTTCGCACTGAACTTTCAGCGCATGCTGCTAGCCAGATAACCAATATGAAGTAGAAAGCTCTCATGAAATGGCGTACAACGGTTTGGGGCTTTGAGCAGTTGGGGAATTGACCAACTGTCTGCCCGGTACTGAAGCTAAATTAATAACAAAAAGCCGAAGTTGAGAACTAATGACCGTCAGAATTCCGTCTGCCGAAACTAAAGCCTGGATATGTACTGGTGCTGATTGTAATTCCGTCCAGCCACACTTACAGCAATACTTTTGTTGGCTGTTCGGGCTTCTTCGCTGCGGTCTATTTGTTTGTGTCCAACGATTTTTGTGTCAAGTATTGCATGAGCGCTGTCGCCTTTGTCAATGCAGGACTTGCCATTGGGTCGCTAAATAAAACGTCCAGTGGTCCTTCGCCAAAATAAAGTCCGTCAGAAACAAGAAAAGTAATTCTTACATTTCCTTTAGTTGGATGTGGTCGTCTTGGTTTGTCCCAAACACCAATTTGATTAACGATGTTTTGACTACTTACAAATAAGTCAGCTGTTATTTTGTTTGCCGCTGCGTCATCTGTTGTTTCCCAAACTAAAATTTTTCCTGTATGATTTATATAGCGTGCAGTTCCGTTGTTGAAAGATGCCAACACATCAAGTCCTTCGTCAAGTCCAACTTCTACAATTACTGCAAACAGTTCTTTTTTAGTTGGCTTGTGTCCGCTTGCATGTTGCCTGTTGTAAGCAAGGACTTTAATTCTTGGATCTGAATTTTTGTCGTCAATAATTTTTTGTAAGTCTGTAACTGAACTTGTTTCAGAAAATAAAATGTCAAACGGATAAGTGTAAGGTTGTTGAGTTTTGCCTTTATACAAATTGAGGTTGTCGCAAAAAAGCAAATTGTAAATCAAATTTGTTGAACTGTCCTTGTAGGGTTCAATAGATGGTTGGGTTTGTTTCTGCATTGGTGATTTTTTTGGAAAAGTTAAATAGGCCCATAGCGGTTAATATTAAAGAGGTTAAGGTCAGTCCTAAAAATATTTTTCCTTTGTTGTCATTTGAAATTATTAGGGTCGTCATAGCCTGACGACTAACGTCAGGGCTTTGCGTTCGGATGGGCATTCGAATAATGTCCAGCTCGTAACCAGAGCCCAATAGAATTACTAATGTACAGAATATATTCTGTTGCTGAGTAGAATTGGGTCAAGCCCGAACCGAAGCTGATAGTAGTACAAAAGCTCGGCTTGACCCCGTCAGCCCCAGTTGACGCAAAACCCCATGTTGTAGGCAGTCTTCGTCAAACTACTTATTAATTTCAATTTGCCAATCTGTCTCAAAGTCCTTATTCAATAAAAGATTTAAGTCAATATATCTTTCAGAACCTTTCACAATAAAATGTAAGTCTGCTTGTCCTGCTGAACCTTGAGAACTTGTAGTCAGCGACATTCCTCCAAATGGCACAAGAAAAATGCTTGTTACTGTTCCGACTTTGGTTTTGATTTCTGGGTTTGTATTTATGAAATTTGTGGCACTTTCAAAAGCTGCAGTTTGTTGTATAGCAAAAAATAGCACTCCTTTTATTAAAATAGCAAAAACAGAAAACCCAATTCCAATTTTTTCAATAAGTATCTTTTTGTTTTGAAGATTTTCCTGCTTTATTCTGTCACAAAGAATAAAAATCATGGCAATCCAAAATAGTGTCCAACCTATAGTTTTGCTTTCCCAAAAAAAGTAAAGTCCAACAAGTCTGCATAAATAACCGTAAAAAAGAAAAGTACCGGTCACAATGAGGACCTTTTTTGTGATGTCGGATAGAGAATTTAAGTGTTTCAATAGTCTGTGTCCGTTTTGATGTGTCTGCTGATTGCCTACAACGTTTTAGGGCTTTGCGTTCGGGCGGGTTTCGGAACACAAAACTGTCAATCAGCACTGAACTTGATACGAAGCAGAAAGCTCCAAGATTGCTCGTCACCCCGCCTGACACAAAACCCGTGTTATGTGCAGTATACATTTCAGTTCGGGTTTATTTTATATCCCAGTCGCATACACTCTTCCACGAATCTTTTTCTGAATAATTCTGAATCAAATCCGCCCAACTTTTTCTCTTTAGTTTTTAACACACTAAGTTCTTTGTAAATTACATTTAAGCAATATGGAATTACCTCCTCTTTTGAAATAGAAAGTAGTCGGTGAAAGTCCGGACGAACGCTAAAGTGTCCTACATTGAAATTGTCAGGAGATGGAGGTAGTCCAAAATGGGAACGTCCTGATACTCGTTTGGCAAATCTAAATGGATACCTTGGTTTTCCATCAATTTTTGCATGACCTTCAATAAGTTCAAAGTCTATCCACAAATGTTCGATTGTCCCCCCGTAATTACCATTCAATTTTTCACAAAGAATTATAAAGATATCTCTTAACGCAGAACCAATTTTGTCAGTTTGCATGTCAACTATATTTGCGTGAAGTCCAACTTTCATGTCTTTTTGATTCAGATTTTACGTCTACGAATATTGCACATAACTCATAAATATACGCACCTTTCCTCAATCCAACGCTCGTACAGGCGAAGATCAACCTGAAAAACATAACCCATTCAAAATCAACTTGTTATACATAAAATCTGCATGATTCTCGCTGTCTGAAATACAAAATGCGCACTTCGCGTTTTGTATGGTTCAATCAGGCTGCAATACAAAATGCGCACTTTTGCTACCCCTCTTTTTGTCCATCAGACGATCAACGGCATTCTAACCTGTTGTTCACCTGTCCATCCCCCACCTTACGGCTCCGCCGCACGCACTCCCATGTCGGAGCACCGCAGCGGATGTTCAATATTAAGCAATCTGCCCCATACCCGCAAGGCCTTTGCGGGATTCTGGAGGCTGTGGCCGCTTTTCCCGGTTACCCGAAACCTCCCGTTTCAGGTTTTGGCCGAGCAAAGGAAGGGCAATGATCCCGACGGCATCACTGAAAAACTAGGTGCGCGCAAAGGCGATCTATTCCTTTCATTTTCGCTCAGGTCACATCGTTTTGGAGGCGGCCTTCTTCATAAATCGTTGGGTGAGCCACTTGCGCACGGGTTCGTCGTAGAGCTTGAGCGAGGCGTAGGCGATGGCGATGGAAAGGAAAAAGAGCAGAAACATATTGGGCCAGGCCGCTGCCATCGGGATCTTGTCGTCGTACACCCAGGCCGTGAACAGGTAGATCAGCGGGTAGTGGATGATGTAAACGGGGTAGGAGATGTCGCCGAGGAACCGGGCGATGTTTTTCCCGGCGGTGGTCTTTACCGTGCCGCTGGCGCCGAGGTACACAATGAGCGGAAACACCACAATAACGACCAGCGATTCGTACAGGCCGTTTTGCCAGAGGTGCTCAGCCCCGCCGATGCGCGGAACCGCCAGCACCGCCACCAGCAGGAGGCTGCACCAGAGGAAGGCGTTTTTTACCTGGCCCGGCTTGATGGTACGGGAAAGCAGCAATCCCGCAAAAAACGGAAACATGAGCCGGGTAAAGCCTACCCGCAGTTGCTCGGGCGTAAGCGACCAGCCGCCGATCAGGTCGCCATTCGGACCCGTGACCGCGAGGTGAACGAGGGCACCACCGGCCAGGACCACGAGCAGGGCCAGCGCCCATTTCGGAAAGTGGCGCACCACCAGGGCGTAGAGGATATTGGCGATGTATTCAAAAAAGAGCGACCAGGCCGGTCCGTCCAGCGGGTGCATTTCGGCCCAGCCGCGGATGTCGAGCGAGAGCGGAACGGGAAGGAGGGTGAACCCGATGACCATCACCATCAGCATTTTCCAAACGGGCGTGTCGGCGATATTCGGGAAAACGATATCGGAAGCCCCCGGATAAAACAGGATGGCGCCGATAATCATGCCCATGATGATCATGGGGTGCAGGCGGATGAGGCGTCGCCTGAAAAATTCGCCGAGGGACATGCGGTTCCAGCGGTCGTCGTAGGCATAGCCGATCACAAAGCCCGAAAGGAGGAAGAAGAAATCGACCGCAAGATAGCCGTGGTTGATGATCATGATGAGGTGGTCGCCGCCCGTGAACGTCTCGAACAGGTGCATCCAGATAACGGTGAGGGCTGCCACGCCACGCAGTCCATCGAGGATGGTATAGTGGCTTTTGGAATCAGAAAAGGCTGAGGTAGCTGACATAGGGCTTGAAAAGGATCGGGGGAAGCCCTAAAGGTAGGATTTTAGGGGAAATGGGCAAGTGGGGGTGGGGCTCATACGCATCCATGATCCAAACGCTCATCCCCATACCCATCGAACGATTATTTTATTCACGTTCCGATTGATATCCGCCAGGCGAAAACCCCTTTTAACGCATATCCAGGGTGATAAAGGCCCGGAAATTATTTCCGATATCAGGGAAACGTATTATAACACCCCCCCCAAAAAACAATACCATAGATGTCTATCCTGCATCTCCCCCAAATCATAAAATCCTGACATATTTGACCATGCAAAAAGCATTATCCAGGACCTTGCTGGTGGTATATGTAGGGATGCTGATATGGCTGGTGCTGTTCAAGCTAACCTTTCATATTTCGACCATCCTTGCGCATCAGCACAGAACCCTGAATCTTATTCCGTTTGCTGCGCCCTCCATGGTAGATGGGCGGATGAACTACGGAGAGATGGTCCTTAACTGCCTCTTCTTTATTCCTTTTGGTTTGCTGTTGAGTGTCAATTTCAAAAAGGTGGGTTTTTGGCCCAAGCTGGCGGTAATAGGGGCATTCAGTTTTACGGCGGAGTTGATTCAATACGTCTTCGCCATAGGCGTTACGGACATCACCGACCTCCTGATGAATACGCTGGGAGGCTTTATCGGGCTGACCCTGTACAGCTTAAGCAATAGGTTTGTGAAGGATGCGCCATTAGACAGGTTTATTTTTTCGATGGGAATACTCCTGTTCGTCCTGTTTATCGCCCTGCACGGCAGCCATTTTTTTCTCAGGCATTCGGTATAGGTTGGGGAGGGCACTTACGATTCAATTTGTCGCATTTACCCTGCCATAGGTTGATCTTTGTTGGCGAAATTGGTTCTGAAGCCCACGCGGTTTGAAGGGGCTTTGTAAAAAATTAAACCCCAAAAGATGAGAAAAATAATCGCCTTGCCGATGATTACCCTGGATGGCGTGATGCAGGCACCTGGTGGACCGATGGAAGATACTTCAGGCGATTTCAAATATGGCGGCTGGGTGGCGCCTTATAGCGACGAAGTGGGTGCCAGAGTTGTGCAAAAACACATGGAACCCGCTGACCTGCTGTTGGGCAGAAAAACATATGAGATTTTTGCCTCCTATTGGCCGAAACATGCGACACGTTGGCCAGGGATCAATGAGGTGACCAAATACGTGCTGTCCGGAACCATGAAAAAATCGGATTGGAACAATACCGTTTTCCTCGAAAGTGTGGCCGATATCGAAAAGCTCAAAAACACGGACGGCGGAGACCTTAAAGTATGGGGCAGCAGTAAGCTTATCCAGCTTTTGCTTGCGCACGATTTAGTGGATGAGCTCTGGCTCAAAATATATCCGCTTATCCTGGGAACCGGGAAAAAGTTATTTGCCGAGGGTGCGATCCCGGCTGCTTTTACCTTAACAGCGCACACCATTACCCCAAGTGGGGTGATTATGGCCCATTACCAGCGTGCCGGAAAGGTGAAGACGGGCACGATTGGAGCTGCGGAGTAATGTGCTGGTGCGGGCGTTGGAGGCCCGATCTTCAGCGGAAGGATGCACGGTTAGTGAATAGACTCTATAGGCAAAGGTTGCATAATAAAGGTATTAGCGGCGAATCCTTTCTGCCTGAAAAAGATGATTTCCTGAACTGGATCGTACACCATTGTATTATGTTGCCCCAATATTGTATTTCAACTTGCGCTAGCCAGAATCACTGCATACGCAAACCGAAGCACCATACCCTTGATCTTTCCACCTGTTTTTCAAAATGTGGTGTGGTGTTTTACTGTCTTTTTTTAAGAATTCGTCCTTCACTCAAGGTAATATGGAGATTTCCACAATGGGTAAATCGAAACTCCTTTTTATCACTTACCTCGTAACAGCCTCCGTCATATGACTTCATGAGTATCTGTGCAATTGAGGACAATGAGTCAATATTTACTGTAGCCAGATCGTCCGCGTTTAATTTGAACATACAGTTGTCCGATAGCCATAGGATTTCTCCTTTCGATTCTTCCTGGCTGTCCTTTTTCAGGGTGTAACGGTCTCCTGATATTATCAATAAGAAGTCCGCCTTTTGTAACTCTTTGGTTTTATGCTTAAAATAATACTGTCCGTCAGCAAGCTTTTCGCAATCTTGCCCAAATACAGCTAATGCCTGAATGGTCAAAGCGGTTGCTATGCAAAGTTTAAAAAGTAATTTTCCGTTCATGGCTAAATAAGACTTTGCTGTTTAAATACTTTTCTTCTTTGCGACAATGTTTTTATGGGTTCAAGAAATTGGTGCTCCTGAAGCAAAAAAAGGGCGATAAGCACGAACCTTGTTCCGAAGCACAAATCTCCTATTAAACACGAAAGCCTATACAAGGTTAACGCCTGGGCTTTTCTTTACTCATAGTTTCCATTGTCCCAAATCAAGAGTCCGCCAATATTGTCGATGTTTAGTTTTTGGTCGATGTTTATTTTAATAAGCCGCTGTTCAAAGGTTTGAAGCGCTGTCTTGACTTTTTCAACTGCCCTTTTGAGTTCAAGTCTGTCGATTGATAGCATAATTTCGGGAGGTGTCGGTTGAAAAGGTTCATCAGACTCTCCAACAGAAAAATCAAATACAATATCGTCGTTTTGGAATTTGATTTGTGGTGCCGGATGTCCTTCGTAATAGGAACTTTGTCCGCAAGCAAGTTTTTCCCAATAATGGATGTCACTCAACTCCCCACAGCATTGAGGAAAATATTTGTCGATTCCGTCAACGCTTAAAACAAAGCCACCAAAAAATGTACAGGTATCTTGTGGTCTTTCGTATTTACCCGCTCTCATTTCCTGCGTATGGTCGAGGGTGAGTTTGGTTAAATTGCTATCGGTAATGTCCGTGAGCTGGTAAAATGAAGAACCCTTAAAATACGGTGTCAGCTTGTCAGCAAAACCAGCCTGCTGATAGCATGCTTCGTGGTACACGTCCCAAATTTCGGAATTGTCCCAATAAGGATATTTATCAGGAGCTGTTATGCCCTGGTTGTTATATCCGATTTCAATTACGGGGATCAATTCAATGGTCATCGCTTTTCTGGTTGGTGACGTCCGTTAATGTAACTCCCCTATTGGTATTTAAGAAACTCACTATACGCAAGCAAACCATACTTTAATCTGATAGATTCCGTTTTGCGACTTGGGGTAGCGGGGAAATTAGAAGCGCTAACTTTCAGCCTTGCACAAATGTAAATAAAAAGGGCTAACGTTCAATTATGCACGTCAGCCCCCATTAAACCAAACCGCTGTTAGCGTTAGTACATTATAGTTTGTTCCTCCGTCTTTAGAACTGTTTAATTAAGTTCAAGTATTCAACACTCTTTTTCAGTTTATAGAATGGAAGTGTCTCCATTAATTCTTTGGCTTTATCTTCGTCAATATCCTTGAATATTAAAACTGCCCCATTTCGGGCTTGTCTTAAAAACAAATGATCTAAAATACCTTCCGCTTTCCATTTTGCAATTACTTCTTGCTCGTGTTTCATAATTTCTTGAAAGTTTTCTGGAAGATTATCCATGTCGAGGGTCAAAATTGCTTGTACGCTGTTCATTTTTGTTCGGTTAAATGTTTACAATTTGCTTTTGATGATTAGGCTAAAAACGGATAATCAATATATCCTTCGTCTTTTCCCCCATACATCGTTGCTCTGTCGGGTTGATTAAGTTCTGCATTTAGCTCAAAACGTTTTGGTAAGTCAGGATTAGCTAAAAACAATGATCCGTAAGAAATAAGTTTTGCAATTCCTTTTTCTAATTCTGCTTCGCCTGTTTCTTTTGTGTAGCCACAATTTGCAACAACAATATGATGCGTTAATTTACCAAAAGTCTCAACAGAATTTGCTGGATAGTGCGGGAATTTATCAGCAGGAAAAGGAACATTCATTATGTGAATATAAGCCAATGGCATTTTATTCAGTTCACTAATGAGTGACGTAAATTGTTCTACTGGATTTTGATGCACCATGTTGTTGTAAGTGCTTGTTGGCGATAAACGGATAGCTACTTTGTCGCTACCAATAGCAGTAACCATTGCTTGCATTACTTCTAATACAAACCGATTACGATTTTCAACACTGCCGCCATATTGGTCAGTCCTTTGATTTGCACTTTCGGCTAAAAACTGATTTGGCAAATAGCCAAATGCTGAATGAAGCTCCACTCCATCAAAACCTGCTTCCATAGCATTTATGGCAGCTTGTTCATAATCCTGAACAATACTTTTCACTTCTTCTGTGCTTAATGCTCTTGGTGTTTCATAGTCTTTCATTCCTTCCGTTGTGAAATGCTGCTGTCCTTCAATTGCCAATGCTGAAGCAGAAACAGGTTGCTCCCCATTTTTTACAAGTGAATGTCCAACACGTCCTGTGTGCCAAAGTTGAGCATAAATAACACCTCCTTTTTCGTGAACAGCTTGTGTAACTTTTTTCCAGGCAGTAATTTGTTCAGAAGTGTAAATGCCTGGGGTAAGCGGACTTCCAATGGCTTGTTTAGAAATATTTATAGCTTCACTAATGATTAATCCGGCACTTAGAGCTTGTTCGGAATTTTTTGGCTCTGAAAATCAATGAGTTAGGTTGGATAATTTGACTTTGCTGAGGGCTAAATTGGCAAAAGGAAGTTGTTTTTATGTCACAATAAGAAGTAAGTCGCTGGTTATCAAGGATTTAA
>JBGSTW010000018.1:0-45226 GCA_041753595.1 Bacteroidia bacterium | reverse complement strand
TAGATCGTTGGTTACAACGGTATCATCACCGATGCCACCAGGGAATCGACAGTAAAAAGCCCGTTGAAAAGTATCGGATCGCCGCTTGATTCACATTAACAAACACCGCCAAGTGGTCTAAACAAACCGAGGTATTTCACTGGTCCGACGAAACCTATTCCATCCTCGGAGTAAAGCCCGAAGATTCTCCGCTTTCTTATGAATATTTCATCCAACTCGTGCATCCGGAGGACCGTGAGCGGGTAAAAGATATTTTTGGCCAACACTTAAAAACCGGGGAAGACTACCGCCTGGTTCACCGGATAATAACCCCTGCAGGAATCGTTCGAACGGTACACGCCCGAAGCATTACCACTTTGGGAGAAGAGGGAAAGCCCATCCGCTCATTCGGCGTGATAGGGGACATTAGCGAAATCAAAGCTGCTGAAAAAGCACTCATCGAAAGCGAACGCGAAAACCGGATGCTCTTTGAAACCATGTCGCAAGGGGTAATTTATTATGACCAACACGGAGTGGCAACCAAAGTCAATCCCGCCTGTTTAAAAATATTGGGGCTTACGGAGGAACAGGTTCTGGAATTTGGCAGTTTTCAAAATAAATGGACCCTCGTGAAACCCGACGGAAAACCCTATGCCGAAGACGAAGATCGCGTGGTATTTCAAGCAATAAGAACGAAAAAGTCCATTGAAAACAAAACCATCGGACTGTTAGATAAAGAGACCCAAAAATGTATCTGGCTGATGGTAAGCGTGGTACCTGAGTTTAGAGATGGAGAAGAAATCCCCTTCCAGGTTTTTGCCACATTTACCGACATTACTAACCAAAAGCGAGCCGAAGAGGCGCTAAGCGACAGCGAACTGCGGTACAGAAGCATATTTGAAGTATCGCCGGTGGGCATTGCCATCCTTCAGCATCAACAAATTGTATTTATTAACCCAGCCGGAATGAATATGCTGGGAATCAAATCCAACCGGGAGCTTTTCGAAAAATCAGCCTTTAGCTTTATCCGTCCGGATTGTTTGGAAAAGGCCATGCGACTTTCAACAGGGCTTCAGGTAGGCGAAAAAGGGCTTTTTCCTACAGAAATAACGCTGCTGGATGCAAATGGCGGCTCGTTTGATGTGGAGATTTCCGCTTCCTTTCTCCAATACAACCATGCGCCCGCCTTTCAGGTGATAGCGACCGACATTACCGAGCGCAAAAAATACCTGCGGGCCACTGAAGCACAAAACAAGATATTGAAAGATATCGCCTGGACCCAGTCGCATGTGGTAAGGGCCCCGCTTGCTACCATGATGGGACTGGTCAATCTGCTGGAGATGGAAGATTATACCGCATTTTCACACCGCGATATCATGGGGCTCATCTCTGTCAAAGCCAATGAGCTGGATCAGGTTATCCGGAATATTTCGGATAAAGCCTTTACGGTGAGCATGATCGAAATGGAAAATGAAGAAACGCTCCCGGTGCATCCAGCTGCCGAAGATGTTTTCAGCCAGGAATTGCTACTGGTGGATGACGACCTCCTGATGCAAAAGCTTCACATTTCCATCGCCATTAGAAATAAGCTCCATCCTGAGCCTAAATCCTTTATGAATGGAAAAACGGCCCTGGATTTCATTTTAAGCCATAATACCACGAATCACCTCCACCTGGTGTGGCTGGACATCAATATGCCGGTTATGAACGGGTGGGAGTTTCTTGACTCTATCAACCGGCAACCCCTCAAATGCTCCGTTCATGTTATGATTTTATCGTCCTCCGTTGACATGGCAGACCGGATTAAGGCCCAGCAATATCCCCAGGTGATTGACTACTTCACCAAGCCCATCACCCGCCACACCGTTCAAAGCATGCTTACCCACCCAAAGCTTAAAGGTATCTGGAAATAGCACATTTTCTTTGCCGGTATTTGCCAAAACAAATAGTCCGGTATCTATCATTCCTCTCAGGTAGAAACCGCTATCTTAGCCAAGCAAATACCTGCTATGAATAAGCTGATCTGGGTCGTACTCGCATTTTTATCAGGCGCATTTTTGCCCATTCAGGCCGGGCTGAATGCCAGGTTGGGTAAAGCAGCAGACGGCCCTTTGTATGCGGCTTTGCTGTCGTTTGTGGTCGGCACCCTGGGCCTCGCGCTCTATATCGTACTCACCCGGCAAACGGTTTCGTGGGTCGGACTCAAAGCCGCTCCCCTGTATGTGTGGGGAGGCGGACTGCTGGGAGCCTTCTACGTCACGGTCATCATCCTCGCATTTCCGAAGCTGGGTCCCGGCCTTACTTTTGGGTTGGTGGTGGCAGGGCAAATGATCTTGTCTGCCGTGATGGAGCACTTTAATATTTTGGTAGCGCAGCCCCAGCCCATGAACTACATGCGGCTACTGGGTATCATGCTGGTGGTTGCCGGGGTGATTATCCTCCGCAAATTTTGATTTTCGGGCAAATTTTTCCGCTTAAAAAAAAAGACCCTAACGAAGGACAAACCGGCATATTGACTATTGACCATGTCGACCCCTACCACCATTGCCCTCACCGGCGCTACGGGCCATATTGCGGCTGCCATCCTGCCCCTGATGCTCGGCAAAGGGTACCAGGTGAAAGTGTTGCAGCACCGGCAGGCTTCCTCCACGGAAAACGCGCAGGTATCCGCTGTGCATGGGAGCATGGCTGACTTCGCCTCCCTCGAAAAACTGGTAGCGGGCTGCGAATTCGTTATTCACTGCGCGGGCAAAATTTCCATCAACAGTAACCGCGACACTTCGGTGTACGAAACGAACGTAACCGGCACCCATCTCCTGCTGCAAGCGGCACGGGAGGCTGGTGTCGGCCGGTTTCTTTATCTCAGTTCCATACACGCCTACAGCCAGGCACCGCCGCTGGAAGTGCCGGACGAAACCCGTGCGTTTTGCCCCGATACCGCTCCGCAATACGACCGCTCCAAGCGCGATGCCCAAAAGCTTGTGCTGGCCGAACATGGTGGCCCCATGGAAGTAGTCGTACTCAATCCCACCTCGGTCATCGGGCCCGGCGACCAACGACCTTCGCTGCTGGGCAAGGCCATTATGGACATTTACCTCCGCAAAATTCCCATGCTGCTGCACGGAGGATTTGATTTTTGCGATGTGCGCGACGTGGCTCAGGGGGTAGCAAATGCCCTGGACCATGGCCGGAGCGGAGAGGCATATCTCCTCGGTGGAAAATGTCATAGCCTGGCCGATTTGCAGGAGCTCATTTTGCAGGAAAAACCCCACGCACGCCGACTGCCCGTGGTAACCGCCGCCATCGCCTACCTGGGCTTGCCTTTTTTTGGTGCCTGGGCCGCCATCCGTAAGCAGGAGCCGCTCTTCACCCGCGAGTCGCTCGACACCCTCGTGCAGGGAAATAAATACATCAGCAGCCTGAAAGCGGAAACAGAACTCGGCTATACCCGCCGGCCGCTGGCGGAAACCATTACCGACACCCTTCACTGGTTTACACAAGCGGGCTACCTGCCCTGAACCATGCATTACGAAACCTTTCAAAACCTGATCCTGGCGTGGATGCTGGTTGCCGTTGCGGTATTTCTGCTCTTGTTGCGCATCGTGGCACCTTACGGGCGGCATACCTCGCCCAAATGGGGCCCTTTGATCAGCAACCGGCTGGGCTGGATCATCATGGAAGCACCGGTTTTGTTGCTGGTAGCGGGATTTATGATTTCCTCAGCAGCCCGTCAAAATGCCATGAGCTGGACCCTCGCCGGGCTGTTTATGCTGAACTACGTCAACCGCACCTTTGTTTTTCCTTTTCGCATCCATACCAAAGGGAAGAAAATGCCGCTCGTGATTACTTTCTCGGCTATTGGGTTCAACCTCGTCAATGGCTTTTTTCTGGGCTATTTCTTCGCCCATTTTGCGCAGTACCAGGCAGCCGATTTCCTCACGCCCAACTTCCTCATTGGCTTGCCTGTTTTTTTCTTCGGCATGTACCTCAACTGGACCTACGACAACCGCCTCATTCACCTGCGCGCACCCGGCAGCACGGGCTATGTCATTCCCAGGGGCGGTTTGTTTGAGCTTATCAGCTGCCCCAACCTCTTTGGCGAAATCGTGGAGTGGACTGGTTTTGCCATCCTTTGCTGGAATTTGCCCGCACTGGCCTTTCTGGTCTGGACGCTGGCGAACCTCGTGCCCCGCGCTATTTCGCACCACAAATGGTACCAGCAGCAGTTTACCGATTATCCAAAGGGCCGGAAAGCGGTATTTCCGTTTTGGGTGTAGCGCTTTTTGCTGAAACGAAATTTACACGTGCTGGTCGAGCAGAATCACGTTGCCGTCGGGGTCCGCTACCATCATACTGGCGGGGCCGCTGGTAGATTCGTCGGCTTCGGTCAGGAGAGCAATTCCCGCTTCTTTCAATGCCTGCTGAATCGTGCGCACATCGTCGAACCCCTCCACCATTTGGGCTTGCTGGTCCCAGCCGGGGTTAAAGGTGAGGATATTGCCCTCGAACATTCCCTGAAATACGCCGATGAGCGTTTGCCCGCTTTTCAGGATCAGGTAGCCCTTCGCCACGTCACCGGCGAATACCGTAAAGCCCAGCTTTTCATAAAAGGCTTTGGAGGCGTGGATGTCTTTCACGTTGAGGCTGACAGAAAATGCGCCGAGTTGCATGGAAGTAGGGGTTGAGGTTATGGGGGGGGAAATGCAGGTTGGGTCTGTATTTTAAATACAGTGGCTAACGGATTGATTAAGAGGGGTTAACCCTTGAAGGAAGATAGAAAAAATCTGCTGAAAAGAAGTGCTTACACACGCGTAGGCTAACCATAAAGTCGCTGTGGAGGATACGGCAGCACTTGAATATCCTGCGGGAGTTCTGCAATGGGGCTGAGGTTTAGGCTTTTGGTTAAGTTTGTGCTCGTAGTGTTAGGGGGAGATTAAAGCAACATCTTACCACGTATCGCGATAAGCGATAATTTTTTATTACCTATTGATTTACAACAAATTATTTACAAATATTGTATATCGCGATTTGCAATAATGATGAATAATAAATCAGCTCCAACTATGCGCCCTCAGGATGTGGTGGTCCTGTTGAAGATCAACCTCGAAGTAGTTGATACCTGGACCCAGACCTACCTGGCACAATCTCTTTGCCTGAGCCAGTCAGAAATCAGCGAGTCTATCGCCAGATCTACTTATGCCCGCTTGCTTTTTGACAAAGGTCGAAAGATTCAGCGGCAGGCATTGATGGATTTTATTCAGTATGGGTTGGCCTATGCTTTTCCACAGCAACCGGGTGTAGTACAGCGCGGCATTGCTACGGCTCACAGTGCGCCTCCGCTGAATGGAGAGATTATGAGTGATGAAAAATATGTCTGGCCATCTGCCAAAGGCAACGAGAGGGGCCATAGCATTCAGCCGCTTTACCCGGCAGTGGTGCAGGCTGTGCAGGCCGATTCGCAGCTATATGAGCTGCTGGCTTTGATAGATGCCGTTCGTGTAGGACGTGCCCGCGAGCGCAACCTGGCCCTGGACCTGCTCAAAAAGAAATTGTTGTGAAAAATGCCCTTAGCAATCGGAAGGCTACCATCAAGGTAGCGAAAGCCCTGGATACCCTTTGTGAAGAGGTGGTTTTCGTAGGAGGAGCCATGGTCAACTTGTATATCGATGACCCGGCGGCAGAGGATATTCGTCCTACAAAGGACATTGACCTGGCTTTTCAAATATCCACTGCAGGAGAACTGGAGCAATTGCGGGCAGAACTCAATCAGCGGGGATTCAAAGAAGCAGCAGACCTACAGGTAATCTGCCGCTTTCGATACGATGATCTGCAGGTAGATGTGATGTCCACCCGGGCAATCGGATGGGCACCAGGCAATCGGTGGTTTTTAAAAGGGTTTGACTTTGCACATAAAGTGGAGCTCGATGAGGTAGAAATCAAAGTTTTACCAATGCCCTTTTTTATTGCCACCAAATTCGATGCTTTTTTTGACAGGGGGATCAAAGATGTATTTGCCAGTAGCGATCTGGAAGACTTAGTGTATTTACTGAGTTATACTTCCGATGTTGTAGCACAAGTATTAGGTGCTCCTGAGGAAGTTAAGATGTATGTAATCGAATGTGCCCAAAAAATACTCCTGGACGCCTCAATCATGAGTGCTATTCCCGGGCACTTGTCTTATGACCATGGTGATGAACAATTTGAAATTGTGCTCGACAAACACAACCAAATTGCACATGCCATTTAACAATACCCCATAGCATCTCGCATTGATCCTGCTCATACCCCCCGTCAAGGTTAATCTCCAGCGAAATCCCTCACCCAACCTCCTCCCATTTCCCATAAAAAATCAACGACCTGGTCTCCCGGATCGCCGTTTGCGAATCAATCTGCTTGCCCCCTGTTCCAAAGCCGGGATCGAGGCGACCGGGCTGGGCCAATGCAGCACTACCCAGCCGCCACATGCCAATTATGCGGGTGGAAAGGATTTAATCAACAGCGTATTTTTCATAAAGAAATATTTTGGGACGGGAAATGAAGAAAATAGCCCCTGCCTTATTTGAGGATGCGCAGGGTGGCGATTTCAGATTCTCCCGTCAAACGAAGGAGGTACATTCCGGCGGGTAACGCTGAAAATGCGAAGTCGATCTCGTATTGCCCACTTGCAAAAGGCTGATTAACGAGGGTTTTAATCTCCCTGCCAAGGTAATCCAGAAGCTGGATGTGCAGGGTTTGCGGCTGGGTAAGGGAAAAAGCCAGGGTAGCCTTGTCCTGTACAGGATTGGGGGAAATGAGCAGGCTATTGGCTTCAAAAACCGTGGGGTGGATGCCCACATTGCCATCGGTCAGGTAGCGCACCACCGCAAAATCGTTGCCCGAGGTACCGACAGCCACCAGTCTTCCATCGGCTTGTAGAGCCATAGCTGTACATTCGGCGAAATTACCGATTGTGGTCAGTACCCCTCCCACAATTCCCGCACTGTCAGTAAAGGTCGGGTCCAGTTGGCCATCGACGGTTGTGCGCGCAATGAAAAATTGGCCTGCACCCCCAAAGCCGCCGATCAGGTATTTGCCATCGGGTTGTACCGCGAGGCTGTTGGCGTGTGACCAGGAACCGAATGATAAGATCGATTTTCCTCCTGTGCCAAAGGTATTGTCCAGACTGCCATCCGTTTCCAGGCGGGTAATGGCATATTTGAGGATGCCATTCTGATGACAGTGACCTGCGACCACAATTCTTCCACTGGGTAAAATCGCTACATCGTTGGCCCACTCAATGAATCCGGTAAACTTCACAAACAACTTCCCACCAGTGCCAAACGATGCATCGAGGTCGCCATTGGGCAGGTAGCGGGCCACGCCAAACGCTTCATTGTCAGTTGCCTGCCCATCATTTACCCTGCCTGCCACCACCAGCTTGCCGTCGCTTTGCAGCGCTACAGCATAGGCATAATCCACATTTCCAGTAAAATCTGTAGTCACGATTCCATCGGTACCAAAGGAAGAGTCCACAATGCCCAGCTCGGTGAAACGAATCACCACAAAATCACTGTTTACGCCGCCGCCTTTCGAACCCACAAGGATAATTTTCCCATCGGGTAGCAGGACCATGTCGTTCACCACATCCTGATTCGTCCCCAGATCAATGCGGTTGGTTCCGGCAAAAGTGCCGAAGGTAATGTCCTTAGCGGCATTCGGCAGGTAACGCACGAGGGCTATGTCATTGTTGTTATTTAAAAAAAAGTTGGTGGCAGCCAGGATTTTACCATCAGGCTGTACGGCCAGTGCCTTAATAGCGTCCCTGCCGCCGATACTCGATGTGTGAAGGCCATTGCCTGAGAAACTGGAGTCCAGACTTCCATCGGGTAGATACATCGCCAGGGCCATATCGTCATCTATTCCGGAGGCATTATTGACCGTGGTACCACCCACCAGGATACGACCGTCAGGCAGCATCAGTACTGCGTTTGCCTGGTCAGTAAAACCCTGAATATCAGTGGTAAGTATGCCTCCCGTACCAAAAGTCACGTCCAGCCTGCCTGGCTGAGCAAAGAGGGTAATGGAAGTGGAAAGGAATAAAAATAAAGTAAGGCATACTGTAAAACTGGCTGTAAATTTGGTTTTCATAGAAGCTGGTCTTTGGTGAATATATCGGCTATGTAAGAAGGAGTAAAAAAGTTAACGCCGAAAATCAAATTTTTTTTGAGTGCCAGCGGGAACGTATGAGCCCACCCGACCCGGAAACAGGTTTTGGAGAAAGTTTAGAAAGTAGGATGGAGTCATTGAAAACTGTCCTACTCTCCGAAAGAAGCGGTTGCTTGGGCGGATACACGGGAAACACGAAGCGACTTCTTCCTTTTTCTGCACTTGAGCAGGTAACAAGTGCGTATGAAGGCTACCCATAAAAAAAACAGCGACCTGGTCTCCCAGATCGCCGTTTGCGAATCAATCTACTTGCCCTTATTGAAATACTGCCCCTTCGGCTACCTGGCGGCCAGATTCGAGGTCGGCACGCACACTGTCGAGCTTCATGCCGATGGTCACGAGGGCCGTTTTACCGAGGGGCATCCGCAGCGGACCACTCGCCGCTGATACCCGGTCCAGGATGGCCAGCGCAGCTTTGGCGGGGTCGCCCTCCTGCTTGCCATGAACGCCTTGCAGCCGGGTACGAAACACGCCTGCCGTTTCGGCATAATCGTCGATCAGCCTTTCGGCCTGGCCCAGCCCTTCTCCGGCAAAATGCGTGCGGAAAGGGCCCGGCTCCACGATCGTAACCTGAATGCCCAATGGGGCAACTTCCAGTGCAAGGGCCTCGCTGAACCCTTCGAGAGCAAATTTGCTGGCGTTGTAGATCCCAAAACCCGCAAAGGCTTTGATGCCGCCGTGGGAAGAAATCTGCACGACATGGCCCTGTTTGGCTGCGCGCATATGCGGGAGCACCGCCTGGGTCATCTTCAGCGTACCGAAAAAATTTGTTTCGAATACTTTCCGGGTTTCGTCGATGGAAGCCTCTTCCACCGCCCCCACGAAGCCCATGCCCGCATTGTTCACCAGCACATCTATCCGCCCAAACCTGCCGATTACGTCCTGCACCATCTGCTCGATTTGTACCTCGTTTGTCAGGTCCAGTGCCAGCGAGACACCATTGCCCGTGTGCTGCTGGTTGAACGCCGCAATTGCTGCGGCATCGCGTTGGGTGCCGACAACAAAGCCACCTGCTGCCATCACCGACTGGGCGAGGGCCTGCCCCAATCCGCTGGAGACTCCGGTAATGAGCCAGATTTTCGGTTGATTCATATTAGCGCTTGATGAGTTCTATGTTGATGTCGAGGGTTACGTCATTGCCTACGAGCAGCCCGCCGGCAGCCAGGGCGCCGTTCCACACCAGCCCGAAATCGGTCCTGTCGATCACCCCACTGAGCCTGAACCCCGCCTTGGTATTATTGTAGGGGTCCACCACGGTGCCTTTGTAGTACACATCGAGGGTAATTTCCTTCGTTACGCCGTGCAGGGTAAAATCACCGGTAAGCCGGTAGGTATTTTTGCCCGTGGACTTCAGCGATTTGCTCTTAAAAGTAATGTTGGGATACTTGGCCACATCGAAGAAATCGGCCGATTTGAGGTGCGTATCGCGCTGTGGCTCCTCGGTATTGATGCTGCTCACATCGATGGTGATTTCCATTTTTGCATCTGAAAAGTCGGGCTTATCGGCCAGCACTTTCCCATCAAACTGGGTGAATTTGCCCTCGGTTTCGGAAATGCCGAAGTGCGAAAGGGAGAAGCCGACTTTAGCATGCGAGGCATCGTAGCCCCATTCGGTGGTTTGCGCATATGTGGCGGCGCTCATGAGCAACCCGGCCAGTATCAGAAATACTGTTTTCATGTTTAAATAAAGTTGGTTGGTGATCAATGAATCAAAGTGCGGCGATGACTTCGGCCACTTCTACGCGGTTGCGGTAATCGCCACCCATGGAGCGGGCAAAAGAGATGGTCCTGTCCTGCTCAATCACAAAAACTGCGGGTACGGGAATTTCGCGGGAATCGTCGGAATAGTGGGCGTCGAAGTCGATGCCGAGGTCGTTGAATACCTGTAAAGGCGTTTCACCGAGGGTAAAAACGGTGGTAAACTGGCGGGTTACCTGGCTGCCGTTGTCGCTCAGCACTTCAAATTGCAGGGCATTTTTCTCCTGCATGTTCAGCGATTCGTCGGGTGTTTGGGGAGAGATAGCTACCAGCTGCGCACCTTTTGCCTGAATTTCGGAGAGGGCCTGCTGGTACTGGTTGAGCTGGAGGTTACAATACGGGCACCAGCTGCCACGGTAGAAAGTAAGCACCACCTTGCCATTTTTCAGCAGGCCGGTCAGGCTCACCGGATGGCCTACTGCATTCGTGAGTGAAAAATCAGGGGCTTTGTCGCCTTTCGTGAGCTTTACCCCGGTAGCATATTTTGCCTGGAGGGCATTGGCGTCCTGGTCAAAAACCTCAAATGCATAAGCCGGAAGCATGGTGGCCAGGTTGGCCTGGAGTTCGTTGAGTCCATCGGAATAGGAGGGCAATTGAGTGTTCGTCGTCATCACACTTTGTATTTAGTTTTGTCAAAATCGACGATACAAAGTTGTGGGGGCGGGCTTGCCGCAAAAATGAACTACAACACGAAATACCCTTGAACTGGTTCAAGATTGCCGGGACAGACGGGCCTTTATTTTGCTCAAAAACTCGGCAGAAATGCCCAGATAAGAGGCGATTACCTTTTGCGGAACCCGCTGCGAAATATCCGGGTAGCGCGCCACCAGTTCGAGGTAGCGGTCTTCGGCGGTCTTGCTGAGGCTAGACAGAGCCCGCATCCGGGAAAAGGCAAAGGCCCGCTCGGTGGAGATACGAAAATACTCGCTCAGGCTGTGTATCTGCGCGCACAGCCCTTCAATGGCCGCATATTCCATCTGAAAAATTACCGAATCTTCTATCGCTTCTACAAACAGGGTGGCAGGGGTGCGGGTGATATAGCTGTAAAAATCGCTGATAAACCAGTCCTCCAGGGCAATCTGCACGGTGTGGTCCTTGCCCTCGTTGTCAACAAAATAAGAACGGAAAGCCCCTTTTACCACTTAGTTGCGGTAGCCACTCACAAAGCCGGGCTGGTCGATAAACTGCCGCTTGCGCACCTGCGTGATGCGGATAATCGACGTGATGGCCTCGGCTTCTTCGGGGGTGAAGTCCACATAGCGCCGGATATTGGCCAGGAGAGAGGAGTAGTCTTTCAAAAGCGGGGTATTTCTATTCAAAAATATCAGGAAAATGCATGAGAAAGTGGGGGGAGGAAGCATTTCCTCCGCCTCATGCATTTGAGCAGGTAAACAAGTGCGTACCGAACAGAAAGAAGCTGCTCATCTTTACGAACTTTTGCTCATCCTGGATATTGTACAAGAAACTGATGACTTAAACTACCCCGTCTTTTTGTCCAAACATTGGGGACAACCTCACAAGGATTACGGGTAAATACCGTAAAAATTACGAACCAATTCATAGAACAGTCGCTACACCACAGGATTGAGCGCGCTGGTTACCAATGAAAAAACCGATCCTTGCCCAGGTAGACTTTCTACTTTCAAGCTTCCGCCCAGCGCCTCCGTTTGCGCCTTTACAATGTACAACCCTACTCCCCGGGCTTCGGGATGGGAATGGAAGGTTTGATTTATTCTAAAGAGTTTTGCACCATGTTGTTTCATGTCGATCCCTAATCCGTTATCTGCTACCGAAAGGGTAATGGAGTGGTCGGCATTCACGACCGAAAACACACGAACCTCGGGCACGCGATCCGGAGAACGGTATTTGAGGGCGTTGGAAATGAAGTTGGTCAATATACTTTCGAGGTAAGGACGGTAAAAGGTTACCACCGGTGCAGCGCTGAAATCTGCGGTAATGGAGGCTTTGTTGCGTGCGAGGTCGCCGCTAAACTGGTCCAGCACACTGGCAAACACCTCCTGAAGCACCAGTTTTTGCTCAGATACATCAGGATCTTCCTGGATACGAAGCGATTCCATCAACTCATCCAGGGTTTCTTTAAGACGTACAATGACGGTATCCACTTTTGAAAGAAACAAAGACTGTTCCATCTCGTCGTCCGACTCGCGGTGCAATTCCATCAGGGCCGCCAGGTTGTGTACAGGAGCGCGCAGGTTATGGGAGGCTACGTGTGCAAAATTAGTCAATTTGGCATTTTTATGATTTAATTTATCTGCAAGTACCTGAAGTATATTTTTTGTATTTTCCAGTTCAGATACATCCACCGCTACACCCAAATATCCCTTGATCTCTCCGTCGTCTGTCAGGATAGGCGACACCACTTCCTGCACCGGAAAGGCATTTCCGGTTTTGGGTACATAGTTCCATAAACGTCCCTGATCCGGATACTTTTGAGCCAGGGCTTTGAAAACGCCTAAGCCCTCTAAAGATTTTGGGGAAATATCGGAAAGGGTTTCCGCATGTGCATCCACTTCTTCGGGAAGGTGTAGGGCATTAAATGACAAGCTTTGTTGTGCTTCGGCCTCCGAATACCCCAGCATGGCTTGTGCACCCCGGCTGAAATGGGTAATGGCACCCTGGGCATTGGTGGCGATAATGGCCACCTGGGCCGAATCCAGAATGGCCTGAATTTCGGCGGTGCGCGCCTTGATAGTTTCCTCCAGCGAAGCGTTCAGCACTTCCAAGGCGTACTGTGCATGTTTTCGCTTGTCGTCGGCACGGTTGATCCCGTCAGCCGACTTCATGATTAGTACAAGACCTGCCAGCGAACACGCGCTGCCAAAGAGGCCGATCCCAAATTTCACATCCACCCAATCGGCTTGGTGAAGTGTTATGCGCAGGGCTGTAAGCCCAACTATTACCAGTAAATAGGTCGGAAACAAGCGACGTGCCACTTGGCTGCCTAGTTTATCGCCTGCAAATAAAGCGGGCAAGCCAACTTCCGGTGCCAGAAACGCCCCCGCCAACGACAGCATAAAGAACGAAATGCCTGCTGGCAAGGACATGGCAGATAAGAAAGACAACGTGTATAAGCTGGATGCCCCTACCAGGTACCCCATGGCTGCTACAAAGGCAATGAGCGTTACGATATGAAAAGCGATCTGGGCCAGCAGGGTAAGGCCGGGCCTGCGAATGCCGAAAAAGCCGAATCCCAAAAGGACAAATGCCAGGGCCGAAGTAGTAGCCATCCGGCCGGGTTCGTTGTTTTCCAGATTGCCTCCAAAATGATCTTGGATCAGCCATTCGTCTATGCCGAGCCGGACGCCCATGACATCCTCGGCCAGGGTGAGCAGCCCCGCCATGCCAATAAAAACCGGTAATATCATACAATACCATGCCTTCGGCTTCAACAGGTTCATGTACAGGCTAATAGTGCATAGCCCAATCAGCAAGGTGGCATTAAACTTCAGGGTAGGTCCGCCCGGTACCAGCGAAGTCAAAATGCGGATGCCCAATATCCAGCCAGCAAAACCCACCAGGCTTAGCAAGCCCACTGCGATAGCCATAGATATAATAACAGACTTTTGTTTAAGACTCTGAATCATGGCGGGTGAAAGTTTATACAGCAAACCAGGAATTACAAATATGAAATAGTTGAAACTATCTTCAAATGACCCCTCTTTTCCTGCCCGTAAGAATAGGAGGCACCTGAGTGCTGTTATTTATTTTACACCCCTCCGTGAACCCAAAAAGACAAAACTCGAACGAATCCATGTTCCAACATTGGTCAGTTATGCCCATGAAGCCAGTAATCAGGTGCGCGAAAAATTCTTTTCGAAAAAAGGACAGGCTGTAAGAAAAGGGTTGCATTTCCTTGCGCGGGCTGCAATTATTTTGCGTTTAATCTGGCGGAATCAGATTCCCCCCAGATATATAACCTTAAGGTAAAGGGTACAGGGCTGCGCTTCAACAAAATCAATACATAGAATCGATACATAGCGTAATGGTAACTACTTAGGTCAAAATTTGAGGAATTGGAAAATATCGTTATAACCAGGGATGGAATGGGAGAAGGTCATACAGCATTTCCAAAATGATATCTATCTGTTAAAAATTCGAGTAAGATATTTGTATCAAGTGAATACCCATTCACACCCCATGCTTATCATCCCTCATAGAGCGAATGGAATCTTTTTCATCAAAATCTGCGGGAAGTATTACTGGGCCAAATAACCCCTTAAACGCTTCCGGAATATCTCCATTAAAAACCCCTACAACTCCATCCTGATCAAAAACCTTTCGATCTGCCTCCTGTGCCGCAGGATATGCACAAGGGCGTGCTCCAGCATCTGCTCAAAATCATATACCTGCCCCCAGGCGGTTGTCATCTGCCGCTGGCTCATTTCGTGCTCGGACAGGTCCCATTTATCGGCGAGGGTTGCTACGGTGTAGGCCAGGGCCACGTCCAGGGCTTTTACCGCCATTTGTGGGGTGGTAAGGCCGTAGTTTTCTTTTCTTTCCGTAAAGGGTTGGCCAAAATCAATGCGGATGGCATTGGCATAGCCGTAGGCGGCACGCACCACGTGGTTCATGATCGTGGCTACCGAGCGGCAGTTGGCATCGGCGGTGTCGGGGTCCACGATTTGGTCGTAGGCCTCCTGGCTAAGGGAAAGCACCAGCTGCTTGAGCTCGGCAGCGGCGCGTTCGTATTCGTCCATCATGGCGCCCACAGGGCCGTTGCGGTAGGTTTTGTTCATCATTCCCATGTTGGAGGTTATTGGGGCAAGGTATTGATTTCTTTTGCAATCGACGTGTACAATTCCTGCGCCCACCCGATGCCGGTTAACGCCGGGAAAGCTGCCTTTTTCCTGAAATCCCACGGGCTGATAATCACCTCAATACCCGGCGAAAGGGCATGATCCGCGAGCAGAAACAGCTCCTCTATGGCGTCATCTCCGATGGGAATACAACCGATGGTCTGGGCCTTTCCATGTATAAATATGTCGCCACCGAGGGTGCTGCGGTTGTCCTCCCGGGCCTTTTCCCGGTCAAAAGCATTGGGGTAATTTACCTTCATCGACAGGTAGAAAGCGCTGTTCGGGTTGAGGTATTCGATGGCGTAAATCCCTTCCGGAATCTGACCATCACCTTCGCGCAGTTTCGGGCCGAGCGTGCCGCTGTACGCCGTGAAAGGATAGACCTTCAGCAGCTTCCAGCCGGTTTGCGTTTGGGCAAATACCTGCAGCTGCCGCTCTTCCTTGAGGGCCAGTAAGCGAATGGCATCCGGAAATCTGGTTAAGCCAAGGGCATTAAACTCGGGTTGTAACCGCTGCAACACGCTGGTTTCCAGCGCCACACGCCTCGACTCCACCGTTTGTTTTTCCATGGCCGGACTCAAAATGTCAGAAAAACTGACCGGAACATACAGATAATACCCTGCTAAGAGGGCGATCAATAGAAGCAGGATAATGCCTGTCCGGGTTGACATGTGGAGAGGAAAGCAAGCTTACGGTCGTTTATTTTTTAGCCAAAACCACATCCGCTACCCTCACTTCTGGCTCCCGTAAATCTTCAGTTCCTGGCCGGGTTGGATATTGTTGTCGGGCAAGTTATTGATGCGCTTGATCACCTCCACTTCGGTATCATGCGCCTTGGCAATATTCCAGAGGGTATCGCCGGGCTTTACCACGTAGGTGATCCAGGTCTTTTCCTGGGGCTGAGGCGAATTTGGTTGGGTACTCGGCACCTGCGGCGTCACCCTGGGCGGGTTGGGTGAGGCAGGCTGGGTGTCACCTGTTTCTGTTTCAGATTGTCCAGCATGAGAAGGCAAAACAAGGATAATAGCCTTTTCGTTGCGGGGTTTCTTTTTCTTCAGGTAAAGCTTCAGCCCTTCGTAGATGGTGTAGTTATCACCGCGAAGGAAATTGTTCCTCCGGATTTTATTGATCGGAATACCGTGGATATACGAGATGTCGGCCAGGTCTTCGCCGGGGGCTACCACGTGGTAAAATGCCTTTGCAGGCTTTTTGATATAGAGTAGGCGCCCATGTGATGGGGTGATATTGGGGGCCATCTGGTTCCAGATAAGCAACTCTTCCGGAGTGATATTAAAATCGAGCGCCAGTTCCTGGATAGACTTTTTGCCTGAGTACCAGATGTATTCTTCACCGTAATTCAGGTCATCGAGGAGGTTAAAGTCCGCATAGGCGCCGCTGGGCAGAACAGAGGCAGGCTTTGCGTCGGGATAAACAAAAGCATCGGGAGCAGGGGCGGGTGGGCGGGGAACATTCGGACGATCAGCTACGGGGTCTTCCAGCGGTGGGTTGGTAGGCGGGTTGGTAGGTGGGTTTGTTTGTGGATTAAATGGTGGGTTTGTAGCCGGATTAGGAGTCGGCTGCTGGGTTGGAGCCGGGGTCGGAACCGAAGGATTCGGAGAAGGGTTCTTTGGAATTACGAGGCTGTCAAGGTTGCCATCTCCATTCCATATTACCGCACCCGTAGGCCGCACGGGCAGCAAACGCTCGTACTTGGTGGGATCTTCGCCCGGACGACGGTAATCTGTGCCTGGCTGAGGCACATAGTAAGTGAAATTAGGCTCCTTGGGCAAGCGCTTGGGATCCTGAACCCACTTGTTGTACTCCATGAATTGCTCTTCAGACACGTTATTAAATTCCGACAAACGCTTAACCTGGGTAATGCTCATCGTGGAAAAAGGGACCAGGGTAACGTCAGGGGTTTCACGCATCATTAATGCCGGCTCAAAAGCTATTTTGTATGCCAGGGCTTTTATCGCGTAAGGGTGCAGGTTGCCGTCCACATACATTAGTTTTGCCCCGTAATAGGCGGGCTCGGTGTACTGAATCGCCCCCGTTGGTCCTGCGTAGTAGGCAATCACCGCGTACAGCCAGTTATTAAACACCTGATTCGATTTTGACAGGTAGCAGGCGGCTCCCATCGTAGAGCGGAAAATATGCCTGCGCTCATCTACCTGGTCGTCCACAATGAGCCCACATTCTAAGGCAGTCTCTTTTTTCATTTGCCAAAAACCCACTGCCAGAGAAGCGGAATTGGCCTCAGCTTTCATCCCACTTTCCAAAATAGGCAGGTACTTCAGGTCCTGAGGGGCGCGCATTTCCCGAAGGGCTTCCTCCACGAAAGGAATAAAAATCTGCACCTGCTTTGCCAGTTTATTAAAATACAGCGGGCTGGCGTAAATCTCATTTACCTTGGATTCAATCAAGCCTTTTGCCTGATTGTTGGGAACGATTTTCAGCCCACAGTAGTAAATGGTATCAGGAATGGAAGGGCTGAGGGACTGGGCCTGAGCGCCAACAGTCCAGAAGAGCAGCGCGATCGCAATTAGCTTTTTCATATCCGAGGGGAATTACCAAAATACAGCGATACAAAATTAGGTATCCAAAGGGTCAGGAATACGTTTCTTACCAGTGAAATTTATCACCGTTTAGAATATTTCTGAACCAACAATGATTCTACGCTATGCGACAAGGAGTGTGCCAGAAAATCAGGCTTCCCGCAGGTAAGTAAGCGATACGAGAGGGCTATTACGGAAAATTTCCACGGCCGCCTGCTGTACTTCCGGCGCTGATACCGATTCTATGGCCTGGATATAATCTGTGAAAGGAAGAATTTCGCCAAAATCCAACAAATCCTTTGCGAGGCTCAGGGCTTGCCCCAGCAGGTTTTCGTAGCCAAGGGTAAGCTGGCCGAGCAGCTGTTGCTTTGCCTGACGCAGACGCGTATCGGTCAGGGGCTTATCGCAGAGTACGTTCAGGTCGTGGTGCACCAGGCGACGGATGCGGGCGAGGTTTTTTTCTTCGCAGGCAAAATATACGCCCCATTGCCCTACGTCGGTGTAGGGGTTGTAAAACGAAGTAATGTTGTAGGCCAGTCCGTGCCGCTCGCGGATATTGTAGTTGAGCATCGAGCCCATGGCAGGTCCGCCCAGGAGGTTGTTCAGCAGCACAAAAGGCACGTACAGGTCGTGGCGCAGGGCAAACGACCTTCCGCCAATGATCTCGTGTACCTGCTCGGTGGCGATGCCGGTGGTCACCGTTTTGGCTAGCATGTCAGCAGGGACTGTCCGCACGTGCTTGCCCGAGGGCACATCGAGCGGAGCGAGGTATTTTTCCACCACCTTGCGAACCTGGGCTTCGGTTACATTGCCCACTACCGCAAATACCACCTGCTCGCTGGTATAGCTGCTGTGCAAATGGCGGATCACACCCTCGCGGGTGATTTGGTTCAGCGTTTCTTTCGTACCCAAAATAGGCTGCCCCAGCGAATGCCCTTCAAAAGTAAGGCTGTCAAAATCGTCGAAAATCGATTCCTCAGGGTCGTTGCGGTACATGTCTATCTCCTCCGCTATCACCTGCTTTTCCTTCGAAATTTCCTTTACCGGAAACGTAGAATTGAAGGTAATGTCAGTCAACAACTCTGTGGCCCGGTCAAAATGGGCCGAGGCCAGAGAGGCATACAGGCAGGTCTTTTCCTTGGTGGTATAGGCGTTAATGTCTCCGCCAACCGACTCCAGGTAGTTGAGGATATGGAAGGTTTTGCGCTTCGCCGTGCCCTTAAACACCATATGCTCGATAAAATGAGCCATGCCCATTTCGCCTTCGAGGTCGTCGCGCCCACCCGCATTGATGATGTATCCGCAGTGAACCGCCAGGGTATAGGGCACATAGCGGTGAATAATCCGCAGCCCGTTGGGCAGTTCTATGATCTTAAAATTGATGTCCATCCAGTCCGTTCTCGTTAAATCCGAATCCGAATTTCTGCAAAATTCTTCAATCGGCGATCCTCGATTGCATCAGGTTCCAGACAAAGTGAATTTCAGCTGCACACCACCCGAGGCAAACGAAGTACGATACGCGGTAGAGACCCAGGGGTTGTTGAGGTTGTGCTCGTAATACACCCTGATATTGAGGCGCTTGTTAGCTACGTAGTCTATGGCCGGCGACACAATAAAGTTGAGCGTACCGCGGGTATAAGCCGAAGTTTGGGTCGGATCAAGCCCGGTGGCGCTCAGGTTGCGGTTACGTTCCCGGCTGTCGCGCAGGGTAGTCCTGAACTGGAAGTTCATGCTGTTGTTCATGTGTACGTCCTTGCCACCCCACTTAAAGTGCATGTTCACCTTGTCTTTGCGGTAGCCCATGGTCAGGCTCACGTCCTGGGTACGGCCTTCGGTAAGCTGCAGGTTACCCACACTGAGCGCCATGGTGCGGCCCATTTTGTAATCGAGTGCCGTGGTTACGCCATTTTTGAAGTTCATGTTCAGCCCAAGGAAAGGCGAAAACTGCTCCGAAATCTGCACGGTCTGGATAATGTTTACCGAGTAGAAGTTATTGGCCGAATCTCCCCTTGGAGTAACGATGGTCGAATACGTTTCCGAAAAACCATCGCCATTGGTGTCCATGGCATTAAGGTTATTCACAAAGTTGCTCACCGTGTAGGAAGCACGGTAGGCGTGTTTCAGGGTCAGCGTTTGGAAATATTTTTTCAAAAATGGCATGCTCGTGAGCAGGTTGTAGTTCACGTTCCAGTTTGGAAGCGGAATTTTAGGCGTACTCGTCAGCTCAACTTTTTCCGGGCTATACACCCCATAAGCCGCCAGCAGGGCCGGTATCAGCACATCCTGGTTACTGCCCAGGTAGCCATTTTCGAAGCCACCCGTCGTCTGTCCCTGGAAAGGAAGCGAGCCCTGGTTGGGGTTTTCGGCCGCAAAACGCTGAGAAATAATGGAGCGGGAGTTAGAAAAATCGTTGAAAGTAGCCGACTCGGGCAGGTTCTTTTCAAAGGCAGTACCAATGAAAATATAGGAGCAATTGTAGCTGCCGGTATTTTGCGGGTCAATACCCACATAGCTGCCCTGGCCGTTGTTAGCGGTAGGGTCCCAGCGGAAAAATTCGCTGTTGTTGCGGTTTTCGTTCCGGCTTACGCTCAGCTCCACCCGCAATCCTTTCAAGGGCTCCAGCGAGGTTCGGGCCGTGAACTGGTCGGTAGAAGTTTGGCTGAAGAGGTTCGCCAGGGTGGGGTCGCGGCTGATCCAGTTGTTTTGCGCAGCGATGTTCCGGATGTCCTTTTGGCTACCGGCAATAAAGCCAAAGGTAGGCGGCAACAAGGGGCGGATCACATTGTCAACGGTGTCGAGGAAACCGAAGTCCAGGCCAAAGTTATCGGTTTGCGGCAGATAGCCGGGCAAAATGGTAGCACCTGTATGGTTGTAGTTCACATCCACATTCTGCACACTCAGCGCCACTTTCAGCACCTCGCGGCCTACTACCTTGAGCACCCTCAGCGGGTCAGGTTTCTCCAGCGAGTCCTTTTTAGTAGTTATCTGGGCCACAGGCACCTTGGGCGGCGGGGTTATGCCCGGCCTTTGACCCGGCACCACCGGAGGCGGACTTCCGGGCTTTTGGGGTTTATAGGCCAGGGCCGTACGGATAAATTTAAACTTGCGGTAGAAACTCGTGAGGTCCGCCCGAGCATTTCCCTGCACCGATTGGCTGTTGGCAATCGTTGCACCCAGCTGCGGATTGATCTCCGGTGCCTGCTGCCAGTTAAAAGATCCGCCGTAGGTGACCGTTCCTGTAATCCAGTCAGTAGGCTTAAACTTGTTGAGCGGTAGCTGGTAAGCGAGATTGAAGTTGTGGGTAAAATTGGTCGTGCGGCCAAAATTGATGAGCTGGTCGTGACCATTGGCGGAATCCTTTCCGAAGTGGAGAAGGTTTTCGCCGAGGGTACCCACCGAATCCTGCTCGCGTTGGGAAGCATTTTCCCAAAACCCTTTTACTTCATCTACCCGGCCAATATTGGTGGCTGTATAGGTAAACTGCAGGCTGCGGGTAAAATTCCACGACAGGTTGTATGCCCGGTTGAGCATAAAGTTTTTGGCATAAATCGGGTCCACTGAGCCCCCAAAGGTATTCGCCGAGCGCATAACCCTTTCCTCAAACGAGCGGTTGCCCGTTAAGGCTACTGACACTGAAGTAGGCAGCGGCGAGAAATTAATCTCCGACAACAGCTTGGTTTTAGAGCCTTTGAAAGGCTGCACATTCACCGTTGGGAAGGTATAGCGGTAATTCACCGCCCCGCGATAGGTAGTCTGAAACCGATGCTCAATGATGGAATTGCGCGCGTAGGTTTCGTTGTAGGCAAAAGTAAAGTCGAGGTTCGAAACATCCCATGGCATCGGAACCTTATTCTTGGCAGCTTCTCCCTGGGTTTTCCCTTGCCCCTGCGGCTGTGCTTGTGGCTGCGCCATGGCAGGCATTTTCCGCCAGTTGTTGAATGAGATACTTCGGATTCGGGTATAGTCCTGCACGCTCCTTAGCACCTGGTCTCTCGCCTCAGGATTGCCATTGAGGTTTTCCAGCAATGACTTGATGGCAACGTCGGCTTCCTGCGGATTGTACACCGGGGTAATAAACTGCTCGCCAAAGGTGCCATAAACCGGCATTTGCAAGCCCCATTTTTTCGGGAAAAACTTATCAACATTCAGGCTTCCGGAGATATCGTAGCGCAGCTGATCGTCCAGGGCGCGCTGGGTAATGCGCTGATCTAGGGCACCGAATCCAGAAGATCGATAAGTCAGGTTGCCGTTCAGGGTAGCGAGGTCAGCCAGTTTCAGGCTTACCTGGGCATTGGCGGCATAGCCTGGTTTTTTGGTGAAATTGCTCAACCGCATCTCGTTTACCCACACTTCCAGGGTGGCTTTGCCTCGGTTCAGCGAATCCTTAGGGTTGCGGATACCAATCATGATGTTTCGGACATCACTGAGCTTCGGTGTTCCTTTTACATAAATCTTATGCCCCGCCGGCAGCCCTTCGGTATATACGTGGCGGTAAATCAAGCCGGTGTTTTGGTCGTTGCGTTCTGCTTTGGCCAAGGCCAGTTGCAGCAGTTCGATATCGAAAGCATTCACATCCTTCCAGGTATTCTCCTTCATGTTTACCCCCAGCGCCGGATCCGAAGGCGTAAGCGGAATTTCGTATTCGTAGTAGTTCTGATCGTTGTCGAGGCCCAGGCGGATAAACACCGTGGCATCGCCCGTCTGGTAAAAGTTGGAGGGCGTAAGGCCGTCTTCAGTAGCTTCAGCGTGTACCCACATTTTCAGGTTCTCGTACTGGCGCAGGTCCAGGTCCACAGATTTAAACACCCCGCGTGCATCGCCATCGTCCAGGCCCGACACTTTCATCTGTAGCGAACGCTCATCCTGAAGGTAGCCCGCAGTGGTATTGCCGTTTTGGCGCTGACGAATGGCTCCCGGAGGCAATTCGTAGTTGAATGGCAGTTTCTGGGAGTTTTCTTCGATACTCACGCTACCCACCTGAAAATTGGTGAGCGGAGGCTCCGGATTGGTCACAATAATTCCCGGATCGGCCAGGGTGCTGGTGTACCTGATCCAGCTGCTCGACACCATTTGAAACTCCGTCATCCGGCAGATCACAGGCTGTTCAAACCGGGTCATGTACATCCGCATAAAGCTGATGGTTTTGAAATCGGTCACGCCGTTCACCGCACGGCCCGAGCGCAGCGGCACCCGAAACTGAATCCAGGTAACGGTATTAAAGGGATCTTTGTCGGTAGGTACGGTATCGGTAATACGGTCCACCACGTAGTTTGAGCCGCGCTGGAGCGAGTCCGGATGCAGGCGGATGCGGTACTCCCAGTATTGCTCGGCAAAGTCGAGGCTACCGTTCTGGTTGATGTCTTCTTCGTCCGGGGTTACGGTTGCCTGCTGGGTATAGCGGGCATTGTTGTTGTTTTGAGGCAAAGGGGAGTTGCCTTCCAGTCCGTTAAATTGCAGGTAACGATCGAGGATAGGGGCCTTTTGCGTTTCGAACAATTCGTTGCGGAAGTGGCGGTAATTGTCAGAGCTGGGGTCCTCTTGCAGGGTAGCGAAGGCATCGGGGCTCAATACCGATTGCAGTGGGGAGAGGAAAGTATTTTGGAAAAAATTATTTTCATCTGTCCCTCCCCAACCATCAAAACCGATGTCCTGTGCTTCGCGGATTTCAGGAGTATTGTCAAATGCGCCCGGAACCGGAGGGTTTCCAATGCCCACCCTTGCCCACGAAGTAGTGTCCACATTGCCTGTTTGACCCTGACCGGGCAGGCTGTTTTCGCGGCTGAGGCTTTCATCTGAAAGCACATCTTCACTCACCAAACCGAGGTTGAGGTAAAATTCCCCGCCCTTCGAATTGGGGTCTTTCAGGAAAGGATCCATCATCCAGAATTCGAGGAAATCGACGTTGGTGGCTTCGAAGTCGTTGTTGTTCTCAATTTTGCGGGTAATACCTCCCCAGTTTTCCAGCGGATTGAGCAAATCGCCGTTACGCCCGATCTTGGCAGGGTCGGTCTGGTAGTTGTAAGGTCCGCGCTGGGTAGGAATAAAGTGAAGGTCGAAGGTGGTCTGGATATTTCCACCGAAAGCACGTGAAGCCGTAGGAAATAGCTCAAACGGGGTTACTCGGCGGGTGTAGTTGTCGCTGAGGTCTTCTTCGGGCACCTCAATACGCAGCGTACCGCCCTGGTAAAACGACTGGTCGATGCTATACCAGGCCAGTTTGGCACGGGTAAAGTTGGTAGCCAGGTCAGAGGTATAAGAGGTGCGGGGGTCCTGAAGGCGAAGCTGCCCGCTAAGGTCCGTGGGGAAAGAAGCAAGCTTCCACCGTTGCCAGCCGGAAAGGTTAAAAGGCGTAACCGATGCTTCGAAGTCGTCGAGAAATACAAAGCCACGCTCGGTTTCTGTTTGCACAATGGAGGGCTGCCCCGGAATAAACTGCGCGAACTCGCCCGTGGCGTTGATAGAGGATTTTTCTTTGGTAGAAATGAGCGGAATTTTATCGATCAGCTTCGTTACGAGGTCTGATTCTTTCCTGAAACTTCCGTCGAGTCCCCAGATGGTATTGTTCAACGGCTCGTCGCCGAGGGTAGTTTTTACCTGAAAAGGTCTTTCCCGCAGGTTCATGATGGTAGCACCCAGCACAAAATCCTGGTTTTTGCTGTACTCTACGCGGGTACCCAGCAGACTTCGGTTAGCGGCCTGGTACAGCGGCTGGTTTTCAAACGAAACCTGAATCGGTTGGCCCGAGGTAAGGATCGACTGGTTGATGATCGTTACTTTTCCCCCGAAATAGTCCACGTTAAAGTCCTGCCCTTCCACCAGTTGGCGGCCTCCGGCGGTTACTTTTACGCTTCCCTCCTGCAGGTTAAAGGCGTTGAGGGGAATTTCGGCATTGCTGGACGACTGGTAATAGCCTTCGAGCGAGTAGCGGTTGAGCTGCGGATAGCGCTGGATAGCATCGGCCTGGGTGAGATCGTAGAGCGGACTGAACACGTACTGGGCCACGGTGTTGGGGTCATTGCCGAGTCTGTCAGCCATCCATCCGCCAAAGGGTTCCAGTACGGGAAAAATAATCAGGCCCCGGTCCGAGATCACGGTCCAGCCTTCGAGGTAGTCAAAGATGTTGTCAGGGGTAGGGGCCGTGTTGTTGGTCAGCCGGTCCACATTCAGCACCTGAATCAGCGGGCGGTTAGCCACGGCACCCGTTGGCAGGAAGTTGATTTTACCAGCGCTGGTTCCGGATTCGTATTTCACATCCAGGAAAAAGCCTTCCGATTGAATGCCATAACCAATGTTATAGACGTTTTTCATCATTAGGTCCCAGGCCGGATAAGGCTCAATGAGCAAAACAGAAGGCTTGAGCATCCGAAGAAACAGCACATTGGAGTTAAGACCATCGGCGGGCACATCGTCTGAAAACTCCCCCACCTGATAGCTTTTGCCATTGTAGGTGTAGTTGTAAGCGATATAAAGCACCTGGTCGGTCGGGATCTGGCTATTGAGCGAAATAAAACCCAACTGGTTGTTTACGCGGTATTCGTTGGGGTCGAGGCGACGCATGTTACCCACCACCTGAAAGTCGCGGGTACTCTGAAATTTTACGCCATTCACCAGGGGCAAAGCTTCAATGGCTCCTTTGGCGGTGCTTTGCTTGCGGGTATTGGCATCGGAGAGGAGGAGGTTGTAGAGGTTGTTGGCTTTGTTGTCGGCGGCAGTAACCTGCGGATTATCGGTCAGGCCCTGGTTGTACCTACGGCCACTGGCGGCATCGTTTTCCCCAAGGTCCACCAAACCCACGGCGTTACGCGCATTTTTGGTTACCCCCCTTTGCTCTACCCATACTTCTACCCGCTGAATACGTACCTGCGAGCTGATCACGGGCAGGTTTTTGAGCGAATTTTCGTATTGCTCCCTGAAAAAATGCGAGAGGAAGAAGTGCCGGTTCATGTCGTACTGGCTGGCTTCTTTGGCAAAATTGGTTTGTACCCCGCCGCCGCCAGCTACGTTTACCGTATTGACTTGTCCGCGCTCAGTAGAGGCAATGGCTGTTACACTCACCGGGCCGAATTTGAGCTTGGTTTTGAGGCCGAACAGGTTTTGGCGGCCCTGAATGAGGGAGTTGCCGAGCTGCATGCTCACGTTACCTGCGCCGATGTATTGCAGAATCTGGTCCTCGGTGCCATTGTGCTCCAGCTTGAGTTCGTCTTCAAACTGAAAGGTAGCTTTGGTATCGAAGTTGGCGTTGAGCTTCATGGCTTTGCCAATCTGGCCAATCACCCCGAGCTGAATTTGCTGGTCGAAATTAAAAGTAGTTACCCGCTGCTGGCGAACCGGAAGCGATGGGTTATCGGTACTGTTTCGGTCGAGTGAAAAATCGAGGGTAGCGAAACCTGTAGGGCGAATGGAAACAGGGCCACCGCCAAAAAGGTCGCCCAGCGCATCGGCATCGATGTTGAGGGCCAGGCCGGGATCTACTTCTAGGGGCTGGGTAGAGGCTTGCTCACGGAAGTAGTTCTTCATGAACTGCTGTCGGCGCCACTCCATGTAGTCTTCGTAAGAAATATAAGAAGGCCTCCGAACGTCCACGGAACCCATGCGTTCATAAATGTTGAAGCCTTCGCCCGTAGAATCGAGCTGAAAGGTGGTTTTGAAATTGGTAGGATTGGGGAAAAACAGCGGCGATACGTGTACTTGGGTGGTGGGATCACCGACCCGATTGAGGGGATTCTTCTTTTTGGAAGTATCCTCGTCCACGTGTGCCAATCCTGGCATGAGCATGTAATCCGTCTCCACGGCCGAATAGGCGGTGGTGCGGCGATGTTCTGATTGGTTGGGCTGTAGGCCATACCAAAAGGTAATGGCCGATACCAACACTGCTGTGCTGTACTTCAACAAAGCTTGTTCCTGATTACGTTTGTCCTCTGCAAAAAAAAACCACAAGGGCTTGGAGTATCATTGCTGCATAGGCACTACTAAAAATGATTTATTGGTTTGGAAATCAAGCCTTGGAATAATAATCACTTTACAAATTTATAAAATCCACCTCAAACAACTAAGGCAAAAGGCGGTACACTGTTACAAGCTAAAATATTCGGCTCGCAAAGCATTTCGAGAGACAATCCTTTTATAACGCCGAAAAACTTGCTATCGATGCCTTCTCAGGGGTTCCGCAGCGCAAGTTTTATCACTTCGGCAACGGAAAGTGTGTTTCCATGCTCCTGCATGATTTTTTCGAGGCGGGTAATCATGGCAGCTTTGGGCATTCCGAGCTGGAGCAGGGCAGCCAGTGCCTCGTCTTTTACCGCATTGGCAGGACCGGATTTGCCACCAACGGTTGGAGCAGCGTCGCCGATGACCTTATCGCGGAGCTCCAGCAGGATACGCTCAGCGGTTTTGGCTCCGATACCTTTTACCTGTTTCAGCACAGCTGACTCCTGCCGCTGAATTACGCCTACCAATTCGCCCGAATTCATACTCGAAAGAATCATCATGGCGGTATTGCCCCCAACACCTGATACGCTGATGAGGTGCTCGAAGAGCGTTTTCTCCTCCGGCTGGGCAAACCCATAGAGCACATGCGCATCTTCACGCACCTGATAGTAGGTGAGCAGCCGTACTTCGCGCCGGTCTTTTACCTGGGTATAGGTTTGCAGCGAAATCTTTACGGCATAGCCTACCCCTCCTACGTCCACAATGGCAAGCGCAGGCTCTAGGTGGGCCAGTTTTCCTTCGAGGTAAGCAATCACAAATAAAAATCAGTAGTTCCCGGCAAGGGTATAGGTCAGTCCGATTACCAATCCGGCATTGAGCTGGCGGGAAATGGCATCATGCTCTGAACCGCGTACGTAGATCCAGTAAGGCACCTGCTGGGTCACTCCATTGGAGCGGACATACATAGAAGCATCTTTGTTTTCCGAATCCACCAGGCCATAAACAGCACGCAGGCGCAGGTTAAAAGTAGCGTTGTAAGCAACTTTGATATCCATGCCTACTTCTCCCACGGCACTGTAAGTAACAGGGGTATAGCGGCTCATTACGCTGGGTACACTACTTACGCCATCGGGCAGGGGCACATTTACCTGCTGGCTGTTGTCGTATTCAGATGCTTTAACCAAAAAATTGGCCTGTGCACCTGCGCTTACCACAAACGAAGCCTTGCTCAGCACGGGGTTGGTGTTGAGGGTAAGCATCAGCGGAATTTGCACGTATTCGAGGCGCTGGGTGTACAGCACAGTATCGGGCAGCCCGAGCGAGCTGGAATAGCGCTTTCCTTCCTGAGAATAATTTACGCCAAGGCGAAAACCGAACACGTCGTTGAAATGGTATCCGCCCTGTAAGCCTAAGCCCATGCCGGCCAGGGGCTTGTATCCATAGCGAGCTTCTTCAAAATCGGCTTCGTCCTGGTTGTACAGATTGACAAATTGAGGCAGAAAATAACCTCCTACTTTCCACCCTTTCTGGGCCTGGGAAGCAAACGGAAGGGTAAGTAAGCAAATGACAATCAGCGTAAAGCGCTTGGTTTTCATAAGTTAAGCTGGGTTAGGTCGCCAAATTAAAGAAAATTGCCAGTTAAACGCGGAGTGTGTACCTTACATTTTACACAGAATATCCCCGATCGTCACATTCTCTTAACCCCAAATGCCATGCTCATTCACCTAAACCCCGATAATCCGCAGGAAAGACAGCTCAATCAGATAGTAGAATGTCTTCGAAACGGAGGGGTAATTATTTACCCGACCGACACCGTGTACGCTTTTGGCTGCGACATTCACCAGAAAAAAGCCGTGGAGCGCATCTGTAAAATAAAAGGCATAGCCCCTGAAAAAGCCAGGCTCTCTTTCGTGTGCGAAAGCGTGAAAAGCCTTGGCGTGTACGCCAACCATGTCACCACCCCCCTGTTCAAAATTATCCGCAACGCCGAGCCTGGCCCCTACACCTTTATTTTCGAGGCCAGTAAACTTGTTCCGCGCCACTACCAGGATCGCCGCAAATCGGTGGGCATCCGTATCACCAACCAGCCCATTGCCCAGGAGCTCATCCGGTTACTCGGCCATCCCATCGGCTCCATCAGCCTTCCTGATTCCGAAGACCTGGAGCCCGAATTTCGCACCGACCCGGAACTAATCCACGAGCGGTTCGAAAAACTGGTGGACATGGTGATCGACGGCGGAATCGGTGGCCTGGAGCCATCTACCATCGTGGACATGAGCAACGGCGAACACGACATCGTGGTCGTTCGCGAAGGGAAAGGCTCTCTCTCTGCTCTGGGCCTGATCGCCTTAGAGGACAGATAGGTTAGGAGTAAATTCGGGTTTTTATTCCTACCTTTACCCAGTCATTCCGGTGGCAGGTATTTTTGTTTTTTGTTTTTATTTCGAGGAAAATCTCACGGGCAGCATATGAATTTCATTGTTTCATCACAGGCATTGTCGCGCCACCTCAGCCGGGTAGCTGGAGCGATTCCGTCAAAGTCGGTATTGCCGATTATCGAAAACTTCCTCTTCGATATTGCTGGCGACACCCTGACCATTTCCACCACCAACCTCGAAACCTCGATGCAGACCCGCCTGCAGATCGAATCGAGGGGTGATGCAATGAAAGTGGCTATTCCTGCCCGTATCCTGCTCGATATCCTCAAAGCCCTGCCCGAGCAACCCGTTACCTTTATTGTAGATGAAGACCGCTTTGGCGTGGAGATCAGCTCCGAAAGCGGCAAGTATAAAATCAGCGGCGAAAACGGCGACGATTTCCCCATGATTCCTAAGCCCGTGAACGCTGAATCTTTCCAGATTCCGGCTCACGTGATGCTCAAGGCCATCAACAAAACACTATTTGCTGCCTCAACCGACGAAGACAAAGCTGCCCTCAACGGCATCTTTTTCGACCTCGGCACCAATGGCGCTACCTTTGTGGCTACCGATGCACACCGACTCGTGCGCTACCGCCGGGTGGACATTACCGTGAATGTTCCCACCAGCTTCATCGTACCCCAAAAAGCCCTCAACCTGCTGAAGTCGTCGCTGGACCCCAATGCCAACACCGACCTCATCATCCACTACACCGAAAACAACGCCTTTTTCCAAACGGCTGACCTGCTGCTGGTATGCCGCCTCATCGATTCGAAGTTCCCGAACTACGAAAACGTGATTCCGGTCAATAACCCCAACAAGCTTTTCATCGCTAAAGCCGACCTGCAGGGAGCCCTTCGCCGGGTAAATATCTTTGCCAACAAAAGCACCCACCAGGTGCGCTTCGCCATCAAAGGCAGCGAACTGGAAATTTCTACCGAAGATCCCGACTTTGCCAACGAGGCCCGCGAATCGCTGAAGTGCTTCTACGAAGGTGAAGACATCGAAATCGGGTTCAACGCCGCCCTGCTCGTGGATGTGATTTCGAACATCGAAACCGCTGAAACCATTGTGGAGCTTTCAGGCCCCAGCCGCGCAGGCATTATCCTCCCGAATATCCAGGAAGAAGGCGAAAACATCCTCATGCTTATTATGCCGATCATGCTCAACAGCTACGCCACGAGCTGATTGGTGATTGCAAAAATACTTTTCCAGAATCCTCCCGCTTTGGGGGGATTTTTTTTTGGGTAAAAAGGGCTAATAAGCCCGTTGATTAGTGGGCCGTCAGGGCTTGGCCAATAAGTGTATTTCACCTGTGCGGCCATCGATTTCGACCCAGTCGCCTGTTTTGAGCACAAGGCCGCGGGGCACCTGCGTAATAGAGGGAATGCGCGATTCGCGCAGGAGGATAGAGGCGTGAGAAAGCAGCCCGCCCACATACGACAGTACGGCGTTTGCCTGCACAAAAAATGGCACCCAACCCGGGTCCAGCGATTCGGTAACCAATATGGTAGAGGTAAACGGGGGGCGCTTTACGAGCTGCATGTCTGCCCCGGACACCCGCCATACCTGACCCCTGACTTTGCCGGGATATATACCCAGGCCGCGATTTTCGGCTTCGGCTTCACTTTGCTGGATATTGATCAAAGAAGAAATACTGGTGCGCCTGCCGAGGCGGTTGCAGAGAAAGGTATCGGTATTCCAACCCGAAGGGGTGTCGTAGTGTATGGATTTTACAAATTCGGGGTCATTTAACTCAAAGGCACGGTGCAAATCTTCGGGAGACAGGCGCGAAAAATCCACCTCTTTTCCGAAACGGGCTTCAAATTGCTCCATCATCTCTTCCCGCAGCACAAAGAAAAAACGCATCGTTTGGCTGCGCAGCCATTCACGTGTGCGAATCAGCCTATTGAAGGGCCTAAGGAGGTAATCGAAAAGTGCTGGTATCTTTCGGGTTCCGGCGAGCACAGGAGCGGCACCTGCATCCATCAGCACGTCCCACTCCGATTCAGCGTATTCCCAAAATCTCCGGTTACCAATATCAGATTCATAAAAACCCCGATGGCCGTGTTGTTTGAGAAAAAGGGCACGGTCCATTTCACCCGATCGCAGCGCCTGAAAATCCTGCAAGTATTGCCCGGATTCGCTTTGGCTGGTAAACCGCTGCAAAATACCTAGCCGCGCCATGATGCGCATGGGCACCGACATGGCCCCGGTCAGCGCTTGCATCAGCCCCACGAGGTCAGTATAGATCACCTGCAGGTTGGTCAGCCAGTTGTTGTAGGCTATTTCGGGGTTGTTGCGCCACATCAATCTGCGGGCTTCCACCTCCTGAATAAGCAGCCAGTTGGTGGCCCTCACCCAGCGCCGGGTGCGGCCCGCTACCCTAAATTGCTCCTTCAGCACCCGAAAGAATATGGGCCATTTGCGCACCGCTTTCCAGGGTCGGAACCCTACGCGGTACACGTCGCGTGCGCCTACCGAATCGGAAACAAGGCTGGTAGGCAGTCCCCAGGCCACCATGGTATCGAGCAGGGCCGAAAGGTTGATCCAGGGCATTCCTTCAGATACTTCGATAAAGTTGCGGGAATCGAGGCTGGAATCGAGGCGGCGGTAGTAGGCAAATAAATGGTGGCTGCAAGAAGCGATCAACCCGGTCATGAAGGCCGAAGGCTGCGGGGGCAAAATTTCTTTATGGTTGGCGGAGGTAAGTACTTCCTCACCCTCATCGGGGGTAGTAATTGGCCGGGCCTGCAGCAGGTAGAGTTTATTGCGGGCAATAGAGAACTCGATATCGAGGCCGTGGGGGGCTTCTTCTTCCGTAAAATCGCGCAAAAGCTTAGAGGCGGTTACCGATAAGTGGATAAGCGGGCCCCGGAGGTGCTGTTGCTTTTTTAGCTTTGCGAAAGGATTCCAGATCGGCAAAACCTGCGACCAAAGCCTGTCAGAGGTATTGAACCGGGGCAAAAGCAGCCGCTGGGGGGTAATACGACCGCTGACAAGTCCTTCGCCGGGTCCTTGCACAAGTTCCGTTTTCCACATGGAGCGGCGAAAAGCAAACAGCACCCCGCTGTATTCGGCCTCTACCATTTCCTGCATAATCACCTCCTGGCCTTCCGGGTTGGGGTAGGAAGCAAATACGGCCTTCAATGAGGTTTCCAGGTAGAGGCGCCTGACATTCAGCTGGGTATCAAATTCACCGGCATGGCTGTGTTCCAGGCCATCTTCGGCATCAAAACTGGAGCGTACCGCCAGGGGAAAATTGAGGTTAGCGGCTTTTTCACGGAAAGTTTTCACCTCCATCTCGCTCCAGGCCACACCCACAAATTTGGGGGTAGGAAGGTGCAGGCGCTTGAATCTTTCGAGTTGGGAGAGTTTGCTCATGAGCCGGGAACCTGCGAATCGCAGTTGAAAACTAACACTTTTCGCGGGCGATTGGTATCAGCGTTGCTACAAATTCTTCCGGGTTTTCCATCATCGGGAAGTGGTCCCACCCGGTTTTTACCTCAAACCGCGAATACGGAAAGTCGGCCTGAAGGTACTGTAACAGCTTCACATTCAGCACCCTTTCTTTATTTCCCCACAAAAAATAGAAGGGATAATCGCGGCAAACCGAGCGTACCCGGCGATACCATTCGGCGGTAATTAAATCGAAAAAAACAGGAAATGCGGTGCAATGCGCGTAGTCCTCAAAAAACTGCTGCCGCAGATCAAGCGACAGGGCTTCAGGGTGTTGAAACAGCCTTTTTTCCCAAAAACTACGCAAATACGGCCAGGTAATCAGCTGCTGAGCCACCTTGCGCACCCACTTCGGTTTCATGACATTGGGAAATACCCGGCGCTCCAAAGCAGGCCCTACCACCGAATGGAGAATGACGCCTTTGACGGGCATAACCTTGCCATTGGGAAAAACAAAGTTGCGGGAAGCCAGCTCCATCAGGAGGCTGCCGCCGATGCCATGTCCATAAAGAATCCAGGGCACCTCCAGCAAGTCAGACACCGATTCGTAGAGATCGTTCAGGAATACATCCCAATATTTATTCGAATCTGGTAGCCAGCGCCCATCGAAACCGCTCAGTTGCGGGATAACCAGCGGCTGGTTCGGGAAGCGCGACTCTATTTCTTTCAGTGCAGGAAGGAATCGGGTGCGGCTTCCTCCGTTTCCGTGCATGAGCAGAAGGTGAGGAATCATAGAGGAAATTTAACGCTTTTCGGTAGGAACGTCGTTGGGGAAATGAAAGGATAAACGGTAATTTTATCCATGTATTTGTTTTTGGTCAAACAAACCAGCCCCACCCAAGCGGTACTTTCGGGTCAGGAAGCCCATCATTGCCTGAAGGTGCTACGTCACCAGGCCGGAGATGCCATTCACGCCATCGACGGAGAGGGCAACTACTTGAAGGGTACGTTACTAGCCGTTCAGAAAGACGTGGCAGTGATGGAAATAGCTGAAAGTCAGGCACATTGGGGTGAGCCTCCGATCCAAATCACCCTGGCTGTATCGCCCCTGAAAGACAAAGACCGTTTCGAATGGCTGCTGGAAAAAGCGGTGGAACTGGGCGTAAGCCGAATACAGCCGGTGGTTTGCCGACACACCATCCGCTACACCGAAAACCTGAAGACCGAAAGGCTTGAATCCATTATTCTTTCGGCCACCAAGCAATGCAAGCGCGCCCGCATCCCTGCGCTGGAGCCCATCATGCCCCTTGCCCAATACCTGAAGGAGGAGCAATCGCCCGTGCGGCTAATGGGCTGGTGCGAATCAGATTTACCTGCAAAAACAGCCCTCGACACCATAGAAAAGCACCTGCAAATGGCCTGGCTCATCGGCCCTGAAGGCGATTTTTCGGCAGAGGAAGTAAACCTTGCTGCCCAAAACAACTGGAATGCCGTGAGCCTGGGGTCCAGCCGCCTGCGCACCGAAACCGCCGGCATGTATGCCCTTGCCTGGACCAAAGCCCAAATCGGGTATTGATGAATGCTTCTCGTATATTTGCCCCACAACAAACCCTTTTGCCCGTACCAAACTCCTTTTTATGAATACTCGTACGCTCCGCAACCTGGCCGCCGTTTCGCTTGCATTGGTTGTTTTTTCCTGCAAACAAACCCCTGCCGATAAGCCTGCTGCTGTTGTGCCAATCGTTACAGCTGAAGGAGATACCCTCCCCGGCGATAAATTCGGCTATATCAATTCACTGGAGCTGCTGAGCCTCATGCCGGAAATGAAGGATGCCGACCAAAAACTGGAGGCATACGCCCGCAAAAAGGAAGGCTCTTTTCAGTCGTTGGCTCAGACTTATCAGAAAAAAGTACAGGAGCTTCAGCAGATCGGAGATGTAATTACGCCCTCAGATCAGGAAAAGCGGGTGAAGGAGCTACAAGGCCTGGAGCAACGCCTGCAGCAAATGCAGCAATCCAGCCAAAATGAGGTGGGCCAGGAAAAGGAGCGGCTCTATGCGCCCGTGCTCGCCAAGGCTGACTCTGTGATTAAGTTAGTGGCGAAGGAAAATGGCTTTACGTTTATTTTTGATGCTCCTGCCCTGCTCTATGCCGACAGCATGCGCAATATCCTGCCGATGGTGAAGGAAAAGCTGGGTATCAAAGACGAGCCAAAGGCGGAGTAATATTTTTTTACTCAAAGAAAAGTACCTCTTCGTTTGGGGGTAGTTTCACGCGGAGAATGCAGAGAAATCCCATTGCTTCCTTTGTGCCCTCTGCGTTTAAATCACACTTGGTAGAGGCGTAGTTTCTCGCAAAGAACTCGGTGGCTTCGCAGAGAACGCAGAGAAAAGCCCTTTGCGAACTTTGCGAAACCTTTGCGGCCTCTGCGTTTAAATCACACTTGGTAGAGGCGTAGTTTCTCGCAAAGAACTCGGTGGCATCGCAGAGAACGCAGAGAAAAGCCCTTTGCTTCCTTTGCCTCCCTTGGGGTTGATTAATGATTATTTGTACCGATTTCTTCTACCGTCATTTGACAGTCTGCCTGACAGGTACATTCAAACTGATTTGGCGCAATAAATCTTTCCCGACAATCACACGGTGTTGCCGTACAATCGATTTTTTTATTTAGTGTCCGGCCCTTCATAAAACATGATACTTCCAGAACTTCCGTCCGGCAAGAGATAATCATGTATGATATAGTGCCGGTCAACTCCTGTTCCAAGTTCGAGGCTTTTATGAATAAACTCCTGATTACCCGTAATCTCCAGGATATGATTATTTAACTCTGGTAAAAATAAATCATATTCATCCAAAGGTAATTGACCGTGATCATCCACTGGAACCCCGTCGATTTGAGCTTCCATATAGCACCCATTGCATTTGCATTGAATCACCGTTTGACCTCCAACGGTAATTCCTCCTTCCAAGCCGCAAACAGACGCTTGTGCTCCGCAATGGCCCACACATGTAACTGAATAAATAGGAATCTCATTATTGATCGCCCTTGCTTGGGGCTGAAGGTTCCCATCAACCTGGGCTGACACCAGTGGACTTTCCTGAGTGGAGGTACAACTCCAAAAAGAAATGGCTAATCCTAAAAATAAACCAAGATTTTTCATAATTCCTGTATTTTAATACCTACCTACTCTACACCCTTTTCGGCATCCGGGATCAATCAATCGTTACGCGTATTTGTCTTTTGATATTCAATGATCAAAAAAAAATTAACTATCCAAGCCCAGGGTGCACTTTTTATGGAATTCAACAATTAATTAATACACCAAAATTGACAATTCCAATATTTTGGAATAACCGAATTTTCATACCAACACCAGCCGATGCCCCCGCAACTCAGCCAGCTGCGGCGACCGCAGAAAATGATCAAAATCCTCCAGCCCGGCGGAGGTATAGCTCGTATGCCAATCAGCCAATGGCTGGACACCCAGCACCCGGCCCACTCCTTACTTTGCCGATTAATACCTTTGGTGCGAACACTTCATTCCCCCATTACCGCCTGTATCCAGGCAGGCAGCGGAATATTGCGGTAAGTTTGCCAAAAGGGGTGATCCCACGGGTCGAGTGTTTTGTCCCAATTGACGATGGTCGACGTGAAAATGTTTAAATAGCCTTTGTATTCTTTATTAATGGGTTCATCTTCAGCAATATTAAGTATGATAACCTGATCAAGAATAGCGGAGGAACCTGTAAAATCCATAATTGATTTTAAATAAGCAACGTGCCAAAGTCCATTAACCTCTTTAAAAAAAGTTTCATCTACCGGACCGTTTAAATGTCTAAAGTACCGCTTTTTCCTCACTATGGCATAGGTTTCCTGGTCAATCAAAAGTGTGTAGCTGGCCATGAGGGAATCTCTTGGTAAGAGTTCCAGTTGAAGGAGGGTCCTTCCCTCTAAAACCTCCGTTCCGCTTAATTCAGTAGTATAGCTTTTTAGAAATTTCTTATCCCAAATTTTCCAATCAAGGACCTCCATTTCGAAAGGGAACATTAATTCAAAAACGAGGTGATAAGAAAATATTGAATCTTCATCAACAAAAGCTCTTGACCTCGCCCGTTCAAAATTGACTTTTGCTTTATTTTTAGTATCCAGGCTAACTTTCGAAAACAATTCCTGGATCATGAATAATTTATTCTTCGATTTATCATACTGAAACGACCGCGAAAACGCTTCATACAATACCGGTCCAACCCCGTGGTTTTTCTCCAAATTTTTTTTGACCAGCTGGAATATCGAATCACCCGTATTTGCAAGAATATTTACCTCTGAAACGAAATACTGGCGTTCTTCCAACTGTACCTCTAATTCATCCGAAAAAGATTTTGTAGTCAGTTTTACCGACTGAAAAGAGATGTGGCTAATTTCCAGCGTGTCCCCAAGAGAGTAGCCCGAAATTAAAAAGTTACCCTCTTCATTGGTAAGTGTACCTGTTCGTGCAGCGTCATAAAGAACCACATAGGCATAGGGTACAGGCTCGCCGGTGGTAGCATCCACTACTTTTCCCGAAAGAACAGACTGGGCTATTGATGCCAGACACATGCCGATTAATACAAAGAATGTAACTGTCTTTTCTATTGTTTTACGCAACTGCGCAAAATGACGAATGGAGGTGCTTAGCATCATGTGATTACGGTTTTTTTACAATAGAAATAATCGAATCCATGCTAAATTCGGAATCGTCGGCAGCATAGCGTAACTGCTGATCTCTATTAAAAAGTAGATATTGCGGCCCGAGGGTAAATGGATCCCTTTGCGGACAAAGCTGATAAAGTAACCTTGCAAGTTTCAAGGCGGGAGTTGTGCCATAATCGTCCCGGTTTATGATGTACGCAGTCAGACCCAACTGATTTTCAAAAAGCATGTTCTGAATGCTTTTCGGGTCATATTGAGTAAAAACGGGCACAAATCTCATCTGCTTTTCATAAGTTGACAACGTACCCTTAATTGAATCCAAAAACCGGGCAGGAGCGAGTTCGCCGCATCCAAAGGGAATATAAATCCAGGTATAATCCTGATGAAGCATGAGCTGAAAAAGCTGTTCAGCATTTACCTCCTGCACCACAACATCTTCAGGAGCACTTAAAGAAACGCCCTCCCTTTCAGCGGGCAATTCAAAGCCGGTTATTTTCTTCCACTCTGATTTTGGGATAGCACCTGAACCGTCAGAATTGGTATATATGGCTATACAGGATGTTTGAACCAGCAAAAGGAAACAAGTCGCAAAGAGTAAAACTGTTTTCATGACATTCTGAAATAAATTCGAATGAAAGCACACTGAGTTATATTTCTATTGAGAATCCAATTTCAATCCTGTTAAACGCATATTCCCCAAAAAGTCATCTCCCCACCAAATTTGTGGGTCTAAATCTACTTTAACTATATTAAAGGTAGCGTTTCCGTTGTTAGCAAGTGTTTCTTCCCAGTAAGGAAGATTATTCCGGGTAAGACGGCCTCCCATAAAGTATGCCCAGGTAAGTATCACAGTAAAAGACTTATTTTGGATGATTGTGGGCGATACGGGTATTCCGGATAGCGTAAATAAATGGCTGGTAATGAAGGATAACTTAACGGTAGAGTCAATCGGGTATTCAGCTTTAGCGTCTAGTTTGGAAAGGAAAGATCTTTCATCGGCCGTACATGTTTTAGCGTCAGAAGTTCCGTAAAAAGCCAAAACCCAATCGATTTTATTGCCCATGCTATCGAATACCATGATTCCGGGAAGTCTCGTCATCGTAAGCAAACCAAACCATGATGAATCGCTGAGGGCGAAAGCATTATTTGGGGATACTCCTTGTTTGTCTAAAAAATGAAGGAGGATTTCCTCACGCTTGGGTTTAGGTTTTTTTATGCCATATATTTTTGAAACAACTTGAGTGCAACTGCTTAGCAAAAACGCAGCAAGTAATATTATGGGTATTTTATGTTTCATAGGGTATTTGTTTGAAAATGGACCACGTAAGAAGTCTTTTGTACCGTTTAAAATCTAGCAAAATGCATCCGGCTCTTCCCCACTCAACTTATATGATCAGCTTTCATGCGCTAGTGGAATTTTATATTCTCCAAAATAGATGAAATATTCAATAAAGTGCACATTTTTATACACTAAAATAACATTAAATTAATGACCGAAAATTGAATTATCCCAAATTACGGAGTACCTGTATTTCATCAACCAGTGGGCCCATCTCGCGCAATTCGTCTCCCTGTAGCGAGGATAAAAACAGCTCAAAATCCTCCAGCCCGGCGGCGGCATAGCTCGTATGTCAATCAGCCAATGGAGGGCATCCGGTCAGGCCCACTCCTTACTTTGCCGATTAATACCTTTGGCGTGAACACTTCATTCATCCATTACCCACCGCCTTTTTCATTCTGACGAAAGGCTAACAGCATCCTCCGGCAGATCCAGTTCGCCGATATTGACTTTCGTTGCAATTTCGTGAAAGTGCCTCTCGCAAACCATGATCATTTGTTCACCAGTTCAACAGGTCCTTCTGGGACAATGAATCCGGATTCGCTTGCTTGAGCTTTCGGATCATCCACTGAATATCGTAAGTAGAGGGATATTTCTTCATCAGAGTAAGTGAAATATCTTTGCCCCGGTAAGCAACGACACCACCCTTAAATACGGGCGCAGACGGTACCGCAGGCCGAAGACCTTGAGCAGTGTCACCCATGATCATGCTGACTTCCGTTTGCATCCGTTTTGATCTCCAGGTTTCGGTTTGATAAGCAGCGATTACTTTCTGCCCTCCCCTTTGCCTTCGCCAGTGGTCATCAGGAAATGCCGCAATCGCCTCTTCATTATCCAACACGGTTATTACCACCCCGCGTTCCCAATCAATGCCTATGATTTGTCGTTGAGGGTAGTTTATGCCTACAGGCGAACCCTTGCCGATGGAGGAAGAAATATTCAGATTTGTAAAATCCCGTTTAACGAGGGTATATCCGTCAGCACTAAAGCAGGAGTCAATTACCTGTAACCGAAAGTGAATATCTATACCTGCTTCGACTCCATTAACTTTGACTGCTTGATCAAAGTTAATCTCCCCTTTGTAGATGGCTACAGATACGGGGACTGGAGCTTCGTTTTTGCCTGAGGCAAATGCCATTAGGGTTAATATGAAAAAAGCCAAATATGTGGGCATACAGGATTAATTAGGGGAAGGGTTTATTACCCTTCCCATTTTGCAATTATTTGTTCTCAGCAATGGCTCTTTCAAGCTCCGCAATAATAGTCAGTCGGATCAAATCTGAGTTGATGAAATCTTCAAACTGAGAATCGCTTGATTCAAAGTAAAAATTAGAAATCAACCCTGCTTCTGACAAAGTGCCTGTTCCAACAGCGGGTCCTGATACACCATCCACATTGTAAGTTCCCTGACATGGACCAGTAATTGTGATTGTACCAGTATATCGAAGTGGTAAAAGACCAAGACTACCAACAGCACGAATTCGACATCCTCCACCAAGATCGTAATCAATATCGATAGGTATCCCCATCACTTCAGTGCTTGGCTCTACCAAAGAATTAAAATTTAATGTGCGAATCTCGTTCCCAAGAACAAAAAACGATGGTAGAGCGAAAAGCATCACGAAAAATAAGAGCTTTTTCATAATCTATATTCTTAATTAAAAACACCTACTCATTCCCTTTTCGGCATCCGGGATCAATCAATCGTTACGCGTATTTTTCTTTTGATATTCAATGATCAAAAAAAAAAATTAACTATCCAAGCCCAGGATGCACCTTTTCTGTAATTTAACAATTAATTAATACACAAAAATTGATAATTCCAATATTTTGGAATAACCGAATTTTCGCACCAATGTCAGCCTTTCTGCTGCAACTCCGCCCGCTGCGCCGACCGCAGAAAATGATCAAAATCCTCCAGCTTGGCGGCGGCATAGCTGGAATGCTACTCAGAGATGGGTATGAAAAGTCGTCCGCTAGCGGCTATTCGTCTCAACTTCAAAAGACAAAAAACCTTTTTTTCTCGCCCTTTGCGTTTAAATCTCCTTAAGAGAGAAGGCCCAATCAATTAAGCACAGCACACACTTTATCCCAGCACTTCCATCGAATAATCGAAAGCATGGGTGTGACCTGGGGCCAGTTCCGTTTGGTGGTCTTTTTGGATAAAATCGCCGGTGCTGTCGATGCTGTCGGCCCAGCCTTGCCAGGGTTCGAGGCAAATAAAAGGGGCGCCGGGCTTGGTCCAGATACCGAATAGGTCGGAATTAGGAAAACTGAACTCCAATTGGGGGCCATGGGCTGTAGAACAAAGGCGTACCTGCCTTGAAACCAGGTCGGAAAGCACGATTGCATCTTTATCAAATAAATCTGCCTTCAGCGGCAAATGCGGGGTATCGACGAGGCAGGGCTCGGTTTCGCCGGAGCGCAACCCCTCCTTCAGCAGGTGCCGTGGAGCTGTTTCATGCTGCGGAAATTCGAGGTAGTAGTCTTCGAAAGATTCGTCGGGGAAAAGTGGGCAGGTGAAACCGGGGTGGCCGCCGAGCGAAAAGTACATCGGTTCGGTGTTGGTATGGTACACCCGAACGCTTACCTGGAGGCTTTTTTCCCGCAGGATATACCATACTTCGAGGTGGTATCGGTAAGGAAAGACTTTGAGAGAGGCTTCGTCCCATTCCAGACGAAAGCGGGCACTGTCGTCGGTATGGTCAATGACTTCGAAGTAGCGGTCGCGGGCAAAGCCATGCTGGGGCAACGAAAAGGATTTGCCGTAGAGGGTGTAGCTGTTGTTGAGGAGCTTACCCACAATCGGAAACAACAAAGGGGTATGGCGCCCCCATATCGCAGGATCGGCCTGCCAGATATATTCGAGGCCATCGGATTTGCGTTTCAGGCTGGACAGTTCGGCTCCTTTTTTCAGAATCGAAACTGTGAGGAATTTATTTTCTAGTTGGATCGTCATGATTCAAATGGCTGTACTCATCATTACCGGGGCCTTATACACCTTTTGGGTGCCTTTGGCTTCGAGTTTGAAGGTAATTTTCTTATTTCCGTTGTAGGAAAGCAAATTATAGAAGTAAGTAATATCCTGTCCTGTCACCCGCTGACCATTTACCGCAATAATTTTATCCCCAATGCGGATTCCTGCCTGTTCTGCCGGAGAACCAGGTCGTATATACGACACACGAAAATCTTCATATTCTTTCCCTGAAGCGATAACCTCCAGTCCGGAAATATTATAGGTAAAGGGCTTTTTATAATCCCCGTTGGGCTTCATGTACACATGGCCGTTGAGGTAATCGAATACAAGGTAGAACCGGCACAGGAGCTCCGAGCCGATATTGCCATACCACGTAATGGAATCGCCGAGCAGGCTGATAGACGTAGAATCCGGATAACCCACGATGGGCGCATCGAATTGATATCCCGCCAAAGAAAATTGCTTTGCCCGGCCTATATACCCAAATACATCGCCGCTGAGTCCTTTTCCGAGGAAGGTTTCCACTTTTTGATCGGGTAACTCCAGGGTGGGATCATAAAAGGAAATACCCTGGCTGGCTCCCGTGTCCAGCAACCAAAGGCGTTTCATTAGCACCCCCTGGTGGTCCTCTACCTCCGCCTCTACATAGGGCTTGCCTTTGATGAGGGTGATGGGCAGGCTGTGAAATTTTTTCTTTGGATGAAAATGAAAGGGATCGCGCAGGGTGATGTATTTCTGCTGATAATTTATTTCCACAATAAACTGCGCAAAAAGCTCCGCCCCGATAATGCCGTAAATTTCGTGACCAAACATTTCCCCATAAGAAATGGCCCCTTCGGGAAGCACAATCATGTCCAGCCCTTTGCCAATCGTGCCGGGCAATTCGATGGTTACATTTCGGGCAAGTGCGGCTGCAATCGGGGGGCCATCTCCGAGGCCACGCACATTGATGGGGCTCAGGCTATCGAGCTTCAACATGCCCATCATGAGGGGCTCAGTGAGGATGGTGGTGCGCACCCCGGTATCGAGGATAAATTTCAGGTCGAGCGAATGGTTAATGCGCAGGCTGATCAGGATAATATTGTGCTTGATTTCGACGGGTATCCGCACAGATTTTGCCCCATCCAGCAGGTAAAAACCCTGGGTGCGGGAAAACGCCGGAACTGACAGGAGAAGCAACAGCATCCCAAGGCAGGCCTGCATCCATTGAGTGTAAATGAAACGCATGGCTCGCTGATTTTCAACCTTTCATCATACGGAAAGATACAGAAAAGGGATCAAAGCTGCACATCCAATTGCCCTTCCGTAAATCTCAAATTTTTCAAAATCGCGCTGCTGGTGCGGCCTTTATTCCCTGAAAAATCAGCCATACTACCCAAAGTCTTCCTTGGCAAATCTGAAATTCTGGCTATCTTAAAGCCAATCCCAACCTACCGATGAAACAGCCCCTGCTTCTCGCCCTTTTCTTGCTATCAGGCTTATCTCCCATAGCTATTCAGGCCAAAAAACCACCCCTCTTTGCTTCTGATAAGCTGTTGGAGCTGACCCTGACTACCAATATGGCATATTTGCTCTCTGACCGAGGCGCCAACCCAGAATCCCATTCAGCCTTGATTTCGTGGAAAAATGATCAGGGAGACCCGATGAGCCTGGCCATTGAGCTGGAAGCACGAGGACGTTTTCGTCGCGATCCGCTCATTTGCGACCTGCCTCCCCTGAAACTGGATATTCCCAAGAAAAAAGCGGACGGCACCCTTTTCGAAGATCAGAACCACCTCAAGCTCGTGACCCGCTGCAAGGAAGAAGCCACCGTGGTGCGGGAATACTATATCTACAAACTCTTTAGCCTGCTTTCAGAAAAGAGCTTTCGGGTACGTTTAGCTAAAATCACCTATGTAGATAGCCGGGGTAAAAACGATCCGGAAACCAGCTTTGCCTTTTTTATTGAAGACGACGACGACCTGGCCAAGCGCTTGGATGCCGACGTAGATGACGATTCGGACCTCGGCAATGAAGACATGGAGCGCGAAACCCAGACGCTGGTGCATGTATTCAATTATATGGTGGCTAACCGCGATTTCGATGTGCGCCTCCGCCAAAATGTAAAAATCATGGTTCCTGAAAATGGCCAATCCCCTTATGCCGTTCCGTACGATTTCGACTGGGCGGGGGTAGTTGATGCTTCTTATACCAACACGGGCGTACTGGAGACAACCCTCTACGAGCAAAGGCAGCGCTATAAGCCCATTTGCAGAACGGAGGAGGAAGTAGTGGCAGTTTTGGAGCTTCTCGAATCAAAAAAAGCCCTGATCTGGAATCTCTACGAAACCTCGCCCTGGCTGAGTGCCGGTGACAAAGCGTATGCCCTGGCGTGCTATTCCTCCTTTTTTAAGCAGGTAAAATCGAAGAAATTTGTGCGGAAAACCTTCGTTGACAGCTGCCCCGACAACAAGTAGCAACAATTACCGGGGGTTAGAGTTATAACCCGGACTTCGTATCAATTTCTGTACATGAATAAGAAAAACCGCGTGGTGGTGGTTGGAGCCGGATTTGCCGGATTGGCAGCCGCCTCCCTGCTTGCCCGCGATGGCGCTCAGGTGACCATAGTCGAAAAACATACCCAAACCGGCGGTCGTGCCCGTACCTGGGAATCAGAAGGCTTTATGTTTGATCTCGGACCCAGCTGGTATTGGATGCCCGATGTGTTCGAAGACTATTTCGCCCTCTTTGGTAAAAAACCCTCCGATTACTACACCCTCACCCGCCTCGACCCTGGCTACCGGGTATATTTTGGCGAAAATGACTACCTCGATGTGCCCGCCGACCGCCTGCAACTCGAAGCCCTTTTTGAGTCGGTTGAGCCTGGCAGCGGACTGAAACTCAGGGCTTTTCTGGAGCAGGCCGCCTACAAATATAAGGTGGGGATGCAGGACTACGTGTTTCGTCCTTCGCACAGCATCACGGAGTATTTTGATTTGCGGATCCTCATCGAAAGCTTCCGTATTCAGATGTTTCGGTCGATGTCGAGCCACGTACGTGAGTTTGTAACGAATCCCCGCCTGATCCAGATTCTGGAGTTCCCGGTGCTTTTTCTGGGTGCTACCCCGCAGAATATTCCCGCACTTTACTCTATGATGAACTACGCCGACCTCGTGCTGGGAACCTGGTACCCCATGGGCGGCATGCACAAAATCGTAGAAGGCATGACAGCTGTGGCCAAAGAGCAGGGTGTGGAATTTGTGCTCGGACAGGAAGTAAAAAATATTGTAGTGAAAGAGGGTCTTACCCAAGGCGTACAAACCGAGCAGGGCTTTATCGAGGCCGACTGGGTAATAGCCAATGCCGACTACCACCACGCCGACCAACACCTGCTGACCCCCGAAAACCGTAACTACACCCCCGAATACTGGGACAAAAGGGTGATGTCTCCCTCCAGTTTGCTGTTTTATGTAGGGGTAAAAGGAAAGGTAAAGAACCTCGAACACCACAACCTCTTCTTTGACCAAGACTTTAACCTGCATGCAAAAGAGATCTACGAAACGCCTCAGTGGCCCGCTAACCCGCTTTTCTACGTTTGCTGCCCCTCCAAAACTGACCCCACCTCAGCTCCCGAAGGCGATGAAAATCTGTTTTTCCTCATTCCATTGGCTCCAGGCCTGAAAGACGATCTGGAGATTCGCGAAAAATACTACCTGCTGCTGATGGATCGCCTCGAAAGCATCACGGGTGACCAGATACGTGACCGGGTAGTGGTAAAGCGCTCCTACGCCATGGATGATTTTGTGGCCGATTATCATGCTTTCAAAGGCAATGCCTACGGCCTGGCAAATACCTTGCTGCAAACGGCTTTCTTTAAGCCCCGCCTCAAAAACCGCAAGGTGGACAACCTCTACTACACCGGCCAGCTCACCGTTCCGGGACCAGGGGTACCTCCATCCTTGATTTCGGGTCAGGTAGTAGCTAAGGAGTTGTCGAAGCGCATGGGCCTGAAATAGCCTGGCGAAGGACAAGCGTGAGGCGATAAGAGCTTGTTCGGAAATTAAATCCTTGATAACCAGCGACTTACTTCTTATTGTGACATAAAAACAACTTCCTTTTGCCAATTTAGCCCTCAGCAAAGTCAAATTATCCAACCTAACTCATTGATTTTCAGAGCCAAAAA
>JBGSTW010000017.1:0-53317 GCA_041753595.1 Bacteroidia bacterium | reverse complement strand
TGGCTCTGAAAATCAATGAGTTAGGTTGGATAATTTGACTTTGCTGAGGGCTAAATTGGCAAAAGGAAGTTGTTTTTATGTCACAATAAGAAGTAAGTCGCTGGTTATCAAGGATTTAATTTCCGAACAAGCTCTAAGGTTAGCTCTAGTTACTTAACCTGTAATTCAGCCCGAAGTTGAAACTTTTCAGGTACAGGCTGGCATCTAAGCTCGAATAGCGGGTACGTTCCACCGCAGGATCAAGCAGGTTTTGGGTGGTGGTATAATAGTAATACAGCCCCGCCAGGTTAGTGGTAAGTTGAAAACGAGGATGGAAATGGTAGGCAAGCCCAACGGTATATCTCAGGCTGAGAGAATGAGTTCCTGTTTTGACGTATGGTTCGGATCTGCTTCCATCCTTTTGAGAAGACCACGTGTAGTCATACCGGGAACCGGCCTCCTGAAATAAAGCCAGTCCCTGGATCCATTTTATGGGATGGTATTGCCTTAATCCGATGTCAATAGATGGCCGGCTAGTATAGATATTTGTGGTTGATTGCGTGTATCCTACCCAGGAGTTATACCACCCCGCCGCAGCCAAAATGGCGGTTTTCTCTCTGATAAAATATTGAATATTGGGGGCAAAATAGAAGGTAGTTCCCAGTTGGGTATCCCCTTGGTTTTGTTGGTTTGACCTTGCCCGAAAGGAAATGTACCCTCCCAGGTAAAGGTCTTTTTTTTGATACAACGGCCTTTCCTCCGATTCTGCGACGGTGAGTATGGGCGTATCTACCCCTGATTGCGCCTCGAGTAAGAGGCTTCCGGAGAAAAGGATCAGGAAAATGTATTTTTTCATGGTAACGGATTTTGTCTGGAAAAATGGATGCTCAGGGTTGGAGAAGGCACCCCTCTGTTTGATAAGCGAGGGTTTTTATGATTTGATCAGATAGTTCATGCCAATAGAAATAGTCGTCAGCAGTTCTAGTCCAAAATTGCTTCGGAAACTGGTCGTGTTATTGGAGGTCCTGATGGTGTTGTCGTGGTAAATATTGAAACTCGCCCCGGCCAGATTGGCGGTGAATAGCAACCTTTTTAGGGGCGAATAGGCCATTCCCAGGGTGTATCGCACCCCGGCGCTGAGAGATTCGGTACTGAGGGTCGCATTATTGCCCGGAGGAAATCCCCCTTTGAAATTCCGGTGGACGATGCTGGTATTAACCGCGCCTTCCTGGTAAAAGAAAAGGCCCTTGAGTTTGGGGAATTCGTGATACTTTCTCAAACCCAGGGATAAGTTTCCGGTAACCTGGTAAGTGGTCAAGTCCATGCGCGAATCTGCTATTCGGGAATAGCTGAGCCCCACGTCTCCTACGAGCGCGGTATTGTCTTTGATAAAATACTGAAAACCAGGGTTTATGGTATATCCACCCAGAAAGTAGGCCGAAACCAACAGGCTCCCTTTGTTGAAAACAGGGGTTTCAGCTTGTTTGTCTGTTGGCAGTCCTGTGGGTTCGTTTTTCGAAAAGCTAAGATTGGTCTGTGCACATAATTGATTGAGGCACACCAACAGGAAAAGGGATATCACACGTAGCAACATGAATAATGGGATTAAGTAAACCCCTAAATTCCAGGTTCCATCGAAACGCCACAATCCACAAAATCAGGCATGGCAAATTTTGGGGATGAATTTTCCTGAAAATTCACCTCATTACCTGTGGACCAGGCTTATACTTAGAATCGGATACAAGCCGCACAAGCCGCTATTCCACCCACTTCATCCCTTTTACCGTCAGCAGTCCCTGGTCCTGAGCCTTTATGGTCACGATCAGCAATTGCCCGTTGGGGTCGTAGAGATAGCCGGGTTGTTCGCCCATCGAGATCATGCCCGGTTCGTCATGGGTGAGTGCTGTTTTGTTCCAATACACCTTTTTCGGGGCAGCGCGCACCTGGTGGACAAACAGCATGATCGTTTTGTTGCCCTGCGGATTCAGCGAGCCTTGCGCTAGAAAATTCATGGCAAAAGCCCCGCCCATTCCCCCGCCGGAAAAAGTAAGCGAGTCCACGCCGATGCCTTTTTCGTAGGCGCGGGTTTCACCGTCTTCGTACACCCATGTATCGCTAGAGGGTTTTTCGTCGGGGAAATAGTGGATCATCCAGCTTTCGCCTTTGAAATCGCCCGTATTGTTCAGCGGCTCGCTCAGCGGGAACCACGTGCCCGCCTTCACAAAAACCGGAAACTCGGAGAGTTGCGCGCCGACCTCGTAGCTGCGCCCACCTATAAATTTGCTGTCGTTAATCAAATGGTACCAGGTGCCCGCTGGCAGGTACACGGGCATGGTTTCGATGCCTTCTTCCAGCACCGGAGCGACCAACAATTTGCTGCCCCACATAAAGCTCAGCCCCTGATCCCAGGCACCGGCATCCTTCGGAAATTCATAGAACAAGGGCCGGGCCAGAGGCTTGCCGTATTGGGTGTTTTCCCATGCCAGGTTAATATTGTAGGGCAACATGCGGTAACGCAACTTAATGAGTTCCCGGGCTGCGTTCAGGGTAGGTTCATCGTAAAAAATAGGCTCAGGGTCCATGGCCAACGCGTCGCCGTGCAAACGCATGATGGGCGAAAATACCCCCAGCTGCATCCAGCGGAGGAAAAGCTCGTTGTTGCGCCCGCCGCCGGTAAAGCCGCCAAGGTCAGAGTGCATATAGCCCACGCCACAGAGTCCGTCGCTGAGCGTAATCGGAACCTGTGCGCGGAGGGCGTCCCAATTGCGGCTCACGTCGCCCGACCACGGGAAAACGCTGTATCGTTGCATGCCGGCGTATCCGCTGCGGTTGAGCAGAAAAAGGCGGCTGTTGGGGTTTTCCTGATAAAAGCGCTCGGCAATGCCCCGGCTCCAGTATTGGGTGTAGATATTGTGCACCTGGTCGGCTGTACCCTTGCTGTGCACCATACCCTTGGGATGATTTTCAGGCTCGCCGGAGTCGCACCACCAACCCGCATTGCCCGATTTGCCCATGCGGCGGTATTGCTCCCAAAACCAATCCATAGCATCAGGCTGAAACACATCGAGTAGTCCTGCCGGACCCGCCCAAAAGTCGGCAATCCGGAAAGTATGCCCGGTTGCGTCTTTGGTAAACCAACCCTTGTCTTCCAGTAGCTTATAGTATTTGGTGTTTTCTACAAAATATGATTCGGTGATCAGAATCGAGTGAATGCCTTGCTGGCTGAGGGCTGAGATCATTTTTTCGGGTTGGGGAAATGCCTTTCGGTCCCAGTCGAGGTCGCCCATGTGCTGTTTGTCGCCAAACCATTGCAGGTCGAGCAGCACGGCATCGAGGGGGATGCCCGCATTTTGGGTGCTGCGCACTATGCCTTCCAGTTCGCTTTGCGAGCGGTACCCGTAGCGCGACTGCATATAGCCCAGCGCCCAGTGAGGAGGCAGGGGTTGGCGGCCGGTGAGCCGGGTAAATGTGTGGGTGAGCGTAGCAGGCGGGCCCCATAGCAGGTAGAGATCGAGCACCGTATCGCGGCAGCCAAACTCCAGCACATTCGGCTCGGTATGGCCTACATCGAAGTACGACCTCCGGTAAGAGTCGTAAAACAGGCCATAGCCTTTGTCCGAAATCAAAAACGGAATGCTGAGGTTGAGCGCCGTCTGGCCCCAGGTATAGCCGTAACTGGCGGTATTGTAGCCGTAAAAACGCATGCCCCGCCGGTTCATGTCCACGGCGCGGGAACCCCCACCAAAGATGCGCTCATCGGCCTGAAGCTCCGTGCGGATGCCTGTAATGGTGCCGACCTGGGTATTGGCGGCATCGATAAAAAAGCCTTTTTCTGTATGAAAAATCCGCTGACCCGATTTCCATATTTCCACCTGCAGCCCGTTTTGCTTCACCTTTAGCATCCAGTCATTGCCCATATCCAGTTGAAAATCAGCAGGTTGAGCAGGGATTGAGGTAACCGATGCCTGAGCACCGGGTTGGGCGGGCACAATCACCGCTTCTGATACCGGGGCAGTGCCTTTGGCCATGGGCAGAAAGGAGAGTTTCAGGGCACCTTCCCCCATCAGCGAAAGGTCTACGCGGCCATTTTCAGCAAAAAGCTGCACCAGCTGCTTGTCGGGAACTTGCACGACACGGGTAATTTTTCCGGCAAAAACGCCGTCACGTCCATCTGCCTGCTCAATGGGGCCGTTTTTGTAAACTTTGAGTTTGGGGAAATAGATGTCGGCATCCCCAGAGTCTTTGGCGACCAGCGAGCCGTTTTGGTTGCGGAACACAAACGACAGCTGCAGCAGGGGCTCATCGGCGGGCAATCCATAAAATTTACGGATGCGCATGCCGAACTGGTAGGTGTCCGGCGCTACTTTCTTCATGCGCATGCGGGCATCGTCTTCTCCCCAGTTGCCCTGCACATAGCGCCAGCCGCTGGGTTCGTCAGCCGTGCCCGTAATAACGCCGGTATGGGCATAAACGTCGCCCGTATAGCCCTTCAGCGTACCGTTGCCCTTGGCGGCATGAAAGGTGAGGGTAACAGAATCATCGGCGGTAAAGGTGCCCGGGGAAACCGTTAGGACCTGGGCCTGAAGGGAAAATCCCAGCAGGAGCAACAAGGAGAAAATCGGGGTACGCATGGGGGGAAAGTATATTTAAAACGAAAAATAGGGAAACATTTGAAGGAGCGCATTAATTTCACCCAAAAAAGGAACCCTTATGAAACGTACCCTCCCCGCTTTGCTCGGCATTTTTCTCCTGGTCATCTTCGGATGCGATTCCAAACCCCGTTCTGGTGACCTCGAAAAAATGAAGCCGTCCCGTCCGCAAACCGAAATTGAAGACGAAGCTATCCAGGCCTGGATCAAGGCAAAAGGCGTGAAAGCGGAAAAAGACGCTTCAGGCATTTATGTTGTTGTGGAAAATGCCGGCAATGAAGAGCACCCCAACGTGCAGTCGCAGATACAGATCAACTACAGCGGCACCCTGCTCAACGGCAACAAATTTGACTCCTCCTACGACCGTGGCCAACCACTCGACTATCCGCTGAGCAGCCTGATTCAGGGCTGGCAGATCGGTATTCCTAAGTTTGGCAAAGGCGGAAAAGGCATCCTGCTTATTCCTTCCCATTTAGGATATGGCCCCCGTGGCTCCGGCGACAACATTCCCCCCAACTCTCCGCTGGTATTTGAAATCGAGGTCATCGATTTCCAAAACCCCTGATAAACCGCCTTTTTCCGGGTAAATTTCTCTTTACATGAAGCGCAAAACCCCGGCTAAGGTGCTGATTATTCGCTTCAGCTCGATGGGCGACGTGGTGCTGACGACCCCTGTAGTGCGTAGCCTCAAAGCCGCCTTTCCGGAAGTGGAGATCCATTACCTGACCAAAACCGCGTTTGCGCCCTTGCTCAGGCACAACCCGTACCTGGCCCAGCTCCACCTGTTGCAAAAGGATAACCTGCCGCAATTGGTCGCCCTGTTGCGAAAGGAGGGCTTTGACCACGTGCTCGACCTACACGGAAGCCTGCGCAGCCGCTGGGTAGCTTTGCAGTTGGGGGTGCCCGTTTCTTCGCTCGATAAGCGCAATTTCGATAAGTGGAAAATGACCAAACTCCACGCCGAACTCGAGGTGCCGCATGTCGTGACGCGCTATGGAGATACCTTGAAACCGCTGGGTGTTGAACTGGACTCCGAAGGACTGGAGGTTTTTCTCTCCCGGGAAATAGAAGAAGCAGGGGACGAGTTGCTTAGTCAAAACGGATTTGTGGAAAAAGACATCCTCGCCGTAGCCCTCGGAGCCACACATGCTACCAAACGCTGGCCGGTGGCTTATTTTGCCGAAACCCTCAATGCCTTGAATAAGCCCTGTGTGTTGCTCGGCGGAAAAGACGCCCTGGAAGAAGCCGCCTACCTGCGCGAGCACCTGAAAGTGCCGTTTTTGGATGGGGTGGGGCAGTGGGACCTGCTCACGGCTGCTGCTGCACTCAAAGCCTGCGGGGCCTTGCTTACCCACGATACCGGTTTCATGCATATCGGGGCAGCTTTTGGCATGAAGGTGTTTTCGCTTTGGGGAAATACCGTGCCCGGTTTCGGGATGACGCCTTACAAAACGCCGCATTGGATACTCGAAGTGGAAGGGCTTGCCTGCAGGCCCTGTTCCCGCATCGGCTTTGATACCTGCCCCAAAGGCCACTTTCGTTGCATGCGCGACCTGCTTCCGGCTCAGGTGACCGAAGTGCTGCGCGCTAACTTTTAGGGTGCCTGCCCGTTGTATTTCCCAAACAAGCAATGACCACGAACCAACCCATACGTCCCCGCCGCAACCGCACCACAGCTGCCGTGCGTGGACTCGTGCGCGAAACAGAACTTCAGGTTCGCCACCTGATTTACCCCTATTTCATCCTTCCCGGCGAAAACCGCTCCGAGCCCATTCCCTCCATGCCCGGCATCGCGCGCATGACCACCGACCTCATGCTGGCTGATATGGCCCAGTGCATGGAAATGGGGCTTTGCAGCTTTATTCTCTTTCCGGTAGTGCCGGAGGAATGGAAAGACGCCACCGCCAGCTACAGTTTTCAGGAAGGCAATTTTTATGTGGAAGCCATTGCGGCAGCTAAAAAGCAGTTTCCCGGTTGCTGTATCGTCACGGACGTGGCGCTGGACCCTTACAGCTCCGATGGCCACGACGGGCTGGTGCGCGAAGGGCAAATTTTGAACGACGAAACCCTGCCTATTTTGGGTAAAATGGCCCTATTGCAAGCCCAGGCAGGTGCTGACCTCATCGGGCCCAGCGACATGATGGATGGCCGGGTAGGCTATATCCGCGCCGTACTCGACGAAGCCGGGTTTACCAATACGGGCATCATGAGCTATACTGCCAAGTATGCCAGTGGTTTCTATGGCCCGTTTCGCGATGCGCTGGAGTCCGCCCCGAAATTCGGAGACAAAAAAACCTACCAGATGGACCCCGCCAATAGACTCGAAGCCCTGCGGGAAGCCGAGCTCGACGAAGCCGAAGGGGCCGATTTTCTCATGGTAAAGCCCGCCCTTTCGTACTTGGACGTAATCCGCACCCTCAAGGACCAAACGGCCTTGCCGATAGCTGCTTACAATGTGAGCGGAGAGTATGCGATGGTAAAAGCTGCAGCTGAAAAAGGCTGGCTGGACCACAACCGCATCGTGGACGAAATCCTCCTGAGCATCCACCGGGCAGGCGCCGAAGTCGTTATCTCATACCACGCCAAAGACTGGGCAATACGTCACAACTGAGACACTCAAAACGCTCCTGTGGCATAAGGTTTGCTAAAGTTCTTCGGTTCGTATTTGTCAAAACCGTTCATATCTTCTAATATGCAGTCCGCAGGCCGTTTCTGCCTGTTCAACCAGTATTTTGCCATGACCTTGAAATTTCCCCGACACCTGCTTACTGGCCTGATATGGATGATCTCGGTGCAGACCCTGAGTGCCCAGCTCAATCCGTATTACGTTTTCTTTAACCAGTTTAAAGAAGCCGAAGAGCTTTTTGACAAAGAAAAATTCAGCGCCGCCCAGACGGTCATCGATGGATTTATTGCCTCAGATGAACTGGAGCGCCTGCCTCAGGACAACGACATTCGCACCAAAGCGGTGTTCATGAACGCCGTATGTGCCTATCGACTGCAGCGCGCCAATGCCGAAGGGCTCCTGAGAGCGTTTATGGACCAACACCAGGAAAGCACCCTTTTCTCGGCTGCGTCCTATCACCTCGGCCTTTATTTCTTTGATGCAAAAAACTACCGCGACGCGATCTCACCTTTGCTGGAAGCCTATAAATCGGGTACCCTCAGTCCCGAATGGTACAGCGAAACGGTATTTAAGCTCGGCTACTCCTATTTCCAAACCGGCAATCTCGACCAGGCGGTAAAGTACTTCGACATCGCGGCCAGTCGTGCCAATCCGTATCGTGAGGACGCCCAGTACTACCGCGCCATCATTTACTACCAGCAGGCTAACTACGCCGAGGCCTATCAGGCGCTGAAGGACCTCGAAACTTCGCCCAAATACGGCAAAGACACCAAAATTTACCTCGCCTACACCCTCTACAACCTCGGCCGGGTAGAGGAACTGAACCGGCTGGCGGAGCAAATGATCTTTACCCCCAGCAACCAGGACCAAAGCGCCGAGGTGTATTACCTCGTGGCCAATGCTGCCTACGAGCAAAAAGATTATGCCCGCTGTGCCGAATATTTCGACCGCTACCTCAAGGCCCGTGGCAAAATGAGCCGGGTCGATTACTTCCGTCAGGGCTATTCGTACTACCGCACCGACCGATTTGTGGAGGCGATTCCTTTCCTCGAAAAAGCCGTTAGCCAGGATGTGGACTCTGTCTCTCAGGCGGGATCCTACTACCTTGGTTTTTGTTTTTTGAAAAAACCAGATTACTCCAATGCACGGGTGGCTTTCAAAAAAGCCTCACAAACCGGCCCAAAACTCGATCCCGTTATTGCAGAAGATGCCTTGTATCAATACGCCAAGGTTGCCTTTACTTCCGAAGCTTTTGCCGAATCGCAACAGGCATTGCTGGAGTTGCAGCAAAAGTACCCACGTTCGCCGTATGCCGCTGAAGTAAAAGAGCTGCTTGGAGAATCGTACCTCTACACCCGCGACTACCCGCGTTCTATTCAATACTTTGAATCTCAGCCGATTACCTCGGTTCGTGCACGCAAGGCTTACCAAACGGTGTGCTATTACTACGGTCTGGAGCTGTTTGAGCGGCGCGACCTCGTGCAGGCCGAAGCATACTTGCGCAAAGCCGTTACAGCAGATGCCGATCCCGCCAATACCATGGGTGCCCAATTTTGGCTGGGAGAAACGAAGTTTCGTCAGGGGCAGTTTGCCGATGCGCAGCGCCAGTACGAAGCCTACCAACGCATGAACGGAGCAGCATTGAATGAGAACTATCCTTCTTCTTTCTATGGCCTGGGTTGGTGCGAATTTAAAGCGAAGAACTACACCAAATCTGCCCAGCAATTTGACAAATACCTCAACCTGGCCCGATCAGGCGGTGCCGATAAAGGCATGGTAGTGGATGCCTTGCTACGTGCCGGTGACTGCTTTTTCTTGCTCAAAAACTACACGACTGCCGAAGGATATTATGGTCGAGCGGAGGCCATTCGCTATAACTTCCAGGACTACGCCCTGTACCAGATGGCTGAGTGTAAGTACCGCATGGACAACTACCAGGCCTCTGTTCAGATTTTGGATCGCCTGATCACCAATTTCCCGCAAGCTGACCTTCGCCGGAACGCCCTGGACCGCATTGCTGATATTTACCGCAACTGGATCGGAGATGTAACCAAGGCCAATTACTACTCCAACCTCCTGATCAAGGATTATCCCAAGAGCCAAATGGCCGCCGCTTCTTATAACCGCCTGGCCATTGCCGCCTATGAAAGCGGCGACGAAGCTACCGCGATCAAGTACTTCAAAAAGGTGCTCGAAGATTACTCCGACAGTGCCGCAGCAACGGTAGCCCTTTCCTCGCTTGATGGATTGGTATCCTCTGATGAGTATGACCGCATCCTGGCGGCTTACCGCTCCAAAAACCCCACGGGAAGCGGCGCCTCGGTTTCTTCATTCAATGTAGGCAAAGACCGCTTCCTGGCCGGACAGTACGAGAGCGCCATCAGCATGTTATCGGACTATATCACCAATAGCCGCAACGGCAGCAACTACTACGAAGCTTTGTTTTTGCGTGGAAGATGTTTTCACAATACCAACCGACTCACGGCGGCGCTCGACGACTTTCAGGCGGTATATTCCACCCCTTCCATCAACGACTTCACCAATCCGGCTTTGCTTGAAGCAGGCGAGGTGAAATACGAACAGCGCGACTTCAATGGCAGTCTGGCCCTTTTTCAGCAACTCGACAATACGGCGGGTCGGGTACAAAACCGGGTGCAGGCCAAATTCGGCATTGCCAAAAACTACCAGGCACTCGGTCAGTACGAGCGGGCCATTCAGGAGCTGAACTTTATCGTCAACAACAACGAAGTGCAGGTATTTACCCGCACCCGTGCCCAGATCCAGATTGGCTATAACTACTACGATGCCAAGAACCCGGACAAAGCTCTGGAGGTGTTTCGTGCGGTAGAAAAAGACAACAAGAACGAGTCGGGAGCCGAAAGTCAGTACATGATCATCCGCATTTTGTACGACCAGAAAAAGTACGCCGAGGCCATTGCCGGAGGTAAATACATAGCCAACAACTACTCCACCTTCAACGAGTGGAAAGCCAAATCATTCCTGTGGGTGGCTGAGGCCAACTATTCCAGCGGGGATGTATTTCAGGCCAAAGGCGTATGGGAGAGCCTGGTAAAAGAAGACCGCTACCCCGAAATACAAGCCCAGGCCCGCAAACGCCTTTCCGAAGTCGAAGCTCAAGGTTCCAACAACTAATGCCAAGCCCATCCATGAAATACCTGCTCACCTCTCTTCCCCTGTTGGCTGTGCTGCTGATGGGTACCGGAAGTGCATTCGCCCAGGGAACCATTCCCGGTGTCGAAGACCAAACCCTCTACAACGAGCGTATCCAGGACGTAATCGAGTCGGATAAGCCTGCCCTGAAAGCGCCTTATCAGAAAATCGAGAAGCCTAAAATTGAAGAAATCAGCTTCCTTTCAAAGGATGTTTTCCTCAAAACGACCTTCAAGCCTGAGCCGCCCAAAGCCATTCCCCTGGCTGCTGTAAAGCCCGAACCCTTGAAGAACAATTTCCTCAAGCTCGGAATCGGCCGTTACATCACGCCTTTTGGACAAGTATATATCCACAACGGCATCGACAAGCGCCTCAACTATGGGGTTGATTATACCCACCGATCGGTGTACCAGGATGCGCTGACCCTGCGTAAATACAACCTCAACAACCTTTCAGGGGTGCTCTCTACCTCCGACAATGTGCAAACGATAGGGGCGAGGATCAATTTTCACCGCATGGGCTATTTTTTCTATGCCGATACGGTGCTCTCCAATGATGCCCAGGCACGCGAAGATTCGCTCAAAATGGCCTATACCGAGTTTGACGGGACCGTTTTTGCTTTGACCAATTACGACACCGACCAGGCTTTTCAGTACAGTGCCGGGGCCACCGTGCGCTACTATGCCGACAGGAATACGAACCGGGAAACACAAATCAAGCTCGCACCTACGGGGTCGTACCGGATCACGGATGCTTCGCGGATCGGTGCCAATACCGAGGTTTCCTATATCCGTGCCGACCTTTCGGATATAGGTCAAAACCGCTTCTATGTGGACCTGAACCCCTATATCACGCTCAAAGCTGGCGATTTTAACCTGCACGCCGGTATCCGGTTCAACTACTTCAGCAACAGTGTAGATTCGCTCAATTACCAGAACCTGGGCCCCGATGTGGAGGCCAGCTACGCGGTGCAACCCGGTCAGTTCGAGGTGTTTGCCGGTGCAAGTTCGGGCATGATCAACAACAACTATGGCATGATGCGCCGCCTCAATCCGTATATCCAGGATTCCATTTTGGTAAAACCCACCACCACCAGGTTCAATGTATTTGTAGGTGCACGGGGAAATATCGGTGGAGAACTGGACTATACCGCACGCCTCTATTACCGCCAGATTACCAACCAGCTCATTTTCTTCACGCCAGAGCAAGGCTACTATTTCAATGCGCTTTATGACTCACTGATGACCGTAACCGGCGCCCAATTGGAGCTCAATTACCGTCTGAATGAGCAGGTGAAAGCAGGTGCCACCTTCAATTTCAATGTGTACAATACCTCCACGGTAGAGAAGTATTTTCATGCAGCCCCGCTGAGGTTGGAGGTATTCGGCATTTACAGCCTCGACGAAAAACTCACTGCCCGTGCCGACCTGAACCTTTACGGCCCCACTCCCATGAGCATCGACAGCTTGGGCGACGTGATCCGGCGCAACCCTTTTGTGAACGTGGCGCTTTCAGGCGACTACCGCATCACGAAGCAGTTTTCGGTATTTGTGACGGTAAATAACCTCCTGAGTAACAAGTACTACCGCTGGTATAATTACCTGGAGCGCCCCATTGATTTCAATGCAGGACTGACCTTAGGTTTCTGAAAACCCGGCGAATAATGCCCGACCAGTGGATGATTTCGCTGGTTGGGTATTTTTTTGGGTAGAAAATGAAAGCTGAATAGCAACCATTACCCATGAAAAAGGTATCATGAGCAATCAAACCCCTAACGTTCTGGATGAAGAGCATTTTTTATTTAGAAACCTTGCTGGTAAAGTTGCTCGAAGCTAAGCAGCCCTTTACCCTGCCGACGGTTGGGCTTTTGGTTCCTGATGAAGGCAAACTTGCCGGATGGGAGATTTATCGGGAAAAGGAGGGAGTTTCATTTATTGCATTAGGAGCTACGCTTGGGTTGATTGAGCCCGAAATGGAAGCAACAGCAAAAAAAGACCTGGAAGAGATCCTGAACAACATAGAGCCGGGCGAATCCTTTGCTTTCGGGGAAGCATTTATGCTTCAAAAAACCGGCAACGAATGGGGTATTGTTCCCCTTGATGGTGGTCCTGTCAAAGATGCTGAGGAGGAGGACAAAGAAATACAGGGAGCAGGATTTTTAGGAAAAATCAGGTCTGAATGGGTTATAGTCACCTGGCTTGTAGTCGGTTTCGGCACCGTGCTGGCAGCGCTTTACCGAGAGTCAAGGCTTGCTTATACCGATCTTAAGATGGCTATTCCGGTAGAATCCACCCCTGCTATTCTGCCCGACAATACCGATTACCTGAATACCTCGATGGTTGACTCGGCATGGAAAATGGACGATACCCTTCAGGCGGTAGGCGATCTGGAAACATTGAATGTTCCCGGCAAAATTCCCCCTAAGCCGCAGATAGTTTCTCAAAAATACTACGAAGTGGTTGTAGGTAGCTACCAAACCGCTACCCAGGCCAATAGCGGAATGAAGCTTTGGGCTGATCAGGGGTTTGAGGCACATATCTTATTTCCGGAAGGTGCGAAGGAAACTACTTTCCGTGTTTCTGTTTTCACCTCTCCGACCCTTGAGCAGGCCGATTCCATAAAAAATGTCCTGCGGCCCAAAGTAGATGCGTGGGTACTGCTCAGGCGATAATCGTTCGCCAAACAATCCCTTTCCTCCCCAGTCCGAAAAATATTGGCAGAAAAGTGCTATTATTTTTTGCAAAGCCCTTTGAGTTAGGTATAATTGGGAAACTAAATTAAGTGGGCATGATATTTGAAGAAAAACTGAAAGATAATTTTTTCGTTTGATTCGAAAATCAACCCAGGATTTAACCTAATTCCGCAATTATGAAACAGGGAAATTCCCCTCAGAAACCAGCTCAGACCAGGATTTCGATGCTCCTGATTACTTTACTGTTCGGTATCTGGCTTCAGGTAAGTGCTCAAAACCTGACTTATTACCATGCTATTACCGGTAGCTATTCAAATGAGCAAAGTGCCGCAGCTCAGTTGACGGTACTCGAAAAGCAAGGGATGCATGGAGTTTTGATTTTTCCTTCAAAAGCAGGAGAAGTATATCGGGTGTCGGCATTTCAGTCCATGAAATACGACGAAGCCGCCAACTACGTAGCTACACTCAAGAAGAAAGGCTATACAAAAGCTTGGGTTTTTGCCCAGGCTGCGCCAGGTAAGCCGGTTGCTGCTACGCCCGCACCGGTAGCCCCTGCTACCAATCCTACTGCAAAAAGCCCAACTACTCCGACCACCGAAGCAGCTTCCGTATACCAGCCCAAGGTAATTGCCGGGCAGGTGAATTACCTCATTGTAGCTAAGGGAAAAAACCAGGCTGATGCCCAGGCCAGCGCTAATAAGCTTGCCACCGAAGGTTACAAAACATATGTATTGGGCCCCTTGAAAAAGAATGATCCTTACCGGGTGGCCGTTTTGCGCCACGAAGACCGCAATATCGTGGAGGCTTTCCGCGCCAAGGTCAAAACCCGCTTTAAGGATGCCTGGATTTTGTCTCTGAATGAATTACCCCAAAGCTCAGGCAGTGCAGAGCAGCCTACTGCTACTTCCCGCGGAATGGCCAGTGCCGCTACTGCTACCAACCCTACTGCGCGTGTAGCAGCACCCGCCCAGGCCGCCGTGGGCAGCACCATGTTTCCGCAAAACACTACTTACCACCTCGTGGTAGCAAGCGTGAAAGAATGGCAGAAAGCAAGCGATATACAGCGGGTGTGGAAAGACCAGGGATATCCTGCGACCATTTTACCCGCCGGTGCTGGAATTGGCGATAATTTCAGGGTTTCTGTTTACCAGGCTAATACCAAAGCAGAAGTAGATAACTACATGGAGCGATTGAAAGAAGCAGGGGTGAAGGAAACCATGTGGGTGGCCACCAATCCCTGATCGACCTATCTTAATCATAGAACGGCTGCTTGTTTTCAGGCAGCCGTTTTTTTTTGTTATGCCATCAAGTACTAACTTAATAGTAAGTAACCTTATGACAGGAAACCCCCAGACCTAAGCTTCGTTTAATAGCCAAAATGCAATCAATTACCCTTAACCTGGAAGATTTGCGCAAGGTTCGCATCTTTTCCGACTTCTCCGATGAAACCCTCCAATGGTTGCTGGATCACGGCGAAGGCAGATTATACGACGAAAATGATGCTGTTTTTGAAAAAGGCGCCGACGCCGATTTTCTCATAGCCATGACTTCCGGCCGGCTCCAGATTTTTCAGGACATGGATGGCAAACGAAAGCCTTTTGCTACCATACCTGAGGGAGAGGTAACCGGGCTATTGCCCTATTCCCGCATGAAAAAGGCCAACGGCTACGGGGTGGTGCTGAAGCCGATCCGTGCTTATGTTTTGCACCGAGACTATTTTTCTGAACTGGAGCATCACTATCCAGATGTTATTCAGGCGCTGATCTCCCTGATGGCCGACCGGGTGAAAATGGCTTCTACTGCCGAGTTTCAACAGGAAAAACTACTGGCATTGGGCAAGCTCTCTGCAGGTCTGGCACATGAGCTCAACAACCCCGCATCTGCTATCAAGCGTACGGCTGCAGCCCTCCGGGAGCATATCGACCACGCCTACCAGGCCCTAAAGGACATTACCGATAACCCGCCTTCGCCTGATCAGATCAGCCGCCTGATGGAACTCTTGAAAAAAGACAAACAGGCTGTGCCGGTTGGCGTGAGCATGGTCCAACGCCAAAGGATAGAGGAGGACATTGCCGACTGGCTGGAAGACCACGGACTTGAGGATGGCCTGGAGTTCTCGGAAAATTTTATGGAAATGGGCATTTTTCCCCAAAAACTCGATCAGATCGCCGAAGTTTTTGACGAAGAATCCCTCCCGGACATGCTTTGCTGGTTGAACTCCACCCTGGGCTCCCAGCGCCTCATACGCGACATCGAAGACGCGGCTGCGCGTATTTCTGCCCTGGTGGATTCGGTCAAAACCTATTCGCACATGGACCGCGCACCCGACAGGGAGGACTTCGATATCCACACTGGAATATTGAGCACCCTGACGATGCTTGGCCATGAATTCCGGGCAAATAACATTGAGGTAGAGCGCCTTTTTTCACCTGACCTGCCCAAAGTAAACGGCATGGTAAACGAACTGAACCAGGTGTGGACCAACTTGCTGGATAATGCCATCGATGCTACACCCAAAGGTGGTATGATCACGGTCTCTACCCGTGAAGAAGGGGGGTTTGCGGTGGTGGACATCTCCGACACGGGAAGTGGTATTCCTGCCGACATCCAGTCCCGGATTTTCGAGCCATTTTTCACGACCAAAAAAACAGGTCAGGGTTCAGGCCTTGGACTCGACATCGTTCGGAAAATTATTTACAACCACGGCGGCGAAATCCAACTGGTTTCTAAATCCGGAAGCACCGTCTTTTCTGTTTACCTGCCTTTGAATAAACCTGAATCCTTGCTTACGCAACCCTAACCATGAAATTACCTGTACTACTTATTGTGGACGACGATCCACAGGTATTAAGGGCCATTGTGCGCGACGTTCGTAGCCGTTACCGGAAAACATATCGCATCATGAGCACCGAATCAGCTAAAGAAGCGCTCGAAAGCCTGAAGGAAATAAAGCTCCTGGGTGAAGAAGTGGCCCTGATTATCTCTGACCAGCGCATGCCCGAAATGCTGGGAGTGGAATTTTTGACCGAAGCCGTTAAAATTTTTCCTCACACCAAACGCGCGCTGCTTACAGCCTACTCCGATACCGATGCTGCCATCCGGGCCATCAACGACGTGAGCCTCGATTACTACCTGCTCAAGCCCTGGGATCCTCCTGAGGAAAAGCTGTTCCCGACCATCGACGAATTGCTCGACGATTGGAACGGGTCGGTAGCTCCCGCCTTTGCAGGTTTGCGGGTATTGGGGTATCAATGGTCAGCTAAGTCACACAAAATCAAGGACTTCCTCACGGCCAACCTCGTTCCTTATCGTTTCCTCGATCCAGCTTCTGACCCCGAAGCAAAGGAGTTGCTGGCGGTGCGCCCGATGGAAGAAAGCGACATGCCTGCCCTTATTTTGGAAAATGGCACGGTGGTCTCCAATCCCGAGTTGCGGGATGTGGCCATCCATGTAGGCTTGCAGAGTCAGGCCAAAAGCAATACCTACGATGTGGTCATCATTGGCGCGGGTCCTGCAGGCTTGGCTGCAGCTGTTTACGGAGGAAGCGAAGGCTTGAATACCTTGCTGCTGGACAGGCATGCACCCGGCGGACAGGCGGGCACCAGTTCCCGGATTGAGAATTACCTGGGTTTTCCAGCAGGGCTCAGTGGGGCTGAACTTACCCGCCGTGCCGTAACCCAGGCCACCCGCTTTGGCACCGAGTTTCTGGCACCCGCCGAAGTGCAATCCGTTTCTTACGAAGAGCCTTACAAGAAAATTCACCTCACGGACGGCAGCGTCCTTTCTGCCCGTAGTGTGATATTGACGACCGGAGTGGAATACCGCAAACTAGATGCCCCCGGTGCCGATCAGTTCAGCGGGGCAGGGGTGTACTACGGAGCCGCCACCACCGAAGCCGCGTCTTGCCGGGAGAAGGAGGTATTTATTGTAGGCGGAGGGAATAGTGCGGGCCAGGGAGCCATGTACCTCTCGAAATTTGCCAAAAACGTATCCATCATTATCCGCAAGCCCGATCTTTCTTCGAGTATGTCGCAGTACCTGATCGATCAGATCGCCGGTACAGATAACATTCACGTGCTGGGCGAAACGGTGGTGAAGGAAGTACTGGGGCAGGGAGATCACATGGACCAGGTGGTACTGGAAAATCTTCTGACCGGAGTATGCCGGAAAGAGACCGCCTCTGCGCTTTTCGTCTTTATTGGTGCAAAACCCTGTACCGACTGGATGGGAACCGAGTTTTTGCGCAATGAAAGAGGCTTTCTCGAAACGGGCCGCTCCCTGGTGCTGATGGAGGGATTTAAGAAAAAATGGAAACACAGCCGTGAGCCCTTTATGCTCGAAACTGCTGTTCCTGGTGTTTTTGCTGCCGGAGATGTTCGTGCAGGAGCCATGAACCGGGTAGCATCTGCAGTAGGAGAAGGTGCCATGGCCATCAAATTTGTACACGAATACCTTGCTTTATCATGAGTAACAGAATTACCTGCAAACACCTCGAATCGTTCACGGTGGTTTTTCCGCCGGAAGCATATGTATGCGAAGAATGCGTAAAAACCGGTAGCCGCTGGGTACACCTTCGCCGCTGCCAAACCTGCGGAGCCACGCTTTGCTGTGATTCTTCGCCCAACAAACACGCCAGCAAACACGCCAGAGAATCAACACACCCTGTAGCGATAACCGCCGAGCCGGGTGAAAAATGGGCTTGTTGCTACGAAGACAGTACTTTTATCGAGCTTTGAAGCCCTTGTTTGGCTACGATTTTCGGATAAATTTGCATCCCTGATCACTAAGCTTTAGTCATGAAACTATTTCGTTGCACGGCCATACTGGCGTTTATTTTTCTTTTTGCCTGTAGCGGAGGTGAACCCGAGGGTGAGCCTGATGGTCTCTATGCGCGCATCAACACCAACCGGGGCGATATCTTGCTTCAACTGGAAATGGAAAAAGCGCCCACGACCACCGCTAATTTTGTATCTCTGGCCGAGGGGAAGATGCCCAATACGTTCAAAGAAAAAGGAACTCCCTATTACGACGGAATGGTTTTTCATCGGGTGCTTTCCAATTTCATGATTCAGGGAGGCGATCCCCTGGCCAATGGCTTGGGAGGTCCGGGCTATAAGTTTAAAGATGAATTTAACCCCGAATTGCGCCACAACCGTTCGGGCATTTTGTCGATGGCAAATGGTGGACCCGGCACCAATGGCAGCCAGTTTTTCATTACCCATGTACCCACCGATTGGCTCGATGACCGACATTCGGTTTTTGGTAAAGTGGTGCAAGGCCAGAATGTGGTGAATGCCATCCACCAGGGAGACACCATTCGCACCGTAGAGATTCTTCGCAAAGGATCTGCCGCACGTAACTTTGATGCCATGGCCGTATTTCAGGCAAACGGCGGCAGCCAGCCGGAAACCACGCCGCTAATGCCCTGATCCACAGCAAGATTTTTTTAGCAGGAGCTATTCTCAAGGGAGTAGCTCCTTTTTTTATGACTGAAAAACAAATTGGCACCTGCAGATAGAATTTGGGTAAATCCTTGCTAAATTCATTATTCACCTAAGTTCCACCGCCCCCTAGAACCGGTACATGATCAAAAGCAAAACACGTTTTTCAAGCACCCGAGACACTTGCTCTGCCTACTTTAATCAGGCTATCCCAGGGGATAAAGTCAGCATCCCCCCATTTTCGCAAGTGTAATTTCCCGCCTGAATAGCAACCTGTAATTGTTGTTAGCGGAACTAATCGTGTGTTTATGTATCCTTTGTTGATTGGAGTATTTGTCATTGGCTACGCTGTCATAGCCATGGAGCACACCCTAAAAGTGCACAAAACAGCCGCATCCTTGCTTATGGCAGTCGTGCTCTGGACCATTTTTATCCTGGGTAATGACGATCCGCATCAGGTGAATGAATCTCTTTCCCGTCACCTCGCTTCTATTGGCGAAATCGTCATTTTCCTCCTGGGTGCCATGACCATCGTAGAGCTGGTCAATACTTATCGGGGTTTTGACGTAATCACAAGCAGAATCAAGACCAATAACCCCCGGAAATTGATGTGGGTGGTGGCCTGGCTAACCTTTTTCCTGAGCGCTGTGCTCGACAACCTCACCACCTCACTCGTGATGATCAGCCTGCTCAAGCAGTTGGTGCCTGAATTGAAAATGCGGCGCTGGTTCGCTACCATGGTTATCGTGGCCGCAAATGCCGGTGGTGCCTGGTCACCTATTGGCGATGTGACCAATACCATGCTTTGGATCGACGAAAAGATCAGCACTGGCGCCATCGTTACCCAGGCCTTCGTTCCCAGCATACTCGCGCTGCTCGTTCCTTTGCTCTTGCTCACTTTCTTGCCTTTGGGCATTGATTGGAAAAAGAACTCGCCCGAAAGCGACGATGACTGGTGCGTTCTTCCTTCGGCACACAAGCCTGACTATCCCGGAAGTAAGCTCATTTTCGGTCTGGGTGTAGGTGCCCTGCTCTTCGTTCCGATCTTCAAAACGCTTACCCACCTGCCTCCTTATGTCGGCATCCTCTTTGGCCTGAGCATCCTGTGGCTGGTAGCCGACTGGTTGCATGAAAACGGACAGCTTCGGGGAAAACCACGTCCCCCACAGGCACTGCGTGCACTGGCAAGGGTCGATGCTTCGAGTATCCTGTTTTTCCTCGGCATTCTTACCGCAGTTGGGGCGCTGGAGTCAGCCGGTATTCTTGGTCAGCTTGCAAATGCATTGGATAAAACGCTCGGTTCACACCCGCTGATTATGCTGGTTATCGGGGGCATATCTGCCGTTGTTGACAACGTGCCCATGGTGGCTGCTGCCCTGGGCATGTACGATGGAGCGGGCTTTGCCATGGACCACCCGCTGTGGATATTCCTGGCTTTCTGCGCCGGAACCGGAGGCAGTATGCTCATTATTGGCTCAGCAGCAGGCGTGGCTGTCATGGGTTTGGAAAAAATTGATTTCTTTTGGTATGCCAAACGGGTATCGTGGATGATCCTGTTGGGTTATCTGGCGGGAGCCGCCAGTTACCTGTTGATGTTTGGTTACCAATGGTGAGTTTATGAAAAGAGGAATCTTCGTTATTTTTTGTCTCGTTCTTTTGGGAGCCACAGCGCTTCGTGCTCAGTCCGAAATGCCTCCCAAGCGGGAGTTTCGGGCCGTATGGCTGGCAACCCAAAAGCGGATCGATTTTCCTTCCGCTGCCGGACTTAGCCCGCAAGTGCTGAAGATGGAATTTGATGATTACCTCGATGAATTTCAACGCAGGGGGCTAAACGCTGTCATTGTGCAGGTGCGGGGCGAAGGCGATGCCTGGTACGAATCGAACCTCGTACCCTGGTCCAAATACCTGAGCGGTACCTACGGAGCTCCCACTGAGCCTTATTTTGACCTGATGGCCTACATGGTGCAGGCGACCCATGCCCGCAACATGGAGTTTCACGCCTGGTTCAATCCCTTTCGGGTTAAGACCGATGCCTCGCCTACGCCGTCCAACCACATTGCTTCGCTGGTGCCTTCCTGGTGCCTGTCATATGGCTCCACCTTGTACCTCGATCCCGGCATCCCCGAGGTGCGCAATTACCTCATTGCTGTTATCCAGGAAGTCGTCCGCAAATACGATATCGACGGGGTTCACCTCGACGACTACTTCTACCCGTATCCCATCCAGGGGGCAGATTTTCCGGATTCGCTTTCCTTTAGGCGAAAGGGGGCTGGCTATACCGATATCAACGCATGGCGCAGGGCCAATATCGATCAGTTGGTCAAAGACCTGGGCCTCACCATCAAAGCAGATAAACCATGGGTGAAATTTGGTATCAGCCCTTTTGGTGTTTGGCGCAACCAGCAGGACGATCCCAGGGGCTCGGCTACCCGTGCAGGCATTCGCAGCTACGACGACCTGCATGCCGATGTGCGTACCTGGCACCAAAACGGATGGATCGATTATGTGGCTCCGCAAATTTACTGGAGTATTGGCTTTGGCGCGGCTGACTACGAGGTGCTGCTTGGTTGGTGGAAAGAAAATGCCTTTGTGCGCCATCTCTACGTGGGCCATGCTTTGTACAAAATCGCCAACAACTCCGATCCAAACTGGTTAAAGCCCGATGAAATCAACCGTCAGGTGGAAATGTCGCGCCGCTCTGGTATCGTTGGAGGTAATATTTTTTTTAGTTCTAAATGGCTGAAAACCAATCCCTTGGGCGTAAGTGATTCGCTTTCAAGGGTACTGTACCCGTATCCCGCTTTGCCCCCGACCATGCCTTGGATAGACCAGGAAGCTCCCGCCGAGCCGGAAGCGCTTACTGCTTCGTCCACCCGTGAAGGCATGCTCCTTGCGTGGAATCCCGTGCCCGAAGCCAACAAATACCTCATTTACCGCACGGCAGCCAACAAAGTACTGCACCCCTCCGATACCCGCGAATGGATAGCAACCGTGTCGGGTGACATTCCCTTTTTTCGCGACCCAAACATTCAGTGGCTGAAGCGGTATCAATACACGGTTACCGCCATTGACCGCATGAAAAATGAAAGTACCCCTGCTACAATTGTGAAAAAGCGGCAATGGAAGCAACTCCCTTTGCCCACCCCGAACCCTTGATCTATGCATTTTGAACTTGAAGCAACCCTCAATCACCGCTACGAGCTTATCTGGGAAGCCATTCGCGACCATATGCCCGACATTGCCCGCTACATTCCGGATGTTGAGAAAGTGATTGTACAGGCCCGTGAAGAGGTGGAGGGTGGATTACAGCTCGTGAGTCTTTGGCAGGCAAAGATCGACTTGCCGTTTATGGCCAGGAGCTTTATTACCCCGGACATGCTGCAATGGATCGATACCGCTACCTGGTACCCAGGAGAACATCGATGTACCTGGAGCCTTCATTTGCCTTATTTCGAAGGCGGTGTCACCTGCGAGGGCGCTACCCGGATGACAGAAGAAACACCCGGCAAAACCCGCATTTACTTCGAAGGGGATTTACAGGTAAATGACCTCAAAGGATTTGGCGGTCCGTTTTCAGGCATGATTACCCCGGTGGTGGAAAACATCATGGTTAAATTGCTTCCGGACAACTTTAAGAAAATCTCTAAAGCGGTGGATACTTACCTTAAAGCAAGCGAAGGTAAGTAGTTGCAAATCAGCCTGTTGCATACTGTTTGTTTACTTAAATCTTATACCTGCACCCAGTCCTAAGGTGTAGGGCCTGATACCGACAGGCGCCCCTTCGAAACTCAGGCTCCGTATGTTGTATTGAACCTGCGGGCCAATTTCAAAAGTAAAACCAGCGGAGAGTGGCAAGGAATAGGCGTACCTGAGCTGCAGTTGCGCACTTCGGATTTGTGTTCCAAAAGCGTTGAGTTCGTTGCCGGATTTAAGGCTGGCATCCTGGAAAAAGGGCAATACTAATCCTGCATCCAAAACCTGGCGCTTGCCTTCCCAGCCTAATCCCAGCACGGTGCTTACCTGCCGGATCTTTAGCTGATAATCGACCCAGGCTGGATCCGAAATCACAGGCTGGATTTGTATGGCTTCTACTAAGTTGGAGCCGGAGGTGGTAATGGCTCCTGTCCCTTTCTGCTCCAGCAAACGGAACGATTGCCCGAACATTTGCCCTTGCAAACCTGCCAAAAAAGAAAGGCCTTTCCAGATATGCCAGCGCGTGCCGAGGGTCAGTTGACCACCCAAAAGGCTGCTTAATTTTCCATTTTCAAAATCGCTGATTAAAATCTGATCCTGTGTTTGAGGCGTAAACTGGCCAAAGGAAAGGGTAGGGGCAGCTGAAAGGAAAAGGGATGGGTGTATCGTGTTTGCAATCTCCTGTTCAGCTGGAGGTACCCACAGGTAGTAACGGGTGATGCCGGAGGTTCTGTCGATCGTTGGTTTTTCAGGAGAAGGGAATGGAATGAAGGAAATCGCCGCGCCTGCTACCTGGGTCGCGTTAGTTGAATTTGCTGAAAGGGAGGAAAAGGTATCTTGATGCGCGTCCAAGCTTCCTTCTAAGGGCATGGTTGGGTCATTTTGCAAAGGGATGGTATCCTGAATAGTTTTTTCGGATTCGATTTGTGGGAGCGCACGGGTTTGTTTTTTAGCTTTTGAAAAGGGATTAAGGTTAGGGTGGGCAGCAAAAAAGGAGTCAAGCAGGGCAGTGTCCCTGAGGACGGGTACATCGTTATAATCAGAAACGGGCATGTTATAGACGACTTTGAGCTCCCTGGCATTTGCCTGGAAAACACCCGCTTCATTGAAACCTGACCCTATTTGTTCAGGCCCGAAAAGGAGTGGGCTCAGGCTCAGCAATGGCAAGAGGAACCAAAACCAGCGGATTTTTCTTCGGGCAGGCAGTTGAGGCACGAGTTTGTCCCATGCGTCGTCTGCTACCTGGCCCTGGTAATCCCGCAGGCGTCCAAATGCCTTGTCTATGGGATCCTCTTTATACATGGTTGTCAGATTGATTCGTTTGATATCGGCGCAAAACTTGCTTTTTCAGCTGCGTGCGGGCCCGGTTTAGGAAAACCCGCGAGGTGAGTTCGGTAATGCCGAGCGTTTCGGCTACTTCGAGGTGGGCATAGCCTTCAATGGCCGCGAGGTTGAATACGAGGCGGAGGTGCTCCGGCAGTTGATGGAGCATACCCAGCAACTCCTGTTCTTCGAGGGAGGCGAAAATCTGCTCATAATCGCCTCCGGCCTGGTCCACGGCGGTGAGGTCTGTTTCCCACTCCATGGTCTTTTTGCTTTTTTTCCAATGGTCAATCGCGGTCCGGATAGCAATAGTGCGGACCCAACCCGCGAGTCGTTCCGGTTGAGTGAGTTCCCCTACGTGTGAAAAGATGCGGATAAAGGCCTCCTGCATCATGTCTTCGGCCGATTCTCTGCTGGGGGTGTAGCGGGTACAAATACCCATCACCATGCGTTTGAAGCGGTCGAACAGCTCTTTTTGGCCACGACGATCCCCGCGCTTGCACAAGCGCACCAATTCGGTTTCGGAAATCGTTTTCTTCATCATATGGGTTCAGAACCGCTTTAGTCCACAAAAAACCTGACCTGGGCAATCCCCTTTCTGCCATCGGAAAGCAATACCCCATAAATGACCCTGTCGAAACCTGTAAGGGTGCTACCTGCGAGGTATTCCAGTTTGTTGTTGGTGGTGATGCGGGCTATTCCTTTTTCTCCCTGAAGCAATACCGCTAAACGCGTTACCTGCACACCACCAGGGATGAGGTCGTTGGCCAGGATATCGATAAGGACAGATTCGTTTCTGGCCACAATTCCTCCTCTGTCAAAGCGGGCCACTCCCAGGTAGTTTGGTATTTGCTGGGCTGGGCGCACCAAAAACCGAAGCTTACGCAGGTAGTCTTTCGAACCAATGCGGTAATTGAGGGTCAGCGAGTCATTGTAAGCAACCCCTGTATTGGCAGGTTCATACACCGCCAAATTCTCGCCCGCAAGCTCAAATGTGCCATGAACCGGGCCTTCAACCAGCGAAATAGTGGCTGTCTGACCTGCATTCAACCCTTCGGCGAGGTCTATCACTTCTCCCTCGTCAAAGGCGGTATATAGCTCGAGGTCGTTTTGGATATCCGGGTCGGGCAATTCATCGGGCTTGAGGCTATTGCAGCCCACCATCAGCAGCAGGGCAGCAAGCAAGGATATCAGCGGAAACAAATGGTTTTTCATGCGATGGGTCTCATTTCTCAGGTAAGACTGCAGGTTACCCAAAAACGTTAACGCTGAACGATAAAAAAAATGCTTTTCATCTGAAAGAATTGATCGTCAGCCCTAGCCATAAAAAAAGACCGCCCCAAAGAGCGGTCTCGAACAATTACAGCAAAACTAAAAGCAGAATCCTTTATTCACACTTGGTGTGTCCACAGTTCTTGCAGGTAACGCATCCTTCCTGATAAACCAGGGCGGCTGTTCCGCAGGAAGGACAAACGGCTTCAGCAGCAGCTGTACCGTCCGGAATGAATTTCTTGAGGGTACGGGCCACGCCATTTTTCCAGGTGTTGAGCGAAGCGGCGTCGAGGTGCAGGTTTTGTACCATGTCCACCACAAAAGGCAGTGGCATACCGTGGCGAAGCACCCCGGAGATCAGCTTGGCGTAATTCCAGTATTCCTGGTTAAAGGTGCGGGAAAGGCCCTCAATGGTGATACGGTAGCCTCCTTTGTCGATGTACTGGAAATCATAGCGCCCGTGTCCGATTTCGTCGCGGCTCTTGATCACCCAACCGGTATCGGTGTGGGCCAATACAGCAAAGGAATCCTCGGCGCGGCCGGTGAAAATTTCGTAAGGACGATTTTCGTACAGGCCGATAATGGCTACCCATTTTTCGTTGTCGTTTTGGAAACGAACCACCTGTGCATCCAGTTTTTCCGGACGTTTGGGGGCCTGGGTTTCTACAAACTGAGGTTGCTTGTCGCCTTTTTTGCCTTTGTCGTCGTTGGCAACAAGTACCCCTGAGCGTGAACCATCGCGGTAAACAGTAATGCCTTTACACCCTGATTTCCAGCCGGTTAGGTAGATCTCGTGAATCATTTCTTCCGGTACTTCGTTGGGCACGTTTACCGTTACAGAAATGGAGTGGTCAACCCACTTCTGGATCGCACCCTGCATGTGCACCTTAGCTACCCAATCCACATCGTTGGCGGTGGCTTTGTTGTAAGGCGATTTGGCGATCAGGACATTGAGTTCCGGCTCTGACATGCGGGCTACTTCGGCTTCGGAGTAACCGTTGGCTTCAAGCCAGGTAACGAACTTGTGGTGGAACACGTGAAACTCTTCCCAGCAGTCGCCTACTTCATCTACAAAATCGACCTTGATGTTTTTATCGTTGGGGTTCACCTTGCGGCGGCGCTTGTAGGAGATCATGAACACCGGCTCGATGCCCGAGGTGGTCTGCGACATGAGGCTCGTGGTGCCGGTAGGTGCAATGGTCAGCAGCGAAATGTTGCGGCGACCATATTTGGTCATGTCTTCGTAGAGTTTCTGGTCCGATTCGCGGAGGCGCTGGATAAAGGGGTTTCCGGCTTCTCTTTCGGCGCTGTAGATAGGGAAAGATCCGCGGTCACGCGCCATGTCCACCGAAGCGCGGTAGGCGCTCAGTGCCAGGGTTTTGTGTACTTCTACGGAGAAATTCAGGGCTTCTTCAGAGCCGTAACGCAGACCCAGTGCGGCCAGCATATCGCCTTCGGCAGTAATGCCCACCCCGGTGCGACGGCCTTGCTCACACTTGATTTTGATTTTATGCCAGAGGTTACGCTCCGTCATTTTGATCTCTTCGTCTTCGGGATCGGTATCCAGTTTGGCAAGGATGGCCTCGATTTTTTCCATCTCCAGATCCACGATGTCGTCCATCATGCGCTGGCCCATGGCCACATATTTTTTAAACAAAGGCATATCAAACTGCGCCTTTGAAGAAAACGGGTTCTTTACAAAGCTGTAAAGGTTGATGGCAAGCAGGCGACAGGAATCGTAAGGGCAAAGCGGAATTTCTCCACAAGGATTGGTAGAAACGGTAGCAAATCCGAGGTCGGCATAGCAATCCGGAATCGCTTCACGGATAACGGTATCCCAGAAGATAATGCCCGGCTCAGCCGATTTCCAGGCGTTGTGCACGATTTTCTTCCACAGCGAAGCGGCATCCACCTGGCGGGTTAGCAGCGGGTTGTCGCTCTTAATGGGAAACTGAGTGGTATAAGGCTTGCCTTCTTCCACAGCGCGCATAAACTCATCGTCGATTTTTACCGATACGTTGGCACCGGTTACTTTGGTTCCGTCGAGTTTGGCATCAATGAAGTGCTCAGCATCGGGGTGCTTGATAGAAATAGTAAGCATCAGGGCACCTCTACGGCCGTCCTGAGCTACTTCTCGGGTGGAGTTAGAGAATCGCTCCATGAAAGGCACCACCCCGGTAGAAGACAAGGCGCTGTTCATGACAGGGGTGCCTTTGGGGCGGATGTGTGAAAGGTCGTGACCTACCCCTCCGCGCCGCTTCATCAGCTGCACCTGCTCTTCGTCGGTCTTCATTACGCCACCGTAGGAGTCGGCCTGCTTGCCTGGTCCGATAACGAAACAGTTGGAAAGAGAAACCACCTGAAAATTATTGCCAATGCCCGACATGGGGCCACCTTGCGGAATGATGTATTTGAACTCGTGAAGGGCCTCGTAGATTTCGGCTTCGGAGTAGGGGTTCGGGTATTTGTTTTCAATTCGGTGAATTTCGCTGGCAATCCGGCGGTGCATATCGTCGGGGTTGCGGTCGTAAATATTACCGAAAGAATCTTTCAGGGCGTATTTGTTTATCCAAACGTGGGCGGCAAGTTCGTCCCCTTTGAAGTAGGCTTTGGAAGAAGCAAACACTTCGTCGTAGGGCTGGGGCTGAAGGGTTTCGGGAGCAGGAGCAGGAGCGGTGGTTGGTTTTGCCATTTCTTAATTATTGATTTTCTACAATGACGAAAGCTGGTTTCGTTCGTCGGAGCGTTGAGAATATGAAGCTACTCTTCCTTTCACAGGTTGCCAAAAAACCAAACGCATAGTTATCCACGGAGTGTGGATAAGTGTGGATAAACCGCCTTTTTTGCCCCTTGTTGCTGGAATTTCACCTAAAAGACGTGCTCTATCGGTCCCAAATAGACGCATATGTGATATTTTAATAAAAATTAATGCATCTGAAACAGAGGCAAAATATTAATAAATCTGACCTTTTAGCCTTAAAAAACACAACAAATACAAGCAATTTCAGTTGCCAGGTTGGTGCCGGAAATCCGTCATGATGTGGAGGTCGCGCTGAGGAAATGGAATGATAACTCCTTTGCGTTCAAATAAGTGAACGATGCGCTTGCGCAGGTCTCCCTTGGTAAATTCTACCTCAAAAGGCTCTCTCGTCCAGAACAGCAATTCGAAATCGAGCGAAGATTCTCCGAAGTCGGCCAGGCGCGCACGTGGGGCAGGCGTTTCGAGCACCCGGGCGTGACCCTTCGCGGCCTCTATCAGCAATTGCTCTACTATATCTACATCCGAACCATAGGCTACCCCTACTTTTATCAGGAAGCGGGTATCGGATTGGGAGTGGCTCCAGTTGACGACATTGTCGCTCGTGAATTTTGCATTCGGAATAATGACCGTTATGGCATTTCTGGTAATCACCTGGCTGGTCCGCAACCCTATAGCTGATACTTTGCCCACCAATCCATCCACTTCTACGATGTCATCTACCTCAATCGTGCCTTCAAAAAGGATAATGAGGCCACTCACAAAGTCATTGAACGTGGCCTGGAGACCGAAGCCCAACCCTACAAACAAGGCAGCAGAACCCGCCAGCAAATAGGAGATGCCGAACCCGGCAGTATTCAGCGCCAGCAGCACCGCCACCACATATACAAAGTATTTAACGAGCTGGATAATGGCCGAAAGCCTGCGCGTATCGCCTTTGATGTTTTTAGATAGTCGCCTGTGCAGGGCCGTAGAAATAAGCCATACACCGATTCTGGCAACTATCAGAATGAGAAAGGCAAATAAAAGCTCGCCAAGTGTGAGGGCTGAATCTTTGATCTTCCAGAGCTCAAAATTCAGAAATTTATTCAATTGCTCCATAAACGTCCGTACAACAAGGGCTAATTACGTGAATGCAGACCAAGCCAAAGCTCCAGCTCGGCACTGAGGCCAATATAAGGCTGAAGCCGCACATTCCCGAAGTCAAAAGCCGATCCGCCCGAAGTTCTTTCTTCCAACGCTGTAACCCCGGCCTGAATCCGCACAAACCGAAATGCCTGGTAACCCAATCCGGCAAAGTAAGGCCGCTTAAACACAGGGCCCGTGATTTCACGCCCCTGGTTGTCCTGAAAATTGTTAACAAAAGCACCCACACAGAAAGCCGTATGCCTGAAAATGGCCGGCGATTGCGCCCGGTTAGAGATAGGGAACGACACTCCGATAAAGGGCGCTGAGTCGTAGCTGAGGTTGTCGGAGGTACCCGAAAGGTACACCCCTCCGTAGCCTACACTTACGCCCAAGGGGTTGCGGGTGGTTTCGGTACGGTATTGATTGACTTCGAAAGAAGAGGATTTCACCTGAATGGGCTGATCGAGCAGCGGGCTTAGCTCTTCCTGTAGTAGCCGTGCCAGTTGGTTGCGCCTTTTCTGGTCGGTGAGCAGGGTGTCAGCCGAACCTTTGCTGTATGCCGATAGCGCCCTGCGAAGTGCGGGTCCGAATTCGTCAAAAAGGCTTCCGGCCGGAGATCGGTAGTCGGCCATGCGGATAGCGACCATTTTTTCCAGGTCAGACTCCCATTGCCGGGCGCCGCCTTTGTCGCTCGCCACCACAGATTCAAGGTAAGCGTTAAACTGGCTGTAAAGTGTTTGGCGGAGGTTGCTCACTTCCTCGGCAGTGAGGTAGCGAAAGAGATCGAAGCGAAAGTCGTATTCGCTGTTGCCATTGAGGCTGTAGTTAAAGAGCATACGCAACCTGGGCGTTTGGTCGGCTACCGAGCGCCGCCAGGTGGTGCTGTACAGCGGTGCTTTGCCGTGGTCTGTGCCGCCACGCCACACGCCTAGCTCGGCATATACCGTTTTGGCTTCAGTAGGAGCTGAGATAATCAGCTGTTTACCGGTGGGCAGGGCCTGCCCATTGTTGAACCAACCTACCTCCGGGTCGAGCTCTACTGCTTCGTATTGTGCATGTAATAATGTAGGGCTTATGAGAAGAATGGCAAGGGTAGCTACCCCTAACTGTGAGAAATAATTACGAGATAAATTCATTTTGAAAATGCTATAGTTGAATTCTCAATATAGTCAAATTTATTCGTAAGGCCATTGTCTGGCAGGCAGACAGGTGGGTATAAGGGCCTCAAAACAGTGGAATGAAGTTGATTTCTTACACAGACAGCAGACAGCAGACAGCAATAGGTGTGGAATATATTTTCACGTTTCGGAATTTTGTAATTTATCCTAATAGAAAATGTTGAAATATGGCCCACCACCCACCCAGAATATTCATCTGCGGGAATTTGGAAAATCTCCATGTTCTTGATTCTCTCCTTGCTCAATGGTCTTCTATCGGAACCTCCGCCACTTTAATCATAGGCCCTGATTGGAGTGCAGCACACCTCAGTAAATGGGTTCAGACCCTTCCGGCCGAAGTAAAAAAGTTATGCACGTTCGGCGATCCCAGGTTTTCAATAGCTGAAGGGCTCGTTTCTCTATTTCCCAAGGAAATGCTTAGCCTGGTTGACGAGGATGGATTATACCCTTACGCTCCAGGGACCTTCCCAAGCTGGTTGGCTCAGTTTCAAGGCAATAGCCCGTTTGCCAGCTGTGTTTTTATGTCAATTGGAGGAGAAAACTTACCAGATATTCACAACCCGGCGGATAGTAGCCAACGGGGCAGGGTATTTGACCCTCAGGCCCTTGATGCCGGAGAACAGGTCCTAAACTTTACTGTAGATTTTTTGGCCAATTGTAGCAAGGAAACAAAGCTACAACCCGGTTCTCCCGGCAATCTCCTCTCAGCGCCCTTGGAGGAGACCGCTATCGGTTCTGATCTCCAACCTCATCCGAAAAAAAGCTCTTCCGAAGCAGACGCTAAGGCTAGTTTCCCCACTTCTCCTTTTTCCTACAGGGAAGTGCTGAATTTCTCTACTGACCTGATCTTCACTTTTGATCAAAACCGAAAACTCACCTACTTCAACCCCGCACTCAATAGTTACATTCAAAAATTCCTGGGAAATTCACTCGAATTGGGCGCCGAAATTACCCTCCAGGGGTTACCCGGCAAAATGGGTGAAGAGTGGGAAGCCTATTTCAATCAGGTATTTCAGGGTCACATGGTAAAGGAGTCGTTGGTGTATGAACTGCCGGGGGAGGTGTCGCTATTCTCTCTTCGGATGAACCCTGTTATAGGGAAAAACGACTCGTTTAAAGGAGGGCTGGCAGTGCTCCGAGACATCACGGCAGATTACGAAAAGCAAGCTCAGCTAAGGGAAGTAGAGCATCGGTTCAGCGCCATTACCAGCCAGTCGCCTGTCGGTTTGTTTGAGCTTGACGATAAGGAGCGCGTGATCTGGCTGAATCCCCGGGCTCAGGAAATTTTTCAAAAAACAACCGATTTTTGCCTAAATCAGGCATGCTCCCTCATCTGGTCTGAAGCCATGGCTGCTGGATTTGAACTCGACTGGCAAAAAATGAAAGCGGGCTTTCCGAATGAAATAAAGGTAAAGCAGCTAAATGAAAAGACTTCCTGGCTCAGAATCTCGCTTACGCCTATCGCTACACAACAAGGGCCGGGCTGGAGTGGTAGTGTTGAAGATGTTACGGAGATCCACTACTCCCATGATGAGATTCTGGAGATTTTCTATACCTCCCCGGATTTAATATTTGTGGTAGATTGGGACGGCTACATCCTCAAAGCAAACCCTAGCTGGACTAAATTGCTCGGATTTGCCATCAACGAACTGGTAGGGGCCAATATCCGCGATTTTACCCCGGAAGAAGACAGACAAGACATTCAGGAGTCGAGTCAGGTTTGGTCTTTGATTCCTGAAAAATTTCTCCAGTACAAAACCCGGATTGTAGCCAAGTCAGGGAAAGTACATTGGATAAACTGGCATGTGTCTATCGACCGCGACAACCAGTTGTTCAGGGGCGTAGGCCAGGAAATAACCTCGCAGGTAGAAGAAGAGGCTTACCTGCGGATGATGGAGTCGGTGGTGACCCATACCCACGATGCGGTAATCATTACCAAAGCCAATCCGGTGGAGTTCCCCGGGCCGGAAATTGTGTTTGTAAATGAAGCTTTTTGCCACATGACCGGCTACGAACCCGAGGAGGTCATTGGGCTGTCTCCCGACTTTCTGGTACTAGAAGCGGAGCGAGACGAAATGCGCCTTTTGGTAAATGAGGCCATGGAAAGCGGGAGAAACGATAAGATAGACATGGTAAACTACCGCAAAGACGGTACTCCTTTCTGGACTTCCTTTTCTCTTGTAGTAGTGAAAGACGACCTCGGAAACCCCACGCACCTGGTTTCGGTACGCCGGGACATTACCGATCAGAAGGAAGCCGAAATCAGCATACGCAAGTTTGAAGCGTACCAGCGTTCTATCCTTCAAAACAGCAGCCAGCTCGTGACCCTGGTCGATCAGCTTGGATATATCCTGGCCATGAACAAGCAGGCCATCGAAGGTTTTAAAGAAATAATGCTTATTGAGCCAGCGCCAGGCGTGAAGATGTCGAGCTATCTCCCTCCTGAATTGTCTGTGTACTTCGAGAAAGCCCTCAGTCGGACCCTCCGGGGAGATACCTTAAACGGTATTCAGGAGTGGAGAGGACTAAACGGCAAAACGTACTGGTATCGATACCGCTATGCCCCAGCCTATGACACCGAGGGAGAGCAATTTGGTTCGGTATTTATGCTCGACGATATCACCATACTGAAGAAGCAGGAATCTGATTTGCTTGAAATGACCCAACGCATGGCTTTGGCGACCCAGGGTGCAGGGGTGGGAATCTGGGAGTGGAGCATCACAAATAATCAACTCTTTTGGGATGACGTAACCCTGGGGTTTTATCAAATCAACAGGTCTGATTTTAAGGGCGCATATTCTGATTGGGCAGACCATGTGCACCCGGAAGACCTACCCGTTTTCCTGGAGCAGATCAATTATGCGATCCTTCATAAAACCGATTACATGAGCACTTACCGCATCATCCGAACCGATGGCTCTATCCGGTATTTAAAGGCCTATGCATCGCTACAGTACCTCCCAAGTGGACATGTGGATAAATTTCTGGGAATAAACACCGATGTAACGGTTGAAAAAGAAGCAGAGGTCCGGCTTGTGATGGCTAAGTCAATGGCCGAAGAAATGACGCGGCTTAAAACCAATTTCCTCGCTAATATGAGCCACGAAATCCGTACCCCAATCAATGGCATGATGGGACTGCTCGAGCTCATGGCCGAGGATGACGACCAGTACCAGCGCAGAGATTACCTTTTGATGATGCAGAAAAGCGGAAACAGACTACTGAACACCCTTACCGGTATCCTGGAGCTATCTAAGCTGGAAGCAGAAGGCGTGGGCTATTCCCTCCGGCCAATTGCCGTGGAAGAGTTGATCAGGGTAGTGGTAGAGTCGCTTACCCCACTGGCGATTACCAAAAAGGTAAGGCTCGAGGCAGCGCATTTAGAAGATGAGCTGGAAGTATTGGGCGATAGCCGCATGCTCAGCCAGGTGCTCAATAATATCGTAGGCAACGCCCTCAAATTTACCCGCGAAGGCAGTGTGCGAATCTCTGCTTCCCTGCAGGTGAGAAAAAAAGGCAAAGAATTTGTGATCATCCTGATCGAAGACACCGGAATAGGGATTGCTCCTGATCACATTGACAAAATATTTCAACCCTTTAAGCAAGAAAGCGAGGGGCGCCAACGCCAATATGAAGGCGTAGGGCTCGGCCTCAGCATTGCCAGAAAATACAGCGAACTGCTCGGGGGCACCATCGAAGTAGAAAGCGAAAAAGGGGTCGGCAGTGCATTCAGGGTAATATTACCCGCGTATTTTATGCCTTTCAAGGTTAATAAACCGACAGAGGGTGTTCATGAATTAGGTGCAAAGCGCTTATAAATCTGAGGAGGTGGGGACGAAAGACCTGATACACGACCATCCCTCCACGTGGAGGCAAGGTTCTGTAAATTGTGATATAATCGTTAGTTTTAGTGAGAACTCAGTTAGCAGCAATTGATGGTAAAAATCCTCTATGTAGAAGACGATGAAATCAATGGAGTAGTCATGCAGGGCTTGTTAAAGAAGTTTGGGGTGGAAGTGCTGGTGGCCAGAACGGTGAACGAAGCCAGAAAGTACGTGGCGGATGAAGCCTTTCCCCTCATCCTGATGGATATCCAACTCGGGGATGAAGTCGTGGACGGGGTGATGCTTGCTAAAGAGATCAAACAAATGGAACCTTACCAACATTGCCCGATTTTTGCCGTAACTGCAGATGCCGATTCGGGCGCAAGTGCCTATTTCCTCAGTGAAGGATTTGAAAGGTATTTTGCCAAACCCTTTGATAGAAACCAACTCTGGTCAGCCATAGAAGAAATTCTGAATAGAAAATAACCCCAACCCTCCTTGATGTCCAAAGCCTTTACCCTCGGCATAGCACTTACGATCATGTGGCTTTTATGCCCATGCGACAGCGACCTGCCCGCCGCAGATACCTTACGTCAGGACGAGCAAGTATTCGAACCAGCCCCTGTTCTCCCGTTTTCGGCTACCGATCGCATGGCGGGTCTGAATTTTGTTTCCCCTCCCCGCGAATGGACCGAGAGTCCCATGCCGGCGGTGAAAGCGGTTGCCGCAGATTGGATTGCCGTCATTCCTTTCGGGTTTACCAGACCCGGAAGTGCCTCGGTGCGGTACCATGGCAACGACGGCCGTTGGTGGGGCGAAACCCCCAATGGTGCCCGCAGCATTATCCAACAGGCGCATCAGGCGGGAATACACGTGATGCTCAAGCCGCAGGTTTACGTTCCAGGAAGCTGGACCGGTAAGCTCGATTTCGATTCCGATTCAGAATGGGAAGCCTGGGAAAAAGATTACACAGCCTATATTCAGGTCTTTCTGGACATTGCCATCGAAGAAAAAGTTGAGCTTTTTTGCGTAGGCACCGAGTTCAAAATTGGCGCCGTAAAACGTCCCGATTTTTGGAAAAAACTCATTCAGGATGTTCGTAAGCAATATGCTGGCAAGCTCACCTACGCGGCTAACTGGGACGAATACCCCCATGTGCCTTTTTGGGAAGACCTCGACTATATCGGCGTCGATGCTTATTTTCCATTGGTTAACTCGCCCACTCCTACCGTAAAAGACCTGAAATCCGCCTGGAAAAAGCCCGTAGCCCGCATGAAAGCCCTGGCTGATTCTACCCACAAGCCCATCCTTTTTTCAGAATACGGCTACCTGAGTGTGGACCGCTGCGCCTACAATTCCTGGGAGCTGGAGGGCATTATCGACGACGTAGCCGTTAACGAACAGGCCCAGGCCAATGCCATTCAGGCCCTGTGGGAAACCCTCGGGCAGGAACCCTGGTGGAAAGGCGGTTTTTTGTGGAAATGGTTTCCAAACATGGAGGGCCACGAAGGCTACCCTCACAAGGATTATACCCCGCAGGGCAAAGTAGCCGAATCTGTGCTGCGTAAAAGCCACGAAAGCTACTGCAAGTAAAGCTTCAGGCATACGAATTGCTGAAACGGTGCAGGTATATTGCCGTATGCTTAGGCTATTACGCAACTTTATCCCTTAATACATCACCATACTGAAGCAGGCTTACTTAACTTTATCTTCGAAAACGATACCGCATGCAAAATCCCAAGATTCTCTGGGTTGACGACGAAATTCAACACCTGAAGGCACACATGGTTTTTCTTCGTGAGAAAAACTTCGACGTAGATTCTGCCAGCAATGGCCCCGATGCGCTGGAAATGATCCGCCAGGGAAACTACGACATTGTGTTTCTGGATGAGCAAATGCCGGGTATGCAAGGTCTCGATGTGCTGAGCGAGATACAGCAATTTGCGCCCAATATGCCGGTGATCATGATTACCAAGTCGGAAGAGGAGCACATCATGGAGGATGCCCTTGGCTCCAAAATCGCCGATTACCTCATCAAGCCCGTAAAACCGAGTCAGATTCTGCTTGCCTGCAAAAAAATACTGGACAACAAAAAGCTCATTACCGCTAAGGTAAACTCTGATTACCAGCAAGACTTCCGCAATATCGCTACCCGCTTTTTCGACGACAACGACTATCTCGACTGGGCCGACATCTACCGCAGGCTCATGTTTTGGGAATCGAAGATGGAAGAGAACGAGGACAAAAGCATGGAGGAGGTGCTTATCTCGCAGCTCGCGGAGGCTAACCTCAATTTTGGCAAATACATTTCCCGCAATTACCTCGACTGGGTCAATACCAACGACCTGAAGGAGCGGCCCATGCTTTCGCCCGATGTGCTGCCCAATGCCGTTTTTCCACACCTGGGTCAGGGGTATGACAGCGTGTTTTTTATCCTGGTCGATTGCCTTCGCTACGATCAGTGGAAGAGCTTCGAGACCATTCTTTCCGATTTCTTCTACATCAATGAAGAAAAGGAATATATCGGTATCCTGCCCAGCGCCACCCAATATGCCCGTAACGCTATTTTCTCGGGCCTGATGCCGCTGAAGATTGCCGAACGCTACCCCAAATACTGGAAAAACGACGAAGAAGAAGGTGGTAAAAACCTCTTTGAAGTAAACCTATTAGGTGAGCTGATTAACCGTAAGAAGCTGAATATCAAGTGGTCGTACCACAAGGTCATCACCAACGATGAAGGTAAAAACCTTGCCGACAACGTGCTGAACCTCATGAACAACGACCTCAACGTGATGGTCTTCAACTTCATTGATCTGCTTTCGCACTCACGTACGGAAATGAACATCATCCGCGAACTGGCCCCCAACGAAGCGGCCTATCGTTCGCTTTCAAGATCCTGGCTGGAGTTTTCGCCGCTGCTTCGCCTGCTCAAAACCCTGAGCAAGAAGAATGTGAAAATTGTGCTTACCACCGACCACGGCACCGTACGCGTCAAGCGCCCGATCCGCATCATCGGCGACCGCACCACCACCACCAACCTGCGCTACAAGCAAGGCAAAAACCTTAACTACGACGAACACGCCAAAAACATGTTTACCGTTCGAAGGCCCGAAGACGCCTTCCTGCCGCAGTCGCATGTGAGCTCCACCTACGTGTTTGCGATGGAGGACTACTTTTTTGCCTACCCCAATAACTACAACTACTACGTGAACTACTACCGAGATACCTTCCAGCACGGCGGTATCAGCCTGGAGGAAATGGTAGTTCCGATTGTGGAAATGACCCCGAAGGGGCGGTAATGCCAGGTTTTTTAACCGATTGGGGATTTAAGCGTGTGCGATCGAAAAACAAGAAACCATCTTTGGGCATTAACCTGATTAATGACCTGAAACAAAAGCGACCGGCAGGATTCATGATCCTGCTAACTGCCATGTCCTTTGCCCTCATGGGAGGCACCGCCAAATACCTGAGCAAAGATTACAGCGCCATCGAGCTGGTGTTTTTCCGCAACTTGATCGGGCTCCTTTTTATTGTGCCGGCGTTGATCCGCAAACCTCCCATTCAGAAAGGCGGTCTCCCCGGCTTGCTCGTATTCAGGGGCCTGATCGGAACGGCAGCGCTTTACCTTCTGTTTTACAACATCACCCACATCGGCCTCGGCGAAGCCAATACCTACAACCTCGCCTATCCCATTTACCTCGCCGTATTTACCGCCTTTATCCCCGGGCAGCGGCTCAACCTCAAAGAGTGGATATCGGTGGGCGTGGGTTTTCTGGGAATCGTGCTCATATTCCGGCCCGAAGGCGATTATCCCATTCAGTATCACCTGGCCGGTGTGGGGTGCGGACTATTTGCGGCCATGGCGCTACTCAGCATCGGCAAACTGCGGCAGTTTTACGATTCGCGGGTCATCGTGCTCTCGTTCATGAGTGGAGGTGTGGTGCTGCCTTTGATTTCCTTTTTGCTCTATCAAATGGGACTCAGGGAAGGCTGGGAGGTGATTACTTCCGATTTTGTGGTGCCCAAATTCGACAACCTGTTCTTGCTGCTGTTGTTGGGTGGATTTGCGGCCATGGGGCAGCTGTTCCTTACCATTGCCCTCGGTTGGGACAAGGCTGGGAGACTGGGCGCGCTTAACTATGTGCAGGTGATTTTTGCCCTGGGAATCGGCACCCTGCTTGGCGACCCGTTTCCCTCCTGGATTGTATTTACGGGAATGTTGCTCGTAATCCTGAGCGGGGTGCTCAATGTGCGTCGCTCAAAAGTGCCTGAAGTCGGCCACAAGCGACAATAACCTGCAGGTGCGGGGGCAATCCCTTTTTCCGGCAGTACATTACCGTTAAGTGAAAATTTCCCTTGACATCCGGTTTGTAAATTCCTATATTGAAGGATAAGTCTTTGGGTTTTTTTATCCCATCTGCCTGAGGACATTGGCTACCGCAATATGCAAGTCCTTACAAATGGTAGCCCTAATGAGAGGCCGTTCTGCGATACAGGGTGGCCTCTTTCATTTTTTTTACCAACGGTGCCAACCAAAATGCCCTTAGGGCGTTTTAAGATGCGGCTACGCATACCTTTTACGCAGCCTGCATCCTTATTTTAGCTTCATGAGGCATATTTTTGTTTACTTTTCATTCCTCTGCTTAGCCCCGAGCCTCTTTTCCCAAAATACAATTATCCTCAGCGGATACATCAAATCGGCCGAAACGGGCGAAGCTTTGATTGGCGCTACGGTTACCGCTCAGGCTGTTGGCAAGGGAACCTACACCAATGAATACGGCTTCTATTCGCTCTCTTTGCCCAATAGTGGAGATTCTATTGCGGTAAAATACTCCTACGTGGGTTTTGCTGCACAATTAAAAAAGGCGATCTGGAAAGAAAATGTGCGCATGGATATCCAGCTTGAAGTCGCGGACGCTACCCTGGAAACGGTAGAGATAACCGCAGAGGGATTTCAGCAACGCCTCAAATCGACCGAAATGGGCATAGAGCGCATCAGCATGCAGGATGCCAAGCTGTTGCCCGCCCTGTTTGGCGAAGTGGATATTATCAAAACCCTGCAACTAAAACCGGGCGTTTCTTCCGGATCTGAAGGTAGCTCCGGCATTTATGTCCGGGGCGGAGGTCCCGACCAAAACCTTTTCCTCCTCGACGGCACCACCGTGTACAATCCTTCCCACCTCTTTGGATTTTTCAGTACGTTTAATTCCGACGCAGTAAAGGACGTGAAGCTCTACAAAGCGGGCTTTCCTGCCCAGTATGGAGGTTTTCTCTCCTCGGTAGTGGATGTGCGGATGAATGAAGGCAATAGCAACAAATTTCATGTAAAGGGTGGCCTGGGCCTGATTGCCAGCCGCTTAACCTTTGAAGGGCCTATTGCAAAGAACAAAGCTTCTTTCCTTATTTCCGGGAGAAGGACCTACGTGGACGTGTTTACCCGCCTCATCAACGAAGCCAACGCCGACAACAAAGCATTCAACCCCATTCCGGATTACTATTTCTCCGATCTCAATGGCAAAGTAAACTGGACCATCTCCGATAAAGACCAGATTTTTTTAAGTGGATACACCGGACGTGACAGGTTTACTTTCCGCAACCAGGACATTCGTTTCAATTTTGATTGGGGAAATACCACCGGATCTTTGCGCTGGAACCACATTTTCAACTCGCGCCTTTTCCTCAATAGTTCGCTGGGCTTCACGAAGTACGATTATACCATCAAAAACAAGTTCGACATCTTCGAATTTGAGCTGGGGTCGTCTATCCGCGACTACGCCCTTAAGACCGAATTTTCGTACCTGCCCTCTGCTAATCACTATATCCGGTTTGGCGCCTCTGCCATTTACCACAAGTTTGGGGTAGGACGGGTAAATGTAGGCTCGTCAGATAGCACGTTTAACTTCAGTGCAGGCAATGACTATTTCGCCACCGAAATGGGCGTTTTTGCCGGAGACGAATGGACCGTGAACGATAAAATTAAGGTCAACGGCGGTTTTCGCTGGTCGGGTTTTGTGCAGGAAAATACCTTTTACAATAATTTTGAGCCACGCCTTGCGGCCAATATCACCCTCAGCAAATCGGTATCGCTCAAGGCAAGCTACGCCCGCATGGCGCAGTACCTGCACCTGGTTTCGAGCAGCGGAACGACCTTGCCCACAGATGTCTGGTACCCTTCCACCAAGCTCGTCAGGCCCCAAAAAAGCGATCAGCTCTCTACCGGCGTTACCTGGCTGCTGAACAAAAACTGGCTTTTCTCCACTGAGGTTTATTACAAATGGCTGCATAACCAGATCGATTTTAAAGACGGAGCCAACCTTTTTGTCAATGACAACCTCGACAAAGAGTTTGTTTTTGGTAGTGGCTATACCTACGGGTCTGAATTTTACCTCGAAAAACAAAGCGGCAGGCTTACTGGCTGGATCGGCTATACGCTGTCCTGGTCGTGGCGGAGGTTTATTGGCCAACAAGCCGATGGCACCATTGACCCATTGCTGGCGATCAACGATGGTGCCCTTTTTCACCCACGCAACGACCGCAGGCACGACGTGACCGTGGTGGGTATTTACCAGATGAGCAAGCGACTGAGCCTGAGCGCCTCGTGGCAGTACCGCACCGGAAATGCAGTTAGCCTCGCCGTAGGCAGGGTACCGGTCTTTGGGCCAGAGCTCGTTTTTGTACAACCTGTGCCGATTTTCCTCGACCGAAACAGCTACCGGATGCCTGCTTATCACAAATTGGATCTCGGTTTCGTGATCAGGTTTTTCCCTAAATGGGGAGCCAGCGACCTCACCATCAGCGCCTACAATGCCTACAACCGCAGAAATCCGTACTTCCTTTACTTTGAAACGGTGACCAACGATTCTGGTGTGCCCACGAACTTCAAAGCCAAGCAGGTGGCTCTATTCCCCATCATTCCTTCTGTAACTTATAATTTCAGCTTCTGATATGCTGCGCAATACGTTTTTTCTACTACTGGGAATTGCTCTCCTCTCCGGCTGTAAACTCGAGCAGGAAATCGACCTCAACCTTCCCTATTACGAATCGCAGGCTGCAGTTGAATGCTACCTGCAACCCGGTCAGCCGATAGTACTTTCGCTGGTGCGCAGTGTGGGTTACCTCGATAACCTCAAAGTGATTTATGAGCGCGGCGCTACCGTGGTCATCCGGCACAACGGAATCTCGGATACCCTTAGTTCTTTTGCCTTTGCTTTGCCGGAGATTGATACCTCAGCAGCTGGTAACGCCAACGCTTTTGCCATCCTGCGGCCTTTTGTGGGTGACTCCCTGTTTTTCTACATCGGGCTCACTCCCGTGTCGGAGGACTACAGCACCTTGTATGAACTGGAAGTAACCACCCGCAGCGGGGAAAAAATTACCGCATCGACCCGCATCCTGCCGCCGGTGCCCATTGATACCACGGAATATGCCCCCAGCCAGCAGCGCGACAGTCTCTATTATGTCCTGACCAAGTTTACCGACGATGGAACTACGGCCAATTATTACCGCTTTATGATTCAAAAAGGCAACATCAACAGCAATCCCGACAATGATTTTGCGCTTGATGATCAAAATTTGAATGGCCAGCAATTTATCCTGGGAACCAACTTCGACTACAAAGTGGGCGATACCGTTGTCAGCACCGTGTATCATATCAACGAGGATTACTACCGCTTCCGAAGCAGTGTAGATGCTTCTATTCAGGCCAATGCAAGCCCTTTTGCCCAGCCTGCGCGTATCCGCAGCAATGTCACCGGCGGGATCGGCATTTTTACAGGTTTTACCTTCGACAGAAGGCAAACCGTTATTCAAAATTAGTGGACCTGCGTGCTTCCTTCTCATTTTTTCAAAAAACAAGTATTAGGTTTGGAAAAATGCCAGTAAGCGGTCAAATTTGCCTTGCCTAATCAGGAAATGCCTTTCATGTCAAAGCCAGTTTACATAGCCCCTTTACACCACGCTGGCGTGCATTTCCACCATGCCTCTTAACAGAGGCTACCACATACATATCGATGCTTTTAGGTTCCCGGCTGTTTTCGCAGCCAGCATGTTCCCATTTTTACCCTTCTTAACATGAAAAACGTCCTTAAAATAGCGATACAAAAATCAGGCAGGCTCAGCGAAGTAAGCCTTCAGCTTCTGCAGGAGTGCGGCATTTCCTTTTCCCAAAACAAAAACCGCCTCATCAGTTCCGCCTATAATTTTCCCCTTGAAATCCTCTTCCTGCGCGATGACGACATCCCTGTCTCTGTAGCCGACGGGGTGGCGGATATCGGCATCGTAGGTGAAAATGTGGTGGAAGAAAAAGAAAAGTCGATTGTTATCACCGAACGCCTCGGATTTGCCCGTTGCCGCCTGGCCCTGGCTGTGCCACAGTCCATGAACTTCAACAGCCTCACCGACCTGAGCGGGAAGCGCATCGCCACCTCTTATCCGAAAATTCTTCAGCGGTATTTGAAGTCAAACGACATTCAGGCGGATATCCACGAAATCAGCGGCTCGGTTGAAATTGCCCCCGGTATCGGATTGGCAGATGCGATTTGCGACCTGGTCGAGTCTGGTTCTACCTTGTTGGCTAATGGCTTGCGTGAGGTGGAAGTTGTGATGCGCTCCGAAGCCTTGCTCATCCAGCACCCCGAATTGTCTGCTGAAAAAGAAGTCATCCTCGATAAACTCATGTTTCGGATCAAATCCGTAAACCGGGCACGCAAGAGCAAGTACATCCTCATGAACGCTCCGCAATCGGCGGTTGCAAAAATTACGGCCATCCTCCCCGGCATGAAAAGCCCCACTGTGACCCCTTTGGCCGAGCCGGGCTGGGTGTCCATTCACACCGTGGTGCAGGAGGACGACTTCTGGGAGAAAATTGACATGCTGCGTGAAGCGGGTGCACAGGGAATTCTCGTTGTGCCTATTGAAAAAATGATGCTTTGAGATATGCGAATTGCGATTAATCCGAATAGAGAAAGCTGGAAAGCCTTACAGGAGCGCCCTGCGGCTGATTTCAGCGAAATGTTGCCCAAGGTAAAGCCCATCATCGAAGCCATTCAGCAGGAAGGCGATGCTGCCTTGATGCGGTTCACCAGCGAGTTTGACAAGGTGTCGATCGAGTCCCCGATCGTTGATTTAGCAGAAATAGAAGCTGCCCAGGACCTGCTGAGCGAGGAATTGAAAACTGCGATTCGCAAAGCGGCGGGCAATATCGAAGCCTTTCACCGTACCCAACAGGAGCAGGTGAAGGTGGTGGAGGTAATGCCGGGCGTAACCTGCTGGCGAAAAAGTGTAGCCATCGAAAGCGTGGGACTTTATATCCCGGGCGGAACGGCGCCTCTCTTCTCTACCGTGCTAATGCTGGCTATTCCTGCACGGCTTGCTGGCTGCCGGGAGGTGGTGCTCTGCTCCCCGCCCGACAAAAACGGAAATATTCATCCGGCCATTTTGTTTGCGGCTCAGCTGGCCGGGGTTACCCGTATCTTCAGGGCGGGCGGTGTGCAGGCGATTGCCTCCATGGCCTACGGCACCGAATCGATTCCGAAGGTGTTTAAGATTTTTGGCCCTGGAAATGCCTGGGTCACTGCCGCCAAGCAGTACGTGAGCCAGCAAGGCGTGGCCATCGACATGCCCGCAGGCCCTTCTGAAGTGCTAGTGTGGGCGGACCATACAGCCGATCCCGACTTTGTTGCCGCCGATTTGTTGGCACAGGCCGAGCATGGCACCGACTCTCAGGTTGTGCTGGTTACGAATCATGCGGAGTTGATTCCGAAGGTTGATGCAGCCATTGAGCTGCAACTCGCTGACCTGCCCCGCGCCGGTATTGCCCGCGAAGCACTCAGCAATAGCCTGGCTGTATTCTTCGAAAGCAACGACGTCGCCCTCGACTTCATCAACACGTACGCGCCTGAGCACCTCATCCTCCTTTGCGACGACGCCTCGGTCTTTGCCGAGCGTATCGTCAATGCGGGCTCTGTGTTTATCGGGCATTTTTCTCCCGAAAGTGCGGGTGATTATGCTTCCGGCACCAACCACACCCTGCCTACCAATGGCTTTGCCACCGCTTACAGTGGCGTTTCCTTGGATAGCTTTGTGAAAAAAATCACCTTTCAGCAGCTCACGCCTAACGGACTCGAGCGGCTCGGCCCCACGGTGGAGACCATGGCCCTGGCCGAAACCCTCGATGCACACGCCCGTGCCGTTTCCATCCGTCTCCAAAAATTGAAAAACAATGCCCTTCTCTCCTGATACCGCCGAGGTGGACCTGATGCGACTCGCCCGTCCGCATTTACTGAAACTCAAACCCTATACTTCGGCCCGTGATGAATTTTCGGGGGAGGCTGAGGTTTTTTTGGATGCCAATGAAAATGCCTTTGGCTCCCCGCTGGAGCGCAATTTTCATCGCTACCCCGATCCACACCAGCACTTAATCAAGGAAAAGCTCGCCGCATGGCGTGGCGTAGATACCAATCAGATTTTTCTGGGAAATGGCAGCGACGAACCCATCGAGCTGTTGATTCGTGCCTTCTGCGAGCCCGGCCGCGACCATGTATTGCTCACGCCGCCTACCTACGGCATGTACGAGGTGTCGGCTGATATTAACCACGTCAAAACCGTAGCTTGTCCGCTTACGCCCGACTACCAGCTGGCTACTTCGGAAGTAATCTCTTCTTTCCGTCCGGGTACCAAAATCACCTTCCTGTGCTCCCCGAATAACCCCAGCGGCAATGCCCTCGACCTCGCCTCCATCCGGCAGGTAGTGCAATTTGCGCCCGGTATGGTGGTGGTCGATGAAGCCTATATCGACTTTGCCCCGGAAAAATCGGTGATCCACCTGCTCGGGCATTTTCCCAACCTGGTAGTACTTCAGACTTTTTCAAAAGCCTGGGGAATGGCTGGTCTGCGCCTGGGAGTAGCCTACGGGCATCCTTCTGTTATTGCTTTGCTCAACAACATCAAACCGCCCTACAATGTGAACGCCTTTACGCAGGAGCAGGCACTTGCTGCTTTGGCACAAATTCCGCTCATGGAAGAAAGGGTAGGGGAGATATTGGCGCAGCGGGCATTTCTGGAAAAAGAGCTGGTTCAGTTACTCGGAGAGACCAATGTGTACCCTTCCGACGCCAATTTTTTGCTGGTAAAAGTACCCGATGCCGATAAATGGTACCGCGACCTCATGCTCAAAGGCGTGATTGTCCGTAACCGTAACAAAGCCCCCCAATGCCAGGGCTGCCTACGCATCACGGTCGGCACCGCACAGGAAAACGAAGCTTTACTCGCTGCCATCCGGTCATTTTTAGGTTAAATTTGAAACAGCTATGAAAAAAATCCTTTTTCTGGATCGCGACGGCACCCTCATTCACGAGCCGACCGATAACTTTCAGATTGACAGCCTGGAAAAGCTCTCTTTTTTACCGGGTGCAATCACCAACCTGCGGAAAATTGTGGAAAGCCAACAATACGAATTGGTGATGGTTACCAACCAGGACGGCCTCGGAACGCCCTCTTTCCCTGAGGAGACCTTCTGGCCCGCTCACCGCAAAATGCTCGAAATATTAGCTGCGGAAGGCATTACCTTTCACGCGGAGCACATCGACCGCACCTTCAAAAAAGACAACTTGCCCACCCGGAAACCCGGAACCGGCATGTTGGAAGCATATTTCAGCGGAGAATACGACCTCGCCCACTCCTATGTGGTCGGCGACAGGCATACCGACATCCAGCTGGCCAAAAACCTCGGGGCAAAAGGTATTTTGCTCGGCCTAAGCGAAGACCGCGTGGACGACATCGATCGCTCTTCGTGGGAAGACGCCCTGGCCCTCGATGCCCATAGCTGGGCAGATATCGCGGCCTTTTTGCTCAAAGGAAAATCTCGCACAGCCACGGTCCGGCGCTCTACCAAGGAAACCGACATCTACGTGCAGCTGAACCTCGACGGTAAAGGCAAAGCTAAAATCCAGACCGGGTTGGGATTCTTTGACCATATGCTGGAGCAGCTGTGTAAGCACAGCGGCATGGACCTCGAAATTGAAGTGGTAGGCGACCTTCACATTGACGAGCACCATACCATCGAAGACACAGCGATCACCCTGGGAGAGGCCCTCAAGGTGGCTCTGGGCGACAAGCGCGGCATGCAGCGCTACGGACACTGCATTTTGCCTATGGATGAAGCACAGGCAACCGTGGCGCTTGATTTTTCGGGAAGGCCTTACCTCCGCTTTGAAGGGGCCTTTCACCGCGAAAAAGTGGGCGATTTCCCCACCGAAATGGTCAAGCACTTCTGCTATTCCCTCGCGGTAGCTTCCGGCTGTACCCTGCACGTGCATTTTTCCGGAGAAAATGACCACCACCAGATCGAGGCTATTTTCAAATCGCTTGCCCAGGCCACCCGACAAGCAGTGAAGCTCATTCCCGGTTCCACGGAGTTGCCCTCTACCAAAGGCATTCTTTAAGCCATGAAAATAGCCATTGTCCGGTACAACGCCGGCAACATACAATCGGTGCTTTTTGCGCTTGAAAGACTCGGCATTGAAGCCGACTGGACCGACGATCCGGAGCTGCTCCTGGCAGCGGATAAGGTCATTTTCCCAGGTGTGGGAGAGGCATCTTCGGCTATGGCATATTTGCGCAGCCGAAAACTAGATACCCTGATTTCCAGCTTGAAACAACCGGTGTTGGGCATTTGCCTGGGCCAGCAGCTCATGTGCAGCCACAGCGAAGAAGGCGATACATCCTGCCTCGGTATCTTTGACCTGAAGGTAAAGAAATTTGAACCAATTGGCGGATTGAAGGTGCCCCACATGGGCTGGAATCAGCTCGAAGACCTCAAAAGCCCGCTGTATCAGGGCATTGCGGAGGGTTCGCACGTGTATTTTGTGCACAGTTACTATGCCGAAACCGGCCCTGAGACCATTGCCACCTGCAACTACGGCGTGCCTTTCAGCGCCTCGATTCATCGCGATAATTTCTATGCCACGCAGTTTCACCCTGAAAAAAGCGGCGAAACAGGGGCAGCTATTCTTCAAAATTTCCTCAATCTTTAACCATGCGCATTATTCCGGCCATTGACCTGATAGACGGCGCCTGTGTTCGCCTCACCCAGGGCGCTTTTGATTCACGAAAAGTGTATAATTCTGACCCGGTAGCGGTTGCGCGTGACTTTGAGGAACAAGGCGCTGAATACCTGCACGTGGTGGACCTCGACGGTGCCAAGGCGGGCAAGGTCGTTCACGCTGCGGTCATCGAGGCTATTTGCCGTAACACAAAGCTCAAAGTAGATATCGGGGGAGGCATTCAGTCTGCCGACGACATCCGTCGTGCACTCGATTCGGGTGCCAGCCAGGTCAATTTGGGCAGTGCGGCGGTAAAGCATCCCGAAAAGTTTTCCGAATGGCTCCACGAATTTGGCGCTGAACGCCTGATCCTGAGTGCGGATGTACGTGCGGGCGTGGTGATGGTCAAAGGCTGGCAGGAAGGCTCCGGTATCCTGCTCAATGACCTAATCACGGGTTTTTTGCCGGCGGGCTTACTGTATGTAGTCACGACCGACATCGTACGTGACGGCGCCATGCTAGGGCCAGCCACCGCTTTGTACGAACAGCTGTTGGCAGATTTCCCCACTTTGAAAATCGTGGCTTCCGGAGGCGTAAGCAGCCTCAGCGACCTCGCCATTTTGCGGGAGACAGGCGTAGACGGCGCGATCGTTGGCAAAGCCTTGTACGAAGGCGTTTTTACCCTTTCCCAAGCCCTCAAAGCCTGACACATGCTGACCAAACGAATCATTCCCTGCCTCGATATCAAAAATGGCCGCACGGTGAAAGGCATCAATTTTGTGGAATTGCGGGATGCCGGAGACCCTGTCTCGCTCGCGGCAGAATATGCCCGTCAAGGGGCCGATGAGCTTACCTTTTTGGATATTACTGCTACCGTCGAAGACCGTAACACCTTCGCTGCGCTGGTGAAAGAGGTCGCCCACGCCATCAACATCCCGTTTACGGTCGGTGGCGGCGTGCGCACCATTGCGGATGTGTCGCGCTTACTGGAGGCCGGAGCCGACAAGGTTTCGGTTAACTCAGCGGCGGTCAGCAACCCGGCCCTTATCAATGAACTTGCCCGCGAATTTGGGAGCCAATGTATCGTAGTGGCTGTCGATACCCACCGCCATGCCGATGGCTGGTACGTGTACACCCACGGCGGCCGTAAGGCAACCCCTTTGCGCACCCTCGATTGGACCAAAGAGCTTACCGATCGCGGCGCTGGCGAAATATTGCTCACCTCTATGGAAGGCGATGGCACCAAGCAGGGTTTTTCGCTGGACATCACCGCTGCGGTCGCTGGCTCGGTTTCGATTCCGGTGATCGCCTCGGGAGGGGCAGGGAGCGAAGCCCATTTTGTGTCTGCATTTGGCGAAGGAAAAGCCGATGCAGCCCTGGCCGCCAGCATTTTTCATTTCGGAGAAATTTCAATTCCCCAACTCAAGGGCTATCTTTCTGCCGCAGGTATTCCCATCCGGCTTTAACTTTTCTTTATGGATTCGCTACAACCAGATTTCGATAAACTTCAGGGCCTGCTTCCCGCAGTCGTTCAGGACGCGAACAGCCGGGTGGTGCTTATGGTCGGTTTTATGAATGCCGAAGCTTTTATCAAAACCCGCGAAACGGGACTGGTGACCTTCTTCAGCCGTAGCCGCCAAAGCCTTTGGACCAAAGGAGAAACCTCCGGCAATTTTCTCAAAGTGGTGGACCTCGCTCTCGACTGCGACCAGGACACCCTGCTTGTAAAGGCCATTCCGGTCGGGCCGGTGTGCCATACGGGCGCTGATACCTGTTTCAACGAAAGCAACCAGCCGGCTTATGGGTTTCTGAGCCACCTCGAAGCCGTTATTCATCAGCGCAGGGGCGAGCAGCCGGAAACCTCCTACACGGCTTCATTATTTGCCAAAGGCATCAACAAAATAGCCCAGAAAGTGGGCGAGGAGGCTGTGGAAGTGGTGATTGAAGCCAAGGACAACGACCGGGAGAAATTTGTAAACGAATGTGCCGATTTGCTTTTTCACTACATGGTGTTGCTTGAAGCCAAAGGCGAATCACTGCATGAGATTGTAAGCGTACTGGAAAGCCGCCATAAGCCCCGCCCATGAACGCGATCGCCCTCATCGGAAGCCCCGACCGCACCGAAGAATTTCTCCAGACTACCGGTGTAACACCCGACTACGTGGGAGCGCTTCCTCCTGCGATCCGGGCGCTCAGTGGGTTTGATTTGATTCTGGATTTAAACCTCGATGATTTTCCCGAAAGGATGAAACTGTATGCCGGATTGGCAGAGGCGACGGTTGTGGGCTGCGCAGTAAAAAAATCCCTGTTGCAGATGGTGCAACTGTCTGGGGCCATGCCCGATTGTATCCTGCTGGGGATCAATGCCCTGCCGGGTTTTTTGCAAAGAAAAGTATGGGAGATGAGTGCTCTACGTGCTGATAATCAGGGGAATATATCGTCTTACCTCAAGTCGTTCGGGGTTGAATCTGTGACCGTAACGGATCAGGTAGGCATGGCTACGCCGAGGGTGCTGTTTTCCATCATCAACGAATCTTATTTGATGGTGCAACAGGGGATTGTGAGTGGGCCTGAATTGGATCAGGCCATGCAGCTAGGAGTGAACTATCCGCATGGCCCGATTGCCTGGGGCCGAAAAATCGGCCTGAAAAATATCGTAGAAACCCTTGACGCTATGCTGGCCGTTACGGCTGATCCGCGCTACCGGGTAGCTGAATCTCTCCGAAAAGAGGCCTTATTCAGCTGAGAGTGCTGGTTTCCAGCACTTGTAGTAGTCGGCCATGAGTTGCTCCATTACCCTGCCGGGCAATACGCTCTTCAGCCAGATGGAGGCTACCTGGTCCAATTTACCTGCCTGATAGCGCAATTTTGGTTTTTTCGATTCAATGGCTTTTACCACCAGCTCCGCCATTTTCCGCGGATCGCTTCCCTGGCGCTCATACTTTTCGATGATGGCAAGCGCAGAACGGTAGGCAGGGCCATAAGCCGCGGGAATAACTGCTGGTTTCTTGCGCATGTCGGTGATGGCGGTGCGGAAATCGCCCGGTTCAAACAAGCTAACCCATATTCCGAATGGCTTCAATTCTATGCTGAGGGCTTCTGCAAAGCCTTCGAGGGCAAATTTGCTGGCGCTGTAAAAGGACTGGAAAGGAAGACCAAGCCTCCCTCCGATAGAGCTGACGAAGAAAATCCGGCCTTTTCCCTGCTCCCGCATTTTCGGAAGGAGCAGCTGAGTCAATTGCACTACCCCGTTAAAATTGGTGTCCATTTGCCAGGCAATTTCATCCTGCGTGGCTGTTTCCGCCGGACCACCCAAGGCAACACCTGCATTGTTAATTACGGCATCTATGCGGTCTGTGGCTCTAAATAACTCTTCTGCTGCTGCTTCAATCGAACCAGGGCTTCGCAAATCCATTTTTAGCCACTCAATACTCCCCGGGGTTTGGTCGTATCTGCTGGTACCAAATACTTTCCAACCGGCGATCAATAACTGGTGGGCAATGGCTGCCCCAAGTCCTGAACTTGCTCCAGTAACAAGGGCAACTGGCTTTTGCGGAAATTCATTCATCTGAGAAAAACTGGTTAGCTGACAGTGAGGTTTCGATTGGTGTGAATCTGTATTTCAGGAGATTATCCAGATAAAATATATTTCACATTTCAAATATTCTCTGTTTCGCTGTAAAAACAAAGACGAATCCACTCCTTTTCCAAGCAGGGCAACGGCTGACTTTTTTGCAGAAAATCGCGATTAGTCTCTGAAGTGCTAAAAATAGGCCAAAACCTATCGGATTGATTGAGGGAAGGCGGCAACAGCACAAAATGAAGGGTAACTGAACTTTACGTCATTTTCGCCCAAAAAAGAAGGCCGGCTATAGGCCGACCTCCAGGCAAAGTACAAAAAGGCACATACTCACTCAATTGCCCAACGAGCCGTTAATTGCCCGCCATTCGGTAGCAGAACCCGGGTGGTATAGATACCCGAAGCCCAGCTTCTGGTAATTACTTCCCAGGTAATTTCTCCTGCCATAATTTCCTTCTTATCCTGAAAAATCAATTTTCCGGATAAATCATATATAGTTAACGAGGATTCTCCACCATCCGATGCCGGATACCTGAAGAATATTTGGTCTTTTGCCGGAATAGGATAGGCAATCAAAGTTGGCCCCGAAGCTATCCATGAAATACTAACGGAGGCTGACGCCAAAGATTGTCCATCTGGCAGGATCTGTTTCAGCCGGTAAAGGTACTCTCCGGAAAGTGGTAGGGACTCGTCGAGGAAATCTCCTTTGGGGGAATATGGCATTTCCTTCCAAATCTGCCAATCCCCCTCAGGAAACTTCTTTTCGAATACGAGATTACTTCCCGGTTCATTAAACGGTACCCCCCATTGCAGGTCAATTCCCGAAAGATTTCTGTTTCCCGATAGAACCGGAAGCTCAGTAGGTAGCGGGCAATTCGGGCCCAGTTCTACGACCAGCACATCGGTACAGCCGTTACTTCCCAAGGCATTCACGGTATAAAATCCGGGAGAAATATTGGAAAGGGTCGGTCCTGAAACCGGCGGCGCCACTACCCAGGTATAGGTGATGTTGCCATTGCTCCCGGTTCCCGCTACGGTGATGCTACCATCGCTGGTGAAGCAGGCAGTTGCATCGGTTAAGTTGCTCAAGGTAAGGTCAACAGGCGATTCCGGCCCGGGCACTACTACATTCATCGAATCCAGACAGCCATTGGCATCGGTTACATATACTCTCACTGTTCCCGCTTCGAGGTTGGTAGATTGGCTGCCTACGGTGGGCGGGTTGGTTGCCCACGAATAGGTGAAAGCGCCCGTTCCCCCGCTTGCGTTCACCATGGCTGTTGCGAAATCGGTACAGGTTGAGTTCGTTTGGCTAAGGACCTGAATGTCAATAGGCGTAGGATTAGGTATTACCACAGATGCTGTGGCTTCGCAACCCAGGGCGTCGATTACCTGGGCGGTGTAGGTTCCGGCGGCCAGGGAAGTAGGGTTTGACCCTGTGATTCCTCCGGGAGACCAAACCACATTTGCTATGCCTATATTGCCTGAAATGGCCAGACTTGCCGATCCATTCGCAGCGCCATTGCAACTGGGGGGCGAAGCTGCTACCAATTGGGCATCCAGCGACCCTGGCGTTAGACCCACATAGACCGCTGCCGAGTCTTCACAGCCTGTAACCTGGTCCGTTACCAGTACGCGGTAGGTCCCCGGTGAAAGCCCTGTTGCTGAGGCGGTTGATTGGGCAGGGGTAGAGTTCCAGGCATAGCCGTACGAACCGGAGCCGCCGGAAGGAGTGGCAACTGCTGTTCCGTTAGGTGTACAAAGCGCGTCAGATCCTACTGCGGTTGCTGCCAGGTCGTTGACGGTAATGGTAATTTGCTGGGTAGCATAGCAGGTAGCGGCTTCGTTTGCGGCCACCACGCTGTAGGTGGTCGTGTTCGTGGGATTGGCAATCACAGTTGCGCCACTGTCGGCACTCAACCCGAAGGAAGGCGTCCATGTATAGATGCTCGCGCCACTGGCATTCAAAGTTACGCCGCCAGTTCTTGCACAAAAAGCCGAAGGCCCTACAAGCGCAAGCGTGGGTTGAGGGTCCACAATCAGGGTAATGATTTCGGGAGCCGATAGTCCGCAGCAGTCGGTTTCGTAGCGCAGTTCGATGAGGAAGGTATCGGCGATATTGAACGAAACATTGTTCAAAGCATCATACTGGCTGCCGATATAGGTGTTGGTTACGGGCTGGCTACCGTCGAGGTCCCAGTGATACAAATAGGCAGGTTCGCCATTGAGTGCGGTAAAATCTACGGCATCGCCCTGGCAAATACGGTATTGGCTGCTGATGACCGGGGCTGTGGTACTGGCAATTGGCAAAGCTGCTCCATCCAGGAGGATGTTGCAAAAGCCGGAATAGGTTTGCGCACCATAAACGATGTCTTTCCGCGAAACCACCTGATACTGGGTCGTAACCGAGGTTCCCGTAGGAAACTGCGGGGAAGCGTCTGCATCGAGGTCCCAAAGCTGGAAGGTCGCTCCGGTGAAGGTAACGTCAGAATTGGCGCAGGCTACGTTCGTCATGGTTATCACGGGTTGCGCCGCAAGTCCGAAGTTTATGTCCGATGATACGGGTGCTGTGCCTCCATTTTGATGCAAGGCAATGGATTGACCGGCTGCTCCGTCTCCTCCTTTACCTCCATTTCCTCCTTTTCCACCTTTGGCGCCATCACCTCCTGCACCAATTTCAGGGTAAGAGAAATTGCCTATTCTTGTTGGGTCACCAAGACCTCCATTTCCTCCGGCTGCTCCTATGCCTCCAGTCCCTCCGGTGCCTCCTGCTCCTGCAGTACCCGCCGTTAGGTTCGTTTGAAGGAAAATGCCATTTGCTCCACAGTTATACAAGTAAATACCGTAAGATGAGCCTCCTCCCAGACCGCCGATGCCTCCGGTGCCTCCTGATCCGCCGCCGCCGCCGCCGCCGCCGCCGCTCCCAGCACCTCTAAAACAGACCCCACACTGCTGGCCGCCGC
>JBGSTW010000016.1:0-39083 GCA_041753595.1 Bacteroidia bacterium | reverse complement strand
TGACGTTCTTTCAGCGCTTCTATCGCTACCTGAGCCTTGAACGCTGCTGTGAATTTTCTGCGTTGCTTTTTCATGGGACTACAATTTAAGGTTTTCAATTTTCAACTTAAACTGTGGTCTAAATTTGCCGAGGTATTATACAGGTAAGGGTATCTGTCTGCAAATCCATGACCCAGTGCCCTATTTTGCCTATTTTCTGAGCTTCTTTCAAAATCAGCTCCTGCTCTTCGGCCTCGGCTTTGGCCTTGAGAATGACTTGCTCTCTCCGGAATTTTTCGATGGCGAGGGAAGCCAGGCGAATGGCCGCGGAAATCAGGTCGAAGTCCAGCGCGGCAGGTGTTCCGGGGTGATACCCATACAAGGCAAAGCTCCCCAACACATTGCCCCTTCCATCCATAATGGGAGACGACCAGCAGGACCTTAATCCATGCTCCAGCGCAATGGTTCGATAATCTTCCCATAACGGGTCCAGGGCAATGTCCTCAACAATCACGGTTTTTTTGAGGTAAATGGCCGTACCACAGGAGCCTGCTTTTGGCCCGATGCGCATTCCATCTATGGCGTCATTATAGGCAGTAGGCAGGCTGGGTGCTGCTCCTTGCCGGATATGTATGCCATCGTTTTCCAGGAGAAGAATAGAGGCCACCGTACCTGAGGCCAGGTTTTCGATGGAAAAGGTGATCTCTTTCAGGATATCCTCCAGGGTATTATCCCGGGATATTTTTTCAGTAATGGCAGCCTGCGCGCGCTGAATGAGCTCGGCTTTATTCCGTTGGGTAACATCGGTAAAAATGCCACAAGCAGTGGGTTTGCCGTCCAGGTTAAGCAGTACTGCTCGTATATCAGCTAAAAACTCGGTACCGTCCTTACGGCGGATGCGGTTGTTTTTGGTATGAAGGGTAATTCCGGCCATCAATCCCTCAAATTCCGCTTTTATCCTGGGCAAGTCCTCGGGGGGATGCAGGTCGCTCAGCGATAGGGACAATACTTCTTCGGCTGTGTAGCCAAGCATTTGCTGAAAATTTTGATTCGAAAAAACAAAGGACCGCGATTCAAGATCAGCTACGTTTATCCCATCCGGAAGTCCTTCCAGCATCGAGCGTACCCACCTCTCCGATTTTTGTAAAGCATGGATGGAGCGGGTTGGGTCCTCAATCCGGCGCACAAATTCAGAAATACCTCCGGGTGAAGGACATATCCAATGGGTGCACCAGCACTGATGCTCAAGGTTATGCGTTTCAATAAAAACGGGTTTTTGGGTTTCTAAAGCTTCTGCATAGGCCGCTGCCAACGGAGTATTTAGCTTTTCCGGAAACTCCTCCCACAGATTTTTCCCAAGTAGCACTTCCTTTTTTCTTCCCAGCAACACCTCTGCACCCTCGTTCATGAATTCAATGTTCATGCTCAGGTCATATACCAGCGAAGCATCACTCATCCTGTTAAGGTGCTTTTCGAGTGCCTCTAGTTTTTGCTCCAGATCAGTATAAGAGGGTTTGGATGTGATCATCTTTGAAGGGTAAACACGTGTCAGAAATGACAACATTGGTGCAGAAAACATAAATGGTTATTCAATATATAACTTAGACAGATAGCTGACATTCTTGTATTGGCTTTCCCTGATATATTGAAAATCTTATGTTTGATAGATGGCGTAATTTTCTGCTGTATTTTGTGGAAAAGTATCCTGCCACCAAAACAGGAATATTGGCCGCCGGGAAAATCATTTTTCGAAGACAGTATTCCTTAGATTCAAACAATACAATTATCGCACAAAAACATGCCGAAGATTTCAGGCCATATCGGGCCGGTATCGCCACTATTCAGGCACGAATACCCTTGATCACTGCATAAATAGTGTCTGGTTTGCGACAGTTTTTACCAAAAATGCAGGAATATTTCCCTTACCCTTACCCGCCTTCCCATACTTATTCCCCTATTTTTTCCAATATCCTCGCAGTAAGGAATTTTTGGAAATAGCATCCTATCTGAAGAAAGTATTTTGGAGTCAACCCTGGCAAATCGATGGTTTTGCCCCCGGAAATTTTGTAAATTAAATTTTCCATCAGCTACCAGGTCTCCTTACATATTTTATCCATTTCTGTACTATGCCATTCCGATACCTAGGCCTATTGCTGATCTTTGCCCTTCCTGCTCATTGCAATGCCCAGGATTTTTTCCCGGACGGCAGCCAACATCAGAAATGGGAATATGTTGTCTGGAACTTCTTCGGGGGCGTGTGTGAACGCCGGATAGTCGTTACAGGCGACAGCGTAGCGCTCTGCGGAAAAACCTATGTGGAGGTGCTCGATTGCAATGGAAACGAGGCAAACTGCTACCTCAGCGGCTACTACCGCCTGCAAAACGATTCGGTGATGGTGCGCTCCCGGGTAAATGTGTGGAGCGGCAATGACTACACCACCTCAGCTGATTGTAACCAGCCAGAGGGCTTGATGTACGATTTTTTTGTACCGACAGGCGATTCGCTCATTTGTCAGCTCAACAGCGCTAAACCCGGAACAACGTTCAATTTCCGAAAACTGGAGGAGCGTATTGTTTACTACGAAGGTATTCAAAGGCAAAAACTAACCATGAGTTTCCGGCCATACCCGGCCAACCCCAATGCCAACTATGTCATGCTCTGGATCAGTGGCATCGGCTCCAATATCCATCCGTTTTACTCCCTTTCGTGCATCGGCGACGCCTGCGAATGGGAGCAACAGCTCACCCGCGTTTACCGGAATGGAACCTTGATTTATCAGGATACCCTGCTCGATTTTTCATACTCCTGCAACAGCTGGAAAGATCCTACGCCCATTCCTCCGCTCGATATCAGCGACTGGGTGCTGTACCCTAACCCGGTAGCAGATTATTTCACGATCAAGTCGGGCTTGCCGTATGGGGAAACCTTCGGACTGGAGCTTTACGACCCATGGGGGAGGCTGGTTTTGAGCGAAAAAGAACATCCGGTGATGGAAGGTGTGTTCATAAATAACTTGAGCCCTGGCGTTTATTACCTTCGGCTTAGGTATGGAGGTGCCTTGCGCTGTTTTAGCCTTATCAAGGAATAAAGGGCTTTCTTACTTAAGTGTGATTTAAACGCAAAGGTTTCGCAAAGTTCGCAAAGGGCTTTTCTCTGCGTTCTCTGCGAGAAACTACGACTCTACCAAGTGTGATTTAAACGCAGAGGCCGCAAAGGTTTCGCAAAGTTCGCGAAGGGGTTTTTCTCTGCGTTCTCTGCGATGCCTCAGCGTTCTCTGCGTGAAATACGCCTCGACCAAGTGCGATTAAACGCAGAGGCAGCAAAGGTTTCGCAAAGTTCGCGAAGGGGGCTTTTCTCTGCGTTCTCTGCGTGAAAAAACGCGCCAGCTACCGCACAATGAACTTAGCCCGCATCGGCAGGTGGTCGCTTTCGGTACGCATCATTTCGCCGCTGTATGGCTGAAACGGGTGCACAGAGCCGGGCACCAGCGACTTTTGCATGGATTTGTTCATGAAAATATGGTCCAGGCGGCGCTGTGGCTTTTCGGCAGGGTGCGAATACACCAGCGTATCGGCAGCCAACGGATCGATAAAACCAGGCTTGCCCTTTTCGGTCATGCGGGCCATTTCGGGGCTGCCGGGCACCATGTTGCAATCACCGGCAAGCATGAGGCGGGTCTTTTTGTCCTCTTTCAGAAAACGGTTGTTTTGGCTGAGCAGCAGGTCTATCTGCCCGAGGCGCATGGCCGTATCGCGCTCGTAGCGGCCCGCCTTGAGGTGCACGCCCGTGAGCATAAAGGAGTACGACGGGTTGACCCAGATCTCGGCGGTACACATGCGGGTGTTGATATGGCGCTGGGTCTCCTGGCGGCCGAGCGAGTCGGTAAAGCCCGGTACCTCCGTATATACATTGCCGTAGCTGTACACCATGCCAATGGGCAATTTGCTCAGAATCACCACATTCATGTACCAGTCGGGGCTTTCGCTGCCGGCCACATAGCGAAATCCGTCGGCGGCCATTTTTTGCTGAATGATATTGAAGGCAAAGCTCTGGCTTTCAAATTCCTGCAACACGACCACGTCGGCCCCTGATTTCTGGATCACATCAGCCAGGAAATCTACCTTTTTCTGCACCTTATCGGCATCGGGCTGGTCCTCCATGCGGTTGCGGATGTAGGGATTGTCGTAGCCATCTACAAAGTGCTCCACATTCCAGCTCAGCACCGTGAGGGTGTCTTTGGCAAAAGGCACATAATCGACGGGGAAAGCCAGGTCGTGAAACTTTTGGCTAAAGGCAAACAACGGCAAAAGCAGCAGCAGGAAGGAGGCGGAGCGACGCATAGGAGTGAATTTTGGGCAAAGATAACGGACCCCGCACTGGCAATCATCGCTTATCTCATTTGCCAAAAAAATTTGACAGATGCCTTCTCACCTGGGTAAGCACCGAGGCAGGTACCTGACCCAATACCCCCGGAAAACGACTCGCAGCCACCGTGCTGAGCATGCCCAGGCGGATGAGCGAACTTTGGCGCAGCCCCGTTTGGGCAAACCATTTTTCGTAATCGTTGAGCACCACATCGAAGCCCGGCACCTCCTGATGAAGCTGTGAGCTTACGGCAGCTATCACCCAACCGCTGTAGCGGGGGGCTTTTTTGATCAACAATACCGGTCTTCGTTTCACGGTGCCATCGGGCTGCGTGAGGTCGAGCAGCGCAATGTCACCGGGGTTCATAGTCGGGGTTCAGCGATTGAAGGTCGTTGAGAAAATATTCGGGCTCGTCGTCGTCCCAGGCTTTGGCAAAGGACGATTGTTCGGTGGAAATGCTCCCTGACTGCTCGGCTTCGGTGCCCCGGAAGGCCTCCAGCCCCAGGCCGAGCAAGTGAGCGGCTTTTACCTCTGCAATCAAGCCCTGGGCCAGCGCGCGGTGCACCAGTTGCCGAAACCTGCCGGAGTGCTCTTTGCCCTGGTAGGCGCCGAGCCCTTCTTCCGCTTTATTTTTGCTGATGGTTTTCCAAAATTGCTGGTAGGCCGGTCTCGTGATCAGGCCGAGGTGAAAAGCCCGCATCACCAGCGCCTGTATCGAGATGCCGTAAAATTCCTTTAGGGCAATGAACTCCTCCATGTCCACCTGGCTGCGGTTATCGCCCAGGGCGTCGTGCAGTTTTTCGGCGGGGAGCAGCATGGCTCCTGCAAATCGGTGGCAGTAGGTTTCTTTTTCTTTTTCGGGCAGATCTTCCGGAAACTGGAGCAGCAGGTGGCCCAGCTCGTGCAGGGCCGTAAACCGCTTGCGCTCGATGGTAAACCCCGCATTCACGACCATGATGGGCATATTGGGTGCCACATGGGCAGCCAGTCCATCAAAGGCGGGCTCCGCTTCAAGTTCTAAGACCTTTACCTCGCGGTCTTCGAGCATTTCGAGCACATTGGGCAGGGCCGAGCTACCCAGCTCCCAGGCGTGGCGCAGCTCAATGGCCGCCACTTCCACGTCCTTGTCCTCACTGATCAGCGGGGCTATTGGCCAGTTTACCTCCGTGGCGATGCCCAATATGTTTTCTACTTCGAGGTAGCGCTCAAGGTGGTTGGTCACTTCTACCCGGATGCGGTCCACCTGGCGGCTGCCGAGGCTGGCCTTTTTGCGAAACTCGATTTTGCTGATTGATACCGTCAGGGGCTGAAAGAAATAGCCCGGAGTCTGTTTCAGGGCTTTTGCCAGGGCCAGCGTCAGGGCCGGATCAGGGGAGAGCTCGCCCTTTTCGATGAGGTGGATCGTATTATGCGATTTGCCAACCTGGTCGGCGAGGTCACGCACCGATAGCCCAGCCAATAGGCGGGCGTGGTGGAGGCGCTGTGGGTAAAAAGAGTTCATTTGTACTTGACAAAAGTACTAAATATTTTTACTTTGTCAAGTGATTAACGTGGCTGCTACGGGTATTTTTATTCGAAGAAAAGGGCTACTTCCTCCATCGGTTTGCGCTTCAGGTCGGGCACCTGGGCGTCTGCTGCGGGGTAGCCCACGGGAATGAGCAACAAAGGACGCTCGTTATCGGGGCGGTGGAGGAGTTTTTTGAGAAAATCCATGGGGCTGGGCGTATGGGTAAGGGTGGCAAGTCCGGCGTGGTGGAGGGCGGTGAGCAAGAGTCCGCTGGCGATGCCCACCGATTCCTGCACGTAGTAGTTCTGGCGCTTTTTGCCGTCCACCCATTCGTAGTTGCGCTTGAAAACCACAATGAGCCAGGGCGCCGTTTCCAAAAAAGGTTTGTGCCAGTCGGTGCCGAAGGGTTGCAGGTCTTCGAGCCATTCTTCGCTCATGCGGCCGTGGTAGCTGCGGTATTCTTCTTCTTCGGCGGCCAGGCGGATTTGCTTTTTCAATGCCGGGTCATTGATGGCGCAAAAGGTCCACGGCTGCTTGTGGGCACCCGAAGGAGCGGTAGCTGCTGCCCGGATACACTGTTCGATTACCGCTTTTGCAACCGGCTGGTCGCTGAACTGGCGCACACTGCGGCGAAGGTCCAGCCAGTCGGCGAATGATGCGCTGCGGGCCAGCATCGTTTCGGGGTCGTAGGTTTCGCGGTGGTAAGGGAGGAAGGCCGGATCGGGCATAAGGTTATTTTTGAGGAAAAATAGAACCAAAGAAGCAAATGCGCTGTCATCTGCCCAACTTTGCAGGTACAAAATGCCTTTCGGCTTATCCAACCAATGCGAAAAAAAGCGTTATTAGACACGATTACTCTATACTGCCATGATACAGGAACAATTACGACTACTCTTCAAAATGGATGTTTACCAGGGGCTCGCTGAGGCTAACGGCATCCTTTCGGTGAAAGAACAAGGGGTATTTATCGAGTTTGAGGTAAAGGATTCCCTGGTCGGGGTCATCAAATCCGGCGTAAAAAAGGTGATGATTCCTTTTGGAGAGATTATTTCGGTGGAGGTCAAGAGCAATGTTTTTATCAGCCGGATGACGATACGGGTAGGGCGAATGGGCCTGCTGGACGGCTTTCCCAATTCCGAAAGGGGCGAAGTGAAAATTACCTTCAAGCGCCGCGACAAGGCCACAGCCTTCGAAATAGAATCGCGTATCCAGTTTCTGGCCTCTGAGACGAGGTTGAATGACGACGAAAGGTCCGGTTTCTGGGAATAGCGCTTAGCCGCAACCTCCTTCCCGCAATAGGGTCTATATTCCAGGTTTGGTTTACCTAATCCTCAATTTTAATGCCCATGCTGAACGTTGACCATGTTTCCTACGCCTACCCCGGAAATGCGGAAGATACCCTCAAAGACCTGAGCTTCGGCATGGAGTCAGGTGAAATTTTCGGCTTTCTGGGCCCCAGTGGCAGCGGCAAAAGCACCACCCAAAAACTGCTCTACAAGCTGCTGCCCGGCTACCACGGAAAGGTGGAGCTGATGGGCAAATCGCTGCAGGATTGGGACCGCAGCTTCTATCGCCAGATCGGCGTTTCCTTCGAATTGCCCAACCACTACCTCAAGCTCACTGCCGAGGAAAACCTCCGCTTCTTCGCTGCTTTTTACGACGTACCTCCCACGCGTATACCTGAGCTGCTCGACCTCGTGGGCCTCCTTCCCGATGCCAAAAAGCCGGTTTCTGATTTTTCAAAAGGCATGAAAATGCGCCTCAATTTCGTGCGGGCCATCCTCCACGATCCGGCGATGCTTTTTCTTGACGAGCCTACCTCCGGCCTCGATCCCATCAATGCCAACAAAATCAAAGCCCTGATCCGCGACCTCGGTGCACGTGGCAAAAGCATTTTTATCACCACCCACAACATGTTCGACGCCGACCAGCTCTGCGACCGCGTGGTGCTGCTCCACGAAGGCAAGATCATGGCGCTGGATACGCCCGCCAACCTCAAAATGGCCTACGGCTCCCGGGTGCTGAACCTCACCACCGCCGGAGAAAAAGGGCAGGCTTACCAGTTTCCGCTCGAAGGGCTGGGCAGCAACGAGGCTTTTTTGTCCATGATCAGGGAGCAGGAAATCTCCATGATGCACTCGCAGGAGGCTTCGCTCGAAGAGGTTTTTATCCGCATCACCGGCAAAGAACTGTTATGAACGACCTCAGGCATTTGCTGAAACTCGACCTGATGCTGCTCCACCGCAACAACATGTTTGTGCTGGCACTGGTGGTGTCGGTGATCTATGTGGGGGTGTTTTACCTGCTGGCCCCGATCGTGAACCTCGACCTGCTGGTGGTGATCCTCATCTTCAACGATCCGGTCATTACGGGTTTTCTGTTTGCGGGGGTGCTGTGGCTTTTCGACAAAAACCAAAATACCCTGCAAGCCGTGGCCGTGCTGCCCATTCGTACGGAGCTATACCTGTGGTCCAAGGCGCTGATCCTTACCAGCCTGGCGGTTGCTATCAGCTTTATCATGGCCATAGCCATCCGTGGGCTACATTTCGATGGGGTGCGGCTGCTGCTGGGCGTTGGCGGAGCCACCTTGTTGTTTGCCGGACTGGGCTTTTTACTGGGCGCACGTTCGCTTACGTTTAACCAGTTTTTGATGTACGCCATTCCTTTTTTGGTGGTGATGGGCGTGCCATTCCTGGCTTTGTTCGATATCGGCGACATGCTCTGGTACCAGGTATTTCCTTCAGCGGGTGGGCTGGGTTTAATCAAATCTGCATTTGTGCCAGGTCCTCTATGGAAAGACGGCATTTACCTGCTGCAACTCCTCGCCTGGAACTGGCTCGTATGGCGATATGCCCGTCGGCTCACCCTTACCCATTTCGTATGAAACAGCTCCTGGCGCTCAGCCTCAACGATTTTCGGGTTACGTTTCGCGATCCCATGTTTCGGGCATTGCTATTTTTCCCCTTTGTGTCGTTTGCCTTGGTGAAATGGGCAGTGCCCGCACTGGTGGCAGCGTACCCTCCGGCAGCCGGTTTTCAACTGGTGGTGCTGATGTGGGCCTGCCAGCAATCGGCGGTCATGTTTGGCTTCATCTATGGGTTTATTTTTCTCGAAGAAAAAGAAATAGACGTGTGGCAGGCCCTGCGTATTCTGCCGGTGTCGAACCTCTTGCTCACGGGTTCCCGGTTGGCTATCGGGTTGATAGTCAGCTCCCTCGTAAACTGGACGATGATCCACGCAGGCGGGGTAATTACGGTGCCCTTCTGGCAAGAGGCATTGCTGGCCATTAATTTCAGCATGTTGGCGCCGCTCATGGCCCTGGTACTCGGCACCTTTGCCCAAAACCGCATAGAGGGACTGGCTCAGATCAAAATTGTGAACCTGCTGGTTATCCTCCCGGCACTGATTTATTTTTTGCCCTACCAGTGGATGAATGTACTGGCTGTGGTGCCGCCGTATTGGTCGTTTCGGGCCATGGAATATGCCGCAAAAGGTGATCAGGCGTTTTGGTTGTTCTACCTGGTGGGGGTGATTTTCAGCGGGCTGCTTTGCTGGTGGCTGAGCCGCAGGATGCAAAATGGCAGGGCCTGACGCGTTTAAAAGGGCTGTTTTAGCAGAAAACCCTCGGCGTTGATTCTCCGTTTTTGTTTAAATTAAGGCTCTAAATTTCCACATGAACCGCGCACTGCTCGAACCGATTCTGTATTCGACCAATTTTCCTGAAATGCTGGAAGTGCTCAACCGCGCGTGGGAAAATGAACAGCGCCGTCGCCACGAATTTTGGGCAGACATTTCCGATGATGTAAAGGCGGAGTTTATCGCAGGAGAAGCCCTGTATCATACGCCGGTCACCAAGCGCCATAATCGTATTTCGCTCTGGTTGATTGTGCAGTTGGATACCCACATTGAACAACATTCCCTAGGGTATCTGGGCTTCGAAAAGGTCATGTGTCGCTTTACCCGCAACGACTACGAGCCGGATATTTGTTTTTGGACCCACGAAAAATCACAATCGTTTACGCCCGAACAAACAGTTTTTCCGGTTCCGGATTTCATCGTAGAGATTCTTTCTCCCAGCACCGAAGGCCGCGACCGGGGCGTAAAATTTGAAGATTACGAATCCCACGGCGTTTCAGAATACTGGATCATTGACCCCGAAGAGGAAACCATCGAGCAATATGTGCTGCGGGAAGGCAAGTATCACCTCAGCCAGAAACTCAAATCGGGGATTTTGGCATCTGGGGTGATTGCGGGATTTTCGGTAGCGGTAGAGGCTATTTTTGGGTAAATACGAAAAATAAATGCGCCCTGCTTTAGCGGTAGGGCTTCCCCCCAAAAAAAATCCCCCGAACCAAACAGGAACGGGGGATTTTTTATTCAGCGCTTAGGCTCAAAAATCAAATTTAATGCCCTGAGCCAGCGGGAGGTCGTCGCTCCAGTTGAGGGTATTGGTTTGGCGGCGCATGTAGGCTTTCCAGGCATCGGAGCCCGATTCGCGGCCACCGCCTGTTTCTTTTTCTCCGCCGAAAGCGCCCCCGATTTCCGCACCGGAGGTGCCGATGTTTACGTTGGCAATGCCGCAATCGGAGCCCATGGCACTCAGGAAGCGCTCAGCTTCTTTCATGTGGTCGGTGAAAATGGAAGAAGAAAGGCCCTGGGGTACTTCGTTTTGGAGGGCAATGGCGGCATCGAGGTCTTTTACGCGGATGAGGTACAGAATCGGGGCAAAGGTCTCTTTCTGCACGGTGGCCATGTGGTTTTCGGCTTCTACGAGCGCGGGAGTCACATAGGTGCCGGTTTCGTAGCCTTTACCACTGAGCACTTCCCCTCCTGCGAGGAGTTTTCCACCTTCGGCCTGGATAGATTCCAGCGACTGCGTCATCATTTCCACGGCGTGGCGATCGACCAGCGGCCCAATGAGGGTATGCGCATCCAGCGGATGACCGATGCGGTGGCTAAGCGACTGATAAGCGCCCACGAGCTTGTCGCGGAGGGTGTCGTAGATGCTGTCTTCGATGATGACGCGGCGGGTAGAGGTGCAGCGTTGTCCGCAGGTGCCCACGGCTCCGAAGAGGATGGCGGGAATAGCGAGCTGGAGGTTGGCGTTTTTGGTGACGATAATGGCGTTGTTGCCGCCGAGCTCGAGCAGCGAGCGACCGAGGCGACGGGCCACGGTTTCGGCCACGGCCTTGCCCATGCGGGTAGATCCGGTAGCGGAAATCAGCGGTACGCGATGGTCAGAGGCCATCCACTGGCCTACCTGGCTATCGCCGATGAGGAGGTTGAACACACCGGCGGGCAGGTCGTTGGCAGCCAATACTTCCTGGGCAATGTGCATACAGGCCACGGCGGTGAGGGGCGTTTTTTCCGAAGGCTTCCATACCGAAACGTTGCCCGCCACTGCAGCCAGCATCGAGTTCCAGGCCCATACGGCTACCGGAAAATTGAAGGCGGAAATGATGCCCACGGTTCCCAGCGGGTGCCATTGCTCGTACATGCGGTGGCGGGGGCGCTCAGAGTGCATCGTGAGGCCATAGAGCTGGCGCGACTGACCCACGGCGAAGTCGCAGATGTCGATCATCTCCTGTACTTCGCCCAGGCCTTCCTGGAGAATTTTGCCCATTTCGAGGCTGACGAGCTTACCGAGGGGTTCTTTGTAGCGGCGAAGGGCATCGCCTATCTGGCGCACAATTTCGCCGCGCTTGGGGGCAGGCATTTCGCGCCAAACCTGAAAAGCAGCGGTTGCTCCTTCCATCAGGGCGTCGTAATCTTCGCGGCGGGCATACTGCACAGCACCCAGGAACCGGCCGTCTGCCGCTGCATGGATGGCGTGGAAAGGCCCCTCGTGAACGGCCCCGAAGGCCAGCCCGTTGTGGGTAGCGGCAATGCGCTCGCTGATATGAAGCTCGTCAAGGATTGATTGCAATACAGGAGTTTCCATCATAATAATATTTTGAGGGAGTAGGAATATAACAAAGATACTGAGCCGATTGAGAGAAAACCAGCCCTTGCGATTTCCTCAAAACCAACCCAGTACCTGCTGATAAACCGGAAATTTATTTCCCTTTTTTCTTCTCTTCCATGATAATGACGCCCACGGCCTCAAAGTTCATGGTGAGTTCGGGTGCGGTGTATTTGGCTTTCGCTTCTTCTTCGGACATGCCGCCATCCACAGCCAGGTGTACCAATTCGGCTACACTGGTGGTGTCGTAGTAAGCATTGCCTTGCAGCACTGCGGTTTTGCCATTGCAGTCTTTAGGCACGAAGAACCCATAGTCCTTGAAACGCACGCGCATTTCTTCGCCGTCACCTACGTTCATGGTCATCCAGCAGCCTTTCATCTGGCAAACGTCGTTCACCTGACCTTTGACCTTGATATCCTCAGCACCGCCTTTTTCCTGCATGATTTTAGCAAGGTCATTCGTAGCGATGGCGTCCTTGGCAGAGATCTCTTGTCCGTGAAACGACATCTTTCCTTTTTTCTTCATCTGATCCTGGCCGCACATCGTATTTACAAACGCAACCTGAATCATCAAGATTACCAACAGAACTTGTTTCATAATTTTAAAATGAGAGTTTCAACAAATTTAACAACCCAGCCCATAGGAGGCAACCTGCTCCGCACATTCATTGCCGCAGGCGTTTTCTTCGCTTTTGTTTCGTGCCAGGCAGGCATTCCTTATGGCCGGGAGGGGCAGGCCGCCCTTGACCAGACGGACTGGAACGCCATGACCAAGGCCTACGTGTCGGCGGATGGATGGGTAAATTATGGGGCCTGGAAAAAGGATTCTGTGCGCCTAAATAAATACCTCGCGGCTGTTTCGGCCAATCCTCCGGCAGCCAATGCCCCCCGAAACGAAGCCATGGCCTATTGGATCAATGCCTACAATGCCTATACGGTGAAGTTGATTTTGAGCAAATATCCTTTGGCTTCCATCAAGGATCTCAATCCCAAAGTGGCGATTTACAAGGTGAATACCGTTTGGCAATGGAGCTTCTTCAAAATCGGAGGAGAAGATTTTAACCTCGACAAAATCGAACACAGTATCCTCCGGGCAAAGTTTTTCGATCCCAGGATTCACTTTGCGCTCAATTGTGCATCGGTCTCGTGTCCCATTCTGCGCAACGAAGCCTATACTGCTGACAAGCTCGAAGCCCAGCTAACCGATCAGGCAAAGAAATTTCTCTCCGATCCGATCCGCAACAAGGTGGTGGACGGAACCGCTTATATGTCAAAGATTTTCGATTGGTATGGAGGCGATTTTTCCAAAAACGGCCTCAAAGCTGATTATCTCAACAAATTTGCCCCCCAGAAGCTACCCGCTGACGCGACTTGGAAATACCTCGATTACGACTGGAGACTGAACGATATTAAGAACAAGCCAGGAAAATGAGGAGGTGGAGTAAGGGTTAATTCCTGGCTGATTAAGGCTGTTCCGCAAGGGGCAGCTTTTTTATTTGGTTAACCGGTTGGGTTCTTTCTAAATCCCTTTGCTGTGTATCGATGACCGCGACCGATGATGGAAGTAACTGACATTTATCGACACACACATTTTCCTTCTCCTAAAATTACCTATCTGCAAACCGCGTAACTAACACGCCGCACAGCTCCCGTAGGGAGCACATATCGGTAGAAAACGATCCCACCCCCGAAACCAGCGCCGCAGGCAGAGACAGGTTGAATCAAGATCAGGCGTGCCTGTGAGGGTAAAATCAATTTTGCATAATTTTTCTACCGACTTACCGCCCCGATAGATCGGACGCCAGGGTGTGAATGAACTTTTATCGGCAATCTGAGCCCATAAAGGCATGTGCTATCCCGAAAATTCGGGATGCCTGCGCAGCTAATTCCGAAAGAACTTACAGGTAGGAATTAACCCCTTTTGCTGCATGAAATACTGGCTAACCTTTTTCCTTGCCTGCTTTTTCTTTATGAGTGCGCACGCTCAGGGCCAATGGTCGGCGGTCAGCCCCTACGGCGGGGTAATCAGGTGCGGACTTTCACTCGGAAATGACCTGCTTATCGGCACAGAAAGCGGTATTTACAAAAGTACCGACGGCGGCCTTACCTACGCGCCACATTCACAAAGCATGCCTTCAGGTACAATTGTTTCTTTGGTAGAAGACGGCAACTACCTCATCGCCTGTATTTTTGAGCGGGGAATTTACCGAAGCGACGACACCGGTAAAACCTGGTCGTTGGTGCTGGCCGGTCGTTATCAGCGGCAGGATGGATTTGGCCAATCGAAAATAGAGAAAGTCGGTAACACCCTTGTGGTGCGGGGCTACGACAATGGAGACACCCTCTACCTCAGCAATAACCACGGCGATACCTGGACCCGGCAGTTTTTCAACAACAGCCTTTTCACTAATGTATATGGACGGGGAAACAGCCTGTTTACCAGCAACTACAACACCCTGGGTGCACAGGAGGGGCTTTACCGCTCCGACAACCTGGGCCAAAGCTGGGTTCCGAGTTTTACGGGCATGCCGGCAAGCACCTTTATTGTGCATGTAATTGCCTTTAGTGACACCCTCTACGCCCTCTCAAAACACATGTACCGATCCGTAAACGGCGGGCAAAACTGGACCCAGGTGACCACCGATACCCTGCCTGGAGGTATAAACGGCTACCCCTTTTTACCCGAGTGGGTGGGCGTATCGGGACGTACCATTTTTGGGCAAACAGGCGGCAACGCACTGCTTAAGCTGGCATCCTGGACTCCCGGGCAAAGCGGCTGGCAATCGTCCAATACGGGCCTGCCTGCCAACGGAAATACCAATACCATTTTCTCCCATAAAGGCAAAACCTACCTCGCCCGGCTGGAAAATTTTTACCAAACCAGTGGCCCCGGCCAAAGCTGGACCATAGCCCCCCTTGAAGGAGTGAACGCCAAACCGGTGAAAGATCTTTTTGCGGGAGACAATACCGTGCTGGGTACGAGTACGCCCTTTGTGCTTACCGGAAATTTCGCCTCGGCACAATGGACGCCCGTTAATCCCGGCTCGATCCTCGACGACTACGACATGTTCAGCATCGCCAAAATGGGCAGCAATTATGTACTCGGCGTCAATGGCGCTTTCGGGGTATTGGCTACGTATGTTTCGACCAACCAGGGCAGTAGCTGGACCTATGCCGGCATTTATGATATCCTGCCCGATGCGCAATTTTTACCCAAAAATGACACCTTAGTCATCTACGGTTCGCTCGGTGGCGACCCTACCGCCTTTCTGGCCAACAGCTCTGGCGCAAAAATAACCGAGTTTTCTTCGGGGCTTTTTGGCTGGAGTTTCGACGATGAGGTGCCAGCCATGACCACCCACAAAGGAGATTTGTATTGTGTTATTACCAGCACAACAAGTGGTTTTTCGAAAATCAGAAAATTTGACCTGCCTGCTGCGAACTTTTGGAGCACGGTAAATGAAAAAATCGACAATGCCTTTTTTGGTGCCACGGCCCTCGTTTCTCAGAACGATACCCTCTACCTGGGCATGAGCAATGGCGGGGTAAAATACTCGCCCGACAACGGTGCCACCTGGACCGACATCAGCGGCGGACTCAACGGGGTTGTGGCCAGGCAATTGTACACTTTCGACGGGTATATCGGCATGGCCTCCACCCAGGGCGTGTACTTGCTGGAGCCAGGTAAAACCACCTGGAAAAATATCTCCTACAACCTGCCCTGTGGCGACATCCGCAAGGTGCAGGCAACCCCGCAATTTCTGTGGGCCATTTCTGAAAACGGCGGTGCGTGGCGACTGGTGCGCAATGGCAATGTGGCCATTGACCCTAAAATCCAGGCAGTCAACTTTCGGGTATATCCCAATCCAGCTACCGATCAGTTGAGCCTAACGTTCGATGCTGACCGGCCCGCTGCTTATAAAATTCTCGATCTGGCGGGCAAAGTAGTGGAAACCGGGTTGCTGCAAATGGAAAAAGGCACCGCCACCCTTTCCCTCAAACAACTCCCTGCCGGCATGTATATCTGCCAGGTTTCCACAGGCGACCAATCGTTTGCTGCTCCTTTTATCAAGCAATAACCCATGCGCACCTCCCATTTTCTACCGTTGCTCCTGATCTGCTCCAACGTCGTATTCTTTTCCGGATGCGGGGTGTCGGGTGGTGGAGGCAACGCTCCCGCTAACTTTCATCCAGTAAAACCCATGAGCGCCAACGAACTACCCCCCTCTTCCTCCCCATCCAATGCGGGTGCCAGCCTGCGCATAGGTCAGGGGCAATTTTTTTCATTTGCCATGCCTCAGGGCTGGCGTATTGGCGAAGATGGCCAATATGCGCTCACCCTCGTGGCGCCCGACAACAAGGCACTTACCCTCATGGTGGGCAATTCAGGCTATCCGGTCAATTATGCGCCGGGTCAGTTTGTGTACGAAAAATTAATGGCCCTCCGCCCCGAAAACCTACAGCTCAGTCAGCCCAGGCAGGCGCAACCCGTGAAGGGGTTTCAGTATGCGTACCAGTTTGATGTGAGCTATGCGATCAATGGAGCACCGTGCCGCGGAAGCGTGAAATGCCACGTGCAGCCCGCCTACGACATGTGCGTCATGGCCATGACGGCGGCGCTTTCCGACGCTTCGCAGTGGCAGGGATATTCTTCGTGGCTGCCGCTGGTGGCCGATCAGATTTCGGCTACGAATGGCGCGGCATTTGGCATGCGGGGCATTATGCAGCAAAATCTACAAAACTCAACCGCCTACGCCCAGGCAGCCAAGGAGTACCGCGACTGGTCGCAGCGCAACTGGCAGGGGGTAACCGACGACCGCAACGCCTCTGTCGATCGCCGCAACGAGCAGTTTCGCGAGACCATCGGCGGGGTGCAGTCCTATGCCAATCCATACAGCAACACCCCGGTGCAATTGCCGACCACCTACGCCCATTATTGGGTTGACCGTCAGGGAAATGTAATCGGTACCGACGACCCCAATTCGAACCCCAATACCGGTGGAACGGGGGATTGGACACAGATGGAGCAGGTGAAGCGGTAAGTTGCCCAATCAGAAAAGGGCGTTTGTAGCTGCCACTTTCTAAATCAGAAGGGGGCTTATTCCAGGACTTTTGTAGAACGGTAATTGAGACAAATCCGTGAAAAACTTTTTTAATACCTGCTTCCTGGTGCTCCTGGGAATGTATTCGCTGCAAGCTCAAAATTTTATCCGCGCCTATTCCAATTTCCCGTTTGGGGGTTTTACCCCATTTCTGGTTACGGAAGATGCCTATCAGTTGAGCGACGGTACCTACCTCTTGAGCTGCTACAACGGTTACCTGACAAGGGTGGATGCCCATGGGGAACCGATCTCCACTTTTCTCATGCAAAATCCATCTGTAGCAGGATTTAGCCGATACAACCTGGACGGGTTTGCCGATGCCGGAAACAATGAATTTTATTTAGTGGGAAGGCTCACCGCTGATTCCCTCTTTTTCATCAAGTCGTCCCTCTCCGGCGATATTATCTGGCAAAAATCCTACGTCACGCCTAACAACAGCTTCCGGCGGCTGACTAATACCCCCGACGGTGGATTGCTGGTACTTACGGCCATTTCGGTAAATGGTGTGCTCAACCGGGTGCCCGTCCTCACGAAACTCAACCCCGACGGTACGCTGCAATGGCAACGAAAATACTTCAATGTGGCCTTGGGAAGCGGAGGGTTGAACCTCTACGATGTGAGCGTAGCCAGCAATGGCGACTACCTCCTCACGGGGATAACGAATACCACCGGGCAACAGCGGGTTGTGGTAATTCGGTTAAATGCCAATGGCACCGTGCTTTGGGCCAAAGAACTGGCCGCGACTAACAATGGTAGCGAAGCAGGCTTGTTGGTAAAAGAGCAGAGCAACGGACAAATAAAAGTGGTGGTCAATAACCCGCTGTCCACAGCAAAATTTGGCACCCTGCTGCTCGATGCTTCGGGCAACCTGCTCCAGGCGAAAGGGTATTCAGGCGTAGATGCAGGCATTTCAGGTGGGGTAATTACCCCCGGTGGGGAGGTAGTGGCTTCGGTAATCAATTCGGGCACGACCTTACGCCTGGCTGCAGATGGATCGGTGGTTTTTGCCTATAACTACTCCCTTCAAGCAGGCAGTGTAGCTTATATCTACGAAGCATTTATTACCCAGGACGGGGGTATACTGCATGCCGGCGGATTTACCAACACCCTCTTTTTTGATTTCACCCCCTTCCTGATCAAGACTTCATCTTTGGGCCTGGTTCCCACAGGGTTCAGCGCGCTGGTATCGATTATCCAGGTGGGATATACGCCAGCTTTGTCAGCCGCAGTTATCACCGACTCGTCCTTTAGTGCGCTGGGAAGCCTGGCGCTGGCAATAGTCGATACGCTGGCATTGTACGACACGCTATATGCAGTTCCCACAGCCCTGGAAAGGGAGCATCTACCCTTGGTTCAGCCCGTATTTTATCCCAATCCGACCCACTCCGAGCTTTTTGTAAAATCGGATCAACCCCTGGGAGAAATAATCCTCCACAACCTCCTTGGCCAGGAGGTACACCGCTTTTTAGTTACCAATTTTTCCGGTAAAACGAACATCGGCCACTTACCTGCGGGAATGTATGTGGCAAGTTGGACCATGGGAAATCGCCGGGACCACGCGTTTGTGCAGGTTCATCGGTGAGCGCAATCAAAAACGGGCGTTTTTACCCCTCAAAAAAGCGGTAGTGCTTTTCTGTGGCGAGATCCAGCATTTCCTTGTCGCCGCTGCTGTCGCCAAAGGCATAGATTTCGGTGAAATTTGCCAGGGGGTAAGCGGCACGGATACGGTTTGCCTTTTCGGGACCGTGGCAATTGGGTCCGGCGAAGCGACCTGTGTAGCGGCCATTTTCAAAAGCACCTTCGGTACAGATTAATTTCAATCCTTCTGCATGGGCAAAAGGACGCAGCCAGAGGTCCATAGAGGCGGAAACAAGGGCGGCTTCCTGCCCGGAGGCAACCACCTCACGCACGTAGACCATGGCGTTGGGACGGAGGATGCCGGGAAGGATGAGCTGGTGAAATTTTTCGGCCAAAGCTTCCAGTTCTTCGGCGCTGCGGCCCTTGAGGTGAAAAGCGATCAACCGCTCTTTTACTGCCGAATTGGACAGGCCCCCCGCTTTCATGAGCACCATGTGTGGCAAAAACAGCCCCAGGCTCAGCCCCCATTTTACCGGACCGGCTACAAACCGGAGAAAGGCAAACAGGCTGTCTTTGGTGGTAAGGGTACCGTCGAAATCGAAAAGATATAGCCGCATCAGAAGGAGAGCTTCATGAAAATAGCTTCCGGCACAAACCGGATAATGGTCATGATGATGCGCCACAAGGGGAGCACGTACACCACCTGTTTTTTCTTGGCAAATGACTGGTAGATGTGTTTCCCTGCTTGCAAAGCGCTGGCGGTCACAGGTTTAGGCGGGTTCAGGCCTTCGGTCATTTTGGTATCCATAAAGCCCGGAATGACCGTGAGTACGTGTACGCCCTGCTTCGAAAACCGCTGGCGCAGCCCGCTTAGGTAGGTGGTAAAGCCCGCCTTGGCGCTGCCATAAAAATAGTTGGAGGCACGGCCCCGGTCGCCTGCTACGGACGAAATGCCGATGATGCTGCCACTGCCCTTTCCTTCAAATGCCCGTGCGAATATTTCCAGTAAAGACACCGGCCCGCGGTAATTGGCATCGAGGATCTTCACGGCTTCAGTCCAGTCGTTTTCGGCGATTTTCTGGTCGCCGAGGTAACCCATGGCGCAGAGCACCACGTCGGTTTCTTGTGGCAGAGAGCCGAGGAGTGCTGCATGGCGGGCGTAGTCGGCGGCATCCAGGGCCAGCAACTGTACCTCATCGGCCAGTTTGCGCACCGTTAAGTCGGCTTGCAAGGCAGCCAGACGGTCCACGCTGCGGCTGGAGAGCACCACGCGCCAAGGCTCCTTTTTGTCTTTCAGAAACGCATATACAAATTGCTCGGCTACTTCGGAGGTAGCGCCGAGTACGGTCAGGGTTTTCATAAAACGGAAGAAGGTTGCGTGTGGGACACGAGGTTATGGCGGAGGCGTGCCTGCTGGATAGAGTCGAATTTATGCGGATGGCTTTGCACGAGGCTGGCGGGCAGGCCGTGTTTTTTGGAGAAAGTATCTTTGGCGAGGTAGATTCTGCCGCCGTATTGGGCTACGAGTTCGTCGAGCTTGGGAATGAGGTCCAGCAACGATTTATTGATCTTAAAATCCAGCGCCAAGGTATAGCCTTCCATCGGAAAAGAATGAATAGCCAGCGGGTTTTGCTCCCCAAATAACTTCAGCACCGCCAGGAATGAGCCTTGCCCGCTTTGGGCGATCGTCTGCAGGATTTTTTCCAGGCCTTCGCGACCGGCTTCTTTGGGTAACACGAACTGGTATTGGGTAAAGCCCTTGTTGCCGTAGATGCGGTTCCAGTTGTGGATGGCGTCCAATGGATAAAAGAAGGAATCGTAGTCGATGATGTCCTTCTGTACCCGGGCAAATTGCTTGTTGTAGAACAGGAAATTAAATGCCTTGACCGTCAGCGCATTGAGGGTGAATGACGGAAAATTGAAGGGCACATTCAGGTTCAGTTTTTTGGGCAGGGCCAGGGCTTTTTCTTTTTGGGCGGGCGTAAGCTCATTGACCAGTGCGTGCTCGCCGCGCATCATGATGGATCGCCCGAGGTTTTTGCCTTTTTGCAGGCAATCGATCCAGGCCACGGTATAGGTCCACGAAGCGGATTCCTCAAAGAGGTCCATGATTTCGGAGAGGTTGGCGGCCTTGATTTTTTCCTGACGGATAAAAGCGGTTTCGATGGGCTTGAGGCGAAAAGTAGCGCGGAGGATAATGCCCGTGAGGCCCATGCCTCCTGCGGTTTTCCAGAAGAGGTCGGCATGCTGGTCGGGGGTGCAGGTAACGACAGTCCCTGTTTCGTCCATGAGGTCAAAAGCCAGCAAATGATCGGAGAAAGTGCCTTCGGCGTGGTGGTTTTTGCCGTGCACATCGGCCGCGATGGCGCCCCCTACGGTAATAAACTTGGTGCCGGGCGTGACGGGTAGAAAATAGCCCTGAGGCACTGCCAGCTCCAGGATATCGGAAAGCAGAACACCCGCTTCGCAGGTCAGGATGCCGGTTTCGGGGTCAAACCCGAGAAATTTATTGAGTTTATGCGTGTCGTAAATCCGGGAGTTGAGGGCGGCATCGCCATAGCAGCGGCCATTGCCCCGGGCCAGAAGGGTATCGCTGTTTTGAACCAGCGAGGCTATTTCAGATTGAAAAGGGGTGGAGAATACTTCCGATTCGACGAGCGGGTAGTTGCCCCAGTTACGGATCGAGGTCTTGTCCATGAGTAGCTGTATTGATGGTCTGGAATACGAATTTTTTATCAAGAAAAAACTTGGTGACATAGCCAAGGCCCAATCCCACCAGTCCGCCGATGTACTTGGCTGAAGGGTCGGTCCAGTAATGGTCGAATCCCCATTCCACGCCCCAGGCGAGCAGGGTAGTTAAGGCACCGAGTCCGGCATATTTGAGAAAAGCTCCCGACTCTTCTGATACCGACCCGGTGGGCTGGTTGAACACAAAGAACTTGTCGAGCACATACTTGGTCACCAATCCTGCTCCGGTGCCGATAAACATGGCGAGGTAAAGCGAAAACGGGCCCTGGTAAATCTGAAAGGTGAGGTATTGAAGGCCGAGGTTCAGGGCGGTGGTTAAAACGGCGAAGCCGATATACTTGCTAAGGTCACGCATAAAGGAGAAAAGCGAAGAAACCAATCCACAGCACGAGCAATAGCTGAATGAATCGATCTTTGTAGAGTACAGAAGTCGGGGATTCGGTCCTGTCAAAAACGATGGTTTGTTGCAGATACCGGATGACCCCCATCACCACAAAGATAGTGGATAGATATACATTATCGCTGCCGATACGGCCCACCACCTCGGGCGAAACGGTGTACATGATGTAGGAAACCACCGTGATAGCTGCCATAAATACCATGCTGGTATCGATAAAAGGCAGGTTGTAGCCTTCGAGTGCCTTGCGCGTTTGTCCGCCGTTCATAAACAATTTATACTCACCCCGGCGTTTGGCCAGTGCCAGGATCATGGCCAGCAGAAAGGTAAGCAACACCAGCCATTTGGATATCGGCACCCCCGCGGCGGCACCCCCAACGGCTACCCTAAGCAAAAAGCCCAGCGCAATGATCGTGATGTCGATAATGGCATAGTGCTTCAGCTTGAAGGAGTACATGAGGTTCATGCCGTAATAAGCAGCCAGAAACAGGAGTACCCGCTGGTTGAGGCTCAGGGCAATGATTATCGCACCCAGCAAAATGACGGACATAACGACCAGTGCTTCGGTTTTGGTAACGGCTCCACTGGCCAGGGGGCGGTTGCACTTTTGCGGATGCAAGCGGTCCTTTTCAATGTCCACGTAGTCGTTGAGCACATAGATACTGCTGGCCATCAGGCAAAAGGCCAGAAAGCTCAACAGGGTATGGACAAATACAGCGGGGTCTAAAAAGCGGGCGGCAAAGAAGGCCGGTAGAAAAATAAAGCCATTCTTTATCCACTGATGGACCCTGATAAGAAGGATGATGCTACTTATTTTTCTCAATACGGGGCTTGAGGTCATTTCCATTTCGAGAAATTAAGACGCTGCAAGATAGGCTGGATTACCTCAGGTTCATCCCCCGAATCTATCATCGGCCGCACAGGAGTTGTTGTATTTACCGCAGGTTTCTTTACCGCATTCAAGGAAACATTGCCCCGCTTAAACCAATGGAAGAGCAAGTCGGCCATCATTACATAGTACCAGGGGTATGTCAGGTATTTAAACCTCATATTTTCTCCGATCTCCAGCAGGTTTCCGACCACGATTACGTAGCCGATGAACATGATCACCAACAGTATGGGCAGCTCCTGCCGGAGGGTGCCTTTTCTCATCATCTCAAACAAACGGTAGGCCATCCAGCCCAGCAGGGTTAGGGTGAAAATAAAACTGAGAATATCAGCCAGGAACACAAATACTTCCCATCTTTTCGGATTGTGCTTGAAAATGATGGCTCCGGCTTGTTCGAATTTGTAAAAGAAGTACTGCGACGGGCTTTGGAGATAAGTCAGGTTCGACAAAGTGACTTGCTTGCAGTAATACAGAGGGTTCATCTTGAAGTACGCAATCGACAGCTTCTTGTAGGCATCGTCGAGTAGCAGCACCTTTTGGTGGTTGAGGTTATAGACTCCCTGGGAGGTAAATTCTTCGGTAAGGAAGGGGTGGGAAAAGGGGGCCTTCTCAAAATGGAGGTCGTGATATTTGCCCACAGGCTCAAAAGCGCGGTTTGTTTTTATGGACTGAGGTACGTCAATCTGCGCCAATCGGGTGGTGTCTTCAAAATCGACCATTAGCCGCGAAAGGCTCATGCCCAGCCAGGAAGAAGCCCCGAATTTGCCATATTCAGCCTTGTTTTTTCCATAAAGCATCCCCACAAGCACCAGTGGAATCAGCAGGTAGGCGGCTGGTTTCCAGCTGCGGTATTTCAGCAGCAAATATCCGAGCGGAATGACCAAAAACACGAGGTGAAATAGACTGCGGGTATAGAGCAGCAATACTGCCGAAAGGGCCGCCAGTAAGAGGTATTTTCCTTTGTTTTGGTTAGGGTAGATCAGGAAAAAGCCTAGCCCAAAGAGGAAAAACATCGTGGGATAGGTGTAGAAAAACAGGCTCTCGTACAGGAGGTTATTGGGGTCCAGCATAAAAAAGATGCTCATCCCAAGGGCCAGTGGAAGCGAATACATCCTTTTGATGAGGTGGAAAAGGCCCCAGCAAACCAAAAACCCCATAGCCATAAATAGCCCGTGTTGAAATAAGGGGGCATTTTCACCAAAAAATTGCTCTCCCACATAGATCAGCGCCGAAAACAAGGGCGGCTGCATGTGCATGTCATACAGGGTTTTCCACGGAGCGGCCATGAGCCACTTGAGGTCGGGAATCTGCCAATAGTCGAGCCGGTACACAAAATCGATGTCCAGCACAAAATGATAGAATACGCGGCTGATTACGAATAGCATTAGCAACAACCAGAAGCTATTCCGCGGCTTTGAGAAGTCTGCAATGGTACGCATAATGAATTTTTTAGAGGAGGGATAGAAAATTGCAAAGGGTTTATTGCAGATTAAAAAGATAGTTTTACTTTCAAAAGTACCGGGATTGTCCTTAAGTCCCACCGGAAAGGTGTCCAATTGCCTAGAAGTTTGTTTGAATGGGAGGATTGGCCGGACAACCTGTGATGCTCATTTCAGGAGTGCAACTACAGGAGAGTAACACCCTGATTATCAGGCATCATAGTTAAATAATTAGATATGTGGACAGTTACCGCCGGACGCTTATTCAGGGTTATCGCTCCTCTCCGGGCACCACATGGTCGTAGCTCAACACCCGTTTCAGCTTCCAGCTCCCATTTTCTAATATCCACACGTGGGTAAACGTGGCGGTGCTGGTGAGGTACCTGGGCTTGCCGGGTTCTTCGCCATAAAAGGCGTGTTTTCCGGTTTGAATGGCCCCATACAGATTGCCATTATTTTTCAAAAGATGCACTTCCAGGCTGGGGAGATCGAGCACGCGGGTGGCCTTATAGTTCATGTGACACAGTCCGGATATTCCTTTCAGAAACAGCTCTTTTGATTCGAGCAGGCCCGATTGGTCGTGGTAAAATTCAAAATCGTCGTGGATCACCAACCGCAGCTGTGCCGTATCAGATTGGTTGTAGCCGAGTTGAAAGAGGAGGCTGTCCTGTGCCCGCAACTGGTTAAAAACCGTTTGCACCTCCTCGCTCAGGGGGTGCTTCGCGGTGGCTCCAGGTGATTGTGCGTGGCTGTTCCAGGCGGCACACAGGAGTAAAAAGGGCAAAATGGGCGCTAACTTTTTCATAACCACGAGCAGTAAAAAATACAGAATGTGCTGAATAACAAGGATATAGCATTAAACTATGTAAATTTTCCTTTTGCATCAAAGACACAGACGGATTGGCTGCATGGGCAAAATGGCGTAATTTGGGAAGCTATATATCTGAAAGTGTTGACATTTAATAATACAAAGACGGTGACGAGACATCTTGGGGTTGCAGGCGTACTGCTGGTTTTTTGCCTGCACCTGGGCGCACAAACCTGCTCAGGAAGCCTGGGTGAGAATATTTTTACCGACGGAGACTTTGGCGTAGGGGTGCCCTATATCCTGCCCGTTGATCCCCTTATCGCCCCGGGCTACACCTATTCCACCACCACCCCGGTTTCGGATGGCCGGTACACCATCACCAACGACGTAGCCCAATGGGCAAATGCCTACAACTGGCTCCGAATCAAAAACAACAGTCCTGATCCCAACGGATACATGATGGTCGTAAACGCCAGCTTTACCCCTGGCCTCTTTTACAGACAAACCGTGGACGGGCTCTGCGATGGCACCACCTACGAGTTTACGGCCGATATCTTTAATATGATTCCTCCGGGAACGAACCTGATCCTGCCCAACGTGTCATTTCTCATCGACAGCGTGCAGGTATACAATACCGGCAATGTGCCCGAAAATGGGCGGTGGAATACCTACGGGTTCACCTTTTCCACAAAGCCCGGGCAGGGTTCGGTGACTCTTTCGCTTAGGAATAATGCCCCCGGTGGCAATGGCAACGACCTCGCCATCGACAACATCACCTTTCGCCCCTGTGGCCCCCAGGCCTACATTCTCCCCAGCCAAACGGCTTACGGCTGTCAGGAAGGAGCCCCCATCCGGCTGGCCGCTACCGTGATCGGCAACCAATACCCCACGCCCTATGTGCAATGGCAGCGCAGCTCCGACATGGGCGTCACCTGGTCCGATATTCCCGGGGAGACCGACACCGTGTTTTTCCATACCCTCCGTTCGCAGGGGCAGTATTATTACCGCTTTCTTGCAGCAAACTCTCCTTTTAACCTCCTCAACTCCAAATGCCGCGTAGCCTCTACCCCCAAGGTGGTGGAGATCTTGCCTAAATTTTTTACCGCTCAGGATACCTTCTGCCAGGGCCTCGGCTATCTGCAAGGGAACCGCGTCTATACCACCAACGGCACGTATGTGGATACCCTGATCTCCTCCCGCGGCTGCGACAGCATCGTTACGCTCGAACTTGTTTTCCTACCCGATCCCGGCATTACCGCCACCGTTACCCCCAAGGACCCCAGCTGTGACTACCTCGTGGATGGCAGTATCGCCATCAGCAACGTGCAACGCGGTACCCTGCCCCTGGCTTATTTTTTCAATAACAGGCAAAATTTCAACGGGGGTGTCTCCGCTAACCTGCCTCCGGGTACCTACTCCTGTGCCGTGGTTGACCGGTATGGTTGCCGGTTCGATACAGCCATTACCCTCGTGAACCCGCCGCCCTTTGTGGTCAATATTGCCCCGGTGCTCCCCGTTGATCTCGGCGATCCACTGCAGTTGAGCACCTCCGCCAATTTTCCCGTGGATCTTTATTCCTGGATGCCCGCAGACATGGTCAATTGCAGCACCAACTGCGGCGAGGTCACTATTTTTCCCACCCTTACCCAGTTTTTGGGACTACAGGCACGCAGCGACAAAGGCTGTATCGCCACCGATTCGGCATTTATTCATGTGAATAAGGTGCGCTACCTCTACATTCCCAATGCCTTTACCCCCAACGGCGATGGCCTGAACGAGGTATTTTCGCCGGTGGCTTCGATGCCCAACGTGAAAGAAGTGGAGGAGCTGCGGGTATTCAACCGCTGGGGTGCGCTCGTTTTTGAGAATGCAAATTTCGACCCCAACGACCTCTCCCAAGGCTGGAACGGCACCTATCAGGGGAGCGATGCCCCCTCCGGCGTGTTTATGTACCAGACCAAGGTCCGCTTCCTCGACGGGCAGTTGTTTACGTATTCGGGTGCGGTTACACTGGTGCGTTAGCAGTAGTGCTTTTGGATGGGCCGAGTTTTTTGTTGAATAAAAGAGAGGGGAGAATACGCCCTTATAGCCCTTCTCTTTTCCTCAAACCACTTTCATTTGGATATTAATTCCTTTTTTACTGAAAAGGAATGCCCCCTGATTTGTTCCAATGCTTGTCTATATTCGGTGATAGATATAACAACTATGCAGGTTAACTATGCCCATGGCGATGATCCATTCTACCGTACGCTGAGGAAACGGGTACAAAGTTATTTTCAGGAAACGGGGCAAAGTCCCTTTGCCGACTACCGGTTTTACCTCAAAGGGCTGCTGTACACGGCCATTTACCTGTTGGCCTATGGCTTGCTCCTCGGGTCGGGTGGCAAATCTGCGCCCTTCTTCGCAGGCTATGCCCTCATGGGTGCCATGGCGATCCTCATCGGCCTCAACCTCGGGCACGACGCGGCACATGGGGCTATTTCCAGAAAAAGATGGGTAAATGCCCTTTTTATGCAGGTATTCGACTTCATGGGCGCCAATTCCTTTATGTGGCGCAACCGCCACGTGTTTGCCCATCACCCCTACCCAAACGTCATCGGGCAGGACTCCGACATCCAGCAGGTGCCCTTTGTACGCATTTTTCCCAACGACCGGGTTTTGCCCATGCACCGCTACCAGCACCTGTACATGCCGCTGCTCTACCTGCTGTACACCAGCCACTGGATTCTGCGCCGCGATTTCCGCGATTTTCTGGTGAATGAAGCCGGGGCATTCAAAGGGAAAAAAATACCCACCCGTCAGGTACTGGCCCTGATCGCCTACAAGGCATTTTTCGCCGCCTATACCGTCATCATTCCGGCCTCGGTGCTGCCCGTTGGCTGGGGCAAGATACTGGCGGGATTTCTGGTCATGAATATCTGTGCCAGCCTGGTGGTGGCCATCGCCCTCATTTCCGCCCATGTAGGCGAAGACGCCGTTTTTCCCACACCCGACGGAAAAGGGCTTATGCCCGATAGCTGGGCGGTGCACCAACTGGTGACCACCTCCGACTTTGCTACCCGCAACCCCGTGATCAACGCCCTTTTCGGCGGGTTCAATCACCATGTCATTCACCACCTCTTTCCCCGTATCTGCCACATTCACTACCCGGCGCTCACCCGTATCCTGAAGGAAACGGCCGCCGAGTTTGGCTTGCCCTATAACCACGAACCGCGGCTGAGCCAGGCCATGATTTCGCATTGGCGCCTGCTGAAAAAGCAAGGACCAGCCGTTTTTCACTCCCTCGAAATCTGAGCCTATGTACTTCTGGAGCTGGTTTTTGCCTGTAACGGCCTTGCTCTCGCAGGTGTTTTTTCATGTAGTTTTTTACCTGAATAAAAGCCACCGCCTCCATCGGATGAAAATACAGCCCGCCCCACCTGCTGCAGCCTTGCAGCGGCGGGAAATAGGTGAAAGTCTGGTTTCGGTTGCCATCTTTGCCCTGGCCGGATAGATGATAGATTGGCTGGTGGGTACGGGTAACCTCCGATGGATTGCGCAATCGGAAATTCCGTTTCCGGGTTTTGGCCTGCTCATCGTCACGGCCATGTTTCTGATCCACGATGCCTGGTTTTACTGGACCCATCGGCTGCTCCATACCCGGTTTTTTTTCCGATGGATTCACAAAGCCCATCACCACTACCACAATCCCACGCCTTTTACGGCTTTCGCTTTTCATCCGATGGAAGCCGTCATTCAGATCGGTATCGTGCCGATGCTGGCGCTACTCCTGCCCACGACGGCTGGGTGGCTGATCGGTTTTTCGGTGTTTCTGCTGTTTATGTCGGTGTATGGCCACAGCGGCTACGAACTGCGGGCCGAGAAAAAGGGCATCTGGAAGGTGTTCAATACTGCCATTCACCACAACCTGCACCACCAGTACGCGGGCCGCAATTTTACCATTTACCTCAATATCTGGGACCGCCTCATGGGCACCAATTACGAAGGAAATGAACGCGTAACCGCCCGGTTTGCCGAGCGGTCACACGAGCGGAGCACACCCGAAGCCTAGGCTTGCGGGTCGCGGCGGATAAACCACACGGGCTGCCCAAGCCACTTGGTTTCGCGGTAGCATTCAAAGCCAAACCGCGTAAATACGAGGCGGTTACCTGCTTCTGCATTTTCTGCCACGATGGGCAGCCCCAGGCGATCGGACAATCCGAAAAGGCTTTTCCGAAACTCAAAAATCGTTTGCCGGCCGAGGGTGAGGTCCTCCAGCCCGATCATCCACACATACAGCTGAGGTTCGCGGGTGCGCAGGCGGGCAAGCGCGATCTTGCGGGCAAGGGCTTTCATGGCACCCCCCCAGCCCAGGCCCCTGTGTGCTATCCGCAGGTGTATGCGTACAGAAGCGCGCCCGTCCAGCCGAAACGTACGGGTGTCCTGCACCAGGCATACGCCGTTTTCATCGTCAGAGAAATAGACCGTTCCTCCGCCCTGGAATACAAATTCGACGCAGTATCGGCACAGCTCAAGGAGCCCGCCTTTTGCCCGAAGCCGACGGGGAATGAGCCCTGCTACGGCTGGTACCTGGGCAAAGGCCTTTTCCAGGATACGCGCGGCGCGATCCAGTTCATCGGCAGATGCAATGCGCATGGCGGGTCAGGTTAGTGCTTCGGCAGCAACGAGCTCGAGGTTGCGTGCAGCCTGACAAGCGGATTCCGCATTGCCTGTAAACGCTTCGAGGGGTTTCCGGCAGAAGGGGCAGGGATACACGGTGCCGTCGTAGTCGAGAAACAGGTACGAAACACCCCCGCCACACCGCAGCAATTGCCGGGCAGCGCCATGGTAGGTCAGCAGCGGATAGTTGCGGTACGCAGGATCGAGGTTGAACCTGTCGGCAACGACCTGGAGGGCCGTTTTTTCGTCCGGCGAGAGCTCTACTTCGGATTGTCCTTCGTAGTACCCGGCTGCCCGTGGTTCAATGATATTCACCACATCCACCCCCCAGTCTTTCATCAGGCGCATATAGGTATCCATCGGCTCGCCTTTCAAAAAATCGTGCGTCGGGCACAGGTTGATGGTCGTGACGAGGCCAGCCCCTTTGCATGCCTCCACCGCTTTTCGGGCCCAGTCGTACGCCTTGGGATTGCGCCGGAAGCGGTTATGCGCGCCTTCGTCGAAATGGTCGAGGCTGATGGCAACCCCGTCGATGCCTGCGGCTTGCATACGGGCGGCTTTTTCGGGCGTGAGGCCCCAGCCGGAGGTGAATACCCACTGGCTGCACCGGTTGCGGAAGGTTTCGGCGAGGTAAATGAGGTCGTCCCATCGGGAAAGGGGTTCGCCGCCGGAGTACACGATGTGGCTGATGCCCTGCTGCACCCAGTCGCCGATGCGCTGTTCGAGGTCGCTTCGGGTGAGGATATCGCGCTGGTTAAGGGAAGGGCCTTCGCTACAATGCTCGCAATTGAGGGGACATTTTTTGGTAAGGGCCACGAACATGCGCCGCATAAAAGGCTTGGGCTGAGCCGAGGGGTACACCTCCTCAAGGTGGCGCTCCATAAAGCGGTCGAACCCCGGCGAGGGCCAGAGCGGGTTGAATGCATCCCAGCCATAGCGGCCGGTGGAGGCAAAGCCTTTGGCGAGCGGGCGGCCCAGGGCTACCTTTTTCCCATGGGCGAGCAGTGCTTGCACAGATTTCCAGGCGGCAGGCCAGGATCCGTACCACCTCCGGCCGAGCCGAAGCAGGTGTGCCGCCATGCGAAACTGTACCCAACGGAATTCCAGCCCGCGCACGGGCCGCGTTTTATCGGTAGGTACACGCATCAGTTCTGAACCATTTGGAGTTTTTGCGAAAGCAGCAGCGACAATGCCTGTGTGGACGATTTCCCGCCTTTTTTCAGGGCGTGAAGCACTTCGCGGTTGGGGCCGTGGGTGTAGGTATGCACCGGACGGTAATAGCCCGTGGCGCGGAGCACCCAGAATTCGTCGGGGTACGTGCGGCGGTCGGCGGTGTGTATTTGCACAAAATCGCCCGTTACGGGTTGCTCGTGGTACCGGCCGTCCACCTGGCTGATGGCTGCGCTGACATCGCTTCCGTCCTGATTTTCAGCCCCTGAGAGGGTGGCTTTTTCCAGCGAAAGGAGGGGCTTTACCGAAAGGGCGACGGCCGCCTGGTCAATTTCCCAGAAACGGTGTGCCGATTCCAGCCGGATCTGCACCTGGTTGCCGCTTACGCCTTTGAGGTCCAGGGGCAGTACCCACGAGAAAAAGCGGGCCTGCATAGCGTTGCGAAAAACGCCAATTTCCTTCCATCCTTTGTCGGTGAGGATGCTGGCGCGCATGGATATGCCCCGGTCGGCGAGGTTGTGCTCGTACATAGCCGGCGGTATTTTTTCCATTCGCTTAAACCAATCGTCGAGCTCGTTGCCGAACTGCTGAAAAGTAAATTCAGCCATGTGCATCAGCCATTCTGACTGGCGGGCGCGGAGGTAGAGGTGGGGGGCATCGCCGAGGGTGTTTTTGTCGAAAGTGAGGTAAAGGGCATTGAGCGCCTCGGGGGCCGGTTGGTCGGAGAAATTGAAAAAGCGCTCATCGGGAAGGGATAAGGCCGGAAGCAGGTCTTTGATGTCGCCCGCATGGGCTTTTTGGGCGGAAACGAGGCCCTGGTAGCTCATCAGGGAGCCGTCGGTGAGGTAGGTAGCTGCGTAGCCGGGCAGGAGCCGTCCTTTCCAAAGGCTGAGTTCATCGAAATAATGGTGCTCAGGCAGTTCGTTGCGGATCATGATGCTGAGCTCCTCGCCGGGCTGCTCCTTTGCCTGAAGCATAAGCCAGGCTTCCCGCTCGAGGGTAGGCATAGTGGCCCCGCTCAGTACGCTGCCTTCGGGCGTGGTATCGTTACCCGCGATAGCGTGTACCTTGGGACAATTGCAGGCAATAGCCAGGAAAATGCCCAGCGATGCGGCTGTAGTTACGATTGGGGTAACCACGTTGAGGGTGGTGTTAAGTCCCTTCATATTGCGGTAAAACACCACAGAATCCACATTTTCCAAAGGCAGCTCCACTTGTCCGACAGGAAGTGGCACAGCGGTGTACACGTGCAGGTAAAGGGTGAATGAAGGTCGGAGATCGCGGGGAATCGAACGACGGGGAACGACTTTTTTATCGGCAGGCGGGGTATAATCGAGCTCAGCAACCTGCAGGGTGCCGGAAAGTACATCCGACTCAATCTTGCTGTTTTTCAGGTCAAAGTTCTGCGTGGGGGTATGAATTTTGACCAAGGGCCTATCTGCGTAGAGTTGCTTGACGTCATTCGTGAGGGTTTCCTGAGAAGAATTGGCGTCGGGAAACGAACGTTTGTTGATGAAGTGGAAACACCCTTCCAGGAAGAGGGGCAAAAGCAGCAGGAGCCAAACAGTTTTTTTCATAACAAAAAATAAGTGGAATGATGCCAGGGTAAGCCTAATTTATAAACTCCGGGCAAATGAAGGATTGCTTTTCGCTGCTTTTACCTCAATTCCATGAAAAAAAGCGACAGAGCCTGGATTATTTCCTGTAATCAGCCCGCTTACAGCTTACCAGAAGACCTCGTGAATTGAAGCACCCTCTGCGGCGATGGGATCATTTTTTACCCGACACGTAATTTGGGGCATAGAAGTGCGGAGCGACAAGGTAAACATTGCGACCGATGCGGTCTTTATCATGTGACCAAGGTCCGCTTCCTCGACGGGCAGTTGTTTACGTATTCGGGGGCGGTTACGCTGGTGCGCTAGCAGTAGTGCTTCACCTCCACCTGTACCCAATGGTCCGGGCACAGCGCCAATCCTTTCATTTTTCCTTAAATCAACACCCGCCGCCCTTCCTTTGCGGAAAGGTAAATCGCCTCTACCACCCTGATGTCTTTCAAGCCCTCTTCGCCGGTAACGAGCAGCGGGGTGCCATTTTTGATGGCCAGGGCGTCGTCGTCCATTTGCCGGGCCTGTTGGTTGTAGGGGTCGGCGGGCATAACGAGCCCACCGCTGCCGGTTCCGTGTACATTGGTATAGCTGGAAAACGGCTCCAGTTGCGCCCACCCCTTTTCGTAGGTCACGTGCAGGTGGTTCATGTTCATGCCGAAACTCGTGGCACACTGGGCCACGGCTCCGCCGGGAAACTCAAGTTGAAACAAGCTGGTTTCGTCCAGGTCGTGGTATATCTCCGGACGGTTGGTGAACTGCTGGGCCACCACGGCGATAGGTTCTTCCCCCACGGCGTAGCGGGCTGCCTGCAAGGAATACACGCCCATGTCGTACATGGCGCCGCCGCCCTCGGCCTTGGTCTGTTTCCAATGGTCTTTTCTCCCGTCAAAATACCCTGCCGCCACCGATACGAGGCGCGTTTTGCCAAAATCGGGATTCTTATGCAGCCCCATCAGGGTGCGGGTATTGGGCTCGTGGTGCATGCGGTAGCCGATAGAAAGGGTCACTCCATTGTCTTTGCAGGCTTTAATCATGGATGCGCATTCGGCTGCGGTCATGGCCATGGGCTTTTCGCACCACACGTGTTTGCCTGCTTTTGCCGCCCGGATCACATACTCGGCGTGCATAAACGGCGGCAGCACAATGTACACCACGTCGATATCGGGGTTTTCGGCAATGCGGTCAAAAGAACCGTAGTCGTAAATATTTTTATCCGGAATCTGGTATTGTTGCTTCCACTTTTCGGCCTTGGCAGGGGTACCTGTCACGATGCCTGCCAGGTAGCAATGGCTGGTTTGTTGGAGGGCGGGGGCCAGCAGGTCGGTGCTGTAGTAGCCCAGTCCCACCAGGGCAATTCCCAGTTTTTCTTTTTTTCGGGGAAAAATAAAACCAGCCTGCGAAAAAGCAAGGGCACCCGCACCCAGGGCCAGGGTACGCAGGGCGTTGCGTCGGGAAAGAGAGGAAGGGTTCATGGAATTGGTTTTCCATAATTTAGAAAAAACCCTTCGGTTGAACGAAAGGTATTTTCATTTTTACCCATACCCACACCTGCTACTTTGCCCGTTTGTTTTCCAAAAAAAACCTAAAAAAGGTGCGCAGGCTGAGCAGAAAATGACCGCGCCCATAATTAATCCGGGTTGGATTAAATACATATCGTCAACCTCTTTTTGCGGCGGAAAAAAGGCATTTGCCTACATACCACCATCGTCATAGCGGATTGGTAAACTCAGACAGTTGCACCCGGCACCATCGGGATAGGATCCGTTAACATGCGTTTTTTAGTAGTGAGAAGTGGCCATTTAGTGGAAAAAATGCGCTTCCTCAGTGAGATTTTTGAAAGTCAAGGGTCTGAAACAGAAACACGCGCACAATGTGGTTGCTGGTATAGTTGTTGGTGGCGCCGCGTTGTTGGTACACATTCATGTACCCTATTTGTAGTTGGGCGTGCTTGGCAACCTGAATGCCCAGCCCGAGAAAAATCCGGTTCTGGTCAAAGAAGTTGGCGCTCCTTTGGTCTGGATTTACGTGGATCTCATCATTTAGCACCCCAAACAGGCCTCCTGGTTCAAATTTGTGCTTGGTGAAAGGAACGGACAAAGCAAAATTGTAACGCAGGCGTTGGTTAAAGCGGTAGCCCGGGGCCAGGGTGTAATCGTCCTGGATATTGTGGCGGTAGCGCTGCTCCAGGCGAATCCACTGCATGGTACGGAGGTGCGGAGAATTGCCAAACCACTGGATCTGTTGCCAGGTGCGGTGTTCGGGCATGGCCACATAGAGGTGGCCCTCAGTAGGCGAATGATGGATGTATGCGTAGCCCAGGATGGTTCTTACCTGGGGGTGGAGGTTGTAGGTTATCCCGGGGCGCACAATGAATTGAGACCAGTTATCCAGAAAATTACCCGTGCGGCGGGCATGGACGTCTGCCCAGAATCCCCAGCGGGGGCTTAGTTTTCCATGTACAAACCAGGCTGTCCAGGTTTGCTCCTCTTCCGTTACCTGCCGCAACGCGGTTTGTGCGCTGAGGGCTTGAGCGCATAGTAAACAGCAGATAATCAAGATAATACGTTTCATAAATCTATTTCTTGTTGAATGTTTTTTTACTGCAATTTGCCTGATTCCCATCCATCAGGGGAATAAAACGTGGTGAAAATTTGGGCTCCAACCTGCCAAGTATAAGTTGTCCCTTATTTATTCGAAAGGGGGGTTACGTCCGTGGTTTAGATATAAATGCAAGTAAATATACATACTATATATTTTTAATAGACTAAATGAATAAAATGGAAAATATTCTTTTGCTCCATCTATCCAAAGCCTCAGTTGCCCTGCATTTTGATGATCAATACCGCTAAAGACACAAAGAAGGTAATGACGATCTGACTCAGCAAAAAGGTGAGGATCGTTTTTAACAACGTGAGGCCCCACGGTTTTCCAAAAAATTGCACCATCGCCCACGAAAAATAAATGAGCCATACCAACACGTAGACCGTCAAAGCCGTGTAGTAGTAGCCCGGCAGAAACAAGGCCAGGGGCGTAAATACCAGCACAAAGAAAAATACCCGGAAGCCCGTTAAAAACGAGTGGAGCACGAGGTGCTCGGCGTAGTTATAGCCTTTTGATCGAAACAAAAGCCAGGAAAATACGGCGGAGATGGGCACCACTGCCAGTAAAATGAGGTTAAAAAACCGCGTAGCCACCTCGGTAGCGGGATTACCGTTGCCCCCGGGCATCCGCTCCAGCAGGTGAAAGTATTCGTTCAGAAAAACCGAGATACCCGTCATCAAAAACAGAAACCTCACCGGCGGATAATACTTTTTGCGTTTGCCATCGAGGTACTCACGCACCGCTAATCCCGGGGCAGTAGCCATCCCCCGCAGCAGGTTCAGCACTTCCGAATCGGCGTGGATGAGCTTTTTCAGCGTTTGTTTCTGTATGTCGCGCATCTGCACGCGGGTCACCTTCGCTGACTGCCCGCAGCCCGGACAAAATTTATGTTTGTCCTTCAGCATCTTGCCACAGTTGAGGCAGGTTTTGGGGGCGGTAGGTTGCAGGGCTTCAGACATGAAGCAAAATAAGATTTTGTACCGATACGGCGTAGTAGGGGCGAGCTTTAGTCGCCCCAACCGACAGGTGCACAGCATGTTAGCTAAAATTTATTCATCCTTCCGAATGATCAGGGTCATTGACCCACCGCTTTCAAAGAGTGAACTTCCTTAGGTGAATATATCCGATAATCAACTTTTTGTTATGAATGAAAACCCGAATCCCCTCACCCGCCGGATCTTTATCAAGCAGTCGGCGGCTGTAACCCTGGGCGGCCTGGCCGCTGCCAGTCTCCTTCCGCTGGGTGCATATGCACACGCCTCCGACACCATCCGGATAGGCCTCGTAGGTTGCGGAGGCCGGGGCTCCAGCGCTGCCCTGCAAGCCCTCGCTACGGGCAAAGACGTGAAGCTCGTGGCCATGGCCGATGCCTTTGCCGACCGCCTCGACGAAAGCATCAAAAACATCCGGGCCGAACTCCAGGATCCGAACCAGTTCGATGTTCCCAAAGAACGCCAGTTTGTGGGTTTTGACGGGTACAAATCGGTCATCGAACTGTGCGATGTGGTGCTGCTCGCTACCCCACCGGGTTTCCGCCCCATTCACCTCGAAGCCGCAGTGAAGGCCGGTAAGCACGTGTTTATGGAAAAACCTGTAGCCGTTGACCCCGTGGGCGTCCGCAGGGTGCTGGCAGCCATCAAGCTCGCCAAGCTGAAAAACCTGAGCGTGGTAGCGGGTATCCAGCGCCGGTACTCGGTGATGTATGCCCAGGAAACGCTTCCCCGCATCCGCGAAGGGATGATCGGCGACATCGTGGCCGCCTACGCGTACTGGAACATCGGGTTTATCCGCGAACCCCAACGCTTGCCCGGACAAACAGAAATGGAATACCAAATGCGGGCCTGGTACCATTTTCCGTGGCTCAGTGGCGACCAGATTGAGGATACCCACATCCACAACCTCGACGTGGTAAACTGGGTGATGGATGCCTACCCCGCCAAGGCACGCGGCATGGGCGGACGTTCCGCCCCGTACGAAGGGTCTTTCGGCCAATTGTTTGATCACAACTTTGTGGAGTACGAGTACCCCAACGGCGTGCTGCTTTCCAGCCAGAGCCGCCAGGCCAATGGCTGCTGGTACCGCCTCGGCGAATACTTTGTGGGAACAAAAGGCCGCCTCGATGTGGACCTCAAAAAACTCACCGTCACCGACTTCAAAGGCAATAACCTCTACGGCTACAAGGACCGCGACGACCGCGACCCGCAACAACTCGAGCACGACCTGCTCTTTGCTGCCATCCGCAGCGGCAAACCCAACAACGACGCCGAATTTAGTGCCTACAGCACCCTGACCGCCATCATGGGCCGCATCGCTGCCTACACCGGAAAAGAAGTGACCTGGGAAGAAATGCTGGCCTCCGACCTCGACCTTTCGCCGAAGCACTACGCCTTCGACGCCGACCCTCCCGTTTTGCCCGGACCCGACGGCAGGTACCTGATCCCCATTCCGGGCAGGAGCTGAGTTCTTTTGTTTGTTGTATTTGTGTAGAAAGCAGCTTTCGGGCTGCTTTTTTGCTGAAAACGAAGTACGGGCGAGCTTCAGTCGCCCAAGTTTATTAAAATCGCTGTCCAATCTATCATTGGATTTCGCTCCTGCAACGGGTACTCGGTGCGGTTCGTCCAGTTCTATTCTGTCGCAGTCCAATCTATAAGTGGAGAGCGCTCCTACTTTACTTCATTGGTCTTACCCTCTACCCTTGGTTTATTTTACTTTCAGTTTGGGAACAGGATCTATCTCCTGAGAGCCGTAGGTCACTTCAATGCGTTTGTTTTCATTGATGGCCCGGCTGCAATACGGAATAACCACAACATAGCCCAGGCTATACACCGCTCCCATTATGTCCTGATAATCTTCTGGGTGCAGCTCCAGGTATTGCTGAATGGCATCAGGGTTCTCCGGCGCTTGTTTTTCAATCAGATCTATGAGGTCCATAAGTCAAGTTGTAGTCAAGTGTATTAACAAGGTAGCTGTCCTATCTAAGTGTGGATTGCGCTCCTACTCGAAGCCCTCACGGAGCATCTGTATGTCGGTTGGTCGCAGTCCTATCTATAAGTGGAATGCTCTCCTACAACCGGCCCTGCTGCGGCGCAGGGTGAATGGGGGTCGCAGTCCTATCTATAAGTGGAATGCTCTCCTACAAGCATGGCTTCGCGGTAGAGCAAGGCTTAAGTAGTCGCAGTCCTATCTATAAGTGGAATGCTCTCCTACTATCTGTCCTATCCCGATGCCCTGTACCTCGCACGTCGCAGTCCTATCTATAAGTGGAATGCTCTCCTACCTCCTCATCTCCTTGGCGGCCGGTTGTGCTGCCGGTCGCAGTCCTATCTATAAGTGGAATGCTCTCCTACTTGAGAAGATTTATGGGATTGCCCTGCTGGGTGGGGTCGCAGTCCTATCTATAAGTGGAATGCTCTCCTACAAGAATTCTTGAGGGCGTTTGTCTCGTCCTATGAGTCGCAGTCCTATCTATAAGTGGAATGCTCTCCTACTGAAGGCTTTAGCGGCTTCTTGTGCAGCAAGTAGCTCGGACAGTTCTAACTCGGTGATAAAGTGGTAGTTCATTTGAAGAAAAATTTGTAAAGTTCGACAAAGATGCTTCCGAAGAATCCAATGATTCCGAAGATAGCAAAGAGGAGGATAGCCAGGCTTTTCAGCCAGTCCCAGATGAACTGGAACGGCCTACCGAAGTAGGTGTAGCGGTGTTCAATGATCTTGATTGGTTTAGGCATTGTTACGGCTGCTTAATGATCGTAATCCATTTCTGGTTATGCCAGTAGAACGTTTCCCCGGCCTGAAACCAGAAGGGTAGCAAGAACGGCTCAGGCTCCGGGTTAGTGGTCTGTACACCCAGTATGAAGTCGCAGTCCTATCTATAAGTGGAATGCTCTCCTACCTGTTCAGACTGAGGTCTCAGGCGAAGGCTATGACGTCGCAGTCCTATCTATAAGTGGAATGCTCTCCTACGTGTCAGCCAACCGATACGATCTGGCAGACGATAGTCGCAGTCCTATCTATAAGTGGAATGCTCTCCTACCGCCAAAGTATCCGTCGCCGCTGCTGCTGAGTGTCGCAGTCCTATCTATAAGTGGAATGCTCTCCTACGTACGTGGGTCCTCTTCGAGGACTCAAGTTTCGGTCGCAGTCCTATCTATAAGTGGAATGCTCTCCTACCGCCAAAGTATCCGTCGCCGCTGCTGCTGAGTGTCGCAGTCCTATCTATAAGTGGAATGCTCTCCTACGTACGTGGGTCCTCTTCGAGGACTCAAGTTTCG
>JBGSTW010000015.1:0-11089 GCA_041753595.1 Bacteroidia bacterium | reverse complement strand
TGACGTTCTTTCAGCGCTTCTATCGCTACCTGAGCCTTGAACGCTGCTGTGAATTTTCTGCGTTGCTTTTTCATGGGACTACAATTTAAGGTTTTCAATTTTCAACTTAAACTGTGGTCTAAATTTGCCGAGGTATTATATATTTACACGGGCGATTTTAACGGAGATGGTAAAACTGACCTCTTAGTTGGATCGGACAAATCATCAAATACTCCAACCTGGACCAAATGGATTTCGAATGGAGTATCCTTCGAAACAACTCCCTTCACATTTCTGGATGTTCAACCTAATTTTAATACGCAGGGCGATGGCATTTGGGTTATGGATCTGAATGGGGACGGAAAAACTGATGTCTTACATGCTAACGGACAGAATTCTGGTTCAGTAAATATTACAAAATCAAGTGTAGTATTTAGAACCTATTTCTCCAATGGGTCTGACTTTCAATATCTCCAGCACTATCCTAGTCTTAGCATGGACTACAATCAGGTATTTGGCTGGTACCTACTGCCCGGTGATTACAATGGAGATGGAGGAGCTGAGTTTCTTCAATATAGGTTACTTAATGACCTCCTCCCAACTTTTAAAATTCCGAACAAGCTCTTAAACCGGAAGACGGTAGATATGGTTCAAATAATTGCATCGATCCTGGAAAAGGAATTAAGGTTGGTGTTGATGGTGTTGCCACAATGAAACACGCCGACCAAGTTTTTAAAATTACAGATGGAACTCGTGTTACTGTATGGCCTGGTGGGGATGTAAGTTCTGCTAACGGGCCGGTCATAATCGGTTCAATAAAAGGTTATGGTTGGCATGATGCAAACTACTTTATCGCCCAAGGAGCTTACGATAATCAATGGGATAAGCTCTTTGAATTAGCCAAAACTATTTTCCGTTAAGATAGCCAAACACTTATTTCCATGACAAATCTAAATTTCCTCCGCATTACTGGTCTTTTGGTTGCAGTATCTGTCCTGTTATTTATTGTGTACAGAATTTCGTTTTATCTGACTTTCGGACAACCGTTGGAGTTCGGTAACTTACCAAGCTCTGCCCATGTATTTTGGCGATACTTTAAAACGGGTGTCATTTGGGGCATTGGGATCGGAATGGTGGCTTTTGTGGGCTTTTGGTTTATTCTTTCGCGGATACTCATGACACTTTACAAGGATAGAAAATGGGAAATCCTGTCAATTATGGTCTTTATCTTTCTTTTTTTGTATATTTTAACTTCGAACGAAGGGCTTCTCTGGATTATGTGGTAATCTTTAAATTAACCTATTTATTAATAAAAGTCATTTTCGCTCAATGACTTAATTGAGCACCAAAATTTCACTAAAAAATAATTCCGATGCGTCTCTCTTTCATCCTTCTCCTCCTTCCCACCCTCGCCTCCGCCCAATTCGGGCAAAACTGCACGTGGAAGACCACCTTCACCTACGATGCAGCGGGCAACCGCATCCGGCGCATGGAAGCCTGTGTAACCAACCCGCCTGTGTCGCAAAGTGGCACGCCCGGCAACCGCCTGCCCGCGCCTGCCGCTGCGCTTACCTTGCAGCTCTATCCCAATCCAGGTGAGGGTGCATTTACCATGGAGTTTTCCTCAGCAGTGACCCACGGCAGTATGGAGGTCTTCGACCTGAATGGGAAGTTGGTCGTGAATCGCTCCTTCGAAGGGAAAATTATCCCTGTCGATCTTACTGAACATGCCGCGGGTATCTACTTTATTCGCATACAAGCCGATGGTGAGCTATTTGAGCAAAAGTGGCTGAAGTATTGAGTCCGTTTTTTCAGGCATAAATTGTAATCCATTGCTGGGTGTAGGTCCGGCTTTTGTATTGTTCGTTCAATCTCCCGATCCGCCCTCCTCAATCACACCTTCTTGAACGCCCCGTCGATTACGAACATATCTGCTACCTGGTGCAGGTGGTGGGTGCCCTGCAAGCCTGGGTGGTAGGTGGGGGCAATGGTGCGCAGGTGCACTTCCTCGTAGGTGTCGAGGGTCAGGGTCTTAATCTCGTTGAGGTTAAGGCCATAGCCGTAGATGCCGGTGGAATTGTTTTGTGAGGGGCGAATGCGCTTCGATCCTTCCCGGAAGATGGCTCCGGCATTTCGGGCTACCCGCGAATCGACCAGCACAGGGTTCTGCCTGTGCGCACGGACATTGTCCAGCCTGGGCGAATCGATCTGATAGATATAGAGGTTGTTGCAGTAGTCGTTGTAGCCCCGGTTGAGGAAAAGCCAGCGCTGGCCGTCTTCGTCGCGGTAGTAGCTCGTGTCTGCAATGGTTTCGCCTTCGAAAGCTGTGGAATAAAGCTCCCATTTATCGGGAAATTGCACACAGCGGTAGATCTCTACCTGACTCGCCTGGTAGGTTTCCGGCATCATGTATATTTCGCCGTCCTCCTCAAACATAAACGGATACGAGAGGTGGTAGGGCCGGTCCAGCACATCGACCACGTCTGTCAACTGGCCATCTTTTACTTTGCCGCAGGACACCTTCCCCCGGTTTTGGTCGTAGAGGTAGTTTTCAAAAAAGAGGTAGTGCTCGCCCTGGTATTTGAATAAAAAAGGATCGGCCCAGAATTCATTTTTGGGCAGCACTACGGGTTTGAGTTGGGTGAGGTCCGCTTCCATAAACCGGCCTTCGCCGATAAACAAGGTCCAGCAGTCGTAGCGGGCACCTAGGTAGCTCTTGGCTACTTTTCTCCAGGCTTTCTTGAGCAGGTTAGCTCCGAAAGAAAACATGTAGCCCAGCGCCGGAACGGGGGCCATGGTTCTGAAAAGAGGCAGATTACGCGCTGAAGGGCTTTCGAGGGTTAATTCTCCGCTGGAAAGCCTGGCGAGGTTTCTGAAAAACAAAATCACCGATTCTTCCTGCAGCTGGGTAAAGCTTTTGTAAAAAGACCAGTGTTTATTGAAGAAGGCCCGGTCGATCACGCTGCCGCCTGCGGGCGAGTCGGTTACCTGCAGCAGGGCCACTGATAATACGTCCTGAGATTGGCACATTTCCCAGAAAGAAACCGGGTCGCCGGGTTGAAGGGAGTTTTCGCCATGGTAAAAGCTCCACACCCCATGCCGGGCAGCCCGGAGCAAAGGGCCGCTCAATAGCTGAAAACCGAGTTGCAGCAGCACGTCCAGCTCATAACCCTCGATGGCTTTTGCATCCGCTTCGCTGAAAATATCGAAATAGCCCTGGCGCACAGGCGAGCAGATGAGGGTCTTTTGTTGGGAAAGAAAGGAAATGACCTCCGGGGCATTGTCTTCCGTCCGGACCTTAAATACTTTCGATTCAATCTTAGTTTGCAGGGTAAACAAGGCCTTGCTGAGGGAACTTTTAGCGGTGACTACGCCATTAATTCTTCCGCCCAGTGTCGCAGGTAGCCCCCTTCCGTCTTTGATCAATACACTCAATTCCAGCGAAGGGGTGTTTCTGATCTGATCAATCAGACGCAACTCCCAGTTTTGGAGTTCTGCAAAGTCCTTAATCAAAATACCGATTCTCATCATATAGCTGGGGTCCTGTTTCTTGCTGCTGCACAATACTAGGAAATTTTCTTTGACGGCACACAGGTGGGCCGAATGCCCCCTGCAATCCCTGCACGGATGGACGAATAGAGGGTATCAACCGATCGAAGCCGTAATAAGCGAAAAAGACCAAAGGCGGCTTTTTCTATTGATCGGAAGTTTCGGTTATTTAAAGGACAATCCATTGCCTCAACCCATGAAATCCTTTTTCTCTCCCGCTCCCTTTTGGCAACGCCAGGGTATTGGCGTGTTGCGCATTACCCTCGGTGCCCTGCTTATTTATCATGGCAAAGAAGTTTTTCAGCCCGAACTGATGGCGAGCTACCTCGAATGGGAGCCATTTCAGGGGGCAAACGGCCAATGGTTGGTGTACCTGGGCAAATCCACCGAATTGTTGGCGGGGATATCGTTGTTGCTGGGGCTTTTTACCCGCGTGGGCGCCCTGCTTTGTATCGGGGCACTGAGCTACGTTACTTTCCTGCTCGGCAATGGCCATTTCTGGTACGAAGACCAGCACCCGTTCATGTTCGTCCTGTTTGGGGTACTGTTTTTGTTTACGGGGCCGGGTGCATGGAGTGTGGATGCGCGGTTGTTTTCAAAACAGGCGCAGCTCCGAACGGAGTAACCGGTTCATTTTGTCTTAACATACATGCCCATTTGGAAGAAATACGGGCCCGGAAAGCCAAATTCAAAATTTATGGCCATCTTCCTGTTTATGAAGGCATTCATGCCCAAATATGCCTGGAAAGTGACAGGAGAGGTATTGAAATAATCTTTGATAGGCCCGGGGGTTGCACTGTTTGTTACCCGCCAGAATCCATGACCTACCCGTGAACCCAGGTACAAATGGAATTTTTCAGACGAAAAATACTTAATCAGGAAGGAAGAACGAATGCCCACATTGAGCCGTTGAAATCGGGTGGTAGAGTAGTAGCCCTTCTCCTTAAATTCGGTGTAGGATCCTCCCACGCCCAGGCTGAAGGTTTCACTTATGGCGATATCTGCCATGGTGTTGTAAACGAGGGGGAGATATAGGAGCAATTCACTGACACCCAAATAAGCATGTAGGTTCGCGCCTACGCCTGCCGTTATCCCAATATTTCGGGGGATATAGCTTTGCGCCTGTAAACCCAAGAACATGCTGATAAGCAGGAAGGATAAGCTGTATTTTTTCATAATTATCTATTCAATGTAAAATTGCATAAAAAAATTTATGTATTCGGCGTGGATTCTTGTTTATAAAATGAAGTTAAGTCTGGGGTAGAGATGAAATGGTACGGGTGTATCTGTGTAATCATACCCCAAACCCGGAGAAATTACTTACAAATCGACAGGAAGCCCTTTTTGATTACCGGATAGCAGCCTGCATATCTTCAGGTCTTCCTGGCTGGCGTTGGCCATGGCGGCACTGAAGCCGAAGGTAAGCTCGGTTTTGCCTGCTTTCATTTGCTCAAAAACCGCTGCCACAAAATCGCTTACCGGCGGTGCCGCATCGTGCAGACCCGGGCCGCCGAGATCGGTATGGAGTGCAGGCGGAATCATCTCGATCACCTCTTCGGGGTCGCATACGCGGGTAATCACTCCCGGGTGCTTTTCGGCCACTTTTTGCAATACCGATTCGCGCCGTCCGCACAAGATCACGGTGTTTTTTTTCTGGATAAATCGCTCAGTAAGCCCCAGGCCGATACCTGAAGCGCCGCCGGTAATGAGAGTTTTGTTGTGGGAAAGCTTCATGGGCAAGGGGGATTTGAGGGTGTAATTCTACTCCTAACTTTTGGAAAGGTTTTCCCATATTGAATGATGGATCAGTCATTGTTAGCGACCATATGGCAATCGCCTGAATTGCCTGCTTTGCTTCAAATACTCAACGCCCGATGGGAAGAGGAGCAACAACGTCGTCATGCATTTTGGGCTGATGTGGACGAAAATCGGAAGGCTGAGTTTATTACTGGTGAAATTATCTACCATTCTCCTGTAATTGGTCGGCATTGGAGGGTGTCAACCAACTTGTGTACGGAGCTTTTGCCCTATGTAAAGCGAAACGAACTGGGCAAAGTAGGTTATGAGAAAGTCATGATTCGCCTTACCCGCAACGACTACGAGCCGGATATTTGTTTCTGGAAAAAGGAAAAAGCCCAGTCCTTCGGTTTAACCCAGTCCGCTTTTCCCGCTCCGGATTTTATCGTAGAAATCCTTTCCGATTCTACAGCGAACAGGGACCGCGGCATTAAATTGCAGGATTACGCCCTGCACGGCGTAGGCGAATATTGGATCATTGACGCCGATGCCTGCACCATTGAGCAGTATCTGCTGGACAGCAACGCCTATGTTTTGGCGCAAAAACTTAACTCCGGTTCCATCCTGTCAGTGGGGGTAGAAGGGTTTTCGATGTCGCTTGACGATATTTTTCATTACGAGGAGAAATAACCCGATAGTCTTTTCGCCCTTACGCTGCGCTGGCCCTTACTTGTGCCGAAACCAGCAATCCACCCGCTCGTTTTCGTACGCTTTAAAAATCGTGTTTACCGGCGCTCCGTGTACCAGCCGGTCGTTGTAAGCGGTACGTGCCAGGTAGTTAAACGCGCCCATGTCGCCGGTGTAGGCGGTTTGGTTGTCGTGGTTGTGGGCTTCGTGGAGGGTGGCTAACTCGCGGATAAAGCCGTGCATCACCCCGATATTTCCCCCAAAAATACCGCAATTGAGCAGGGTGCTTTCCGCAAACCGGGACTCATAGGCCGCATAATCAGCAATTTTTCCCCGCAAATGTGCTGCGTGTTTCCGCATCCAGTCGTTGTGGAGCGGCTTAGGCTCGTCGCCGCAAAAGAGGGCTTCGGGACGGGAAAGGAAAAAAGGATCGGTAAACGGATTGTTGACCGCTACTACATCCGACACATCGGTTACAAACAGGCTTTCCAGCCTGTGCGCCTGTACCCGCAGGTAATCGCGGTACACGAGGTATCGAAATACATTGGGCTTAAACCGGCGGTCGTATTCAATTTTTTCAAAAGAAAGGAAATCGCTTTGGTGGGCCTGACAGGTCGCTTCGGAGAAATTATTGTGAAAAATAATACCCCGGATATTCAGCTTTTCGAGGGAAAGCGCCCAGTCGCGAACGAGGCCAAAATCATCGTCGGGCAGCACTTCGCTTCGGTTAACGTCGTAGATTCCTGTGAGGTGGCAGGCGAGCACCACGTACTTTGCAGGCTGATAATCAGGCATTTTTCCTGTGTTAAGAAAGCACCATGGCTTGCTGGAGCTTCAATTGGGCGCAGGTACTCGTGGGGATATTGCGGTAGTAGATATAGGTGCGCAGATCGACCTTTTTCACCCGGTACTTTTCGGCAGCCCTTTCAAAAAAGTGGGCATCAGCTGCATACTGGTGATGAAACTGGATATCGGCGAATACCTCTCTTTTGCCGAAAAGCGTGGCAAACAGGATGCAATCGTCCACATGTACAAGCAGGCTGTGGTCGTGTTTGTCGGGCACAAAATAGTGCTCCTCGGTATCTGCGATGGTTTCGGTGGTAGAAGCAATCAGGTCGCAATCGGCCATTTGGGCCAGGCAGGAGCGCAGGTGGTGAGGTTTGTATTCGTCGTCGGCATCGAGAATGGTAACGAATTGGCCTGTACTGTTGAGGATGCCCCGGTTGATAGATTTCGCTTGTCCACGGTTGGCGTGGCGGATATAAGTAATCTTTTCTGCGAATTTTTGGGCGTAACTGAGGATTTGGTGCCGGGGGTCGTTGTCGCTGCCATCGTCGATGAGAATCAGCTCAAAGCCGGGGTAGTCCTGATTCAGCACCGAATCAATAGCCCGCTTCACCAACGAAAATTCGGTGTTGTAAACGGAAGTAAGGACCGAAATATGGGCTTTGTGCATGATGCCGCAAAGATAGGCTATATATCTTAAGCGGCGGTTAAGTGATTGTGAAGGATGGAGAAAAGGATGGACTGCGTAGAGGTAGCCTGAAAGCTGTCCTTACTTGGCTAACGCACACAATACCCAGGAGCAAAACCTCCTTCAGGCCTTGTGAGGGGTGGCTCAACTTCCTTCGAAAATTTGGTATGGAGGAGCGAAACAGGCTGTTCATGGGTTGCTTTAGGTCGAATGGCCAGCAATGAAATGGAAGTTGAACATCTTCACCCCTAATAACGGATATCTAACACCGTTCAGATTCCTATATATCTATGAAATTCGATCTTCATTAACCCCTTTACTCGTATGAACTTTCGAACTTTACTATTACTAAGCTTAAGTGTCCTGGCATTCGTTGCTACTGTAAGCGCACAAACCAAAAGCATTGCATTTTGCTCCAAAGAATTAGGGGGTCTTCAGGACCAGGCCTACGTTACGATGTTGACTAATGCTGGCTACAATGTTCACGCAGTGAACCAATATTGGGCCAATATTGACTCTGCTGATGTGGTAGCCCTGGATACCTTTGACCTGGTAATTATTACTAAAGGAACCACCAGTGGTGATTTTGGAGATAACCCTCAGGAAATCGCATACTGGATGTCTGTAACTACGCCGGTCATGATTATGAGTGACTTTGTAGCAAGGAACAGCCGTCTCAATTTGTTCAACACAAATAACGTTACCGCAAATGGCGGATTAAAACTGGATGCCGTACTTCCGAATCATCCTGTATTCTCCAACATTGCGCTGGTTGGCGATAGCACCAATAACATCAGCACCACCCCGCTGGAAATCGTTATGTCTACCACTGCCGGTAATGGCACCGTGATAGCTACCGATGCCCTCACCGGAAATGTGGCTATCGCTGAGTGGCCTGCCAACACTCCTTTCTATGCGGGCGCAGTTGACTCTGCAGCTGGTGTTAGGATGTACTTCTCTACTGACTATGGCTACAAACTCTCCGCAGACGGAGATCAGTTGCTTTTGAATACCATTGAGCATCTGACTACTCCCGAGAACACCAGTGCGGTAGTGCCTAACCGTTTGATTTGGGTAGGAGCAGATACCGTATCTGACGCATTGTACCTTGCTGAGATCAGAGACCTCGGTTTTGACGTAGTAACCGCCAGCTTACCTGCATCCGTAATTAACGCGAACCCTACTTTGATCATGGATTCTCTGATGACTGCAGAAGTGATTGTGGTTTCACGCAACACCAACAGCGCTGATTATGCTAACAAAGCTTTCTGGAACAGTGTACCCACGCCTATCATTACGATCAGTGCTTTTCTGGCCCGCAACAACCGGTGGGGATTCAGCTCTAACGTATCAACGGTTGTTTCTGCTGATGGACTCGAAGTAAAAGTAGTAGGCGATACGAACTCGGTTTTGTTTGATTACATCACCGTTACCGATAGCCAACTGACGCTGCTGACCTCCCGCTCGATAGAGTATTGCGAGTTTGACCCCGCGCTGGGTGCCGGAAACGGAACGCTCTATGCTCTTTCTCCTACCCTGAACCGGATAGCTATCGCTGAATGGCCAGCCAACACGCCTTTCTTTGCAGGTAGCCCTGATTCTGCTGCCGGGCCGAGGTTGATGCTTCCCTTGCCAGGAACCAATGTGCTGAACCTCGATGGAAAGCAATTGCTGAGCAATGCCCTCAAAAAACTTACCAGCCGACCAACTGCACCGGTAGTGCTTACCCGCAACTATGCACCTTACGACCTTGCTTTGTCCGCTGATGCTATCGCTGAGACTGAGCCTGTCGGGTCATTCGTCGCTGTTATTTCTACCATGGACCTCAATGCAGGCGATTCACACACCTATTCCTTAGGTGGGGTGGATTCTGCCAGCTTCTCCATCAGCAGCGATAGTCTTTTCTCTGCTGTAGCCTTTGATTTCGCTACCGTAGCCAGCTACGCCATTTCGATTACAGCTACCGATACGGCCAGCACTACTTTCACCAAGGCATTCACCATCAACATTATTCAGGACACCACTTCTGCTGTTGATCCGTTTCAGCTTACCGGGGTAGAAGTATACCCTAACCCATTCTCTAATCAGATATATGTGAGGGGTGTAACTTCAGAAAAAGTGAGGGTAGAACTGTTTGACCTTACCGGTCGACGGGTATTCCAGGAAACCTATGCAGGTGCTTCTGCTATTCTGGTTGAGCTTCCGGTATTGCCTCATGGGGTATACTCCGCCAGGGTTACCGCTGATAACAGGACCAAGTCTGTGCTCCTGATCAGAGAATAAAGACTGGATAATCAGGTAAGACGCACTTTTTAATAGAGGCATCACCCGTTGATACGGATTGGTGCCTCTTCTTTTGTGAAGATTATCTCAGGAGCAATTTGGTTTGTTTAACCTGATCCGACTTTGATTTTTCACGGGAAATTAATGAACAGGCTCAGTGCCGTTTTATTGGCTGAAAAGCGGGTTATGGGACACACTCCCCCCCATAAACGGACGTGGAAGGGCTGGTGCCTCGGTTTTTTATATCAATCTTTACTCAGGTCAGATTACGATCTTTTACTTAATAACTCCGCCCCATGCCAATCGATATCGTCTCAGGTTCATAAATATTTTTTCCCTTCATTTCTCCGCAGAAAGTCTGGAACCCAGCTTTGCCGGAAAGAAATAGTAAAAATCGAAGTAGAGACTTCACAATAGCATGCAGTTCGCGAGTAATGGTGAGAGAGCGACTCTGTCTGACTTATCAACTTCATACGGTTGCTTTTTTTTCCCTGTTTTATCTGAGCGAATACAGCTTAGGCAGAACTAAAAACTTAAACATGTTATTAACCCTCTTTTTAACTGTAAACAAAATGTCATGAAAAATCTGTTTTTGAGGCTAACGACTTTGAACACCCTGCTGTTCGCAATCCTTTTGATAAGCAGTTCGTGCAAAGGAGGCGAAAAAGTAATTTTTGTCGATGGAGACGATCCCGATGATCCGGTTGTTGAAACACCGGTGGGTACCCCCATTAGCCCTATGTTGGTGGGCAATAATGTTTGGTACATCAACCCCAGCAATCAGGTGTGGGATCTGACTGCCCAGTGTGGGGTGCAATCGCTCCGGATTGGCGGTAACTCGTACAACCGGAACATGCCCTCCAATGCTCAGCTGCTTGATTGGGTAACCCGCACCCAGCAGATGGGAGCCGAGCCCATTATGCAGGTATCGCAGGTGGCTTCAGCTGAGGCGGCAGCCGCCCTGGTAAGGTATTTCAATGTAGACCTCGCCAGTGGAAAGCCCATCAAGTACTGGAACATCGGAAATGAACCCTGGCTCTATTTCAACCGACCCAGCACTTCTACCCTCGGTGGAATGATTGCTCCTTACTTCAAAGAAAGGGCTGCAGCCATGAAGCTCGTTGATCCGACCATCAAAATCTATGGTCCCGACTTCGCCTATTACATTGAAGACGCCCTCAATGATCTGTTTGGAGGAGCTAACAGCATTGCCGGTAAGGTACCTGGAAAAGACTATTACTATACTCTTCACTGAGAGGTTTGCGTTGAATCAAGCTGCTGAGCGGATATGAAAATTTAGGGTCAACAGGGATTCGAGTGCTTTTTTGTGGACCTGTATTTTATCAAAAAATGTCAGTACAGCCGTACGGAACTCTGAAA
>JBGSTW010000014.1:0-128368 GCA_041753595.1 Bacteroidia bacterium | reverse complement strand
CAGAGTTCCGTACGGCTGTACTGACATTTTTTGATAAAATACAGGTCCACAAAAAAGCACTCGAATCCCTGTTGACCCTAAATTTTCATATCCGCTCAGCAGCTTGATTCAACGCAAACCTCTCAGTGAAGAGTATATATCCGGCGTGCTTCGCTAATTTCGGGCATGTGTTTGATACTCTTTGCCTGGGAAAAGCACCCCAAATACCGTCTGATCCTGGCTGCAAACCGAGATGAATTTTACCAAAGGGCAACCACACGCGCCCAGTGGTGGGAAAACACGCCTGAAGTATTCGCAGGACGCGACCTCGTAGCCGGCGGCACCTGGCTGGGAGTATCAACAAGCGGGCGCATGGCGGCGGTAACCAATGTGCGGGAACCCCATAACATTCGCCCTGATGCACCCTCGCGGGGAGCCTTAACCACTGATTTTCTGACCGGGAATCAAGCGGGAGGCAGCTACCTCCACGACCTTGCCCCTTCGCAACAGGCATACAACGGCTTTAACCTCCTGCTCCTGGACCCCTCCGGGCTTTGGTACGGCTCAAACCGGATCAATCAGCCTCAGTTGCTTTCCTCCGGTATTTACGGTTTGAGCAACAAGGTACTGGACACGCCGTGGCCGAAGGTCGAAAAAGGCAAAGCAGGTTTAAGTGAGTTGATTCAACAGCCTGACATCGAAGCAGATAGCCTCTTTGGCCTCCTGCAACAGAAGGATATTTTTCCGGATGAAAAACTGCCCCAAACGGGCGTTCCTCAGGAATTGGAGCGGGTGCTCAGCGCCTTGTATATCCAATCGCCCAACTATGGAACCCGGGTCAGCACCGTTATTTTGTGGGAATATTCAGGAAAAGTAACCGTGGAAGAGCGATCTTATGTTCCAGAAGGACCCTCCGCTCAAGCCAGCCTGCTTTGGCCATAATTTTTTTCTCCAGTAGGCAAAATTTTTTTCCCAGAGTTCAAACAGGCAACAACCTTCCTCTTAATTTAAGATTCTATTCCCAAATCAAGAAAGCATGTCTCAATCGGTACTTGTCACTGGCGCTTCCGGAGGATTGGGAGTAGCCGTCGTAAATAAGCTTCATCAGGAAGGCTTTCAGGTGATAGCCACGGCCCGCAAAACGACGGGACTGGAAGCTGCATCGGAAATTGCTCCGGTCGATCTCACAAATGCGGAAGTAGTTACCAGCTTTGTGAAAGAACTCGTTGGCCGTCACCCCGAACTCCGCACGGCGGTGCTTTTGGTAGGAGGATTTGCGATGGGCAATATCCACGAAACTGATCTTTCCATGATTCAGGAAATGATCCGGCTGAATTTCGAAACAACCTACCATGTGGTGCGGGCCTTACTGCCGCATTTTGAAAAAAACGGGGGAGGGCAGTTTATCCTTATCGGCTCCAAGGCCGGGCTTTCGGGTAAAGATTCGACTTCAACCGTAGCCTATGGTTTGTCGAAAACGATGGTGATGTACCTGGCAGAGCTAATCAATGGTCAGGGCCGCCACAAGGGAATCAAGGCTTCGGTGGTGGTACCGAGCATTATCGATACCCCGCAAAACAGAGAAGGCATCCCGAATGCCGATTATTCAAAATGGACAACGCCTGAGGCCATTGCCGACAGTATCCATTTTCTCATGACCGAATCGGGCAAGCACCTTCGCCAGACCGAACTCCACGTTTACAACGAATCCTGATTCCCGGCCATGGACATTTTCCAGCTATTGGTGTTGCTTATTTATCTCTACCTGGGGGTAGGGGTCATTTTCGCTGTTTGGTTCGTTTTCAAAGGAGTGAATCAGGTGGATCCGCTTATGCACGAAGCCAGCCTGGCTACCCGGCTTATCCTGATTCCGGGTTCCGCCGGACTTTGGGTGGTTTTGTTGATTAAATGGCTAAAAACACAAAATCATGGTTCCTGAATTACGCAAACGCCACCGATGGATATGGCTGCTGTTGCTGGTTATTTTGCCTGTTGGGGTGGTAATAACCCTGCGGAATCTTCCAGAGAGTGCGATACAACTCACTCCTTTTCCCGACAAACACACCCAGCTCCCTATGGTGGTTGGCTCCATGATGGACGAGCACCTGAAAGTGTACCTCCGCATGTCGGAAGAAGGAAACCACGAGCTGGAGGTAATGCTCTACCGGCCCATTCCGGTGCCAGCTGCCCAGGTTTTCTGGCAAGGTAAATTTCTGGGAGATATAGGCCCAAGGGGCGAAATGTGGTTTAAGCTGGACAGCGCGCAGCTGGCAAATCCGCCCTATACATTTGAGATTCGCAACGCCATCGACAACAGTACCTATGCCCAACTTAGCCTTCAACCATGAGCGTAAGCTACTCTCCGGTACTCTGGAACCGACAAAAACGCCTGTACGACTGGATCATGGGCGGCCTCATGGTGCTATACCTCGGGGTTTTTGTCTATTTTCAATTGACCCAATACGCCAATATTACTCCTGAAACCCTCATTATCCGGGCAACGGGTTCCCTATCATTTTTGATGCTGCACGTGATCCTGTGCATCGGACCTTTGGCCAGGTTTAGCCCGCTTTTCGTGCCGCTCTTGTACAACCGCCGCCATCTGGGCGTAACCACGTTTTTGATTGGGGCGGTACATGGGATATTTAACCTCGTTCAGTTTCATGGCAGCGGCGACGTTAATCCGCTGAACTCTCTCTTTGCCTCAAATACGCATTACACCGAATATATCAGGTTTCCGTTTCAGGTGCTGGGTTTTCTGGCGCTAGTGATCCTGTTCCTGATGGCAGCAACCAGCCACGATTTTTGGCTTAAAAACCTTTCGCCACGCACCTGGAAAGCCCTGCACATGATGGTGTATGTGGCGTATGGACTGCTGGTTTTTCATGTTTTGCTAGGAGCCATTGAACTTGACCGGGATGGGATTTTCTGGATGGGATCAGGTATTTTGTTGGTCATTTCAATGCAAACGGCAGGAGCTGTGGTAGAAATAGTGCGGGAGCAGAAACGGAAGCGCAGCCATCCCACTTCCGAAGGCTATGTGGAGGTTTGTCCGGTAGAAAAAATACCCGAAAACCGCGCCCGCATTGTGCAGGTTGGGGGAGAGGACATCGCTCTTTTTCGCTACGAAGGAAAAGTATCTGCCGTGAACAACGCCTGCCGACACCAAAATGGCCCTATCGGCGAAGGAAAAATCATCCAGGGCTGCATTACCTGCCCCTGGCATGGCTACCAATACTACCCGCAAAACGGCCAGTCGCCCCCGCCATTTACCGAAAAACTCACCACTTACGACGTGAAAATTGCCGACGGTGTGGTATTTGTGCATCCGCAGCCTTATCCGGAAGGAACCGAACGTCCCGCAGCAATCATCTGATTATCAAAGCCTTGATTCATGGAAAAGGAAAATTTCTTTATCGGATGGAGTAAGCAGATGCCCGATGCATACCGCAACCGGATGTGGTGGACATTGGGCCTGTTGAGCGTAGGGGTTGCTTTCGTAGCCACGGTGCTCGTTTTTGCTCAGCGGGGCTTTTCCGAATCAAAATTTGATATCGCAAAACTCACCACCCTCGAAGGCAAACTGGAAGCGGGACCCCTTCCCTGCCTTATCCTATACAGCGGCAAAGATGCCCAAGGCACCGTGCACCTGAAGCGGGTTTTGCTCATCGGCTTTGGTAAGCACGGAGCAGAAGCCACCCTTACAGCCATGGAAATAAAACAGGGAAAAGTCCTGGATGGGAAGTTTGTTAAACTGGAAGGAAAGCTGATTTATTTTGATGGGGTGCTGGCCATGGAGCTCACCCGCGGAGCAGATGCATTTAAGGGTTTTGCTGCTGAAAAAGAGATAGCAACCCAAAAAACCGCGCTGGGAAATACCACCTTGCAGGGAGAAATTCTCGATCCCAAATGCTTTTTGGGGGTCATGCGCCCAGGCGAGGGCAAGCCGCACCGCTCCTGCGCCATTCGCTGCCTGGAGGGAGGGATTCCTTCTTTTTTCCGCTCGGTGACGCCAAGAGGAGAGGTGTACCGCTACTTTTTTGTGCTTGATCAGGATGGCCACCTCGCCAATTACCTGGTCAAAGGCGTAATTGCTGATCAGGTTGAAATTTCGGGGCAGGCCGAAAAATGGGATAACTGGTTGATTATCAAAATGGATAACCGTGTGGGCGCAAAGGTTATTTCCAGCCACTTGGCTACCTCGGGCGATATTTCCCTTTGCACAAGCAAGTAAAAATAAAGGCTTGTCACGGTAAATACCAGAAGGGGGTTATTTCTAAAAAAAAGAAATGGACCCTATTTGTTCAATCAATTCAACAGCATCCGTAAACGATGACTCCGAGCTGCTCGACGCTTACTCCCACGCCGTAGTAGGTGCCAGTGCGCGGGTGAGCCAGTCTGTAGTAAGTATCCGGGTAAAAGGAAAAGAGATGCCCAAAAGGCCAGGGCGGCAACAACCTGGGGAAGGCGGAGGATCTGGTTTTTTTATTACCCCGGACGGCTTTATTTGCACCAACAGCCACGTGGTAAGCGGTGCCAAAGAGATACGTGTGTTCCTGCCCGATGGCCGGGACTTCGAAGCAAAGATCGTGGGCGACGATCCCGCCACCGACCTTGCGGTTATTCAGATCAACCAAAGCAACCTGCCTTTTGCCCAGTTTGCCGATTCAGCAAAAATCAAAGTAGGACAGGTAGCCATCGCCATCGGCAACCCCCTCGGCTTCGATTATACCGTGACCGCCGGGGTGGTAAGTGCCCTTGGCCGCACGCTACAATCGCAATCGGGGCGCATGATCGACAACGTGATCCAGACAGATGCCGCGCTCAATCCCGGAAATTCAGGTGGCCCTTTGGTTAACAGCGCCGGGGAGGTAATCGGGGTCAATACCGCAATTATCCTGGCAGCACAAGGCATTTGCTTTGCCATCGGTTCAGGAACAGCCGATTTCGTGGTGAGTAAGCTATTGACGGTAGGCAAAGTGCGGAGGGCTTACCTCGGCATTGGCGGTCAAAACAGTCCTGTTCCCAAATCCTTTCGTTCGCTGCTGGGCGTAGAGGCCAGCTCAGGAGTGCTGGTGCGCTCGGTGGAAGCAAATGGCCCTGCGGGCAAAGCAGGTTTGCTTATGGGCGACCTGTTGATCCGCATCGGCGACCATGCCGTTTCCTCCATTGAAGCCATTCACCGGCTGCTCGATGAGGAGAAAATAGGTAAACGGGTGGAAGTAGAAGTTATCCGGGAGCGCAGCAGAAAACGGTTGGAGGTGGTACCTCAGGAACTTTCCTGAGCTTTTATAAGCAGATAGTTTGGTTTCTTTTCGGGAATTGAATTTCAATTTGAATTCAACTAAAGCCGAACACCTGAAGTCAATTTCTTACGTGGGTAAGAAAGGGACGAAACCCTGCTGTTCTCTCCTCAGATAGATGTTTTCTTTTGGACATAATTTCGTTCTTATGCCAAAACTGCTACAGGTACAAAACACATCTATCCGATTAAGTACCCGCCAAAAAATCACCCGAATAGTAGGGGGTGGGATTGCAGCCGGGATAATGGTGGCATCCGTAATGTTTACCATGAAAACTGCCTCAACCTCTATTTCTGGGGTGGTAAACAGCTATTCGAAAGTAACCGAAACCGGATATCGGTTTATCCGTGTTCAGAACCCGGGATCATTTACAACCGGAGACAAGGTCTTGGTCATTCAAATGAAAGGGGCTCAAATCAGCCAGGTGGACGACGACACCTATGGCTCCATTTCCGATTATGGTGAATCAGGCAACTACGAATTTGCTGAAGTGCAGTCCGTTTCAACCGACACCCTGCATCTGACCCGAATCTTGTGCCGGACCTATGACGTAACCCAGGCGGTGCAATTGGTGAAAATTCCTGTGTACAGTGGCGACGTATCTGTGGATGGCGAAGTGACCGCAACTGCCTGGAATGGTATAACCGGCGGAATTGTAGCTTTTGAAGCTACGGGTAAACTCACGCTGAATGCACCCATCAATGTACAAAGCAGAGGTTTCCGGGGAGGCGAACTCAACTCTGTTGCAACTTCCGGAGGCCTTACTTATATCTGCGAAGCCAACTCAGGCAAAGGAGGCATTAAAGGAGAAGGCATTATAGAATTGGCTCAGGCAGCTTGTAGGGGCGCTCTGGGCAACGGCGGGGGCGGAGGAAATGACCACAACGCCGGTGGAGGCGGAGGGGGTAACTATGGCGAAGGCGGTATGGGTGGACATGGGTGGAAATCAAATACCCCAGGTAACCTCAGCGATTTAAATAAAGGAGGCAGAGGAGGAAAATCACTTTCAACCCCCTATGATTCCGGCGTTCCAAAATTGTTTTTGGGCGGAGGAGGAGGTGCCGGACACCAAAACAACGGACATACTGCCCCTGCTTCTCCCGGCTCCGGCATTGTTATCCTCATTGCAAATTCGCTGCAATCCAGTACGGGAACCACCATTCGTGCAGATGGCCTGGATGCACAGGATGTAAACTACAACGACGGAGCAGGAGGAGGAGGAGCAGGAGGATCGGTTCTGCTCGATATTCAAACCTGGATTAATCCAGAGAACCTGTCCATAGATGTATCTGGTGGAGATGGCGGTACAATTACCACCAATGACCAGCATGGCCCCGGCGGAGGGGGGGGAGGCGGATACATCAATACAACCTCTACGCTTCCGGGAGCCATTACTGTAAATTTATCTGGAGGGGCGGCAGGTTTGTTTATTACTTCGAATGTGAATAACCCCTTGAGAAATACGACCCACGGAGCAGTAAATGGACAGCCGGGAGCCATTGTGAGCAACCTCACGCTTTCCGTTTGTTCTGAACCGCCCGTCATTGACCTGGACATGAATTCCACAGGCGTGGATGCCACTGGAAGCTACTCAACCAATTCGGGTGCAATGGCTATTTTCCAGGAGGAGAAGGTCGGAATTTCCGATGCCGATGATACCTACATGGCTTCGATGGAAATAACGCTTACCAACCCGGACGACGGCGAACAGGAAAGTTTGAGTACCTCTTTCAGCACGGCTCAATTTGAAGTATTGGGAATAGATTTCTGGATTTCCAGCTCTGGTCACCAGATCAGGTTTTCAGGCAATGCAACCATTGCTGCATATCGGGAAGCCCTGGCATCTATCACCTATCAGAACGCATCTCCATCCTCTACACTGCAATCCCGGATTTTCAATGTTTATACCGACGACGGTGGTGCCCAGAGCAATACCGCACAGCTTACCCTGTCGTTGAGCGGAGGAGTTTTTCCGGTAGAATACCTCAGCCTGGAAGCCAATTGGACGGGTACATCTGCGAATGTAGAATGGGTAACCGCCTGGGAGCAAAATGCAGCCGTTTTTGAAGTTCAACGCTCTCTGGATGGTAAACTCTACGAAATGATCGGTGAACAACGGGCCGCCGGAGACAGCCAGGTACCTCAGCAATATATTTTTACAGACAACGAGGCTTTGGAACCAGGCAGACAAATACTCTATTACCGCCTCAAGCAAGTGGATATTGACGGCGGAGGACACCTCAGCTCCACGGTGGAACTAAGGGTTAAATCAGGGATGTCAGCTAATGAAGGCTCCCTCAGCATTTGGCCAAATCCGGCTTCGGAAATGATTGAAGCCTCGTGGTCTGGATCTATCAAGCCCCAAAAGCTTGTGATCGTGGACATGAAAGCGGTTATCGGGGTTAATATTCCCTGGCCGGAAAAAGCCAATTCCCTACAAGTGCCCATCAGCCAGTTGGCTCCTGGCATGTATGTGGTGCAGGCGGTCATGGCTTCGGGCAAACCCTACACAGCGAAGCTGATCAAACAATAGTCATTTTAACCATGAAAAAAGGGCCAACCGCAGATCGTGGTTAGCCCTTTTTGTTATGTCCGCCTCGTTGTTAGCGCGAGAGGTACATGTTCCGCTCGTTGTAGGCTTTCAGGAAGAAAGGGTCCTTCAGGTCTTTGATGAAGTAGATTTTCTCCCCGGTCGATTTCATTTCTGGTCCGAGTTGTTTATCCACGCCGGGAAATTTATCGAAGGAGAAAACCGGCACCTTGATGGCGTAGCCCTGGAGCTTAGGCTTAAATTCAAAGTCCTTCAACTTATGCGTGCCCAGGATGATCTTGGTGGCGTAGTTGATGTAGGGAATCTGGTGGGCTTTAGCAATGAAAGGCACCGTACGCGAAGCCCTTGGGTTTGCCTCAATCACATACACCTTGTCGTTTTTGATCACGAACTGGATATTGATCAACCCTTTGATGTTCATCGCCAGCGCCAGTTTGCGGGTGATGTCCTCCATGTCTTTGAGGATTTTTTTGCTCAAATCGAAACAAGGAAGCACCGCCATCGAATCGCCGGAGTGGATACCCGCAGGTTCGATGTGCTCCATCATACCAATGATCTGCACATCTTCTCCGTCGCAGATAGCGTCGCACTCCGTTTCGATACCGCCATCGATAAAGTGGTCTACGAGGATGCGGTTACCGGGCACCTGATTCATCACGTGAATCACGTGGCGGATCAGCTCTTCGTCGTTGATAACGATGCGCATGTCCTGTCCGCCCAGCACATAAGAGGGGCGCACAAGCACCGGATAGCCTACGCGGTGAGCAATTTCGAGGGCGTCGTCTGCATTTTCCGAAACCCCGAAATCAGGGTAGGGGATCTCCAGCTTTTTAAGCAATTCAGAAAACTGGCCACGGTCTTCTGCGAGGTCCATGTTTTCGAAGGAAGTACCCAGGATCGGGATGCCGTAGCGGTGCATTTTTTCAGCCAGCTTGAGTGCAGTCTGCCCGCCGAGCTGTACAATTACACCAATGGGCTTTTCGTGCTGGATAATGTCGAAGATATGCTCCCAGAAAACGGGCTCGAAGTATAGCTTGTCCGAAACGTTGAAGTCGGTAGAAACCGTTTCGGGGTTGCAATTGATCATGATGGTTTCGAAATCCTCTTCGCGCGAGGCAAGCACTCCGTGCACACAGGAGTAGTCGAACTCAATGCCCTGTCCAATGCGGTTGGGGCCTGAGCCAAACACCACCACCTTCTTTCTATCCGAAGGAATGGATTCATTTTCTTCATCGAAAGTGCTGTAGTAATAGGGCGTTTTGGCCTCAAACTCTGCAGCGCAGGTATCCACAAGTTTATATACCCGCTTCACATTCAGCTCGGTGCGCCTGCTGTACACTTCACTTTCGAGGCAACCCAGCAGGTGGGCAATCTGGCGATCAGAGTAGCCGTTTTTCTTGGCGTCGAGCAAAAGTTCCCTGGGCAAGGTCTGAATTTCGAAGCGGCTGATTTCTTTTTCTATCTGTACCAGGGCATCAATCTGACGTAGGAACCACATGTCGATCCGGGTGGTGTCGTAGATGTCCTTGATGGGCACACCGAGGTGCATGGCATCTTTTACGTGAAACACGCGGTCCCAGGAAGGATGCTTCAGGCTGTGCATAATGCGCTCAAGGTCGCGGAGCTCTTTGCCGTCGGCGCCCATGCCGTTGCGTCCGATTTCGAGGGATTGACAAGCCTTTTGAAGGGCTTCATTGAAGCTGCGGCCAATGCCCATCACTTCGCCAACGGCTTTCATCTGCAAACCGAGGTATGGGTCGGCACCGTGGAATTTGTTGAAGTTCCAGCGCGGGATCTTCACGATTACGTAGTCGAGGGTCGGTTCAAAGAAGGCCGAAGTGGTACCCGTAATCTGGTTAGGGAGCTCATCTAGGCGGTAACCAATGGCCAGCTTGGCTGCGATCCGGGCAATGGGGTAGCCGGTAGCCTTAGAGGCCAGGGCCGAAGATCGCGATACCCTCGGGTTGATTTCTATGATGAGGATTTCCTCAGTCGCAGGATTGACCGTGAACTGTACATTACAGCCCCCGGCGAAGTTGCCGAGTTTTTCCAGCACACGGAAAGCTTGGTTGCGCATTTCCTGATATACCGGGTCAGAGAGCGTCATGGCCGGAGCCACGGTGATGCTGTCGCCGGTGTGTACGCCCATGGGGTCGAAGTTTTCGATCGTACAAATGACGATTTTGTTGCCAGCGATGTCGCGCATGACCTCCAGCTCAAACTCTTTCCAGCCCCATACACTTTGCTCTACGAGCACCTCGTGAATCGGGCTTGCCTGAAGGCCGCGGGTAAGCAGCTCGTCGAAATGTTTGGAATCGTGGACAAAGGCGCCACCGGTCCCTGCCAGGGTATAAGAAGGACGGATAACGAGGGGAAACCCGATTCTTTGGGCAATCTCTTTGCCTTTCAGGAAAGAATTTGCGGTTTCAGCACGGGCCACGCCGATGCCCATTTCGATCATGGTGAGGCGAAACTCCTCGCGGTCTTCGGCGAGCTTGATGGCCTTCATGTCGGCACCGATGATCTTCACCCCATGCTTTTCCCAGATGCCCATTTTGAAGCAATCCATGGCAAGGTTGAGCGCCGTCTGTCCGCCCATGGTAGGCAGCACCGCGTCAATCTTTTGCTTGGAAAGAATCTCTTCAATGGAAGCAGGCTCCAGGGGAAGGAGGTAAATGTCGTCCGCTACGAACGGATCGGTCATGATGGTAGCCGGATTCGAATTGATGAGTGCTACGCGCACCCCTTCCTCTTTCAGCGCCAAAGCAGCCTGAGAACCGGAATAATCGAACTCACAGGCCTGGCCAATAACAATAGGCCCGCTACCGATGATCAGTACGGAACGAATACTGGGGTCAAATGGCATTGTAGAAATTTTCGCAAAATTACTTGCCTATTTCGGTATAGCCAAAGATATCGGAAGGAAGTTTTGCACCTAACTTCCTAAATAGTATGTATTATTTTCAGAAATAGCCAAAATGAACCGTATTACCTATTGACAACCGCTATCTCAGGAAGGTACCTTTGGCGTTCAATTTTTAACAACAGGAAATGAAATTATCCGCATTCAATTTCAATATCCCCAGCGAACTCATCGCCATGCACCAGGCCGCGCCTCGCGACAACGCCCGTCTCATGGTGGCCCACCGGGCTACTGGCAAGATCGAACACCGCCAGTTTAAGGATATTCTGGAGTATTTTGATGAAGGCGATGTAATGGTGATGAACAACACCAAGGTGTTTCCTGCACGCCTCATCGGCAAAAAGGAAAAGACCAACGCCAAAATCGAGGTTTTCCTCCTCCGCGAATTGAATGTGAAGCAGCGCCTCTGGGATGTGCTCGTGGAGCCCGCCCGCAAGATCCGCGTAGGCAATAAATTGTACTTCGGAGAAAACGACCTCGTGGCTGAGGTGGTGGACAATACCACCTCGCGTGGACGTACCATCCGCTTCCTCTATGAAGGCGACAACGCGTACCTGCACCAGCTCATCGACCAGCTGGGCCGCACCCCGCTGCCCCCCTACATCACCGATCACCGCGAAGATGTGGACCAGGACCGCGAAGACTATCAAACGGTTTTTGCCAAGCATATCGGTGCGGTAGCCGCCCCTAATTCCGGGCTGCACTTTACCCGCGAACTGCTTAAGCGCTTCGAATTGCTGGGCGTAGAGCAGGCACACCTTACGCTGCACATTGGCATCGGTAATTTCAACGCCGTGGAAGTTGAGGACCTCTCCAAACACCGCATGGATTCGGAGTTTTTCGTTATTCCTCCCGAAACTGTAGCCCTCGTCAACGACGCCAAGCGCAACAAAAAGCGCGTGCTCGTGGTCGGAACTTCCAGCATGCGTGCCCTGGAGTCGTCGGTTTCTGCCAGTAAAATGCTCAACGCCGCCGAAGGATGGACCGATCGCTTTATCTACCCGCCTTTCGATTTCAATATCGGTAACGCCTTCCTCACCAATTTTCACCCCCCAAAATCAACCATACTCATGATGGCTGCGGCTTTCATGGGCTACGATTTTCTGAAGGAGTGCTACGAACAGGCTGTAAAGGAAAAGTACCGCTTCTATTGCTACGGCGACGCCCTGCTGGTACTCTGACATGACCATGCCTTACCAAAGGTTTGCTGTAGTTGTGGCCGGAGGGTCAGGTACGCGCATGGGGGCTGATATGCCCAAGCAATTCCTTTTGCTGAATGAAGTACCCGTACTGATCCATACTGTGCGGCAATGGCTTTCTTTGCCTGGGATGAATAGGGTAGTGGTGGTTTTGCCAAAAGACCACCACCAAACCTGGCGAAACATGGCGGCTGATTACGGTATTTCAGAAGAAAAATGCCCGATAGCTACCGGAGGAGCCACCCGCACCCAATCGGTTTTTGCCGGAATAGAAACGGTAGCGCAGCACAGCTCCGACCCTGCAAATACGTTGGTAGCGATCCACGACGGCGTTCGGCCTTTATTTACCCACGAAATGGCCGAAGCGGCTTTTGCACTGGCTGCAGAAAAGGGCGGCGCTGTGGCTTGTGTACCTGTGAAGGCTTCTCTCCGGATCATGGACGCGCAGGGGGGCACCCAACCGGTGGACCGCAGCCTTTACCTCGAAGTACAAACCCCGCAGACGTTTCGCCTCGATCTCCTGCTTACCGCTTTTCGCACCCGTCCGCACGACAATTTTTCTGACGATGCTTCGCTTTTTCAGGCGGCTGGCAATGTCGTGGTTCCAAGCCCGGGTGCATACAGCAACCTCAAAATCACCACACCCGAAGACCTTGAGGTGGCGTATAGGCTATTGAATAAAAATAGCTGATCAGGTTAAAATCAAGGAACTCATTCCTGAAAATCCAGCAAATCATAAAAATCCTGGTATAATTTTTTCATTCTGGAGTCGATGATAGTTCTTTGGGGAAAGGACCACCCATGAAACTCACTTGCAGCCTCCTCGGTATTTTCTGTTTTTTCCTCACAAATACCTTCGCCCAAACGAGTTTCCCTCAGGGGGTAGCCTCTGGCGATCCGACGGCCGACGGGGTTGTCATCTGGACCAGGGCTTTAGCTACTTCTCCCGAAACACAGGTTAACTGGTGGATAGCTTCCGATACGCTGGGCACTCACAGGCTGCAAAGCGGCGGAATGATCGCCACGCAGGAAGAAAATTACTGCATCAAAATCATCCTAACCGGACTTCCTGCAGGTTCCACCTTTTTTTATGGATTTGAGGCCGGAGGCGTACAATCACCCATTGGCCGCACACGAACAGCGGCCCTCGAAACCTCTGACCACGTGCGGTTTGCGGTAGTGTCGTGCAACCATTACGAACACGGCTACTTCATGGCTTATCGGCACATTGCCGAAACCCCTGATTTGCAGGCGGTTATCCATTTGGGAGATTATATCTACGAATATGGCAACGGGGACGACGCCGTCCGTAAAGCCGATCCTCCCCACGAAGCGATCACCCTCGACGATTACCGCAGAAGGTACGCCTGCTACCGAAGCGACCCCGATTTGCAGGAAGCCCACCGTCTGCACCCCTTTATTCTGGTTTGGGACGACCACGAAATAAGCAATAACTCAAGCACGGCGGGTGCGGATAACCACCAGCCAGAAACAGAAGGAACCTGGGCAGAAAGGGTCGCAGCAGGTCGCCAGGCCTACGACGAGTGGATGCCTATGCGTATTTCAGCCAAAACACCTATCCACCGCTCTTTCAGGTTTGATGGTCTCATGACCCTGTTTATGCTCGACACCCGGCTCGAAGGGCGCGATCAGCAGATCTACGACGTCAACAACGAGGCCGTTTACGACTCTGCACGCACCATACTTGGTAGCGAACAACGCGAATGGCTGCTTTCCGGTTTGCACACGGCAGATACGCGCTGGCGGGTATTGGGAAACCAGGTGATGTTTTCGCCGCTGGAAGCCAGCCACCTGAATCCCCGCCTCGAAAGCATGTTGCTCGACGGCTGGGATGGATACCCTGCTGATCGCTACCGCCTGACTCAAGCGATGGCGGAGGACCCGATGAAGAATTTCATTTTCCTCACCGGCGATTTTCACTCTTCCTTTGTTTTTGATGTACCCGAAGACGACTGGAACCACCCCATGAATCGCGCGAAGACAAGCACTTACGACCCCAAAACGGGGAAGGGAGCCGTCGCGGTGGAGTTTCTTACGCCGAGCGTCACTTCCCACAACATAGACGAATACCTGAAGTCCGGACTGGGAGGAACGCCTAAGTTTCTCACGCCTTTGGTGATTAATGTTGGGAGTAAACGCTTACAAAAAGAAAGCCATAACCAGAAAGGAAGCAGTGAAAAGGAAATAATCAACCCGCACCTCCGCTACCTGGACCTCACCAGTCATGGCTATGTGCTGATGGAATTACAGCCTGACGATGCGTACTTCACCTTTTTCCTCACCAAAAACCCTTCAAACCCCAAAGCAACGCTGAAAGCTGCCCGCAAATTTGTGGTGCACCGGGGAACGCCACACGCGGTGGAGGTAAACCCTTTCCGTTAACGGTGCTGGGTGTAAACAAAAGGGGGAAGGCTCACAGATAGCGAATCAAAATTTTGGGAGGAGATGACCGGAAAATCGTAGGTAAGCTCGCTCAGTTGATCATGGGTGCGAAAACCGACCACAGCGATATTGCCCAGGTTTTGCTGCAGCACATAGCCCAAAGCCGTTTGTGCGGGAGTGCGACCTTCGTGGTCCATGGCCAGATACCCCTTTTGGTAATTGCCGATAGCGGCCTGGTCCCATTCGAGCCACGGCTGGGGTGCCTTTCCGGCCACCAGCCCACGCGCCAGTACGCCACGTGCCAGGAGAGACACATGGTGCGACTCCAGCATGGTCAGGATGGTTTCCTGCGGGCGCGGGTCCAGCAGGCCGAATTGCATCATTACGCTCGACAAAGCTGATCGGCCCAGCCATTGGCGAATCACTGCAGGGCGAATGGAGGAGATGCCGTAGGCTCTTATTTTGCCTTCTGACTTCAGGTCTTCAAACAGGGCGATGATATCGTCGATCGGATCCTCCAGGGTGCCGCCGTGTAGCTGAAACAGGTCTATATAGTCTGTTTGGAGTCGCTGAAGGCTTTTTTCCAAAGCACTTCGCAGGTAAGTTGGTTCTGCGCACCAATCCCAACCGGACCGGTCAGGCAGCAGGCGGTTGCCGGCTTTGGTGGCTATCACGAGGTCTTTGCGGTGCGTTATTAATGCTTTCCCAAGCAACAATTCGTTTTGGCCTTCCTGATACAGGTCCGAGGTGTCGAAAAAATTGATGCCAGCATCGATGGCCTGATGCAACAGGCGAATAGAAGTCGGCTCATCTCCTGTAAGAGACATGCAACCGAAAGCAATTCTGGATACTGAAAGAGCGCTTTTTCCGAGCTGAGTAAATTTCATAAAGTCAGTAATTTATCATTTGATTAATCAGAACATGACTCTTTTTCTGAAAAAAGGTATATTCTGCATTTCGTTCATTTCGTTCCTGGTTTATTCCGATTTATCCTACAAAATTAACCAAAGGCACAAGAAAAATAGTCACTAGGGTGTAACCAATGCATGAAAATGTATTTATAGGTAGCATATTCACTCTTTAAATTTATTTTTTCTACATGAAACCGAAACAAACCTCCCTCCGACTGCTGGTCCTTACAGCTGCATGCTTGTTTACTCTTTTTGCTTCCACCTTGTCTGCTCAATCAGTCGTTACCCTGAGCATGGATACGGAAAGCGGCTCAAACGGTGCTGGCGTAGCATGGAACCCTGAAAAGAAAGTGTACTACGCTGTTTTTGCCGGCAACGCAAGTTTTCCGCTCGTGGCCTTCAGCTCAACCGGAAAAAAACTCGACGAATTTTCAGCCGGCTTCGACGTCAGAGGCTTTTGGTACAACCCCAAAACGAATCAGATTGAAGGCAACGGCTATGGCGATGGCGGGTGGTATTCCATTTCGCTTGATGGTAAAGGCATGCCTGGCGATGCAAATGAACTATTGAGTGGCCAGCACCAGCCAGAAGCCCAAGCGGTAGGCGTATTGAACCCTGCGAAGCAAACCGTTATTTTCTACAACGAAGGTGAAATCACCACTTATTCCCGATCAGGCAAACAGGGGAAAACAGTAGAACTTGACCTCGACTTCGATGAAATGGAAGACCTGAACTACACCTCTCCTATCTTCACGGGCGCTAAGGGAATGGAAATAGGCCTGCTTGACGTAAACACCAATCGCATTTTCCTCTTCAATATGAAATCTGGAAAACTGGGCGGAAGCGTAGACCTACCTGCAGATGCACCCACAAATGCAGCTTTCAACTTTTCCTATGCCAATGGCCGTGTCTGGATTTTCGATACCGATGAGCGTGAATGGCTCGGTTACAAGGTAAGCTTCTGATCCGTTTAGGGTCTGAAAAAAAGGCGCTTCTCAGGAGGCGCCTTTTTTTATTGAATAAAAGTTAAGATATTTTGTCATAAATAGAACAATTGATGATTAATTTATATAATATTTTTACACAAAAAACAGGAAAACGAGGCATTCAGGAGAAATTTTTTTGCTAATTCGTAGCATCAATCGGGTATACCCAAACTCCAAATCCAAAATCTAACCCATATTATCACCTCAAAATAACCTGCGTTTCGCCGTGGCGCTGATAGTCGCTACCTGCTTATTTGCTGGCAATCAGCTATTTGCACAAAAGCACCCCGTGAAATTTGGCAAAATAGAGATGCCAGAAATGGAAATGACCTCCTATGAGGCCGACCCGGATGCCGACGGGGTTTACCTCGTGAAATATGCCTACAGCACCTACGTTTCAGGCACCGATGACATCTACCTCTTAACCGAGAACCACATCCGCATCAAAATTCTGGATGCCCGCGCCATCGACGATCTGGCCACCTTGTCGCTACGTTTGTATAAAAGCGCCTCCGGCAAAAAAGAGGAAATCACCTTATGGAAAGCCTCCACATTTAACCTCGAAAACGGAGAAATTGTAGAAGTAAAAGCAGACAAATCAGCCATTTTCGAAGAAAAAATAAACAGCAACAACGACCTTTTTCGCATCAACATGCCTGCCGTCCGGGAAGGTTCTGTGCTGGATATCACCTACAATGTGAGGTCTGATTTTTACGGCTACCTCGAGCCTTGGGTGTTTCAAACGGAATATCCGGTAAAATACAGCGAAATACAGCTTCTGATTCCTGAAATTTTCGAATGGAATTTTTACCTCAGGGGGTTCGGGATTCCCTTTACAAAGTCCAAATCCGAGCCGACCAATACCACCTCTCTGGGCTATGCCTCTACCTATGGCAACTGGATTGCCGAAAACATCCCTGCCGCCAAAGATGAGCCTTATGTGTCCAATATGGACAATTATGTTTCCCGTATCGAATTTGACCTCAGCAAACTCACCATTCCGGGCCGGGTTTACCGTGACCTGTCCGCCAGTTGGAATGTGATCAGCCGCAACCTGACCGAAGACCCCGAATTCGGAGGTTATCTCAGGACGAAGAATTTTATGGAAGAGGAAATGGCTCGGGCTGCTACACAATTCGAAAACGAAACAGAGCGTACCGACCACATCTATGCTTTGGTGCAGGAGCACATGAAGTGGAACGAAAATAAAAGCATTTTCACCAAAAACAGCATCGAAACGGTTTGGCAGGCCAAAAACGGAAACAGCGCCGAAATTAACCTGTTGCTGGTAAATATGCTCCAAAAGGCAGGAATTCAGGCGTTTCCGGTCCTGTGCAGCACGGTCGAAAACGGATTCATGACGCGGCCGGACCTCAACACCATGAATTATGTGTTCGCTTACGTGCAGATCGGCGACAAGCACATTTACCTCGATGCTACCGACAAACACTTGCCTGCGGGTATGTTGCCCCGCCGCAGCCTCAACCGCACGGGTATGCTTTACCTCGGCGAAGACCAAGGAAGCATGATCGACGTGGTGCCGCCCGCTACCCACAAAGAAAATACCCTTGCCATCCTCAACCTCTCCGAAGACGGTTCCCTCCAGGGCTCAGTCAAAACCCAGTATTACGGGTATGCGGCCTTTACGCTCCGAAAAGAATTTGAGGAACAGACCCTCGAAGAGAAAAAGAAAGAGCTAAGCGATGAGCTCAAGGCCGAAATTTCCCTGATGGAATACGAAAACCTCGATTCGCTCAAAGCAAACAGCGTGGTCGAAACCATTCAGCTTTCCTTTGATTTTCAGGAAATGGGGCAAATGGCGGATCGCATCTACTTTACCCCCATGATGCAGTTTCGGATGGAGGAAAACCCCTTCAAAGACGAAACACGCATGTTCCCCATCGAATTTCCTTTCAGCAACGAAGAGCAGGTGGTGGTGACCATCAATTTGCCCGAAGGATATGTATTGGAGGAAGCCCCGAAAGCGCTTTCCGTATCCCTGCCTGAAGGTGGAGGTAAATTTTTGTTCAAAGTAGAAAGCTTCGACAAAGTGATACAGCTGTTCACCCAGCTCACCATCAAGAAAACCTACTTCAACGCAGAAGATTATGCCCTCCTGAAACAGTTCTTTGAAATGGTCATTGCCAAAGAAGCCGAACCCATTGTATTGAAAAAAATATGAAAACAGCGCGATTTTACCTTTGGCTGATGGCCCTTGTGCTGGTCAGCCCGGCCAGGGGTTACAATGTGACCGATATTCCCGGCCCCCTCAAAGAGAACGCAGATGCCGTCATTCGCCTCGACCGAAAGGAATTTACCTTCCTCAGCGCCGGTTCGGCTACCCTCACGGTAAAGTATGTAGTAACGGTACTGAATGAAAAGGGAGAAGAGGAAGCCGAAATGGCGATTCAATACGACAAGGAGATTAAGATTGCTTCGCTGGAAGGGGTGATTTACAGCGAATCGGGCGCCGTAACCAAACGCCTGACGATCAAGGACTTTGTTGATCGGGCTTTGATTACCGGCCTCGCCGATTACAGCGACTCACGGGTAAAGGTGTATGGCGTGGGTGCCACAAAGTATCCTTTTACCATTGAATACAGCTACCGCCTCAACTTTACCGGCTTGATTGGCTTCCCTTCCTGGGTGCCGGTCACCGAGCCCAATGTATCGCTGGAGCGGTCGGAATACGTGGTTCACGCCCCGGTTGATTTTCCTTTGCGCTACAAAGCCTATAACTACAGCCAGGAGCCCAGCCGCTCGGAAGAGAAAGGTATAACCACCTGGAGCTGGAGCATGGATAATGTACGTACCGCCAAAACGGAACCATTTTCACCGCCCTTCAGGGAGGTAGCTCCTTTAGTACTGATTGCTCCCGACGACTTTATGTACGGCAAAGTTTCCGGCAGCATGGCCAACTGGGAGGAATTTGGAAATTGGAGCAAAGGGCTTATCGCCGACCGGGACGACCTGCCAGCAGAGGCCATTACCGAAGTAAAGGCCCTGGTGGAAAATATCAGCGATCCGAAAGAAAAAGCGAGAAAGGTTTACGAGTACATGCAGCACCGCACCCGGTATGTGAGCATCCAGTTTGGAATCGGGGGATTTCAGCCCTTTCCGGCTTCAGAAACGCACGAATTGGGATATGGCGATTGCAAAGCCCTTACGATGTACACCCATGCCCTCATGAAAGCGGTGGGGGTGGAGTCGTACTACACCCTCATTTATGCAGGCAGCAACGGCCGCAATAAAACCGATCCCAGCTTTCCTTCCAGCGCCTTTAACCATGTGTTTCTGTGCATGCCTTTCGGTAGCGACACCGTTTTCACGGAGTGTACCAGCCAGCAGGTACCCTTTGGTCACATGGGTGATTTTACCTGCGACCGCTATGCCCTCATGATTACCGAAAACGGAGGCAAACTGATCCACACCCCGGGATACTCCGAAACCGACAACCAGGCCTGCTCCTGGACCCAGGTGGAGGTAGCCGCCGACGGAAACGCCACCGCTGACCTGCGCATGAAATTCACAGGCCTGAAGTACGACGACCGCCTGTCTGTATGGCTACGGTCACCCGACGAACAACGCAAAGCCATGATCAAAGCGCTGGGCATCGGCAAATTTGACCTCGGGGCCATTTCTTATGAAGAAGACCGCGGCATTCCCGCTTCGCTTTCAGAAAAAGTAGCCGTAACCCTGCCGCGCTATGCAGCCCTGACCGGCACCCGGATGTTTCTGCCGCTAAACCTCGAAAATAAACTCTCTTCCTCGTTGCCCTCCGTGGCTGACCGGAAAACAGAAGTCTATTTTGAGGATGGATTTACGCTGATCGATACCGTCACCTACCATTTGCCAGCGGGATACAAAGTAGAAGCCAAGCCAGAGTCGGTCAACCTTGAATCGCGGTTCGGCACCTATGAAGCGGGCGTCACCATCGACGGAGAAACAGCCATCTACACCCGCAAGCGCATCGTACACGCCGGACACTTCCCCGCAGATACCTATCCCGAGCTCGTGGGTTTTTATGATTCGATGATCAAGGCCGACAAAATGAGCCTGGTTTTGGTTAAAATCTAAAGGAGCTTTCTTCACGAGCTTAACACACCCTCTGCTCCCATAGAGAGCACCTATCGGTAGAAACCGATCAAACAAAACGTAGTTAGCGCGTGCCGCAGGCACGCAACCATATCCCCAGCTGCCGATCCCAAAAAAAGAGCCACCCCAAAATATTGAAGTGGCTCTTTTTATACCAAATGAATGCAGTCCGCGAAAATGCTGAGGATAATCCTTTGAAAATCAAGGAAATCAACTCCTTTAATCCTCATCTAAATCTTGAAAATCCTTTAATCCTGAAAATCCTGATAATTCGTGTGCCCTTCAATACCCTGCATTCCTCCCGGCGTCGTACACCATTTGCCACAGCATCTGGTTAAAGCTTTTGGATTTTTGCAGCGTTTCCAGCGGAAGGTGCATGCGGTACCGCCAGTAATGTTTCGGGTTGGCGGGTACATTGATGCGCTCGGCATTGGGGTCTTCGCGGCGAAGCTCACCGTCCATGGCCAGCAGGTCCTGAATCGGGAAAATGGCCCACATGGCCGGCGAATACAGGTGTTGCTGGATCACTTCGCGGGCAATCCACGGCTCACAGAAAAAGGGCGCAGAGCCTTCGTGTCCAAGCGTGGTATTGTAAAACCGCTGAACCACCGCCCGGTCTTCTTCCCACCAGCCGCGCATCGTGGAGGTATCGTGGCTGGAGGTGGTTACTACCGACAAATAAGGCGCATCTGCCGGATGGAAAAACTCGGTTTTTGGGTTTTTGGGCATCCGCTGCACGTTAAGCCCGAGGAGGCCCAGTTCTGTCATCACACCCGGCACGCAATCGGGCACCATGCCGAGGTCTTCGCCGCACACGAGCATGTCCGTGGCCTGCACAATGGCGGGCAACTTAGCCATGGCCTGCTCCCGCCAGAAGTTCTCCTGCTTGTGGTAGAAATAGTCGTTGTAGAGCTGATTGAGCTTCTCTTTGGTGCCGCCGTCGAGGTCCTGATACGAGCGGGTAAACTGCATCGAGATCCTCGGATTGAAGGCCTGGCGATCGGAGAAAGGTGCTTCAAGGAAAATTACTTCCGTGATCAGCGAATACAGGGCATCGCGCAGGGTGGCGTTTTCGGCTGTTTTGGGTTTGTTTGCTTCGAAATACGCCTCAATTTTTCGCTGGGTATTTACCTGCTCCTGAAAACGATAGTAGCCGGGGGCTGTTTCTTCGAGAAACTCCGCAATTGCTGCTTCTGAATTTGCACCCAAACGCTCGTGCACGAAATGCCCGCGGATATAGGGCACGCAAAAGCGGTCGTAATCAAAGGGGATGCCCCAGGCACGCAGCTCGTCGGAGTGGTAGGGGATAGCCGGGTTGAAATAGCCCAGCAGCCCGTCCACGGCATTCAGCGGAATTTCCCAGATGCGGAAAAAGCCCAGGATATGGTCGATGCGGTAAGCGTCGAAATAGCTGGCCATGTGCGAGAGCCGTGAGCGCCACCAGGCAAAGCCGTCGCGGGCCATTTCTGCCCAGTTGTAGGTCGGGAAACCCCAGTTTTGGCCCGTAGCCGAGAAAGCATCCGGCGGAGCGCCCGCCTGGCTGTCCATGTTGTAGAGGTGAGGAGCTACCCAGGCATCTACGCTGTGGCGGTAAATGCCGATCGGAATATCGCCTTTGAAGACAATACCCCTTTCGCGGGCGTAGTTGACGGCTTCAGCCAGTTGCTGGTCCAGCAAAAACTGGATAAAATAGTGCACCGCGATGTCGTCGTAATGCGGCTGGGACGGTGCGCAGAAGGCTTCTATTTCAGCGGAATCGAACGTGCTGAATTGGTCCCATTTCGAAAAATCGGGGGTGCGGTAGCGGTCGCGCAGCGCCGAAAAGGCCGCATAGGGCATCAGCCAATGGCTATTTTCCTGAAAAAATGCCTGAAACGCAGCGCTGGCAAGTAATTCGGTTTTCGTTTCCTCGTACTTCAGCTTAAAGTACCGCGACTTTACGGCCATCACGCCCTCGTAGTCTATTTCCGGCAGGGCGTTTAGCCTTTCCAGCTCCTGGTCTATTTCAGCCTGCGCCTTGCGGGCACGGAGCTTACCGGCAGCGCCGAGGTTGACATACATCGGGTGCAGCGCATACACCGAAATGGCGGCATACGGATACGAATCGGTCCAGGTGTGCGTCGCTACGGTATCGTTGATCGGGAGAATCTGGAGGACCTTGAGGCCGGTTTCCAGCGCCCAGTCGGCGAGGGGCTTGATGTCGGTAAATTCGCCTACCCCGCCGCTGGTTTTGGAGCGAAGGGCAAACACCGGAATGGCAACGCCTGCGCCTTTCCAATTACCCACCGGATAGCGGAAGGAACCTTCGGTAATGACCTGAGTAGCAGCGAGATCAGCCCCTAATTGAAATTGACGGTTATAGCCTTCTTCCCAGGCTTCGATGGCTTTCTCTTTCTTGTTCCAAATGGCAAATTTGTACTCCAGCAAATCTGCGGGCTTGCGGATAACCACATCGGCGATCCAGAGCGGGTAATGGGTATCGTCCATCACGATGGGCTTGGCCTCGTTCCAATTGCCCAGTCCGGCGTCGTTGCCGAGCAGGCACATGCTGTGGGCATCGTCGATACGCGGGGCCAGCAGCTGGATGCGAACGGATTTTCCTTTGGCCTTGGCCGCCGCCTTCAGGGGCGTAGCGCCTTCGCGGCGCATCAGCACACGGGTAAAGGCCGACGAACTCCAGGCGTATTCATCCAGCTCCGGGGTGCGGAAGTAGTCGTGGATATCCACTACTTCGGGCGATCCGGCAAAGGGCAGGAAGTGACGATTCGGTCCGCCTTCCCACTTTCTGCTGCCGGTATTATCGTCTTGTACAAAAAATTTATATTCAAAAGGCAGCGCTGATTCGGAAATATCAAGGTCTAGCAGCCAGTGGTCGCCCCCTTGCGCCACGAGGGCAGGAGCCAGGTTTTGGTCCCAGTTGCCCAGGGCAGCGATAGACCCTGCCACCCGGATAGATTGACCCCAGCGGCTTTGATATGGAACGTGAAAGCGGATTTTCATCGGTAGTGTGGATATTTGGTCCGCAAAGATAAGTTTCTATGTAAATCTCTGTATATGATTCCGGAATTGACCGACAATTTCCGAATGTGTGGGTCAAATGAAAGTATCAGGTTTAGGTTTTCCGGCTCAATATCCACCTTCCCTCCGAAAACCTAATTCTCCTTACCTTTGCGCCATGAAAACCACCTGCGAGGTGCGCCTGGCGCCCGCCGACATCGATAAACCCGAGCAGCTGCAGAAAGCCTTTGCCAACAAGCTCTCTGTTCAGCCCGGAAAAATCAAGGGCTACGAAATCATCCGTCGCTCAATCGATGCACGCGGAAAACCCGTTTACCAGCTGCGCGCCGACGTTTGGATCGACGAGCCGCCGCAGTACCGGGAGGTGCTGCCTCCGGAGGTAAAACCCGTGGGCGACCAGCGCGAAGTGCATATCGTGGGCCTCGGTCCGGCGGGTATTTTTGCTGCGCTGAAACTCATCGAACTGGGGCTGAAACCCGTCATCTTCGAACGCGGAAAACCCGTGCGGGAACGCCGCCGCGACCTCGCCAACCTCACCCGCGAGGGCGTCGTGAACCCCGACAGCAACTACTGCTTCGGTGAGGGCGGCGCAGGCACTTTTTCCGACGGCAAACTCTACACCCGCTCCGACAAGCGCGGCGACGTGCAATCGGTGCTGAACAGCTTCGTGGCCTTCGGTGCCACCCACGACATCCTCGTAGATGCCCATCCGCACATCGGCACCAACAAGCTGCCCGCCATTATTCAGGCCATGCGCGAATACATCCTCGCCTGCGGGGGCGAAATTCTTTTCGATACCCGCCTCGAAGCGGTGGCGCATAGCCTGGGAAAAATCAAGCAAATCAGCCTTTCGGGCAACCAGCACCTGCAACCTGAGGCGCTTATTTTGGCTACCGGGCATTCCGCCCGCGACGTATTTACCCTGCTTCACCAAGCCGGCATTGACATCGAAGCCAAGCCTTTTGCACTCGGCGTGCGGGTAGAGCATCCGCAGGATATCGTGGACCAGGTGCAATACCATTGCGCAGGCTCCCGGCCCGAAGGGTTGCCCGCAGCGGCTTATTCTTTGGTTCGCCAGGTCGAAAACAGGGGCGTGTATTCCTTCTGCATGTGTCCGGGCGGCATTATTTGTCCGGCAGCCACCAGCGAAGGCGAAGTGGTGGTCAATGGCTGGTCGCCCTCGATGCGCAACACCGGATTCGCGAATTCCGGCATGGTCGTGGAGATACGCCCCGAAGACTGGGCACACCTTGGCGACAGTCCGCTGGCCGCCATGGAATACCAGGGCGCCATCGAGCAGGCAGCATTCCTTGCCGGAACAGGCAAGCAAAAAGCGCCCGCCCTCCGGTTAACCGATTATGTAAACAACCGCTTGTCGGCCAGCCTGCCCGACTGCTCCTACCTGCCGGGCCTCGTAGCCGCCGACCTCGGGTCCGTGCTTCCCGCCGTGGTGCACCGTCGTTTGCAGGAAGGGTTCCGGGCTTTTGGCAAAAACATGAAGGGCTTTATGACCGAAGCCGCCGTGGTAGTTGCCCCGGAATCGAGGACTTCGTCGCCCGTGCGCATTCCCCGCGACACCGAAACGCTCCAGCACCCGCAGGTTTCGGGGCTGTATCCTTGCGGAGAAGGGGCCGGTTATGCGGGCGGAATCATGTCGGCGGCATTGGATGGGATGCGGGTCGCTGAGGCTGTGGCGAGGCAATGGGTTACCGCCTGAATGAAGCGAGTCGATCATCTGCTTCGTCTTTTGCGCCAATTAAAGCCGATTATGTAATTTAGCCCCATGCACCCCATCTGGCAAACAGAGATTACTTTCCTGAAAAAGGTAGGTCCCGCCCGGGCGGATGCCTTGAAGAAGGAGTGCCAGATAGCGACCTACGAAGACCTGATCCACTATTTTCCCAGAAAATATGTAGATCGAAGCCGGGTTACCCGCATCAACGAAGTGCAGGGCGAAGAAAACTTCGTTACGCTCGTGGGGCGCATCACCGACCTTACGCTGCTAAGTACCGCCAAAGGCAGGGGGCGCCTCGCCGGGACCTTTGTGGACGAATCGGGCTCGCTTGACCTCAATTGGTTTCAGGGCATCAAGTGGGTACAGAAATCGGTCACGATCAACGAGGAGGTCGCCATTTTCGGCAGGCCGGTTATCTACAACGGGCGCATTTCCATTTCTCACCCCGAAATCGACCACCTCCGCAACGACGAGCAGCCCACCCACGCGCTGGGGATCGTGCCTTTTTATCCTTCTTCTGAAAAGCTGCAACGCCTCGGCCTCGACTCCCGGGGGTTTCGCGTAATCATGGCGCGGCTGCTGGAGGATACTTTACCTTATGTAGAAGAAAATCTGCCGCCGGATTTGCTGGAAAAATTCCGGCTGATGCCCCGGCAACTGGCGATGAAAAACATCCATTTTCCGCAGTCGGAAGAGCTGAGGATGGCGGCTGAACGCAGGCTGAAATTTGAGGAGCTGTTTTTCTTTCAGCTCATGCTCGCCCGCAGGCGCAAGGTGCTGAAGCTCACCCACCAGGCAAATCCCTTTCCGGTCGTGGGCGAGGCCTTTCATGCTTTTTATGAACACCACATGCCCTTTTCCCTCACCGGGGCGCAGAAAAGGGTTATCCGCGAAATTAGACAGGACCTTTCCTTACCTGTGCAGATGAACCGCCTGATCCAGGGAGATGTCGGCAGCGGCAAAACGATGGTAGCCTTCCTTACCATGCTCATTGCCCACGACAACGGATTTCAGGCTGCCCTGATGGCCCCTACGGCGATTTTGGCGGATCAGCACTACCGAAAGCTGGGGGTTTTGGCCGAAAAAGTAGGATTGCCGCTGTTGCTTTTACAGGGCGGTCAGCGCAAAAAGGAGCGGGAAGCCATACTCGCCAAACTCGCCAGTGGCGAAGTACCCTTTGCGGTAGGTACCCACGCCCTGATCGAAGACCCGGTTATTTTCAAAAAACTCGGGCTGGTGATCATCGACGAGCAGCACAAATTCGGGGTGATGCAGCGGGCCAGGCTCTGGCAAAAGGCGACCCCTTATCCGCACAACATGGTGATGACGGCCACGCCCATTCCGCGCACCCTGGCCATGAGCGCCTACGGCGATGTGGATGTGTCCATTATCGACGAATTGCCTCCCGGTCGTAAACCCATCCAAACGCGGGTGTACAACGAGTCGCGGCGCCTGGAAGCTTTCGGCATGATCCGGAGCGAAGTGGCTGCCGGACGCCAGGCCTACGTGGTGTATCCGCTGGTGGCCGAATCAGAAAAGCTGGATTTGCTGGCGGTGGAGCGGGGATTTGAAGAAATGCACCGGGCTTTCCCGGAGTTCAGGGTGGGGATTGTGCATGGAAAAATGAACCCCGAAAACAAGGAGATGGAGATGCAGCGTTTTGTCAAAAACGAAACCCAGATCCTGGTTTCGACCACGGTAATTGAGGTAGGTGTGGATGTGCCCAATGCCTCGGTGATGCTGATCGAAAATGCCGAGCGATTCGGATTGTCGCAGCTGCACCAGTTGCGAGGCAGGGTAGGGCGGGGCGCCGACTTGAGCTATTGTCTGCTGATGTCGGGCCAAAAAGTAACCGCCGAAGGAAAGAAACGCCTGCACGCCCTGCGCGACCATACCGACGGATTTAAGATTGCGGAAATAGACCTGGAGATCCGCGGTCCCGGCGATTTTCTGGGTACCCGCCAAAGCGGCCTGCCCGAGTTTTCGCTGGCCAATATCGTGTACGACCAGCCGATCCTGATCGCCGCAAGAGACGAGGCTTTCGCCTTGGTGGAGTCTGACCCGGCGCTCAGCCATCCGGATTTGCTGGCGACGAAGCGCTTTTTGAACGGCTACCTGCAAAAACACGCGGAATTGGGCGGGGTGGCGTAGTGGGGGCAGTACCGCCGACTTCCAATCGGTGCTTTTTTGGGGCGGGTATCAAACCCGCCGCGAGGGATGGGCGCTGCAGCCGATCAGTATGGGCGAGCTTCAGTCGCCCATGAAAAAGAGTTGTACCGCCGACTTCCAGTCGGTGTCTTTTTTTGGGCGCCGCCGCCGATCAGTACGGGCGAGCTTTAGTCGCCCATGAAAGAGAGCTGTACCGCCGACTTTCAGTCGGTGTCTCTTTGTGAACCTGCTGGAAGCAGGCGTTACGGGGATGGAAGCAGGCTCTATGCCCACACCAAATCCAACAACCCGCTGATTTCTTCCAACTGATAAAACTTACCTTCGGGCATGTCCACCAGTTCGGCGTGCTCGTGGGCCCAGGTGGTGTGGAAGGGCACATGGCAGGCGTATCCGCCAAGGTTGAGGACCGGGATTACATCCGATTTCAGGGAATTGCCCACCATCAGGAAACGATCAGCGGTGAGGTCGAGGCGGCGAAGGAGGTTTTCGTAGTCGGGTTCCTTTTTTTCGCTCATGACCTCGATGTGGTGAAAGTAGCCGAGCAGCCTCGATTTCTTGAGTTTGCGCTCCTGGTCGAGGAGGTCGCCCTTGGTTGCCACCACCAGTTTGTATTTCCCTTGCAACGCTTCCAAAACCGCTTGCACACCGGGCAGCAACTCTATGGGCTTGTGCAGCATCTCCTGGCCCAGGGCTATCAACTGGGTGATGGTGCGGGGGTGTATGTGGCTATCGGAAATGCGGATGGCTGTTTCGATCATCGAGAGGATAAATCCCTTGATGCCGTAGCCGTATAGCCCCAGGTTGTCGATTTCGGTACGAAACAGCTCCTTGTGCGCCGAATGCGCGGGCATAAACTCCTCCATGAGCGTGGAGAATTTCTCCTCCGTCTCGCGAAAATAGGGCTCGTTCACCCACAAGGTATCGTCGGCATCAAAGGCTATTACCTCAATATTCGTTTTCATGGTCATTTCATTTATCCTAAAAAAACTACCCGACTGCATCCTGGCTTTCAGACAACAAGTTTACATCGCTTCAACCATAACCTAAAATTTGTATTTTTCCAGCATGGAAGCACCAGCAGAACAACCAGCAGATCAGCTCTCGATGCCGGAAAGCCCTTCCGAAAAAAAGGAAAAGCCCGAAAAGGCTTGTCCCAACTGCGGCCGAAAGCTCAAGCCCAAGTTTACCTACTGCCCCGATTGCGGCCAGAAAAACGTGGACCGCAAGGTATCGCTTGGCATATTGCTTCAGGATTATGTGCGGGAAGAGCTGCATTTCAACAACAAAACCCTGCGCAGTTTGAAGCTGTTTTTGCTCCAGCCGGGAAGTCTGACCCAGGCCTATATGCAGGGGCAGCGCAAAAACTGGGTTACGCCCACCAAGCTGTTTTTCTGGACGGGATTTTTCTTCCTCGGCGCCCTGTTGTTGAATATCGACCTGAGAGAAAAAGCCGTTAATCCTGTAGGGCCGATTATTAAGGTGGGCGGTTTCGAAAACCTGCAGATTTCATTTAAAGACCCGAAAAGCGAATCAGCTTTTGCCCGTTTTCTTAAAAAACAATTGAACGGAGCACGCGATAATCCCGATGAGTTTATCCATAAATCGATCCAAAAGCTGCCCTTCGTGCTACTGTTTATTCTGCCGTTTTTTGCTTTGGTCCTGAAACTATTTTTCTGGAAAAAACACCTCCTGTTCCTCGAGCACCTCGTTTTCTTGCTTCATTTTCACGCCTTTGCCTTCCTGCTCCTTGGCTTGGTATTGCTAACCAATTTTCTACCTGGAAATTCTTTTTGGCTGATTATCAAGCGAATACTTGAATTCGGCTTGTTTGGCTATTTTCTAATTTCCCTCAAGCGGGTGTACTCCCTGGGCTGGGGAGGCACCATTGGAAAAGGCGTGGCCATCACCTTTGTTTACCTGATAGTGGTTCCCACAACGCTCATTTTGCTCACGTTGCTTGCGGGGTTGGTAGCCGGGTGATGACTGAAAAAAAAATCATGTTCCACCTCCCGTCACCTATCCACGAAATTCGGCTAAAGGTATTTCAGCAATCGGGCATACAGGTATTGCTCAAGCGCGAAGACCTCATTCACCCGGTGGTCAGTGGCAACAAAAGCCGAAAGCTGAAGTATCATTTACTTGAAATATCGGAGGCAAAGCAAAAGGGCTTCTTCACTTTTGGCGGTCCCTTCTCCAATCACCTGCTGGCCGCTGCCTGGATGGGCAAGGAGCACCAACTCGACACAGTGGGTTTTATTCGCGGAGAAGAAGCTGACCTCGACAACCCCACGCTTCGCGAATCGAGAAAGCTCGACATGACGCTGATTCCCATTAGCCGGGAAGCCTACGCCCGAAAAAACGATCCGGCATTTCTCGCGGAAATTTCAGGCGACTATCCTGATTTACGCCCCGTGCCGGAGGGTGGGAGTGGAGCCGCAGGGGTTAGGGGCTGTACCGAAATCCTGCAAGAGGTCAATCAACCGTACGATTTCGTCTGCTGTCCGCTGGGTACAGGCACCACCTTTGCCGGGCTCATCGCTGCTACTCCATTGTCTGCTCAGCTGCTAGGCTTTCCCGCCATTGCCGGTGGTCATTACCTGAAAAACGAGGTAGAAACGGCCCTATCGCAGTTTTTTGATTCTTATTCTCAATTTGCAAAAAGCGAATTACCCTTTTGGAGCCTGAATCACGACTATGCTTTCGGTGGTTTCGGCAAAATGAACGCGGATTTGGTTGCCTTCATGAATCAATTTTGGGAAGAAACCGGCATTCCCCTCGATCCGATCTACACCGGCAAAATGATGTACGGGCTCGTGGACCTGGCCGCTAAAGGCTATTTTCCCAAAGGAAGCACCGTACTGGCCATTCACACCGGCGGTTTGCAAGGAATTGAGGGGATGAATGCGCGCCTGAAAAAGCAGGGACTACGCATCAGCTACCCGTAAATAAATATTTGATATTCAGTCAGTTACCTTCTTCTGCGTCTTCTATTTCTTTCAGCAAATGATCGGTAAACAAGATGCCGTTGAGGTGGTCGATTTCGTGCTGAAAAATAACGGCGGTGAAAGACTCCACCATTTCGATGTGGTGGCTGCCATCGGGGCTGTCGTATTCGATCAGGATGGCGTAGGCGCGGTCAAGCGTGGTGGCACGCTCGTTGGGGATCGATAGGCAACCTTCCGGACAAGGCTGCTTCTTCTCGGTATATTGACGGATAACAGGATTGAGGTAGGCTTCGAAAGGATATCCCTCTTTGTCGAAACGCTGCACCCAGATAATGTTTTTCAGGATTCCGACCTGTGGAGCAGCGATGCCCACGCCCATAGAGGCGCTGTCGGTAACGGTGCGGTATAGTCGTTGCAGAAACTGCTGCAGCACTTTGTCTTTGGGATCGGCTACGATGTTTACGCTTTGGGTACGAAGCAGCAACGAATCCTCCCGGTTGGTGATGAGGAAAACCCGCATCGGAGTTGCGGTGTCGGCCTGCATAATGAGCTTTTTTTGAGCAGCGGTAAAACCACCCTGGGCCGAGAGCTGATTTCCCCCAACCAGTAAAAGCAGGAACAGGCTAAAACGTAACAGGCGCATAATTGAAGAATTGACCCGAATTTAAGGGAAATTCCTCAACCGGAAGCCGATTGCCTAAACCCTGAATCAGGGATTGACGGCCAGTCCGCCCAAAATATCGGCTTTCTCGAGGTATCCCACGTGCTGCCAGGATACCCTTTGGTTTTTTAACACCACCAGGGTAGGAAGGGCCTCTACGCGAAACTGCGCAACTAGCGCCTCATTTTCGTCTGCGTTTATCCGTACAACCTGCACATCGTCCCGCTCTTTACTTACCGCTTCAATAAAAGGCGACATCGCTTTGCAAGGGCCGCACCACGGTGCCCAAAAATCGATCAGCACGGTCTTGCCGGAGGCCAGCGCGCTGGCGAGGTCCGCCTGGGCAGTACTTGCGGTTTTGGTTGCCGTACCGGAAATCAACGGAAGCTTTGCTGCACGCCATTTCATGATTCCGCCCTGCAACTCATACACTTCCTCAAATCCCGCTTTACGCATAGCCGCAGCTGCCCGCGCACTCCTTGATCCGCTCAGGCAATACACATACACCGGCTCGGTTTTGGGGTATTGAGAAACCGCCTGCAAAAAGGAGGGATCGTTGGACGAGAGATTGACGGCTCCGGCGATAAAGCCGCCCGCAAATTCACCCGGCGTGCGCACATCCACGATCAAAGGGTGGGGCTGCGCAGATACTTTTTCGTAAAAAGCAGCCGCATCTAACGCCTTTGCCCCCTGCTGACAGGCAGAAGCAGAGACGAGCAGGACCAGGGAAATGACAAGCAAATAGAGCGAAGCACGCATAGCGATGATTTTATTTACCGGACGAAGCCGGGATTTCTTCAAAAGTAAACGGAGTATCTGATTCCACAGCAGCGCTTTTTTGAACAGGGGCGCATCCACCCAAACCGCAGCCTGTATTGGCCAGCGCCTGGTAGAGCAGAAAGGCAGCAAAAAAGCCGCTAAGGCCATCCTGCATCGCAATGGCTTGGCTACCGATAAAAAGCCCAAGCCCCAACCGGAAACACCGAAGGAAGTTCCAGTTGGAGAATAGCGTTTGGGCAAATCCATTCATTTGGCGCATCATTTGCCAAAAGCCCTCATGTTGATCCAGCTACCGCCGTTGTACACTTCGGTATAGCCTTTTCCCATCAGCAAGCCACGGGCCGAAGAACTCCGGGCACCGGAAGCGCAAACGGTAATCACAGGCTTGTCTTTGTTAATCTTCTTCAGGTTGTTGGCCAGTTGGTCAAGCGGAATATTGATGCTTCCCTTTACGTGGCCACCCTGGAACTCGCCTTTGGTGCGCACATCTACAATCACAGCCCCTTTGGCCATCAAGTCAGCGAAATCGACCTTAGGTCCAAACAGGTTTTTGAGGAATCCGAACATATATCAGGCTTTGTTGAGTTCGTAGTTTACGGTTAACCATGATCCACCGTTCATGCAATCGATTCCTTGCTGCTGCAGGAAGGCAGTGGCCTGACCGGAGCGGTTACCGCTGGCGCAGCAAAGGATAAAAGGCTGAGCCATGGCGCGAAACTCCTCCACACGGGCAGGAACTTCATTCGAAGGAATGTTTTTGGAACCAGCAACGTGGCCGCCCAAAAACTCGCCATGCGTACGTACATCAATCACAAGCATGCTGTCGTTCATCGGAGTGTTCATCAGTAATTTGGTTTAAGATTTTTGATTTTTTGAAGGCTTTCCCTCCCAGATATTAAACAGGAGTCCGCCCATCATCATGCCATAGAGGGTGCTGTTGAGGGGTTTTGAGGTAATCGGGCAGGTTCCGCTGGCACATCCCACGTAGTAGTAGTACAGGTATCCGCCGATTGCCCCCGCAGCTATTCCCGCAATGGTCAGCAGGTGTTTTTTGATAAAATTCATTTGCTGTTTCTTTGATGAGGGTCAACGATACAAAAGTAGCCACCCTGCACGTGCAAAATGGCTACTTTGGTTACACTTGAGCAAACAAGCCTTAGATAAACAAATCACAGATTTAGGTGAATTACCGGGCCAACTACCCGCATTTCCCCCATCAGTAAATCATTTAGCCCATACTTTGTATCCCCAGGGAGCGAGTGCCACCTGCATTCCATTGCTCAGTTTTTCTTTTTTTCCGGAGAAAACATCCGCGTAGTCGCCCGCAAAGCCTTCGCCCTCTACTGTCACGGTTTGAGCTTTGTCGGAAAGATTCACCACCACCACTACCTGGTCATTGTCTTTTGCGCGGGTAAAAGAGAGCACATGCGCCGGTTGAGAATTGGCCAATAGCTGAGCCTTGCCGCCATCGGTTCCGTTCCAAAGGGCAGGGTGCTGGTGCTTGAGTTTGAGTAGGGTAGTGTAGAATCCCGCCTTGGCATAAGTTCCCCAATCGACCTGGTCCTTTTCAAAAAACTGGATCGACTTCTTCAACCCCGATTCCTGACCGGAATAAATAAGCGGCATGCCTTGATACGTAAAGGCCACGACCGCAAAAGCGTCTTCCCCGGCTCCAAACAACATGGGCTGGTTGTTCCAGGTGTTCTCGTCGTGGTTGGTGATAAAGGTCATGTGGTAGGCCTGTGGAGGGAATAATTCATCGTCCCATTTTTGATAAGCGGCAAAAGCAGAATCCACCTTGGCGCCCCGGGCAATCTGTACCAGCATGCCATTGAAGGGCCAGCCGTAGTTCATGTTGAAGCAAACCTTCATTTGTTCGGCGTTGTCGCCACATTCCGCCAGCATAAATATCGTGCGTACTGAATCCAGCGATTTGCGTGCATCTGCCCAGTAATCATCGGGTACTTCGCAGGCCACGTCGCAGCGAAAACCATCTACCTGGCCTTCGGTAAGCCAGAATTTCAGGGCATCGGTCATGCCTTTGCGGAGAGCGGGGTTGTCGTAGTTGAGGTCTGCCACATCGGTCCAATCGGTCCCTTTCGGGTGAATGATGGTATCGGTCTTGGCATCGTGGGTGTACCAATCGGGGTGCTCGGTGATCCAGTGGTTGTCCCAGCCGCTGTGGTTAGGCACCCAGTCGAGGATAATTTTCATGCCCAACGCGTGAATAGAGTCCACCATTGCCTGAAATTCAGCCAAGGTGCCATAGTCGGGGTTCACTGCCGTAAAATCAGCTGCTGCATACGAGCTCCCCATCGATCCCTTGGCTTTTAGCTTGCTCACGGGGTAAATGGGCATAAACCAGAGGATGTCCACGCCCATGTCTTTCAGGCGGTGAAGGTTGGGCACAAAGGCTTTGATGGTACCTTCGGGGGTGTACTGGCGCAGGTTTACCTCATAGATATTGGCATTCTTGGCCCAGTCGGGTACCAGAAGTGCCGCTGAGGTTTCAGCTTTGGGGGCAGGTTGCTTGTTTTCGGGCGCTTTGCAGGCCGGAAACAGCAGAAAGGAAATCACCAGGAGGGAAAGGGAATACTTCATCTTAGGGAAACATTGATGTTTTAACAAATTTACAACCGTGACCATTGACTACCCAAGCACCAAATAGAATAAATTTCATATGAATATGTTTTGTCGGTTATATTCAAATTTGGGTACCTGTTTGTATTTTTTCACTACATTCAACCTGCTACCAATGCCCCTATGGAGACCCCTACGCAGCCATATTTGAAAAAACACTACCGGGACATGGATCCGGAAGAGCTGGAAATTGCGCTCAAAGAAAATAGCCAGGTGCTCACCGAGCACTTTGACATGGAATACCTCCGCACCCTGAACAAGGAGCTGATTCCATTTCTGGACATTTATTTCCGCCCGGCATTCATTGGTTTTGAAAATATCCCCCTGCGAAGTGAGGTGGATGCGCCGCTTATTTTCGCCTGTAACCATTCGGGTATGGCATTTCCCTGGGACGCCATTGTGTTCGGCTCGGGTATATTTCATCGGCTCAAATACGACCCCGGACGTATCGTTCGCCCCCTGACGGCCCCCATGCTTTCAGCCTCCAGCCTCATGAATCCCTACCTCATCACCGATATCTGGAAGCGATGCGGCGGACTCGATGCCACAGGGCTCAACTTCGAAACGGCCATGACCCACGCCGAATCGCACCTGCTGATCTATCCCGAAGGCGTTCCCGGCATTGGCAAGGGCTTTAATCGCCGCTACCAGTTACAGCGATTTTCGACGTCGTTTATCCGGATGGCGCTGAAATACAAAACCAAAATCGTGGGCATCAGCTGCGTAAACGGAGAGTGGATCAACCCCTTCGGCTATGCCTCCCGACGGCTAAACAAGCTCGTAAACAAAATGGGCGTGCCGTACCTGCCCGTCGCCCTGCAAACCCCGCTTTTGCTGATACAGCCCTGGCTCTTTTACTACGCCCTGCCCGCCAAGCTTGTGTATGTGGAAGGCCGCACTTTCGACCCTACGGAAATGACAGGCGGCAAAGCTTACGAAGACCTCGATCCTTTCGACGTGGCCCGCGTCCGCGACAAGATCCAGGAATTGATGCAGGAAGACCTCAACGCAGCAGTAGAAGCCCACGGCAAGCACCCCTACCGCCTCGGCGAACTCTTCAAAAACATCATCAAACACTGGCGCACCCTGCCGTACTGGACCCCCATCGGCTGGCCCGCCGTCTTCACTGAATTCGACCGCCGGTTCGAAGCCGAAGGCCACGAAACCAAAGACATTACCAAAGGCTGGTTCCGCTTCTGGAAAATCATCTGGAAAAACCCCATCGTGCTGGCCTACTTTATTCCCATCGTAGGCTGGATACCCATCCTGCGAAAAGGACTACGCGACCGAAAAAAGGTAAAACCCTGGGAAGGTAGCAGCTTGTAAAGGGTGCCCACCCGTAACGCCTGCTTCCAGCAGGTGCAGAACCCGAGAGAAGTCGCCCACCCCGAAACTCCGTAGGAGTGAAAGGATTATAGAATGGATTATAGAAAATCCAGCGGAATGAACCCCATCGGGGTGACAGGATTGCGCATCAGCGGGTTGGATACCCGCTAGTAAGACACCGACTGGAAGTCGGCGCTACAGCCGAGCCCATCCATCGCGGCGGGTTTGATACCCGCCCCCCAAAAAAAACCGACTCGAAGTCGGCGCAACAAAAAAGCCGGACAACCCTAAGCTGCCCGGCTCTTTATTTTTTCATACAAAAATCACGACTCCCCGAATACCGGCTTGAAGTAATCTTCTTCCTCGGGTTCGTCCACGCGCATGCCGAGGCTGCGGGTGTTGGTGACATGGTCTTCGGTCATGGCGGTGCTGCGGGCGGAGATGGGAGGCGCATCTTCCAGGCCCTTGATCACGCGGGCCCAGTCGAAAGCAGGGCCGATGTCCGATTTGTCTTTGCGGAAATTGACGTGCGAGCAGATGCCGCGAAACTTCAGCACATCCTGCGTCAGTTCATAGCGGATTGATTCCGGCAAAAAGGCGCGGGGAATCTGGTAATACGCCGTGAGGTAGCGCAGCAGCTTGATCAGGCTCTCGTATTGCGCGTCGGTATAGGAGGCGAAATAGCTGAAACCGCGGTAAGGCTCATCGAGCTTGTGGTACAGGTGGGTTTCGGCCAGCGAGCAGTAGATATCGGGGGTTTTCTTCGCATTCAGGCGGGAATAGGCCGTTTCGAGGTTGCCGGCCACTTCCTTCAAGCCGCCATAATTGCTGATTTCGATACCGATAGAAGCCTTGCTCTGGATGGTATTGCCGCCGATCGCATCTTTTCCGAGGTGATACGACCACATGGTGCTGCTAAACAGGCGGTAAATTCGTCCGTCACGGGCCAGCACGAAGGGAACAGACACCCTTCCGCGTTGTTCATCGGTCAACGAGCGGGTATCGCTCAGCACATTGCCCACCGTGAAGTGCAGCACAATGCGCTCCTTGGTTGTTTTTTCCTGGATAAAATATCCTTTGAAACCCGATTTGCGGTCGCAGCGAACCACCTCTAACTCTTCTTCGTCGGGGTTATCGGGCAAGGGTACACAATCGGCATTCAGGTTAAAGTCCTTGTTGTTGAGCCAAAAATTTTCTTCTATGGCTTCTATTTTTTGAATTCCCATGGGTAAATGATTGGGTGGGTTGGATAGCTCAATATGTGAAAAAATCTGCTTGGTTGAAGGGAAACGAACTATTTTTTGTAAAGAATCCAATTTCATGGCCAATTATCAGTTTTGTAAATGAAGTTTGAAATGATGCACGCCTACGCCCGAACCGCTCGCCTTCTCCTCCTTTTCCTGGGAGGAATGATTGTTTTTGCAGCCCAGGCCCAACAAAGCTGTTATTTTCCGGGATCAGACGACCGCTGGGGGCCCGCCTTACTGCGTCCGGGAGTGCAATACGCCGCCATCAACGCCCTCCAGCCCGACAATCAGGGAAATGTGTACCTGGCAGCGGACAGCTCGGCAGCTTTCGGTGGTGACTCGTCGATTCAGGATTGCCTCGTTCGGTGGACCGGAGAAAAATACGAAGCGGTCAGCGGACCTTTTACCGCCACAAGTGCAGCCCCTCAACTATCCACCCTTTGCCGCGACCGGTTCGGCAGGATTTATATCGGGGGTGATTTTGAAGGCTTATTCGACCTCGACAGCACCTGGGTAACCAGCAGGGGCATCGTGCGGTTCGATCCGACAACCGGCCACATGGAAGCCATCGGTCGGGGCATTCTTGTGGGAAAAGTACTGGCGCTCAAGGTCGATTTCGACACACTGTATGTCGCGGGGCAGTTTGCGGGAGTCTTGGGAAACAACGACACCCTGTCCGCCCACAACATCGCCCGCTTTTATTTGCCCACACAAAGCTGGGATTCGCTCGGTGGCGGATTGGAAGCATCGGGCGGAAATGCGGCAGTAAACGCACTCGCCTTGCATAACCACTACCTCTTCGCTGGAGGCCATTTCACCCAAAGCCATGCGCTTTCCTTGAATGGCATCGCCCAATGGCAGCCCGGCGTAGGTTGGCAGGCCATGGCCAACGGGCTGGGTTATCAGCCCATTGACGCGTCGGGCATACCTGCCGGGCCTTTGGCTGCGGGAACGGTGCAGGCGCTGGTGGCAGATCCGGTAACGGGCCAAGTGTATGCATCGGGTCTTTTTGGCGAAACAAATACCGACACCCTCGTGGCCCAGCGCCGGGGGCTTGCGCAATGGACGGGCACCAACTGGAACCTCATTCCGGGCATCGGAACGGGGCAGGAGGGAAGCGCCTTTTCCGTCCCCGCATTGTTTTGGGACACCGTGGGCCAGCAGTTGTTTGTTGGGGGAAATTTCCGACCCGTCAACGGACATACCGGAACCAACCTCGCCCAGCAAAAGCGTATCGGCATCTACGACCCGGCCGCTCAATCGTGGTTCGATGCCAGCGGCGGAATCGCTTCGGGAGAAGTGCGCGCCCTGACCAACTACCGCGGCAACCTGATGGCAGCAGGCGATTTTTCGGCCATCAATGACTCCACCACCGGGAGCAACCACACCGAATGGGACGGTATTTTCTGGAAAGTGCTGGGGCAGGGGCAGGGAAATCCGGGAAGCCTCCTGGCACTGGCAGCCAGCCATGACACCTTGTTCGCAGCCGGAAACATACGCTCCCTGGCCGGAAAAGACCTGAGCGGGGTGCTTCGCTGGACACCGCAATCGGGATGGATGCCGGTGGTCGACGGGTTTGACCCCACAGCGCAAATCAGGGCGTTGATGATTCAGGGAAATGCGCTGTACATCGGCGGGAGCTTCGACACCCTTTCGGGCACCGCCAGCAGGGGCATCGCACGCATCGACCTCCTCACCGGCAACCTTGATCTTTGGGGAAGCGGACTGGCCGGATCATTGGCCACGGTTTACGATTTTGCCTGGTTCCAGGGAGAAGCCTATGCTGCGGGTACCTTCAGCGCAATCAACGGCACGCCAGTTAACGCCCTTGCGCGACTGACCGCAAACGGCTGGGAGAGTGTGGCCAATTTCCCCAACAATGCCACCGTGCACGACCTTTTCAACCAAAACGACTCCCTGCTACTGATCGCAGGGTATTTTGCTGAAATAAACGGAGACACCAGCCTGCAACACATCGCAGCTTTCGATGGACAGGACCTGATCGATATTGGCCAAGGGGTCCGCAGCAGCACCCCCGTTCGTGCCATCGCTGCTTTGCCCGAAAGCCCACACCTTTTCATCGCCGCCGATGCTACAGTAGGGGTAAATAGCAACGGTGATTTGGTTTCGCTTCAGCAAATGGCCCTGTTTGATGGCGCTGAATGGCAGAATTTTAGGCATTTTGGGCAAAATGACGCGGTTCATTCGCTGGCTATCAGCCCCGACAGCGGGTTGGTTATTGCCGGGAAAATCGACTCGGTCAATGGTCGGGCAGCAGGGCACGTGGTTCGTTGGCGGGCCGATTATGGATTTGCGGGCCTGGGAAAGGGCGTTTTGGGAGGAAGCGGCTACTTGCCTGTTTCCGCAGTAGCGGTGTCGGATTCGTTTATCTGGGTTGGCGGCGACATCCGCAGGGCAGGGCAGGGGCAGAGCTACCAGTTGGCGCGCTATACGGCCGATCGTCCGGCACAGGCGGTTCCTTTTGTGGAATTGGGGGGCGACCTCAGCGGGTGTGATGCTGTCCAAATAGCGGCAAACCTGGCAACCGGGCTTGATTTGCTTTGGTCAACGGGCGATACCGTGGCAAATATCACAGCGACCAGCAGCGGTTGGTATCGCCTGCAGGTTACCAGCGAATTCGGATGCACCGCTTCTGATTCTCTGTTTGTACAAATCAATCCATCGCCCATCTCGGACTTGCCTGATAGCGTGGAAGCGTGTGGACAGGTATTGCTGAACCCCGGCATAGCTTCCGGGCATTTTCTCTGGACCACCGGTGACACCACCGCAACGCTAACCCTGCTTCAGGGAAAAAACCTCCCTATCGGCTTGCAGATATTCAGCGATTCGGGTTGCCAGGTTATGGACAGTGTGGTCATTACCGTCAATCCTTTTCCTGAAGCCGCTTTTGACTTCACCTCACTACTGAATGCATTTACCTTCGTCAACCAATCGATCGAAGGGATCAGCTATTTATGGGATTTCGGCGACGGGGCATCGGACACGGCCTATTCACCCATACACCGCTATGCCACCAAAGACAGCTTTCTGGTGCAATTGATCGTAACAAACGATTGCGGAGCGGATACCCTGGCGCAGTGGGTGGTGGTTGATTTACTTGAAAAAATAGATCCGAAACTCGCTTCGGCTATTTCCTTTTCAGTTGATGAAAAAGAGAACAGCTTTTCGCTTACCAGCACTGCTCCCGGCAAATACGATGTGGAGGTAATAACAATTAACGGATTGATAATCAGCCATTTTGATTGGACAGCCGAAACCAACCCTGCGGTACATACAGAGAACCTGAACGCCCTTCCTTCAGGAATCTACGTGGTTCGGGTACAGAGACAACAGGGAAATTCCACTTTTAAATTCATCAAGAATTGAGCTGCAAAACCTGAATTTCAGGCGTCTATTGCTTGCGAACACCCCTATAAATGAGTAAATTATAAGACCTAATTTTGAGACAATTTCCCATGAAAAACACCCTCTTCACCCTCCTCTTTTTACTCTTCTCCCTTTCCCTTTCTGCCCAGATAGGCAACCGTATCCTCGACCGCGCCACGCAGCGGGTGAATGACCGCATCAATAATCGCGTAAACCAGGAAGTGGATAAGCAAGTCGATAAAGCGATCGATACCTTGCTGAAATCTGATTCACCTACCTCCAGCAACGACCCGTCCACCCGGCAATCATCCCACGACTCTACCATCACAGCTGCGGCTGACCGGATGCGTATGTTTGGCGGCATGATGGGCGGTGAAGTGCACACCCTCGACACCTATACCTTTACCCATGATGTGGTGATGCACATGTCCACAACCAAATCAAATGGAAAAACGGACGACGAGAGCGACTTAGAGATGCTTTACCCCGAAACGGCCGAATATCAGGCGACCCTCACCGAGGCCAATGCCGAAAGCTGGGGAATCATGGATTTTACCAACAAAACCATGATCACCTTCACCGAATCGGAAAAGAAAGCCATCGCCATTCCTCTCTCGGGATTTACCGATTACGTGGCAGCACAAGCACAAGCCCAAGCCCAATCAACCTCAGCGGACACGCCCCCTTCCACAAGTGCTTCCTCTACTACCACCTTTCGCAAAACCGGAAATACCAAATCTATCCTCGGTTACCGCTGCGAAGAATATGAAGTAGTGAGCGAAGACGGCAAAATGAACTACTGGTTTACCAAAGATGTGAAATTCAACTCCTTTGGCTTCCTGACCATGATGGCCCAAAATGGACAGAGCATGGGCGACGCGATGCCTTATGGATTTGTGATGGCGTGGACTTCTTACAGCAACAAATCGAAGGAAACCCAGAACATGCTGGTAACGAAGATTGACAAAACAACCAAAGAGGTAAAAATGGCCGATTACACCCTTATGTCACTGGGAGGAGCCATCCAACAACAAAATCAGCCTTCAAAAAACTGAATTTCCTCCTCTATTGATTACAAAAAACGCCGGAGCCTTAGGGTTTCGGCGTTTTTTGTGGCTATGCGTGGGTTAATCCATGGAAATAGCAGGTACCCCCCTGCTAATTTTCTATATTTGCCCCAAATACAAACCATTGTTTCGGATGAATCCACGTTTTACTGCCCTTGATCGGATACATAGCCTCGAACCCCTCCCCGCAATCGACCGTTCTCGGCGTGCCAGTGAAATATTTGGCGAAAACGTCTTCACTCCCCGTCAAATGAAGCACTACCTCTCCCGGGAGGTGTACCTCAAGCTCAAAGAATCAACCGATGCCGGCAATGTGCTCGACCGGACCATCGCCGGACCCGTTGCCAATGCCATCAAGGCGTGGGCCATGGACCGCGGGGCCACGCACTACACCCACTGGTTTCAGCCCCTGACAGGCCGCACCGCCGAAAAGCACGATTCCTTTCTGGAAATAGCCGATGGGGAAGCCATCGAGAAGTTTTCAGGCGATGAATTGGCCCAACAAGAGCCCGATGCTTCTTCCTTTCCGAGCGGAGGACTGCGCACCACCTTCGAAGCCCGTGGCTATACCGCCTGGGATTGTAGCTCGCCAGTATTTGTGTTCGAGAGCAAATACGGGAAAACCCTTTGCGTGCCCACGATCTTTGTATCGTACACCGGCGAGGCGCTCGATTACAAAATTCCGCTGCTTAAATCGATTGCCCTGCTCGACCGCGCCGCGGTGGAGGTGTGCAATTATTTCGATCGCAGCATTAAGCGTGTAATGCCTACCCTGGGTGCCGAGCAGGAGTATTTTCTCATCGACGAACGCTACCACGACCTGCGTCCCGACCTCGTACTGACAGGCAGGACGCTTTTTGGCGCGGGTTCCGCCCGGGGACACCAGCTTGACGACCACTACTTCGGCGCGATTCCTGAGCGTGCATTTGCGTTTATGAACGAACTGGAGCACGAAGCCCACCGCCTGGCCATTCCGCTGCGTACCCGCCACAACGAGGTAGCCCCCAGCCAGTTTGAGTGTGCACCCAAATTCGAAAACCTGAATGTAGCCGTTGATCACTCCCTGCTGCTGATGGACCTGATCGATAAGCTGGCGAAGAAACATAAAATGCGGGCCTTGCTCCATGAAAAACCCTTTGCGGGAGTCAATGGATCGGGCAAGCACAACAACTGGTCGCTGGGAACCGATACCGGCAAAAACCTGCTGGCTCCTGGGCGCAATCCCAAGGAGAACCTGATGTTCCTCACCTTTTTTGTGTGTGTGATCAAAGCCGTGCATGAATATGCCGACCTGCTCAGGGCCAGCATTGCATCGGCAGGAAACGACCACCGCCTGGGGGCAAATGAAGCGCCTCCCGCTATTGTGTCGGTCTTTGTAGGAAGCCAGCTCAGCAAGGTGCTCGACGACGTGGAAACACCGCCCCGCCGCAAGAAAAACGATACCGTGAGCGAGCTCATGCACCTCGGCATCTCCGAAATACCCGAATTGCTGCTCGACAATACCGACCGCAATCGCACGTCGCCCTTTGCCTTTACCGGCAATAAGTTTGAGTTCCGGGCAGTAGGCTCCGCCGCCAATTCCTCCAACCCCATGATGATCCTGAACGTGATCGTGGCGGATGCATTAAAGGAGTTTAAGGTCAGAACCGATTCGAAGATCAAGCGGGGCCGCAAGAAAGAAAGCGCGATCCTGGATGTGATCAAGGAATACATCATTGCCAGTAAAAGCATACGCTTTGAGGGCGACGGCTACAGCGATGCCTGGGTAAAAGAGGCCGCCCGCCGCAAACTTCCCAACGTACGCAATACCCCGCTGGCGTTAGACGGCTACCTTTCTGTCAAGGCCGTGAAGTTGCTGACCACCCACCGCATCTTCTCTGAGCCCGAACTACAGGCCCGCTACGGGGTGCTGTTGGAAATATACCTTGATACCGTAAAGATTGAGGCGCAGGTGATTCGGGAAATGAGCCGCACCATCGTCATTCCTGCAGCGGTGCGTTACCAGCGCGAGCTCATGGAGTCGATCCGCATCGGCAAAGAAGCTGGAATGGATCCATCGGCGACGACAACCCAGGTAGAGCTTGCAAATGAAATTGGTATTCAGCTGAACGCCCTGCGCGATGACCTCGCCAAGTTGGAAACAGAAAGCCTGGCAGCCGGCAAAAAGACCAAAATGCGCGATGTAGCCATTTACTTCGCTGAAAAAGTAGTGCCCGTGATGGCCGATATTCGCCAACATACCGACGCCCTGGAGCAGGTAGTTGCCGATGAAACCTGGACGCTGCCTAAGTACCGCGAAATGCTATTCCTGAAGTAAATCTCAGTTCAGGTTAATAAAAAAAGCCCGCCAGAAGCGGGCTTTTTTTATTGAAAAGGATCATTATTTGCCTGAAGCGGTAGGGCTGCCTACAAATTGCTCGTATGCTTCGAGCGAGGGCGTAACTTCTTCATCGATCAGAAACAGGCCATTTTGGGAACCAAATTTTATCTGAAAAGAGGATTCAGGGTTCGGTTTTTTACCTGTTGAACGAGGCTTTTTATTCCTAAGAGAAGCTACAAAATCATGAACTTCATTTTGTAACTCCGGGTTGAGCGAAAGGTAGCTGGCAAGAAAAGTACGTTGTTCGGAAGTCATATATTACGTAACTAAAACATATCAAAAGTACGCTTGTAAGGTACTAAAGGTACTGGATGTGTCCGTAACAGTAAAAACAAGCCCTTTCCGGGATAAATTTGCGGGTTGAACGGCAGGCAAAGCCTACTTAGAAGCCGCAGGGAAGCGGACAATGTCTTCGGTAAGGGTGTGGATAGAGCCCCCCGTTTGCCGGGCAATCTGGATATAATTGGGGTGGATACTTCCGTTTACAGCGCAGAGGATAATGTGCACCGGCTTGTTGATTTCGGAAAGCAGCTCCATGTCGCGTACGGCGCTCCGGTTATCGGCAATGAGCAGCACATCTTCGTAGCCCTCGAGGTATTGTACACCGGTGATCAGGGCTTCGAGGTCATTTTCAGGAATATCTCCTCCGTCGCCTTTTTTCATCACATACTGCATCGTGGAAAGCAGCTCATCCAGCTCCACGGTACGGGCGCGGTAAACGCCTCCGGTTTTGCCGGGCTTCTTTTGCCAGTTTTTCTTGGTGTTGCCGTCGTTAAAAAACACAAAGTACTTGATGCGTGCGGGGTTGAAGTGCGATTGTATTTTGTGCCAGAGCACGAGCTCAGAACCGTATTGATACATGCTGCCAGTCCAGTCCACCACCGCCAGCATATTGTTCCACTCCGGATGGCGATCCAGCACTTTGAGCACTGTAGAATCGGGAGTTTTAAGGTTGCCGTTGAGGTAGGCTTCAATGTCGTCCGGATTGAGAAGGTCCTTTACGACACGGGCATTTTTGGGCCGGTACTTGATGACCACGCCGTGGAAGTAGCGCTTAGCCTCGTTTTCGTTGGTACACTGGGTTTGCAGCACCATGTTCCAATGGATGTTGGGCGAAGCGAGGGCCGAATCAAGGGCAAAGAGGGTTTTCAGGCGGTCGTTGAGCAACTCAAAGTAGTTGGTGCGCCAATCTTCAATTTTCTTGGGGTATTTGGTAAAAACGAGGTCGATTTCATAAGCCTCGTTCTTGTCGCTGATCTGGTTCCATTCTTCCGGATTCTGAATCTCAAACTGGGCATAATCCATACGCAGGGCCACCTGTGGGGTATAGTCAGCGAAAGTATAAAAAGGGGTTTCTACCTGCTTAAACGCGATACGCTGGTAAAGCTTGATGTCATCATCACCCAGCATGAGCAGCATACCTGAAGCCAAAACCAGCGTAATAACATAACGCAGCATATTTTGTGGCTTGGTCATAAGTGGGGCGTAATTAAATGAATAACGTCAGATACCAACCAAAATTTTCAGAATTCCCCCGCAGGATTGATCCGCAAGATTAACCATGAATTTAACCCTTTGAAAGGTAAAAGTCAATCATTTCTGACAAGGAATGTTCGAAAATCGTACTTAACTACCCGGCTGTGAGGATCAATTGATACGCACATATGACTATTACGAAATATTTGACTAAACCGTCTATTTCACCTCGAAAAAATCTTAGCAAAAATTTGCCTCAAAAGTGCCGTTTGCACTCCTGAAGCATGTTTTCCTACAAAAAATGAGGTCCGATCAGATGTCGCCCAGCTGCGGGCGAACCACCAGCTCTTCTACCACAGTGCCAGCCCCTACGGTGCAAGCCACCACAATCAGCTCCGCCAGGTCGTCGGCAGCGATAAATCTTGACTCAGGCAAGCCGGAAGGCACCCATGGATCGGTATAAACGGCGCCGGGCATCACCGAGATGACCCGGATGCCGTGGGGTTTCATTTCTTCGCGGAGGTTTTTGGAAAATCCCAACAAAGCGAATTTAGTAATGCTATACGCTCCGCCATTGTCATACGCCTTCAGGCCCGCAATGGAGCTCATGTTTACGATGCTTCCCGATTTGCGGGCAACCATGTCCGGCAACAAGCCCTTAGTCAGGTAGTAGGTGCCCGCCACGTTCAGCGCCCACAGTTCCTCCAGCACTTCGTCGGCTTCTTCCGATACTTTGCCCGGAATGAATGCCCCGGCGTTGTTTATCAGAATATCCGGACTGCCAAAGGCGCTGCCGATGGCCGCGACCAGGTCCTTTACTTCCGATTTTACCGACATGTCGCACACGAAAGTCTGAAGACCAGGCAAGGATTCAGCGGCCTTTTTCAGGGAGTCGGCGCTTCGTCCGCAGATAGCCACTTCGAAGCCTTTGGCGTGAAACTTTTTGGCCAAAGCCCAGCCAATTCCACGTGAGCCGCCGCTGATAAATACTTTCATGTTTGAGGGTTTGATATTGAAGAGAGGATAACGGGCAAAAGGGGCAATCGTTTACAAATATTCTCTTTTTTACTGGCATAGCTGCCTAAATACTTGCGAAGCATGGCCAATAATTGGTACCTTTTAGTCGTAATCATACCTGATTTTTTTCAGCCACTCCTACCCTTAATTCTGCCCCGATATGCGCCGTCCCATAGTTATTGGAACCCTTTCCCTGTTGTCTGTTATCCTTCTGGCGCTCGTCATGCTACGCCTGCAAAAAGAAGGGGATCAGAAGTACCTGCATTACGACCATGCCTTCGATCCTTACTTATCTGCCTTTACTTACGGCGAAATTTCCCGCCTTTCGCCGGTAACGGTGGTTTTTGCTTCGGACGTAGCGCCCGCAGATCAGGTGGGCAAAGTGCTGGACAATAGCCCTTTTCAATTCAGTCCCAACCTACCCGGAAAAGCCACGTGGACCGACACCCGCACCCTCGTATTTACCCCTGAAAACAAACTGGCTTCCGGTCAGATTTTTCGTGCAGCGCTAAAGATGGGCGATCTTGTTCCGGGCATTGAGTCAAAGTTAAAGACCTTTTACTTTCAGTTTGCCTCGCGTCCACAACGCTTTCAGGTGGAGGTTGCCAGCTCGCACACCAGCTATGTAGGTGCCAAAGCCTTCAATCAGGTAACCGGGGTTGTTTACACCAGCGACTACGAAGAAGACAAAATAGTAGAGGCCGCTTTTGAAGCCCAGGCCGGACACCGAGCGATTCCCGTACGCTGGGAGCACTATGCCAATAACAACAAACACGTATTTATCCTCGACAGCATCGCCCGCAAAGACACGGATTTTGACGTGACGGTGAAATGGAACGGTGAAAAATCACAGGTTCGCTCCTCTGGTGAAGAAGTGGTGACCATTCCTGCCTTGGGCAAATTCAAAGTGTCGCGGGTATTTACCTCCCGCAAACCAGAGCAGGTCGTCGTCATCGAGTTCAGCGATCCCGTTGACCCAGGCCAATCGCTCAATGGCCTCATTTCTCTGGGAGATGCCCCGTTCCGGACCTTGGTAGAAGGCAATCAGGTGAAATTATTCCCCCTGGGGAAAGTAAAAGGCTCCCTGCTTGTCTCCGTAGAATCCGGCATTCAGAGCACCCAGGGCGATCGCATGACCACCAAATTTGGCCAGCCCGTGGCTTTCGAAGGGGCTAATCCTGAACTGAAAATGGTCGGCAAAGGGGTCATTATGCCCCAATCCAAAATGCTGCCCTTTGTGTTTGAGGCCGTGGGGCTGCGCAGCATCGATGTGCGGATCATCAAGATCTTCGAAAGCAATATTCCTCAGTTCCTTCAGGTAAACCAGCTCGACGAGCAAAATGAACTGCGCAGGGTAGGGCAGGTGGTCGTAATGAAAAAGATCGAGCTCGATCCCGGCAACAAATTTGACCTCACGCAGTGGAACCGCCACGCCCTCGACCTCAGCACCCTCATTACCCCTGATCCGGGAGCCATCTACGAAGTAGCCATTGCCTTTCGTAGGTCCTACACCCTTGCCGCCTGTGCCGATGCTGAGGCGGGAGACGAAAACGAGGCAGAGCGTAACCTCCTCGACCTGAACGACGACTGGACGGAGCCCGGCTACGATTCCTTTTGGGACTATTATTCCTATTGGGACGAAGAATCAGACGAGCCTGAGAACCCCTGCGACCTTTCCTATTACAGCTACGACCGCATCATTCGCCGCAATGTGCTCGCTTCGGACCTGGGCCTGATGGCCAAGCAGGGAGAGGGTGGATCGCTCTTTGTGGTTACAGACCTGAAAACTGCCGGGCCCATGGCCAATGTGGCGGTAGAAGTGTTTGATTATCAGCACCAACTACTCAGAAAAGGTACCACCGACGAAAAAGGCATTGTGCGCCTCGCTTTTGACCGTAAGCCCTTCCTCCTCGTAGCCAAAAGCGGCACCCAGCGCGGCTACCTCCGCCTCGACGACGGTTCTTCCCTGCCCATCTCCGAATTTGATGTGGCGGGACAACGCACCCCCAAGGGCCTCAATGGCACCCTCTACGGCGAGCGCGGCGTGTGGCGGCCCGGCGACGACATGCACCTCACCTTTGTGCTCGAAGACAAACTCAAGACCCTGCCGGCCAATCACCCGGTAACCTTTGAACTGGTGGACGCCCGCGGAAGCCTCATTCAAAAAGAAACCAAGACCGAAGGCAAGCAAGGCTTCTACACCTTTACCGGCAAAACCGAAGCCAGCGCCCCCACCGGCAACTACCTCGCACGGGTAAAAGTAGGCGGCGCTACCTTCCAGAAAACCCTGAAGGTGGAAACCATCATGCCTAACCGCCTGAAAATTCAGCTGGATTTCGGCAAAACATTCCTCAAAGTAGCCGCCGGAGACCCCACCGCCAAGCTCACGGGCACCTGGCTCCATGGCGCGCCCGCACGGGGCCTGAAAGCCGATGTAGCTGTGGACCTCACGGCTACCACCACCCGGTTCAAAGGCTATGAAAGCTACACCTTCGACGACCCTACCCGCCGCTATTCGCAGGAGGAAAAGGTCTTGTTTGACGGAAAACTCAGCGAAACCGGAGAGGCTACTTTCGTGGCTAAATTCCCTACCTCCAACGGCGCACCCGGACAACTGAACGCCAATTTCCGGTGCCGGGTATTTGAACCAGGAGGCAACTTCAGCACCGACCGCTTTTCGATGCCGCTCTACCCTTACGAAAACTATGTAGGCGTAAAAGCACCCGAAGGCGACAACAAAGGTATGCTCCTCACCGACATGGATCACTCCATTCTGATCGCGACGGTGGACGCCAACGGCAAGCCTATTTCGCGTAGCGGGCTGAAAGTGAAGCTCTACAAGCTGGAATGGCGCTGGTGGTGGGATCGCTCACAGGAAGACTTCACCGATTACCGCGGCAAAATCAACGCGGAGGAGATTCAGTCCGGCACAGTGAATACCGTTAACGGACAAGGAAGCTGGAAACTGCGCATCAACAAGCCCGAATGGGGCCGCTACCTGATTCAGGTTACGGACGCAGGCGGCCACGCCACCGGCCAAGTGGTCTATGTCGATTGGCCGGGTTGGGCAGGACGCTCACGCGGAGGCGATCAGGAAGCTGCGTCTATGCTTACCATTTCGGCTGATAAGGAAAAATACGCCGTAGGCCAGGAAATCACGCTCAATATCCCCACCGGATTTGCCGGAAGGGCCCTCGTGACCATCGAAAATGGCGTGAAAGTGCTCCAGGCTAACTGGATCGACGCACAATCGGGCGGGGTGCAGTACAAGTTCAAGGCCACGGCCGACATGGCTCCCAACGTGTACGCCTACGTTACCCTGCTTCAGCCCCACGCCCAAACCACCAACGACCTGCCGATCCGCATGTACGGGGTGATTCCGGTGTATGTGGAAGATCCGGCTTCGCACCTTTCGCCCACCATTACCATGGCCGAAACCCTGGAGCCTAACAGCAATTTTACCGTGAAAGTAGGGGAGAGCAAAGGCGGCCCCATGACCTATACCCTCGCCATTGTGGATGAGGGATTGCTGGACATTACCCGCTTTAAAACACCCGACCTTTGGGATGTATTTTACCGCAAACAAGCCCTCGAAGTAAAAACCTGGGATCTCTACGACCAGGTACTCGGTGCTTATGGCGGCGAATTGAAAAGCATCCTCAGCATCGGGGGATCGGAAGAAGGGGAGCTTGGCCCCGGCCCGAAAAACAACCGATTCAAGCCTGTGGTGATTTTTGCAGGTCCATTTGAACTGAAAGCAGGGGAAGTGAAGTCGCACAGTTTCGACATGCCCAACTATGTGGGTTCAGTAAAAGTGATGGTCGTGGCCGGCAATGGCACCAGTGGCTACGGAAAAGCAGACAAAACTGTTCCGGTGCGTAAGCCACTCATGGTGCTGGCTACCTTGCCACGGGTGCTCGGCCCCGGAGAGTCAGTGCGGCTGCCTGTATCGGTTTTTGCCATGGACCCTTCCATTCAGAATGTGGAAATCCGGGTAAAGGCGCAGAACGGAATCATCGTTGAAGGAAGCGAAACCCAAACGCTGAAGTTCAGCGCCATAGGGGATAAGCTCACGAATTTTAACCTTTCTGTGCTGAAAATGGGCACGGGCACCGTGACGGTTACGGCCACCAGCGGCGCTTATTCAGCCACGTACAGCACGGACATCGAAGTAAGAAACCCCAATCCGCGGGTTTCGAAGGCCTATGTAAAAGTGCTCGATGCGGGAGGCAACTGGTCGGAAGACATTGCCCCCCCGGGCGCTTCGGGCACTAACCACGGCGTGATCGAGGTATCGTCTATTCCGCCGCTCAACCTCAGCAAACGCCTCACATACCTCATCAGGTATCCTTACGGGTGCGTGGAGCAAATTACCTCCGGGGCATTTCCGCAGTTGTTTGTTGGCAATGTGATGGAAGTAGACGAAGATTATAAAAAGCGTATGGAAACGAATGTGAAAGCCGCCATTGAAAAGCTGAAAGCATTCCAGACCAGCGGCGGCGGTCTGAGCTACTGGCCCGGCAAGTCGGATCAAAACGAATGGGGCACCAACTACGCCGGCCATTTCCTCATAGAAGCCGAAAAAGCGGGGTATGCTTTGCCCTCAGGCTTTATGACCAACTGGCGGAAGTTTCAATCGCAGAAAGCCCGCGACTGGGCCAAAGGCGAGCGCTCCGATCAAATGACCCAGGCCTATCGACTTTACCTGCTTGCTTTGGAAGGACATCCGGAAATGGGCGCCATGAACAAAATGCGCCAGCAATCGGGCCTCTATGGTACGGCGCGCTACCTGCTGGCTGCTGCGTATCAGCTTGGCGGTCAATCGAGTACCGCCTCCCAGCTCATTGAGCAGGTGACCACCCAGGTTCCCGATTACCGTGAATGGAGCGGTACCTTTGGTTCGGGCTTTCGTGACCAGTCGATGATCCTGCTTGCGCTCACGACCATGAACAACAAAGAGGCTTCCTTCAACCTTGTAAAAACCCTTTCTGAACGGCTGAGCAGCGAGCGTTGGTACAGCACCCAGGAAACTTCCGTGGCACTGGTAGCTATTTCAAATTATCTGAAACAAAACCAGATCAAGGGCGAAATGAGCTTCGAATACCGCTACGGACAAGGCGCCTGGCAAAAAGTAAAGCAGACCAGCCCCGTTTTCCAGGCTGATCTGGGGGCAATCGCCGGTGGCAAGGTCGAAATCCGCAACACCAGCAAGGGCCAGATTTACGCCCGGATGATCACCGATGGCATTCCGGCACAGGGCGATACCACAGCAGTATCCAGTGGTCTGAAACTCGCCATCCGCTACACCGACCTCAAAGGGGTGCCTATTTCGGTAAAAAAGATCGGTCAGGGAATGGACTTCCTCGCCGAAGTAACCGTCACTTCCACCAACATGACCTCCACAATCCAGAACCTGGCGCTGACGCAGATATTCCCTTCCGGATGGGAAATTACCAACCGGAGGCTCGATAACTTCAGCGAAGGGGGCGACGAACCAACGTACCAGGACATCCGCGACGACCGGGTGAACACCTTCTTTGACCTGGCGCCCGGCAAATCGAAGAAATTTACGGTGCTGCTCAATGCCAGCTACCTCGGTCGGTACTACCTGCCGACGGTATCCGTCGAAGCGATGTACGACCAAGCCATCAATGCCCGCCGGGGTGGGGGATGGGTGGATGTGGTAGAATCCGGCAACGGCGGTTGATCCAGCATATATATGAAAATGAGCCATCCCGAACTTGGGGTGGCTCATTTTTTTTGTCCAAATTCATGGGGTTCGGCGTGAGTGGTGCGACCTCTCTGAGGTCGATCTGTGGATTGATTGTGATTTCTATGTAGCGTCGACTTCCAGTCGGTGTTTGTTGCTGCACCTGCTGGAAACAGGCAGTACAGAAGGGTGTAGCGCCGACTTCCAGTCGGTGTCTTTTTCTGCACCTGCTGGAAGCAGGCGGTACAGGGGTGTACTGCCGACTTCTAGTCGGTGTTTTCTTTCACCTGTTGGAAGCAGGTGGTACAGGGGTGTACTGCCGACTTCTAGTCGGTGTTTGCTTGCACCTGTTGGAAGCAGGTGTTACAGAGCCATATCAAAGCTTCGCCTCACGTGTGTACGGGCGAGCGTTAGTCGCCCATGACCTTAGGCCAAACAATACCTGTCCCTTAGGTTGATATTGAACAAACGGTTTCCAATATATCATTCGAAATGAGATAAGTTTTTTTTGATATAATGTTTTTCCGATTGGAGAATCTCAGATATTCATGACCAAAACATACATTCTATGCCTTGGTATAACGACCTACGACCCGCGCAGGACCACAAAAAGCAGCAGTACGGCCTGCTCTTTCCCGACATGAAGGAGAGCGAAAAAGCCAGAACCATTCGCGGCGTACTGAAACTCCGTCAGTATTTGGACAAACAATTAGTGAGAAAAGAGACAGACAGCAATATCCTCATAGCCAGTTGGAACATCAAGGAGTTTGGACAGCTGAAGAACCGCCTGCCGGAGTCCTATTTTTACATCGCCGAAATCCTCAATCGATTTGATCTGATCGCCATTCAGGAAGTGAAAAACACCCTGGATGACCTTTTTATTATCATGAAGCTCCTGGGCGATGATTGGGATTACCTCATCAACGACATCACCGAAGGTCGTGCGGGCAACTCAGAGCGGTCGGCATATGTGTACAACAAGCAAAGGGTGAATTTCTCTGGCCTGGCAGGGGAAATTGTGATCTGGGAAGAGATACAAACCCCCGACGGACCTTTGCAGCTCAAGCGCACGCCGTATATCACCGGTTTCCAGAGCGGATGGAAAACGTTCGCAGTTGTTAATCTCCATTTGAACCCCAACAGCAACGAAAAAGATCAATTTCTGCGGAAAAAGGAGCTGGAGCTACTGGCAAATGCCCTTGAAATCAAAATAAAGAAGAAAAGCCTTTGGACAGAAAACCTCATCCTCCTGGGCGATTTTAACCTTTATAAGAAAGACCAGACCATCCTTACCCTGATGGAAGCCCATGGCTATGTAGAAACGGAATCCCTGCAAGGTAAGCCTACCAATGTGTCGGGAACGGAATCTTACGACCGCATGTTTTTCAAGGAAAATCCTTATTTCCAGGCACCAAAAGGAAAAAACGGAGGGGTCCTTACCTTCTTTGAGGCCGTTTATCAGAAAGAACAGAGCAACAGCTACCGGCCTGAAATGCGCTTGCACAAAGACAATCCGAACACCTTAAAAACGGATACCGACTTTGAGAAATACTACGAACAGTACTGGAAGCGGGCGCAAATGTCGGATCATTACCCCATCTGGCTGGAGTTGAAAATTGACTCTACGGATGAGTTTCTGGCTGAAAAATTGAAAAGCTATATCGAGGAATAAATGCTTTATGCCACGTTCAGCCGCGAACCGCTGTATTTAGCCCGGTAATCAAAGGGAGATAGCCCGGTAATGCGCTTGAAAATTTCGCGAAAGGCCTTGTTGTCGGAATAGCCGACGTCGTACATGACCTCATTCACCATTCGCTCACCTGATTCCAGCTGTTTTTTGGCGATCTCAATTTTCACCCGCTGAATGTATTCGTTTACGGTATTGGAGGTTGCTTTCTTAAACCTGCGCTCAAAGGTCTTTCGCCCAAGGCTCAATTGATTACAGAGTTCGTCCACGGTGATGCGGTCGGTGTAGTGGGTTTCGATATACTCCTGGGCCTGGATAATTTGTTGGTCCTGGTGGTTTTTCTGGCCATTGAACATGATGTAGGGCGATTGGCTCCTCAGCCCGATATTGAGCAGAAAGAATTTGGAGGCCAGCACAGCCATTTCCCGGTTGGTATATTTTTCTACCAAATAGAGCAGCAGGTTCCAGTAAGAGGTAGCGCCACCGCTGGAGTAAATGCCTTCTGAATCCGTAATCACCTGGTCTTCAACCAGATTCACATTTGGAAACAATTCTCTGAATTGACTGGCATACAACCAGTGGGTCGAGCAGGATTTTCCTTCCAACAAACCGGTAGCCGCCAGCAAAAAAGCACCGATGCACAAACTCGCGACTTCGGCCCCTTTGGATTGCATTTTCACAATCCAGGGAATAAAATGCGCATTTGCTTCAATGGCTGCCGGGATATCCCCGCTCAACGCCGGAATCACAATCAAATCCGTGTGCTTTACCTCGTCGATGAGCAAGTCCGGGTGAATGGTAATCAAGCCAGCCTGGAGCGAAACATGTGCGGAAAGCCCCACCAGCAGCACCTTGAAAACCGGCTCCTCGCCCCTGGCTGTGTAAAAATCATTTACGGCGGTAAACATGTAGCGAGGATCCAGAATAGCGGCTGGAATAGCTGTTTCCGGAACCAAGATTGTAACGGTTTTCATTGCTAATTTTTTTACTAATCTCTAACAATATTGGTTAATATGAAAAATATTTCACTTAAATTTTGTCGCTATTCCCCTGAAAAAATGTCTGAATTGACCTGCGCTACGCAATCGAAGGCCGATTACCTTTGAAAAACAAACCATCTCCCATGGAGCATTATCAGCTGGAAAACGACCTCACTTTGTTTTATGCAAAGGCAAATACCTTTCCCGAAGGGGTGATGGACGCTTACCAGCGCCTCCATGAATGGGTAAAAACGCCGGATACCCGTAACATTTACGGCATCTCCTATTTCATCCCCGGCGGAATCGAATACCTCGCCGCAGCGGTGGAGGAATATCCGGGTGAAGGCGCTGTGCTGGGTTGCGAGACATACCTTTTACCCGCTGGCACCTATATCAGCGAATACGTAGAAGATTTCCGGACAGACATGGGCGTTTTTACCAGAATTTTCAATGAAATGACGTCCAGGCCTGACATTGACCCGCAGGGTTGCTGCGTGGAAATGTATATCGGCGAACACAGCGTGCGGTGCATGGTCCGTTTGAAAGATACCGTTCAGTAATTATTTAGATAAAACCCCTCATATTCTATACCCATGACGAAAGACATCTGGCTCAACCTCCCGGTAAAAAACGTAGCCAACTCAAAAGCATTTTTCACCGAAATCGGCTTTTCCCACCAACCCGGACCGGGCAACTCCGACCACTCGGCGAGTTTCAAAATTGGCAGCAAGGATTTTATCCTTATGCTTTTTGATGAACCTACTTTCCAGGGATTTACCCATCACCCCATTACCGATACCGCCACCAGCGCGGAGGTGCTCATTTCCATCGATGCGGAGTCGCGTGAGGAAGTAGATCAATTGGTGGACAAAGTATTCGAGGCCGGAGGCACCGTTTTCGGTAAACCCTTCGACCAGGGTTGGATGTACGGCTTTGGCTTCGCCGACCTCGACGGCCACCGCTGGAATGTACTGTATATGGACATGAGCCAAATGCCAACCCCTTAATGCTAAAGCCCACGCTATGACCACAGTTACTCCCTACCTCCATTTTCAGGGAAATTGTCGCGAAGCCCTCTGCTATTATCAACAGATTTTCGGAGGCAATACCCAGTTTATGACTTTTGCAGAGTCGCCGATGGCCGCTGACATGCCTTCAGATCAACAGCAGCAGATCATCCACGGGCACCTGCAAGGCGGTGATATCAGCCTGATGGGTTCAGACCTGACCTGGTATGCCCAGGCCGAAGCAGGTGGAATATCGATCTATCTCGGCCTTGACGATCGCAACCGCTTAGAACAACTTTTCGAGCTACTCAGCAGGGAAGGAAGGGTGATTGGCCCCGTCCACGAAACGTTCTGGGGCGGCGTTTTTGGTGAATTACAGGATCGTTACGGCATTATCTGGAAACTTGATTTAACCCCGATTACCTTACCCTCATGAACACCAAAACCCTCAAAATCGTCTATTTTGTCCTGTTAGGGCTGCTCGGATCATTCTACCTGATGGATGCCATAGGTGGATTGATGCATGCCAAAGAAGGAGTCGATTCGCTCCATCACCTCGGATACCCCGAGTACCTCATGACGCTTTTCGGCCTACTGAAATTGCCGGGAGTTGCAGCTTTGGTTCAAAATCGCTGGAATTCGGTGAAAGAATGGGCATTTGCCGGATTTGCCTTTACCTTTTTGGGTGCAGCCTTCTCCCACTTTTCGGTGGGCGACGCGGTTGGCATGGGCATCTTCCCGCTCATCCTGCTGGCCTTCCACCTGGGGCTGTATTTTTTATGGAAAAAGCGCCTGGAGCAATCTGACAAGGGTTGGATTTGAAATAAATGGAGCAGAATATTTCAGGAAGGCATACTAGCGAATGCCTTCCTGATTATTATTGCATCAAACCCCTCCTGATGGAAAAATCGTCCTGGTACCGCTCCCCACAAACCTTGCTGATCATTGTAGCCTCGCTTGGCTACTTCGTTGACATCTACGACCTCATCCTCTTCAACGTCGTAAAGAAGGCTTCGCTCTTGTCCATGGGCTACACCGCCGAAAACTTCGAATCGGTAGCCATCAACCTGTTTAACATGCAAATGATCGGGATGCTGGTCGGCGGCATCCTGTGGGGCGTGCTTGGCGACTCCAAAGGCCGTTTGCAGGTGCTTTTCGGCTCCATCCTGATGTATTCCCTCGCCAATATCGCCAACGCCTACGTGACCGATATTTACAGCTACGGCATCATTCGCCTGCTGGCGGGAATCGGACTGGCGGGTGAACTGGGCGCAGGCATTACCCTCGTTTCCGAAACGATGTCGAAGGAAAAACGCGGCTATGGCACCATGATCATCGTTACCTTCGGCGCCCTCGGTGCCGTGCTTGCCGCCCTGGTCGCTAACCGAACCGACTGGCATACGGCGTACCTCGTTGGGGGAGGGCAGGGGCTCATCCTGCTGGCCTTGCGCCTGGGTGTGGCAGAGTCGGGTATGTTCAAAAAAATGAACCAGCCCCATGTCCGCAGGGGCGACTTTATCAGCCTTTTTCGCCAAAAAGACCGCTTCCTCAAATACCTTAAGTGCATTTTTCTGGGTTTACCGATTTGGTTTGTGATCGGCGTGCCCATTGCCCTGGCGGAGCTTTTCTCCAAAAGTATGGAACCCACCGCCCCGATTGTGAACGGTACCGCCATCATGTTTTCCTATATCGGCTTGTCGGCGGGCGACTTGCTGGCCGGATTGCTGAGCCAGGTATTTCGCAGCCGGAAAAAGGTCGTACTCGCCTTTTTGGTTTCCACCTCGGTGCTGGTTATCGCCTTTTTGCTCATGAAGCATCCCACGCCCACGCTGTTTTACACCATGTGTTTCCTGCTGGGGATCGCCACGGGCTACTGGGGACTGTTTGTGACGGTTGCTGCCGAGCAATTCGGGACCAATATCCGCGCCACCGTAGCCACCACCGTGCCCAACTTTGTACGCGGGGCCGTGGTGCCGATTACCCTTAGTTTCAAGGCATTATTTCCCACCATGGGGCTGACAGGAGCCGCGCTGCTGGTAGGGTCGGTGTGCATGGCTTTGGCCGCATGGGCAACCTTGGGTATCAAAGACACCTTCGGCAAAGACCTCGACTACCTCGAAGGCGTTTCCTGAATCAGGCAGATGCGCCGGAATCCCCCTTGAACCGGGCGCGAACCCCTTCCACAATCGGAGGCAGCAGCGACACGAGTATGATGCCCAGGATTACGAGGCTGAAGTTTTCTTTTACAAAAGGAATATTGCCAAAAAGGTAGCCAGCCAACAGAAACAGCGCCACCCACAAGGCCCCTCCCACGAGGTTGTAGGTGATAAATTTGCGGTAGGTCATGGAACCCACACCGGCCACAAAAGGCGCAAAGGTGCGGATGATGGGAATAAAGCGGGCGAAGATGATGGTCTTGCCGCCGTGCTTTTCGAAAAATTCGTGGGTCCGCTCCAGGTGTTTGCGCTTAATGAACCGGTAATCGCGGCTGAATACCTTGGGTCCGAGAAAATTGCCGATCGCGTAGTTGAGCGTGTCGCCGATAACGGCTGCCAGGAAGAGCAACAGCATCAGCAGGCCTATGTTCATGTCACCCTTGGCTGCGAAGGCGCCTGCGGCAAACAAAAGGGAATCTCCGGGCAAAAAAGGCATGACCACGAGCCCCGTTTCGATAAAGATGATCAGAAACAGGATGGCGTAGGTCCAGACCCCGTATTGCTGAATGATTTCACTCAGGTGTTTGTCGAGGTGAAGAAACAGGTCAATGAATTGCTTGAGGAGTTCCATATCGAGGTAGTTGGTGGTGCGAAATAAAGCAGGAATCAGGATTCGGTGGTCTGAGCGCGATTGAACCGTGCATTATACAGGGGCAACAGCAAAAAGGAAAGCGAGCCCAGCGCCAGCACGAGCACCGTTTGAGCCGTCCAGGTTATCCAGCCAAAGGCCAGGCCCTGGTTGGCGTTGATGCCGTAAAGGCCGAGCGTAAGCATCATGATCGCCGGGTAGGCACCCAGCCCGCCCTGCACCAGCACAATGCTGAAGCCGCCCATCACAAAGGCCAGCAATACCCCGGGCAGCGGCACGTCGCGGGTGCCGTCGAGGCTGTAGAAGCATACGTAGAACATGGCGATGTACATCGCCCAGATAAACAGCGTGTGCAGCAAAAACCAGCCCTTGTCCTTCATGGTCCAGATGGACTTAATGCCTTCTAAAATGCCCTGCAGGAAGGTGCGGACCTTCACCGCAAACGGGTGCTGACTCCGCTGAAGCAGGCGCACCACGACCACAAACCCCACCAGCCCTACGACACCGATGGCCGCCAGCCAACCGAGTCCGGGTGCCTTTTGGGTCAGGAGCTGACCAATGGTCACATCGGTGTCGCTCAGACCCGCTGTTTTCAGGTTTTGATTGAGGAGGGTGTCCAGCTCCGCCAATTGCAGCAGAAAGGCGGTAAAGGTGATTCCGAGCAACATAATGAGGTCGGCCACCCGCTCAGCGATCACGGTGCCGAAGAGTTTGTCGAAAGCCATTTTTTCGTAGCGCGACATAATCACGCAGCGGGTGGCTTCGCCCAGGCGGGGAAACGCCAGGTTGGCGAGGTAGCCGACCATCACCGAACCGAAGCTGTTGATGTACCGTGGCGCGTAGCCGAGGGGCTTGAGCGTGTATTTCCACCGCCAGGCGCGGCTCATGTGGCTCAGCAAACCAAACAAGGCACTGAAAAACACCCAGCCGTAGTGCGCTTCCTGAAAATACTGCAGGATGGTCGATTTGTCGGTTTCGGAAAGGCCGCTGTAGATAAACCAGATTAGGAAAACCCCGAGGGAAAGCGAGACGACGATCTGGAGAATGGAACTGAGGGTGGCGCGTTTCAAAGGCTGTGGATTATTTTTCGTGGGCAAAGATAATTTTTTTTGCTTTGGGTATTGCACATCTCAAACCTTTGCCTAATTTTGTGCCCACGTTCAATCAAGGACACGTTTGAACACGCGCTTTACCAGTTTGGTTCGGTAGTTCAGTTGGTTAGAATACGTGCCTGTCACGCACGGGGTCGCGGGTTCGAGTCCCGTCCGGACCGCAAACAAAGCGTTAAAAGCCCTGATTCGTCAGGGCTTTTTTTGTTTTATACATATCTGTGTACACTTTTAAGAGTCAAGTTTCACAGCTCGCCATGCAGTAGCCTATGGCATGGACTTAATGGCCAGAAAAGCCTTCAGTCTGCAGATGCTCGAAGATTATAAATGAAGCGTGGCTCGCACGAACCGATGCTTTACACCCTGTCATTCATCTCGAAAGCCGAATGTTTTTTTTTGGCTAACTACTGCATTTTTACGTACATTAATTTTGCAACAGACAAAATCTATGGTCAGCACCCAAGCCTTTGAAGAAATTGCCAATTTCATTGCAGGGATCAGCCCAGCCCAGGTAATTGGTTTTCGCCCTTCTCCCGCTGTGCAACAGCGGTTATCGGATTTGCTGGAAAAAGAACGGGAAAGCCTGCTATCTGCTGACGAAAAAGCAGAACTGGATGACTACCTGCTGCTTGAGCACCTCATGCGACTGGCCAAGGCAAGCGCCAGAAAAAATCTGGCCGCATGAGTCGGTATGTTTCTGAAGCACAGCGGGAACTCGTTTGCACCCGGGCCTTTTTTGTCTGTGAATACTGTCTGATCCACGAAGAAGACAGCTATTTCTCCCACGAGATAGATCACATCATCAGCTTGAAACACGGTGGACAAACACAGGTAGACAATCTGGCGTATTCGTGCATTACCTGTAATCGCAACAAAGGCAGCGATATCGCCAGTATGCTGTTTGACCCAGAGCGGTATGTGCGATTCTATTACCCCAGAAAGGATTCATGGAACGATCATTTCCGACTTGTTGATTCGGTCATAGAACCGCTGACAGATATAGGCAGGGTAACCCTTCATATCCTGGGTTTCAACCACATGGATCGCGTATTGGAAAGACAAGCCCTGTTGGCAATTGGCAGATATTTGCACCCGGACGCAAAGCGATTGATTTCCTGATTTGGGGGATGCTTCGCATCGCTGAAGTTGTTAGATACGTTTCTTCCTATTAGTCACTTCCCTCACTCTTCCAGCGCAGCCCTGATCTTGGGCAGGTCCTCATGCTCAACCCCTTCTTCCTGTAAGGCATCCAACTTTTCGAGAATTTTCTGCTTGTCCGCTGCGCTTGTTTCCGGGAAGCGGCGCACCCAGTGTTGCGTAGATTCCCACGCTACGTGGTGGTTTCCTTCTTCCATGCTTTCCAGTATCCACGCTCCTAATTCCGCTGAGGTGAACTTATCGAGGTAGCAGTCGGGTATATGCGCGAGGGGATTGTGGGAAAAGGAAAAGTCCCACACTTTGATAGTTAATTTTTTAAATGAGCAAATTTCGGGAGGCAGGCTGCTAAGCTGATTATCACGCAGGTCGAGGTATGTCAGTTTTTGCAACTGCCCGATCTCGGAAGGCAGGCTGCTGAGCCGATTATTACTGAGGTTGAGGTAGTCCAGGTTTTGCAATTTCCCGATCTCGGCAGGCAGGCTGTTGAGCTCATTATCGCTGAGATCGAGACTGGTCAGGTTTTGTAATTTCCCGATCTCAGGAGGCAGGCTACTGAGCTGATTATTATTGAGGTCGAGGCTCGTCAGGTTTTCCAATTGTCCTAACACAGGGGGCAGGATGCTGAGCTGATTATCAGCAAGGTAGAGCCTGGTCAGGTTTTGCAATTGCCCGATATCAGGAGGCAGGCTACTGAGCTGATTATTATTGAGGTCGAGGCTCGTCAGGTTTTCCAATTGCACGATCTCGGGGACCAGGCTGTTGAGATGATTGTTTTTGAGATCAAGGGTTTTCAGGTTTTCCAAATGAACTATCTCAGGAGGCAGGCTGCTGAGCTGATTACCACTGAGGAAGAGGGTGGTCAGGTTTTCCAATTTTCCGATCTCGGTGGGCAGGATACTGAACTGATTACCACTGAGGTTGAGGCTGGTCAGGTTTTGCAATTGCCCGAACTCGGGAGGCAGGCTGATGAACTGATTATTACTGAAGTCGAGGTCCGTAAGGTTTTGCAATTGCCCGATCTCGGGGGGCAGGCTGCTGAGCTGATTATAGCTGAGGTCGAGTTCCGTAAGGTTTTGCAATTGTACGATCTCGGTAGGGAGGATGCTGAGCTGATTATAACTGAGGTCGAGTTCCGTAAGGTTTTGCAATTGTACGACATCAGGAGGCAGGCTAGCCAATTGATTATAACTGAGGTCGAGGCCCGTAAGGTTTTGCAATTGCACGATCCCAGGGGGCAGGATGCTGAGCTGATTCCAACTAAGGTTGAGGTCCGTAAGGCTTTTCAATTGCCCGATCTCGGTGGGAAGGCTGCTGAGCTGATTATGACCGAGGTCAAGTCTGGTCAGATTTTGCAATTGCCCGATCTCGTTAGGGAGGATGCTAAGCTGATTATACCTGATGTCGAGGTCGCTCAGATTTTGCAATTGCACGATCTCGGGGGGCAGGTTGCTGAGCTGATTGCCAATGATGACGAGGGTGCTCAGGTTTTGCAATTGCCCGATCTCGGTGGGCAGACTGCTAAGTTGATTGCTGGTGAGGTTGAGGGAGCTTAGGTTTTTCAATTGTCCGATCTCAGGGGGCAGGCTGCTGAGCTGATTACTTCTGAGGTCAAGTCTGCTCAGATTTTGCAATTGTCCGAACTCGGTGGGCAGGCTGCTAAGCTGATTGTAGCTGAGGTCGAGCGTGAGTAGGTTTTGTAATTGCCCGAAACGAGCGGGAAGGGTACGGAGTTTTCCGCCATTGCCTCCCTCATAGGCCAGGATCACCTGTAACTGCTTGTAGTCTCCCAAAGATTCAGGTAGGCTATCCTGATATTGGGTGTGGAGGTCAAGTGCCTCGGTCTCTGACGTCAATTCTCCTAAACTTTCTGCCAGCAGGTAGGTAACGCCGGCGGTATCCAGCAGGTATTTTTGCCCATCAAGCTTTACCCGAGCGAAACCATCCTCCGTCGAAAAATGAGACGCCAATTCATATTCAAAGGGAATCACAGCTTTTCCTGCCCGGTCAACAAATCCGTATCGGTATTGAGGATTGCTACCAGTGCCCATATTTTTCCCCCTCAAGACCAGATTCCCTTTAGACAAGCTCATTGGACCAAACAGAAGATTGGTGTCCGCCAGGGCATTGCCTGATTTAACAAGGTCGTACTGAAGCGCTTCCTTGGCTTTGTCCAGCCAATCGCTCACCTCCCTTATCTGAATTTCTCCCTTCGCCAGCAGCTTAGCCGCTTCAAATTTCGAGATCGCTTCCTCGTAATCAAGGGCCTCGTAGCGGGCTTTTCCTTCCCCGAGGGTGTATTCATACGTAACGACCTGAGCAGGAAGCAACAAGGGGAGGCTGAGGAGGATGATCCAGATGATAGATTTCACTTGAGTGGGGTAGGTAGTGGGATAATAGGTTACAGCAATCAGGAGGTCACAATCGGGATATCATTTTAAAGTATATCACAATTTAGAAAAATCTGTCATTCCTATATCGGGATAAAAGGAGTTTTCGGAAGATTAGGAATAGGAAGATTATTGGCGGAAAGAGAGGGCTTTCAAAGATGCTTTATCAGGAATGACGACTGGGCCTCAAAGGCATTACACTTTTGCATTTTTTTCCAACAGACGCCCAACCACTTCACTACGCCGGATCCTGAAACTCTGTAGAGTGAAAAGATTATAGCAATCCATGCAGAATAGAGAAAACCCCATCGGGGTGACATTTTAGTTTTCTACAAATATTTGCACCCTAACAGAACGCCGGTATGCATTTACACCGGTCATATGTCTAGGAGCATTGTTAATTCACGTGCACATTCCCACAGAAAGCACACGACAACAGCCCACCCAAAACCTCCTGATACCCACAAAAAAAGCCGCCCCCAACAAGGAGCGGCCCGGCAAAAACAACACCAATCCACAATATTTTCCCTTGCCCGGTGTCGGGGTCAAGGAGGGCAGGATCAATTATTGGCGAACAACCAACTTCTGTACGGAGCGGGTTTTGTCCGTGGTCAGTTCGAGGAAATACACGCCGTTGGTCAGTTGGCTGGCGTCGAAATTCCAGCTTTGGAATCCGGAAACACCCTGTGTTTCACGGGCCATCACGGTACGTCCGTTCATATCCAGAATTTTCACAGCTACCGGGCTGGCAGCGTCGAGGCTGGCTTCGAGGGTAAACTGGCTTCCGGCAGGGTTTGGCAGGATGCGGATCAGGCCATTGTTCTGCTCCAGGTCGATGCTGGTGGTATTGTCCAGCAGCAGGGTTGCACCATCAGCAAATACAGCCAGCAATCCGAAACCTAATCCGTTCTGGTTAGTGGAAGGGGTCAGGAAACCTGAGGCAAGGACAGCCAAAGCCTGGCCACCTGCACCTGAAAGCGGCGCGAGGTAACGGGCTACGGCTCCGGCGTTTCCGGCTCCGGTTGGGGTTACGCCCAAGGTGTAAGCAGCAGCAGGTACGGTCAGGTAACCGGTACCATCACCATAGGCAGCAGCAGCTACCAGCGGAGCAGCCTGGTTAAAGTTGGCGATTACATCCACGGTAGGCGCATCGGTTGCACCGTGAAATACGCGCACATCTACATCGGTACCAGCAGCAGCTTCTTTTGCTCCGGGCAATACAACGAGTTGGAAAGCGGTTGAACGACCATCAGGGTTAACAGCGAATGAGGCAGGAGCCAACACGCCGTTGGCTATCAGGTGATAGGTTTCTGCGTTCATGGCCGTTACCGGAATGGTAGCAATCACGCCGTTGCCGATACCGGTGCTGGTAGGAGCTGCAATCACTACTTTCACCGGATAGCCGGAAGGCAGATTTACAAATGGTGTAGCGGTGCGGAAAGCGAAGTTGTCGAGTTTGATGGTATCGGCCAGGGTGTTGATGTACACATCCACAGTGGCAGCACCAGGGTCGGCAGCATTGTGTACTACCTGTGCACGGGCAGCACCTACAGCGGTCAGGGCCACAAAGTTACCACCGGAAGGCAGCAGGGCGTACAGACCGAAAGCAGGGCCATTGTTGTTTGCGCTTGGGGTCAGGAAGCCGGAGGCCAGGGCCAGGGCTGCATTTCCACCGAGGCCGGAAGCGTCTAGGTAAAAGGGAGCGATTACACTCGCTGCATTGTTGGCGGCGGTAACGTCGATGCGGTACTCAGCAGCAGGCACGCTTACATAACCTGCAGATTCTTTGAAGTCAAAGGCAGGAACAGCCAGTCCTCCATTAGCAGCAACGCCTACTTCGGGAGCGTCAGTAGCACCGTGATAGACAAAGAGGTCGATGTTACCGGCAGGGGCAGTTGCTTTGGCACCGGGAATAAATACCACGTCAAAAGCAGTAGAAACGCCCGAAGGGTTGGCAGCAAATCCGGTTCCTACCACGCCCGAAGCGATGGCATAGTAGCCTTCTCCGTTCATAAGAGTAGGGGCGAAGCTGGCAATGGCATCAGCGGAAGAAGTAGAAGTGGCTGGTGCAATTTTGATCGATACAGGATAGCCGGAAGGCAGGGTAACGAAAGGCGTACCGCTGCGGAAGGCCACGTTGTCGAGCTTTACGGAGTCGCGCACCCAATCTACATAGATGTCAACCGAAGCCGCGAGGGGATCGGCACAGTTGTGAACCACTTGTACCTCTGCTGCACCAATTTTACCAAGCGGGAGCACAGTACCATTGGGCAGGGCTACGAACAGGCCGAAAGCTGGCCCATTGCTGTTTTGAGCAGGGTTGAGGAATCCGGAAGCAAATACCACACCGGCACCGTTGGCGAGTGGAGTAAGGTCCACAAAAAAAGAATCGACTACAGGGGTACCTGCTGCAGGGGTTACATTCAGGGTGTACAGCTGGCTGGGTAGCGTAGCGTAGGCACTGGTGTAAGTTCCATAAGCGAGATTATCTACAATGGTAGCACCTGCTACACCTTTGCCGTAAGCAATGGCATCTACGGTTGGGGCATCGGTTGATCCGTGAAACACAAGCACATCCGTTCCGGTAGTAGAAGTGCCTGTGGTCTGGCCCATGGTTTTGATTTTGAGGTCAAAACCGATGTTGGCACCATTGGCAGCTACCGAACCCGGATACAGGGTGGAGTTGTTGGGCACAATCACATCAGGCAGAATACCGCTGGCCATTACTACATAGGTTTCTCCAGCCACGAGGGTGATGGGAATATTAGCCAGGATATTGCCCGGGCCTGTGCTGTTGCCGGGGGCAATGCCAATGGTTTGAGTACCTGCGGGCAAAGTCAGAAAAGGCGTTGCTGAACGGAAAGCGAAATCGTCCAGGGTAGGGGTGGCACCGCCGTTTACATAGATATCTACTACTGCAGCTAGTCCGTCAGGTGCATTGTGAATAATCTGAACCTGGGCGGTTTGGGCATTGACCTGGATACTTTGTCCTAGGCATAATAATCCCATAACCAATGGTAACATTAGTTTTTTCATGATGAGGAAGGATTTGATAGTTGGTAAAAAGACGTTTTACGGTTGTTTTGAAAGGATAAAAAGAACGAAAAAGACTTGTTTTACTTTTCTATATTCTGGCAGACAAACGTTAGTTAACCCTTGGCTGCTCTTGATTTCAGTGTCCGGGTCCTAAGACCCGGACCGGACAAAAATGCCCACAAACACACACTTCTTTATTGGATCCTGACCTTTTGACTAAAGCGGAGAATACCTTCCCTGCTTCCTTTGATCAAATACATGCCAGGGGTCCAATCAGAAACATCCAAGTGGAGGTTGTTTCCGGTTTTCATTTCATTTCGCATCACCAGTCGCCCGTCCATCGAATAGATTTCCAGGAGAGAGACAGGGGCGGCGTTCGTTGTTTGTTCGAGGTACAAAGTTTCGGTAGCGGGATTGGGATACACTTTCAGCAAAGCTTCCGATGTTTCGTCTAATCCCATCACCACGGAGAAATATTCTGTCTTAAGACTCAGAGATTGAGGATTGCCCGCATAATCGGTGAGCTGCGTGTGGGACAGTTTCAGCTCCACCACTTCTATTGATGAATTTTTTCCGGCTACATCATCCACGGTGATAATAATGTCGGCCAATCTGCCATAACCACTGCGCTCCAATTGGTCGTTGCGGGAAATGGCTATATCAATCACGCCTTGCTGATCGAAGTTTTTATCGAGCGTAATTACATCCAAGCCCGGTGTGCCGAACCACCCAGCCGGGTAGCGTACTTTTACCTCAGATACCTTTACCTGGGTGCTGAGGTAATTGAGTGAAAAGGCAATGCCATACACCTCATTGGCCGGTTGAGCGGCGGTTCCCAGGTAAACCGGAATCACGATGCTGTCGCCCGGATTAAAGGGGCCTGCTGGTACCACCACGGAAAGCGGAACCCCACCCGGAGTATTGCCCTGACCCGCGGATTGCGGCACGAGGTAGTTATGCAAAATGCCGTGTACGTCGCTGGTATCGATCAAACCATTGCCGTCGGCGTCGCTGTGGGCGTAGTTAATGCCGTTGGCAAAAGTATGGGTCCACGAAGGAGCACCCTGAGCCAGCCAGTTGAGGTGGGCGTGTGGGCGCACCATGCCACTGGTTTGATAAGCCCTTCCAAGGTACAGAAGGTCGAAATTATTGGCAATGGCATCGCCGTTTGCATCTCCAGGCCAAACGCACTCAGGCATGCCCATTACCCATATGGAATCCAACCCAAAATTTCCGTTGTTTGTCGCCAACACCCAGTAAAGCACCAAGCCATTGGGCGCCGCAATCGAAAGGGTAGGGGAGTTACTTCCATCACTCCAGGCATATACGACATTGCCAGACTGGCCCGAGACCACAGGGGTCAGGTCGATGTTCATGCCGGTACAGGCAAATACGGTGTCCTGCGGAAAGGAAACCAGCAATCCCCCTTGGGCGCGAATAAGCCCGAGTCCTGTAGCCAAAAGCAGCAGGTGTAGGGCAAGCGTTTTGATCCAGAAGTTCATTTGGGGCAAAGTTGTGTGTGTGAGGTCAGTTTTATTAATCGACAAGGTGTAGCGTTTGTTTCGCAAATACTTATATGAAAAAATGGTAATCTGGAGTAGTTAGATTGTCTAATATTTTATAATCAATTGAAAATCAATACATAACATTTTTAACTATCAATGGTTTCTGAATTATATATCTGGAAAGCAATGAGAGACAATAGGGTTATTCGGTTAGTAAAAGGTATGAAACCCTCCGAAATCCAGGGTTTTACACACTATGCGGCCTGTCCATTGTTTAACCAAAATGCCAAAGTGCTGCATTTGGTCACCGTGCTCACGGGCGCAATCACGAACAAGGAGGATATCCTGCTCGAAAATGAAGCCCTGAAAAACGCCATGACTCCCCTCGAGCCATCCATGACCGATCAGCAATTGTATGACTTGTTTTCGCAGGTAAACAAATTGTTGGGATCCTACCTTGCCTGGCTCGATTATTCGCGCGATGAGCAGGCACAAAGCCGGCACCTGCTATCGGCACTCAGCGAGCACGAGCATCCGGAAGAATTCAGGCGTAGCTGGAAGAAAATCTCGGCCAAAATAAATCCGAAAGGTGATCTGCGCAGTCGGCAGGCGGCCTACCAGCTATCTGAAATAGCCGCAGGAGAGGGTAGAAAATCACATGGCCGTGGGGCAAATCCTGAAGCAGAAACCGATTTCAGCAACATGGTCGATCGGCTCGATCGATTCTACCTTTTTGCCAAGCTCAAATACACCTGTGAAACCCTCAACCGACAGCGGGTGGTGAATACCCAACTCGGCCTGCAGTTGGTGGAAGAAATACAGCAATTCCTCAGCAAAGGGGGACTGCATCAACTCAACGATGCCGGTATCGGGCTGTATTACCAGGTGTTGCTTACCCTGCTCGAACCCGACCATACACCACATTACGATACACTGATGCTGCAATTGTCCGAAACCAGCCATCAGCTTCCCCGCGAAGAGCAACAGGCCATTTATACTTTTGCCCAGAATTACTGCATTCGAAAAATCAACTCCGGGCAACAGGCCTTTCTGGAAGCTTTGTTTCACATCTATCAAAACCTGCTCGACTCGGGCCTCCTGATCGAAAACGAACAACTGGCTCATTGGCACTACAAAAACATTGCTACGGTGGGTTTGCGGCTAAAGCGGTTTGACTGGGTAAAAGCATTCCTGGAAAAGTACCGATCCAGCATTCCCAAAAACGACCAGGAAAACGCCTATACCTATAACCTTTCGGCCTATTACTATGAAGTTGGGCAAATGAAAGAAGCCCTTCGCCTCCTGCAACAGGTAGAATTTACCGATATCTTCTATCCCCTCAGCGCAAAGTCGCTCTTGCTGAAAATTTACTTCGAGCAGGAGGACGCCGACGGACTCAGCTACCACACGCAGGCATTTCAGGCATTTTTGAAGCGAAACAAGCATGTTCCGGAAGCACATTACCACATTTACTTCAACCTCATTCGCTACTCCAAGAAAGCTAACAGGCTCCGTTTGAGGCAGTTAAGCCTCAGCACCGAAGCATTTATTCAACAATGCAGGGAACTACACGAGGAAGTAAGCAACACCACCGAAATCGCCAATAAGTCGTGGCTGCTGGAGCAGATTGACCTCATTCAAAAAACTACGTAAAGAGCAGCTCACACATCCCACATGGGCGACTGAGCTCAACCTTACAACCACACTGCGGAGCCCATCCTTCGAGGCGGGTTTGATACCCGCCACAAAAAACACTGACTGAAAGTCGGCACTACGCCTGCGCAAGAATATGCAGCAGCTCCCGCACTTCTTCCACCGAACGCACCTTGTAGCGCGCCAACGTACGGTTAAGCCCCACCTTTACGGTAAAAGCGTGGTCAGGCAGCGCCCGGAAGGTATCCTCGTCGGTATGGTCGTCGCCAATGGCGAGGATAAAATCCCATTCATTGCGGCCCAGCACGATATTGGCGGCCTTGCCTTTGTGGATGCCCGCACTGCGAATTTCCACTACCTTGTTGCCTTCCAGCACCTGCAGATCGTGGTTGGCGATGAGATACACCAGCTGGTCGCGGATCTCGCGCACCCGGTTGGCACCGAGCTCGCTGTCGATGCGGCGGTAATGCCAGGCGAGGGTAAAGTCTTTTTCTTCAATAAAAGAGCCAGGGGTACGCTCCACCAGGTTTTCGAGCACCGGCATGATCTTCTCTTTCCACTGGCCGTTGGCGCTTTCATTCAGCTGCCAATGGTCCTTTTTCCAAAACCAAACGCCATGCTCCGATACCATTTCGATCCCCAGATCACCAAACCACTCCTGCAAGGTATATCGGTCGCGGCCACTGATAATGACCACATGATTCCCTTCCTGATCGTTAAGCTGCTTCAGCGTCACTTTCAGTTCTTCGTCGGGATGGGCATCGCCGGGTTCGTCCTGAAAACCAACGAGGGTGCCATCATAATCGAGGAGAAGCAGCCTGGATTTGGCTTGCTGATAGGCGCTTATCAGCTTTTCTTTGGTGTTGTAGTTTAACAATTTGGTTTGCCTTTCTTCCTGTAAAATGCGGGTTTCCATCAGCTGGCGAAGGAAGTTATTGGCCCAATGGCGCACATCGTATCGCTTCAGCTTGAGTTGTAGTTCGGTCAGGGCTTCCGCCTGCTGAGCCAAAGGCATTTCCAACGCCTGAAGAATGGCATCAGAAATCTGGTTCATGTCATTGGGGTTAACCAACAGCGCCTCAGGCATATCGGTAGCGGCACCGGCCATTTCGCTGAGGATAAGTACCCCTTGTTTGGATTGCTCTTTGCTCGCCACAAACTCTTTGGCCACGAGGTTCATGCCATCACGCAGGGGCGTAATCAAGGCAATATCCGACGAACGGTAAAGGGCGCAAATGCTGTCGAAGGCAAAGGATCGGTAATAGTACCGGATGGGCGTCCAGTTAAAGGTGCCAAACTGGCCGTTAATGCGCCCCACAAGCTCATCAATTTCGTTTTTGAGCTGACGGTACTGATCTACATTTGATCGCGAAGGAACCACTACCATGATGAGGGTTACTTTGCCGTGATATTTCGGATTTCGACGAAGAAAGAGGTCAAATGCCCTGATCCTTTGCGGAATTCCTTTAGAGTAATCGAGCCTGTCGATCGAAATAATGAGCTTGTGACGATCGGTCAGTTTCTGAAGGTGCTGAATTTCTTCGCTGGGCTCTTCACCGTTCAGGCCGGCCTGGGCGTACTTGTCGTAGTCGATGCCCATCGGAAACACATCCACCGACACGGCCCGGTTGCCTACCTGTAATTTTCCAAAGTTGTGGTCGCGCCCCGTAATCCGGTAAACCGAACTGAGGAAATGCCGCATGTACCCGAAGGTGTGGAAACCGATGAGGTCGGAGCCCAGCATGCCTTCCAGCAATTGGGTACGCCAGGGCAGGGTGCGGAATATTTCGTAGGAAGGGAAGGGGATGTGCAAAAAGAAACCAATAACCAGGTCGGGATTGGCTTCGCGGATCATGCCCGGCACCAGCATCAGTTGGTAGTCGTGAATCCAGACTATGTCGTCCTTCTCCACAGTTTGGAGCACTTTATCGGCAAACATCTGGTTTACCCGCAGGTAAGCGTCCCAATGGTCGTCGTGGTAGGTGGTGTATTGGGTAAAGTAATGAAAATGGGGCCAGATGGTCCCATTGCTGAATCCCTCATAAAAAAGGGCGATGTCTCTTTTCGTAAGAAACACAGGGACCATTCCATCTTTTGAAAGCTGGTAGGTAACCGATTCCTGCTCAAACTCGTCATCTACACTATGTCCCGGCCATCCAATCCAAACCCTTTCCAGGTCCGTTTCAAGCGAGTTAAGCCCCGTGGCAAGGCCGCCGGCACTGGGGTGATAAATGAGCTCTCCGTGCTTACGGTCGAGCGTCACAGGTAACCGGTTGGAAACAATAATAATCCTCGGCATACTGCAAGATAGGGCAAAGCAGACCGAATAAAAAGGCAGAAAGCCCTTTTATGAATTTTCAGGGACCGTAAAATGGCCGAAAATTCAGGAATTAACCAGCAAATGCTTGCGAATAGCTTCGATCAGGGTGTTGCCCGGAACAGGCTTTACGATGTATTCTTTTACATGCGGATTATCCATGGCCCTTTGTATATCTTTCTGAAAAATAGACGAGGAAACCATAAATACAGGGATTTGAACCCCCGTTGCGTCACTCCATTCGGCATAAGATTCGAGAAACGCCCAGCCATCGATATTGGGCATATTGATATCGAGCATGATCAGGTCAGGTAACATTTCTTTTTCACAGGTAAAAAGAGTAGAAAGTGCCAGCTCCGGATCTTCAAATGCATTTACTTCCCTGCCAATTCCATTGCGATCAATGTGACGACTCATGACCAAATTCGTAATTTCATCGTCATCTACGAGCCAAACCCTGCTCAGGAGGTAGTTTGTTTGAGGACTTTGCTGAGAAGTAGAGGATTGACCCATATATCATCAAATTTGAAGTTACTAATAAGTCAATCTCTCACATCATAAAAAGCTACCCTCCCTCCATTTGTCACTAATGATGGATGAATGGTTAATAATTCCTAGTTTTGTTTCCTTCTAAAATCGAATGAACGTTCACTTTATCGCAATTGGCGGCAGCATCATGCACAGCCTGGCCATCGCCCTCAAAAAAGCCGGACACCTCGTTACAGGTTCCGACGACGACATTTTCGATCCTGCCCGACGCAACCTCCAGCAACATGGGCTTTTGCCCGAACCTGGATGGAACCCCGATAATATCCATACCGGGCTCGATGCCGTCATACTCGGTATGCACGCCTTTCTGGACAATCCGGAGCTGAACAAAGCCCGCGAACTTGGCCTGCCGGTATATTCTTTTCCCGAATTTTTATACAAACACAGCCTCCAGAAACAGCGGATCGTAATCACGGGCTCGTACGGCAAAACCACCGTAACCTCCATGATCATGCATGCCCTGGAGAAAACCGGCCATAAATTCGATTATGCCGTGGGGGCAGAAGTACCCGGCTTCGACAACCCGGTACGCCTCAGCGACGATGCCCCGGTCATCGTGGTGGAAGGAGACGAATACCTTGCCTCAAAAGAAGATCCACAGCCTAAGTTCCTGATTTACAAGGCCCACATGGTCGCCATTACGGGTATTTCCTGGGACCATGTCAATGTTTTTCCCACCGAAGCCTCTTACGACCAGGCTTTCATCGATCTCCTTCGGCAGCTCGACAAGGCCGGTGAAGTGGTATTTAATGAAGCAGACCACAGGCTTACCAAGCTGGTGAAAGACCATACCGATCCTGACACCCATTACTTGCATCCTTTCCAACAGCCTTCCTACAAAATAAAGGACGGGAAAGCCATAGTGAAGCTCGGCGGCAGCTCGGGACCGATGACCATCATGGGTGCGCACAACATGACCAACCTCGCTGCTGCCTGGAGTGTCTGCAAACTGCTGGGCGTGGAAATTGACCCTTTCCTCGAAGCCATGTCCGATTTTCAAGGTGCCGGACTGCGTATGCAAAAGCTGTACGAAAGCCACGACCTTACCCTCATCCGCGATTACGCCCATGCACCAGCCAAGGTGAAAGCCACGGTGGAAGCCGCACGCGAATGGTATCCGAAATCAGAACTGGTTGCCTGCCTCGAATTGCACACCTTCAGCAGCCTCGACCCTAAGTACCTGCCTTATTACGCCAAAACGCTGCATGCTGCCGACCAGCGGGTGGTATATGTGGACCCACACGCGCTCGAAAAGCGCCGCATGGACATGCTCACTGAGGCGCAGGTCCGCGATGCTTTTGCAGAGAAAAAACTCGATGTATTTTTTGATGCTGCGGCCATGCAGCAGCACCTCGCTCAGCTCCAGAAGAAAAAACCTACGGTGACGCTGCTCATGTCCTCAGGACCCATGGGGGGCCTCAAATGGGAGTCTCTGGTGAATTAAGTCACACGATCTCCACCTTCCGCTTCATCGTAGCGATGAAAAATCCGTCGAATCCGAACTCCTCTGGTGTTAGGTTACGCTGACTTTCCAGCTCAAATTCCGGGTTATTGGACAGGAAATTCGACACCTGGTCTTCGTTTTCGGAGGGCAAAATACTGCATGTAGCGTAAACCAAGCGACCTCCCGGCTTGCACATGGGGCTGTATTTCTGCAAAATATCCTCCTGGGTTTCCCGTACCTTATCCAGAAAAGCGGGCTTCATTTTCCACTTGGTATCCGGATTGCGGCGGAGAACCCCCAAGCCACTGCACGGAGCATCGATCAGCACGGCATCGGCGGTTCCATAAAGCCGCTTCACGACTTTCATGTTTTCGATGTAGCGGGTCTCGATGGTGTGGGCACCTGCACGGCGGGCGCGGCGCTTGAGCTCAAATAGCTTTTTCTCGCCGGTATCGAGGGCGATGATCCGTCCCTGGTTTTCCATCAGGGCAGCGAGGTGTAGCGTTTTGCCTCCTGCACCAGCGCAGGCGTCAACCACCAGCTGTCCGGGGCGGGGAGCTACCGCACGGGCCACTTCCTGCGAAGCGGCATCCTGCACCTCGAACCATCCATCTAAAAATCCTTTCAACCGAAAAACATTGGCCCTGCGGCTGAGCACCAGTCCTTCGCGGCCGATTTCTTCGGTTTCGATGCTTTCGGATTTGAGATACTGGGCTACTTTTTTACGGGAGGCGATCAACGTATTTACACGAATGACGAGTTCGGCAGGTTGGTTGAGCGACGCAATGAGCGGGGTCCATTTTTCGCCCAGCTCGGCTACAGCTACTTCGTCCAGCCAGTCCGGAATTGACTCCCTGATGGTGCGGGTAATGGCTAATTGCTGCACAAATGCCCTTGATTCGCATTTTGCAATTCGCGAATCTTTCAGCCAATCCGGCAAATCAATTTTCTGGAGTCGCAGCCAAATACCGATCATGGCCTGCCAATCTGCCTGATTATCAGGCTCTTTACCCAAAATTTCGTAAAGAAAACGGTAATGGCGAACGACTTCGTACACCGCCGATGCCACAAAAGCACGGTCGCGTGATCCCCATTTGGGATTGGCTTTGAATAACCGCTCCAGCACGCGGTCGGTGGGGGTAGGGGAGTGGAAGGAATCTTCCAGGGCTTGCACACAGCCCGCTACCAGGTTGGGATAAATCTTCAATCGATCAGTTTTGACTCAAAAATTGGGGCTTGGCGTAAGCTTTCATTTCTTCGAAAGAAACAAAAACCGGAACCTCGCCATAAGCATAAGCGGCAATTTCGTAAGGATTATAGACAAAGAGAATTCCTTTGCCCGTAAGACCGAAATTATTCGTAAAAGTTACTGCGTCCACCAGCAGGTGATTCTCCAGCGGTTCACCCTCCGGTATTTGCAATTGTGTGCGAACCCTGGCTTCAATCAGCTTATTCAGCAATACTTCAAAGCCTGGCTCAAAGAGATCTTCGAGCGCAATGCGCGCTTTTTTCTCCAGATCGTAGCTGCACAAAGTAGCGCCGAAATTGCCATGGGCTGCTCCGGGGCTGTATTCGTAGGCATTCATAGACAGGGTAAGCAGGTTGGCTGCGTTGAAAAGGGGCGTGGCATATCGAAAATCAGAGGCATTAAACGCCGGGCTGTCGTCGCCAAATTCTTTGGCCATTTGCTGAAAGGAGGCCATAAACGTGGTTTTTTCCTTGTTGTACAACTCCTGGTAGTTGAGGCTATTTATCTGATTTTCAGGCATATGCATGCTGTATTGCGCTTTCAGGATGAGCTCCCGAATGGATGCTTCCTTGGGCACAAGCCATAGCTGGCTAAACTCGGCCACGCCCAAACGCTGCCCGTTACTGCCTGTTGCAGGCAGGGTGTCGGACTTGCACCAGAGGGCCAGGTCATGGGCGCCATCCTTAAAACCGTTTTCCAGCCGTACATCGAAAGATTTACCGTTTCCTTTCCAGGTTCCGGTAAATACGCCTGGCGCTTCAAAATTCAACTCAAAGCTGTTGGGCTCCGCCTGATCGGTGATGTATTCATCCAGTTTTAAGCTATTTCCTGTTTCGGAGCAACTAAGGGTAATCGGTTGCTGGTAGCGGGTGTAGTAAAAAGATCCGTGAATCGTTCGGAATGTTTCTCCGTCGATCACGGGTTCGGCTACCAGATCTATCACGATGGGAATATCACCCAGATTGCCTGTGAGGTGATAATATCCGGCCGGAATTGCGACTGCAACCGGAGAAGACGCTTGTACGCCATTTTCAGTCGGTTTTTGTTTACACGCCTGAATCGCTGACAGAATCACTAGCATTGCAAGGAAACGAGCTGCTGTACGCTCAAATGTCATAGCTGAGTTTTTTGTTGCAAATAAGGCTTTTTTACAGCTATGGGACAATCGGGAAGTCGGGGGAAATTTGTCCCATAATTTATATTATGTTAAGTAAATGAAATGGATAATGGATAAATTATCTTGTTGAGTTGCAGGACCTCTCACAGGTTGTGTCACCTGCTGGAACCAAGCGCTACAGAGTTGTACCGCCGACTTCTAGTCGGTGTAGTTAAAAAAAACCTGCCGGAAGCTGGAGTTATTCAACCAAATTCAGCTTTTCCAGGAGATGAACCGATTCATGGTAATACGGGTGCTCTGGATTGGAAGCAATCCTTTGAAGAGAATACCTGACCTGTACGGGTTCATTTCGTTTTAGATCCATCAATGCATGCTGCCATTCGGCTTTTTGCTGGTATTCACCACCTAGATTTTCGGCACGCTTCAGGTAATCTATGGCTTCTGCATCCCTTCCGCTTTCTGCGAAGCACATGGCCAGATAGTACAACACGGTATCGCTGGCTGATTCGTCATTGGCTAATGTTTCGAACTTCGAAATAGCGACTTCCCAATTTCCCTGCTTGTAATCCACCATGGCATCGTCCAATGCATAGTTATTGGAGCTGCCCATTTTTCCCGGCAAACCCGGATCGGGCGTTTTAAATTCCGCATAAAGCGCATCCAATTGCTGAGCCTCTGTTTTTGGCCAAAGAAATACCGCAAGCAATACCGCCACTGCAGCGGCTACGGCAAAGCCGATGGCAAATACAGACCTGAAACGGATGGATTTCCCTTGTTTTTGGGTCTCTTCTGCGGCAATCAACTCCCCTACCCTTTCGCGGATAGCCGAAGCTTCAATGCCGGTAAACAGCGATTTTACCTGCTCTACTTCCATTGCAAGTTGCTCATTATCAGCTATTTCTGATTCAAATGACTGAGTTTCAGCTTCCTCCATTTGCCCCAGAAGGTAGGTCTCTATGCGTTCAAGCAATTCGGGATTCATGATTTTCGGGGGTGATAAAGTTCTTTCAGGCGCATCATGCAGCGGTATTTCTCGTTTTTCAGGCTGTCGGTTTGCATGCCCAGAGTGTCGGCAATTTTTTCCAGGCTTTGTTTTTCGTAGTAAAATGACCGGAGAATCTGCTGGCACTTGTCGCCTAATTTTCCAAAAAGCACCGCCAGTTGGCTAACTTCTTCTGTGGAGATCATGCGGGAAAGCACATCATCCGTTGCCATGGGCTCTGTGACTGCATCCAGCGAGGCTTTTCGCTTGAAATCTGCACTCCTGATTTTGTCCAACCACCTGTTCTTGCATATCCGGGTGAAGTACGTGGCAAGGGTGGCTTCGCTGGTGAGTTGAAAGTTTCCCTCCCGCACATTGACCCAAAAGGCCACTACCCCATCCTGAAACACATCGCGGGCATCGTCAGCATTCCCGGAATTTTGAAGCACATACAGCTTAATCGGCTGATAATAAGTCTGGTACAAGTAGTCGATCGCGGTTTCGTCTCCAGACTGAATCGCCCTCAAAATATCTTCATCCTTTCCGAAACGGAATTTAAGGGAAGCTTTGAAAGGCTGGTTCGGCATGTGCTTAGGAAAGAGAGAAAGGGCGAAAATTTAGGATTTTCTTTCCCCTTCTCCCACACTTTCGGCTTATTTAGCTTCCGTATCAGCAACCCACCAGCCAACAAGAGATAACTCTATGATAATCAATGCTTCCGCTTCATGAGCGTCCAGCTTTGGTTTGAGCCGATGTTGGGGTTGTAAGAAGCTTCGTTTGACGGGCGATAGTTGCCGTAGCCGTCGGTCCAGATGTAGTCGTAGCTGCTGCTTTGCTGTGAAGTGCCGGTGTAGGGGTCCACATAGGTCTCTTCGTCTTTGATGTAGTTGTCGAAATTGTTGGCAGCACGCTCGGAATATCCGCTGGTGGGCGACCAGCTGCTTGCCCTTTGCTGATCCATGTTGCGGATCATGGCATCGTTGTTGGCGCTGATCTGCTGGCTCATTTGACCCGCAGCACGAATGGAGGCATATCCATTGTCCATTTGCTGGTTAAACTGATTGGCCAGACTTGCCATCGTTTGCTGATAGACCTGGCCCCATTTTGGGTTTTCGGTTCGGTTTGCCAACATCTCTTTCCAGGTGCTCCTGTCTTTGTCTAATTGATCAGGTGCACCTTTGAAACTACAGATACTGAACAAAAACCAGTTGTGCTGGACACCAATTGCGGTTGAAATGGGCTGGTGGCTGTAAAGGGCGTAAAATTCCTCTTTAACAGGCCCTCTTGGCCCCTGATAAGAAATCGTTACCATCACTCCCGGTAACTGGCTGGCGTCGGCGTCTATTTTCATTTCTTTCGCCAAATTGGGCAGCGGCCTCGATTCTACGATCCGGAATTGCGACTCGCGTCCACGAAGCGGTTTTACCACGTACTGAATCAAAGCGTCGGCGGGAGGGGTCACCCGAGCCATGATCTGGCCATTGTAGCTTTGGCCTTGGTGAAAATACTGGAGAGATTGGGGGTTGTCGAGCCAGAAAAAGCCAGCACTGGGAAAAATTTCTATCGCGCTTTGCTTGTCGTTGCTTTCCATTCTGGCATAAACTGTGGCAGGAAAATTCACGTTCTGCATGTTCCATTTTACTTCGCTCGTCCCTGTCCAGCCCTGGGGCAAATCGTAGCTAACGATGGGCATCCCCTGGTTATGGGGATCGGTAATGGTGAATTTTTCACCAGAAAGGCGGGAGAATAAATTGTGATTCATGGGGGAAGACGAATTTTCGGAGGAGTAATTATCGCCGGAGCCTGAGCAGTAATACAGGCATCCTACACTGCAAATACCAAGGCCGAGGGCAAAAAGCAGGTTGATCGTTTTTTTCATGGCTTACTCCGTTGGGTGTGATTTATCCCTCAATCGGAGTCGCCCACAAAAGGTCATCAGGAGTTAGCTGCTTTTTTTTGCAATAATTCTATTTTCAAATATAACCATATGAAAATGAGCACATTAGCTAAGCAATTTTTTTCTAAATAACAGGACCAACGACGCAATCGCTGCTGCTAACACCATTCCTGCCAACCAAAGCCCCCACCTGATTCCTTGTTCAAGCGGAGTGGCATTGCCGGAAAGTACCAGCCCTGCCCAGTAATAGGGATTGGCAGCTTCGCCTTTAGCGGATTCGAGGTACGCCAGTTTCGCGGTCTGCAGCGCGCTGTTTTTGGCCTTTCGTTTTTTGAGCAATTCGTAAAAATGCGCAATGATGCTGGCAGACTGCTGGTCGTCGATTGACCAAAGCGACATGACCATCGCCGGGCAACCCGCATGGCGAAATCCCCACGCAAGCGAAAGCACGCCCTGGCCTTCGCTCCATACCCCACGACCGGTTTGGCAGGCGGTGAGGACCACCAGTTCGTTGTTCAGGTCCTTGTTGTACAATTCGGCGGTGTGCAGGTATCCGTCCGCTGCGGAATCAGGCAACGCCAATGCGAGGTAGGAAAGCAACGGAAGCGAGTCGTTCACTTCGGCGTGGGTACCGAAATGCAAAATTTGGTAAGCGTTTGCTTCACCTAGATAATTACTCTCGGTTGCCGCAAGTCCAAGCAATGAGGTGCCCTTCCATTTTTCAGCTAATTCCTGCGCCGTGCGGCTAGCCCAGGGTTGACGTAAACGGTAGTCAAACACCGAATCACAGCCGCTATTACAGGTCGCCCGGTAGCCAACTTTCAGGCTATCATCGAAGCCGGGAGCGATCGCAAGCAGTGATTTCGACGGAAGAGATCGTGCTTTTTGAGGAAAATCAGCCAGCAACGAGGTAGCATAGGCATAGCTCAGGGAGTGGTGCTTCAGCAGGTAATCCCAGTTACCCCATTGAGCTGCTTTGCCCGGCTGGGAGCAAAGCAGGAGGTCGAAACTGAGATAGCTCAGCGACCCGCCCGGAACGATAACGACTTCCTTTGATTGAACCAAGCCTGCCAGGGGTGCCCATAGCTTTTGGTAAAGCAGCTGCGAAAGTAGGGCAAACTGCCGGGGCTTATTGGATTCCATGGCCAATTGAAGGGAAGCCAGAGAATCGGCCAGTGCAGGTATTTTCCCTAAAAAAACCAGCGAAGCAGTATCAGGGCTTACCACGAGGGCGTACCAGTCCTCATTCACGGGCAGGTATTCGACCAGGCTCCCCCCTACCCTGCCGAGCTGTTTTCTTACTTCCTGCACAGATACCTCAATCGGCTGAAACCGCGTTTGGTAGTACCGGGGAAATTCCTGCTTGAGCCGATCCTGCAGTGCCTGATAGGCTTGTTTGGTTTGAAAAAGCTGCACCCGGTCGGCTGCTTCGGTGGCGGCACCGTCCATGAGGCGTTGTTCAAAAAAGGAGATGTCGGTCCTTATCCGCGCTTCTTCCTTCAGGAGGCTGTCAGGAATACCTGAAAATTGCAAGGCCCGCTGTTGTTGCAGGGCTTCAGCGAGGATAACGGCTTTGTTTTCTGCAGCCAGTTTCAATGCTATATCCACCCACTTTTCTTCGCAGGTAAGCGCATACAGCTCATAGGCAGCTGTTATCCCCTGATCAAACAAGGGCGTTGCCTGCGAAACCACCGCCGATCTGGAGGATTCGCTCCCGATCTGGTTGCGGATCTGGCGAACGAGGGCGACCCCTTGCTGGCTTGCTTCAAGGCTGTGAATAAGCGATAAGTAGGACTTATTGTCCTGATATTCAACCCAATACAATTTAGATTGTACCGCAAACAGGTCCAGGAAATAGGTATTGGCGGGAATGTTCACAGATTTGGGAACGGGTCCATCCCCAACCAAAAAGGGCTTCCACCCTTCGCTTACCCAAAGCAATCCTTCGTGTATATTTCCTTGATTCAGGTTGATTTCTGCCAACATGGCCCTGCTCCATGCCAGATGCGGATGCGTGGGAGAAAGGCTTGCCTGGTACATGCCGAGGCATTGCTGAAACAGCTCTCCTGCCTCCGTAAATTTTCCCATCGCTAACAACTGCTCGGCCCATTCGCCGTAGCTGTCGCCGGTGCGGTTATTGTCCGTGCCCAGGTCAGCTTTCCTAATCTGCGCCGAACGCCGGATATAGCTCAGGGCAGAATCGCTGTTGCCAAGGGCCTTCCATACTGTGCTCATGTTGAAATAGCACTGGCCAATATCGGCCTCGTTGTCGCCGCTGAGGTGCCTGACAATGTCCATGCCCCGCCGGTAATGGGTCAGTGCAAGCCGGGGGTGGTTTTGATCGAGGGCTATGGCTCCCAGCAGGTTTTCGAGATTGGTTCTTCGTGGATCAAGTTCTGGTACCAGGCCTTCGGCCAGTCGGTAGGCTTCCGCAGCCAGCGCCCCTGCCTGGTCCAGGTCGCCCTGCGATACCTTGAGAGCAGCGAGGTTGAAATACAATCCGAATTTCTGGCGGTTGTCTTTTGCCTGGCGCAGGGCGCGGTTGAGGTATTGAGAAGCGAGGTCGTAGTTGCCCTTTTCTACATAGGTGCCCCCGATGTTAGAGTAAATCATCACCCAATTGGGGTGGAGCGAGTCCAGCTTATTTCTGAGGTGGCGTTCGGTTTCTAAAAAATGGCCAAGGGCTTCGTTAGGGTTCAACCGACGGCTGGCTAACATACCCAGGGTATTGTGGGTGTATCCCAATGAGAGGGAGTCAGGCTTGGACAAGCGTTGTCGCGCCCTCAGCGCCTGGTCAATAAACCAACTGGCAGAATCGAGGTCATTTTCGAAGAAGAAATAGTCCATGCCTACCCCTTCATAGCTTTCGGCGAGTTCGTTCAAAGGCGCTTTGTACTTCAGTCTGCCTTTCAGTGCTTCGCGGTGAAAACGCAATGCATCATCGGCAAAATATTGCTCCTGCGCGACATTGCCTTTTTCCTGCATTAACCCTGCATAGATCGCCCCCTTGCCTGGCAAATGGATCTCCCATTCTTTAATGGCTGTATCGAGTTGCAATTCCGCCAGTTCGTAATCGGATAGCTTGATCAGCGCGTGGGCGTATTCCTTTCGGGCAACGGCGAGGGTATCCCATCGACTGATTTTGATCAGGGCCGAGATCGCCTGCCGGTAAAGCAGGGTCGCTTCTTCAAATTTTCCTTTTTTGTACACCTCCCTGATGGGTGCCAGCTCCTGGGCATTTCCTTGCAATAAACAGATACAAAGCCAGGTGAATAGTAAGTTGGAAAGGTGTCGTGGGTTCATTCTCCTTCAAAATAGGAGGATAAGCGCAAATGCCCGAAAAAAAATCCCCATTAAAGGGGATTTTTTGTTTTTCAGTGCTATCTCGAAATCCTGACGGCTTTAAGCCTTTCTCCGAATTTTCGTATAACTGCCTCTAATTCAAGCATTTTGAAAGGCTTGCTGATGTAATCGTGCATTCCGGCCTGCAGACATTTTTCGCGGTCGGCGGGCAAAGCACTGGCTGTGAGCGCCACAATGAAAGGCTGCTGTTCCACTGGAATTTCGCGAACGATGATATCCGTAGCTTCTAACCCATCCATTTCGGGCATTTGCATGTCCATGAATACGAGGTCGTATCGGCGTGTGCGTACTTTTTCGAGGGCTTCCAGGCCATCGCTGGCCAGCTCGGGTGAATATCCCAACCGCTCCAGCAAGCTGATGATCAGGTATTGGTTTACCTCGTTGTCTTCGGCCACCAGAATCCGTAGCGGGTAGGTTTTGCCGAGTTCGCTGGGCTCCACAAGTTTTTCTTCGTTATCGGATTTGACCATGGGAATTTGAAGTGCATAAGCCAACACCTCGAATAACGCCTTGGTTTTCAGGGGTTTTGCAATTACGCCTGCTGGTGAAAAATCCTTAAGCTTTCTGTTTCCGGGGATACCCAGGGGGTGCATCAGCACCACTGGAATCTGTTTACCGTCCACCTGTTTCCAGAGTGGCAGGTAAAGCTTATCGGCATCGTGCATGGAGTCGTCGACCAGGGCTATATCAATCTGATAATTGATTTCGGACAGCGAAGCGCGTGCCTGTTCAGCTGTTTCTGCTTCCCAAACCTGAAAGCCCCACCGGCGAAACTGCCGCCTGAGCATGGCCCGAAGATCGGCGTTATCGTCAACGATCAGGATTTTTTTACTCGCCATGCCCGTAATTGGCTCGATCGACCGCGCGCTGTTACCGGCAGAAGCACTAGTTGGCAGATTAAACAGGAAAGCGGTGCCGTGGCCGGGTTCAGAATGAACCTGTATTTCACCTTTCATGAGCTTTACCAGATTGGCCGTGATAGCAAGCCCCAGTCCTGTGCCCCCGTATACCCTGGCCGTAGAGGCATCTACCTGGGTAAAAGCCTGAAAAAGAGAGGCTTGTTTTTCTTTTGAAATGCCCATTCCTGTATCCTGAACCACAAATTGCAGGTCAATGACTTCGCCTTCGAGGGGCGGGCGTCCGAGGTCGGTAGACTTGACCAAAATGGTTACCTGTCCTTTGTCGGTAAATTTGAGAGCGTTGCCCACGAGGTTAATCAATATCTGTCGCAAGCGAAGCGGGTCACCTTCTATACGGTCGGGCACCCCGTGCTGGAGTTCGGTATAGAGGTCAATGTCCTTTTGAGCTGCTTTGGGGCCAAAAATATCCACTACTTCTTCAAGCACGGCCCTTAGGTCCAAAGATACCCGCTCAAGCTCCATCTTTCCTGATTCAATTTTGGACAAATCGAGGATGTCGTTGATGATGGAAAGGAGGTTTTCGCCGCTGGAGCGCACGGTAGAAACATATTGTGCCTGCTGCTGGGTAAGTTCGGTATTATACAGGAGCTCCGTCATACCGATAACCCCGTTCATAGGCGTCCGGATCTCGTGGCTCATGTTTGCCAAAAAGGTGCTCTTGGCGATATTGGCTTTTTCGGCTGCTTCCTGTGTGCGGGTCAATTCTTCCGTCCGCTGGGTAACGAGCACTTCCAGCTCATTTTTTCTGCGCTGAACAATCCGGATCAACCACCGGGTGAGAAAAATAAGCCCCAAAACCAGTGAGCAGCCCAAAATAAGGATAAACGACTTGCCCAAATACCAAGGCGACTGTATCAAAAATTCGATACTGGTATAAGGGCCCCTTGATGAATTGCTGTTAATAGCCCTTACCTGCAGGGTATGTACCCCGGGATTTAGCTTTACCAGGCTGATAGAGCCATCATTGCCCAGCATTTGCCAATCATCGTTCTCCCCCTTCATCCGGTACTCGAAAATATTGCCATTGTTGAGGATGCGACCGGGGATTACGAAACCAAATGAGAGAATCTGAGTAGATGCCGGAAACTCATGTCTTTTCCCAGCAAAAGGGTTTTGAGAAAGTCCATCGAATACCAGGGTTTCTTTGCCTACCCGGATGGACGTAAAGTAAATATCGCTGGGTTCCTGGTATGATTTTTTTTGATAATAATCCCAGATGAAGAGCTGCTGATATCCTCCGGTTAGCAATTTTCCGCCTGGCATAAAAAGGTAAGGCGGTAGAAAATCTTCACCCGGCTGAAAATTATACGATTCTTTGAGGGTTGCCTTCTGCAGCACATCATACCGCGAGAGTCGATAATGGGCATAGATATCGTGTGAAAGCAGCCAGGTGCGACCGATCCTGTCGATCAGAAGGTCGTCTATTGCTTCGCTTCCGGCCAGGCTTTTGTCTAAAAACCTGCCTTCGCTCTCGTCCCAGAAATAGATTTTGCCCTCGTTTATCATCACCAGTTCATCACCGGCTACCTGTAGTCTGGTATTGGTTGATACATCCGGAAATTTGCTTCTGTCAATTTTTCGGTGGGTTGCGTGATGATTTTCAGGATCAGCGATCTGTACCAGGGAGTTAGAAGCGCAAAGTGCCCAAAGTCTGCCTTTATGATCTTCGGTCATAGAGTAAACGCTTTCGACCATTCCGGGAATGGTGCCCTCCTTTCCCAAGCCGTCCTGATAGCCGATCAGGAGAATACCTCCTTCATAAACACCCGCATACACCCGGCCTTTTACCCTGCCGGACGTTAGCAGCGATACGCAGTTTACTCCAGGGTAGAAGAGGTCTATCTTGCCATTTTTCATGGAATAGATTCCCATGCTGGTTGCGAAAATCAATATAGAATCGCGCTCTCCGGGAATTTTCAGCGCAGCGAAAGCATTCACTTCGCACCCTGTTTTTAGTTCACGAAATTTATTATCGGTTTGTTCCCAAAGACCGGTATTCGTGCCCAGGTACAAACGCCCGCCAAAATGCGTAACCGCCTGCACCTTGCCCTTATAGTCAATGCCTGTATCCCAGCTACGAACCGGAAAATTGAGTTTTATGAGGGTTAGTCCTTCAGAGAGGCATGCCCAAAGACCGCCATTGGGGTCGAGCTTCAGGTTGATCACGCGGTTATTGCTCAGTCTTCCTGAGAATTTATTGAATATATCCAAGTCGTTTTTTCCGGGAGTACAAACAAACAAGCCATCTCCCAGGCTACCCAGGGCCAGCCTTCCATCGGGCATGCGCAAAGCTGAGTAAATCTCTGGTTGAGAGGGCAGTTCATCCATCCCGCTCGAAACCGGGTTAATGATGGGAGGCTGCGAGGCGTCGCGCACGTCGAGGTAGTAGAGCCCATCAATGGAAGTGGCGAGCAATAACTTTCCGGGAGAGTTCTCCCACATTCCGGCAATTCCTTTTTCCGAAAACAAAGCTGTATTTTCAATCAGCTCCCATTGGCTGCCCTTGAAAACATAAAGGCCGCCTGTTTCGAAAAGGGCGTAGAGCTGGTCTCCCGCCTGAAAAGCCTTAAGAAAGTTTTTAGCAGGAAACTTTATCAGGGTATAATGGTCATCCTTAATTTTCAGTAAACCCAGCCGGCAAAAGAAAACTGCCCCTCCCTTAGCAGTGAATACCTGCCAGGCATCTCCTAACCCCTGATGGGGCTTGGAAAGTATGCTTGTGAGCGAATGATAAACCGGAAGTCCGGATTCACCGGGCTGAATATATCCGATTTCATCAAATGCCCCAACGTAAATTCGGTTTTGAGCAGAATCCCAGGCTAGAGACCTGACTACGGTGTGATTGGCCACCGGAAGGTTGCTCCAATTGGTGCCTTCCTGGATCAGGACCCCCTCTTTGTGGGCAAAATATCTTACCCCTCTATGATCGCTGGCCATGTCCATGACTGCGCCGGAGGAGTGAATTTCTTTTGGAGAAAAATGTTTGAATACGGGATACCCGCTTTGAGCTTGGGCGAATATCGGTGAAACATAAAAAGCAAGTGACAGGATGAGCAGAAAGGCAGAGCGAATAAAGAGCGAGGAAAAATTGATCATTCGTTTTGTAAATGGTTCTTCCAGGAGAAAAGAGCAGATTCCGAGTGTTTGTATTCTTCTTGAAATTGAGTGACGAGTGAAGGAGCAAGGGATAAATCGCCTCCCTTGGCACAATCTTCAAGGATTTGGCATATTTCCGAAAGCTGAAGTGCTCCTAGTTGAGCGTTGGAGGACTTCATGGCATGAGCAGCTTCTCTTACTTGATGTGCGTCTCCTTGCGAAACCCCCGAAACCAGACCATCAATAAGCGCAGGCATGGTATCCAGATGGGTATCAATAAGATCAACAACCATTTCCGTGTCGTTGTCCATCAAATCCATGATGAGGTCGCGCGTTTCCTGATCCAGGTATTGGTAATCTACCGGACCGGAATTTGATAGATCTGAGAAGCTTTTGGACATCCTTTTTCCTATTAATTGTTCAAAAATCGTAGCATTAACTTTTTTTTCAAAATCAATTTCCTAAAAATCCTACTTGCGCACCAAAATCCAAGGAATGTTTGAAATAAAATTCAATTGAACGTATATTTATATATTGATAGGTCTTTGAACCCTGGAGACTATCAGCACAAACCGATTTATAAGATTTCCCTTTTATGCAGACACAACCCTGGTTAAACAACTATCCCGAAGGGATACCTGCTACCATCGATGTCGCGGCTTACCCTTCTGTGATGCATTTCGTTGATGAATGCCTTACTACCTATGGAGATAAGCCGGCGTTTGTCAACATGGATAAAGCACTGAGCTTCAGAGAAGTAGATTCCATGTCACGCGCTTTTGCTGCTTACCTTCAGCACCTTGGCCTGAAAAAAGGTGACCGGATAGCCATCCAGCTTCCCAACCTGCTTCAATACCCGGTGGTATTGTTCGGTGCTATTCGCGCAGGGCTCGTCATCGTGAACACCAACCCGCTCTACACCACCCGGGAAATGGAGCACCAGTTCAAGGATTCGGGAGCAAAGGCTATCGTTATCCTGGCTAACTTTGCCAATAATCTGGAGAAAATCATTCATCACACAGATATCGAACATGTTATCGTGACCGAGATCGGCGATTTTCTGGGCGGCTTCAAAAGCCTGCTCGTGAATTTTGTGATCAAGCGGGTACGGAAAATGGTACCTGCGTACCAACTCCCCAAAGTAGTAAAACTCAATGCAGCTATCAGAAAAGGGGCCACTCTCCCCTACTCCAAACCTGACCTGAAGCTCAGCGATATCGGTTTTCTTCAGTACACAGGAGGAACCACAGGTGTTTCGAAGGGGGCCAGCCTTACCCACGGCAACCTGGTTGCTAACCTGCTTCAGATCACAACCTACATCAGCGACAAGCTCCGCTATAACCGCGAAACGATTATTACCGCCCTTCCGCTCTACCACATTTTCGCATTTACGGTCAATTGCCTGTGTATGCTGAAATACGGCGCCAAAAACGTATTGATTACGAATCCCCGCGACATGGAAGGCTTCATCAAAGACCTCTCCAAGTACAAATTCACCGTGATGTCGGGCGTAAATACCTTGTTCAATAGTTTATTGAACCACCCCGAATTTGGGAAAATCGACTTCTCGGAGTTCAACCTCGCAGTAGGTGGCGGCATGGCTGTACAACGCCCGGTGAATGAAAGATGGGAGTCGGTTACCGGGGTGAAAATTCTGGAAGGATATGGCCTGAGCGAAACTTCTCCTGTCCTTACCTTTAACCCCACCAATGGCACGGATCGCATTGGCACGATCGGAATGCCGGTACCCAATACCGAGATAGCCATCATGGACGAGGAAGGCAATGATCTTCCACAAGGAGAGACAGGCGAAATCTGCGCCCGTGGTCCTCAGATCATGGCCGGATACTGGCAGCGCGAGAATGAAACGAACAGCGTGTTTTTCGACGGAGGTTGGTTTCGCACAGGTGATATTGGCATCATGGACGATGACGGATTTTTCCGCATCGTTGACCGCAAAAAGGACATGATCCTTGTTTCGGGCTTCAATGTTTATCCAAATGAGATCGAAGAAGTGGCCATGCTTCATGCAGGGATACTGGAAGCTGCGGCTATCGGAGTGCCCGATCCAAAGTCAACCGAAGCCGTAAAATTATTTATTGTTAGGAAAAACCCAAACCTTACGGTGGAAATGGTAGTTAACCATTGCAGGGAGAACATGACCGGATACAAAGTGCCTAAGTACGTTGAATTTCGGGATGAGCTGCCTAAATCGAACGTTGGCAAAATTATCCGCCGTGCTTTGAGGGACGTAGAGCCTTCAAAAGTGGCACCTTAAGGTTTTTATCACTGAATGAACACTGAAAATCCTATAAATGAAGACCGGGTGACTACGTCGCCCGGTCTTTTGCCGTATGCCAACCACGTGGGGAGCCCGGCCATCAAGCCCCTGGACAAGGGAAAAATCAAGGGCAGAGCTGTATCCGCCATGTGGGAGCAAACCCAGATGCAGATGGACCAGATTCGCCAGCAGATAGAACTGCTTGCCGAACAGGCCCGCGCCATTCAGAACAGGATGGAAATTTCAGAAAAAATTTACCTCGCTGAAATGAGCTTCGAACCGCTGATCGGCCGGGAGTATCATCTCTACGAGCGCAAAAACGGCAGCCAGCTCTTGTCTATGGTTGGCCCGAAGGAATGGGGACGTTCGTTTCCCTTTAGTGCATTTCTTGCTTCGGTGAAGCTGCTTTCAGACCACACCTGGGAAATAACCTTGCAGGGCGAAAAGCCTATTGTGGTTTAACGGGAGTTAGTGCACCTATTTCCTGCATAAAACCCCCTGCATCCAGAAATTTCTTTAACTCTTTGCTGCTGGGATTTGCCAGGAAGTAATCGGTTTCTCCATCGTCGTTGAGCACTTCTTCTACCTTCATCTGCTTTTTGAGGGCATCTATCTCCTCTTTGGCATCGGTGAGGTACAACATAATTTCTCCTGACTTTTGCTTCTCGATCCGGATAACCATCCAATGGCCATTGTCCTGAATGAGGTTCAGCAAATTCCGGCCTTCAAATTGCCTGAAAATGAGGCTGTCGCCCAGGACAGATTTTGGGTGAGAAACAAAAGTGTATTGCACAGCCCCATCCTCAATGGTGTAGGTGCCGGTTCGCGGAGGGGTTACGGTATTATCGGTGATCACCCCATCTTTCAAAATATAGCCCTCGTATTCACCTGAGGCACTTTCATCCAGGCTGCCTTGGTCACGATCTGTGCCAATAAAGTACTTGTCTGAAATCCAGATCGTGTCTTTGTCCATGAGGTAGGTGCCTTTCCATTCGGCAGGAAAACGGGCATTGGCTACTCCCTGGGGCTGTGGTTGCTCAAAAACAACAGGCGTGCAGCCAAACATCGAAATCAGTGGAATCGCCCACCACAACAGTTTTTTCATCTTCTTTAGATTTAGCAGGTTGGTCAATTTTATTCCTATAATCCAACTAGCGCAAATGGTTACAGCTTCACAGAAAGATAGCTGTAATATAATGCTTAATCGACCGAGTAAACTCAGTTAATTTCAAAACATACTTCATCATTTGATTATAACCTATTGGTAATCAATGAATTAATCAAACCAAGGTCAATTTCTTGTTCACTTCAAGCGCCATGGCTTCCTGGCGAAGTTCGCGCTTGAGGGTTTTGATATAGATAATGATTTCATCGAGGTATTGGTGCAGGTACTGGCGGGTGGTATAAGACTGCACGATGTAAATCTCTTCGCCAATGAGACCCAATTTTTCGCTCAGCCAAACCCCCTGGGCAGGTTTCCAGGTGGCGCCCCCAAATCGCTCAGCCATAAATGCCATGGTGTTGTCGCGAATTTGCTGGGTATTAACCGGGTGGTTAGCGTCGGAGGTCGTGGGGATAAAAATGCCTACACTGTGGGTTCGGTCCAGGCGCTCCAGGCACAGGTCGATAACCGACTGAAGGGCTGCCGGGACGAACGGGTTTAGTCGTCGGGGGAGTTCGAAAGAAGGAAATTGATCGAGGAAAGGAATATCGCCGTCTGCATAGTCCAGGCCATCGAGCTGTGCGTATTCCGGTTTACTTCTGATGAGGATGGTAAACACGCCGGTTTCTTCCTGGCGGATACTTTGGCGGATGCGCCTTTGAAGCTGATCCATTTCCTGCAAACCCTCGGGGGTAGGAGGTCCCATGAGGATGACCAGGTTGGCCTGCTCCAGAAAGGTTTCGACGACTTCGTCCATATCGCCGGCGACCTTGATCACGGCGTTGTTATAGGTATTCTGAATTTTTTCAAGCAACAAAGCGGCTCGTGTACCCAGGGGCAACATCGCATCTGCTACGGGCAGCAGGATGTCGTACCCGGCTTCGTGGTGATAAACACCCGCGTTTTTGTTGTGGGTAAAATCCCGCATCAGGTGGCGGGAGTTGGGATATTCGAGGTAAACGGTATTGTCTGCGCGGTTGGCAGCGAGTTGTTCGGCGAGCAAATTACCGAAAGAGGTAGTACCCAGTCGGTCGCCGGTGCTGAGAATCAGGATCATGCGGCCATTATTCGACTCCTGGCTGAGGCGGCGGTTGGCACGGAGGAGGTAACGGCCCAGGATGCGAGCTAGTTGAATGGCCACAACCGCCCGGCGCTTGAGCAGGTCGAGAAAATCTTCACGCTGAATCACGATTACGTCCACTTCGGTCATGGCTACTACATTGGCAGACCGGGGTTCGTTTTCGAGAATACCTACTTCTCCAAAAGTGCTGCCGGGCATGAGGTAGGCCAATACGCTCTCGCGTTCCAACCAGATCCGCTTGATGACAACAATGCCATTGATAACCAGAAACAAAGCCGTGCTGGGTTGGCCTTGCCAAACGATTACTTCTTCCGGGAAAAACTGGCGAAGCTTTACCTTGTCTGCTACCTCTTTCAAATCCTCTTTGCTCAAGTCCGAGAAGAGGTCATTGGATGAGAGTGCCTCAATAAGTTGCTGATGGTCCATAACAGCCTAAAAGTAACCCAAAGACACGAAGCGAGAATATTTTTTTTCCTGAAATGAGGAATAACCAATTTTCTCACCTAATACGGATATTAAATATTTCTAAAAACGGAATTAAACGCCCGACAATCTGATTGTTTGTATATATCCAATCCTTTCCTAACTTTCTTACCTAAATCAAACCCCAATTACCTTCACATGCAAAAAATCAGCCTCGGCATTTTAACCTTGCTTATTATGCTGCCTTTCCTTGGCATGGCTCAAAACGAAACTGTGGTAAAGCAGGAGCTTTCAAAATTTCTTCAGGACTTCGACAAAGCCTACGTCAATCTTCCCGTTTCGAAGGACAAGAATACGGTGCTGAAGTTTTTCATGCCTGATGCAAATTACTCCATCTATTCCTACAACATTGCCGGCCAATCGCGGATCCAGACCCTGACCACCCAGGATTTTGGCGGATACCTCGAAGAAATTACCCGCACAGACGGCATCACCCTCGGCTACGACATTACCGACCAGCACTTCACCTATCTCAGTGCTGACCTCGCCACCTTCGTTTATACGGTAAAGTACGAAACCAAAGTGGTAAACGGCATCTGGGTGCGTGGAGACGAGACCGTGACCATGTCCACCGCCAGGAAAAACGGGGAATGGAAAGTGGTTTACTTCTCTATTGTTCAGGTAGAAGATGAGCGCCTCAAAGGCAATTGCCTCTGTGAGCTGTTTTCATCCGATGGAAACGATGGCGAAGTAGTTGCCAAACTGGTAATCCCAGCTGGCCGTACCTATATGACCAAGTTTGCTAACCTGAATTTCAAAACTGTGGGAGACGATACCCTGGTTCGCTTAGACGACGAGACTTACAAGCGTTCAAAAACGGGTGAGATTTTTTCTCTGAATGAAGCTGCTCCCAAAAGTATCGGCATATCTACTACCCGTAGAGAAACAGCCATTACAATTCTTCAGTATTCTTTCCGCAACAGCTGCAGCAAATTGTCTGTTCCGAAATAATCAGGTTTGTTCTTTATTGTAAGGAAACCACCGCTCAAAAAAAAGCCCCGATCTTCACGACCGGGGCTTTTTTTATGGGGCAGTAAAAGGATTACTGCTTCACAAACTTCTGATGATAAACCTCATTTTCGGTTTTTACCACAAGCAGGTAAACACCGGCAGTGAGCGAAGCAATGTCCACAGCGCCTGTTGTCGATTGGGTCTTTTGATCAACCACCAGCTCTTTGCCCTCAATGGTGTAGAGCTTTATCTGCTTGATGGGTTGTTCGCAAAGGACATTTATCTCGTCGCTGGCAGGGTTAGGATACAACTTTATGCCTTCAACTTCTACCGAAACAAAAGAGTTATTGGTTCCGGCAACTTCCTGAATATCAACCAACAGACCCGTTGATTGTGCACCAAATACGATTGGGCTTGAACCAACGAGGCTTACGGCATCCACGTAGATCTTATCGTCGTTGGCACTGGCGTCGCAATAAATACGCACCTGTGCGTTCGAAGGGAATGCGTAGGTGCCAGCACCTAACGTTAAGTTTACCACGTAGAAAGTGTTGTTGTTGAAACTGGAGCCACTGGCAAACTGTGCAATATTCTGCCAGGCAGAGCCATTGAAGTATTGCACAAAGAAGTCCTCACCTGTTTCCATGCTCACTGCATAGAAATAAAACTGCAGGTCCAGTTGGGTGTAGGAGCTGACATCTGCCACCGGTGAGGTCATTGAGGAGGCAACGCCGGAGTTATCCTGAATGACCATGGAGTAGCTGCCTTCATAGGAGCGTGAGGCATAAAGGGTTCTGGCACAATCCACTCCCCCATCGATCCAACCATCCAATCCGGTTTCGAAATAGCCGCTGAACAAGGTAGTAGGACCTGATCCGCCGCCACCACCAGAAGTAAGCGTGGTGAACGAAACGGTATTGCTGGCTGCTGACGCATTTCCTGCGGCATCCAATGCTTTCACGTAAGCCGAATAACCGGTGTTGGCGGTCAGTCCACTCAGGCTGTAGCTGGTGGAGGTAGAGGTTCCGTTCAATACTCCACCCAAAAATACCTGGTAGCTTGTTACGCCCACATTGTCGGTAGAAGCAGTCCATGAAAGCGAGGCAGTAGTTGCTGTGATGCTTCCGGCAGCAAGGCTACCAGGTGCAGTAGGTGCCTGGGTATCTGTTACCGGAGGCTGGTAGGCTGCCCCTACCCCAACGGCGTACCAAGCGTTGGTAACAGCGATCACTTCTACGGAGTTGGCTCCGTAGAGATCCGTAGCCGCCTGAATGGAACCAGCACGGGCAGAAGCGAAGGTAGAAGTAGTAGTGAGGTAAGTGGTGAGGCTGCGGTAGGTAATGGCAGCGGCTTTATCACGGCCTACGCCGGTTACGCTGTAGGCGTTTGCCAGGTCGTTGGTGCCATTTTCGCCGATTGCCAGTATATAAAACCATTTGTTCTGAACCCCTGAATTGGTGTGAACCCCGCAATAGTCATTGTTGGAACTTGGGGTGCAGTTAGGGTTGATCCAATAAGAACCGCCGTAGGTATCCGGATCGGTAAATGCATTGGGATTATTCATGGAGCGAATGGCCCCACTGCCGCCAATTCCAATATCTGTTCCCATCTGCCAGTCGTTGTTGCCGGTGGCGTAGTACTCGATCATTTCTCCAAAAATGTCAGAGAAAGACTCATTAAGCGCCCCGGATTCTTTCTGATAAACCAGGTTAGCTGAGTACTCGGTTACTCCATGGGTGATTTCATGACCGGTAATGTCCATAGAGACCAATGGACCGTAGTTTGTGCCATTGCCATCGCCATAAGTCATGCGGGTACCATCCCAAAAGGCATTCACGTAGTTGCGCGAATAATGAACATAGGACTTCAGCACGCCGCCAGCGTTGTTATAGGAATTGCGGCCATGCTTGACGAAGTAGTAGCTGTGTGTTTTTTCAGCTCCCCAGTGCGCCTGAACGGCAGTTCCATCGGCAGTAAAGCTCGATGTTGTGCTGGTGAAGTCAGTCGCTGTGCTGTAATTGGTACCGTTGCGGAGGTTAAAAGTTTGCACCCCACCCCCACTGCTGGTTTGGCGCAGGCGATAAGAAGTGGCGGACACCTGATCAGCGGTGAAAGAAACGGTGCCATTGTAAAGACTGGTTCCGGTGGCAGGAACATTCGCCTCATGGATACGGGCGTTTTCCATAAAAACATCACCGGTATGTGCGTCCACAAATACCCAGGCACGATACAAAGGCTCTTCGCCATAGATATCGAACTTATAGGCCAGGTGAGGAGCGAAGTTTTCCACGATGCTGGCTGCAACCACAAGTTCACCGATGGAAGGCTCAGCACTCATTAATTTCCTGATTCCCAGCTGTTTGAGGGCTGAAGTGTAAGCTTGTGCCTCAGTAATTGCAGGCTCTACGTTCAGGTTCACAATCTGACGGCATTCGCCGCTGATCATGCGGACGGTACCCTGCTTGCTGTGGGTAGTTACGAATGCCCCTTCTACCGGAATCCCCTTGTAGTATTGCTGAAGCTTGTCGTGGGTAAAACCCAGATCATCCTGAGTAGTAGATGACATCCTGAATTCGTCTCCGTTATTAAACCGGAAAACCTCTTTCAATAACTCTAATTGGCCTTGTTGGGGTTCGGCCTGCTTCAGTTCAATCAGGAGGGGGGTATTTTTTTCAAGTAAAGGCCGCTGCAACTGCCCGTGAACCTGAATAATACCCAGCGCTACCAGACAAACTGAGGTAATAAGTTTTCTCATGACTAAGGAATTGAAGGTGTGATTGATTGGTGCTTAATAAATCTTTCAGATATGGAAGCTAATATTAATTATATGTAAGAATCAACTGATTATTTGAAAATTTCACACAAATAGAAAATTTCACCATCCTGGCACTTTACACATAATTCACAAAACGAATATTCCAGTTAATCAATATCGAACTATTAGGTCATTCTATTATTTACCAGCTCCCTTAAGTAGAAAATCCTCATATAACTATTTGAAAATGAAAATCTTACAGGCTTGTCATCCGTAATTTTCAAAATAATTAATATTTACTTAATCCGTAGTTTCAAAAGAGACGCTACATTCAACAAAATTCCCTCAATGTGCTCTTACCTGCAAAAACTCTCTCTTGTCGCGTCATTGACCTTGTTACTTTTCTCTTCCTGTGAGAAAAAAGCAGAAACCCTGGACTCTAGCTTCCTGCTGCCAGGGGTAGAACGGGTGCAACTTCCGAATGGATGGGCTATTTCGCCTGTGGGGAAAAGCATCGAGTTGGGCGACCTGCCCATGAACATGGCCATTTCTCCCGACAAAAAATACCTGGCCGTGGTTAACAATGGCCAGAGCATCCAGTCGGTGCAGGTGATTGACCTCCAAACAGAGCAATTAGTAGCTACACATCTCCTGAAACGGTCGTGGTTTGGGCTCGTATTTGGTGCAGATTCCAAAACCCTGTACGTATCAGGGGGGAATGAAAACTGTGTTTGGAAATTTGAGTTGCAGGATACTGCCCTCGTTCAGGTGGATTCACTTTCTCTGGGCGCGCCCTGGCCCAATAAGATCTCCATCACGGGCATTGCGGTGGACGAAGCCAAAAACCTGCTCTTCGCTGTGACCAAGGAAGACAGCGCCCTCTACGTGGCTGATTGGAAAACACATACCATCCTGCACCGTGAGCCGCTTGGCATCGAAGCGTACTCCTGCATACTTGGCCCTGCTGGAAGCAAGCTTTACATTTCACTTTGGGGAGCGAAAGAAGTAGGTGTTTTCGATGTTGCCTCCTATAAAATGGAAAAGCGGATTGCGACCGGCAGCCACCCCAACGACATGACTCTTTCGCCCGATGGGAAGCGCTTGTTTGTGGCCTGCGCCAACGACAATACCGTTTCTATCATTGACCTGGCGCAGGCCAAAACGGTGGAAACCCTTTCTGCCGGGCCTTATCCGGACGCACCCGCCGGCAGCACCACCAACAGCGTAGCCCTCGCCGAAGACAGCAAAACCCTGTTTGTAGCCAATGCCGACAACAACTGCCTGGCTGTATTCGATGTGGAAAAACCCGGAGATGCCGCTTCCCGTGGATTTATTCCCACCGGATGGTACCCCACTGCTGTGCGCGTATCCGGCAGCAAAATCTATGTTTCTAACGGAAAAGGATTTCAGTCATTTGCCAACCCCAAAGGACCGAACCCCAACGAGCGGAGGAGCGACGACACCCAGTATATCGGCCGGCTCATGAAAGGGCAACTCTCTATTATCGACTTGCCGAACGATCAACTGCTCGCCGATTATACCAAAATGGTCAATGCCAATACGCCCTTTACCCGGGAGCTGATGACCAATGCCAAATCTGGAGAAAAAGGAAACCCCGTGCCTCAAAAGCTGGGCGATGCGTCTCCTATCAAACACGTGTTTTATATCATCAAAGAAAACCGCACCTACGACCAGGTGTTCGGCGACCTGCCACAAGGCAACGGCGACCCTTCTTTGGTCTTATTTGGCGACAGTGTAACGCCCAACATACACGCCCTGGCCAAAGAGTTTGTGTTGCTCGACAATTTCTATGTAAACGCAGAAGTGAGTGCCGATGGCCACAACTGGTCGATGGGGGCATATGCCAATGACTTTGTGGAAAAAACATGGCCTACGAGCTACGGCGGACGTGGAGGAAACTACGACTATGAAGGTGGCCGCGACATTGCGTATCCCGATGCCGGATTTATCTGGGATGCTTGCGCCCGGGCAGGTCGCTCGTTCCGAACCTATGGCGAGTTTGCAGAGCATGGCATTCCTTCCATCAAAACCCTCGTGGGCAAGGTGGCTACTACTTTTCCTGGCTACGACCTGGAAATCCGCGACACCACCCGATTCGAGTTATTCCGCCACGACTTTGACTCGCTGCTAAAGGCAAAAGCGGTACCGGCCTTTTCCCTGCTGAAATTTGGTAATGACCATACCTATGGACCTGCAGCTGGCAGGCTGACTCCTGCTGCCATGGTGGCAGACAATGACCTGGCTGTAGGCAAATTTGTAGAGATGATTTCGCATAGCCCTATTTGGAAAGAGAGCCTGATCATTATCCTCGAGGACGACGCCCAAAACGGCCCCGACCACGTAGATGCGCACCGTTCGCCTTGCCTGGTTATTAGCCCGTATATCAAAAGACACCAGGTTGTAAGCGAATTTTACACCACCTGTTCTGCCCTGCGCACGCTGGAATTGGTGTTGGGCATCAAGCCCATGAGCCAATTTGATGCAGCCGCCCACTCCATGTGGAAATGCTTTCAGGCTACGCCAGACTATACGCCCTTTACCGCCCTGAGGAACCGGATTTCGATGGACGCCAAAAACCCCGAAAAGAGTGCGCTTGCGGAAAGAACCCGCCATTTCAACTATGCCGTGCCGGATGCCATCCCTGATTTAGAATTCAGCGAACTGATCTGGAAAACGGTTAAAGGCGAAGATAGCAAGATGCCTTCACCCGTTAGGAGTGCATTTGTGTGGATCCAGGCTGAGGAGTAAATCCGGCTGATTATGCAGCCTGATGTGCGCGCTGAGAAGGATTTTGAGAAAGCAGCCTGATGATGTGATGGTAGAGCTTGTCTTTGTCCACGGGCTTGGTCAGGTAGTCGTTCATCCCGATAGACAGCACCCTTTGGCGGGTAGCTTCCATCACGTCGGCAGTAACGGCGATGATAGGAATGTTCCTTTTGTCAAATCCTGCTTCTCCCGCCCGAATGGCAATCGCAGCTTCGTAACCATCCATTACGGGCATCTGCAGATCCATAAGAATTAGGTCAACGGCTTCTTCCCGAGCCATTCTTACCCCTTCTTCCCCATCGTTAGCGAAGGAAAAAGTGGTGTTTTTCCATTTTTTCAAAATAGCGCGCATCACCATCTGGTTGATGTCATTGTCTTCCACTACCAGGATGTGTTTGCCCAGCAAGTCGTAATCGTCAGTCGGATAATGCATAACAACAGGCTTTGGTTGAGCAGGTACGGCATAGTCAAGTTCAATCCTGCAAATGGTTCCCCTATCGGTTTCGCTTTGAAACTCGATAATTCCCCCGTGAAGGTCGATCAGCTTTTTCACGATACTTAGCCCTAGCCCGAAACCGCCGAACTTGCGCTTGTCGGTAATATTGTTTTGGGTAAAGGCTTCGAAAATTCCTTCTATTTGTTCAGCAGGAATACCCACTCCTGAGTCTGAAATTTCGATAGCAACCTTCATTCGGGTTTCGTCGGTATCGAGAGCAAAAACGTCCATTTTCACAAAACCCTGAGGGGTAAATTTCACGGCATTGCCCAGTACATTGTTGACAATCTGACCCAAACGGGCAGGGTCGCCCGTAAGCAGCTTAGGCAGCTCAGGTGCCAGGTGATACTGAAATTGCAGCCCTTTGTCGAGTGCTTGTTTTTCAGCACCTTTCACGATCTGGCTCAGCACTTCCGCCGGTTCAAAATCCACCTTATCAAGGGTGAGTTCGTTCTTTTCAATTTTCGAAAAATCAAGAATATCATTTACCGAAGACAGCAGACTAACGGAGGCGTACTTAATGACTTCGCAATGGTCGCGCACCTTCTCGTCTGCGGTATCTTTCAGCATCACGTCAGCCAGGCCCATAATGGCATTCAGCGGCGTACGAAGCTCATGGCTCATGTTCGAAAGGAAAAATGATTTTACTTCATTCATCTCTTCGGCGCGTTTCAGGGCCAGAGCCTGCATTTTTTCTTTTTCGCTTTTCAATAAACGGATCCTGTTTGCCATGGAAAGCGACAGAAATATCACTTCCAGGCCAGTACCAAACTTGGTGCTATTGTCCACAAAAAAGGAGTTCGAGATTGCGCCGAAGTTATTCAGGATAAAAACCGTGAAACCAGCGACCAGGCAGAGAATGCCAGTAGCGAAAAAAATATCAACCGCGTGTCGGTTGGCTTTCAGGTAAATCAGAGAAGAGAGCGCCAGCACAAGCATACCTAATCCCAGCACATTGGCAAAAGGATAGAGGAAAGGCAAAATCTGAGGGGAGCAGATTAGCAGCACGAAGGACACGGCAACCAAACCGTAATTCACCAGAAAGCCGGTATAGATCGGCCTGCTATATTCTTTTATCTTCAAAAAAACCTGGTTGTACCTTCCGAAAAAGAAGGTGCTCAGGGTAGCGAATATCAGCACGGCTCGCAGCGAGAACCAGCCCCCGCCTGGTGCAAGGTATTGATAGAAATGGCCATCAAGCGAAAACTGTAGCAGTCCCACAAAAACAACATAGAAGCTGTATTCCAGAAAACTTCTGTCGCGCAAAGCGAAATAGAAGAAGAAGTACGTGATAGCAGCCAATACCAAAATGCCATAAAACAACCCGAAAAAGAGCTGCTCCCGGTAGGTACTCAGGATAAGGTTTTCGGGAGAACGGAGCTTGAGGGGCACATTGATGACTTCTCCATCGCTTTGGAACATCAGGTAAGCCCGTACGTTTTCGCCGGGAGCGAGGTCGATATGAAAGATAGATTTCCGGTGACCGAATACGCGTTGGTTAAAGGGCAGCGCATCCCCGCTTTGCTGCAACACCGCTTTTCCATCGTCGGCTACCAGATAGAGATTTGCCTTATCGGTAATAGGGCGACCGGTTTCGAGATAATAATGGATGGGTTCGGAGGAATGATTTTTAAGGCCAAAGGTTACCCATGCCTGTCCTTCGGTGAACCCGAGGCTGAGATCCGGACCTGAAATAGGCTGAAAATTCAGGCTTGAGGGTTGATCAAGGATAGCTTGCAGTGATACCTGTTGGTCACCCGTAACCGCTACTTTGGCATACGGGTGAAGGCTGATTTCTTCAGGTAAGGAAGAGGGTTGGAAAGTGTACTGACTATAAACAGAGGTGGTCTGTGACAGGCAAAAGAACAAGGTAAGCTTAGAGAATAATTTCAACATAGATGTACTCGGAAAGTATTCAGGTTAGGGATTATGTCAAAATTACAGGTAATACCCTGGCCCGACCGGTCATTTTAACGGAGGATATCACATGGAGATTTCCAGATATTGTTTTTTACAAAAGGCTGATTATGCCCCCATATGCGCAATTCAAGCTTATTAATTTACCATCAATACTTCAAATATTCGAAATACATATATTTTAGCAGTCATTTATTTCTCGATCTAAATTCGATTTTGAAAAAATTCTCTCTCCGGAAATCCGGATTTGAGTCTGATTCGTAAGCAACCTGCTGGTGGATTAACAACCCAAAAAAAAGCTCCCATACAGGTCGTATGGGAGCTTTTTTATTAACCAGGGCAAATCAATGGAAAACCTGAACACGCACCGCATGGGCTTCTTTGCCATCGGGGGTGCTGAGTCTGACCAAATAGGTAGCTTCTGATAATCCGCTCATGTCGAAACGGAGGGTAACTTCGCCGGGGAGACGGGCAATCTGCTCGCCCAGTTTCAGGTCTCTGCCAGCCATGTCCACCACGCTGGCATGCAATTCGGCAACACGATCGGAGACAAGCCTGATCTCCACCCAATCGTTTGCCGGGTTGGGATATACCTGATAATCGATCCGGATCAGGGGATCGTTAGCGCTGGGGCCAGTTAAATCGGGTTGCTGAAAACCCTGGGTAAGGGTAAAGCTGCCTGAGGTGACAGTAGCAGTAACAGCTTCGCCCAAAGTGTACGAAAGGCTAACATTGCCCGAAGCAGCCACTCCCCCACCACTGCCTATCACTTGTCGCGATAGAGTATTTTGGGCAAAAGAGAGGGCGGGAGCGAGACAAAAAAGAAGGAGTAGATTTTTCATAGTGTTTGGACTAATTTTTTAAGATAATGGCCTCCAGCTTTTCTAATCGGGCTTTCAGGTCTTCTATTTCCTTTTGCTGGACTTCGATGGTTGTTTGTTGCTCCTGTATAGCCTTTAATGCTACCACACTCATACTGCCATAGTCAACCGAATATAGTTTTTGGTCGTCTCCTCCAAAAAACACGAACTGAGGAAATACCTTTTCCAGCTCCTGCGCCACAAATCCTGTCACCTCCCGCTGGGTGTCAAAATCTTTGTAATTGTATGTTCTGGGCTGTAACTGCATCACCGAAGGCAATACCATTCCTAATGAAGCAATATTGGTTTTGAGCCGCTCATCGGAAACCGCAGTGTAGGCGCCGGTAGTACCATTGATGATTCCTCGCTTCAGACCGTTGTGGAAAAATTCAAAATCTCCGGTTGTGTTAGACGTGTAAAGGTTGTAGTAGTGATCGTTAGCCCCTTCATTTTGAATCCTGACTCCATCATTAGAGCCTCCAAAGTTGGTATGGTAAAGGTGTAGCTCTGCGCGGGGCGGGCTGCCTGCGGGGATATTAATACCGATACGTGGCTCACGCATCACCTCAAACTCAATAGCCCACTTGCTCAGGTGCTGGCTGAAAATGCCGATGACGGAGTCCGGCTCAGACATACCAATAAAGGCCCTGGAGAAGTTATTCGATTGGTTGTTGAACCATATACCTGGAGAGTTATTGATGTTGCCATCGGCCTGAAGACGAAATCGACCAACTGCATCCAAAGGAAAAGTCGGATCTTCAACTCCGATCCCCATATTTCCGGAAGAAAGCTCAAATGCAAATTTTCTGCCGGAAGAGCTCCTCATAAAAAACACATCCGTGGTGTCGCGGTACTCAAGTCCCCAGGCTGGGAAACCAGGCGAGTGGCTGATCACCATACGGTCGGAATTGGAGGTACCGCCTGCAAACATTTGCAGCATACCGGCTGCCCCCGGGGCCGAAAGCGCAGGAAAACGGATAGATGCTTGCGGATCTGTAAAAAGCACATCGCCATCCGTTCCTGAAACCTGAAATTTGTCCCCGTTGCCAACCGTAAGCGTGTTCAACGGAGTGGCATCGCCTATTCCAACGTTACCGGCTGTGTAATGAATGGTACTGCCTGTAGTAGTCCATTGGCTGGGAGTTCCAGTGGGTATCGCCACTGATCCCCCCCCGTTGCTGAGGCTAAGGTTGGTTCCGGATATGCTCAGGGTCTGGATTTCGTTGGTAATGCTTTGGTCTACAGTCGAGAAGGTAGTGCCGCTCAGGGTGAGTCCTGCTCCGGCAGTATAGGTGGTATTCGCATCAACTCCGGGTGCCCAGGCGGTGCCATTGTACTTTAGCACCTGTCCGTTGGAAGGCACTGTTGAGGCCACATCCGTCAAATCAGCCAATTGCATCTCGGTGGACACTTTGGCGTATGGAACCGATTGAAATTCAGTGATTCCAGCCGAACCTCCATTTATGGTCGTTTCCAGAAAATACTGATTAGCTGACCAATCGATGGCATCGAATGTGCCCGTAACCGCCGTTCCGGACCCTATAACCAGCGAAAACAAGCCAAAAAGGTTCGTCACAGGCGCATGTGTTTCCTGGTAAACCACTGTACCATTAGCAGCTCCCTGCCGGATAAGAAACCCGATATTAACGGCTTGATTCTGGAGCACTTCGCCTGTGTTGCCTCTTGCAACTGCCTGGTAAGGAATACCCTTTACCTGTGCGAGGATATGCCCCATGGTTCCCAATAAAATCAAGGAAATCAAGAATAATTTTTTCATAGTGAACTATTTAAACGTGTTTTCTTAAAACGTCTTTCCGGTAACTCAAATTTTAAACAGTATGAAAGGGTTATTTTTTGGAAAGCATAAGCAAACGGAGCTCCTCAACGACTGCTTTTAATGCATCGAGTTCCGTTTGTTGCTTTTCGATTTGTGTCTGTTGTGCCTCAATCATGGCCTGTTGCTCCTGAACGGCCTTCAAGGCTATTACACTCATGCTGCCATAGTCAACGGTATAGTACTTCTGGTCGTCGCCACCGAAGTACACAAACTGTGGAAATACCTTCTCCAGTTCTTGCGCGATGAATCCCGTAAAATACCTCGGATCACCGGTGTCAGTATATTGGTAGGTCTTGGCCTGAAGATTCATCACGCTGGGCAACACGCTACTCAAGAGGCTGACATTGGTTTTAAGCCGGGCATCAGATACTGCAGTGTATGCACCAGACGTTTGGTTGATGGTGGCCCGTTTGATTCCACTTTTGAAAAACTCAAAGTCACCTGTGGTGTTGGAAGTGTAGAGATTCCAGTAATGGCCGTTTGATCCTTCATTCTGGATACGTACCCCATCGTTTGAGCCGCCAAAGTTGGTATGGTACAAATGGAGTTCCGCACGGGGAGGGCTGCCTGCGGGGATATTGATACCAATACGCGGCTCGCGCATCACCTCAAACTCAATAGCCCATCTGTTCAGGTGCTGGCTGTAAATACCAATAATAGAATCGGGTTCTGACATACCGAAAAAGGCCCTGGAGAAAGTATTCGCCTGGTTGTTAAACCAGATTCCGGGAGAGTTATTGATGTTGCCATCGGCCTGAAGACGAAATCGACCAACTGCATCCAAAGGAAAGATGGGATCTTCAACTCCGATCCCCATATTTCCGGAAGAAAGCTCAAAGGCAAATTTTCTGCCGGAAGAGCTCCTCATAAAAAACACATCCGTGGTGTCGCGGTACTCAAGTCCCCAGGTTGGGAAACCAGGTGAGTGGCTGATCACCATACGGTCGGAATTGGAGGTACCGCTTGCAAACATTTGCAGCATACCCGCAGCACCCGGGGCCGAAAGCGCAGGAAAGCGGATAGAGGCTTGCGGATCTGTAAAAAGCACATCGCCATCCGTTCCTGAAACCTGAAATTTGTCCCCGTTGCCAACCGTAAGCGTGTTCAACGGAGTGGCATCGCCTATTCCAACGTTACCGGCTGTGTAGTGAATGGTAGAGCCGGTAGTAGTCCATTGGCTGGGTGTTCCGGATGGAAGTGCCACTGATCCACCTCCATTCGTCAGGCTCAGCGTACTTCCCGAAAGACTCAGGGTCTGGATTTCGTTAGTGGCACTTTGGTCCACCGCTGAGAAAGTAGTACCGCTAAGGGTGAGTCCTGCTCCGGCAGAGTAGGTTGTGTTATTGTCTGCGGATGCTGCCCATTGCGTTCCGTTGTATTTCAGTACCTGACCATTGCTGGGTGCACTGGCCGAAACAGCCACTCCCTGCAATCCATCCACTGTTGGGTTGGGATAGGTGCCGTTCAGGTCGCCGCCTGCCGAAGTGGAATTCGTGATGTCGTCTGCGGCATTGGTATCCCCGGTGTTGGTAAAGTTATTTCCCGACAAAGAAAGTCCGGTTCCCGCAGTGTAGATAGTGTTATTGTCTACTGCAGCAGCCCACTGCGTTCCGTTGTATTTCAGTACCTGGCCATTGCTTGGTGCACTGGCCGAAACAGCCACCCCCTGCAATCCATCCACTGTTGGGTTGGGATAGGTGCCGTTCAGATCGCCGCCTGCCGAAGTGGAATTCGTGATGTCGTCAGCAGCGTTGGTATCCCCTGTATTGGAAACAACATTACTTCCGTTGATCGATATCCCGCTTCCGGCGGTATAAGTGGTGCCCGTAGGCAAAATCACAGATCCCCCCCCATTGCTTAGGCTTAGGTTTAACCCTGAAAGTGACAAAGCCTGAATCTCGTTGGTGGTACTTTGGTCCACAGCAGAGAAAGTAGTACCGCTCAGCGTAAGTCCGGCTCCGGCAGCGTAGGTCGTGTTATTGTCGGAAGCTGGTGCCCAAGAAGTTCCGTTGAATTTCAGCACTTGTCCGTTGGTAGGCGCTGTGGAAACAACCGCCACCCCCTGCAATCCATCCACTGTTGGGTTGGGAAAGGTGCCGTTCAGGTCGCCGCCTGCCGAAGTGGAATTCGTGATGTCGTCTGCGGCGTTGGTGTCCCCGGTGTTGGCAAAAGTAGTTCCCGAAAGGCTGAGGCCTGTTCCGGCTGAATACGTAGTATTGTTGTCCGCTGCCGGAGCCCAAGCGGTACCATTGAACTTCAGCACCTGGCTGTTGGTAGGTAAAGTGGCCGACACCGCTACCCCTTGCAATCCATCTACCGAAGGGTTGGGATAGGTGCCGTCAAGGTCGCCGCCCGCAGTGGTTGAATTCGTGATATCGTCAGCGGCGTTGGTGTCCCCGGTGTTGGAGATCGTAGTTCCGGAAATGGAAATCCCGCTTCCAGCTGTATAGGTGGTACTTGCGGGAAGAGAAACGCTGCCGCCCCCACTGCTCAGGCTCAGGTTATTGCCGGAGAGAGAAAGTGTCTGAATTTCGTTGGTGGAGCTAAGGTCGCCGGTATTGGTGATAAGGGTACCGGAAATGGAAATGCCATTCCCTGCCGTATAGGTCGCTCCATCGTCATTGGCTGGGGCCCAGGATGAGCCATTCCATTTCAACACCTGCCCGCTGGCAGCCCCTTGCTGGGCAATATCCAGCGGAGACCCTGCAGATCCGTCTCCGGAAAGCCTGCCGGTTACATTAAATGCGCCTCCGGAAGAAACATTGTCAGCGCCAGGCACCCACGAGGTTCCGTTCCATTTCAGCACTTCGCCATTTGCAGGAGCAGTAGCACTCACATCCACCAGGTTTTTCAACTGCATGTTGGTGGAGATTTTAGAAAAAGGAACAGACTGTAATTCGCCAGTTCCGGCACTGCTACCTGCAATGAGGATTTCCAGAAAATAACTGCCTGATGACCAATCGATATTGGAAAATGTGCCCGAAACGGGCGTTCCACCCCCGATAGCCAGGTTGAATAACCCGAAATCATTGGTCGTGGCACTGTGCGTTTCTTCATAAACAACTGTACCGGAAACGGTCGCTTGCCTCACTTTAAAACCGATAGACAGGTTTTGGTTCACGAGCACAGCGCCGTTTCCATCTCTGGCAACTGCCTGGTAGCTAATGCCTTGTGTTTGTGAGAAGAGAAAGGATACAGTGAAAAAGACAAGCAGAAACAAAGCGTGTAGTCGCTTAAATACATTCATAGCCTTTTTAATTTGGGAATGGTTGGGGTGTTTAAAAGCTGGGGTTATTATCCTTCAGAATAACAGACGAATAACACGATCAAAATACAGAAATTTCTAATTTCGGAGAAGGTGGACATCTACCCAAATTGGGGGATATGCCTCAAAATCATCTCTGATATGGCCTTGACAGCCAGTAATTTAGCGCAGACGGCCCCTGTAAAGAAAAGAAAATGCCCAACTATCTGCGTTTACCAGCCGCTGCCCCCGCCCCCACCGCCGCCGCCACCCGAACCAAACGAACTGCTTCCAGAAGAATCGGAAGAACTGGGCGGAGTTGAAGAGGAAGAAATGGCCCCGGTAAAAGAGCTGCTCATGCTGGACACAAAGCTTCGGCTCATATCAGAACCAAAGTTATCGTAGTTCATGTTGTGCCACTGACTGGAATAAGACTGGGAGCTTCTGCCTTGCTGAGCGTTAAATACGCTTTCAAATTTCTTTCCCCAGGCATTTTCAACTCCCAGGGCCAACGCAAATGGCATATATTTTTCATATAGCTCAATGGTAAGCTCGGGAGGGTTCATTGCATCTAGCCGTCGCTGATCAGCAGTAACCAGAAACATACGAAAGCCCTTGATATCGTCGGCTACGGCTCTTCCGTACTCGGTATATGCTTTCATGATGCCGGCAAACAAGCGGTGAATCACCAAGCCAACCACCCACAAGAGCGCAGCTTTGATCATGGTTGACTCTGAAGGTTGAAAAATCAAATACACGAAAAAACTGGCTGCCGACGCACCTAACAGGAAACTACCCAAAACTACTACATGGGTATTGAGCGAGAAAAGACCTGATGGCCTTTGCATTTTTTTCTGATCTATCCGATAAGTCTCTTCCAGGTCCTTTTTGAGATCGTCCCGGAAGACCTGAACTCTGGGCAGGTATTCTCCTTTTTTAAGGGTGGTGCCGATGAGGGTTCTGGTGGATGAAAAATGATTGCTGTAAGTGGTCTGCGTACTGGATCCTTCGGTTTTCGCAAGATGATAAGAAGTGGCTTTCAGGATACCTTTGTCGCGTTTTACGTTGATTTTCAACACCTTGTGTATAGCAGCATCTACCAAAGTAGCCGTAGCAAGCCGATCGTTCCATTTTTGAAAATAGACATACCCCATGGCTGCCGGCGAAAGATCAGCGGGCGGTGCAAACTGCGGAATAATGGTTCCCTGGCTTGGGTCACGGCCCACCAAAAACCATAGCACAGCATCAAAAATCACCAAGGCTACGAGTATCAAAATCCCGATGGCGAGGAAGATATTGTTACGGATCAGCTTCAGGTAATACGCCTGTTTGGAGGGCTCCTTTACAGCGTCTTTGGGAAAATTGACCGAAGCCGTCAGTCCCTGATAAGGTTCTAAGGGACCATTAGTCGAAAAAAAGGCCACATGAGCCTTCTCTCCAATGGAAAACTGGCAGTTATGTTCGGTACTTCCCACAAAACCTGAAAAGCAGCGCATGCTATCCAACGCCACTCCTTCCGGCAACGCAATTTCCCAATTTGCGCTGTCGATGCGGAAGGTCCAGCCATTGCCGGTTACGTTCCAGGCCAACTGATCGAAATCGGCGAAGTAATTTACCTGCCAGCCGGTTTCGTACGAAATTTCATATTGGTGAACGCCCGACTCCAGCATCACATCCTCCGAGCCGAGGTAAAGCAGCACCCCGTTATCAAAAGTCTGCGTATGGAAGGGTTCGGATTTTCCATTTCGGGTAACTGATATCACCTTAAAAGGTGCCTCCCAGATCAGCCCTTCGGGGGTATTATACCGGGTGGGAAAGGCGCGGATAATTCCACGGTTGATTTCGTTGTTGGTGGAAGCCTGAGGAGTAGAGTAGCCATTGGACAGGAAATGTGAATTATACCTACCATCGCCATTGTAGATGGTAATCTGTTCTTTCACCTGCAGGGTGGCGTTGGCGAGGAGGCTTATCTTCGAATCAAAAAGCATGATCCTGTCGCTGGGATCGAAGTTGAGCATTTGCCTCAGCGCAGGGGACTCGCGCATGACCCTATCCACCATTTGCTTCGCCTCGGAGAAATAATCTTCGCGAATCGCTGCACGCAACTGCGGATCATTGGGCCGGGCAAGCGCGGGCTTGTTGCGGGCTTCTACGCGAAGAAAGCGATCTTTCAAAAGCTTTTTTGCAGCAAGATAAATTGCCTGAGCGAAGTTGGGATAGCGCTGTTTCACGACCAGATCGGGCACCTGGTTGTCGCTCGCAGCAAATATGACGCCATCCAGTAACACAGAGTCCAGCTCCTGTTGGGTAATAAACTGGGGGCTGACCTTGGTAGGAAAAGGCACCTGACCGCGCGCCTGGGTACCAATCACGACCAAACAAGCAAGCAGCAATAATCGTGTAGAGAGGTGCATACCTGCTATTTTGAAGAGAAATCAACCCTCGGAACCACGTTTGCGCCTGCTTCGGCTTCGAAATAATCCGCACGATTAATCTGTAGCATCCTGGCCATGATATTGCCCGGAAAGGTTTCTACCGACTGGTTGAAGTCACGCACGGTGCCGTTGTAGTAGCGCCGGGCGTAGTTTATCTTATCCTCTATTTCGGAGAGATCCACATGCAATCGGGCAAAATTGGCGTCCGCCTTGAGCGAGGGATATTGCTCTGCAAGGGCAAAAACACCCGGCAGGCTGCGCATCAACCCCTCAGAGGCGGCCGTTTGGTCCGAAGCCGATTGCGCCCCCACACTTTGGTTACGCCATTTTACCACTTCTGTCAAAACGCCCATTTCGTGGGAAGCATAGCCTTTTACCGTTTCTACCAGGTTGGGAATCAGGTCATTTCGTTGTTGAAGACATGCTTCTACCCCGGCCCAGCCTTCTTCTACCAAGGTTCGTAGTTTCACGATGCGGTTGTAATAAGCAATGCCCAGAAAAAACAATATAGGGAGCGAGAGTTGAAGGACCAGTGTGTAATTCATTTAAGTGGCAAAGTTGGGTTGTAAAGCAATTTAGGAAAACATTTCCCGATTTCGGAGACTGTTTATTTGCACAAAGCAGAATTCCTCTCAAGTCCATTTTGCAGGTAAAAGCTGAAGAGAAAGGACAATCAGAAGAAATAAATACGCGCCAAAATCCCCTTATTCGGTGAAAATTTCGATCTTGACCTGTCCCTTACCCCCTTTTGCTCATGGATATTCCTACTTCCTATGACGCCATTGTTATCGGCTCCGGCATCTCCGGCGGCTGGGCAGCCAAAGAGCTATGCGAACATGGCCTGAAAACTCTTGTACTGGAGCGTGGCCGCGATGTGAAGCACAACGTCAACTACCCTACCGCCAACCTCGCTACCTGGGAGCTGCCTCACCGGGGACAGATGACCCGCAAGTTTCTGAATGAAAACCCCCTCATCAGCCGGGCTGCGGGTTTCGGGGAAGACACCGCCCACTTTTTTATCGAAGACAAAGACCATCCGTATGTGCAGGAAAAGCCCTTCGACTGGATCAGGGGCTATCAGGTCGGGGGCAAATCCATTATTTGGGGGCGTGCCACGCAGCGCTGGAGCAAGCACGAATTTACGGCACCCGAGCGCCACGGCTACGGCATGAACTGGCCCATCGGTTACGACGACGTGGCACCCTGGTATTCACATGTGGAAAAATTCATCGGCATTTGCGGCAACAAGGACGGCATCGAGGCCATGCCCGACGGCGAATTTATGCGGCCATTCGATCTCAATTGCGTAGAGCAGCACGTGAAAGACAGCCTGCTGGCACACTACGGTAACCGCCACTTGGTGCATGCGCGCTGGGCCCAACTAACTGAACCTCAGGAGGTTCACCGCCAACAAGGCCGTGGTCAATGCCAGGCACGAAACCTGTGCATGCGGGGCTGTCCCTACGGCGGCTATTTCAGCTCCGTGTCTTCTACCCTTCCCTGGGCCGACAAAACAGGCAACCTCACCCTGCGCCCCTTTTCGGTGGTGCAATCCATTCTCTACGATGAGGCTACCGGCAAAGCTTCCGGCGTGCGCGTCATCGATACCCAAACAAGCGAGGTGATTGAGTACAAAGCGCGGGTCATTTTTGTCAATGCTTCCGCCCTCAACTCCAACCTTATTCTGCTTAATTCAAAATCAAATCGCTTCCCCAACGGCCTGGGCAACGACAGTGGTTTGCTGGGAAAATACGTCTGCTTCCACAACTACAGAGGCTTTTCAGTGGGGCGAATGCCGGGCTTCGAGGACAAATATTTCTATGGAAGAAACCCGACCGAGCCCATCCTGGCCAATTTCCGCAACCTCGGAAAACAGGAGATGGACTTTGTCGGTGGCTACACCATTTTTTCAGGGGCCTACCGCACCCGCAAAGAAGGCGAAAACACCCAGGGGATCGGCGGCGACTACAAAGACGCCCGCACCCAACCCGGCAGCTGGCATGTGTACATGTATATGCAGGGAGAAACCATTCCCAAAGCGGAAAACCACGTGCGCCTGAGCGACACCGAAAAGGACCAGTGGGGCATTCCGCTCCTCGTTACCAGCGTGGGCTACGACGCGAACGACGAGAAAATGGTCAGCGATTTTTTGACCCAATCCAAAGAAATGCTTGAAGTGGTGGGCTGCGAAGACGTGGAAACGCACGATTCTAAGCAGGCCCCAGGTCTCGACATCCACGAAATGGGCGGGGTGCGCATGGGCAAAGACCGCAAAACCTCTATGCTCAACGAGTGGAACCAGCTCCACTCCTGCAAAAATGTGTACGTCACGGATGGCGCCTGCATGACCAGCACCGGTAACCAAAGCCCTTCTATCCTCTACATGGCCCTCACGGCCCGGGCAGCCAATCACGCCATCGAAGCTTTCAAAAACGGAACCCTTTAATTGCCCGACCATGAACAGAAGAGACGCACTTGCAGCTACGGGCCTGTTAATGGGCAGCACCCTCCTGAGCTCGGGCTGGCTGGAAGGCTGTGCCCCTGCCCCAAAAACCTCGGAGGAGGCATCGTTTACCCCGGAAGACATTGCCCTGCTCGACCAGATCGGAGATGCTTTTTTGCCTGAAACACCTACTTCCCCTGGAGCAAAATCGGCCCGTACTGGGGCTTTTGTAGCCATGATGCTCACCGACTGCTACGAACCCGAAGAAAAAGCCGCCGTGATCAATGGCCTGGCAGATTTCCGGAATCAATGCCAAAAAACCTACGGAAGGGCTTTTGCGAATCTTTCGCCCGCCGAAAAAGAAGCCTTTCTCCTGAAAATAAACGAAGCCGCCGGCGACAACGAGGAGCACTATTTCGCTACCGTGAAATCGCTCACAGAGCATGGCTTTTTCACCTCCGAAGCCGGAATGACCCAGGCTTTGAGGTGGATACCCGTCCCCGGTCGTTGGGAAGGCTGCATTCCACTCGCACCCGGTCAACCTGCCTGGGCGTAAGCCATATCCAACCCAAAAAAAATCCGGCCCATCGCTGAGCCGGATTTTTATTTGCCTTCACGTGAATCAGTTCTCGTTAGGCAGGAACGAGTAATTGCGGGCATAGAAAAGCATCTGCTCGCGAAAATCGGCCGGGTAGGTTACTTTCACATCGATGATTTCGTCGCCTTTAATCACTGGTACCAGCAGCGGATTAATGAAACCGGCAAAGGGCGAAATATTCAGGCTTTTGTAGCGGTCCAGCACTTCCTGGTGCAGCTTAGGATCGACTTTCACGCCGTAGGTTTCCACCAGGTTTTTGGCTCCGGTGTAGTCGCCTTCTGATTTCAGGCGTTGAATTTCCCGCAACAATTGACCAAAGAGTACCCGCAGTTGCTCGTAGTCGTTGATCTTGAAATAGGTCTTGCCGTTAACCACCACTTTTTCAATCACGTTGTTTTGCTTGCCCTTTTCATAAGCCCAGGCCGCAATGAGCTGGCGGTTGCGCATGTGATCTTCTTCCACATTCTGCCCTACTTTGAGGCGGGTGAGCTGAAGCATCAGTCCGTTCAGGATAAAACGGTCGTATTCTGCCTTGCCTACTTCCAGCGAAGGCATGAGTCCGATTTCTACCAATTTAGGATCGAGGATATAATACAAGGCCACGAGGTCGGCGCGGGCTTCTTCAAGCGTAGAAGCGTAGTTTTTGAGGGTTTCTTTGGGGGTTCCCACGCCGGGATTGATTATACCGGAAGCGTGGCCGATCACTTCGTGCATGTCCGTGTGGAGCTTGCTGGATAGTACGCCATAGTCTTCGGATCGCTTTTTTTCCACGTCGGAAAAGGCGAACTCATCGTAGGTGCCCCCGCCGACTTTGGCGGCTTCGTCGTAAGCGTCCACGATGTTGGCCAGGTTTACCGATTTAGAGCCGTGATCGGCGCGGATCCAGTTGGCGTTGGGGAGGTTAATGCCGATAGGCGTAGAAGGCGAAGCATCGCCCGACTCGGTGGTAACGTTGATTACCCGGGCCGAAATGCCTTTTACGCTGGCTTTTTTGTGCGAATCCATGATAGGCGAATGGTCCTCAAACCACTGGGCCTCTTTGCTGATGGCTTCGATGCGCTTGGAGGCTTCAGGGTCACGGAGTGAAACCACCGATTCGAAGGAGGCCTTAAAGCCGAGTGGGTCCTGATACACCTCGATAAAGCCATTGATTACATCTACCGAAGAGGAAGTATCGGCCACCCAGGCGATAGAGTATTCATCGAATACCTTAAGGTCACCCGTTTCGTAGAAGTTGACCAGTTTTTTGAGCGAGGTGCGCTGGGCTTCTGTTTCGGCGACTTCTGCGGCCTTGTTTAACCAAAAAACCACTTTTTCGATGGCTGGAGAGTACATGCCTCCCACTTTCCAGACCTTCTCTACTAACTTGCCATTTTCCTTTACCAGCTTGCTGTTAAGCCCATAGGAAACCGGCTGATGATCGCTCGTGTCCACCATTTTGCCATAGTAAGCTTCCACTTCGGCCTGGGTAACGCCCTCATAAAAATTGACAGCTGAGCTGGTAACCACGTCTACACCTTCGGCCTTGTTTACCTTTTTAGCGGCAATGGCCGGATCGAATAGAATGGGTGAAATCCGGGCGATAAAATCATCTACCGACTCCCCTTTTCGCAACGGAAGAGCTTGCGGAGACACTGCTTTAACTTGTTCCGCAAAATAGTCAGCTGAAAATCCTGGAACGAATTTGTCGCTGTTGTAATGGTGGTGGATGCCATTGGCGAACCAAACCTTCTTGGCGTAGGTGAGCAATTGCTCAAAATCTGCATCATTTTCACCGGAATGGGCGGCAACCAGGGCTTCCATGGTGCGGCGAATGGTGAGGTTGTACTTAAAATTTTGGTCGTAAATCATGTCACGACCTGACAAAGCTGCTTCCTGCAAATAGTACAGCAGTTTTTTAGTTTCAAGGGGCAATTCTTCGAAACCCGGAACACGGTAGCGCAGAATCCGCACATCGGCAAAATTCTCGGCAACTACCTGAAATTCAGTTTCGGGATTTTCCGCCTGACGGTTGGCGGAGGGCTGACAACCAATCAAGCTTAAAATAATACCTGAAAGGACGAGGGGGGCGAATTTGTTCATCAGTGAAATATTATTTTGTTGAGAACGAATGAGAAACGAAAGCTTTTAGCCTAACAAAACATCGGATATGCAGGACCAATACTTTCGCGCACTGGTAGTAAAACAAGGACCAAATGGATCTTTCTCAAGGGAGGTTTCCATGCGAAAGCTATCCGATCTGCCTGACCACGAAGTGCTGGTGAAAGTTAGTCACACGGCGCTAAATTACAAGGATGCGCTTTCGGCAAATGGGCATGCTGGTGTATCAAAAAACTATCCGCATACTCCCGGCATCGACGCATCGGGCTATGTAGTCGAGAGCCAGCACGCTGCTTTTCAACCGGGAGATCCGGTTGTTGTGACGGGATACGATTTGGGGATGAACACCCCGGGCGGATTTGCAGAATATATCCGGGTTCCGGCTGCGTGGCTGGTACCCCTGCCTGCTGGCCTTACCTTGCGTGAAGCCGCCCTGATTGGAACGGCCGGTTTTACAGCTGCCCTGTCGCTGAATGCCATGAGCCGAAACGGCCAACGTCCGGAAATGGGGCCCATACTTGTAACGGGTGCCACGGGAGGCGTAGGCAGCATGGCCATTGCCATCTTAAAAAAAGCAGGCTATACCGCGTGGGCATCTACCGGAAAAACCGAAGCACATGCCTGGTTGCAAACAATCGGAGCTGCGAACATTCTTTCCAGAGAAGAGGTAGTTCCCGCAAAAGACCGCCCTTTGTACCCAAGCGCTTGGGCGGGTGCTATCGACACCGTGGGCGGTGCTACCCTGTCGGCTGTAATAAGGTCTTGCATGCCTAAGGGCAATGTGGCCGTTTGCGGACTGGTAGATGCGCCTGAATTTGACCTGAATGTGTACCCGTTTATTCTCAGAGGAGTAAATCTGCTGGGAATTGAATCGGCAGAATGCCCCATGAGTGTGCGCTGGCAGGTATGGCAAAGACTCGGAGGCGCCTGGAAGCCCGAAAACCTCGACCTTATGGCTGTAAGCTGTAAATGGGACGAGGTCACGGGCTGGATGGACAAAATCCTGGCGGGAAAAGTAACCGGCAGAGTTGTGCTCGATTTGTAAAATTTATCCATGAATAACACCACACACTATATTTAGTCAACTTCAATTATGCGTTCAAGGTTCGAACTTCCTGAAACCTTGCTCAATCTTGTACTTTCCGCTTTTCTTTCGATTGCTTCATTACCGGCAATAGCCCAAACCCAAGTGGGAGGGAATATTAGCTTACAGGGCCTCCCTGGACGAACATATGCTGCCTACATGCCAAAATCTTTTGGCTCAAACCGGAATCTCCCGATTGTGGTTTCTTTTCATCCGCTCAATTCGTTGGAATGGAACGCCTCCAGCTGGTGTAAACGGATGAGGAAATTTGCAGAAGAGGCCCAAGTGATCGTGCTTTGCCCGGATGGTGGTAACAGCATCAGGGTAGATGATCCTGCTGAAATTTCTTACGCCAACGAATTGCTGGAATCATTTAGCAAAAAATACAACCTGCAATCAAGCCCAGTGTATGTGCACGGCTACAGCTTGGGCACGCGTACAGCCCTTCGTTTTGCCATCAGATATCCCCGAAAGGTGAGTGGAATTATGCTCATGAGTTCCGTTGTTGACTTTAAGGATGCAGACTTAGGTCTCTACAACCTAAGTGGCATCCCGGTCTATATGGTACAGGGAAAAGAGGAAAACGTACAGCAAAAACTGCTAGAGTTTCGAAGGCAATTGCACCAAAATGGCGCTTTTGCCGAAGTGAATCTGGTTAGCGGCTACGGGCATGAATTGGGAGAAGAAGTATTCAACACTGCTTTACTCGATTCTTGGCAATGGGTAAGCCATTTTCAAAGCAACGATGAGTATAAAATTGAGCCTGTAACCCAGATGGTCAAGCCTGTTTCGGCGATGGATTTGCGGGTGCTGCCTCATCCCGCCCTGAAGGGACACGCTGTGCTCATTGCTGACGGAGATCTGAGTACACGCATCATACGGGTAAATGTGTTCAATGCCAATGGAGAGCAGGTAGAGGAAATAGAAAATATCCAGCGGATTGTGGATATCGGGAGGCTACCTTCAGGCGTTTATATTGTGGTGTGCGAGCTGCAGGGAGAACAAAGCCTGGCCAAAAAAGTCTTTATCAAGTAAAAGTGAAGGCCTGGTAGATAAAAGAGAAGCGGAAGCCTTGCCGACAAAAGCCAGACTAGAACCGACATCCCCACCCCTTTCGTTTTCAATTGATATACATTGGCAGGAAAAACAACAATGAGTAACAGGATAATCCCCCATGCAGCCCATGGCCTGAAGGGTGAATAAAGGATTATAATACCCAGCATGACCTCAAACAACTCCCGTGAGCAGGTTGAGGGTTTTGGGGTAGGGTAAGGCGGGAAGAATGATGCTCAGGAATGAGCGGGTGAAGTGAAGTGAAGTGCAGGATGCCAGACACGAGTTAAAATACCGAGATAGCATAAAAGCTTATTTTACTCAAGAGTTCCATCATATTTCCAAGCTAATTAACAATGCCCAATACCCGGACCTTTGAATGAGTATAACAAGATTGCTGGTGAATAAAAGTAGTCAGATCTTTCTGGAAAGCCGAACTGCAATCTAAGCAGCTGCTAAATGCGGATAAGGAGAAACTAAACTTTTGGGGCATCTCTAAGCGCTATCATCCATATTTCGAAAGCAGGTTGGTGGAATTTGTGAAGAATAATTTACAGGTTAAATGTAAGATTCAGCACCCGATATCCAATCCAGAAACAACCGGGGTGCGATTTCAAATTTGTATTAGATTTTACTTTACGCTGGCGAATCAGCGAAAGTTGTAGGCAAATCGCCTAAAGGGGGCGTGAACTGTATATTCCTCAGAATGTACGGGTAAGTGGCCAAGTGCTTTTCCAAAATCCGGCAAGAATTCCCAAAATCCTTGCGGCAGTGGTTTTTCGCCGAAAATGTCCACCTACCTACGAATACCCTACGGATATTTGAAATAACAAATCCTGAATTAAAATCGTGCAAAAATTAACACTCACTCTCCTAGCGCTACTGACCCTTGCTTGTGTCAGAGAACCTGAATGGGTCCAAATTAACAACAATCCAGAGACCATGGAGGAAATGGTCGTTGATCCGGGTTTTGATTTTACGACTACTCAGAATAGAGATTTCACTGTTTCAGCAAAGGACCCCAAAGGAATCCCTATGCCACACGTACCGGTGTACCTGCTCACCGATGTGCCAGAAAATGGCGGTGTAAAACTTGCGATGGGTCAGACAGATGAAAATGGAGAATGGCATTTTTCAGGCGTATTGCCAGCCAGCCAGGATACCGTTGTGGTTTACACCCCCTACCCTGGCCTGCCGAATGCCTACAAAGTTACGCTGTTAGGAAACTTCACAACCATGACCTTAGGGGGTGATCCTTCCACCGCCGAAAAACATGTAAAGGTATATGATGGCGGAATCACCAATGTGCTCGAGTCGTATGGCAAAACCGACAATTACAGCAGCAGGTACCGTTTTCTCAGCACCTATAACAGTTCGGGTGTGCCCAACAACCGCACCCCGGTCAGAGATTACATCTCACAGGACTTACTCGACCTGGTAGCTAACTCGCTGCCGGAAGCCCAGCAGGTGCCGGTTAATAACCCTGGGTATATTGCAGAAAATGTAAATGCCGACACCCGCCTGCAAGACTCTGCAGAAGTATTTGTGACTTTCGTGCATGAGGGAGCCGGTTATCGCAATGCACTGGGTTTTTACAAATATGACTTGAACAATCCGCCAGCCAGCTCTGACGATATTGACTCGCTGTACATTGTTTTCCCCAACGTCTCTTTCAATGGCAGCGGCGGCGGTCTTACCAGCGGAGACAAAGTAAAGCTTGGTAATTTCCCTGCCAACACCGGCATCGGTTGGTTTCTGGTACCAGATGGATGGACAGGTTCAACAGTTGCGGATGTAGAGGAAACTAAATTCTCCAACAAAAACTTTAACACCTATACGACTGCACCAAACCGCGCCCACGTGGCCCTGCTGAAAGATGTTAACCGCGAACTTTTGCTTCTGGGAATGGAAGACATTACCCGCCCCGGGGGGGATAAAGACTTTAACGATGCCGTTTTTTATGTAACGGCCAACCCTTTTGAGGCAATTATTGTAGAAAATCTCGCTCAGGCAAGGGTGGCTACCGGTAACGACGATGACGAGGACGGTGTTATTAACACCAACGACGCCTACCCCAACGATCCCACGCGTGCTTTCAATATTTATCAGCCAGGTACAGGTGCTTTTGGATCCATCGGCTTTGAAGACCAATGGCCTTACCGTGGAGACTACGACATGAACGACCTGGTGGTGGATTACAACTATCAGATTGTAACCAATACTGCCAACAAAGCGGTAGAACTGAAGTGTAAGTTTATTGTACAGGCCATAGGTGCCTCTTTTGAAAATGGTTTTGGCATTATGCTGAATGTTCCTGCTGATGCAGTACAGAGTGTTACCGGTGCCCAGATATCCGGCAGCACCATCCAGGTCGCTTCTAACGGTGTTGAATCAGGCCAGAGCAAAGCCGTAATCATGGTATTCGACAATGCACAAGAGGTCATGGGCCAGCAGGCTGGTCGATATATCAATACCGTAACCGGAGGAATTTCTGCTACCCCCGACACCATCGACATGGTGATCACATTCACAGAACCACAAGCTCAGGCCGATTTAGGCTATTCACCTTACAATCCGTTCATCTTCACGGGCCGTGGTCGTGGATACGAAGTGCACCTCCCGGATCAACTCCCAACCGACCTGGCCAATCAAAGTCTCTTCGGCACGGGCAACGACAACTCGCTTGCAACGCCCAACAAGTACTACAAAGACAAAGGCAACCTGCCTTTTGCTATACATACGCCGGTTCAGTTTGCTTACCCGATCGAAGGGCAGCCCATTATTCTGGGCCACCTGAAGTTCGCTGCCTGGGCACAAAGCAATGGTACCACCTTTACCGATTGGTACACCAGCAAATCCGGCTATCGCAGCACTACAAAGCTTTATCGCCAATAAAGGCGCGCCGTTTCGAAGTATTTGTATTTCCCTGACACCTCCCCGCCTGGTTCGCCAGAGCGGGGAGCCTTTTTTGTCCCCTACCCTTGTGCTTTGGGTTTCGGTGTATTTTTTATTGAAATTTTTTTCAGATGTTTTTATAGGTATATAACGATGTTAGTTTTTATAACATATATTGAATCTTCGAATAAATTCCCCGTGCATTTCTATTGTGTGTAAAGGCTAGCTTTAGTCGCTTATCTGTATCGCCTGGACGAACCAGATGCCATTGTCCCGTCCCACTTCTCCCCACCCTTTCTCATTATTTGTACCAAAAAACGTTTCTCATCCCCCACTCCACCGATACTATTTCCAGCCAAGGTTCTGCCTCAAATCGGGCTATAGCTTTTTACTGAGGCTACTTCTAAACGAACCATCCCCTACTCCGTGTTTAGCAATTGAACATCCGGGGAAACGGATATAAAAAACTCTATAACATCGTTAGTTTTTATATCATGTATAAATTTTCAGCATAAAATTGACAGCCAGACGCCTTCTGTAGAAAAATTAACCGATCAGTTCTGCCGCATTTTTCATGGCAGCATCCGAAGGCAACTCGCCGCTCAGCATTTTGGCTACTTCCAGGATACGCGCGTCCCGATCGAGGACCTGGATGCCGGACTCAGTGATATTGTCCTTGATTTCTTTGTAGATGCGCAAGTGCGTATTGCCCCTGGCGGCGATCTGAGGCAGGTGCGTAATGGAAATTATCTGAAAATGCTGCCCCAGACGTTGCATCACGGCACCCACTTTGGCGGCGGTTTCGCCACTGATGCCGGTATCTATTTCATCAAAAATCAGCACTGGAAACTCCGCTTTGCTGGCCAATGCAGCCTTGATTGCCAGCATCACCCGCGAAATTTCCCCGCCTGAGCCGATCTGACCCAACGGACCAGCAGGTGCTCCGGGGTTTGTCTGTATCAGAAAATACACCCGGTTAAATCCGCGGGCCGTTATTTTTACCGAACGATCGTTTAAAATCCATGGACTGTTGGTCGTTTCGTTGCGCTCAATGGCAACCTCAAAACGGCTTTTTCCGAAGCCAATCTCCCGCAGCACTTCAAAGATGGCGGTCTCTACTTCTTCTTTAACGGCGATACGCCTGCTTTCTATTTCAAGCCCGAGCATGGTGAGCTGCGCCTGTTTTTCCGCCATGTCGCGTTGAAGGACAGCAATGCGATCGTCCAGCGACTCAAAATCACCCAATCTCCCCTTCAATTGCTGCATAAGCTCAATCAGCTCATCGCCCGTGCGGGCTCCGTATTTTAGCTTCAGCTTATGATAAGTGGCCAGTCGCTCTTCTATAAAAGACAGCCGCTCCGGGTCCGATTCTACGGTTTCCAGCAAGCGTTGCAGGGAAATGGAGGTTTGCTGTATGCCTGCCTGGAGTTCGTGCAGCCGCTCGATGTCTTCGCCCAATTGCTGACTCATGCCCGCAAACTTCACCAGCGGATCGACCAGGGCGCTCATTTTTACATAAATCCCCTCATCGTCGTCGAATAAGCCATTGACCGCGGCGCCCAGTACCTCGCGCACGCCTTCGGCATGTTGCAACAGGTTGAACTCCTGATCGAGGTTTTCTTCTTCCTGGGGTTTCAAGCCCGCCGCTTCCAGTTCATTTACTTGAAAATGAAGGTATTCCAGCTCGGTTTTCGACTTTTGGGCCTCAGCTTTTAGGGTGGCCAGGGCTTCGCCTGCTTTGTCCCAGGCGCGCAGCTCTCCGGCAAACCGAGCCAGTAAGGTCGCGTTTCCTGCAAATTCATCCACCAGCGCCATCTGGTAATCAGCCGAAAGCAGTGCCTGGTTTTCGTGCTGTCCGTGCAAATCAAGCAGCAGACCACTTACTTCCCGCATGATCCCGAGGCCCACGGGCGTGTCGTTTACAAAGGAGCGGGATTTGCCGGAGGCGGTTATTTCCCGGCGAAGGATCAGGTCCTCCTGGGCGGGATCGTAGTCAAAATCTTCAAATTGCGCCAGCTGGGTGCGGATCGAGGGTGCGAGGTGGCCAAACCGCGCCTCCACAATGCACTTGTCGTCTTCCAGGAATATGGCGGAAGTATCGGCACGCTTCCCCTGAATGAGGCCTACGGCATCGACCAGCAGCGATTTGCCCGCACCGGTTTCGCCGGTAAGGATGTTCAGGCCGGAGCCGAAAGCCACCAGCGACTCCCGAAACAAGCCATAGTTGCGGATATAGAGTTCTTTTAGCATAGGTTCAGGCGCGCAACCGTCAGATTTGCTCAAAATTATAGAATTTGCCAGAAGTAAGGGCATAAATATTGGGGTAAAACGCTAAAATCAGCGGAACTTATCCTTTGCCCTCCGTATCGCTTGCAAGAGCAAGGCGTTCGGAGTTAATTTTATACCTTTGCCGCGCCGTTCATTAAAAATGGCCCTTATTTAAAAGACTAACCCGCTAAGTTTATGTCTAACGCATACGACGTCATCGTCATTGGTAGTGGCCCCGGAGGCTACGTAGCCGCCATCCGTGCTTCTCAACTCGGCCTGAAAGCCGCTGTGGTGGAAAGAGAAAACCTCGGAGGCGTATGCCTCAACTGGGGCTGTATTCCCACCAAAGCCCTGCTCAAAAGCGCCGAAGTCATGGATTACCTCAACCATGCCCAGGATTACGGGCTGAAGGTGGAAGGCGCTTCGCACGATTTTCCGGCCGTGATCAAGCGCAGCCGCGACGTAGCCGATGGCATGAGCAAAGGCGTTAGCTTCCTGATGCGTAAAAACCGGATCGACGTGCTCACCGGAACCGGCAAAGTAACCCCCGACCGCTCGGTAGCCGTTACTTCTGCCGACGGCAAGGTAACCTCTTACCAGGCCAAGCACATTATCCTCGCTACAGGATCGCGTGCCCGCAGCCTGCCTTCGATGCCGATCGACGAAAAGAAAATCCTCGGCTACCGCAAGGCCATGACTATGGAAACCCAGCCCAAGTCGATGATCATCGCCGGATCGGGCGCCATCGGCATGGAATTCGCCTATGTCTATCACAACATGGGCACCAAGGTCACCATCGTGGAGTTCCTCGACCGCGTGCTGCCCCGCGAAGACGCCGAGGTTTCCAGCCAGATGGAACGCATCTATAAGAAAAAAGGCATCGACATCCTGACCTCCGCCGAAGTAACCAAAGTGGATACCTCCGGCGAAGGCGTAAAAGCTACCATCAAAACCAAGGACGGCGAAACCGTGCTCGAAGCCGATGTGCTGCTCTCTGCCGTTGGGGTGGTTTCTAACCTCGAAGACCTCGGCCTCGGTTCCGTAGGCGTAAAAACCGAAAAGGGCAAGGTGCTGGTAGATGAATTTTACCGCACCAATGTACCCGGCATCTACGCCATTGGCGACATCACCGACGGTCCTGCCCTCGCACACGTAGCCTCCCATGAAGGTATTATCTGTGTAGAAAAAATCGCCGGCATGCACGTGGAGCCGCTCGACTACGGCAATATCCCGAGCTGTACCTATACCCAGCCCGAAGTAGCGGCTGTGGGCCTGACCGAAGAGCAGGCAAAAGCCCAGGGCTACGAACTGAAAGTGGGTCGTTTCCCCTTCTCGGCCTCGGGCAAAGCCAGTGCCAGCGGCAAAAAAGACGGCTTCGTGAAGCTGATCTTCGATGCCAAATACGGCGAACTCCTCGGTGCCCACATGGTAGGCGCAGGCGTTACCGACATGATCGCCGAGATCGTGATGGCCCGCAAGCTCGAAACCACCGGTCACGAAATCATCAAAGCCGTACACCCCCACCCCACCATGAGCGAAGCCGTGATGGAAGCCGCTGCTGCGGCGTATGGGGAAGTGATTCACCTGTAAAAAGTGGTGTTTTTGTAAAAAGAAAGAGCCATCCCGGTTTTGGGGTGGCTTTTTTTTGTGGGTGTGTTAACCCCCGCGGCTTGCGGCCGGGTTGTGTACTATTTAACCCCCCGCGGCTTGCAGCCGCTGCCCCCTTGAAAGGGGCGGGCTTTTTATTTGGGCTGCGCCCATGGGAAGTTTTTATGCTTCGCGAACTACGTGAGGGTCTGCAAGGTCCTACCCATAGTCAGCCTTACTTGAAGGGGTAGGCTCCACCTGGCCACCTGAGGGACCCGCAAAGTCCTAATAAAGTCAACCTCACTAAAGGGGGGGCGAAACCAGAGTTTTGGGGGATAACCCCCACTACATAAATAACACAACCTTACCAACCTCCTGGAAACACCTTCAGCTAACCCACCCTTATGCTTCCGCGCACCCCCAGCCAGAGGACGTACTGTTCATTATCGAAATTGCAGACTCCTCCCTCGCTTACGACCGGGAAGTAAAAGCGGCGTTGTATGCTGAAGCGGGAATCGGGCACTATTGGCTGGTGAACCTGCGCGAAAATTGTGTGGAAGTGTATGCCCAACCCGCCGACAACCGCTACCTCCTCCGCCGCATCGTGCGCCCGGAAGATGCCCTTCCCCTGGAATTTCCGCCCATCACCTCCACGGGTGCCGACTTCCTGATCTGATTTTTGGCAGATCTATGGATATTTAAGGCATTTTCTACAAACTCGCCCGCCAAAATCCACAACGCTCCATACTTATCAACATCCCATTGTGGAAAACCAAACGGCGCAGGGTTAGGTTCTGGAGAAAAAGGAAGGATACGGGTTTGTTAAATTCGTAATGTGGGAGTAATTTGCGGCGATTTTGCGACTACCCGCATAGCAACCTCTCCGAATGGCAAATACCCAGAACATTGGAAAAGTCGCCCAGGTCATTGGACCTGTGGTGGACGTAGATTTCAGCGACGAAGGCGCCCACCTTCCGAAGATTCACAACGCGCTGGAAATCAGAAAGCATGATGGCTCCTTGCTCGTGCTTGAAGTACAACAACACTTAGGTGAAGGCCGCGTTCGCGCCATCGCCATGGACTCCACCGATGGCCTGGAGCGCGGGATGCCCGCCCTTGACATCGACGACACCCTCCGTGTACCGGTAGGTGACGACGTGCGTGGCCGCTTGTTCAACGTGGTTGGCGATGCCATCGACGGTCTGCGCAAGCCTGCTGCCGACGGCTACTACTCTATCCACCGTAAAGCTCCCCGCTTCGATGAACTGACCACCGAACTGGAAGTGCTTACCACGGGTATCAAAGTAATTGACCTCCTCGCTCCTTACCTCAAAGGCGGTAAAATCGGTCTTTTCGGTGGTGCCGGTGTGGGTAAAACGGTGTTGATTCAGGAATTGATCAACAACATCGCCAAAGCACACGATGGTCTTTCTGTTTTCGCCGGTGTAGGTGAGCGTACCCGCGAAGGGAACGACATCCTCCGCGAAATGATCGAAGCCAACGTAGTTAAATACGGTGAGGCTTTTAACGAAGACCTGCACAACGGACGGTGGTCACTTGACAAAGTGGACTACGACCTCATGAAGGAGTCACGTTTGACCATGGTTTTCGGTCAGATGAACGAGCCTCCCGGAGCCCGTGCCCGCGTGGCCCTTACCGGTCTGACCATCGCTGAATATTTCCGCGACGGAAAAGATACCGACCCTACCGGCCGTGACGTGCTTTTCTTTATTGACAACATCTTCCGTTTCACCCAGGCAGGTTCTGAGGTATCAGCCCTTCTGGGACGTATGCCTTCAGCCGTAGGTTACCAGCCTACCCTGGCATCTGAAATGGGTGAACTTCAGGAGCGGATCACCTCTACCAAGCGTGGATCCATCACCTCCATCCAGGCAATCTACGTACCTGCCGATGACTATACAGACCCGGCTCCGGCTACGACCTTTGCCCACCTGGATGCAACCACCGAACTTTCCCGTCAGCTTTCTGCCCTGGGTATCTACCCGGCTGTGGACCCGCTGACTTCTACCTCCCGCATCATGCAGCCTGCAATCGTGGGCGACGAGCACTATGGTTGTGCACGCCGGGTGGTATCTATCCTCCAGAAATACAAAGAACTGCAGGACATTATCGCCATCCTCGGTATGGACGAACTTTCCGATGAGGACAAGCTGGTGGTGGCACGTGCCCGTAAGGTACAGCGCTTCCTTTCACAGCCTTTCCACGTGGCCGAGCAGTTCACCGGTACTCCGGGTGTATTTGTGACCATCGAAGACTGTATTCGTGGTTTCAACATGATCCTCGACGGCAAACTCGATCACCTGCCTGAAGGCGCTTTCTACCTCAAAGGCACCATTGAATCAGCCATCGAAGCCGGCGAGAAAATGCTGGCTCAGGCTTAATCCTGAATATCATGGACAAAGCATTTATCCTGGATATCGTTACGCCTGAAGCCATGGTCTTTACCGGACCTGTACGCAGTGTGCAGGTACCCGGAACCGAAGGCGGTTTTCAGGTGCTTTTTAATCACGCACCCATTATTTCTACCCTGAATGACGGGCGGGTAAAAGTGGTAAAAGCCGATGGATCTGCCGAAGAGTTTTTGACCCGCGGCGGCGTAATCGAAGTTCTGAACAACAAAGCGGTTATTCTGGTAGAAGGAATCCAGTAGGATTTTTCCGGAACTGATCAAATATGAGCCATCCTGATCCTGGGATGGCTCTTTTTTTTTGTCCAAATCGATGAGTTCAGCATGGGGTGCGAACTCTCCGAGGTCGATATGCTTATTGTTTCGGTTTTCTACAAAGGTTCGACTCCGCCGGAGTCGGCTTTCGTGCTCTGATCTTGGATAACCCAAACTTTCACTTGCTATTAATTCTTCCCGTCGAATAACTAGAAAATTCACCATTTCCAATCCCCCGGTTATTTTGTCTGACAGATTATTCGTTTAGCTGAAAATTTTATCACAAGCTGTAATATCTGGTAAAATAAATACGTTTCTAATAGGTTAATCCGCTTCAAAAAAAGCCTTTCGCCTATGTAGCACGCCTACTTTCCCCCTCTAACACCCTTCGTTTACTTCCTGCAAGTTGGCTTTTCCCTGACCAAGCCCTTTAGGCCTGGACAGTGCGCGTATGTTTCTGTTCGATGCTGAAAATGGCTTCGTGAGTGTCCTATTCACTTTTCCCAACCTGGAACATGAAACACAGCCTTTCACTCAACCGTCTGATTATCAGTATATTTGCGTTTGCCACCTTGCTTTTGGTGAACGTACTTCAACCCGTTTCTGCCTCGCATGGCATGGGAGCAGACATTACGTATTCTTGCCTGGGCCCCAACCAATACCGGGTGCGGCTTACCTTTTTCCGGGACTGTGTGGGCATCACGCCCGAGAACCCTACCAACCTGTACTACAGTTCTGCCAGTTGTGGCGTTACTTCCTTTATCGTGCTTTCCCTCACCGGCTCGGTAGTGGATGTAACTCCCGTTTGTCCGGGACTACCTACCCGGTGCAACGGCGGAACAGGCCCTTACGGCATCGAGCAATATACCTACGAAGGCACCCTGAACTTGCCTCCGGGCTGTGGCAGCGATTGGGAGCTTCGTTGGTTTCAGTGTTGCAGAAACGGGGCCATTAACACCCTGAATCTGCCTTTGAACCAGCAGATGCACGTTACCGCGCACCTCAATAACACCCTCAGTGTTTGCAACAACTCCCCCATTTTTACCAATATCCCCACGCCGATTGTTTGTGTAAACCAACCTGTGCTATACAACCACGGCGTAGTGGATCCGGACGGAGACAGCCTGGCTTTTGCGCTGGTCAGTTGCCAGCAGGGGCAAAACATTTCGGTTGGCTACGGCTCAGGCTTCAGCGCAACCAATCCTTTGTACACGGCTGCCGGAGTAACGCTTGACCCTTTGAGCGGTTCGCTTTCATTTACGCCGAATCAAATTCAGATCGGGGTGATCTGTGTACAGGTAACCGAGTACAGAAATGGCGTAGTAATTGGCCAGACGGTTCGCGACATGCAGTTTAATGTGATCAGCTGCAACAATGCCCCACCCGTAGCAACTGGTGCCAACGGCATCAACGATTATTCACTCACCACCTGCGTGGGAGATAACCTCTGCTTTGATATTTTCATCTCCGATCCCGACGGCGATGTGGTTAAAGCGACCTGGAACAATGGTATTCCTGCGGGCACATTTACCCTCACCAACAACAATACCACCGCGCCGAAAGCGAAGTTTTGCTGGTTCCCTACCCTTGCGGATATCGGTACGCACTTTTTTACCGTCACCGTGAAGGACGATAATTGCCCGTTGAGCGGGTCTTCTACCTATACTTTCAGTGTAGAAGTTTTGCCCAACAGCCATACCCTCGATGCCGGGCCGGATGAAGCCATTTGTCAGGGAGGAAGCGTTACTCTGAGCCCGACAGCACCGGGAGCTACCCAGTATCAATGGTCGCCGCCCTTGGGGCTTTCGAACACCACGATTCCCGGCCCTACCGCATCCCCACCAGCACAAACGACCTATACCCTCACGACGTCCTATGCGGATGGTTGCCGGAAAGTAGACGTAGTAACCGTTGACATAACCCAACCACCCACGGTCAGCATTTCACCGGCAAATCTCAATATTTGCTCAGGAGCAACTGCAACATTTACTGCAAACGGAACCCCGGGCGCCAGCTACCTCTGGAGCACAGGCGCAACCTCCAATAGCATAACCATTTCTCCTACGGGTGACAGTACCGTTTCTGTCACAGTGACCACACCCAATGGCTGCCAGGCATCGGCACAGGCGAGCGTCTCTATCAACCAGCCATCCGGCACCGCTTGTAATGTGCTTTATGCCACTACCACCGGCACCGGAAATGGTACGAGGTTGAGTCCGGCCAGTTTGCTGGATGCCATATCGATGTCCAGCTGCAACAATACCGTGATCAAACTTGGCATTGGCACTTATAACCTTGACAATCCAATCACGACCATTCTCAGCAATATCACCCTCGAAGGCGGTTACGACCCCGCGCTGGGATGGAGAAAGACGAGCCTGGCAGGAGCAACTAAGCTCTACCGCACCACCAACAATCCTGAGGGAGCTACTAATGCCCAACGCCTGGTGGCTATCTATCTCAACAATGCATCCAATGTTCATTTTCAGGACCTGACCATCGAAACAGCCAATGCCAACACCAGCGGCATGAGCACCTACGGAGTTCACTTGTCTAATTGTACCGACTACAGCTTTACCCGGGTGCAGGTGATTGCAGGAAGTGCATCTAAAGGTGCCGATGGCCAGGTAGGAACAGATGGCGTGATCGGCTCAATAGGAAATGCAGGATATCCCGGCGATGCAGAAATCAAAGAAACCCCGGGTCGTGGAGGCGCAGGAGGTGCGGGTGCAGGGTCTCCAGGTACCGGAGGTGCAGGTGGTACAGACCTAAACGGACCTGCAACCTGCTGCGCCGTAGGGCAAGGCGGAACCATCGGCGGGGCGGCATCCAGCTACCGCATGGGCGCAGGAGGCGGTGGCGGCGCTTGTGGAGGCGAAGCAAATAACAATGGTGGTCCCGGCGGGGCCGGAGGCTCAACCCTTGGAGGAACGAGCGGCACGTCAGGTGCCTGGGGAAATCCTGGACTTAACGGAGGCCCAGGCGGAGTTGGTCAGCCAGGTGCTAACGGCGCAGTGGGAAGTACAGGCGCGGCAGGAGCAAATACGGCAGGATTCTGGGCACCCGGAACCGCCGGAAGTACCGGCTCGGATGGACAAGGAGGCGGCGGCGGCGGCGGCGGTGGTGGTGGCGGCGGCCAGCAGTGTGGGGTCTGTTTTAGAGGTGCTGGGAGCGGCGGCGGCGGCGGCGGCGGCGGCGG
>JBGSTW010000013.1:0-94581 GCA_041753595.1 Bacteroidia bacterium | reverse complement strand
CAGAGTTCCGTACGGCTGTACTGACATTTTTTGATAAAATACAGGTCCACAAAAAAGCACTCGAATCCCTGTTGACCCTAAATTTTCATATCCGCTCAGCAGCTTGATTCAACGCAAACCTCTCAGTGAAGAGTATATATCTCTGGCACTGGACTACCAGTATATGCTCCAAACTGACATTGCTGATTGTTATGGATCCATCTATACCCATTCTATTCCCTGGGCCATTCATTCCAAAGCCGAAGCCAAGAAACAGGCGAATAGAGCCGACAAAACTCTAATTGGAAATTCTATCGATAACTACCTACAGGATATGAGTTATGGACAAACTAATGGTATTCCTCAGGGTAGTAACTTGATGGATTTTATCGCAGAAATTGTCCTTGGGTACGTTGATTATTTGCTAACAGAAAAAATCAAAAATTTAGCAATTATTGATTATTGTATTCTTCGCTATAGAGATGATTATCGAATCTTTTCTAACAATCCCTTTGAAGCTGAATTGATTACAAAAGCTTTGTCGGAGGTTTTATCTGATATGGGACTAAAACTTAATGCAGAAAAGACCCATGCTTCGAATGATGTGATAACGAATGCAATAAAACCGGATAAAAGGTATTGGATTGTGAATAAGCGAATTACCGAGAACAAGCAAAAATGGTTGATACAACTACACTTGCTTTCTGGGCAATTCCCTAACTCTGGAACCTTGTATACACAAATGAAAGAATTCTTAGAGGTGCTACAGAAAAGCGAAAGGAAGGACCTGAATCTGCCTACACTCATCAGCCTAGTTGTAGAAATTGCCTATCGAAACCCCAGAGTCATTCCATTAGCCGTCAACATCCTTACCCATTTGCTTAATCAGTTGCAGCATGAAAAGGAAAAACAATCACTTGTAAAACGTATGAAGGCCAAATTTGATCGCATTCCCAACTCAGGGCTTCTCAAAGTCTGGCTCCAAAGACTCTACTTAAAAATTGACACCTCGATAACTTATGAAGAAAAGCTTTGCCAGAAGGTGCTTTTTCGTGAAACACAAATTTGGAACTCTCATTGGTTAGATACCTCGCTTAAAGATGCTATTAACAAAGCGGAAATTATTGATTACCATGCTGTAGAGAACTTGAAACCTGTGGCAACTGATGAAGAAATGGAGTTACTGTTTAGGCCAAGTGGTTACTTTGTATAACTACAATGATCCGAATCATCGAAAACTTTACCCAACCTTTCTCAACCAAACTCTCCAAGCTGTCCGAGAACCTCTAATTCTCTTGGGTCTAAACCCAGAAAATAGACACAGTCTATTTTTTCTACTTACATTTGCTGTTAGTCAAAATATTTTTTACCTTTACAGTGGATATAACGTTCTATAACAAGAAGCTCCTGAAGCTTGCCCACGATCCGAGGAAGTGCCAGAAGGACATGGGAAAAATCCGGGCTCGACTCTTCCAGCAGCGGCTGGACGACCTCTACAACGCCAGTACCCTTGAAGATGTGCGCCATCTCCCGGGTAGCTACCACGAACTCACGGGCGACCGCAAGGGCCAATGGGCCTGCAACCTGGACCAACCGTATCGGCTGATCTTCGAGCCGCAGGAAAAACCCGTCCCCACCGACGCAAGCGGAAAGGTGATCTGGCTCGAAATAAAAGGCGTGGAAATCATAGAGATAGTGGATTATCACTGAAGCAAAGAACAACGAACGACCCAAACACCATGTCCACCCTCCAAAATCAATATCACCCCACGATTGCTTTCCACCCAGGCGAAACCCTCGCCGAAAAGCTCGAAGAGCTCGGCATGGGGCCAAAAGAGTTTGCTATCCGGACGGGCAAACCCGAAAAAACCGTTATAGCCATTCTAAAAGGAAAAAGCAGCATCACGCCGGAAATGGCCGTACAGTTTGAGCAGGTACTAAAAATTCCGGCTCACTTCTGGCTGAATAAGCAGCGCAACTACGACGAGTTTAAGGCCCGTGAAGAACGAAAGGAGCTGTTGGCTGAGTCCACCGCCTGGGCAAAGCAATTTCCAATTGCCGACATGGTAAAACTTGGCTGGCTGCCTGCCAAAAGCACAATAGAAGAAAAAGCCGCCGAATTGCTGGCTTTTTTCAGCTTCAGCAACCACACCGCCTGGGAAGATTATTACTTTAAGCAACAGCTGAAAGTCGCTTTCCGCATTTCGCTTGCACATACCAAAGAGCCCTATGCCGTATCTGCCTGGCTCCGCCAGGGCGAATTTCAGGCAGCGAAGCTACCTACCAGGCCCTACGATGAAAAAAAGTTCAAGGCCAGTTTGCCAGCCATTAAGAACCTGATGGCCAGCCATCCGGCTGACCTTTTCAAACAATTACAACACTTGTGCTTAGACGCGGGCGTAAAAGTGGTGCATACCCCTTGCATCAAAAAAGCGCCCATCAACGGCAGTACCCGTTGGCTGAATGATACCCCGCTGATCCAACTTACCGGTCGCTACAAGCGGAATGATATCTTTTGGTTTACCTTCTTTCATGAGGCCGGGCACATTCTGCTGCATGGCAAAAAAGACATCTTTCTGGAGAATATCGATTACTCAGATAAAGACCTGGAGAAGGAAAAAGAAGCCGACGACTTTGCCGTCAAATGGACCTTGTCCAAAGAGGAAGAGCGGGAAATCCTAAAGTGTCAGGATCTTTCAGAAGCGGATATCTATGCCTTTTCCCAAAAGTTCAACACCCACCCGGCCATTATTATTGGCAGGTTGCAGCATAAAGGCGTTATTCACTATTCCGAGGGACATCAGTTTGTTATTCCTGTTGAATTCAAATAGAACGTGAGCCGCCTTACCGAAAATACCATTGAATCCTTTGCCATCGGGTTACTCGAAAAACTCGGCTATGCGTATATCTACGCTCCCGATATTGCACCCGAATTCTCCTACACCGAAGGAGAGAGGTCCGAATTCCCCTCCACCGGAGGGGTGCCCGAAGGGCGGGGTGGTCAAGACACCCGCGACAGCTACGCCCAAGTACTCCTGCTAAACCGATTGCAAACTGCCGTCAAACGAATCAACCCCGGTGTTCCGGCTGATGCGCAGGCGGAAGCCATCAAAGAAATTCAGCGCATCGCTTCGCCTGAGCTATTGACCAACAATGAAACCTTTCACCGTTTATTGACCGAAGGCATACCCGTATCAAAACGAGTAGCGGGCGATGAGCGTGGCGACAGGGTTTGGCTGATTGATTTTAAAAATCCGGGCAACAACGATTTTGTGGTCGTCAATCAATTCACCATCATCGAAAACGGCAACAAAAAGCGGCCTGACGTTCTGCTGTTTGTCAATGGAATTCCGCTGGTGGTGGTCGAATTAAAAAATGCAGCGCACGAAAACACCACGATCCGTTCAGCATTTAAACAGGTAGAAACCTATAAAGCCATTATTCCGGGCCTGTTCACCTACAACGGCTTAGTAGTAATTTCTGATGGCCTGGAAGCCAAAGCAGGTTCCATTTCTGCGGGCTTCAGTCGCTTTATGTCGTGGAAATCGGCAGATGGAAAAGCCGAAGCTTCGCACCTGGTTAGTCAGTTAGAAACGTTGATTCAAGGAATGTTGAACAAGGAAACCTTGATCGACCTCATCCGGCATTTCATTGTTTTTGAAAAATCGAAAAAGGAAGATCCCGAAACAGGCATCACCACGATATCAACCGTTAAAAAACTAGCCTCCTATCATCAATACTACGCGGTAAACCGGGCAGTAGAATCTACTCTGAGAGCTACCGGCTTTAATTCCTCAACTCAAGAGGCGTGGTCGCAAACCAGCCCACTAAATTCCCCTCCTTCGGAGGGGTGGTCGCAGACCGGGGTGGTAAATCCCCTAACTCAGGATGAATCGCAGACCGGAGCGGTAAAAAGAGCCAGCAAAAACTACTTTGATCTACCCTTCAATCCAAAGCTTAAAGAACGAGCCCGTGAACTTCGCAAAGCAGGAAATCTTTCAGAAGTTCTCTTTTGGAACCAAGTAAAAAATAAAAAGTTCAAGGGATTTGATTTTGATCGACAGAAGATAATCGGAAACTATATAGTTGACTTTTATTGTGGCAATTGTCAGGTAGTGGTCGAAATTGATGGGAGTAGCCACGACGATAAAGCAGACTATGATGCTGCGAGGGATGCTTACTTAACTTCATTGGGGTTGACGGTTATCCATATTAGGGCTATAGATATGCTCCAAAATTTAGCTATAACTATGCAGGGGCTTTATAACCACCCCGCCCTATCGGGCACCCCTCCAATGGAGGGGAATTATAACCCCGCCCTATCGGGCACCCCTCCATTGGAGGGGAATTTAGTTATGCAATCACCGGAGAGTTATGAACTGCCCGGAGTAAAAAATCAACCCATTGGCGATAGAAAAGGGGGTGTGGTTTGGCACACGCAGGGAAGCGGAAAATCACTGTCGATGGTTTTCTATACAGGAAAAATAGTTTTGGCTTTAAACAACCCAACCATTTTGGTTATTACCGACCGCAATGATCTGGACGACCAACTGTTTGACACCTTTGCCGCATCCAAACAACTGCTCAGACAAGAACCCGTTCAGGCCGGAGACAGAAACCAATTAAAAGAATTGCTGAAAGTAGCTTCGGGCGGAGTGGTTTTTGCCACCATTCAAAAATTCCAACCCGAAGAAGGTAATGTGTACGAATTGCTTTCTGATAGAAAAAACATCGTGGTTATTGCAGACGAGGCACACCGAACACAATATGGGTTTAAAGCAAAAAATCAAACGATAAAAGACAAGCAGGGAAATGAAATTGGCAGTAAAATCGTGTATGGTTTTGCAAAATACATGCGGGATGCTTTGCCTAATGCCACCTATTTAGGATTTACAGGTACGCCCATTGAAAATACAGACGTTAACACACCTGCCGTTTTCGGGAACTATGTGGACATTTATGACATAGCCCAAGCCGTTGAAGACGGTGCAACTGTTCGTATTTATTATGAAAGCCGTCTGGCAAAAGTGAACCTAAGCGAAGAAGGCAAACAATTAGTCGAAGACCTCGATGATGAACTGGAGCAAGAAGATTTAACCAATACACAGAAGGCAAAAGCAAAATGGACACAGCTGGAAGCCTTGGTTGGAAGCGAAAACCGAATCAAGAACATTGCCCGGGACATTGTTACCCACTTCAACCTACGGCAGGAAGTATTTGAAGGCAAAGGAATGATTGTTTCCATGAGCCGTAGAATTGCTGCCGAATTGTACGAAGCCATTATTGCGCTAAAACCAGAATGGCATTCAGCCGATTTAAATAAAGGGGTGATTAAAGTAGTCATGACTTCGGCTTCTTCTGACGGTCCGGAAATATCGAAACACCATACCACCAAAGAGCAAAGAAGGACCTTAGCCGAAAGAATGAAGAATCCTGATGACGAGTTACAATTGGTCATCGTTCGGGATATGTGGCTCACTGGTTTTGATGCACCCAGTATGCACACCCTGTACATTGACAAACCCATGAAGGGACACAACCTGATGCAGGCCATTGCCCGTGTAAACCGGGTGTACAAAGACAAGCCAGGTGGTTTGATTGTGGATTATCTGGGCATTGCAGCAGATTTGAAAAAAGCATTAGCCTTTTATTCTGATGCAGGGGGAAAAGGTGACCCAACCATATTGCAGGAACAAGCCGTTCAATTGATGCTGGAGAAGTTGGAAGTAGTTTCCAATATGTATCATGGCTTTGAATACGAAACCTATTTTGAAGCTGATATTTCAAAAAAACTATCCACGATTCTGGCAGCCGAAGAACACATTTTGGGTCTGGAAGACGGAAAGAAACGCTATATCAACGAAGTAACAGCATTGTCAAAAGCGTTTGCCATTGCTATTCCGCATGACCAGGCCATGGATGCGAAGGACGAAGTATCGTTTTTCCAGGCAGTGAAAGCAAGGCTGGCAAAGTTTGATGGAACGGGTTCAGGCAAAACAGACGAAGAAATTGAAACAACTATCAGACAAGTCATTGACAAGGCTTTGGTATCTGAACAAGTCATTGATATTTTTGATGCAGCCGGAATAAAGAAACCCGACATTTCCATTCTTTCAGAAGAGTTTTTAATGGAACTGAAAGGGATGGAGCACAAAAACGTGGCGTTAGAGGTTTTGAAGAAGCTCCTGAACGATGAAATAAGATCGAGATCCAAAAAGAACCTGGTAAAAAGCAGGACATTTTTAGAAATGCTGGAAGATTCCATCAAAAGGTATCACAACAAAATCCTGACAGCTGCCGAAGTAATCGAAGAACTCATTAATCTTAGCAAGGACATTGTCGAAATGGACAATGAGGCTAAAATAATGGGCTTGACAGATTTTGAATATGCTTTTTACACAGCAGTGGCCAACAACGACAGTGCGAGAGAACTCATGCAAAAAGAAAAATTGAGAGAACTTGCCGTAGTGCTGACTGAAACTATCCGCCAAAATGCATCTATTGATTGGACCATTAAGGAAAGTGTAAAAGCAAAATTGAAGGTTGCAGTCAAAAGAATACTTAGGAAATATGGCTATCCGCCAGATATGCAAATGTTGGCGACAGAGACCGTATTAAAACAAGCAGAAATGATTGCAAACGAAATAACGATGTAGATAAGAATTATAGCTAATCGCAAATTGCTATTGTTCATTCAACCCCACCCTCAGCTTTTTCACCCAAACTCGTGCTCTGCTTGGCCGAGGCTGTATAGGATTTGCCGGGCGCAAACTCACCCGCATGAGGACAATTATCAGCCTTGCCAATTTGGAACGCATGGCGTACCAAATGAAGTTCCATCACCACATCTCCTACGCTGATCTTGTAACATCACTTCCCCAAACCTCCTCCACATAAAATAACCGCCTCCACCTCTGCGAGAAAAATCCTCTCACCCCACACCCCACGCCCCACACCCCAAAGAACAATCACCAACCTTTCTGCCCCCATGCAACCTTTTGACGAAGAAAATACTCTTCCCAACAGACCGATTGCCCGTTTCTTTCTTCAAAAAGTCCGCAAAGCCCCACGCACCCACCCCACCATGGCTAACCCTATCCACCGCGGCCAACTGGCTGATTTCGAAGTAAATATCAAGATCCGGTTGGCTGCCCTGTGGACCGCCGTTACCCTCTGCTACCTGTACGGCGACTACTTTGAGCTGTATGTCCCCCACAAAACCGCGGGTCTGCTCAGCGGCGAAAACCTGCTCGACAGTCCGATGAAATTGTGGCTGGCGGCGCTCCTCCTGGCGATTCCGGCGGTCATGGTGTGCCTGTCCGTGCTGCTCAAGCCCACCCTCAACCGCTGGCTGAATATCGGTTTAGGCGTGTTTTTCACGGCCATTATGCTGTTGATTGCCGCCACCTCCCTCACGCCGTGGCGCACGTTTTACGTATTTCTGGCGGTGGTCGAAAGCGCGATCACGGCCACCATCGTTTGGCAGGCGTGGCACTGGCCCAGGCAAAACATCTGATGCCACAGTTGCCGTTTTTTACCCAATCGGAGCACCGCGCACTTCATCCCCCCACACCCAACAGCATGGAACCAACCGCTACCCACAACCCAACTGCCCGATTGGCGGGCCTGATTTACCTCGTGGTGGTGCTGACGGGCATTTTCAGCCTCGCCTACGTCCCCGGCCAATTGATCGTATGGGACGATGCAGCCACCACTTTCGACCAGATTTCGGCTTCGGAACCGCTATTTCGGCTGGAGATCGTGAGCGGGGTGGTGTGCTATATCGCCTTCCTGCTTTTGCCGCTGGTGCTCTATCGTTTGCTGAGGTCGGTAAATGAAACCTATGCCCGGCTCATGGTGGCACTGGCGGTGGTGAGTGTGCCCCTGTCGTTGGTCAACCTCCAAAATAAACTCGCGGTGCTTTCCCTCACCAGCGGCGACAGCTACCTGAATGCCTTGTCGCCGGAGCAGTTGCAGGCACAGGTGATGTTTTACCTCAACCAATACGACCAGGGCATCCTGCTGGTGAGCGTATTTTGGGGTTTGTGGTTGCTGCCGTTCGGCTACCTCGTATTTCGGTCGGGGTTTCTCCCCAAAGTGTTGGGCATCTTGCTCATGCTGGGTTGCCTGGGCTACCTCACCAACTTCCTCGGCAACTCCCTCGTGCCCGGATATTCCGCTCTCGGTATTTCCTCCTACGTGCGGATGCCAGCCACCCTCGGCGAAATCGGCACCTGCCTCTGGCTATTGATCGTGGGGGTTCGTAAGCGGCCAATCACCTGAGAAAAGCGTCTCACGTGATTTTGTAAGGCGTTCTCCGCGTTCTCTGCGAATCCTCAGTGTTCTTTTGTGAAATACGCCCCCCCAAAGTGTGAGAAAAGCACCTCACGCGAGGGCGCGAAGGCGCAAAGAAGGCGATTGATTTTTTGAAGGATATATTCGCGAAAGAGTGTCTGGCGGCACCGTGGTTGGCAAAGCCAATCACTAGCGGCGGGTTTGATACCCGCTCCCCCAAAAGCGAGAAGCCCAACCCAGCGCGGCGTGGCGCCTTCGGGTAAAATACGCTCCTCCTTTTGAGTGCAAAAGCACCTCACGCGAGGCCGCGAAGGCGCAAAGAAGGCGATTGATTTTTTGAAGGATATATTCGCGAAAGAGTGTCTGGCGGCACCGTGGTTGGCTAAGCCAATCACTAGCGGCGGGTTTGATAACCGCTCCCCCAAAGGCGAAAACCCCAACACAGCGCGGCGTGGCGCCTTCGGGTAAAATACGCTCCTCCTTTTGAGTGCAAAAGCATCTCACGTTAGGCCGTTAAGAAGACAAAACCTGCCCGATCGCTTCACTGGGCAGGTCAGTAGACGACAGTATCAAGCCCGTTGAAAGGTATGTGATCGCCGCTTGAATTACATGAGGAAGCACCTTTAAGAGGTCTAAAGAAACGGAGGTATTTTATTATCTATGAAGACCCCCGTATCAGAATTGAAATAGGCTATTATTCGCCATGGCCTTACCCGAGTATGGAGATTAACGTGGTCTGGAAAGGCACATTGTTCGATGAATCTCAGTATTTGATTTACATGTGCGAAGCACCTGCTGAAAACTTTTCTGTAGATGCTCAGGCAAATGGCTCGTTGTTCATTCGTGGGAATAAGGGCACGAGGATCCAATAGAAATAGGCGTCGATTGACGTCCCTGGCGTAACCTGGCAACCGCGCAATTTACCGCACAAATCTAAAAAAAGCCCATTCCACGCTCGTCGGAGAAACCCTTTTTCCCCGGAATTACGTTTCGTACTTCGAAACCAAACATTCAGCTTGTTGAAATTGGCCTTATGTCTTTCTCCCAAAAATATGGCCGCACCCTGCATGCGCAGATCAGCCTGGGTACAACCTCCGATGATCGGTTTATGCCCAACGGCTACGTGCGGGCGTTTGCGGACATGGATCAGCTGGTGATTACCGAAAAGCTGGACGGGCAAAACAATTGCTTCAACAAGCTGGGCGTTTTTGCGCGTTCGCACCTGAGCCCAACCCTGCACCCGTGGGACAAGCCGATGCGCGAGCGCTGGGAGCTGATCAAAAACGACCTCGGCAACCTCGAGATCTTCGGCGAAAACATGTTTGGCATTCATTCCATCGAATACCGGCAACTGGAGTCATATTTCTATGTATTTGGCATCCGGCAGCATGATAAGTGGCTCTCCTGGGAGGAGGTTTGCTTCTACGCCGCCCTGTTCGATTTTCCGGTGGTGCCCGAGCTACGCTTTCCGGTGACGCTGACCAGCTGTTTTGCGCCGGGCCTCAGCGAAAACCAGGTGCTCGAAAAATGGCTTACCCAAAACCTCGGCATGCCCTGGGAAGATTGGGTGAATACGCCCGGAACCCTCGGTGGTTTTGACCCCAAAAACGGAAACTCTGCCTGTGAGGGTTTGGTGGTGCGGAACAAAAATGGCTTCAAGTCAAACGAAGGCCCCATTCCCGTGGCTGACAATGAGTTCAATCAATTGTTTAAATTGGTGCGGAAAGGGCATGTGACCACCGAAACGCACTGGACCAAAACCTGGCGACCTGCCTCCCTCCTCCATTACCATACCTACAAATGGTATGGCTACGAATACCTCAGCCGATAAGCCCATGTGGACATTTCCATTTTACGAACCGGGAAAACCCCTTCCCTGGACACAGCTTGAGTCGGCCTTTGACTGGCTCCGCGACATGAAAGGGGTACCCCAGGACCCCATCTGGCATGGCGAGGGCGATGTGCGGGTGCATACCCAAATGGTGGTGGAAGCCCTCGTGGCGCTGCCTGAATTTCAGGATTTAAGCCCGGAGCAAAAGCATATAATGGTCGCCGCCGCCCTGCTGCACGATGTGGAAAAGCGGTCCACCACGGCTACCGAATACATCGAAGACCAGGAGCGCATCACCGCCAAAGGCCACGCCCGCAAAGGAGAAGCTACCGCCCGCGCTTTTTTGTACAAAGACCACCCCACGCCTTTTGAGGTACGCGAACAAGTGGCCCGGCTCGTGCGGCTGCATGCTTTGCCGCTGCACGCCATCGAAAAGGCAGACCCCCGGCAGGCGGTGATTGATGCCAGTTGTCAGGTAAATACCGCCCTGCTCGGCATGTTGGCGAAGGCGGATGTGCTCGGGAGAATAGCCCCGGACAAGGACGCCCTGCTCCTGAATGAGGCTTTGTTTGAGGAGCTGTGCAAAGACCACGAATGCTACGGACAACCGCGCCAGTTTGCCTCTGACTATGGCCGCTACCTCTTCCTCACCCGGCCGAATTACGCTCCCGACTACGAGCCCTTCAACGACCTCCCTTTTGAGGTAACGATGCTTACGGGTTTGCCGGGGGCGGGCAAAGACACCTACCTGCAAAAGCACAACGACCTGCCCGTGCTCTCTCTCGACAATATCCGCCGCGAACTGAAAATCGATCCCTCCGACCGCCGGAAAAACGGCCAGGTGATTCAGTTGGGAAAGGAAAGGGCCCGGGAATTTCTCCGGAAAAGGCAGCCCTTTGTGTTCAACGCCACCAATGTCACGGCTGAGATCCGCAGTATCTGGACCTCCATCTTCATGGACTACAAGGCCCGGGTGCGCATCATTTACCTCGAAGTGCCCTACCAGCAACTCCTTTCCCAAAACCAAAACCGCGAGCATGTGGTGCCCGTCTCTACGCTGGAGCGGCTTATCCAAAAGCTGGAAATCCCCACAGTGAACGAAGCGCATTCGGTGGAGTATGTGGTTAGCGGATGAATTCACTACACCGACCGGAAGTCGGCGGATCAACCGCTTCAAGCAGCTGACGACTTATTTCTATCATGGGCGACTGAAGCTCGCCCGTCCACACCCTGCGAATCCCATCCCTTGCGGCGGGTTTAATACCCGCCCCCCAAACACACCGACCGGAAGTCGGCACCACAACGATGAACCTACCTTCCTATCCCCATTACCCCACGCTCTCCGATGCGCGCATCACCCTCCGCGCGGTAGCTGAAGTCGATATTTCCCCCCTCGTGGCCATCTCTTTTTACGATGGCCTGCCTGCCCAAAACACTGCGCAAGCCCGTGACATGCAGGCCCGCATTGACCAGGACTACCTGGCGGGAAATTCCATCCACTGGGTCATTGAGGACCGGAACACAGGGGATTTAGTCGGCACTTGCGGTTATTACCGGGGGTTATCTGGTGGCACAGGGGAGCTGGGCTGCGTGCTGTTGCCTCAGTTTCAGGGAAAAGGCTATATGACCGCGGCTCTCGGGCTGGCGATCGATTTTGGAAAAAAGGAAATTCAGCTAAATGAAATAATGGCCATTACTTCCATCGGAAACCTGAAAGCCATAGCGCTGCTGGTTAGGCTGGGGTTTGTGCAGGTAGAAGAACTTGCAGAAGCGGAACTGAGGTTCGTTTGGCAGGGAAGTATGCGTTGAAAGAGAGGCGAAAAATGCAGCAATTAGCTATTCTCTTCCCACTCCACATTGCGGTACAGGTCCGCCAAGGCTATCTCCGCGGACAGGCTGCGCAAGGACACGCGTGCCTCTAATCCTGTGTAAACGACCATTTCCCAAATATCTTCCTCCCGCCGCGAAAATACCTCCACCAAAGGGCGGTTCTGGTCGATGAGTACGTATTCTTGCAGCGAAGGCAATGTGCGGTAAAGCCTGAATTTTTCGCCCCGGTCGTAGGCCTCGGTGCTTTCTGAGAGCACCTCGGCAATGAGCATGGGGTTGGTGATGCTGTCTTTGTCGTAGGGGCTGCTGGTGATAGGGCCACAAACGACCGAAGCTTCAGGGTAAAGAAAGCGGTTGTGGCTTTCGATGCGGATGCGCATGTCGCCATTGAATGCACGGCAGGTTGTGCCCCGACAAACGAGGTTCAGTTCTGTATTTATAGCATTCCCCAGTAAGGCATGGTTGCGGGTGCCGCCTGCCATGGCAAAAATCTCCCCGGAGTGAAACTCGTGGCGAATTTCGGCGGCGCGTTCCATTTCCAGGTAATCGGCGATACTCAGTTGTATTTTCAGTGCAGCTTGACCCATAGCTTCTGTGAATTGCTTCCAATATACGAAATCTGAGGTTGGGTGGCTGCGCCCGAAATCGGAGCGTTTCCCATTAGAAATTAAACATCCGCCATTTGGAGGGTCATGTGTCCGCCACCTGTATCCGCTCACCTAGGTTCTGGATTGTCCGTCAGCAGGGAAGGAAATCAGCCTTTCATATTTCCCCTTTTTGCAAAATCAGGGGAGTCATTGGCCGAAAAAATTATTGATATTATATCCCAATTCTCCTCCATGGAAACCCTCCCGATTTACCTGCCCCTTGCCTTTGGGGTAACGACCCTCGCTACCCTGTGTATTTTCTTCCTCGCTATGCGTCAATCTGCCGCGGTAGGTACGCGCAAAAATGCCCTTTGGGTTTCGCTGGGATTGGCGGTGTGGCTAACCCTTCATGCTGTCCTGAGCCTCAATCAGGTGTACACGCTGGCCCCTTTGACCATGCCTCCGAGGTTATTTGTGCTGGCGGTGCTGCCGAATATACTCGCCATCGTTTTACTTTTCAGCACGCCGGCTGGGCGGCGATGGATGGATGGATTGCCGCTCCGCACACTTACGTTCCTGCACGTGGTGCGGATACCCGTGGAACTGGTGCTGCTGGGCCTGTTTCTTCACCACACCCTCCCGCAGGTCATGACCTTTGAGGGCCGCAACTTCGATATCCTCGCAGGAATCACAGCCCCTTTCGTAGCATATTTCGGATTGCAAAAAGGAAAAATGAACCGCACCCTGATCCTGGGATGGAACATCGTTTGCCTAGGGCTCCTGCTCAATATCATAGCTACAGCCTTTTTGTCCGCCCCTTCGCCTGTGCAGCAATTTGGGCGGGACCTGCCCCAATTTGCCTTGACGCACTTTCCCTACATTTGGCTGCCTGCTTTCGTTGCACCGCTGGTGTTGTTTGTTCACCTGGTAGCTATCCGGCGGTTAATTCAGGGAAAATTGGCCTGAATGCTTCTTTTTTGGCCAAATCCGCTATTCTTTCACGGTTGCACGAAAGGTTCTGTCCAGCGAAACCAGGGTCACTGCCACGGTTTTTCCGGCTACTACCTCAAATGCTGAGCTGTAGCCAATCAGGTTTTTGTCTTTAAACGAATCTCCTCCCGTGGGCACCAGCTCGTTTTCGGAGTCGCCAATCAACAGCCAAAGCGAGCTGCCCCGGATTTCGGTAGAGAAAACAAAATCACCTGCCTGAAAGGTACCGACATAGCTTTTGAGGGCTTTGGGGCTAAGTTTTACCGCCGGATGGTTGGAGGCCAGCAACGCGGTGAGTTTTTGCCGGGTGGGAGCGGTTTCCTTTTTAGAAAGCGAAATTTCAAAATTCCGGATGGCGTTGGCCATGTCGTTTCGATTGACAAAATAATCGCCGTATGAGTCGTATACGTTGAAGCTTTCGGGAAAGAGGGCGATGTTTCGCTGAAAAAACGAATCGGCAAGTGCATACTGTTTTCTGTTCAGCGCCTGGTAACCAAAGCCATTAAGCAGCTCTTCGGGCGGCTTCACCTCATAGCCCATCTGCTGCGAACGCAGGGCCAGCCCTTTGTTTATTTTGGTGATCAGGGCACCCGACTCGTCCTCGTAGTCCTGGCCCTTCAGCCGCAGCGGATAGAAATCGAAGATAAACCGGAAGGCGTCGTATTCGGTAATCAGCGGCGCAGAGTTGTGGGTATCGTCGGGGTAATAGCGGCTGGCGTATTTCAAGCCGGTGGAGGAAAGGGATTTCAGCAATTGATCTGTTTCGAGGATGGAGCGGATATGCAAGCTGCTCCCGGCCGTATCCTGCGCCACATGTTCGATGTCCATGCCCTCGTCCATGGTGTTGGCGATGCCCATATACAGCGATTTTCCGCTAAAATTTCCCGATGCCAATACCGTTTTGTCTGTATTCAGCAGCTTTTGGTTGTCCCACCACATGCTGGGGTCAATGGCCACGTAGGCCTGAAACATATCCGGATGATGAACGAGGGCCTGCATCACCATGAGTCCGCCGAGGGAGTGACCGATCAGGGTGCGGTAGGGGGCTGTGGGGTATTTCGATTCGATATACGGCATAAGTTCCTTTTCTATAAAAGCCAGAAAATCTTCTCCTCCACCGGTAGTTCTGAGAAAATTTTCATCCAGGTGCGGGGCACTATCTACGTGGCTGGGCGACAAATCGCGCATACGGTCGGTATTGGGTATGGCGACGACCATCATTTTGGGGAGCATTTCGCTGCCGTTGGGCGAGCTCAATTGCCGGAGCATACTCACCACAAATTCAAAATGGGCATCGCCGTCGAGCAGGTACACCACCGGGTATCGCTCAGGCGTGAAGATGTCCAACGGGTTACTTTCAGGCACATATACCCACAGGTTTCGGTTTTCCTTCAACACCGCCGAATAGAGGCTATCGGTATGGCCAAATGCCACAGCAGTGCCCGACTGGGCTTTGGCCGTTCCAAAACAGAGGATGCACAACAGCAGGATCAGGGGCTTTTTCATAAAAAACAGGTTGCGGGCTGAAGAAGACGGGGATATTTACTTTTACTTCAAATACGGCAAAAAATCCGTTGGTACTTGAAGGCCGGAGACCATAGCAACCCTATATATTTGGCCTGAACGTGAGCTATTTCGAAATGAAAGGGGGCTGAGAAAAACGCGGAGGTCATCCGTTGAAATCAAGCCTTCCGATCTTATTTATCCGGGTAACCAAAAACTTCGAAGCGCGATGGGCGTTAAGGCTAAAGGTTACAAAACGCCGCTTGCTTATCCTGTTTCCTATGCATTATCATCGACTCCCTGCCGATTTCTTCCCCAATGGCACCCCCGCTCAGGCCGCGGTTCATGTGTATCAATCCGAAAATAATGCGCTCAGAAATGGCGTATCGGTTACCAGTTTTCTATTTAGTTTTTTGCACGAAGGGACCAAAGAGGTGATGATGGGCAACCAGGTGCTGCGACTCGAAAACGACCGTTTTCTGGCGGTAGCGGCGGGCAACTGCTTTATGTCTGAAAAAACTTCGATCAAAGGACGGTTCAGCAGCACGCTGTTGTTTTTCGATCAGCAGCTGATGCAGGACTTCCGCGCGGCCCATAGCCAGCAAATCAGCCGCCTGTTGCGTCAAACCAGTGCCGTACCCCGTGAAATGCTCGCCTTTCGGCATGATGCGTTTACCCGTGCATTTGTGCAGGGAATTGGTGCCCTGAAGGGCGCTTCTGCCGAAATGCTGTCGCTGAAAGTGCAGGAGATCTTGCTCTATTTGCTCGAAAATCAGCCCGCAGCCCTGTGCAGTTTTTTTGCCGAGAACAACCGCAATGCCGATGAAATCCGTTTCCGCAGCCTCATTGATGCGCATATCGACAGCAACCTCACGGTAACCGAACTGGCGTTTTTGAGCAACCTGAGCATCTCTACCTTCAAGCGCCGCTTCCTGAAAGTGTATCACGATTCCCCCACCAACTGGCTCCGTCAGCGGCGCATGGAGCGGGCAGCTTTCCTGTTGCGGTACAACAAGGAGCGGCCCAGCGACATATACCTTCGGTTTGGGTACGAGAGCCTTTCAAGCTTTTCGCAATCGTTCAAGCATGCGTTCGGAAAATCGCCGAAGGAGTACCAGATGGAACAATTGACCTAAAATCAACACTTTTTGGGCTGTGCGGGAAAACAGCTGCGCCTTGCTTTGGGGTAATTTTATAAGGAAATAATCACCCATTATCCTTAATCAACCCTTATGCAACGATTGATTGTACTGGCGGCTGCCCTGCTGTTGCTGCCTGGCGCATTTGCCCAAACTTTTACCCTCAAAAGCAAAACCCTCGGTGGTCAGATGACCATGGAGCAGGTGATGAACGGCTTCGGCTGCACCGGCGGCAATGTTTCGCCACAGCTCAGCTGGGAAAATGCCCCTGCCGGAACCAAGGGTTACGCCATCACGATGTACGACAAAGACGCGCCTACGGGCAGTGGTTTCTGGCACTGGGTGGTTTTTGACCTGCCCGCTACCACAAAAGAACTCGTAGCTGGTGCCGGCGACCCTACCAAAAAGCTGCTTCCTGCCGGATCGATTCAAAGCCCAACCGATGCCGGCGCTGCTGGCTATGCCGGTCCTTGTCCTCCCGAAGGCCACGGCCCGCATCAGTACCTGATCACTATCTACGCCCTGAAAACCGACAAGCTCGGCCTCGATGCCACCGCAAGCCCTGCCCTCGTAGGTTTTTACCTCAATTCGCAGATGCTGGCCAAAGCTTCGATCGTGGCTTACTACCAGCGGTAGTTGCTGAGTGATATAATGAATGAACGGCGCCAGCGGGTGCCGTTTTTTTTGGTGCCGGGGGTAGGTAATTCCGAACAAACCGTTCGATATCGAACACCCCTTTTCAATTAAAAATCACACAACATACTCAAAATCAACCACTTACATCTTGGCACGCGACTTGACTAACCCTGGGTACAACCACACCCTATGGATAGTCCTGTTTCAAGTAAAGATCAACGAAAGGCCGCCCGGTCGCGGTGGCTGCGGGTGGTCCTGATCCTCGGGGTACTCGTGCTGGCGGGCTGGGGCATACGTTCGTGGCTTCGGCCATCGGCCAAAACGGGTGCCTTCCGCTTCGCTACCGTAGAGCGCGGCCCCGTCGAAAGCGCCATTTCTACCACGGGCCTCGTGGTGCCTGCCTACGAAGAAATGCTCACTTCGCCCATCACGGCGCGCCTCACGCATGTGTACCTCCGCAGCGGGGCCAAGGTGAATGCGGGCGACGCCATCGTTTCCCTCGATGCCGAATATACCCGGCTGCTGTACGAGCAACTCCGCGACGAACTCGAGCTCCGCAAAAACAACGTCACGAGCCTCAAGCTCACCTTCGACAAAGACCTCCGCGACCTCGAACTCCGCGACCAGATCAAGGGCCTGCAGGTAACCCGCCTCGACGCACAGCTCTCCGATGCCCGCCAGTTGCAGGCGGTGGGCGGTGCCCCGCGCGAAGAAGTACGCCAGGCCGAACTTGCCTTGCAGATTGCCCGGCTCGAAAAACAACAGCTCGAAAACGAACTCACCTACCGCCACGCAGCCCTCACCAGCGACAAGCGCAAACTGGAGCTGGAAGTGCAGATTCAGGAAAAAAAGCTCGCCGAACTGGCCCGTAAACTCAGCGAAACCACCGTGAAAGCCCCGCTGGCGGGGGTCATTACCTGGGTGAATGAAGACATCGGCAAAAATATCGCCGAGGGCGAGGCCCTGGTCAAACTGGCTAACCTCACGGGTTTCCGCATCGAAGGCTCGGGCTCCGACCTCTACGCGGACCAGATTCGCCCCGGCCTTTCGGTAAAGGTGCGCATCAACGACGATTACCTGCCCGGTACCATCCGCTCGGTATCGCCGGCGGTGGAGAAAAATGCCCTCAAATTTCAAATCGCGCTCGATAATCCGTCGGCGGCTTCGCTTCGGCCCAGCATGCAGGTAGAGGTATTTGTCATTACCGACCAAAAACCCGACGCCCTGCGCATTGTGAATGGTCCGGCGTTTACGGGGGCCAAGGTGCAGGACCTGTTTGTGGTGGAAGGAAATGTAGCCCGCAAACGCCGGGTGACCGTGGGGCTCAACAACGTGAACTACGTGGAGCTCTCCGGCGATATCCATGCGGGCGACAAAATCATCCTCTCCGACACCCGCGCATACGCCCACCTCAACCAAATACAGCTCAAGCCATGACGATACGCCGATACCTGATTGCCGTCTTGTTGCTGATGATTTTTGGGCTGAAAGTGCCTGCACAAACGGCGGATTCGCTCCAGCTGGAGGAGGTGTTTGCCCTCGCGCTGGCACATGCTTCCCCGGCCATGCGTGCGCAAACGGACCTGCTCCAGGCGCAATTGCGACACCGGAGCTACCGCGCCAGCCTGATGCCCCAGCTCAACCTGAGCGGCTCGGTGCCCAACTACGTCAACACCTTCAGCCCCACGACCCAGCCCGACGGAAGCATCGCTTTTCAGCGCATTGCCTACAACAACTCGGTGCTGTCGATGGAGCTTTCGCAGCCCATTACCCCGCTGGGATCATCCCTTTTTGTGCAAACCAACCTCCAGCGATTCGATAATTTTTCGGATAAATCAACCCGGTACAACGGCGTGCCCTTGCGGGTGGGCATCCGGCAGCCGGTGTCGGCTTACAACCCCATGAAGTGGCGCGCCCGACTGGACCCCGTGCAGGTGCGGGAGGCGCGCAAGCAGTACCACTTCGACCTGGAGTCGGTGCGGGCAACTACCCTGCAGCTGTTTTTTGACCTCCTGCTCGCGCAAATTGATGGGGAGCTGGCACGAAACAACCTCAAGAGCAGCGAATCGCTGTTTCTCATTGCTCAGGAGCGGTATGCCTTGGGTAAAATTTCGGAAAACGACCTGCTGCAACTTCAGCTGGAGCAGATTAATGCCCGCAAAGCGTTACAGGATGCTACCCAGGCGGTGGACCTCGCCTTTACCCGGCTGTGTGCCTTGCTGGGCAGAAATACCACCGAGCGATTTTTCCTGCAAATTCCACGTGCCGATTCGTTGCCGCCGGTGCAGGTAGAAGAAGCGCTTCGATTGGCGGCGCACAACCGTCCGGAGTTCGAGACCTGGTACCGCAACCGTTTGGAAGCGGGAGAAGCCACGGCCAGCACCAAAAGTCAATACGGGTTTCAGGCCACGGTGCAGGCATCGGTAGGCTACGCGGGGAGTGCGGCCACGCTTTCGCCCGTGTACCAGTCGGCATTGCCCGAGCAGGTGCTGTCGATGCAGGTAAATGTGCCGATTGTGAATTGGGGTAGGGGAAAATTTGAAACGCAGATCCGCACCCTGGAGGAAGATTATGTGGCCCGTTCGCAGGAAGTGCTGCAACAGGAGCTCGAAAGCTCGGTGCGGCAGGTAGTAGGGGCGCACCAGCGGGTGCAGCAAACCTTTGCGTATGCGCAGCAGGCCCAGGAAATAGCGCAGCGGCAGTTCGATATTTCGCAGAGCCGCTACCGCCTGGGCGAGATCAGCACCACGGACCTCACGCTCAGCCTCCGCGCCAAGGACCTCGCCCGTCGGGCCTATATCGGCAGCCTGAGAGAATACTGGCAGACGCGGCAGTCGCTGCGGATGCTCACCCTTTTTGATTTTGACAGCAATCAACCGATCAGTTACCCCGATCCTTGATTTTACCATCAGGAAACACGCAACAAAAGCCCTCAATGCAACTCAGTGACCTTACTTCCCCCAGGTAAATCCACAAAAAAACAACCAACCCATGATACATCTCTCTGACGTAAAAAAAGTTTACCGTACCGAAACGGTCGATACCATGGCCCTGCACGACATTAACCTGAAGGTAGCGGAGGGTGAATTTGTGTCGGTGATGGGGCCTTCGGGCTGCGGAAAAAGCACCCTGCTCAACCTCATTGGCCTGCTGGATGCGCCAAGCCAGGGCAATATTTCCATTAGCGGACAAGCCGTGTCGAGCTACGATACCGGCAAGCTGGCGCGCTTCCGCAACGAAAACCTCGGCTTCATTTTCCAGAGCTTTCACCTCATCAACGACCTGAAAGTGATCGACAACGTGGAGCTGCCCCTCATTTACCGCAAAGGGCTGGGAGCCGTCCAGCGCCGCAAACTCGCCGAAACGGCCATTGAGCAAGTGGGGCTGAGTCACCGCATCAGCCATTTTCCTACCCAGCTTTCGGGTGGGCAAAAGCAGCGGGTGGCCATTGCCCGCGCCATTGTGGGTAAGCCCCGCATCATCCTCGCCGACGAACCCACCGGTAACCTCGACAGCGTCATGGGCCAGGAAATCATGGATATTCTCCTTCGCCTCAACCGCGAAGAAGGCGCCACGATTGTGATGGTGACCCACGAAGAAGGCATTGCCCGGCAAACCCACCGCCTGATCCGCATTTTCGACGGCAGCCAGGTCGCCTGATTTTCCCCAAAAAAAAACGACCATGCTGAAAAATTACCTCATCCTTACCTGGAAGGTCCTGAGCCGCAAGCGGTTTTTTACCTTCATCAGCCTCTTCGGCATCAGCTTTACCCTCATGGTGCTGGTGACGATCACGGCTTTTCTCGACAGCGAACTGGGCACGCATCCGCCCCTTTCTCAAAAGGACCGCATCACTTTCCTTACCCGCCTGGAAATGGACCGGATCGTGCCCGATACCACCTATATCGTCGATTCTACGAAGGTCAATGGCATGATGCGCTACGACAGCACCATGCAGATCGGCGAAAACAGGGCCAGCATGAGCAGGTCGTCTTTCGCCTATATTTTCCTCGACCGATACCTGCGCGACCTGCCTTCGGCTGAGCTCATGTCGATCTACAACAGCCGACCATCCTTCGACCTTTTCCTCAATGGCAAAAAGCTCGTGTTCAATGTCTTGTATTCCGATGCCAATTTCTGGCGGATTTTCGACCTCCAATTTATCGAAGGAGAGCCCTTTACTGCCAGTGCCGTGCAAAACCGGATACCCGACATCGTGATTACCCGTGCGGCCAGGCTGGCTTATTTTGGCAGCGAGGAAAGCGCTTTGGGCAAAGAAATTGAACTCAACCGCGAGAAATTCCGGGTGGTGGGGGTGGTAGAACCCCTGAGCAAATCGAAGCGATATGCCGCCGCCGATGCCTACCTGCCCCTGCCCTTTCTCCGTGACTTTTCGGTGCAAAACGACGATTATTTCGGTGGATTTGAATCTGTTTTCCTTTCGGCGAGCGAGGGAGACCGGGCGCTTTTGAAAGAAGAAATCCTGCACAAAGCCACCACCATTCCGATCCCTAACCCGGAGGAGTACAACACCATTGTGTTGGAGCCGCTTTCGCTGGAAGAAGGATATGCCTCGGGAATTTTCCGCGAAGACAAAAACTCCTTGCTCTACCTCTACCTTGTTTTTGGGGGATTAATGGGCCTTTTTGTATTGCTCCCAACGCTGAACCTGATCAACGTAAACATCACGCGCATCCTGGAGCGCTCCTCCGAAATCGGGGTCCGCAAGGCATTTGGCGCACGTACCGGCGACCTGTTGCTACAGTTTGTTTTTGAAAATGTGGTGCTCACCCTCATCGGCGGATTGATCGGGTTTTTGCTGGCGGTATGGCTGATTCATACCATCAACGAAACCCAGGTTTTCGGCGACATTACCCTTGACTTCAGCACTTCGGCCTTCCTTTACGGGGTAGGCATCACCCTCTTTTTCGGCATCCTTTCGGGGCTTTTGCCCGCCTGGCGCATGTCGAGCCTCCACGTTATTCAAGCCCTCAAACAAAACCCCTCATGATCAGGCACCTTCTCAAACTCATCTGGAACCGAAAAGGGCAGAACAGCTTTCTGATCCTGGAGGTCATCTTCGTCTTTTTGATCCTGTTTGCGGTTTCCACTTTCGTGATCTACAACCTCAACAGCTACCGACAACCCCTGGGTTTTGACACCAAGCCGATCTGGGTCGTGTATTTCGATGCGCCTTGGGACGTAGATTCGCTGGTAGCTATTCAGGCAAATGAACAGATCAAAAACGCCGTGCTCAACCTGCCCGAGGTAGCCGCTGCTTCATTTGCCGGGTCAATCACCCCTTTTTCCGGCTCCAACTGGGTAAGTACCAACGACGACATGGGGTTTGATTTACAAACCTGGATGGCCAATGGAGATGAAGACCTCGCCAAAACCCTGGGCATCAAAATGGTAGGAGGACATTGGCCAACCGAAGCCGATTATCAGGGTAAATACACGCCCATAGTGGTCAACAAGCTGCTGGTGGATACCTATTTTCCCGATTCATCGATGGTGGGGAAGGTGATCAAATTTGACGGCGAAAAACTAATCGTAGGCATTGCGGAGCACTACAAATACCTCGGCGAGTTCAGCGAAGAAAGTCCGCTCATGATTTCTCCACACTTCAAGCACGATGCCAGCGACCTGGCCCTTATGATTCGGGTAAAAGAAGGCGTTAGTCCTGAATTTGAAGCGAGCTTAAATAAAACGGTTACCAACGCTTCCAACGGCTGGGACTTTGTGATTCAGCAACTGGAAAACAACCGCGTGCGAACCAGCAACGAAATATGGGCACCGATTATCGCCCTTTCTGCCATCTGCGCTTTCCTGCTGGTGAATGTGGCTTTCGGATTATTCGGGGTATTGATGTACAATATCAACCGCAGGAAGCCGGAAATCGGGTTGCGCCTGGCCATGGGCGCCTCGCCCCGGGCGGTGGTCGCCCAGTTTTTGATCGAGTTGTTTTTGATTACCGGGCTCGGACTGGTCGTGGGCGTATTTTTTGCTGTGCAAATTCCCCTGCTCAAAATCATCGACCTTCCCTTAAATATTTACCTCTATTCGGGGTTGGTGAGCCTGGGTATCATCTTTACCTTGGTGGGCATTTGTACCTTGTACCCGAGTTATGTAGCCTCCATGATCCAGCCTGCCACCGCCTTGCATGAAGAATAACGGCCTCATCCTGATCGTTGACGACGACCGCGCAGTATGTGCGTCGCTGAGCCTGCTTTTTGGCCAGTCGGGGTTTGAGGTGGTTACGGCTTCGGGGCCTGAAGAAGCGATGGGCATTCTGGCACGCAGAACCCCGGTACTGGTGGTGCTTGACATGAATTTTTCGCTTGATACTTCGGGCAAACAAGGGCTGGAATTGCTCGAAAAAATAAAGGCCAGCCATCCGGCGCTCCCGGTTATCTTGCTTACCGGCTGGGGCAGTCTGGAGCTGGCGGTGGCAGGCATGAAAGCGGGAGCCATTGATTTTTTGACCAAGCCCTGGGAAAATGACCGCCTGGTGGAGGCCGTTATCACTGCGCTCGACCTCACCAAAAGCCCGGAAACCGACAGGGCCTTAAACGAAAGTTTCAGCCGCATTGTGGGCCAGTCCGGGGCTTTGCAGGAAGTGTTGACAGTAGCCAACCGCGTGAGCCGCACCGATGCCAGTGTGCTGATATTGGGCGAAAGCGGCACGGGAAAGGAGCTGTTGGCCGAGGCAATTCACTGGGCGAGTCCACGGGCGAAAAAGCCCTTTGTGAAGGTGAACCTGGGCGGAATCTCGGCGGCTTTGTTTGAGAGCGAAATGTTTGGCCACAAGCGCGGGGCCTTTACCGGAGCGGTGGATGACCGCGAGGGCAGGTTCGAGCGGGCGGATGGCGGGTCTATTTTTCTGGATGAAATCGGCGACCTCGACCCTGCCAGCCAGGTGAAATTGCTGCGGGTGCTTCAGGAAAAAACCTTCGAAAAACTCGGCAGCAGCCAGCCCCGAAAAGCAAATGTGCGGGTGATCAGTGCCACGAACCACAACCTGAAGGAGCGCGTGATGACCAACGCCTTCCGCGAAGACCTCTTTTACCGCATCAACCTCATTACCCTGGAGCTGCCCGCCCTCCGCGACCGCCCGGGCGACATTCCCCTGTTGGTAGATTTTTACCTCGAAAACCTCAAATTGCTCTACGATTTGCCCCGGCTTACGCTCACCCGGGCCGCCCTGCAATGGTTGGAGCAGCAACGGTTTCCGGGCAATATCCGCCAACTCAAAAACCTCGTGGAGCGCACCGTGCTGGTAGCCACCGGCCACGTGCTCGACCGCGAAGATTTCCGTCGCCAATACGAAGAAGACCTCACCCGATCGGGCAACATCCGCCTGCCCAAAGTGGGGGAAATTTCGCTGGAGGAAATGGAAAAGCAGATGATTCTGAAGGCACTGGCCTTTCACCAGGGCAATATTCAGCGCTCGGCCAAGGCGTTGGGCATTACCCGCTCGGCGCTGTACCGCCGCCTGGCCAAATATCAGATTCCGCATGAATCCCAGGGTTAAATTTTTTATCTACCTCACCTTTTTGCACCTGCTGCTGGGCGGGATATGCGCCTATGTTTTCAGGGAGCAAAAGGCCTGGTTTCTGGCGGTAGAGGTGGGGCTGATGCTTTCTTTTTTGGCAGGAGTCGCTATTTTCAACCAGCTGACCCGCCCCGGACGATTGATCAGGCTGGGCATGAACGCCCTGCGCGACCAGGACTTTCAAACGCTGCTGCGGGACGGAAAATCGCCCGAGGTAAACGAGCTCAGCGAAGTATATAACCAGCTGCTGGAAAATATCCGCAACGAGCGGCAGGCCATTCAGTCGCAGCATTTTTTCCTCGACAAACTCATCGACGCCTCCCCTTCGGGTATTCTTTTGCTCGACTACGATGGCCTCGTTACCTATTTCAATCCCGCTGCCCGGCGGTTGATGCAGCTGCCCGACTCGCTGATGGGCCAACCTTTGGAAAAAATAGCGCATCCGTTGGCGGGCTATATCCACACCTTGCAGCCCGGTGAATCGGAGGTATTTACCCTCAACGGCAACGCCCAGTACAAGTGCCACGCGGCGCATTTTATCCATCGGGGCTTTCCGCGAAAGTTTATTGTGGTGGAGGAACTGACCCGGGAGCTGCTCGAAAACGAGAAGAAAGCCTACGGAAAGGTGATCCGCATGATGGCGCATGAGGTAAACAACACCGTAGGTTCCATCAATTCTATTTTGCAATCCACGCTGGACATGGGCCGCGAAGCAGAAGCCCTTCGTTGGGACCTGATACGCCCTTCGCTCGAAATAGCCGTGGCGCGCAACCGCTCCATGAACCAGTTTATGCAAAATTTCTCGCGGGTGATCCGCGTGCCTGCGCCCAACCTGCAATGGGTATCGGTGCAGGATATGCTGCGCAAAACAGGCAAACTCATCGAATCAGACGCAGCAGCCAGGCAGGTGAATATTTGCTACGACCTGCCCGCTGAAACGGTACGCATGCACCTCGATCCCGACCTGATGGAGCAAGCCCTGCTCAACATGGCCCTCAATGCCCTGGAATCCATCGGTCAGCAGGGAGAGATCAGGCTAATGGCAAGCGAAAACCCGCCGTTTTTTGCGGTGATGGACAATGGCCCGGGAATACCGGCGGAGGTCGCCAACCGGATATTTACGCCGTTTTTCAGCACCAAAGCGCAGGGGCAGGGCATTGGGCTCACGCTCATCCGCGAAATACTGACCCTCCACGGGCTGCCTTTTTCCCTGGAAACCCGCCCCGATGGCTGGACGGTTTTTCGGGTGGGATAAGTCAACCCCTCGCCCGGCATTTCGTTGTAAAAGGGAAAGAATCGTATATTTCAAAAGAAATGAAAGCAGCGATGGGCCAGAAAGCTTTGGATACCTATTCCCTCGAAACCTATATCGAGATGGACAAAGACCCGAACGTGAAATACGAATTTTACGACGGGTTTATACTGGCTATGGCGGGAGGGTCTCCTACGCACAGTAAGCTGGCTGGTAATTGGATTACGGCTTTGAATAACGCATTCCGAACCGGCGGAAAGAATTGTGATTCATTTGGCAGTGACCTTAAAATCGCGATCAACAAAATTAACCGCCGATTGTATCCTGATGTGTCCGTGGTTTGCGGGCCGTTTGTTTTCGATGCAAAAGAACCCAATGCCATCACCAACCCTGTGCTTGTGGTAGAAGTGCTGTCAGAAAGTACAGAATCGCTCGACCGGGGAGATAAATTTATTGCTTACCGACAACTCCCCAGCCTGCGAGAGTATATCCTCGTGAGCCAAACGGAGGCATTGGTCGAGGTATTTTCCCGGGTAGAAGACAATACCTGGAAGATACAGACCCTGACAAATCTGGAGGAAGAGTTTGACGTACCGGCCCTGGGTATCCGCCTGAAAATGGCTGATATCTATTACCGGGTAGAAGGGCTAAAAGTAAACGAGTAGTGCCGGACGGGGTATATGCCGGCGATGAGGAATGGATTACTCCTTGTTTTCATTTGCCGGAACTGAATCAAGAGAACAAGATGGGCGATACTTTGCTTTAATTGGAAAAAATAACCCTCCCAAATGGCTTTTTTCCGCTAATTTGCTCATCACGTCCGGCTTTATCTGGCTTTTTCCATGGTCGAATTCAAAAGACAATTTCTCACCACCTGCTCGATTACCCTGGGTTGCATTCTTGTACTTTTTTCAGGATGCAATGAAAAATTCATTCCTAATCCTCCTTTTTCAGATATACACGACACCATTAACCTGGGCCTGGGCAACTGGTACTACATCGGTCAGGACGTTCAGGAGGTAGATGGGATTCCGGCTTATCCGTTTTCTTATCAGATATTCAACGGGTATTTTGAAGGCTATATCGCCCAAACAGAGGAGAAAATTTACCTCATTGCCAACAACGAGGACCTGAAAGACAAGGTGCTGCTGCTCGATAAAACGATGGCCCCCGGCGATACGATGTTCCGTTTCATGGGCTTTCGCTACCACCTCCTGCTCGACCACGTGCGCGACCAAAAAGCAGAGGGTGATATTTACTACCTGCTTCGCCGCGACCGCCTGGGCGAAAAACGCCTCCAGGAACGCGCAGTGTGGGTGGTGTCGCCTACCCGGGGCATATTGGCTGCTGCCGATTGCGATGTCAGCACCAGCGATGGCAAGCTCACCCTCACCATCACAGGCGATCCCGACTACTTTTCAGGTTCTGGTCTTCAGGAAAAAATCCGCTTTTACTTCTACGAACAGGCGTGGTATTACGACCGCGACAACGAGTTGATGTACGAGTTTGACAAAAACAAAGCTACCCTCCGGAGCCGCGACGTGAAAGCACGACAGGACCTGAATGAATATCAGTTTAAAAAAGCCAATACCCGCTCGCTAACCCGTTTTGAGTTGTCGATCTACGACGAAGAGGTGCGCTTGCAGGCGGGCGACTCCTGCTACTATTTCACCCGCGAACTGGAGCTGCGCCGTTCCGGGCTGTGTGACAATTGAGCGACAAAGCTTCGATTACGCATAAATTTCTTTGCTGCTTATTCCTTGCCGGGCGATATTTACCCCGCCAGTAACCTTATATCTATGCTTCCTAAAGTCAATCCTACCAACACCCAGGCCTGGGCTGCCCTCACGCAGCACTTTTCAGAAATGGAATCCGTGCACATGCGCGACCTGTTTGCCGACGATCCCGAGCGTTTCTCCCGGTTTACCCTCACCTTCGAAGACCTGCTGCTTGACTTCTCCAAAAACAGGATCGAAGCTGAAACCCTCGTGCTTTTGCGCCAGCTGGCCCGGGAGTGCAACCTCGATACAGCCATCTCAGCCATGTTCAATGGCTTGAAAATAAATGCAACCGAAGACCGCTCGGTGCTGCACACGGCCCTGCGCAACCGCAGCAACAGCCCAGTTTATGTCGACGGTGCAGACGTAATGCCCGAAGTAAATGCGGTACTGGCTAAAATGGAGGCTTTCTCTGAACAAATCATCTCCGGAAGCTGGAAGGGATATACCGGCAAAGCTATCACCGACATCGTAAACATCGGCATCGGCGGTTCGGATCTCGGACCTGTGATGGTGACCGAAGCGCTGAAATCCTACTGGAAACCCAACCTGCAGGCGCATTTTGTATCGAATGTGGACGGCACCCATATCGTAGAAACAGTTAAGCACCTCAACCCCGAAACCACCCTCTTCATGGTGGCTTCCAAGACTTTTACTACGCAAGAAACCATGACCAACGCCCAGTCGGCCCGCGATTGGTTTTTGCAAACGGCCATGGACGAAGCCCATGTGAGCAAGCACTTTGTGGCCATTTCTACCAACGAAGCCGCTGTGGTGAAGTTTGGCATCGATCCCGCCAACATGTTCGGCTTCTGGGATTGGGTGGGTGGCCGCTATTCCGTGATGTCGGCTATCGGTCTGCCGGTGGCCTGTATCCTTGGCTTTGAGAATTTCCGTGAAATGCTTGAAGGTGCCCACGCCATGGACGAGCACTTCCGCACCACCCCTTTGGAAGAAAATATCCCCGCTACCCTGGCCTTGATTGGCCTGTGGTACAACAATTTCTTCGGTGCCGAAACCGAGGCCATTCTGCCCTACGACCAGTACATGCACCGTTTTGCAGCCTATTTTCAGCAGGGAAATATGGAGTCGAACGGCAAATACGTGGCTCGGGATGGAAAATCGGTCACCTACCAGACCGGCCCGGTTATCTGGGGTGAACCAGGTACGAATGGCCAGCACGCCTTTTACCAGCTGATCCACCAGGGAACCAAGCTCATTCCTTGCGATTTTCTGGCTCCGGCCATTTCGCAAAACCCCATCGGAGACCACCACCCCAAGTTACTCGCCAATTATTTCGCCCAAACAGAAGCCCTAATGACCGGCAAAACCGAGGAGCAGGTGATCGCGGAATTGGTGAAAATGGGAAAAACTAAGGATGAGATCGATTTCCTTACTCCTTTCCGCGTGTTTGAAGGCAACCGCCCCACCAATTCCTTCCTTTTCCGGAAGCTTACCCCCCGCATGTTAGGCGCCCTGATTGCGATGTACGAACACAAAATTTTTGTACAGGGCATTATCTGGAATATTTTCTCCTTCGACCAATGGGGCGTAGAACTCGGCAAGCAACTCGCCAGCCGTATTCTGCCCGAACTCGAAGACGATGCCATGGTCACCAGCCACGATGCTTCTACCAATGGCCTGATAAACGCATGGAAAGCCATGAGGGCCTGATTGTTTCAGGACTAGATTCGAAAAAGAGCCATCCCAGGTTTTTGGGGTGACTCTTTTCTTTGATCCTGACACCCCTAACGGGGTTTTATGGTGGTCTGTAGGCGGTCTCTGTACTGGCGAACGTCGTTCGACGACGTCGTGCACGGCTGCCCATCCCGACCACAGCGGGGTCGCACATCTCCTAAACTTCCAAGACTACATAGATTTTTAAAAAAAAAGAGCCACCCCAAATAGTCAGGGTGACTCAAGTTGTTTAATCCACGGGCAAATGGTGGTTAGCCCGGAAAGGCTTAGGGTTTACCGATAAACCGGGGCACCTCCACGAATTTTTCGGAAACAGAATTGAGCCTGATGCGCAAGAAAACGATGATATTCACATTTTTGCCGGTGCTCACGCTGTTGCCATAGATCTTCACGCGCAGGTCGCCGGTTTCGGTTCCACGGATAAATTTCTCAATCAAGAGGGTAAATTTTGCCACTTCGGCCGGATCCAGATTTTTGGAAATGGAAGTCAGGTTGGTGAAATCCGCAAGGTTAGCCGTCACATCTGTAAAGAGCAGCATTTTGGAGCCTTTGAACTCAGCTTCTCCACTGATCTTTACGGTTTCGGTATTGTTGCCATCCAGCTGCCTGATATTGATGGCCATACTTTCGATGGTCAGCTCTTTGAGTTCTTCGGGGTTCACTTCATCGAGCCAACCCTGCACATCGGCACTGGTGATAATTTCTTCGTCTTCGAAGGTATTTACCCCGTCAAAATTATAGGCAAAATCCTGGTCCACATTGGCTACCAGGCGGAAAGAGGCGGGCTCACATGCGAAAAGCAGGAGGCCCATGCTGAGGAGAAATAGGAATTTATTCATGGGTTGTGGTATTATTTTCCGTAGGTAGGGCGGTCTTTTTTGCCAATGTTGAGTCCGATAGACGTATGCCAAACCTGAATTTTGGCCAGGCTGTAGTCGGTGCTGATAAACAAAGGACCGAGGTTGAGCCCCATGCCCGCAGTGAATCGCATCAGGTTAATCTCGGTGAAATTGAGGCTGATGTCAACGGGGCTGGAGCCAGAGGAGCTCGTGTAGTTCATGGTGGATTCGCCCATTTCGTAGCCGGGCCCGCCGTAGAGGTGAAATACCCCAAAGGATTTACCTATCAACGCCTGAAAAAACAAGCTTTTGAAGGAAAGGTAGGGCCGGTTTTGCAGCTCCGATTCCCAGTTGAGCTTTTGCCAGTAAGCCCCGATGCTGATATCTACAGGGAAAGACTTGCCCATGTATTGACTGAGGCTATGCCTGCCACCAAGGGCGAGGTAGCTGAACTTGCCGACGTCGCCGCCTGCATCGTAGGCCCCGAACCGGGTGGTAACTTCGGTGCCGAATACCCCGCCAATAGATAGCTGCGGAATCGCCAGTGGAAGGTAAGAAGTACCGACACCGCCGGGAAACTGATAAAAAGTACCCCCGTCGCCTGCCACTTTGGCTCCCTGGGTGCTGCCGAAAATGGTCGGAACCTCCGCGGTTTGTTGTGGCGTGAAATAATCGTCGGTGGTGGCCATGAAGGTTTTGCTGCCTTCGGGTACCACGGAGAGCATGGTCTCCAGACTCAGGGTAACGCGAAAGGCGTTGTGCGGCACGCGGGCCGAGTGGGCAAATCCGCTGTTGAAATTCAGGCTGAAGGCATTGTTGAGCGGTTGTAAATAACCGACACCGTTGGTGGAGGTGTACTTGCCCAGGAGAGAACTCAACGGCTGCGCGTAACCGGTTTGGGAAATAAAGAGCAAAGACGCAAGAAGCCAGGGTAGGTGTTTTTGCATGGGTGTGGAAAGAAGTTTATTGGTTGTGAATGAGACGGTTAATCTAGGGAAAATGTAAAATTGCACCTAAATATAAGGATACTCCATCCAATGTCGGATATCCCTATTGTGGGGATATCCTAACTTCGAAAATTATCTGTTTGCAGCGTTTTGGAGGGGCCATTCGTCTTAAAGGAAATAAGTATCCATGAAAACAAGTCTCTCAGGCATCATTTTAGCCACCTTGACCCTTATCTCTTTTGGCTGTAAATCAGGCGATTGCCCGGCCCCTCAGCAGACAGAACTTATGCTCATACGCGATGGCGGCCCGGTCGAACTCGATGGTTGTGGCTGGTATTTCGATACGTCCTTTGGACTGGCTAAGCCTGCTGTTTTTCCTGATTCCTTGAAAGTAGATAGCCTTTCGGTCTTGGTTACTTATACGCATACCGGTAACCGGGTAGGCTGTGGTTTGTTGCCCGAAGCGGGCGATGAGATTGAACTTCTTCAGGTAATTGTTCAATAACGTTGAGAATAAATCAATTGTCTGCCTGCGGCGGTAGCAACAAGGGGCAATCGTTTTTTCTACCGACATGCCGTCTCGCTGGGACACGGACGCACGTGCTGCGCATGCTCAAGCTGAAGGTGAAAGTGAAAGTGAAAGTCCGCAGAGAACAGATCAGCGGGCAAAGCACTTTGACCAGGAACCGCCTCTAGCAGGCTGAATATCAACGGTTATAACACGCTCTCCGCTTCCGCAGGGAGCACATATCGGTAGAAAACGTTCGCACCACCCATCCGTCGTACGCCGGAGGATGCCGAAAAGCGGTTAGAATAGTGCTACAGATGGCGGAAAAAATTTGGCGCGTATTATTACTGACTCATAATTGTGTAATTTGGTATGAATTAAATCTATAATCACAACAAAATTATTCTTTCCATGAAAGTACAAATCTTCGCCCTGTTCCTGTTATTTATTGGCTTATCATTTCCTGTCTTTTCTCAGGATTTCGAAGTTCCTGAAAATGTATCTTTAAAGACAGCTCAGGAAATAAAGGAAGCAGAACCCACTGTTATTCAAGCCATTAACTGGATATTAACTACTCCTTACGTCCAAAACAACGAAAAGCGAAAGTCCGTCAATGCTTATCTGTTGATGTGGCTGACGGGGACTAAAACCTGCACGATTCAGCTTACCAAAGAGGTACTTGACATGAGCGCCAAGAATAGTGAAATGCTCATGGTATTTATGGCGGGTTATGCAAAGTATGTGCTTGAAAACCAGGACAATAAGTCGCCATTAAAAGGAAACTTGAGTGGGGTAAACGCAGTTCTTGATTTTTACCAGAAAAACTCAGACACCCTGCAAAAGGACAAAGCCATTGAAGCGATCCTCCAGAAAAGGACCAAGGGCACCTTAGAGGCCTGGGTGGCAGAATGGGGGAAGTAATAAGGGTTTAAATATTAAAAAAAGGCCGCCAGGTTATTCCCCTGACGGCCTTTTTCATTTCATAAAAATCACTTCTTCAATCCGGGATCTCTTTCCAGAAACTCGCGGTAAAGCCCCAACTGGCGGTTGTCGTCGGGCATGAGCCAGCCGCCGATAAACACATGGGTTACCTGGGTTTTGGATTCAAAAGGATCGCCATCAGCGATGAAAAGCGTGGCCACCTTTCCTTTTTCCAGCGAACCTATCTGCTTATCTACCCCAAAAATGCGTGCCGGAACGATGGTAACCGCCTCCAGCGCACCCTGGGTACCCAGGCCATAAGCCGCAGCAAACCCTGCATTGAAGGCGAGGTTACGCACGTTTTCGGCCTGGCTCGAACGAATGGCCACGGTTACGCCTGCGGCTTTCATGGCGCCTGCATTGGCGTAGGGGCGGTCGTAGCGATCGGAGTCACGCGTGGGCAGGCTCAGCACCGGGCCCGTAATCACCGGCACCCCGGAGTCGGCAATGGCTTTGGCTACCCGCCAGCCTTCAGCTACACCGGTCAGCACGGCCTTCACCTTTTTCTCTTTGATCCATTTCAAGGCATTCAAAATATCGGAAGCGGCGTTTACCTCTACCAGCAGCGAAGCCTCGCCTTTAACCACCGGCACCAGCGCGGCCAGGTCAGGACGATAGGCCGGGGCCTCTCCTTTGCCGGCTTTGTGGGCAGAATCAATTTTGGCGTAGAGCGTTACTTCGTCCCAGAGGTCGTTGATCTGCTTCACCTTTTTATCGGCGTCTTTCTGAATATCTTCCTCCGACCTGCGGTCAAAGCGCCCGTTTCTGCCGGTGGAGGGAAATTCAATTACCACGATTTTGAATCCGGCATACATCTGCTCGGGGGTATAGCCGTGGAGGTTGATCAGGGCTGCGGTACCCGGAAACAACGACCCGCTCGGAACGGTGAGGGCGGTTGTTACGCCCCCGGCGCGGTTCACGGGAATGAGCGCCGAGTTGGGGTTCACGGCGGTAAGGGCCTGCATTTGCGGGCTTATGTCGCCTACTTCTTCAAAGTCCTGCGTGAGGTCGATGGAACGCAGCTCCTGCAAACCGATAAGGGTGCCGCCGTCGATCAAGCCGGGGTACACAAATTTGCCTGTGCCGTCGATTACTTCCGCGTCGGCGGGGATAGCCGCAGCAGCGCCCATGTCGGCGATGAGCCCATTGCGGATCACGAGGTTACCCACGATCGTGTCCTGGGTCACGGTGATAAGGGTGGCATTTTTGATGGCAAAAACCCCGTTACGGGCCTTAGGCATTTGCGCCTGCAAACCCCCAACCAGCCAAAGGGCAGCCAGTGCCAGAGATAATGTCTTTTTCATGTAGATGCGATTGGGAGGTTATTGCCTGATAAATTCGGTGTCCTGCATGCAGCGGTCTTGGTCTCCTTCCCGGAAGAGGGTAGGCGTGATTTTCTCCTTAGGATCCACCTCCAGGCGCATATCTGCCGGATCGGTATGGATGTCGAAGCGCACGACGCCATCCACAATGGTCATTTGCGGAACGGCATAAACCGACAGCGGGTGGTGGCTGAAAATGGCGATATCGCCCTCTTTGCCCACTTCGATGGAGCCTACCCGCTTTTCGATACCGAGCTGGGTAGCCGGATTGATGGTGATGAGGCGCAGGGCTTCGTTGTCGGTGAGTCCGCCGTAGCGCTGGGTTTTGGCGGCTTCGTGGTAGAGGTGGCGGATGAGCTCGGCATCGTCGGAATTGATGGAGGTAACTACGCCATTGCGGGTGAGGATGGCGGCATTGTACGAGGTGGAATAATACACTTCGAATTTGTAGGCCCACCAGTCAGAAAATACCGAAGCGCCTGCACCAAAGGCGGCAAGCTCCGGAGCCACTTTGTAGCCCTCGTTCACGTGCTGGAAACACAGTTTTTTGATGCCAAAATCCTTGCAGACATTCATCAGCATCAGGATCTCGTCGGCGCGGTAAGAGTGGCAATGGATGATAATATCGCCTTTCAGGATGGCGGCCAGCGTTTCCATGCGCTCGTTGTAAGCGGGAGGAGCTGCTTTGGGGTCGCGCTTTACCTTTTCGCGGTAGGTGGTCCAGGCGGTGGCGTAGTTACGGGCCTGCGAAAGTGCTTCGCGAATCACGAACTCTACGCCCATGCGGGTGCTGGGGTGAATGCCGCTACCGGTGCCGTGTACGCGCATGGGGTTTTCGCCGAGGGCAAACTTGATGGTGCGCGGGGCGCCCTCCATGATCAGGTCCTTGGGGTCCATTTGTCCGTAGCGGAGCTTCAGGGTCTGGCATTGCCCGCCGATAACGTTGGCGGAGCCGTGCATGGCGTGTACCGCAGTAACGCCTCCGGCCAAAGCGTGGTAAATCTCAATGGCATAAGGATCGATCACGTCGCCGGTCCACACTTCGGCAGTAACAGGGCTGGTGGCCTCGTTTACGGCGTCGATGGCGATATGGCTGTGTGCGTCGATGATGCCGGGCATCACAAACTGCCCCGTGGCATCTACCACCTTCACCCCGGTGGGTGCGGCAATGTTTTTGGCGATTCGGGTGATTTTTCCCTTTTGAATCAGCACGTCGGTGCCAGGAAGGTCGGCTCCCGTAACGGTGATTACCGTGCCGTTTTTAATGAGCAGGTCGCCGGTTTGTGGCTGCGCAAATCCCCATTGGACCAGGCAAGCGACAAGCAAAAAAAGCAATATATTTTTCATAACTGGATGCTGTGTTGGGTTAGGATCAATCGGGATCGCCGGTGCGGGTGGCTTTGAAAGGAAATGAGCCGAAATCGCCCACCGACATGGTGCCTTCCATGGTTTCGCCATTGAGGGTAGCCGAAACCTGCACGGTAAAGCTGCGGCCGTTACCGCCTGCTTCGTAGCTGAACGAAAGCTGTTTGCCGTCCACGCTCACGTCGCTGAGGTCGAGGGTGCGGCCCATGCGGTCGTTGTAAATGGTGCCGGAGTAGTCGCCATCTGCTCCTTTGAGCTGGAGTACACCTCCGTTGCTTCCTTGGGGCGACTCCACGGTGTAGTCCCATTTGCCGGATACTTTCACGCCTGCATCGGCTTTGCCTGCCTTTTTGGTCGAAATCTCGAATACCTGCCCATCGACAATCACCATTTTTACCTTGGCTTTGGGGTCGCTGAGGGGCTTGTCCATCACCACCAGGTTGGCCATTTTGCCCTTTTCTACGGTTCCCATTACGTCCGAAACCCCAAACAGGCGAGCGGGTTCGGTGGTGAGGGCGGTCAGCAGCTGGGCTTCGGTCAGTCCGTTTTCGATCATCAGCGCCACATTGTCCTGAAAGGATTTGGGCTTTAGTTCTATGGTAGAAAAACCAAAGGGCACACCTGCTTTGGCGAAATCAGCGGCTTGCGTCCAGGCTTGTTTCAGGGCGGCTTCCTGGCGCTTCAGGAGGCTGTCGTTTTCGGCCTGAATTTCCGGATTGGGATTAATTTCCGGCTTTTTGGCATCTGCTTTGGGTTTTTCGGGCAAATCCAGCGAAAGGAAAACCGGCACGTTGGCGGCTTTGATTTTGCCCAGGGCTGCCTGTCCGCGGCTCAGCTCAGCAAGCATCAGGCGGAAGCCCAGCTCCTGTTGCAGGGCCAGTGCGCGAAAGGCCGATTTGTCGTCGTTGGTGCGGAAAAGCACGGGCTGTGTTTTGTCCACCACCGGGTAAAAGGCTTTTACCTTTTCGGGGTACATCGGCCGCTCCATGTCCGCAGGCGACGTTTTGTAGCGTTTTTCGTATTCAAGCCCGGAAGTGGCCTCGTGGTAGAGGTTTTTCCAGGTAGCCATGAGACCCAGCGGCGTAGCGGGATATACGCCTGCGGCAGGCACAAACTGGGCATACACCGCCAGGTGGTCGCGGTAGGGCATCTGGTCGGGTTTGTTTCCTGCAAGCAAAATGAGGCTGCCTTGTCCGGGAAGCATTTTCCCCCTGGGTGGGGTGAGGGCTGCGGTAAAGCCGACGCTGCGCAGTTCGCCTATGGCCTTGTCTTCCGGATCGAGGAATTCATTCACCGTTTGGGCCGGAGTAATGCCTGCGAGTTTGTCGGGCGGGGTACCGGGGATAACGCCCTCAGGTGCCCGCTGACGGCCTTGTTGCTGGGGTTCGTCTTTGGAGGGAACACCCGCCCAAGACAGCCCGGAAATAAAGCCTGCATAAACAAACATAGAGTCGGCGGCCAGGATTTTGGCTTCGCCCGGTATGGCGGCATCGGCTGCTACGGCGGTAATCAGGCCATTTTTGACCACCACGCGGGTGTTTTCGAGCTTTTGTCCGGGGGCGGGTATTACCGTAGCGCCCGTAAGTACGAAGGTGCGCGTTACCGGCGGTTCGTTGCCCTGCGCCCTGAGTAGGAGCGGCTGCATCGCCAGGGCCAGCAAGGCCAGGCCGAAGCACCCCCTGCGCCAGAAGTTGGAGCCTTGAGTGATTGCTTGTTTCATGTGCAAGTGAGAAAGGTTAAGCGTTGGCTGCTACTCGCAAAATGCAAGTATGCGTATCAACCCGTAATTAAATGATTAACCCCTTAAATGTTTGTGCTATTCGTGGAAAAGCGGGTAAATAGGGCCGAATGCGGGGTTCTGTTCTGCAAATCTGTTTTCTACAGAAAGGGAATGCCTTGTATGCCTTTCCGCATTCCTCTGCCCATTCTAAGCCATTATCCCAAACCAAACATTAAAAAAGGGCTAAAAAATCCTTCAATCGGTATAGTTCGGAAAAAGAATGGAAAAGCCGACCAAGAAGAAAAAGGCGCGGAAGTTTATGCCCCTGAGTCACTAAGCACCGCAAAGCGGCAACCTCAACAATCTCCATTTTTTACCTCTGCTATACCCTCAACAAGAAATTTTCTGACTTGTTGCAATTGAAGAATCTTCGCATCAATCTCTTCAATCTTGTCTTCCAAAACCTCAACTTTCTTTTCCATGGGCAATTGGTCATTGAACCAGCTATCCAATAACTTCTTGATTTCCGCTAAGGTGAAACCGATTTCCTTGGCCTCCTTTATTAAGGCTATTTTCTCCACAAGGCGCTCATCGTATTGCTTGTAGTTGTTGGTTTTTACCCCTTCATCAGCCTTTCCATGAAACAGTCCATAGTTTTCGTAGTACCTCAGGGTGTGAATAGTCAACCCTGTTTGCCTGGATAATTCGCTGATTAACATACGTGAATAATTTTTTTGTATAAATACAAAGTATAGAGCATAGTCAACACTTTCAGGTAACAAAGTTATCCTATAGGTTTGTTTTTCAGACTGGAAAACATGAAAAAATTAACTGATTTAAAGTTCCTGTTTACTGCCGTAGCGATACTGGAATTCTTCTATTTCGTAACGGCCATGTTGCCCCCTTCCCTTATTCCGTTGGCTACAGGTTGGAACCTCAATGCAGATGGTCACTGGATCACCAAGTTGATAGGATTGTCCCTGGGTACCATGGGCTATATGGCCTGGATTTTTAGAAAAGATCCTCATATTAGGGTTGCAAAAGGGCTTGCTGCCTACCAAATAGCCAGCGCTACCATGGATTGGGTCATGTGGTTAGTGATGGGCGATGAGGGAATCTTTGATAATACTTTGGCACAAACGACCGTCATTACAGCGGTCATTTCCCACTATTTTTTGGGTATACTGCTCATAATCGGCATCAACAAAGCAAAATCCAATGGATAACATAGTCAATTACTTTAATGGAGAGAGAATCCAGTGCCTGATCGGATTGATCCTATCCATGGCGTTAATATCCGTCGCGGTCTACTTTCTTTTTTTACAAAATACTTTTTTCAAAGGCATTGCCTTCTCTGTGTTGCCGCTTTCGGTGTTATTAACTGCAATATGCCTCGGCGTAATTGTACGTGTACCGTCAGACATTAACCGGGTAACTACTTACTATCAATCAGCGCCTGAAAACATACAGACCGAAGAGGTGCCCCGGATGGAAAAAGTAATGAGAAACTTTTCAATCATCAAGAAGGTTGAGCTCGGCATTTTCATAGGGGGAATACTCCTGGCTTTATTCTTTTGGAACAAGGACCTGATCAAAGGACTTGCATTTGGCTTGATCGCACAAGGACTCATGCTTTACCTTTTTGATCATATCGCTGAATTTAGGGGAAAAGCGTACATGGAATTTCTGACCTCCCTGAAATAGAACCTTGACCCGCCGTTTTATAAAACAGCCTCACACTTTTCTCAAAAAATCAGGCCACCTTATTGCCTACACCCCAACCTCAATCCTGGCCGCCAGCGCCCTGATTACCACCTGGTCCATGTTGCCGGAGGAGGTGGGCGCAACCGTTTTTCCGTCCACTTTCCAACTCCGGTATTTTCCCTTCGGAAACTGAATCACCAGCTCCCAATCGGCCAATTGCTGGCTTACCTCCAGCGCGATTCCTTTCGGGGTTCTCTCATAATGGACCGAAACGGCATTGTCGCCCACGGGCAAAGCCTCAATGGATGCCTCATTCCACGTAGTCGGCATTTGCGGATGAAGCTCAATCTGCTTCCGGAAGGCGAAAGGCTCGACGCCAAAAAACTGCCCCACTACGGGATGATACAGGCTGTAAACGGTCCAAGCCTGGGTCATCATGCCAAAATCGGGCGAAACCTCGTACATGGAGCCGGGCAGCGCATAGCCAAACGACCGCACCATGCGCTGCAAATAGCCAAGGGCCGCGTCGGGCCGGCCGTAGTTGTTTTCGGCAATAGCCTGCACACCCGTAGGCAGCGTCATGACCGCGCCCACGTAGGAGAATATTTTTTTAGTGGAGGCGAAGGAGCCTACATCGTTGCCCGCTGTTTCGTCGCGGTCGATGCCCGTAACAAACATGCCGAAGGGGTTTACAAACTGGCTGCCGGTAGCAAGGGCGCGAAGGGCTTTCGCCGAATCGGCCACCCCGACTTCCATGGGCGTATTCACCACCCAGTTGTGGTGCACCACAAAGGCCTGGCGCTTGTCCTTGGGCAAAGCCGAAACGGCACCGAGGGTTTGGCGGAGTTCGGCTACGGCCCACGGCTTCTTGAGGGTATCTGCCCGCACAATGGCGTCTTCGATCAGGGTTTGGGCCTGGGCCGCCGTGCCCATAAAGTCGGCGTAGGAATCGAATTTTTCGGCCCAAAAAGCACTGTTGATGGTTTGGGCGAGCTTGTCGGCGCGGTTGCGGTAGTCAGCGGCCAGGGACTTTTCGCCCAGCTCATCGGCCATGTGGGCGGCTGCTTCGTAGGCCTGCCAGGTATAGGAGGCCACGTCGATCATTTCGGAGTTCAGCCCGTGAATTTCCATCATGCCGAAGCCGTCAGGCACGCCGTTGCCATCGGGGTCGTGGTTTTTCATGAGCCATACAAGGCCTTTTTGTACAATAGGAAAATTCGCTTCCAGCATTTTCCGGTCGCCGGTCCAGCAATAGGCCGCCCACACCAGCGGGGCAAATTGCGGGGTTTCGTTCAGGTTGCCGGGGTTAAACACCGAGCCGTTGGTCGAAACTTCGTGTACGATGCGGCCATTGCCGTTTTCTTTTTCAGAGAGCTTTCGCAGTAGATCGAGGGTAGCCAGCACGATGTCGCTCCGGCCCGAAGCCAACACCCCCCGCAGGGCGTATTCGTTGTCGCAGCCAAACCACCACGGATAATCGGGCAGACCCGCCGAAAGGCCGCGGCCCGTTCCTTCCACATCGCGGATGAGCCAGTCGGTATTGTAGCGCGACCACTCCAGGGCGAGGTTCAGGGCGCTGTCGGGCACCGTTACCTTGCCGGTGGCGGCGAGGGTGGCGTAGCGCTGTTGTTTTTGGTCAAATAGAACGAGGGCATCCTGCAAACATGTCTGCTGGGTAGCCGCGGCCAGTGCCTCAGATTTCCACGATCCAGCTATGCAAAAGCGTAAAACCGCCGATTTTCCCGCCTCTACCTTCAGGGAGTAAACCGTTTGTGCCGAGGTGCCTTTTCCCGCGTGGGGATAAGGGCAAATGGTGCCCGGCGCGGTGTGTGAGGCAGCGGGTAGATTTGCTCCCCAGCTGACGAACCAGGGGTTTTGGGTGTCTTTCCCGACCCAGGTGCCGGTTTTTTCCTGCCAATACACCGAGTCGGGGGCGTCGGTCATGCCCGTTCTTTCCCCCAGCCATACAGGGCTCAGGTCGGTCATCCCTTCAAAAATAAAATCGAGCGATTGCGGCTGTTCATTTCCGTTCCAAACGGTAAACTCCACGATCACGGCTTCCTTTCCATCCGGCACAAATTGTACGCGCTCCACTTCCAGCTTTTTTTCCAGAAAGGAATAACGGTGTTGGTTGGCCATGGGGTAATTGACAAATTCCTTCGCCTGATTGAGGCAAAGGGTATCGCCACCCATCACCACCGCCGCCGAAAAGCCGTCCATGAGCTTGATGGGGTGGTCCCAGATGCCGCCCATTTCGCCGGTAACGTGCCAACCCAGATCGGGGAAAGAGCCGTCCTGATTGCCAATGAGGTACAGGCGGTCACCTGCGGCAGCAAAAGGCGAAGCCAGGTAGGCAGCCTGGCCGGAAAGGCCCTGTGCAGGATCGAGCTTCGATAGCAGGGAAACAACGGGCCCGGTCTTTTCGCAGCCGCACAGAAGGACAATTGCCAGGGAGGCAGTAAGAAAGGAGAGTTTCATCGGGGAAAATGAAAGGGGTATTTCAGAAAAATCAGAGGAGGCCATTGGGCAGATGCAGCACCACCAGGGCAATAAGCGCCGGAAGGGCCTGCACATACAAAATCCTGCGGCTCACGGTAATGCCGCCATAGACCCCGGCCACAATCACGCAGCCCAGGAAAAATATGGCGATGTGAAAGCTGAAATGCGGATCCTGGTTCAGCAGCGACCAGATGAGCCCGGCAGCCAGAAAACCATTGTACAGGCCCTGGTTGGCGGCCATGGTTTTGGTCTTTTCAAAAAGGTCCTTAGGCAAAGGAAAAATTTTCGGGCCGCGGGTGGTCCAGGCAAACATTTCGAGCCAGAGGATATACAGGTGCTCCAGGGCCACCAGGGCAATGAGGATTTTTTGCAGCCAGATCATAGGTGTGGGGATTGGGGTTGTTTTCCCGAAGATAAATGAAAAACCCATGCGCGCTGTATCGTGCTTATGACCTAGAAAGCGGGTCCTTAAAAGGGGTGTAGTGCACAGGTGAAAATCGGTGTTTCGAAAAAATAGCGGTGGTCCGTACCTTCGGACATGAATACGCGGGCAAACCAGGCCGGAAGTTGGATTACGAAGCAGCGCATCCTGGAGGCGGCTGTCCGGTGTTTCAACCACACGGGGGTGTCCAATACCCGGTTGCAGCAGATTGCCGACGAAGCGGGCATGAGCCTGGGCAATATGGCCTACCACTTCCGCACCAAAGAGCTGATAGTAGAGGCGATCTGGGCGCGTATCCTCGAAGCGCAACATACCCTCATGGCCGAATTTCGGGTACTGCCCTTGTTCGAAGACATCGAGCGCATGTTCCGGTCTTATTTTGCTTTGCAGCAAGCCTATCCTTTTTTTTACCAGGATACCCTCGAGATACTCCGCAGCTACCCCCAGATTGCAGCCGCACACCGCGAAAACCGACTCAATCAGATTGCCCAGGTAGGCATGATGTTTCAGTTCAATGTATCGCGTGGGGCGTTTATCCCCGAATATTCGCCCGGGCAGCACCAGGCTTTGGCCGAAATATGCTGGAATCAGCTCGAAAGCTGGCAATACCGCCAACGCTTACTACAATCCCCTGCCGATGATTTCGAAGCCTTCCGCAAATCTCCCTGGATGCTGCTGTCCACTTGCTTTTCCGACATGGGCTGGTCAGAATTCTCACAATTGAATGCTTTAATTTTAGGAAAATATTTCTAAATTAAAACCCGATTATGCCCCATTCATTCCACATCGACGAACGTGTTTACCAGCAAATGCTGTATGCCCTCCACGGCCTGCACATACTGGACGTGGTTGGTCAGGAGCGAGACCTCGGTTTCCTGCAGGATGGGGTTTGGCTTACAGACTCTGCGGTGATTGAATCTCTGCGCAGGGTGCGTGGAGAGTGGGAAATATCGCTGGTATTTGCCCATTATCAACGGCCCATGCAATTTCTAAGAAGGCGGATAATTTCCTTTTCCTGCAAACGCAAAGCCGACCTCACTGCCAGCCTCATGCGCAGGCTTGCCGCCAAGGACCAGCGCGGTACCCTGTGCATCGACCCCGACCAGTTGCTTTCTGAGCCTAACTGAGCCTCGTATTTCATTCCTTTACCCTACTTTTTTGTCGAAATGTCTGTAACGACCAAAAATCGCATCCTTGAATCTGCTATCCGTTTATTTAATGACCGGGGGATAGCCAATGTGCGCCTCCAGCAAATTGCCGATGAGTCGGGTATCAGTGTGGGCAATCTCGCCTACCATTACACCAACAAAGAAGCGATCGTGGCCGGTGTGCTCGATATTATACAGGACGAATTTGCGGCAATCCTGGGCGAATACCTCGTGTATCCCAACCTCATGGACCTTGACTTGCAGCTGAGCCGCCTGCAGCAGTTTTTTCAGCAGTATCGGTTTTTCCTCCTCGATATCCCCGAAGTCATCCGCGCTTTCCCCGAAAAAGAATCCCGGTTACAGAGTTATTTTAAAAAATTTTCTACCCAACTCCGCTACCGCCTCGATTTTTTCGTGCAGAAAGGCTTGCTGAAAGGCGAGGCCTATCCGGGCATGTTCGATACCCTGAGCCATAACCTCTGGTTGCAGGCCATTTTCTTCCAGCATCAGCAGCTATTGAAGGGTACGGCCCATTTACCGGTAAATTTCCGCGACCAGGTGTGGGAGCAGTTGCTGCCCCTGCTTACCCCCAAAGGACAGGAAATATATGTGCTGGAAGTGCAGACTTACCCCGATGGACTGCCCATGTAAATTGCTCCGAATATTAGGATTAGATATTTTTTTCTAGAATATTTAGAAAATAATTTCCAGGATAAATAAAAACCTATATATTTACCTAACTGGCTAATTAGATACGTCAGTAGCTATTTTTCACAACCCCAACCCTTATCAAATGGCAAATGTGCTTTGGCTTCAAGGCGGTGCATGCAGCGGGAATACCATGTCGTTCCTCAATGCAGAAGAGCCTACGGTTGTAGAATTGGTCACCGATTTCGGTGTCAATATTTTATGGCATCCCTCTATTGGTCTTGAGATTGGCCATCAGGTAGCCGACCTTATGGAGGACATCAAAAAGGAAAAGGTCCAGCTGGATATCCTGGTGTACGAGGGCTCTATCATTAACGGGCCACACGGCACCGGAACGATGAACTATTTCTGCGACCGCCCCATGAAGGACTGGGTGCAGGAGTTGTCGAAAAAAGCTGCTTTTGTGGTGGCTATCGGCGACTGCGCTACCTGGGGGGGGCATTCCGGCCGTTCCGCCAAACCCAAGCGAGTCAACCGGTATGCAGTTTCATAAGGACAAGAAGGGGGGATTTTTGGGTGAAAATTATGTATCCAAAGGCGGCTTGCCCGTAATCAATATACCCGGTTGCCCGGCACACCCCGACTGGATTACCCAGATTCTGGTAGCCATTGCCACGGGCAGGGTAGGAGATGTGCTCCTCGATTCTTTCCACCGACCAAAAACCTTCTTTACCGACTTCGTGCAAACCGGCTGCCCCAATGCCATCAGCTTTGCCGAAAAAGTGGACGGACATTTTGGCAAGCGTGGCGGATGCCTCTTTTACGAAGTAGGGTGTCGTGGACCCATGACGCGCGCCAGTTGTAACCGTATTCTCTGGAACCGCCAGTCGTCCAAAACCCGCGCCAATCACCCTTGCCTGGGTTGTACAGAGCCGGGCTTCCCCCACCACGACCTCGTGAAAGGGAGCGTATTCAAGTCGCTGAAATATCTCGGATTCCTGCCAAAAGATGTACCCACCGGCAATACCCGCCTTGGCTACTACACCCGTGCGGGCTTTGAGAAAGTGCTCGGCACAGTAGAGAAAATCGCTGGCGCCAACAAAGAACACTTCGAGACCTCCAAATAACCTTCCCCTTTTCAACAGCAATTACTATGTCAGCCTATAAAGAGCTAAATATTTCACCCGTTGGTCGTGTAGAAGGCGACCTGGATGTGAAAGTATATATGGAAAACGGGGTAGTGACCCGTGCTCACACCCAAGCCGCGATGTTTCGTGGTTTTGAGCAAATCATGGCCGGTAAAGACCCCCAGTCGGGGCTGATTGTTACCCCGCGTATCTGCGGGATCTGTGGAGGCTCACACCTGTACTGCGCCTCTTCGGCCCTCGATACGGCCTGGAAAACAACCCTTCCGCCCAATGCCCTGCTGCTCCGCGCCATTGGACAGGCAACAGAAACGATCCAGAGTATTCCCCGCTGGTTTTATGCCATCTTCGCCACCGACATGGCGAATAAAAAATTTGCCAACAAACCCCTCTACGACGAAGTGGTGCGCCGCTTTTCGGCCTACGTGGGTACCTCCTTTCAGCGCGGGGTAACCGCCTCGGGTCGTCCGGTGGAGGTATATGCTTTGTTTGGCGGCCAGTGGCCGCACTCATCCTACATGGTACCCGGAGGCGTGATGTGCGCACCGACCCTCAAGGATATTACCCGCGCCACGGCCATCATGAACCACTTCCGCAACGATTGGCTCGAATCCGTTTGGCTCGGCTGCTCCATCGACCGGTACATGCAGATCAAGTCATGGGAAGACATGCTGGAGTGGGTGGACGAAAACGAATCGCAGCGCAACTCTGACCTCGGCCTGTTTATCCGCGCCAGCCTCGAGTTTGGCCTCGATACCTTCGGCCAGGGAGTAGGTAAATTTGTGGCTTACGGTACCTACCTGCACAAAGACCTCTACAACCACCCCACCGTGGAATCGCGCCAGTCAGCCGTTATCAGCCCCGGCGGTTTCTGGGATGGCAAGGAGTTCATTAACCTCAATCACCTCGACATTACCGAGCACGTAAAGCACTCCTGGTACGCCGATGTGAACGCTGCTCATCCCTGGTCAGAACCTCTTCCAACCCCGTTGGCTTCTCAAAACCTCAACGAAACAGATTTTAACGGAAAATACTCCTGGTCAAAAGCCCCCCGCTACCTGGGCTATGCCGCCGAAGCCGGGCCGCTTTCACGGGTAATCATGAACGCCAACCCGGCCAACCTTTCCCATCAGATCCAGGATCCTTTGTTCCTCGATATCATGGACAAAAAAGGCCCCAGCGTGTTTACCCGCGCTCTGGCACGTATGCACGAAGCCCCGCGCCTCTACACCTTCATCAACGACTGGCTGGGTCAGGTTCGCCTCGACGACGAATTTTATATCAAGCCTGAAGAAAGAGACGGCCAGGGATGGGGAGCCACCGAAGCTGCCCGCGGGGCACTCGCTCACTGGATTGAAATCGAAAATGGCGTGATCAAAAATTACCAGGTAGTCGCTCCTACTACCTGGAATGTAGGCCCTAACGATGAAGCCGGCAACTCCGGCCCGATTGAAGCTGCCCTCGAAGGCACCGAAATCGAGGATCCACACGATCCGGTGGAGGTTGGCATGGTGGCAAGGTCATTTGACTCCTGCCTCGTTTGTACCGTGCATGCCCACGACGGCAAATCGGGCGAGGAAATCTCCCGTTTCAAACTTTGAACCCTTAAGGTTTTTATTTCATCCGCCTCCTGTTCGGGAGGCGGACTTTTTTTCAGCATCATGGGAAAAACAGCCATTTTGGGTTTTGGTAACCCGGTTCGCAGCGACGACGGGGTAGGCTGTAGGGTCATTGAGCTGCTCCAGGCACAGATGGGTGAGCACGAGCATGTGTCTTTGATCGACATGGGTACCTCGGCTTTTGAGGTATTGTTTCAGCTAAAAGGCCATACCCGTATCCTGCTGGTAGATGGCGTGATAAATTCAGGCGAACCCGACGGCACCCTTTACCGACTGCCTGCCGAAGCCGTGGAAGCATCTATCCAGGACGATCCCATGGTTTTTCTTCACTCCCTGAAGTGGGACCAGGCATTGTCCTACGCCCGCAAAATTCTGCAAAACGATTACCCCAAGGATGTATCGGTTTACCTTATTTCCATCACCAATACCCGGCTGGAAGTAGGGCTTTCGGAAGTCGTATCCGAGGCAGCCGGGCGGGTAGCCGCGCTTATTTTGGAGGAAATAGCCCAACCGGGTCACTCCACTCCCGCCTGATAGCTGTATCTTACCTTATCAAAAAAGGCATATGTTATGGAAAAAACGATCCGTGTAGGCAACCCGCAACCTTCGGCACCGCAACCCGCCACCCACCCCGTAAGCCTCCGGCAGCAACACCTGTTGATTGCAGCTGAGGTAGCAACACCTCTTTTTGGAGATATCCAGCAGGTATTAACGGCTTTTGACGAAGCGCTCAAAGTGCTGCGCCTGGCCCGGATGGACGATATGGCCTTTCGCGATGCGCACAAAACAGCCCTTCACATGCTCAAAACCCGCAATCCGCACGGCGACCGTTCCGTAGCCCTGCACGATGTACTGCTCGACCAGGGCCTTGACGACACCGATCGGGTACTGAGCTATCATTGCCCCGAAGGCACCCATACCCTGGAAATTTCCTGGTAAATTTTTCTCCTGAAACCCGCCTTAACTTCTACGTTTATGCTGCTTATCGTTGCACCGGCCGATCATCATGAAACCATCCACAGCTGGATCGCCCGCGAACACCGCCTCAATGAACTGGTATCGGTAAAGGACGAAGCCGCCCTCGTGGCTGGCGATGATCCCGATTTCCGTTTTGAAAAGAAAGGAATAGCCTTGTCAATCGACTGGAAAAACAGGCATACCCCCTATATTTTGCCCGAATACCTGCCAGCGAAACCAGAGGTGCTGCTGGGGTTGGTTTTTTTCTTTTTGGGAAACAACGAAAAAGCCTGGGAATGGCTCGCCGGTGACCCTGCCCTCCTCCAGGAAATGGAGGTAATGGACCGCATCCGCATCGGCATGCCGGTCAACCCCGACGAATTGGCGAGTGAGTATTCGGAGTTTGAAGAATACCGCCTGATGCACAACCAGGCTGTGGTGCGGCACTATGCGGCAGAGGAAGCCAATTTCGACGGAGAAAAAGTGCGCTACTTCTACCACGAAGCCATGGTAGCTGCGCCCGATGATGCCTGGAAAGCATTTTCCGCCAAGCAATACGCCGTTTTTCTATCGGATGTAGGCCATGTGGCCCATGCCGAGGACCTCCTGCTGGGCGCGTTGCAATATGCCCCTCACGATCAGGTGAAAATGGAACTGAAGCAGGGCTTGTGTGCCGTGTGGATGAATAAACTGGCGGTGCCCTATGACCAGGCGCTCCTGGCCGAACTGAAACAAACCCTGTGGGAAGTGCTCGGGCACCTGGAAACCTATCACCGCGAAGCGGAGCGCGGTCTGCTGCTCGTAGATGCTGCCCAGATCGCCAACTATGCCGAAAGCTTTGCCGAGTCGCTGGGTTACGTGAACCAGGCGATTGAAATTTTTGGCAACGAGGGCCTCGGTGAGCTGCTGGCCAATGCCCAGTTCCGGAAAGGTACCCTGCTCTACACCTGGGCCAAAAAAGGCCAGGCGCAGTTTTTCCGTCCGGCAATAGACGCTTTTCAGCAAGCCTTGAAGGTGTTCTCGCGTGATCAAACGCCCGAAGTTTTTGCCGAAATCCAGCACATGCTCGGGGTCATTTACTCCGAAATACCCGATGAGGTAAAGAAAAAGAGTGTTTGGGCGGCGGTATCCTCAGCGGCTTTCACCGAAGCCCTGACCATTTTTGACAAAGAAAATTACCCCTACGAATACGCCCTGGTCTGCAATAGCTTCGGCAATGCCCTGACGAAATACCCGGCTGCCGTTCATTCAGATAACCATAAGAAGGCCCTGCATTACTACCAGGAAGCCCTCGAAATACGCACGCCCGGCAGGTTTCCGCTCGAAAGGGCCCTTACCCTGCTCAACCACGTAGAGGCTAGCTGGTATGTGCAGCAGGAGGTGGACGAATTCAACGAAGGCCGCTACCTCGACATGGTAGCCAAGTCGCTGGAAGTGAAGCAACTTGTGGAAGACCCCCATTTGCACAAAGAAGCCGACCTGCACCTTTCCCGCCTCGACGACCTGCGCAAAGCCTACGCCGCGGTATAAACGGTTTTATGGCTTTTACTTATAAAAATTACCCGGAGGCCGTTAGGTCCTTCGGGTATTTTCGTTTTTTGCCTGATTCAGACTTCAAAAGGTGATCAATCGTGTGTTTGCAGGCGTTTTTTATTAGAATAAAATTAGAATAACGCGGTATTTTTGGGGTCAAGCTTTTAGCAGTTTTTTTTTATGAGAGCAACCTGTTTACGAGTAGCAACCCTGTTTCTTATAGGGGTAGCACAACCTCTTTTTCCTTCCAAAACCTTGGCTGCAGACTTACTTAGTGGATTTTCGGAAACGAGGCTCGCTTCAGGGCTCAATCCCACAGCGATGGTGATGGCTCCGGATGGCAGGATATTGATTGCAGAGAAAAATGGCAAAGTCCGCATCTTTCGAAATGACTCGCTGGTTACAATTCCCATGCTCAGCATCGCTGTGGACGACTTCAACGAGCGCGGCCTCGAAGGCATCGTGTTGGACCCCAGCTTTGAGCAAAATGGCTACTTGTACGTGTATTACACAGTGCCGAATAACGCCCACTTCAACCGTCTTTCCCGCTTTCAGATAAACGGCGACCTGGCCATTCCGGGCAGTGAAACCGTGCTTTTTGAAATGGACCCACTGGCGGCAGGCATCCACAACGGCGGTGCTATGCAATTTGGCAACGATGGCAAACTCTATGTAGCCACCGGTGATGGGGCCTACGGTGCTTACGCAGGCGACCTCGTCAAAACCCATGGCAAAGTGCTTCGCCTCAACCCCGATGGAACCATTCCGGAGGACAATCCCTTTTACACCCAGACAACCGGAAAATACCGGGCGATCTATGCCCGCGGGCTGCGCAACCCCTTTACCATGACTAAAGATCCGGTTACGGGCCGTCTTTTTGTAAACGATGTGGGCCGCGAAGACTGGGAAGAAGTAAACGAAATTCTCCCCGGCGCCCACTATGGCTGGCAGAACATTGAAGGAAAGCGTACCAGTCAACCCATGCCCGTGGCTTACCAGGATCCCTTTTATACCTACTCGCATGTTATGGGTTGCGCGGTGGTCGGAGGTAGCTTCTATCAGCCCGCACAGGGGCAGTTTCCGCAGGAGTATGTGGGCAAATACTTCTTTGGCGATTACTGCAACGGCTCTATCCGGGTGCTCAATCCCGATAACGGGCAATTTGTGAAGGTATTTGCCACAGGCATCAACCGCTTATTGTTGCTACTCACTGGCCCGGATGGCAGCCTGTACTACATCGCCAGAGGCGGACTGGGAGATGGCTCTGACCAGGACAATACCGGCAGCAACGAAGGGTCTTTGTGGAAAATAAACTATACCGGCTCCGGCGCGCCGCACGTGTCCGTACAGCCCCAACCGGTGCTGGTTCCCCTCGGCGAAACCACCCGCTTTGTTATTCAGGCATCGGGAGCTGCACCGCTCCAGAACCAGTGGGAAGTAAACGGGCTGGAAGTTGCCGGTGCGACCCATCCGGCATTTGATTTTCCGGCGGTGGGAATAGAAGACGATGGCAGCCTTGTGCGCTGCCGGGTGTGGAACGACCTCGGAGCCGATACCAGCCAGGCAGCTATTTTGAGTGTAACGACCAACCGACGTCCGGTACCGCGAATCTCCCTGCCATTGGAATTTTCAACCTACGCCGGCGGCGATACCCTGCATTTTGAAGGATCGGCCACCGATCCCGAATCAGGCCCTTTGCCCGATTCGGCCCTTACCTGGAAAATTGATTTTTACCACGAAGCGCATGCACATCCGGGGCTGATGCCGGTTTCCGGCATTTCATCGGGTACATTTGTGGTGCCAAGGGTAGGGGAGCTTTCCGAAAAAGTATGGTACCTCGTGTCCCTCACTGCCACCGATCCCGAAGGACTCAAGCAAACGGCTTACCTCGACATCAAGCCCCGCATCAGCACCTTTCGGGTAGAAACCAATCCCACCGGTATTCCGGTAAATATCGACGGACTCAATGTGATTACGCCGTGGGAAGGAACCGGGGTGGAAGGCATGGAGCGGACCATCGAACCCGTGGCCACCGTTGAGCAACCCGAAGGGCGGTTGATTTTCAGAAATTGGGAAAATGCGGGTCGCGAAACCCTGCGCACCTATGTGCTGCCCGGGGGCGTGTCGAAGGTGGAAGCCTGGTATTCTCCCTTGCTCTACGCCAACGGAACGGGCCTAACGGGCTCCTATTACTCCAATAACTGGAACAATCCGCTGCCGGATACCGGTCCTGTTTTTCGGCGCATAGATTCTCAGATTTCCTTTGATTGGGGTGAAAGCTCTCCGGATCCCATACAAATCTCGGGCAACGAATTCATGGTGGTTTGGGAAGGTAGCATTCTGCCGTACGAATCGGAGGAGGTAACCTTTTATACCCTCGCAGATGACGGCTGCCAGTTGTACCTCGACGACCAGTTGGTGATAGACGACTGGGCGCCCCACCGCCCGACGGAGCGCGAAGGAAAAATTCACCTCGAAGGCGGCCAAAAGCACAGCATCCGGCTGGTGTATTTTGAGTACATCGGCGGAGCGCAGATCGCGCTTTCGTGGAGTGGGGAGCGTTTTTCACGCGAATTGATACCCCAAAGCCAGCTTTTTCCGGGGGTAAGCGACTCCTCCGCCTCGCTGGTGATGCGCCCGATCTACCCGTCGCCTGCCGATGATTTTATTTCCGTGTGGTTTGTCGCTCCGGCCGCACAGACGCTCACCTGGCAGTTGCTGGGTCCCTCCGGGCGGGTAGTTGACAGACAACGCCTGCAGGTAACCGAAGGGGAATCGTTACATTTTTTCGACCTTCGGGGCTATGCTTCGGGCATTTACCAGGTGGTGGTGCAGGATGCGCAGGGAAAAATTTATTTTCAAAAAATAAGGAAGAACTAGGGGCTTTTCCTTTCGGGAAAGCTGGGGGTGACTGAGAACTGCGCTGTCATTTTTTCAATAAAAACCACCGCTTTGGCTTATCCCGTAATTCCCTACCTTTGCGCGCATGCGCCGCCTGATATCGAATCTGCCCAATTTCATGACCCTTGGCAACCTCTTTTGCGGGGCGTTGGCTACGGTATTTGTCATGCAGGACCGCCCAATGGAGGTCGCGATCCTGATCGGTATCAGCCTCCTGCTCGATTTTGGCGATGGGCTGGTGGCGCGTGCCCTGAAAGTGAGCTCGCCGATGGGAAAGGAGCTCGACTCGCTGGCCGACATGGTTTCCTTTGGGCTGGTGCCGGGCCTGATTATGGCGCATATGCTCTTCACCGCTGAAACGGGAGGCCAGTTTTTGCAAGGCACCGAAACCGCTCATTGGTGGTGGATCGGGCTGCTGATTCCGGTTTTTTCGGGCTGGCGACTGGCTAAGTTCAATTTAGATACCCGCCAATCGGATAATTTCTATGGGGTACCCACTCCCGCCATTTCGCTGCTGGTGCTTTCGCTGTGGCTCATCAGCAATGGCTATTCCGAAACGCCCGCTGCGGCTTTCCTGGTGCAAATAGGGCCTTTGGTCCTCATTACGCTGGCCTGCTGTGTGGCCATGGTGATGGACGTGCGACTGATTGCCCTCAAGTTCAAAGATTTTTCCTGGAAAAATAACCGCTTTCGCTACCTCCTGATCGGGGGGTCTGTGCTTTTGCTGGTTTTGTTCCAAATGCTAGCGGTACCCTGTGTATTTTTGTGGTACCTGATTTTATCTTTCTCAGAAAACATCTGGCTGAAAACCACTTCCGACCAATCTCCTACCTGAACGAACATGAAGTTCCGCGCTGCCATTTACATTTCTCCCCGTCCCGAAATCCTTGATCCTCAGGGAAAAGCTACCCAACTCGGCCTGCACAACATGGGCTTTGAGGCGATCAGTGACGTACGCATTGGCAAAATGGTTCACCTCGAAGTAGAGGCCGACGACGCTTCTGCCGCTTCTGACCAGGTAGAGGCCGCCTGCCGCAAATTGCTGGCAAACCCGATCATTGAGCAGTTCCGTTTCGAGCTCTCCCCCGCCTAATAAGGCTCCCCACCCTTTTTATCAGATAAGTTCGACGCCCAGTCCGGGTTTATCGAGCGGCACCATCAGGCCGTCGCGGAGGGCAAAGCCGCCCTTGGCAAAATCGCGGCCCAGGTCAAAGCTGCCGTCGAGGTCCAGGAAGCGGGTATGCGGATAGGCCAGTGCTGTGTGCAAAGCCGCCGCAATGCCAACGACTGACTCGTCGTTGCATCCCCACATGAGGTTTACGTCGGCGGCACGGGCTACTTCGGCTATGTGCCGGGCGGGCGCAATGCCTCCTGTTTTCATCAGTTTGATATTGAAAATGCCGGTGCGGGGCGTCGGCTGCGTCATTCGGATGGCATCGTTGATGTTGACCAGCGATTCATCGGCAGCGAGTTTGTTCCGCTCTTCCGGGCTAAATTCCAGCCAGCCGTTGTAGTCGGCGGCGGGCAGGGGCTGCTCCAGCAGCTCCAGGTGAACATCCGCCGTTTCGGCCAGAAATTTCTTGGTTTCCAGCACCGTGAAAGCCTGATTGGCATCCGCCCTCAGGAGGATGTCGCGGTCGTACACTTCGCGTAGTTTGCGGATACGGGCAATTTCCAGCTCTACCTGCGGCCCCAGCTTCACCTTCAACGCCCTAAACCCTTTGCCGATGTATTCAGCGGCTTCTTCAAGGGTTTCTTCTTCGTTTTTAATGCCGATGGTGACCGAAGTAGGCAGCCCGGCGTAGTATTGGCCAAAAAAGCGCACAAGGGGCATGCCGAGTCCCTGCGCAAAGAGGTCGTAGAAAGCCATGTCCAAAGCGGCCCGTGCGCCTGGATTTTCGGGGTAGGTGCGACGAAGCTCTTCCAGCAAACCGCCCAGTTCGCGGGTGTCTTTACCGATAAACCGGGCCAGCATTACCTGATCGAGCGCCTGAAAGGTATCGTTCAGGTCCTTGCCTACCACCTGCTTGCTGGGGTTGGAGGTACCGAGGCCCACGCGTCCTTCGTCTGTTTCAACGATTACGAGGATATTTTCTACTTCGGTAATGGTTTTGTAGGCGATGGAATAGGGCCGGGTAAGTTCCAGGCTTTCTTTGCGGACGTGTATAGCTTTGATGCGCATGGGGGCGTGATTTTTTTAAAGAATGGCTAAAATAAAGAAAGGGAACCCGGATGAAAAGGTTCCCTGTCGATTATGTCAAAAATAGCGGGTTAAGCTGTCGGTAATTTTACCAGCTCCAGGATCTGGTTGGTGTGGTCAGCCGATTTCACCTTGTCGATCACGTGGGTAATCACCCCCGTTTCGTCGGCAATGAAGGTGGTGCGGTAGAGGCCCATGTAGGTATTGCCGTACATTTTTTTCTCTCCCCAAACCCCAAAAGCATCGATAAGCAGGTGTTCGGTATCGGCGAGCAGCGGGAAGGGCAGCGAAAATTTATTTGCGAATTTGGTGTGCTTCTCCGGCGAATCGGGACTCACGCCCACAAGGGTAAACCCTTCGTTTTGCAGCAACTCGTAGTTGTCGCGGAGGTTGCAGGCCTCCTTGGTGCAAGTGGGCGTATTGTCTTCGGGGTAGAAGTAAACGATGAGTTTTTTTCCGGCAAAATCGTGGAGCGAAACGGGATTGCCGTTTTGGTCGGGCACCTGGAAGTCGGGGAGAAGCGCGCCGGGCTTGAGCATATCAGACATGGTATTTTGTTGATTTTGGATGAAAAGTAAATGCATAACCACCGGGCAGGAGGTTTGGTTATGTTGAAGGGGTCGATAACCTGCAAAAAGGGAAGGTAGCCAATAAATGGCCAAGGGGCGGTAAAGCTTTTCCCCCTCAGTTAAACCAATACGACAGCTTCACCACCAGCGCCCGGTTTTTCACATTCCAGGGTTGGGGCAGGTAGTTGTCGGAGTACACGATGAACAGATCCGAAACCGGCTTGTAGCGCCACTGCAGGCGGATATTGGTGTTCATGTTTTTGATTTGCTCGTTGTACTGGACCTGCGTGGTAAAAAACAGTTTGGTGGAAAGCGTGAGGTCGAGTTTGGGGCCGATGAGGAAAAAATCGACGTCGGGGTACGGCTCCGGAAACTGCAGGTTGTTGTACGTCACGTTGAGGGCGATGCTGCCGTAGGGCTGAAAGCGGAAGTTTACCTGGCCCTGGGCATTGAAGCGGTTGCCGTGGTAAAAACCGCCGTAGCCCGTGGTGAAGGAGTAATTGAACAACTTCCTGGCGTCGGATAAATAACTGAATGCCAGGCTTTTCCATTGATACTCGGTGCCTTCTTCGAGGAAAATACCTACCGACCGCGTAGGATCGAAAGGCGCGAGCAGCCGGATAAACTGCGCGCTGTAGGTGAGCTTCATTTCGCTGCGGTTGAGCATCACCAGGGCGTAGGAAGCCTGCCAGAGGTGGTCCGTTTTTTTGAAGGCCGGATCAAAAATATACTGCACGCTGCCCGTGGGGCCGTGGTTGACGACGGTTTTAGAATGCGGATAAAAGCGGTAGCCCACCGATCCCTCGGTAAGGTGCAGTCCCGTGCGGCGAAAAAAACCCGTTTCCGCCACAAAATTGGCGCCCACCTGGTCGTAAGCACCGCTGATCAGCCACTGCGGGGTGCTGTAGGCGAGGTTGGCGGAGGCTACCATCGATTGCGCCTCGCCTGCGGGCGTAAACGACTTATGCGCGAAGAACTTCCCGGTCCAGCGGCTGTTGGCACTGGCCAGGTTGTAGTCGATGCCCACCACGCGGTTGTAGCGGTTGAGGCTGTCGGGGCTGGCCGATTCCGGCGCGGTGAGCTGCTTGTTCACCACAAACACCCCGATGTTTGACCGGGCGAAGACCTTTTTTTGAATCGAAGCCACCGTGAAATTCGCTGCCGGAGCTACCGCGTTCGCAACCGTTTGCATATCGAGCAGGCCGATGCGCACCGTTTCGTTGATTTTGCCGCTGAGGCGCAAGCCCGCCTGCACGGGGCTGGTGAGGCCGATGCGCCGCGAGAAAAACGGACGCAGGTTGTCTTTGCCGAAGCCCGTGAATGCGTCCTGGTTTTCGAGGAAAAAACGCCGCCTTTCCGGAAAAAACAGCTCGAAGCGGTCGAGGTTGGTTTGCTGCTCGTCCACGTCCACCTGCGAAAAATCGGGGTTGAGGGTGAGGTCGAGCTTGAGCGTGGGCGACACCGCTATCTTGGCGTCGATGCCCGCGTTGGACGTAAACGGCTTGCGGTCGTCGAGCACGTAGTCGTGCGAACTCCGCGCGGTGACATAGGGAATGAGCGAAAAATTGCCTTTGGACTTGGGCGGCGGCGCATCCCACTGCAGCGTGCCCGCAAAACCCAGGTTGGCGGTAGCAAACTGCCGGGGCACGGGCGCCCAGCTCGACTTTTCGTTCGCCTTCACGTCCATGCGGCTGAAGTTGATGCCCCATTGATCGATCCCCTCCTTGAACTGGAGGTTGCGGAAGGGCACCTGCATCTCGATGATCCAGTAATCGGGGTACTGCTTCACGGCCGAGGTCCACTTGCAGTCCCAGTCGAGGGCCACCGTGCCACCGTTGGACTGGATGCCGTCCCACTGCGCACCGCCTGCCGAGGCACCGAAGGAGAAGCCGTTCGTTTGGTCGTTGTAGGTGTCGATAAATAGGAGAAAATTGTCGTTGGCGCCGAATCCAAAATCGCGGCGCAGCGAAGCGATAATGTTGGGGCCGGGCACGCGCTCGTGGCAGACAATGCCGAAGTAGAGGTTGCGGTCGTCGTAGCTCATGCGCACCTCGGTGGTGGTGGTGGCGTAGCCCGTGTCGATGGGCTGCACCCGCCAAAAATCGCCCGCTACCTCGGCGCTGAGCCAGTCGGGCTCATCGAGCTGCCCGTCGATGTGGAAGGTGCCTGCGGCTTTATGGATGTGCAGCACGTAGCCCGCACGGTTGGGCGTGCGGTCGGTTTGTGCCTGCGCGCGTGGGAGCAGCCCGCCAGCCGCCAAAGCGAGCAGCAAGCAGCGAAAAAACCAGCCGGAGGCAGGGTAAGGGGCGTTCATTCCGGTTTTCGGATAGTCAGGGGTTTCGGAGAAAAGGGGAAGCTAGGGAAAAAAGACGAAAGGGGGAATTGCAGGGGGGTGCTACTAGCAAAATCATCTGCCCCCCATCGTTGTTGGTGGGTATCAAACCCACCGCGAAGGATCGCCAGTCCTGCCAATCCACGTGACGCGCCATTCAATAACGGCGGGTTTGACACCCGCTCCCAAAAAAAAGCCCGCCCCCAACCTCGCGTGTACTAACCTGTACCGCCGAGCTTCAGTCTCCGACGAAAAGCCAGGTCGGCCCTGAAAAAGCTATTCTGCGCATCCTCCCCAAAATCATCCACTCCGAAAACCCCGTCAGGGGTGCCCGGATTATAGAAAAACGCATCCCCCCGATTTTAGCGCGAAGCAGTTCAGGGGCATTCTGCCGCCAATAGTAGGTGGGTATAGAACCCACTGCGAAGGATCGCTGGCCCTGCCAATCCGCGTGCTGTGCCACTCAATAACGGCGGGTTTGATACCCGCCCCAAAAAAAGCCCCGTGAGGATCGAGGCCCGGCTTGGCGAACACAGCGAAGTGGTGACGTAGGTATTGGGCGCATACACCCCTTCCCGCGCCAGGCGGTCGAGGTTGGGCATTTTCAGCCAGGGAACTTTGCCCTTAAAGCCTATAAAATCGAAGCGGTGGTCGTCGGCGAGGATATACACGATATTGCGCGGCGGATCGGCTTTCAGCCCCTGGGCCAAACCGCTAATAACGAAGAGGAGGGTAAGGATGCGGTAATTCATGGGCGGAGGATATCTTTCAAATTATCGTTCTCCGTTTCCAAAAGCAAGCAAGGGTGATTTTAGCATATAAAGCAACACCCCGAAATAGAAAAACGGCTCAGGGGGATTGGGACCTTATCGGGTAACAGGGCGATTAACGGTTGGTCATTTTGTTTGACAAAAAAACCTGAGAATACGCTGATATTATTCCTATATTCTCAACCTTAACATCAGGCAATGGGCGTTTTGGTTTTTTGAGAAAAATGCCGGGTGTATAATCCCCTATTCTTGAATCTATAATTAGTTAACCATATCCTTAATGAAACCATTTTACCTCACCCTGCTGCTTGCGGTTTTGACCCTTTCGGCCTGGGGCCAGCAATCCCTGAGCCTGGGCATTACGACTATCTACTCCCACGAAGAAAGAGCTGACTACTTATCTGCCGGGCATGGCGTGACGCTGGCATTTGACACGAAGCTTTTCTGGCGGTTTGGGATGTCCGTAGGAGCTAATTTCAATGCCTTTAAAGGTAAATATACCGGTCGCAATCTCATCTGTGATCGCGGTTTTTCTCCCCCAGGTCCCTCTTGCCCAACGGCTGAAATGTACTACTCCTATCGTTTTCAGGTACCCCTCAGGTTAACTTATAGATTGTCCTCACTTAAAAACGAGAACTGGCAAACCCGCCTTTTCCTTGGTTATATGCCGAGTAATTTAGAAGGTATCGCTTTAAAGGCTAAGTTCAAGCACTACCCCAATTATTATGAATCCCATTGGTCCGGGCTTACGCCCAGATATCGGCGCATTAATTACTGGACAGGCGGGGTAGCGTTTAGCCATCCGCTGGGACGAAAGCTCAGCGTGGGGTTTGAAGGCAGTTATTTTCTTTCGCTCCAGAAAAAAAAATGGCCCACGCAATACGCTCAGGCAGAGGTGTCGGCCATTTACCGCCTATCGAAGTAGGCTTTCACCTCTATGGATAATCACAGGATGGGTTCGACCCGGGCACTCCTCACGGTTTAAACCGTGTTTCAAAATTTGAAAGGAGGGCAGTAAAATCAAATGGTTCGATAAGCGATTGTATGTTGTCTTATGGACGCTGTCTGAATCTTACTTCTCTATTATTTCTTCCTAAATAAACATCATCATAATGAGACGCTTAATCTTCTTCTTACTCCTTGGAATGCTACTGAGCCCGCTTTGGGGCCAGCAATCTCTGAGCCTGGGCATTACCACCACCTATTACCATTATCCAAAGGGCAATTCGGACCTTCTCACCTTCGGACATGGCCTGGCGCTGGGCTATGAGACGCAGTTATTGGGAAGGCTAGGTGTTTCGGTTGGTGCCACTTTTTCCACATTTAAAGAAAAGCAATCCGGGAAAAACTATGTCTGTGATACGGGTTGGCTGGGCGACCTTCCCGGCTGCCCAAAGTCTCAAGCCTCGCTGGATTATTTCCTCCAAACGCCTGTAAAACTCTCCTATCGCTTGTCTGCTGCTGAAAATAACCGGGGGCAGTTCCGTATTTCGCTCGGCTATTTGCCCAGTTGGTTAATTGGAGGAGGGCGGTATTATACTTTTGATAAATTTTCGGCAAGGAGAACCACATATTGGGGAAAAGCTCAAGATCCATACCGGGGATATTTTACAGGTGGATTCGAATTACGCTGGCCTATTGTGCCAAACCTAGACCTCGGAATCGCGGGCAGCTACAACTACAGTTTCGACGACAACGCATGGCCCAGGCAATACGCTCAGGCAGAGGTGTCGGCTATTTACCGCCTATCGAAGTAGGTTAAAAGGGGCATTTCCTAAAAAAGATCCTTGAAAATCCGGAGGTAAAGTCCGGATTTTCAAGGATAAATGGTAATTTACGGGCAAAGTACTCCCCGTGGAAGCCATTGCACGCAAAAAGGACAAGGACGCGGTTTCGGCCCTGTTGGGCGTTTTTCCCATCACGGCCATTTTGGGACCACGGCAGGTAGGGAAAACTACCCTGGCGAAATCCTTTTCCCCGGACCACCAATTCGACCTCGAAAATCCGCGGGACCGCGTGGCGCTCCAAAACCCGCAACTGACGCTGGAGGGCCTCCGGGGGCTAATCATGATCGACGAAGTGCAGCTTATGCCCGAGCTGTTTCCGCTGTTGCGCTACCTTGTCGATAACCAGCCTGCGCAGCGCTACCTGATTCTGGGAAGTGCTTCCTCCAGTTTGCGGCAACAAAGCGGCGAATCGTTGGCCGGGCGCATTGGCTACCACTACCTCACAGGTTTTAATCTGGCCGAAACGGGAACCGACTACTGGGAGTCGCGGTGGATCAGGGGCGGTTTTCCGAGGTCCTTTCTGGCGCAAACGGACGGGCAAAGCATGCTTTGGCGTGCTAATTTCATCTCCAAGTTTCTGGAAAAAGACCTCGCAGCGCTGGGTATCCGCATTCCTGCGCCGGTGATGTACCGATTCTGGCTCATGCTGAGCCATTACCACGGGCAGACCCTCAACTATGCCGAATTGGGCCGGTCGTTTGGCATCAGCGAAAAAACCGTGAAGCATTACCTTTCTATCCTCGAAGATACCTTTATGGTGCGGCTCCTGATGCCGTGGCATACCAATACCAACAAGCGCCTCGTCAAAAGCCCCAAACTCTATATCCGCGACTCGGGTATTTTCCACGCGCTTCAATCCATCGAAACCCTTCAGGCGCTCCGAAGTCACCCCAAGCTGGGTGCCTCGTGGGAGGGATTTGCGCTCGAAGAAACCGTTGCTCAACTGAATAAGCGCGAAAACGAGGTCTATTTTTATGGATCGCACGCCGGGCTGGAGCTCGACCTTTTCTGGTTCGAAAAAGGAAAACCCACGGGAGCCGAATTTAAATACCTCGATGCGCCCCGGCTCACCAAATCCATGCACCAGTCCATCGACGACCTCCAATTAGCGCACCTCTACGTCCTCTACCCCGGAGGGCAGCGGTATGCGCTGGCAGAAAATATCACCGTTTTGCCGCTGAAAGAGATCGGGAATTTGGGGTGATATCGGGCAACCCGTACGGGAGCAGGCGGGACGCATTGTTTTTTGTGGCGGTTTTGTGAATATTCGCTTAAACCCCCCCAACCATGAAAAACGCCTTTTCCTTCCTTTGTTTCCTGGCCATTTGTGCCGGGCTTTTCGCCCAACCTACCTATGCCGAGCGGCTGGGATTTCCTGCCGGTGCCAGGGTGCTGATTCTGCACGTGGACGATGCGGGCATGTCTTGGGATTCGAACGAGGGCGCACTCCAGGCTCTTACCCAAGGCGTGGCCACCTCTGTGAGTGTGATGATGCCCTGCCCCTGGACACCCGGTTTTGTGCATGCCTTGAAAGAAAACCCTGGCCTCGACGCAGGCCTGCACCTGACCCTCACCTCCGAATGGGCCGATTACCGCTGGGGTCCCCTCACGGGCAAACCCGCTGCTCCGGGCCTGACCGATGCCGAAGGTGCCCTTTGGCCCTCGATAGAAGCCGTGGTGCAACACGCCTCTGCCGACGAAGTGGATGCCGAAATCCGCGCCCAGCTTGCCCGTGCCCGCGCCATGGGTTTCGAGCCTACCCACCTCGATTCGCACATGGGCACCCTCTTTGCCACGCCCGATTTTCTGATGCGCTACCTGCAGCTGGGCATGGAAACCGGCATCCCGGTGATGTTTCCGGCGGGAAATTGCAAGCTGGTTTCGCGTACCAACCCCATGGACCTGGAGCCTATCCGCGCCCTGGGCGAGCAGGTATGGGCGGCGGGCCTGCCCGTGCTCGACGACCTGCACAACCTCAGCTACGGCTGGGAGATTGCGCCTGCCATTGCTGCCAATCCCAAAAAACTCCAGCGCGCTACCGCCGATCACTATATGGAAACCCTGCGCGAGGTGGAGCCCGGCCTCACGATGGTCATCATGCATTGCACCGACCCCACAGAGGTTTTTGCCCATATCTCCGACTCCGGCCCCACCCGTCAGGGCGATTTGCTGGCCATGCTCGACCCGCGCCTGCGCACCTTTCTGTCTGAAGAAGGCTTTATCCTCACCACCTGGCGCGAGGTGAAAGAACGGCGGATCAAGGCGGGAAATTGAGGGACTTTACCGGAAGGGAGCATGCCTGAATGAATGGGGTCTGCGAAAAAACAAGGCTTTTTCCTTAACAACAGCGCACGTCCCAAACGCCTAATTCTTCGCGGCATGGCGTCTTCCTGTGAAATAAACAAACACCCGCTTTTCCGGGAACATGTATCACCCAATAGCGATCTTCAAGGTGAGCTAGCCCTCCGTTTTAAAATAAAAAGACTGGATTTTCAATGGTCGAATACGTCGCTAAACATTTGTTTCCGCCCGCCCCCCACGCTGGGCGACTGAAGCCCGCCCGTACTAACCTGTACCGGCGAGCTTCAGTCGCCGACGAAAAGCCAGGTCGGCAATCAGGTTGTGAGCAATGCGCCCGCTATTTTATCTGCAATTTGGTTGTGGCGATCTGCGCGCCGCTCACCTTCAAGAGGTAGATCCCCGGCGGAAAATCGGCCACATTCACCTGTACTTGTTGCAAGCCACGAATTTCCTGGTTCAGCACCTGCTTTCCGGTGATCGAAAAGAGCCCGAGGTTCTCCCAACGCGGATGTTCGAGGTCGAGGGTGAATCGGTCAGATGCGGGGTTGGGATAGACCTTTACCCCCAATGCCAAAGCATTTTCGGGAGAGATGGACGACGCACCGGAAGCCACGAGCGTCAGTTGCTGAAAATAATCTGCCGTGAGGTAGCCAACATTCTTATCTGTGCCGGGCACGACTCCGGAACCCATGAAGTTTTCGCGCGAAGTGCCGGCGTCATTGTCATTGTAGGCCATGGAGAAGCCCATGATTTTATTTGCGTTTAGAGACACCGGCGTGTTGTTGCCACCATAGACAAATTGGTCGTTGAATATTTTTATCCTGCACTCCCAGGTATATACCGTCCCGGAATTGCTCAGGACCGTGGTGATATGGTCGTTGTATAAATGCGGATTTTGGTCAGTTCCGAGATCCACCACATCATAGAACGTGCTCACGTGATAGGCAAAGGCATTGTAGTTGAATTGATGATTGCCTTTGGAGAAGTTTTCGTCGAGGAAGATCTCAATCCCGTCGTCGTCCCACCAATTGGTTAGCGGATTGGGGTGGTCGTCGCTCAATATTTCATCGGTGATTTCTGTGAGCACATAGAGGAAGTTTTGATCCCAGACAACCTTGAATTTGCCCAAAAAATCTGTTGAGGAGGGCGGTGTTCCGATCCAGGTCTGATCAATCGGATACCAGGTGGCTGCCGACCAGATCGCCTCATTTCCCAGTCCATCGATGGTCATAGTTTCAGTTGTTTCAATGGCCGTCAATTGGCTTTGTCCAAAGGCACGTGTTTGGCAAAGACCAGCCGTGGCAAAGAGCAAGGTCGCGAGGAAACCATTGCGGATGGGAGTAAGAGGAAGTGTCATAGATAAAGGGAATGAGAAGTATTGGGGAGGATTCTGTTGATTCAGTAACGGAATGCCAAAGTAGCGAATCCGCTAAGTACCAAGGGGGTGAAAAGCAACTGTTGAGGGGTGAAGATGTACGCCATGAAGGATTTTATGAGAGATCAGGGAGCGTGAACCGCATGAGGCAGGGATGCGAGAGGGATAGAAGGATTTCGCTGGCCTGCTTCGAGGATTCGCTCAGAAGAAGTTTTTTGTACGTTCGGGCGCTGTCAACCATGAATCCCCCGGATGTATGGCGCTGGCAAGTATTTCAAAAAGGAGCATCCAGCCTTTCTGATATCAGGTAAGCAAAGTCATAGCTATCCGTGATAAAAATCACCTGCCTGCCTTACCTGATGGGAGCGCCGGGCGGAGTCAAAGGCCCTATTTTACAGGATCTCCTGCTTCGAAATAGCAGCTGTAAGTTCATCGTAAATCACTCTTCCTGCCCCGTTTTTTTACAAAATTCGATCCTATGCGCCGGAATATTCTCTTTATTCTACTGATACCGGGGCTCGCAGCCCTGATCTCCCCCCTGCGGGGGCAGGGCTCTCCTGATTATACCGGCGGATTGACTGTCCCGCTCAACGAGAACGGCAGTAAGTACTTTCGCCTGATCAGCTGGCACCAGGTTTGGGCTACGGCACAAAAGGACGACCAGAATCAGCTGCAAACGGATTTTCTGCTTCGGCGGTCACGTGTGCTGATGTATGCGCAAATCAATGATCGTTTTTTGATCAATACGCATTTTGGGCTGAACAACCTCGGCCCGGACAACATGGGCGCCAATGGTCCTGTGGGAGAGCCCGGCCAGTCCGGTCAACTCTTCCTCCACGATGCTTGGGTCCAGTATGCCGTGCTTAAGGGCAAGCTGGACCTGGGAGGCGGCCTGCATTACTGGAACGGCATTTCCCGCCTCACCAGTCAGAGTACCCTCAATATGCTGACCCTCGATGCGCCTATTCACAATTGGCCCACGATCGGTACCACCGACCAGTTTGCCCGGCACCTCGGCTTTTTTGCCAAGGGCAAGCTCGGGAGACTGGATTACCGCCTGGCAATCAACGAAGCCATCAGTAACCCCAGCCGGGGCTACGACAAGCATACAGCCCCCAACGATACCGGGACAGAAATCCTCGTTCCGGACCGGGTGATCTACCGCAATCCTGAAAATCCCGGCGGAGGTAAGGTGTACCAGGGCTATGTCAATTATCAGCTGCTGGAGCAGGAGAGCAACCTGCTGCCCTACTTTACGGGAAGCTACCTCGGCACCCGGAAGGTCTTCAATATCGGCGTGGGATTCTTCCACCACGTGGCCGGGGCGACCTCCTGTGATGAGGCAGGCCAACTGACTTTTTACAACCCCACCTCGCTGGCGGTGGATGTGTTTTATGACAGTCCGCTGGGAACGGGCGGCGCGGCAATTACCGCCTACGGTTCTGCGGTGCGGCACGACTGGGGTCCCAACTGGACCGGCGGCGTGGGTGGTGTCGGCACGGGCACCATCCTGTTTGGGCAGCTGGGCTATTTGCTACCTGCCTTCACGGACCGGGGACGGCTGCAAGCCTATATCCATCTTACTCACCGCGACCTGGAGGCCTACCGCGCATACCGGGAGCCGATCGGCCGCATGATGGGCGGCGGGGTCAACTGGTACATCGACGGGCACCATGCAAAGCTCACCCTGGAATACCAGCACCAACGGGAACCCGGCCTGCTGACCCGTACCCCTTCCCATGCTTTGCTGCGCCTGCAGGCGATGGTCTATTTATGAGTGCGTGGGCTGCCGCCTGGGTGGCGGGCCGCCGGATTTTTCGTAAGCTGCGGAGTGATCTATAGTTTTTAGTCCAGGGTGAGTCTCAGGAGCAATTCGTCCAGCAAATCGTGCGTGCTACTACCCATCTTTTGGCGGAAGGAACAAAGCCATGGGTACTACCCAAAAGAAAGTGGTCTGCGAAAAATGCTGAGATTAAACCTTTGAAAATCGCGGAAAACAATCCTGATAATCCCGCAAGTACTATTAATCTTGATATCCCCTCTAGCGCTGAATTTCGTCTGTCATGAGCCTTAAAAAAATACACTATTACTCCGGGTTAACGCTTACCCTCTTCATCGGCGCGCACCTCATTAATCACTTCCTCAGCATCCGGGGCGCTGAACTACACCTCGCGGTAATGGATCAACTCCGGCTGGTATACCGGAACAGGTTCGTAGAGCCCGTACTGCTGGCTGCCTGCGGGGTACAAATTGTGACGGGAGTGCGGTTGTTTTTTCAGGGAAAAAAAGAGGCGGTATCCGGATTTGAAAAACTCCATCGCTGGTCGGGGCTATACCTGGCATTTTTCCTGGTTATTCACCTTTCAGCGGTGATGAGCGGGCGTTATCTTTTTCAGCTCGATACCAACCTCTACTTCGGTGCAGCGGGGGTGAATGCCTTTCCGCTTTATTTCTTTTTTGTACCCTATTACGGATTGGCGATTATGGCATTTTTCGCGCACGTGGCTTCTATTCACCACAAAAAAATGAAGCACTCCCTGCTCGGCCTTTCCGTAACGCAGCAATCTATGGCCCTGCTTGGAATAGGTTTTTTGCTGATGCTCGCCATTTTCTATGGCCTTACCGATCACTTTCAGGGCTTAGCGATGCCGGAAGGCGCGAACACGCTGCTGGATAAATAGGAGTAGAAGGTCAATAGTTCTTTTAAAAGTGACGGAGCCGCGCTGTGTATTGCCCAGGCATAGACTGAAGTGTTAGCAAGCGGGGAAGAAAATTATACTGATTAAATTCCTGTTCCCTGTTTCAACCTTCGGGTAAAATCTGCTTTTTTACTGTGAATACCTTGAAAGCGATAAGCTGGCAGGATAGATCAGTAGTGTATGGGCATGTCGTAATATTTTGAATATGGCTGAACTGTTTCGACTTGCATTTTCTCCGGTACATATCTTTTACACCCTGCTCCTCCTGCTGGTGCTGGTGTACTGGGTCACGGTATTTCTTGGGGCCCTCGACCTCAATTTTCTCGACATACACACCGACCACGACGCGGACCTCAGCCACGATGCCGACCTCAGCCACGATGGCGACATGCACGATGGCGATGGCGCCGGTGGGGGATTTTTACTCGAAACCCTCGCGTTTTTCAACCTTGGAAAAGTACCCTTCATGGTATTTTTCACCTTTTTCACCTTTTTTCTGTGGGCGGGTTCGCTCATCGGCGAGCGGCTGATAGGGGGTGCTTTGGCTTTGTTTTTCCTGATCTGGCTGATTCCCAATCTCCTCATCGGCCTGTTTCTCACCAAGGTATTTACCAGTCCTTTCAAGGGCATGTTTGCGAAAATGAATGCGGGCGGTAAAGAAAAGAAAGAGCTGGTGGGGAAAATAGGCGAGGTCGTTACCCGAATCTCTCCGGGCCGCATGGGCAGCATCAGTTTACAAACCGACGAAGGCCATTTTCAGCTCAATGCCGCCGCTGAAGGCGATATTGCCCTGGAAAAAGGCACCCAGGCACTCATCGTTGAATTTGACCCGGAAAAAGACATTTATCTGGTTTCACCTTTTGAATAATCTCTGAATAAACCATTTTTCTTCCCTCCCATGAACAACCTCCTACTCAACATTGGGATCATTTTCGGCGTCATTGTACTGGTGGCCATTTTTGGCTACGTGACGTTGATCTCCCTTTTTTACCGAAAAGTAACCCAGGGAAAAGCCCTGGTGCGCACCGGCTACGGCAATACCCGAGTCGCTTTTGAAGGTATGTGGGTCATCCCGCTCCTGCACAATGCCGAAACCATGGAGATATCCCTGAAGCAGGTGATGATTTCCCGCGAAGGCAAAGAGGGCCTTATTTGTAAAGACAACCTCCGGGCCGACATCAAGGTGGTATTTTTTGTGCGGGTAAATCCCACGGTGGACGACGTGAAGAAGGTAGCCCAAACCATCGGCTGTGCCCGTGCCTCCGACCACGAGCTGCTCAATCTCCTGTTCGAAGCCAAGTTCTCCGAAGCCCTCAAAACCGTGGGCAAGAAGTTTGATTTTGTGGAGCTGTACAACGCCCGCGAAAAATTCCGCGAAGAAATCATGAACCTCATCGGCCGCGACCTCAACGGCTACGTACTCGACGACTGCGCCATCGACTTCCTGGAGCAAACCCCCATCGACTTCCTCAACGAAAACAACATCCTCGACGCCGAGGGTATCAAGAAAATCCGCGAGCTGACCAGCCACCAGATTACCCTCGCCAACAAAATTCAGCGCAACAAGGAAAAGGAAATCAAGCGCCAGGACGTAGAAGCCCAGGAAGCCATTCTGGAGCTGAATCGCCAGCTTTCAGAAAAAGAAGAAATCCAGAAGCGGGAGGTTGCCTCGGTAAAAGCACGCGAAGAAGCCGAAATCAAGCGGGTGCAGCAGGAAGAGCTGACCAAATCCGAGCGCGCCCGCATCGCCCGCGAGCGGGAGATCGACATCGAAGAGCAGAATAAAACCCGCGACGTGATCGTGGCCCAGAAGAGCAAAGAGCGCACCTTGGCCGTAGAAAGCGAAAAAGTGGAGCGCGACCGCCAGCTCGAATCTACCGACCGCGAACGCATCGTGGCCATTGCGCAGATCGGCAAAGAAAAGGCCGTGGAGGAGGAAAAGAAAAATATCCAGGACGTGATCCGCGACCGCGTGGTGGTGGAGCGTGCCGTGGTAGAAGAGCAGGAAAAAATAAAAGATACCTCTGCTTTTGCCGAGGCCGAGCGCTCCAAAAAGGTAGCTATCCTCGCCGCCGAGCAAAAGGCTCAGGAGCAATTGGTGGTGAAAATAAAAGGCGCTGAAGCCCAAAAAGAAGCTGCCCAGCTCGAATCTCAAACCCGCCTGATCGTGGCTACCGCCGAGCGCGAAGCCGTGGACAAGGACGCCGAAGCCAAAAAAATAATGGCCGATGCCGTGGCCGAAGAACATGCCGCCCTCGGACTAGCCGAAGCCCGCGTGCTCGAAGCCAAGGCCCATGCCAAGGAAAAAGAAGGTTTTGCGGAAGCCAATGTGCTGCGCATGAAAGCCGAAGCCGAAGCCCAGGGCATACAGCTCAAAGGCGAAGCCCAGGCCGATGCCAACCAGCGCCTCGGACAAACCGAAAACGCCCTGAAATCGGAACAAGGCAAGGTAGAAGCCGAAGTAACGGAAGTGAAAGCCTCTGCCGTAGAAAAAATGGGCCGCAGCGAAGCTACCGTTATCGAGCTCAAAGCCGTAGCCGATGCCAAAGGCGTACAGGCCAAAGCCGAAGCCATGAAGCAGCTCGACGGCGTGGGCAAAGACCACGAGGAGTTTAAGCTCCGCCTCGACATGCAGAAAGTGGTCGAGCTCGCCCGCATCAACGTGCAGAAGGACGTGGCCGCTTCCCAGGCCATGGTCATCGCCGAAGCCCTCAAATCTGCCAACATCGACATCATCGGGGGTGAGCAGGAGTTCTTCGACCGCATCACCCGTTCGGTCGTCAGTGCCAAATACGTCGATAACCTCTTTGAGCACAGCTCCACCCTCAATGGCCTCAAAAACCAGCTGATTGGCGACGGCTCCGACAACCAGTTTACGGGAAAATTGCGCGAGTTTATTGCCCAGTTTAAGGTATCGACCGACGACCTCAAAAACCTCTCGATGTCGGCGCTGATCCTGAAAATGATGGCGCAGACCAACGATAAGTCGCAGCGCGGGGTGCTGCAGCAGCTCATGGGCGTGGTCGAATCTCTCGGTATCAGCGACAAAACAGCCGACCAGGCGGGCATTTCCTGATCCCTGAAAACTTCCTTTGGCCATGTCACAACCTGAAAACGTGGCGCTCGATACGGGCGCTTACGACATCCTGAAACAACGCCTGGACACCCAGGCCCAGGACCTGCGCAGCCGTATGGACCAGCTGAACGCCGCCCGGAAAGAAATTTTCGGCGCACGCGAACCCAAGCTGGCCGCCACGAACCATGTCACCACCGACAACAATTGCCTCCCCCGCGACATGGCCGCGATCGGAGACACGCTCTTGTTTGGCTACAATGTGCACATCGGGTTGCGGACAGAAGTAAAACTGGCCGACGTATTCAGCGTTTTTCAATTCGAAACCAGCGACTTCAGCTTTAAGCCGCTTTCGCTGGAGATGATCGAAGACGCTCGTTTTCTCGAAGATTTTAACAACCTCTACAAATACTACCGAGAAACGGTCTTCTCGAAATTTGCGGTCATTGGCCCCAACCTGTTCATGGTTTTTCAGACCGGGAAAACCATCTCCGACATCCGCACCTTTAAGTGGACCGTACGCGAAAACGAGCTCCACTACCAGGGCAACCGCTTCGACCACGAGTTTCGTTTCCCCGATCAGCACGAGTTTCAGTGGAAGCGCACCACCCGCGACATGCACCGCAAGGGCAAGCACCCGCATATTTCCATTGAGGACCACATCTTTGTAGAAACCATCGGCGGTGACCTTACCGTGAAGGTGGAGGACAATACCGACACCGGCAAAGGCATTTTCTCCGAAGCCGTCACCCAGCCCGACCAGACCCTGGACGACGCTGAGATCTACTACGCTTTTGTAGGAAACCTCATCGTACTCAAGGTAAAACCCTACCAGGAACGCGACTTTCGCTACATCGTGGTGAACGAAAAACTGGCTACCGCCGTGCGGATCGATGCACTGCAAGGGGCCTGCGTACTCCTGCCCGACAACCAGGGGCTTATTTTCCCCAGCGGTTTTTACCTCCAAACGGGCGGTTACAAGGTGTTTGAAAAAATACCCCCCGGCCTTCAGTTTGAAAAAAGGATTACTTCCCCGAACGGCGAAGATTTCCTCTACGTGTTCACCAACCCCGAGCTGGGCGACTACACCCTTTTTCCGTACAACCTCGTGGCCCAGCAGGCCGATACGCCCATTGTTTGCCAGGGATTTTCGCTTTTCCCGGGCGGGGAGCTCTGCTATTTCAGGGCCGAAGCCGAGCCCGGCAGGCGGCACACGATTCAGGTCTGGACGACCCCTTACGGCATCGATACCGCCTCGGCCGATACCGTGAGCGATTCGTGGCTGGCACGTGTGGGCAACAAAGACCTCGTGAAAGGCCTGGCCGAATGCCGCGAGCTGCTTACCCTGCTCGAAAAACCCGATCCCTACAACAGCCTCTACCTCGATGTATCCAAAAAAGCAGGCGATATCCTCGACGGGTATTATTGGCTGAAAAATAAAGAAGCTTTTGAGCTTTCGGTGCCGGTCACGGGGGTAAAAGCTGCCGCTTCCGCCGCCATAGATGAATTTGAAAAAGTGCGCCGTCTGCAGGCCCTGGCCCGCGATTCGGTGGGTACATTTGCAGAAAAAGCTACGACCCTGCTCGACAAAGTACGCCGCCACGGTGCCCGCCAAGTGCAGGAATTTGTCGGTTACCTCAGCGATTTGCGGGGGCTGAAAGGAGAAGTGATTACTCTGCGGGATCTGCGCTACGCCGACCTCGAAGCCCTTTCTGACTGGGAAAACCGCATCGGCGCGCAATCGCTGGCCCTGGCCCGTGACTGTGTGGCTTTTTTGCTGAAAGCCGAAGCCCTGCAGCCATACCAGGAAACCGCCGCCCGCCTCCGCAAAGAAGCTGAAGCCGTAACCAAGGTAGCCGAAGCCAATAAGGTAGAAAAGCTGCTCGACGAAGCCGCCCGTCAGCTCGAATTGCTGATCGAAACCGTGGGCAGCCTGCCCATCGAAGACGCTACCCAAACCACGGCCATCATTGACCGTATCTCGGTTCTTTTCTCCGAAATAAACGCCATTCGCAGCGCCCTTCGCAACCGCCGCAAAGACCTGCGCAAAGCCGAGGCCTCGGCCGAATTTCACGCGCAGCTCCGGCTCTTTTCGCAGTCGATCTCCAACTACTTTGAGCTCAGCGACTCGCCCGAAAAATGCGACGAATACCTCACCCGCCTCACCGTGCAACTGGAGGAGCTGGATGGGAAATTTGCTGATTTTGAAGAATTTGCCACCGACCTTGCCCTCAAGCGCGAAGAAGTAGTGCAGACCTTCGAAGCCCGGCGCGTGTCCCTCGTGGAGGAGCGTAACCGTAAATCTGCTTCCCTCGCCGATGCCGGAGACCGCATCCTGAAAGGCATCCGCCAGCGCCTCGCCCGCATGGAAAGCCCCGACGAAATAAACGCCTACTTTGCTGCCGACCTCATGGCGGTGAAGGTGCGCGACCTCGCCACCCAACTCCAAAGCCTCAACGACCCCACCCGTGCCACCGAGTTGATGAGCCGCCTGCAGGGCCTCCGCGAAGAAGCCGTACGCCAGCTCCGCGACCGGAAAGAGATATTTGAGGACCAGGCCCATGTGCTGAAACTGGGCAATCACCGCTTTTCGGTGCAGCAGCACCCCCTCGAAGCTACCGTGGCGTTGCAGCACGACCAGCTGTCTTACCACCTTACGGGCACCCGCTTTTTCGAACCCATCAACGACCCCGAACTGGATGCCACCCGTCCCGTTTGGAGCCAATCGCTTCCCTCCGAAAATACCGCCGTTTACCGCGCCGAATACCTCGCCTATAAGCTGCTGGAAACCCCGGCATTTGATCCGCTGGGCGACACGGGCGAGCAGGTGCGCACCTTCATGGCCGACCGGTTTCAGGAAGGATACGTGAAAGGCGTGCACGACCACGACGCCACCTTGATCGTGGAGGGCTTACTCCGCTTGAAATCGGGCCTGGGCCTGCTGGCCTATGCGCCTTCGGTACGCACCCTGGGGCGGTTGTTTTTGTTTGCAGGACTGAGCGCTGAAGAATTGCCCGTGTGGAAAGCCCGGCTCGAAGCGGCCGATGCGGTGCGCAAGCTGGATATCGGCGCGGCCTGGGCAGCGGAAATTAAGGCAGAATTGCAGGAGAAGGTTGCCGCGTTTGCCGCAGCAGGTTGGGGCGACCCACAAGAGGCTGCCGCGGCGGTTGATTTCCTGATGGATATCAGCTCCCGATCTGCCGACCTGCCCATCAGCAAGCTGGCCGGTACGATGTTTAAGGGATTTTTTGTTTTTCTGAAAAAAATAAAGGCAGCCACCGCTTTTCAGGCGCAGGTAACCGCCCTCGAAAATCATTCGGTGGAGAGGTATCGGCTCATGCTCGGCTGGGTGCGCTCCTACCTGGCCAAAGAAGGTATCGCCGACCCCTACCATGCAGCCGCTGAGGTTGCCGGGCTGATGTATATCGACGATTGGAAGGAGAAATCGGTGCATGCCGCTTCGAGCGAAGAAGTCATACCCGGTATGCGCGGGGAGCACAAGCTGATCGAACAGGGCAGCTATGCGCTCGATTATCACGGTTTTTCGGGGAAAATGCGCCACTTCGACCTCGAGCTGGCACCGCTTTTCCGCACGTTTACTTCGCTCAAAACCCGGCTGGTGCAGGCATTTACCGCCCAGATCCGCCTCGACGATTTCCGGCCGCGGCCCATGAGTGGATTTGTGCGCAACCGCCTGATCAACGAGGTCTACCTACCGATGATCGGGGCCAACCTTGCCAAGCAAATCGGCACAGCCGACGAGCAATCGCGCAACGACCGTTCGGGCATGCTGCTTCTGATATCCCCGCCAGGCTACGGCAAAACGACCCTGGTGGAGTATGTAGCGCAGCGGCTGGGGTTGATTTTTATGAAAATAAACGGCCCTTCGCTGGGTCATCAGGTAACCTCGCTCGACCCTGGTGCTGCTACCAACGCCGCTGCCCGCGAGGAGCTGGAAAAGCTCAACCTCGCTTTTGAGATGGGCGACAACGTGATGATCTACCTCGACGACATCCAGCATACCCACCCCGAATTTTTACAAAAATTCATCTCCCTCTGCGATGCCCAGCGCAAGGTAGAAGGCGTGTACAAAGGCAAAAGCCGCACTTATGATTTTCGCGGGAGGCGGCTGGCAATCGTGATGGCGGGAAACCCCTATACCGAGTCGGGCGAGCGGTTTACGATACCCGACATGCTCGCCAACCGGGCAGATATCTACAACCTCGGCGACATGCTCGGTGGCAATGAATCAGCTTTCCGGTTGAGCTATATCGAAAATGCCCTCACCAGCAATCCGGTGCTGGCTTCGCTCGCTTCACGCCCGCAGGAGGACCTCTACACGCTCTATCGCCTCGCCGAAACGGGGGATCTGGCCGGTGCTGAGTTTTCCAGCAATTTCTCTCCCGACGAGTTGAACGACGCCGTGTCGGTGCTGAAAAAGCTGCTGGTGGTGCGCGAGGTGGTGCTGAAGGTAAACCAAAACTACATTTCCTCCGCTGCGCAGGCAGAGGCTTATCGCCGTGAACCGCCTTTCCGCCTGCAGGGCTCTTACCGCAACATGGGTCGCCTCGCCGAAAAGGTGTCGCCCGTGATGAACGATACCGAGCTGGATGTCCTCATCATGGGCCACTACGAAGCCGAATCGCAAACCCTGGCCAGTGGGGCAGAGGCCAATATGCTGGCATTCAAGCGGATGATGGACCGTTTTTCAGAAAAAGAAAAAAACAGGTGGGAGGAAATCTGCCGCATTTTCCTGGAAACAAAAGCCCTGAACGCCGACTACATGGCCCAGCTGGTGCGCGACATCGGCCAGTTTACCAGCCACATGGAAGCCATCCGCAAGGTGCTCGAAGACAAATCCTGAGCGGAGTGGAAGCTGCCGGGAAATGTATGCAAGCGAAGGAACTGTTTTGAAAAATAAATCCCCACAGTCGCGGAAAGTCGAAAACCAGTACCTTTGACCATGCTACGCGAATTCCTCCAGACCTGGCAGACCCTCGTGGGCGGCTTGCTCCTTACCGGCAGGCATTTTGGGCGGGCGGGTACCCGGCGAAATCAACTGGGCATCCAGGCGGCGGGCTATTTTGACCGTCCCGATGGTCCGGTTACGGTTCAGTACCCTCGCGAAACGGTGCCTACGCCTGTCAATGGCCGCTATCAGCTACACCTCGAAGAGGACGATTGCATTGTATGCGATAAATGCGCGCGCATTTGCCCCGTGGACTGCATCGACATCGACGGATTCAAGGCGGTGGACGACCTCGGCACTACTTCCGACGGCAGCAAAAAAAGGCTCGAACTGGCCACTTTCGACATCGACCTTGCCAAGTGCTGCTTTTGCGGGCTCTGCACCACCGTTTGCCCCACCGAGTGCCTGACCATGACGCCCGAATACGACTATAGCCATTTTGAGCGGGAAGCCCTGAACTTCGAATTTGCCACCATGACCCCGGAAGCCGAAGCTGAAAAACGCGCCAAGCTCGCCGAATCGCTGGCCAATAAGCAGGCCGCGACTCAGGTAGGTACGGGAAACAAAAAGAAAATAGTGCTGAAAACCCGGCCCCAGGATGCGGATGCCTGAGCGGTTTTTTATCCGAAAAATCCCACCCCTTTGGCCATGAGCCCCGCCAACAAAGGGATAATCAGCAGGATCAACAGCTCCAGTCGCAACATCCAGAATACCATCGCCGGAATTTCGATTTCCTCCTCCGGGTCTCCTTTGCGGTTTTTCATAAAAAATACGGAGGGGTAAATGGACAGCAGTCCCAGCACCACGAACAAGCCAAGTTTGACGTGAAACACCCAGTTTTTGGTATAAAAAAATGAGGGTTTGCCTACGCCTCCCAGCCATAGCGTAAAGCCCGCCGCCAGCAATACTACTGCCGCGATGCCATATATCGCATCGATGCGGGTGAGTTGAGTGATCGCCAATCGGGTAAGGCGGGGTTTCAGCAGCAGGTGCTCGGCAAGGAGGGCGCCGACAATAGCGAAAATGCTGATAAAGTGTAGGTAGCGAAGCAGGATTTCGGCGGTCATACAGCGGTTGTCACAGGTTTATTTTTTCGTCAAAATCTCCATCAGCGAATCTTCTTCTGCAGCTTTGAGCGGCAAAACGGCATCTAATTGGCTGTTGGGCACCGTCATGGAAAGGATGTATTGCTGCACCTTCCAGTCGTCGCCGCGCTTCACCATCACGCCTGAGCCGCGGCAGATTTTCATCTGGGTATTGAGCAATTCGTCAAACCAGGCAATTTCGCCGTTGGGGTCGAGGTAGATATGGCGCTCCACGGAGGTAAAATTCCAGGCAGCGCCTTTGTCGAAGAAGGGCTTTGCCCACACCATGAACCGGGCTTTGTCCCAGCGTTCGGTGGCGTCGGTCCCGGTAAAAATGCCGTCTTCGGTATAGAAATCGAAGTAGCGGTCGAAGTCAGCATCGGCGGCTGCAACGTTGAATGAATCGAGGGTGGCGGCTATCTGCGCTTCGGCTTGGGCCAGGGCAGCGGCATCGGGCTTTGGCGCGGAGGTATTGCAGGCGAAAAGCATGGCGGCGGTTGCGGCCAGGAGTAATCCAGTTTTGAAGAGGTGATTCATTGTTAGGGTTGGTTTGGGAATCAATTTATTGAAAAATGGATGGATTTCTTTCAAAGGCCTTTGCGTTTAATCACACTTTGTAGGGGCGTAGTTTCACGCAAAGAACGCTGAGGTATCGCAGAGAACGCAGAGAAAAGCCGCTTTGTCTTGGGCGTAGTTTCACGCAGAGAACGCAGAGAAAAAGCCCTTTGCGAAACCTTTGCGCCCTCTGCGTTTAATCACACTTTGTAGGGAGTGGGTTCACGCAAAGAACGCAGTGGCATCGCAGAGAACGCAGAGAAAAAGCCGCTTTGTCTGATACTTATTCCCTTATCCTCAATTAGGTTTTTACTTTTTTGCCCATAGCGATGAACATGTCCCACATCTGATCGGGCACTTTGTCGAGGAAAGAAAACTCACCGGCACCGCTGATCCACTCACCGCCATCGATGGTAACGACCTCGCCATTGACGTATGCCGAATAGTCGGATACGAGGTAGGCTGCGAGGTTCGCCAGTTCGGGGTGTTCGCCTACACGGCCCAGGGGTACCCGGTCAATGGGGTTCATGCCCAGTACTTGCTGTAGCTCTTTGGGGAAAAGGCGCTCCCAGGCACCGGGCGTAGGAAAAGGACCCGGAGCAATGGCGTTGCAACGGATGCCGTATTTGCGGCCCCACTCCACGGCAAGGCTGCGGGTGAGGGCAAGCACCCCCGCTTTGGCACAAGCCGAAGGTACCACGTAGGCAGAGCCGGTCCAGGCGTAGGTGGTCACAATGCTGAGTATCACGCCCTTTATTTCCTTTTCAATCCAATATTTACCCACGGCCAGCGAGCAATTGTAGCTGCCTTTGAGCACAATGTCCACCACAGAATCGAAGGCCCGGTTGCTGAGTTTTTCGGTTGGGGATACAAAGTTGCCTGCGGCATTATTGACGAGCACATCTACCCGGCCGTATTTTTCAACGGTAAATGCCAGGAGTGCTTCTACATTTTCATAGCTCTTTACATCGCAGGGAAAATAGCTCACCTCGCCGCCGGTTTCCTCTTTCAGGATAGCGGTGGTTTTCTGGAGGCGCTCTTCGCTGCGGCTGGAGATCACCACTTTGGCGCCCAGTTTCAAAAAATACTGCGTCATCGAACGGCCAAGGCCGGAGCCGCCGCCGGTAACGATAATCACTTTTTCCTGAAGGCTGTCAGGCGGTAGCATGGGTTGTAGAGGGTTCATGGGGCTGTATATGGTTTATTTTGAAAATTACGACAGGAACCTGGAAAAGCCAACCTATAACCGTTGATGGATATTGCGGGGCCTATGCCACGAAATCGGGTGAATTTTTGCCGGGCTTGTTTTATCTTTCGAATTCAACTCTTCCCCCTTTCTGATCATTATCAATTACCTTTCATGAAACAGGTTTTACGCAACCTTGCTTTGTTGGTGTTTTGGCTTCCATTGATAAGCACAGCACAACCTATATTAGATGGTACAAGGGTAAGCACCGATTTGCTCATGCGCATGGCCCAGGACCCCGAGGCCTTTCAGCAGATTGTGGTATCGCTTACCGATAAGGTAGATATTTACAGCCTGGAGCTCAGCCTCCGTCGCTCAAATGCTTCGCTGGAAACCCGCGGACGGGTGGTTGTACAAACCCTGCAGGCCAAAGCCGCCAGCACCCAGGGCCCGCTGTTGAGTTTCATTCAAACGATTTCGGGCGTTGAGCCCTATTCAGTTCAGCCAATCTGGATTGTAAATGCGGTCGTATTGCGCGCCAATCACGATGCCATCGCGGCTCTGAGCAACCGTACGGATATAGAATGGATCGATTGGGAGGCACCGATGGAGCTGGACATGACCACCGCAGCTACGGCAAGCATCGCCTCAGCCAATGGCCACGAAAACGGGCATACCGCCATCCATGCCCCTGAAATGTGGAAGCTCGGATATACCGGATACGGACGGGTAGCCTATATCATCGACTCAGGCGTACAAGGCACGCACCCCGCGCTCAAGGCGGGCTACCTCGGAAATTTTAAACCCGGCAGCCAGGCATGGTACAGCAACAACGGAACCACATTTCCTGCCGATTGTGATCCCAGTTCTAACCACGGCTCGCACGTGACCGGTACGATCATGGGACTCAATCCTGCTACCAGAGACACCATCGGGGTAGCCCCGGGTGGATTGTGGATGGCGGCTCCAGCGATCGGTTGTGGCAATGTAAGCACCGTTGCTTCTTTTCAATTTGCCCTGAACCCCGACAACAACTCGAACACCACCGACGATATTCCCGATGCCATCAACAATTCATGGAACAGCGGAACCGGCGGACAGGAATGTACTTCTACCACCCGCGATGCCCTTGTGGCCCTGGAAGCCGCAGGCGTTGCTGTGGTTTTTGCCGCAGGAAATGATGGCCCCGGTGTATCCACCATCACTTCTCCCAAAAATATAAACGTTGACACCGTCAATGTTTTTTGTGTGGCCATGGTCAATGGCAACAACAACAATTACCCCGTTGACCCCGGCTCCAGCCGGGGACCTTCGCTTTGCCCCGCACCTGTCGGAACGCTCACCATCAAGCCGGAGGTAAGTGCCCCGGGCGTAAATGTGCGCTCAGCTGGCCCCAATGGCGGATATCAATTGCTCACAGGTACCTCCATGGCGTCTCCTCACGCTACGGGTGCTGTACTTTTGCTCAAAGAGGCATTCCCGTACCTCACGGGTCGCGAAATAAAAATGGCCTTGTTCCTCACAGCTGATGACCTCGGCACTCCGGGCGAAGACAATGACTACGGGAATGGCATGATCAATGTCTTGGCCGCTTACAACTACCTCGTAAGTAAAGGCAATACCCCGGTGACTGTTTCGCGGGAGGTGGATGTAGCCGTACTGGAGGTGCTGAATATAAATGACCTCAACTGTACCTCTTCTATTTTGCCGTTTATCAGCATCAAAAATCAGGGTACCCAGCCGCTTACTTCTCTCAAAATGGTGTACTCCTACGACGGAGGTACCCCCGATACCTTCAACTGGACGGGTGGCTTACCCGCCGGACTTACCCAGCCTATTCTGTTCCCGAATGCCACGTTGGCTCCCGGACAATACACCTTAGTGGTAGAAGCCATTACGGTCAATGGTCAGAATGACTACTTCTACCTGAATAACAAGATCCAGAAGTCATTTACCATTTCCGGAGACAAAGCCCCGGTTACCACCAATGCCACGGTATGTGCTGGCAGCCAGGCCCTGCTTACCGCTTCGGTAGATACCGGAAAGGTAAAGTGGTACACCAACCAGACAGGTGGAACGCTTGTATCCACAGGTGCGAGCCTCTTTACCCCTGCACTTGCTGCCAATACGACCTACTATGCAGCCCAGGTGCAAACCCAGAATATCGGGAAATCGGGCAATACCGGCGACCTCGGTAATTATGAAAACACCCTGAACAACTATATGATCTTCAGCGCAGACCAATCATTTTTGCTGAAGTCAGTGAAGATTTACGCCAATGTAGCAGGTCTTCAGGTGATTGTTTTGCGCAGTGCATCCAGCCAGATATTGTTAACCAAAATTGTAAACGTACCTGTTGGTGAGTCAAGGGTTAACCTGGATTTTACCATACCCGCTGGTCAGAATCTGCAGTTGGCCCTTAACCCTGGCAGTGTGGGAGGTCTTTACCGTAGTTTCTCCAACCTGCAACTTCCGTATGTGATTCCCGGAGTGCTGGAAATTATCGGTTCCAACCTCGACAATTCTGCCCTCAAATTTTACTATTTCTTCTACGACTGGGAAATTGAATACGAAGGTATTTGCGGAAGAACGCCTGCTACCGCCACCGTGGGAGCAGGTACCGTAGCTGCTGCTATCGCTGCCAGCGCCACCACCATCAACCTGCAGGCAAACCCTGTAGTGACCTTTACCGACCAGTCGCAGGGAGCTACTTCCTGGCTTTGGAATTTTGGCGACGGCTCCACCAGCACTTCCCAAAACCCGGATCACACCTTCCTCTTCCCTGGCACCTACCGCGTTACTTTGTTTGCTACAGGTAGCACCGGTTGTGGTGATGCCGACACCCTGCAAATCGTGGCTGAAGGCTTTCCTACTGCCATCGATCCTGCTTTTGCTTTTCCAGGAAAATGGGAAGTAAGGCCGAATGTTGGCAACGACTATTTCGAAGTAAGCTACGAATGGGAAAATCCTGCTGCTGCCCAGTGGTTGCTTACCGACCTCTCCGGTCGCCAGATCAAAGCAGGAGAACTGAACGGGAAATCAGGAAAATTTGTACTGGACCTTTCTGCTCAGCCCGCCGGATTTTACGCCATTACCCTTTATCTGAATGGCCAGCGGTCGGTTCAGCGAATCACCGTTACGCCTTGATTATTTTAGCATGAAAAAATACCTCTTAGGCGCATGGCTCTTGCTGGGCGCAGGGGCAATGCCCGCCTATGCACAGCTAGCGGCTCAGATCTCCCCCGAACTGGCTGCCGAAATGCAGACTGGAGCTGCTACCTACGACATCTGCATTCTGTTTCAGAACCAGGTGAATCTTCCGGCGCTGGAGCAGGAGCTTACCCTTCGCCAGGCGTCGCTGGAGGAGAGAGCTTTTCAGGTGATTACGCGCCTGCAGGCAAAAGCGGAGGCCACCCAGCCCGATTTCCTGCAGTGGTTACGTGCACAGGAGGGGGTTGAAGTTAATTCCATCCGTCCTTTCTGGATTGTGAATGCCGTTTTTGTGAAGGTAAATGCCTCTTCCATTGGAACAATAGCTGCTCACCCGGAAGTGGCTTCCCTGGACCTTAACCACCCGGTATTTCTCGAAGACTATTACCGCGAGCCAACTATGCCCAAGGGTATTACCGTGGCCAATGGCAAAGAAATCGGGCTGGTAACCATCGGTGCTCCCGCCTTGTGGGCAATGGGTTATTCGGGTTACTCCCGCATCGCCATGAGCATGGATACCGGGGTTGATCCGGAGCATCCGGCTTTTAAAGCGCGCTACCGCGGCAAATATGCAGGCGACTCCCAGTCATGGTTCGATCCGAGCGGCACCAGCACCACGCCTAACGACTGCGACGGACACGGAACCCATACGGTGGGTACCATGGTGGGCCTCGACCCCGTCACCCGCGACACCATCGGCGTAGCTTTCAATGGTTTGTGGATTGCGGCCCAGGGCATCTGTGGAGGCGGATCTACAACCGACAAAACGATCGCTTCGTTTCAATGGGCGCTGGACCCGGACAATGACCCTGGGACCATCAACGATATGCCAGATGCCATCAACAACTCCTGGTTCAACGGGGGACTTTCGGCGGAATGCCAGAGCCTGTATGTAGGCACGCTCACTGCGCTCGAAACGGCGGGTATAGCGGTGGTTTTCTCTGCGGGCAATAGTGGTCCGGGCATCTCTACCATTACCCCTCCCAAAAATATCAACCTCGATCTGGTCAATACCTTCTGTGTAGGTGCTGTTGCAGCCAGCGTTGCCTCGATTCCAATCGCCAATTTTTCCAGCCGGGGGCCTTCCATTTGCGGGGATACGGCAGCACTGCTGATTAAGCCGGAGGTGTCGGCGCCAGGCGTGAATGTGCGTTCGAGCTTGCCTAATGGAACTTATGGCAATTTGTCGGGCACTTCCATGGCCTCTCCGCACGTAACGGGTGCCATTGTGTTGTTAAAGGAGGCTTTCCCCTACCTCACCGGAACACAGATCAAGCTTGCTCTTTATTTTTCTGCCACGGATCTCGGACCTGTAGGTGAAGATAACGACTATGGCCGCGGCCTGATCAACCTCGGCGCCGCTTTCCAATACCTCGTTAGCCAGGGCCATATACCGGTGCCTCCTGTCAATGACCGGAATGTAGAATTTGTAGAGGTGCTGAACCTGCCCGCAAAGGTATGCAGTCCCAATCCCCTTCCGGTGGTAGTGATGAAAAACCTGGGCAACCTGCCTGTGACTACCGCCCTTATCCGCTACACTTTCGATAGCCAAAACTGGGATACCACCGCCTGGGCCGGTAATATACCCGTCGGAGGGGTACAGCCCGTGGTAGTTACAGGCCCTTCGCTTTCGCCGGGCACCTACAGGATGCAGGTAGAAATTATTTCAGTAAATAACCAGCCGGACGACCGCCCCCTCGACAACTATGGGGAAGCGACCTTTACTATTGCCACCGGTCCTATTCCCTCCGTTACAGCCGGTGAGGCTTGCCAAGGCGCCCGCGCACTGCTTCAGGCCCAGGTGCTGAGCGGAGATGTGCGTTGGTATTCCCGGTCAACCGGAGGTCAATTGCTCGGAAAAGGCGCTCTGTTTCTTACCCCTCCTTTGCTGGCCGATACTGCTTTTTACGCAGAAGGATATGAACCTGTATGGGCGGGTTTGGCCGATACTATTGGCAGGTCTTTGTCTCCCGCATTGGGTGCCCTCAGGTTTGAAGCATTGCAGGGGTTTACCCTCGAATCGGTTACGGTTTATGCCACCGGTGCAGGTTTTGCCTTCATTGTATTGAAAGATACCCTCGGGCAAATCATTAACAGCACCTCGAAAGTACTTCAGGCTGGTAAGCAAATTTTACCCGTGGATTTTGACATCGAATCCCGGAAGACCTACCTGCTGGAGATCAGCGGCACAGGCAATCTCCTGGCTGTTTCTTCAGGCGTAAATTATCCTTTGGTGCAGCCGGGGGTGATCAACATTACGGGTTCTACCCTTTCGGGAGGTGCCTATCCGGGAATATTTGACTGGAAAATTGCCTCTAACCCTTCGTGCCTTCGGCGCAGGGTGATCGCCCGGGCAAGGCCTGGCGGCCTGGCGGTTTCCATAGCAGTTTCTGATACCCTCATGAATCGCTCTTTGGGACAATCTATCCAGTTTACCGACCAAACTCCCGGAAGCGTGAGCCGGATATGGAGTTTTGGCGATGGACAGACAGACACCAGCAAGGTCGTAAATTATCAATACCAGGTGGCCGGTTCATACCTCGCTACGTTGCAGTCTCAGGGGAATGCAGGCTGCGGTGGAGCAGCTACGCAAAAAATAGTAGTAATAGGCGAGCGGCCTACTTCCATTACTGACCCTTCAGCAGGAACAAGCGTTACCGTATATCCTAACCCAAACAACGGAAGCTGGAAACTCCATTTCAGCGGCATTACCCAACAAATGGTTTCGCTCAACCTCTACGACCTATCAGGTAAGTTGGTATGGAAATCAGCTAAGATGACCGATGTAAACGGCGATGTGGTCGTGTCGGTAGGGGATGTGGCCAATGGAGTGTATGCATTACGCTGGAATTCCGGAAATTTGCCCGGAACAAGCCTCATTCAGATTGTTCACTGATAGCATGTCGTTCATTTTTCATTTACCAAGAATTACACCTTGAGTCCAAATCAACTTTATCGCAACCTGGTAATACTCTTATTATCAGGAATTAGCCTTGTGCATGCCCAGCCGCTCAATTACGATGGGACTAAAATCGATCCGTTACTTTGGTTTCGGATGCAGGATACGCCGACCGCTTACCAGGAAGTAAGCATTTACCTGAGTGACAAAGTAGATGCCCGTATGCTCGGGTACCAATGGGAAAATGAAGGTGTGCCCTTGAGCCGCAGGTCTTCGCTGATCATTAACTTGCTTCAGCAAAAAGCTGCCAGCACCCAGGGTCCGCTGTTGTCGGCATTGAGCCAGCAATCGGGCGTATTGACGGGTTCGGTTGTTCCTCTCTGGATTACCAACGTGGTAGAGGTGCAAATGACCGATGAGGCCATTAAGCAAATCAGCCTTCGTCCTGAAATAGAAATGATTTCCTGGAACGAGCCGATGCGGGCACTTACCCCCACGAAGCAGGCATCTCCTACCAAAACCAGTGCAGCCAACAGCCACGAAGTAGGCCTTACAGCCATTCACGCGCCGGAGCTCTGGAAGCTGGGCTATAGCGGTTATGGGAGAAAAACACTGACCATCGATACCGGTGTTGACGGAACCCATCCTGCCCTTGCCCGTAGTTTTTGGGGAAATTTCGTGCCTATCAGCCAAGCCTGGTTTGACCTCGGAGGCCGTGCTTTCCCTCAGGATTGCGATGGACACGGCACCCATACCACAGGAACCTCGGTGGGTCTCAATACCGCTAACAACGACACCATCGGCGTAGCACCCAATGCGCTTTGGATGGCCGCTACGGGGGTAACTGATTTCGAAGGAAAATGCGCGGCATACAGCCTTACCCAGGCCATGCAGTGGGCCATTAATCCGGATGGAAACGTAGCTACCAGCAACGACATGCCCGATGTAATCAACAATTCATGGGGCAGCACTGCCAGTTCTAATTCCTGCTTCGATGGCCGCAAAGCGGTATTCGATGCCGTAGAAGCTGCGGGTATTGCCCTCGTGTTCTCGGCAGGAAATAATGGCCCGGACTCGCTTACCATCGGTTCTCCGGCAGTTATTAACACCGACCTGGTGAATGTATTCAGCATTGGTGCGGTGAATGCACAAGCAGCTAATTTTCCGATTGCCAGCTTTTCCAGCCGTGGCCCTAGCCTCTGTGCCACCACTGACCAAGCCCTGCGTATCAAGCCTGAGGTTTCTGCTCCGGGCGTAAACGTGCGCTCCTCGCTTCCGGGCAATACCTACGGACAGCTCAGCGGCACCTCTATGGCGGCTCCTCACGTAACCGGTGCCATCCTTTTGCTCAAAGAAGCTTTCCCCAACCTCTCTGGCACTACCCTCAAACTCGCTTTGTATAATACCGCAGTGGACCTAGGGGTTCCGGGTGAGGACAACCAATATGGCCGGGGCATCATTAACGTGTATGCTGCTTACCAGTACCTGATTACCCAGGGCAACCAGCCAGTGATTGTGCAACAACAAAATGACGCCGTAGCCTCTGATATCGCCAACCTGAATCCAAGGGTATGTACCAACAATGTTTTCCCTTTCTTCATTCTCAAAAACCAGGGGAACAATGTGCTGACTTCGGCTAAAATTATCTACACGTACTCTACAGGCGTGGTTGACTCTATCAGCTGGACAGGCAACTTGCCCAAAAATAATATCCTGCCTATTCCGCTTTCGGCGCTTACTCTTCCTAATGGCTCATACACCCTCACCATCGAAGTGAAAATGCCCAACGGCACGGTGGACGACCGCCCGCTGGACAACAAACTGGTGCGCAACTTTACCGTAGCAACCGGACCCGCCGTTACTGCCGTAGGAGATACCGTTTGTGTAAATAACCGTGCACGCCTGATCGCCAACCTCACCGGAAACACCGGCATTATTCAGTGGTTTGATGTACCGGCCGCGGGTGCTTCTGTGGGCAAAGGACCAGTTTATGTAACGCCTTCTCTTAACGGTAACCGCATTTTTTATGCTGAAGGCGGAGAAGTTGGAAGTACCGGATTACTTGCGCCTAACCCCAACGATACTTACGGTATCCAGATAGCGCCAGGCCTTGAATTTGATGCGATCCAGGGCTTCACCCTCGAATCGGTTACTTTCTATGCCAGGTTTGCCGGTTTGCGTGTGGTGCAGCTTTTGAACAGCCAGGGGTCGGTCATTGCCAGCAAGTCAGTCTTCCTGCAAAAAGACTCTGTTGTAAAAATGCAGCTCGGCTTCAATGTGCCTGCCGGTACAGGCTATGTACTGGCCGCATCGGGTTCTGCAAACCTGAAAATGACCGCCAGCACCACCTATCCGATCCAGGTGCCCGGTGTGGTCAGCATCAACAGGGCCACCGATAACTCCAGCAATTACTACTACTTCTACGACTGGAAAATTGCCTACAATCCTTCGTGTAACCGGGTAGCTGTGGATGCGGTCACTACCGCTGGCCAGGTATCTCCGGGCATTGGGGTGAGCGACTCACTGGTGGATCTGTCTGTTTCGGGCGATGTTCAGTTTGTGGACATTACCCCGGGATCAACCGACCGTAGCTGGGATTTTGGCGACGGAAGCACCAGCACCTCCTTTTCCACCACGCATACCTACACCGCTCCTGGCACCTACCTCGTTACCCTGAGTGCTACCGTGGCAGGTACCTGCTTTGGCGTGGCGAGCAAAACCATACAGGTAAACGGAGTTTCAACTGGTATTCAGGATTCCTTTTCTGATGAGGAAATCAGCCTCTTTCCTAACCCTGGAAACGGATTGTACACCCTCGATATACATTTGCAGGAAACTACCCCACTCAGCATTCGCCTGCTCGACCTCACGGGCAGGGTTGTTTGGGAGCAAAAGGTTCAGCAGATTTCAAAGGCTTCTGTGAAAGTTGATATCCACTCGCTGCCCGACGGGGTGTACCTGCTACAGGTTCAGTCCGCCGATCGCAGCCAGGCTATCCGGGTATTGAAGCATGAGTGATGAATGGACCGGACCGGCTCCCTGGGCTATACCCGTCAGAGTGCTTGAAAGAGCAGAAGCTGAAGGGAAAGTGCGGATATGGGATCCGGTCCGGAACAAATGGATCATAGAGACACCCGAAGAAGTGGTGCGGCAACAGGTGCTGATTCATCTTGTAGAGGACCGTGGTATTGCGCCGGGTCTGATCGGGGTAGAAAAGGCCATCCCTTATTTCCGGCAAAAAAAGCGCTTCGATCTGGTGGTGTTTGACCGCCAGGCAAAGCCTTGGATGCTGATCGAATGTAAACAGCCACAGGTGCCCCTTACCGACGCTACCGTGATGCAGGTGGTGAGGTACAATGAGGTTTTTCACGCTCCCCATCTCGTGATTACCAACGGGCTGCGCTGGATGCTTTTTTCCAGAAAAGAAGAAACCGGATTTAGCTGGAACTCCGATAATTGGCCGGTTAAGGAATAAGGCTGTCGTGGGCAAAGGTGCGAACCAGGGTTCCGGAAGTGGCATCAAACCGGGCTACCTGTCCGGTAATCAGGAGCAACGATTCTTTGGTGGTCAGAATGCGGAGGGTATCCCCCAGCTGTCGCACCTCAAATTCCTTTTTGGTGTTGACCGAGAAATGGCCACGGGCAGTAACCAGCCGTGCACGGGGCGTTTGGATGGTTGTGGGTTCGGTTGATTTGATGTCAAATACAGCCACTCCTTTAAGTATCAGTACCCGCTGAGCCTTGCCGGCTGTTTGCTCCAGGGTACTGTTGGGACTCAGCCAGCCAGTGATCGTTGAATCAATCTGCACGATTCGCAATCCTCCCTCAGATTTCCATACTTGATGGGCGAAGGTCTTTTCAGGAGCAGATTTCCTTTTATTCCTAAGCCATTCATAGCCCCATATGGCGGCGAGTAGCAATACTACCCCGCTCAGGGTGATAAGCAGGGTGGATCGATTGAACGGGAATCTTTTTTTCGGTTGCTGAAATTTTTGACCAGGCTCCCCTTCACTCCACAGTTCCAGTGCCTCGGGTGCGCGTTCTCCGGGGTTAAGCTCAAGGGCTTCAAACCAGGTATAGGACGCATCAAAAAGCTCCATGTGCTCGGGAGCGGCATCTGTCCAGTGCCTCAGCGTTGCCTCCTCTTCGGCATTTGACTCCCCGAAAAGATAATGGAAGAGGGTCAGGATCATGGCCGGGTCCACAGTTGTAGCGGAAAAGGTCTCCCCGTGGGAGAGTACCAGCCGGTCGAGTGTAAGGGCCAGGATGTGCGAAAGCGATGGCAGGTTTGGGTCCGGTCCGGGTTCAATTCCTTCGTAGAAAAACTGCTTCCACACGAAATTCTCCTCCTCCCTAAATGCCTGCTCAAGCCCCCTCAGGCTAAGCCAGGCGGTATTTTGCGGAGGTTCGGGCAGGTTGATTTTTATCCAATAGCCAATGGCCTCCCGGGCAGCATTTTCATCCTGAAGTACATTGGGCAAGTCATGGAGGGCCTTGGCTGCGAGCGAAAATCGTTCCTGAAATTCGTTCACAGGTCCTGGTACCCGACGCAATAACCGGATCATGATGTTCAAAGCGGGGGAATAGGCTTGAAAACGAATAGGAGCTGCCATATTTGGAATCGTACCAGAAGAAGGGGAATTTACCAGTCGTTTGGTCAATAATCCCAATCAACGACCTAATTTTTCCCCTGAGCAAACCATCTGTGATTAAAGGGATGAATATCCGTTAAATTTAAGTCTTTTTGCTGCTGCTCGTAATCAGGATGATTCTTCCGAATGTCTCCCATCTTTTTCATTACATATTCTCTGCCCGGTGAAGACCAGGATGTGCGCAGGTACAGACCCCCGCATTGGACCTCTCTCACCAGCTACCTTGAAAGAGGAGAACAGGCAGGAGCCTGGAAATTGGTGTGCTCAGGAGAAAACGGCGGGCCTATGTTGCCTGATCTTTCGGATGAAGCCAACCTGGTAGCCACAACTGAGGTGGTACATATTTGCGGAAACAGTGCCGTAATCAATCCCATCCCTTTTCCTTCAGCGAATGGGATAAAAATGATTTCGGAAAATACCCTTGCCGATGGCCTGGCCGCTTTTCCGAAACTCAAGCTCGTAACCCTCGAAGGTCTGCCCTCTGAGTCGCTGGTGCGTAGCCTGCTTCAGGCAGGGGTGCCTTTGGTGCTGGTGCTCGACGACAAAGGCGTGCAGGCCCAGATAGCCATCGAAATTTATCAGGGACTATTAAGAGGCGAAAACCTGCTCAAGGTATTTATGGATACCGCAGGCACCAGCAGTGTAGAGCTTTCTGTAACCGAAATCGACCCCGACGATTCGCTCCCGGTATGGATGGGGCGCGACGCAAAGCAAACCCTGGCCAAGCGGGGAATCTGGGTGCGAAAGGACCGTCGCGATGCATGGCAGTTTAAAGTAACGCCTGAAGTAGCTTACAAGCCACCCGTTCCATTAACTGATACTGCTCCTCCCCGCGATAATCCCTTGCGTGCCTCCGGGCGCATTCGTAAGCCCGATGCCACCAAGCCCGGAGCTCCCCAACCTCCTGCCAAACCTAAGGCGGAGAGAAAGCGGCCTTTAAGAAAAGAACCCGAAAAGCTAGACGATCGCCCGCCACGCCATATCCGCTGGGGAAGATGGGCAGTAGGTGGCATGGCTTTGGCTGCCACCTATATTCTGCTGGCAGTAGCCTACCCTTCGCTTGTGCCTGAGTCGGTAAGCAAGATTTTTCATCGGGGAGGATGTCCTTTTCCTGAAAACGATAACTTCTACCATGTGCTGCTCCTGCCCGTTTATGAGTCAGGAAGTTGCGAGCCGGCCAACAACAACTCCATGTCGTTGATCTACGACCGCATGGAGTCCCTCAGGCTTAAACTGGGGCTGGAAGTGAAAACTGTACTGCAATCCTCGGGCGCATGCCCTCCCTCGCTGGACCAGGCCACGAACGCCGGAGATTTTTGCCGGTCTGACCTGGTGGTTTGGGGAGAGTGGAATGTAAGTCCGGATGGTCGGGAGCAGTTGATTCTCAATTTTTTCAGCCACGGGGTTTATGGAGAAGCTGAGCTTATGGGCGAAAAAACCCAAAGCCTGACCATCGATGCCGATGAGTTGCTCACCAATTCGGATGTGGTGTCTGCTTCAGTTGAAAACATCGCCTGTTGGTCCTTGGCAAATATGCGCCAGCAAAATGGAGATCTGGAAGGGGCCATAGCCTACCTTGAGCGAATTGACGCTTCCAGCCCAAACATAAGCCAGGAAGTGCGTAGCAAGCTCATCGATGCTTATGTGCGTACCGGAAGGATAGAGGAAGCCCTCGAACCCCTAAACCTCGAAATTCAGGATCACCCAGACGATCCGCAAACTTTTATGCGTAGGGCTAATCTCCTCGCCAAGACACACTTTTTTCAGCGCGCCATTGAGGACTATTCCCAGAGCCTCAAACTTGATCCCGGTTTTTATGATGCGCTTATCGGCAGGGCGGTGGTGTATGAAGACATGGACGCATTGGGTAAAGCACTTGCCGACTACTCCCGTGTACTCAATCAGGCTCCCAATCTTTCGCCGGTATATGTTACCAGGGGCAAAGTTTATGCGCGTTTGGGTGAGTACAATAAGGCCATCAGTGATTACAATACCTCCATCGGCATTACCCCCAACTATGCCGATGCTTACCTCGAAAGGGCACTGGCGAAGCTGAAAACCGGCAATGAAGCAGGTGCCCGTGAAGATGCCCAGGCCGCCCTCAGACTCAACCCCAACCTGCCTGGAGCCAAAGTTTTTGAAGGAGAAATATCCGCCACTCAGGGGGAATGGGAAGAGGCTTTTGGTGCCTATTCTAAAGACATTGCCCTCTCCGGTGATGCCGAAATTTACTTCAGGAGGGCTTTTTTCCTACGTATGCTTGGCCGAACCAACGATGCCCTTGCCGACCTCAACGAGGCAATACGCATACTTCCGGGTTGGGATAAGGGCCTGATCGCAAGGTCAGAAATACTTCAGAGCATGGGCAAGTACCCCGAAGCGCTCAACGACCTGGACGAAATGCTGCACTACCATCCTGGTTCCGACCGCACGCATCTCCTCAGGGGTATACTGCTCGGGCGAATGGGCAAAAATGCTGAGGCAGAAGAAGAGCTCAAAGCAGAAGTGAAAAAGCACCCGCAGTCAACCCTGGCATGCGAAACCCTCGTTAACTTTTACCTCGACCACCAGGAACCAGACCGTGCCCTCGAAGTTGTTTCTGCCAGCATCGGACTTTTCCCGCAGGAGGCTGGATTACATGTCATTCGTGGGGCCATTTACGCCCGCATCGGCCTTACCTCCGAAGCACTGGCTAATTATGCCAAAGCATCTGCGCTCAATCCCGGGTTGGCTATTACCCACTTGCGCAAAGGCGAGCTGTACCAACACGTGGGCAATCTGGTACAAGCTGACCGGGAAACAGCAGAGGCGCTGCGGCTCGATCCACAACTGTACGAAGCCTTGTTGCTCAGGGCCAGATTGAAAATGGAAGATGGAAAGGTCGATCTCGCCTTGCCAGATATAGCCAAAGCCATTGAACAAAGACCCGGAGATGCCCCGGCTTATGCCCTGCGTGCCCGGTGTATTTACCTGAAGGGAGATGTGGAATTGGCCCTCAATGAGTTGCAAAAGGCACAGGCTCGTAAGCCCGAAGCCTATATATACCTGATTCAAAGGGCCGACTGGTTGGGGAAAACCGGAAGGTATGAAGAGGCTTTTCAGGACCTCAGCAAAGCCATTCGCCTGGATGCCCGCAACGTAAATCCCGCCATTGATAAAGCATTGCTCCACATTAAGCTCCGCCAATGGGACCTCGCCACCGAGTCTCTCGACCTGGCTGAGCGGTCATACCCCAACGAACCCCGCCTGATTGCCGCTAAGGCTAGGCTGACTTTTGTCAAAAACCCCCGTGATGCAGTATCAGCACTTACCGAGCTAAATAAATCACTTTCGGCACAGCCCCGCTCGGCTGAGGCCCTTACCCTGCGCGGACAGGTATATGCTTCGCTTGACAAAATTGCCGAGGCACTCGCCGACTTCAACAAAGCAGTGGAAATAGACCGTAACTACGCACCTGCTTACCTTGAAAGGGGAAATTTTGGCAGGAAAGCTGCCATGTACAGCCAGGCCGAAAATGACTTTACCAAGGCCATTGAGCGCGATCCGCTGCTGGCAGAGGCCTGGTACCAAAGGGGCTTTGTGCGCAACCTGGCAGGAAAGATGGAAGAGGCGCTCCAGGACGTACAATACGCCGCAAAGCTTGAGCCCCGGAATCCGATGTACCTTGGCCTCCTTTCCAAACTCTATGCCCGCAACCACCAGGAAGACAATATGTATGTGTTGCTGGAAGATGCACTCAAGAATAAGTTCCCGCCCCTCGACCTTGCCGATCCGGCCTTTAACCCCTACCGGGAGTCGGCACGCTTTCAGCAGCTGGTAAAGAGTTATCGCCCCAACTGAGTACTTTCAGTCGGATATTAAGCAGCAAACATAGACTCAGCTGTATTGGCCTGAATCCGAATCAGCAATAGGTGATGCGGTGGGCCTCCCAGGGGTGGAGAATGCCCGTTTGAGGCCATGTATAAGGATCGGCGATACCTTCGGGTGCCTTTTCAATTACGAAGTACTCTATTTCTCCGCCCGTGTCGCGGATATAGTCGATGACTGTGCGGCGGTATTCATCGGTTAGAAAATCGCCGGTGAGTACGAGTTTTTTGCGGGAGGTTAGCCCGAAAACCGAAAGAAAATTGCGCAGCATGCGAAACTGTTCCTCTACGGGCATCTTAGGAAAGCCCGGCATACTGAGGTCAAAATGCTGGCGGTCGGGGAAGTATTCGTTTTTCCATTCGTTCCAGTCAATTCCCGGGCCGCCAAGGGTAATGGCACACTGGTAATTGGGCCTGCTAAGAGGTGCTGCAGCGGGCAAAAGTTTCGATATTCGGTTGAATTTGTGCTCGTTCCACGCGGCCCAGAGCGCATTTTTTTTGTTGTGAGGAGCCGATTGGTAAGCCTCTTTTATGGTTATATGGTCGCCGAGATCGTAGCGGATTTTTGGTTCAATGTCGTGTTGAAACTGATGAATGATACGCTCTACTCTGGGGATGTCTTCGCAAATACGCCCCCGCAAATCAAAAGCTCCGAAAATTCCGAGTAACCGCAGATCCGTAACAATAGCTGAGCGATAATAATCCTCAATGGGCGCTTGTTTCAGCCCTAGCGTGAGCGGTATGTGGTGGTAACGAACGAGCTCCAATACCCGCTGGCGTTGATGTTGGGACAGGTTTCCCTGGTTAAGCAGAATTTGACGGGCAATGGGTACCCCCGCACGTTCGTGTCCTTGTGCCCTCCATTCGCCGCCCACATTTTTGGTAACCACAGGTTTGCCTACATCGTGCATCACCACAGCCCAGTACAGTACTTCTCTGTCCTCGGGCGATAGCTGATAGGCGTCGATGTTTTTTTCAAACTCCGACATCACCATCATCACGTGCTCATACACACTTCCCTCGGCGTGGTAACGGGGATTTTGCGGGGTCTCCTTCATGCGGGTAAGGAGGTCCTCAGGCAAAGGCAGGGGAGCCGGGGCGGTGGTGGTACTTGCTTTGATTGGATCCATCCCTAAAATAATTCGGATAAAGGCATAAGGTTACAACGGAACAGGGCGCAAATTATGGTTTTACTGGCTTAGGAACTTCCATTTGCTTCAGTTCTGCGTCCAGGTCGAGCTCATCGTCCATGGGTTCTTCAAATTCTTTACCGAAATTTTCGGGCAGGGCGAGGTCATCGTCAAGCTCGATGTCGGTTTTTTTCTTTTGAAAACGAAGCTCCTGCCAGCTGGGCAGTGGCGCATCGCCCTTGTACGTGGGGTCCCATTCGAGGCGAAATTCTACCCTTCGGTTTTGACGCTTATTTTCTTCAGAGTCATTCGGTACCAGGGGGCGGGTATCGCCGTAGCCAAAGAATTTGATGCGTTCAGCCGAAAACTGGCCATTGTATTCGATGTAATTGGCGATTGCCTGTGCCCGCCTGCGCGAAAGGTCGAGGTTGTATTTGGGGTTACCATCCGAATCGGTATGGCCCTCGATCACGAGCCGAAACATCGGATACTGCTTCAAAAATCCCACGAGGTAGTCGAGGTTGGGCTTGCTGCGCATTTTGAGCTTGTCGCTGTTTGAGCCAAATTCCATGGATTCAAACACCAGTGGCTTACCCTCCTCCAGGCTTTTTGCCAGAATGTTAAAGGTTGTATCGCCATTCATAACCAGCTCCTGGTTAATCGTCAGGAAGTTATTTCCCATCACAATGATCTGATAACGGTTGTTATCCTTCAGGTCAAATTCAAAGTAGCCCCGGCCATTGATGCGCTTCGGGGCCACCTCAATGCCATTGTCGAGGTCAATGATCATGATATTGCCCGTGAGGGGATTGCCGGAAATGGAGTCGAGCAATACCCCACTGAGGGAGGCAACCGCATCTGGCCGGGCTTCCATGGGCATGGGAAAGGAGAAGAGGTCGAAATCCTGCCGGATATGGTCTTCTTCGGGGTTGCGCGAATTGGAGTAAAAAATCGTCTCGCCGTCGCTGTCAATGGAGAAATAGTACTGGTTGCCGTCGGTATTGACCAGGGGACCCACGTTTTTCACCAGCTCCCAGCCATCGCCCATCCAGCGCGATTTGAATATGTCGAAGCTCCCGAAGTTTTGCATGTGACCGCTGGAGCTAAAGTAGAGGGTACTGTTGATAGAATGGAAAAACGGCGTAACCTCGTCGCGGGCGGTATTGATCACAGGGCCTATGTTACGGGGTTCGCCCCAGAGGCCTGAGGATTTCAGGGTGCAGAAGTAGAGGTCGCTGCCGCCAAAGCCCCCTTTTCGGTTAGAAGAAAAGAAGAGGGTGGTGCCATCTGCCGAAATATTGGGCTGAGAGTCCCAATAATTGCTGTTGACCTTTGAGCCCAGGTTGCGGATTTCTGTCCACGAATCAGCGGCAGGGTCGTAGGTAGCCTGAAAGATATCGCAGTCGCCGTATCCGGCGGGGTCGTTGCATCGGGTAAAAAACAGGGTTTTGCCATCGGGTGCGAGGCAGGCAGAGCCTTCGTTCAGCAGGCTGTTGATAGTTTTGGGCATCCGCCGGGCATTTTCCCATTTACCGGTGATGAAATCTTTGACTGAGTAAAAAAGGTCCTCGTTGGGCTTCTCAAAGGGGTCAAGAATGTCTTTGGGATTGGTGCCTGAGGTGTCGCGTCGGGAAGTAAATATCAGCACACTGTCAGTAGGGTGCATAAAAGGCGCGTAGTCGGCACTGGCGGAGTTGATGGCAGGCCCCATGCTGGAGAGGAATTTGCGAGAGGGCAAAAACGGATTGATTCTCCGGCGGTATTCGATCAGTTCGTAGTACTTGTCCACGGGCAGCCATTCGCTTTCGGTGTAGCTGCGAAGGGAGTCAAATGCGAGGATGGGAATTTCGCCGGTATTGTTATGGAGCGCGGCTAATTCGTAGTAAAACAAAGCCCTGCTGGTATCCTCCTGCACTTGTTTTACCCTTCCGGCCAGCCAGAGGAGGTTGTTGTCGCGGGTGAAATTTTCTATGCCAAATTTCTCGATGTAGGCGGTCAGGTACTTATCCAGTTGAGGAAGGTCGCCTTGGCGCTCCAGGGTGCGGAGGCGGTCGAGTTCCTTTTTCTCGTAGAAATAAGGCACCCGGTACAGGTTAGGAAACTCCGCCGGGCCGGTAACTTCGGTAGCCTTAAGCACTGAGTCGATGCCTGTCCGGAGCAAAACCGACTTCTGGCTTATTACCTGTGGGGCTGCCGCAGGTACGGGCTCCTCCTGCGCCTGTGCAGCAAGGGTTAAAGCGGCAAATACGCCGAGCAAAGCTAAACGAAGTTGGATTCCTGCCATATTCATGCCTCTGATCTGCTGAAAATTACCCATTTTAGCTCCCATTACCTGACGAGATTTGGCTGCATTGTTGCATGCTTTCAACTGGATGAAAAGTTTTACCTCATTTCCACAAAAACACCCGAAAATGCCCGGCCTGAAAGCCCCTGTTTTCGTTTATACGTCTATGAAATATTTTCTCACCGGATTTCTGCTTGCTTTTTTCTGCTTCAACCTCGTCGCTCAACCCAATGCGGAAGAACAACTTGCAGAGAAGTACCTACAGGAAGGCGAATACCAGTCGGCCCT